>NZ_CABVPW010000015.1:0-185756 GCF_902499025.1 Burkholderia lata | reverse complement strand
GCCTTGGCCTTGGCCTTGGCCTTGGCCTTGGCCTTGGCCTTGGCCTTGGCCTTGGCCTTGGCCTTGGCCTTGGCCTTCACCTTCACCTTCACCTTCACCTTCACCTTACGCAGCCGCAGCCGGATTCTGCCCCCTCTCCCCCACCCCGCGATCCCTTCCTTTTCCCGACAGTCGGCCTCCAGCAAGCCATCGAAATCGGTCCTGAAAGCAAGACACGTTAAAATCTCACCTCGCGTGGTGCGCCGCCCGCACCCGCCATCCATCGCCAGCCGCGTGCCCTCGGGCCGCCCCCGACCCATGGAGTGAGTGTCAATGAGCGGCGGACTTCCGTTTCCCGCATCCCGCAGCAAGTCGTTGCCGTCCTCGACGGTCTTCCTGGTTCTCGCCGCCACCGCGCTGCTGTCCGGCTGCGGGCTGCTGCCGGTCCGGAATCCGCCCGCGCCGATCAGCGAAGCCCTCGTCGAGCCCATCGAGGAAACCGCCGGCGAACCGCTGACGATGCCGCCCGTGCCGGCGCCGACGCACCCGGAGGAACCGGAAGCGCCGAAGAAGCCGCACCGCGAGGTCACGCGGCCGAAGCCCGTGCAGCGCCCCGAATCGCCGACACCGCCGCCGCCTCCGCCCCCGCCGATCGTCGCGACGCGCCCGCTCGACCGCACCCAGATCCATGCGCTGCTCGACAGCGAAGTCGCGCGCCGCAACGGCAAGGTGATCGGCCGCGCGGTCGACATGGTGACCGACGCGAGCGGCAAGCCGCGCGAGATGATCGTCAACCTGCAGGGCTTCATGGGCGTGGGCGACCGCAAGGTCATCTTCCCGTGGAACGTGTTCCGCTTCACGCCGGGCGGCAAACAGGAGCCGATCGTGCTCGACGTGCCGTCGGGCGACCTGCCGCCGGCCGCGCGGCCCAAGGCCGTGCCGCTGTCGGGTTCGGCCGCCGCTTCGCCCGCGACGCGACTGCCGATGCTCGACAGCGACGTCGAGCGCCCGAACGGCACGAAGATCGGCCGCATCGTCGACGTGCTGATCGACCGCGCATCGCAGCCGCAGGCTGTCGTGCTCGACCTCGGCGGCCTCGTCAATACGGATCGCCGTTCGATCGCCGCAAGCTGGGGCGCGCTGCGCTTCGTCACGCGCGACAAGGCGCTGCATCCGCAGCTCGACCTGAACGACGCACAGATCAAGGCGTCGCCGCCCTACGCGGCCGACAAGCCGATCGTCGCGGTCTTCCCGCCCGTTGCCCCGGCACCGGCTTCGTCTGCGAGCGCGACCCGATGACGATCAAGCATTCCGTCAGCGTACGCAGTCTCCGGTCCCTCGACTGGCTCAACTTCTTCGTTGCAAACGTTCAAACAGGGTTCGGTCCGTTCATCGCGTCCTACCTCGCGTCGCACAAGTGGACGCAGGGCGAGATCGGCATGGTGCTGTCGATCGGCACGATCAGCGCAATGGTCAGCCAGGTGCCCGGCGGCGCGGCCGTCGATGCGCTGAAGAACAAGAAAGGCGCGGCCGCGTGGGCCATCGTGGCCATCATCCTGTCCGCGGTGCTGCTCGCGTCCAGCCCGACCATCGTGCCGGTGATCGCCGCCGAGGTGTTCCACGGTTTCGCGAGCTGCATGCTCGTGCCGGCCATGGCCGCAATTTCGTTCTCGCTCGTCGGCCGCGCCGATCTCGGCGACCGGCTCGGCCGCAACGCACGCTGGGCGTCGATCGGCAGTGCAGTCGCGGCGGGCCTGATGGGGCTCACCGGCGAATACTTCTCCGCGCGCGCGGTGTTCTGGCTGACCGCCGTGCTGGCGCTGCCCGCGCTGTTCGCGCTCGCGATGATCCAGCCGACGCACGAGGTGATCCCGCAGTCGTCGAAGCCCGACGATCGCGACGAAGCCGGCGAACGCGAAACGCTGCTCGAACTGCTGCGCGACCGCCGGATGCTGATCTTCGCGGCGTGCGTCGTGCTATTCCACTTGTCGAACGCGGCGATGCTGAACCTCGCCGCCGGCGAAGTGACGGCCGGGATGGGCGAGAACGTGCAACTCGTGATCGCCGCATGCATCATCGTGCCGCAGGCGATCGTCGCGATGCTGTCGCCGTGGGTCGGGCGCTCCGCACAACGCTGGGGGCGCCGGCCGATCCTGCTGCTCGGCTTCTCGGCACTGCCGGTGCGCGCGCTGCTGTTCGCGGGCGTGAGCAGCCCGTACCTGCTGGTGCCCGTGCAGATGCTCGACGGCATCAGCGCGGCCGTGTTCGGCGTGATGCTGCCGCTGATCGCGGCCGACGTCGCGGGCGGCAAGGGCCGCTACAACCTGTGCATCGGGCTGTTCGGGCTCGCGGCCGGAATCGGCGCGACGCTCAGCACGGCTGCGGCCGGCTACGTTGCCGATCACTTCGGCAACGCCGTGAGCTTCTTCGGGCTCGCGGGCGCCGGTGCGCTCGCGGTGCTGCTGGTCTGGCTCGTGATGCCCGAAACGCGCGTCGACAACGGCGACGCGGCCGCCGACGAAGCGGCCGCCGCATCGCCCGAACAAGCGCACTGAGCCGGCACGCCGCCGTTACCCGCTTCTTGGCCAACGCATGATGGATACGATCAGGACACTCAACGAAGCCCGCCAGCAGATCCAGCAGTCGATCTTCGATCTGTTCAAGGGGCTGTCATTCAGCGAACGGCTCGCGCAAGGCGGGCTGATGGCACTGCAGGCCGTGTGCGGCGCATGCCTCGCGTATGTGATCGGCCGCGCGCTGCACACCGAGCAGGCCGTATGGGCCGCGATCACCGCGATCGCCGTCACGCAGCACAACTACTCGGACACGATGTCGCTGTCGCGCGACCAGTTCATCGGCGCGATGGTCGGCGGCGTGCTCGGCTTCGCCGGCGCGGCGCTCGGCGGCGACCGCCTCGTCGCGTATGCGATTACCGTCGCGGTCGTGATCGTCAGCTGCTGGTGCCTGAACGTCGGCAGCGCGGCACGGCTCGGCGGCGTGACCGCGACGATCGTGCTGCTGTTTCCGGGCAACGGCCCGCTGTGGGACATTCCGCTGATGCGGCTCGGCGAGGTGACGCTCGGCACCGTGTGTGCGCTGGGCGTGTGCTGGGTGATGTCGAAAATCGAGCGCCGCTGGTTCCGCCACGCAGCGGCAAAGTGATGCGATGAACCGGTTGCCCGGCGCGCATCGCGGCATCGCGATCCGTGCCGGGCCATCGGCCAGGTCAGTCGCCGATCCGCAGCACGATGCCGGAACCGATCTGCACCAGCAGGTGATCCCCGCCGACGCCCACCCATTGATAGCCGCGCGGCGGCTGGCTCAGGTGATAGCCGCGCCAGTCGTCGATCACGTACTGGCGATCGCGGAACTCGGGGGGAAGCCGGTCGCCCTTGTGCCACTCGCGGCGCGGCTGGTCAGCCCAGCGCGGCGGCACGTCCTCCTCATGGCGCATCTGGCCGGGCGGCATGCGTTTCGGGCCATGGCCGTGCTGCATGCCATGGTCGCCCTGGTCGTTGCGGTTGTCGTGGTCCTGCGCCATCGCGGCCGGCGCGGCGAAACCCGCCGCGATCACCGCGGCCAGCATCATCCCGTGCATCTTCTTCATCGTGCCTTCCCTCCGTGTTGTCACGTCGAACGAAACCACTCGGACTACCCGATGAAGACTAGCACATGGCATCGCGGGGCCACATGACTGCGCGCATGACCGCGCGTTACGCGGCCTGCTGCTGGTACTGGATCCGGTGCAGGTGCGCGTAGAGGCCGCCGTGGCGCAGCAATTCGTCGTGGCTGCCCTCTTCGACGATCTTGCCGGCCTCGAGCACGAGGATGCGGTCCGCGCGCTCGATCGTCGACAGCCGGTGCGCGATCACGAGCGTCGTGCGGCCTTCCATCAGCCGTTCGAGCGCGGCCTGCACGTGGCGCTCCGATTCCGAGTCGAGCGCCGACGTCGCTTCGTCGAGGATCAGGATCGGCGCGTCCTTGTAGATCGCGCGCGCGATCGCGAGCCGCTGGCGCTGGCCGCCGGACAAACGCATCCCGTTGCCGCCGACGAGCGTGTCGAGCCCGTCGGGCATCGCGGCGACCGCATCGGCGAGGTTCGCGGCCTCGAGCGCGGCCTGCACGCGCGCGCGGTCGGGCGTCTGCCCGTACGCGACGTTCGCGGCGATCGTGTCGTTGAACAGCACGACATCCTGGCTGACCATCGCCATCTGGCCGCGCAACGCATGGAGGTCGTAGTCGGCAACCGGCACGCCGTCGACCAGGATCGCACCGTCGGTCGGGTCGAAGAAGCGCGGCAGCAAGTTGACGAGCGTCGTCTTGCCGCTGCCGGAGGGGCCCGCGAGCGCGATCATTTCACCGGGCGCGACCTTGAACGAGATGCGGTCGAGCGTCGGCCGCTCGGCCGCGCCGTAGTCGAACGACACGTTGCGGAACTCGATGTCGCCGCGCGCATGGGCCAGCGGCCGGCCGCCGCCCTGCGGCTCGGCCGGTTCGTCGATCAGCCCGAAGATCAGTTCGGCGGCCGTCATCCCGCGCTGCAGCGGCTGGTTGACGTCGATCAGGTGCTTGAGCGGCGAGATCACCAGCAGCATCGACGTGACGAACGCAACGAAGCCACCGACCGTCGTCTGGTCGTTCGACGACTGCACGACCGCGATCGTGATCACGACCGCGAGCGCGATCGACGCGAGGAACTGCGTGAGCGGCTGAGCGAGGCCGCCGGAGACCGTCATGCGCATCGCGTAGCCGCGCAGGCGCTTGCTCATCTGCGTGAAGCGGTCCATCTCGTACGCTTCGCCGTTGTGCACCTTGACGACCTTGTAGCCGCCGACCGTCTCCTCGACGATGTACGACAGTTCGTTGGTCAGCGTCTGGTGCTCGCGGTTCAGGCGGCGCAGGCGGCGGTTGATCTTGCTGACAAGCCAGCCGATGCCGGGCAGGATCACCGCGACGATCAGCGTGAGCCGCCAGTTCAGGTAGAACAGGTAGCCGAGCAGGAAGATCACCGTCAGCGAGTCGCGCACGAGCGTGACCATCACGCCCGTCAGCACCGACAGGATCTGGTTGACCTCGAACACGATCGCGTTGATCACCGTGCTCGCGGTCTCGCGCTGGAAGAACGACGCGCTCGTGTGGAGCATCCGCTGGAACATTTCGAGCCGCAACTGCAGCAGGATGCGGTTCGATACATAGTTGAGCAGGTAATTCGACGTGTACTGCGACACGCCGCGCACGAGCGCGAGGCCGATCACCGCGACCGGCACGTACCATTTCGCGCTGTCGCTGCCATGCGCGCCGAAGCCGTGGTCGAGGAGCGGCTTGAGCAGCGCCGGGATACCGGCCTCGGTGGCCGCGACGACGCCCATCGTCATCACGGCGAACACCACGATGCCGATCAGCGGCCGGATGTACGGCCACAGGCGCTTGAGGACCGTCACGGGCGAGGTGCCCGTGCCGTCCATCGGTTTGCGAAGAGTGTTCTGGGTTTCCAAGGCAATCCTTCTTGAGCCGCGAAGCGGCGCCCGGGCGCGGCTGCCCGGGATTTCGCCCTGTCGGGCGGGTGCCGAAAAGGGCTCAACATTATAGCCGCACCGCTCCGGCCGGCACGGTCATGGCCGATGCGGAAGGGCGGCCGGCCCGCGGGTATACTGCCGCTCACTGTTTTCTCCGCCTTTTCGACGATTTCATGGCAGAACCCTCCCTCGGCGTCGCCCTCATCGCCCTCAACGCGTCCGCGCGGCTTGCGCAGTGCCTGACAGCGCTGTCGTTCGCCGACGACGTCGTCGTCATCGACGGCGGCAGCACCGACGATACCGTCGCGATCGCGCAGGCGCACGGTGCGCGCGTGATCGTCGAGCGCGACTGGCCGGGCTTCGGCCCGCAGAAGAACCGCGCGCTCGACGCGCTCGACACCGACTGGATCCTGTCCCTCGATACCGACGAAGTCGTCACCCCGGCACTCGCGCAGTCGATCCGCGACACGATCCGCGCGCCGGCCGCGCAAGTCTATGCGGTCGACCGGCTGTCGAGCTTCTGCGGCCAGTGGATCCACCACAGCGGCTGGTATCCGGACTGGATCCCGCGCCTGTTCCGGCGCGGCGCGGCGCGCTTCTCGGACGATCTCGTGCACGAACGGCTCGTGTTCGATGGCGCCGCGCAGCGCCTGTCCGGCAAGCTGATGCACTACTCGTACGAGGATTTCGAAGCCGTCGTGCGCAAGCTCGACGCGTATTCGACGGCCGGCGCACGCCAGCGCCGCGCGGCCGGCCAGCGCGGCGGCTTCGGCAAGGCGCTCGCGCGCGGTGCCTGGGCGTTCGTGCGCACTTACCTGCTGCGGCGCGGCTTCCTCGACGGCCGCGCCGGCTTCATGATCGCCGTGTTCAACGCGGAAACCGTGTACTACCGCTTCCTGAAGCTCGGCCACGAACGGGCGCGCTGAGCGCCCACCCGGCATGCAGCCGGCCCGGCGTTACAATGCCGGGCTGCCCGCGCCGCGCGTGCCTGCCCGACCGGCGGCGCCACACGCCGCCCGCCACGACGACTACCGAATCCGACCGCCATGTTCTCCATCATCATTCCGACCTGGAACAACCTGCCGTACCTCAAGCTCGTCGTCGACAGCCTGCGCCGCCATTCCGCGTACGACCACCAGATCATCGTGCACGTGAACGACGGCTCGGACGGCACGCTCGACTGGGTGCGCAGCGAAGGCATCGAACACACCGCGTCGCCGACCAACATCGGCATCTGCCACGCGGTGAACTGGGCCGCCGCGCGCGCCACGCGCGACTACGTCGTCTACATGAACGACGACATGTTCTGCTGCCCCGGCTGGGACACGGCGCTCGTGCGCCGCATCGAACAGATGCCGACCGACCTCTTCATGCTGTCGGGCACGATGGTCGAGCCGGTCGACACGCGCAACCCGTGCGTCGTGGTCAGCAATTTCGGCCGCGACGCCGAACAGTTCGACGCGGCGGGCCTCGTCGCCGCAGCCCCGAAGCTCGTGCGCGCGGACTGGCTCGGCTCGACCTGGCCGCCGACGCTCGTGCACCGCGACTGGTGGAACCGGATCGGCGGCTACAGCAGCGAACTGTCGCCCGGCATGAGCAGCGACAACGACTTCTCGATGAAATTCTGGGATGCCGGCTGCCGGATCTTCGTCGGCGTCGGCGACAGCCTCGTCTACCACTTCCAGCAGAAGAGCACGGGCAAGATCGTCAAGAACGACGGTCGCCGCCAGTTCCTGAACAAATGGGGCATGACCCAGGCGACGTTCGACCGCTACTTCCTGCATCGCGGCGAGCCGGCCGGCACGCGCGTCACGCTCGACACGCCGGCAGTCGCTGGCCGCCTGAAGCGCGCGCTGCTGCGCTCGCGGATCAAGCGCGCGTTCAGCTGATCGGACCCCGAAAACAGCACGGAAACGCCCCCTGCATCGCGTATACTCTGCGCCGTTCGTCCCGGATCTCCCGCCGGGGCGCGCGGCGCGCAGCACGATGTCCGCAAGCCGCATTCGTTCATTCGACAGGTTCCGATGCTTTCGTTTTCCGCTCCCGCCTCGCGGCGCCTGACCGCCGCCCGCGCATTCGCTGTCGCCGCGCTCTGCATGGTGCCCGTCTCGACCGCGCTGACCAACGTGTTCTGCGGGCTGTTTGCCGCCGCGCTCGTGATTTCTCCCGAATTCTGGCGCGACCTGCGCTCGTTCGTCACCGACCCGGCCTCGCTCGCGGCACTGCTGATCCTGGCCGCGCTGGCCGCCAGCGTCACCTATACGGTCGCGCCGCACAACAAGGCGTGGAACTGGGTCGCCAAGTACGACAAGCTGCTGCTGCTGCCATTCGCCGTCCTCGCGTTCCGCCATTCGAACTGGGCGCCGATCGTGCGGCGCTGCTGGTTCGGCACGCTGTGCGTGATCCTGCTGCTGTCGACGACCAACTATCTCGGCCTGACTGCGATCGGGCCCGCGCACGCGACCGAGCTGCCGCTGTCGCGCGCCTGGGTGTTCAAGAACCACATCGCTGCCGGCATGTTCGGCGCGCTGCTGTTCTACCAGGCGGCCGATCTCGCGCTGGCGGCCCGCACGACGCTGTCGCGCATCGCGTATGCGGGCATTGCCGCGTGGTCGCTCGTCAACGTGTTCGTGATGCTGCAGGGACGCACCGGGCAGGTCATCGCGCTGCTGCTGATCCTCGTCGTCGCCGTGCGTTTCGTGCTGTTGCTGCGCCGGCAATCGGCGCTGCGTGCGGGGCTTGCCGCCGGCGTGCTCGTGCTGGCCGGCATCGCGCTCGTGGTCGCCGCGTGTACGGTTCACAACGGCCGGCTCACGAAGGTCGTGACGGAAGTGCAGCAGTACCGGCAGAGCGATGCGGCCACGTCCACCGGGCTGCGCCTCGAGTGGTACAAGAAGGGGCTCGAGCTGTATCGCCAGCGCCCCGCGATCGGCTATGGCGCGGGCGGCCTGGAGTCGGAGTTCGAGCGGCTGACGGCCGGCAAGACGGCCGCCGAGGGCCAGCTCACGTCGAACCCGCACAATGAATACCTGCTGATGGCCGTGCAGCTCGGCACGCTCGGCCTGGTGCTGTTCGTCAACCTGATCGTGCAGATTGCGCGCGGCAGCCGCGCGCTCGATCCGCGCTCGCGGCACCTGCTGCTCGCCTGGCTCGCGATCTTCGCAATCGGCAGTCTCGCGAATTCACTGCTGCTCGATTTCGCCGAAGGGCACCTGATCGTGCTGCTGGCCGGCATCCTGCTCGGCTGCGGCGAGCGCAGCGAGGCGCTACCGCGCGAGACGTCGGCGATCCGGCGCAGCGCGTAACGCGCAACGGCATACGCTCCGCTGTCGGCCGGCTTCGACCGCAGCGGAGTCTCCCCTCTTCGAAGGAAACGGGCCGGGCGGCCGGCTCGTCGCGAAACACGCCGCCTGCAACCGGCGGGAAGCGCGCATCGCCCGTGCGTCAGTCGGATCCGGTGCGATGCAGTCGCGACGTATCGACGACGGTTTCGGCCGGGCCCGGCGGATTCAGCCCGAGCATCTCGGCCGCCGCGGCTTTCACGCGCTGCGCACTGAGATTGACGAGGCAATCGCTGCGGCTGTCGACCTTGCGCTCGCAACCCTCGTGCCGGCATGGCACGCAATCGCCCTCCCCCTGCAGCAGCCACACGTTCCCGTGCCGCCCCGAGCCGCGCAGCGGCCACGGATTCTCGGTCGCGGGCCAGTGCTGCGGCCACGGCCCCCAACGCACGGGGTCGGACGGGCCGAACAGCGCGATCGTGTCGGTGCCGGTCGCGGCCGCGACGTGCGTCGCGCCGGTGTCGGGTCCGATGAAAAGCCGCGCGCGCCGCACGAGTTCGGCGCTTTCGCCAAACGTCAGGCGTCCGACCAGGTTCAGCACATCGCCGCCCGCTTCGGCCGCGACCTGCTCCGCATACTCGCGCTCGCTGTCGGCCGGGCCGCCGGACAGCGCGACCGCGAAGCCGTGCCCGCGCAGCCAGCCGATCATCTCGACCCAGCCGTCGAGCCGCCATTGCTTGTAACGGAACATCGGATACGGATGCAGCACGACCAGCGGCTTGCCGTCGCGGATCGCCGGCGACTCGGCGAGCCACGCGTCGAAGCGCGCGCGCCGCGCCGGATCGTCGCCGATGCCGGGCGCAACGACCTCGGACACCGGCTCGATACCGATCACGGGGGCAAGCGCGAGCGTACTGACGACCGTATGCGCGGATTCGTGGTGATTGATCGCGATCCCGTTCAGCATCATCCGCGTGAGCCACGTCACGCGGTTCGGATCGACGAGGCCCACCCGCTTGCGGCCCGCAAACCAGCTGTAGAAGCGCGGCCGGTCGGAGCTCAGCGCCGCGCACGCGAGATCGTAGCGGCGCCACATCGACAGCGCGTCGCGCAGCCGCTCGCGGAATCCCGCGCGCTGCGCGACGACGATCACGCGCCGTACGTCCGGATTGTGCTCGAGCACGCCCTCGGTGCCGCGAAACACCAGCATGTCGATCTGCGCATCAGGCCAGCGGGCCTTCAGCGAACGGACGAGCGGCGTCGTCAACAGCACGTCGCCGATACGGCGCGGCGCGGCAACGAGGATGGTTCTGGGCGGGCGGGCGGAAGAAAACAGGGCCACGGCGGGTGTGTCTGACTGGCTGAACAAGGCTGGCAATGTACAGGATTTTGCAGCACCCGGCGCGGCGTGGCGAATCGGCCGTGCGGCTGGCCTGATGCGGCCCCGCGCGCAGTGCGGCGGGGCAGGCGCACCGTGTGCCCGCCTCGGTGCCGTACGCGGGGCTTGCGATGTGCCCGCGGTGCTACGACGCAACCGTCATGATCGCCGGCGTGGCGGCAGCAGCCGGCCGCGCGTATGCCGCGCCGGCCAACGGCTCGTCACGATGGGTAGCCTGCGGCAGCAGGTGATTCACCGCGCGCTCGACCTCGTCGACGCCGATCGCGTCGACGGTCGTGCCGGCGCGCAGGATCACGTGGGGCACACCAAGCGGATGCCAGCGCAAATATTTCTCCGGACGGTCCTCGAACAGCGCGGCGACGGGCACGCCGAGCGCCGACGCGAGATGCACGGGAGCGCTGTCGGCCGAGACAATCGCATCGAGCAGGCTCGCGGCGGCCACCAGCTCGCCGACCGACGACGGCGCAACATGGCGCGCGCTCACGTCGCGCCACGAATCGTCCTCGGGGGCATGTCCGATAGCCGGATCGCGGAACACGATCACGTCGGCGTGCGGCGCCAGCCGCTCGGCGAGGTCGCGCCAGCGATCCGCGGACCAGCGGCGCTCGGCCGCCTTGTTCGTCACGAACAACCCGACGCGCGGCTTCGTGCGCGCGCCGAGCAGCCGATACCACGCGTCCTGCAGCGCGCGGTCGGGGTGAACCGACAACTCGAGACGGTCAAGATCGGCGCGACCGAGTTCGGGCACGAGCCGGAAACCCGACAGCGCCTCGTGGCACATCGGCCGCTGCGCGACATGCTCGGGCTTGCGATCGTCGAATTCGGTCTCGGCATCGTGCCAGCGGCAATCCTTCGCGCCGATCTGACGCGCGAACTGCATGCTGCTGCGATGCATGCCGCCGTTCGGCACGACCACGAGGTCGAACCGCAAGCGACGCAGGCGCCGCACGAGCCGCAGCCGGTCGAAGAATGCGCGCATCCGCCCGGGACGGTCGTTGCGCTCGCATTGGCGGCTATAGACGTAGGTGTGGATCATGTCCACGTCAGGGTTTCCGGCCAGCGCAGCCGCGTTGTAGCGGTTCCCGACCACATGCAGTTCGGCGCCGGGCCAGCGCTCCTTCAGCGCGCGGAGAAACGCCGTTGTGCACAGCATGTCGCCCAGAAAATCGATCCGGATCACGAGGATCCGCTGCGTCGGGTTCACATTGGCCATGGTCATGTGGAGACTGTCAGTTTTTTGTCGTCGCGATGGGCCATTCCACAGTGTCCGGTTCCGGGACGGCCTTGTCGCATGTCGCCGCTCGCCGCACGGATCCGCCCCCGTTTATGTGCGCGATACCGGCGCCATCCGCCGGACGAGCGGCGGTCAACGCCGCGTTCGTGCGGCTAGCGCCGGATTGTATAGCGTCCGGATGGCCAGCCCAAGACCTGCTTGCGTGCACATGCAAAAACGGCCCGCCGCACCGCACGATGGCGATGCGACGGGCCGCAGCGACAGCCGCCCCCGTGGAGGCGCGGTCAGTACGTGATTTCGACGACGCTGCCGTCGAACGTGGCCCGCAGCTCCGCGAGCAGCACGTCGCTCGGCTTCACGCGCCATGCGTCGCCGAGGCGCATTTCACCCTGCGCCCGCGCGTTGCTGTAGTGGACCTGCACCGCGAGCCCGTTCGGCAGCGGCGCCTGCGGCCGACGACCGCCATCGCGCCCGCCGCCGCGCGGCGCAGGCGCTTCGACCACGTTCGCCGCCGGATCGTCCTTCGACACGTGCGGCTCGAGCACGCGGCGCAGCGCGGCCGCGTCGGCGTTGCCGTTCATCGTCAGCCGCACGGCCTGCGCATAACGGCTGCGCGCGCGTTCGAGATCCATCACGGTATCGGTCGTAAAGCGGATGCCGCCCGTGAACGCATCGTTGCGCGCCTGCCCCTGCACGATCAGCAGCTCGTCTTCCTTGAACAGCGCCTTGTTCGCCTCGAACTGCTCGTTGAAGATCGTGATCTCGCACTGGCCCGAGCCATCGTCGAGCAGCGCGATCAGCATCTTGCCGCGCTGGGTCATCTGCGTGCGCAACGACGCGATGATGCCGGCCACGAGCTTGTCGCGCCCTTCCTTCAGGTCGCCGACCTTTTGCCGCACGAAGCGGCGCACCTCGTCGCGATACGCGTCGAACAGGTGGCCGGACAGGTAGAAGCCCAGCGCGCCCTTCTCTTCCTGCAGGCGGCGCTTGTCGTCCCACGCGGGCTCGTCGACGAGCGCATGCGCGTGCGGCGACTCGGCGCCCATGTCGAACAGGCCGGCCTGCATCGCGTTCGCCGCGGCCTGGTCGGCCGCTTCCATCGCCAGCGGCACCGACGCGATCAGCTGCGCACGGTTCGTATTCAGCGAATCGAACGCGCCGGCGCGGATCAGTGCCTCGACCGTGCGGCGGTTGACGACGCGTCGGTCGATCCGCTCGCAGAAGTCGAACAGGTCGGTGAACAGCTTTTCCTCGCGGGCACGCAGGATTTCCTCGATCGCGTTCTGGCCGCTGCCCTTCACCGCGCCGAGGCCGTAGCGGATCGTGCGCGAGCGCTTGCCGTCGGCTTCGGCGACCGGCTCGAAGCGGTAATGCGACTGGTTGATGTCCGGCGGCAGCACGGCGAGGTTGTTCACGACGCAATCGTCGAACAGGATCTTCACCTTGTCGGTGTCGTCCATCGCGAGCGTCATGTTGGCCGCCATGAATTCGGCCGGATGGTGCGCCTTCAGCCACGCGGTGTAGTACGCGAGCAGCGCATAGGCAGCCGCGTGCGACTTGTTGAAGCCGTAGCCCGCGAACTTCTCCATCAGGTCGAAGATCTCGTCGGACTTCTCGCGCGTGAGGCCGTTCTTCGCCGCACCCTCGGCAAAGATTTCGCGGTGCTTGGCCATCTCCTCGGGCTTCTTCTTGCCCATCGCGCGACGCAGCAAGTCCGCGCCGCCGAGCGAGTAGCCGCCGATGATCTGCGCCATCTGCATCACCTGCTCCTGATAGACCATGATGCCGTAGGTCTCTTTCAGGACGGGTTCGACGCGCGGATCCGGATAGTCGACCTTCTCGCGGCCGTGCTTCCGTGCGCAGAAGCTCGGGATCAGGTCCATCGGGCCCGGACGGTACAACGACACGAGCGCGATGATGTCCTCGAAGCGGTCGGGCTGCGCATCCTTCAGCATGCCCTGCATCCCGCGGCTTTCCAGCTGGAACACCGCGACCGTGTTGGCCTTCTTCAGGATCTGGAACGAGGTGGGATCGTCGAGCGGCACCTGCGCGAGCGACCAGTCGGCCTTCGACGGATCGAGGCGGCGGATGTAGCGCTCGGCCCAGTCGAGGATCGTCAGCGTCGTGAGACCCAGAAAGTCGAACTTCACGAGGCCGACGGCTTCGACGTCGTCCTTGTCGTACTGGCTGACCACGCCGCCGTCGTCGCCCTGCGTGTACAGCGGGCAGAAATCGGTCAGCTTGCCGGGCGCGATCAGCACGCCGCCCGCGTGCATCCCGACGTTACGCGTGAGGCCTTCGACACGCTGCGCGAGATCGAGCAGCTGGTGCACTTCGTCCTCGTGGTCGTAGCGCTCCTGCAGCTGCGGCTCTTCCTTCATCGCGTCGGCGATCGTCACGTGCTTGCCCGGCTTGAACGGGATCAGCTTCGCGATGCCATCGGTGAACATGTAGCCGAGGTCGAGCACGCGGCCGATGTCGCGCACGGCCGCCTTCGCGGCCATCGTGCCGAACGTGGCGATCTGCGACACGGCGTCCGCGCCGTACTTCTCCTTCACGTACTGGATCACGCGGTCGCGGCCGTGCTGGCAGAAGTCGATGTCGAAGTCGGGCATCGACACGCGTTCCGGGTTCAGGAAGCGCTCGAACAGCAGGTTGTAGCGCAGCGGATCGAGGTCGGTAATGCCGAGCGCGTACGCGACCAGCGAACCGGCGCCCGAGCCGCGGCCCGGGCCGACCGGCACGCCGTTGTTCTTCGCCCAGTTGATGAAGTCCGCGACGATCAGGAAGTAGCCCGGGAAGCCCATCTTCGTGATGGTCCCGCACTCGAATTCGAGCCGCTTGTAGTACGTGTCGCGCTGCGCGTCGCGCTCGGCTTCGGCCGGATACAGCTGCGCGAGACGGGTCTCGAGCCCTTCCTTCGACAGCTGAACGAGGTAGTCGTCGAGCGACATGCCGTCGGGCGTCGGGAACAGCGGCAGTTTCGGCTTGCCGAGCTCGAGTTTCAGGTTGCAGCGCTTCGCGACCTCGACCGTGTTCGCGATCGCCGACGGCAGGTCGGCGAACAGCGCGGCCATGTCGTCCTGCGTGCGGAAATACTGGTCGGTCGTGAAACGCTTCTGGCGCCGCGGGTTCGCGAGGATGTCGCCTTCCGAGATACACACGCGCGCTTCGTGCGCGGTGAAATCGTCGTCGGTCATGAACTGCGTCGGGTGCGTCGCGACCACCGGCAGCTTCAGCGCCGCGGCGAGCGTCGCGGCCTGCTGGATGTACGCCTCGGCGCCCGGCTGGCCGTAACGTTGCAGCTCGATGTAGAAGCCGCCCGGGAACACCTTCGCCCAGCGCTCGGCGTGACGGCGCGCGGCTTCTTCGTTGCCCGCGGCAAGCGCGAGCCCGATGTCGCCCTGTTGTGCGCCCGACAGCGCGAGCAGCCCTTGCGAGAGCTCGCCGTCGAGCCAGCTCGCATCGAGTTCCGCACGGCCGCGGTACTGGTTCGTGAGCCACGCCTTCGACAGCAGTTCGCAGAGATTCAGGTAGCCGACCTTGTCCTTGACGAGCAGCAGCAGCCGCGACGGCTTGTCGCGATCGTCCGGATTCGCGATCCAGACGTCGCAGCCGGCGATCGGCTTGATGCCCTTGCCACGGGCTTCCTGGTAGAAACGGACGAGGCCGAATGCGTTGCCGAGATCGGTGAGCGCGAGCGCGCCCTGGCCGTCTGCGGCCGCCGCCTTGACGATGTCGTCAATGCGCACGATGCCGTCGGCAATCGAGAATTCGGAGTGAACGCGAAGATGGACGAAGCGGGGATCTGACATGGGCGCTATTGTAGCCGCCCCGCCGCGCAGCCTGCCCAAAAAATCCCCGCGCCGGCCGTTCGGCCGATGCGCGCGACCGCACGTCGCGCGGCCGGCCAAACGGCAGGATGCCGGCCTGGGCGCGGTTTGCGGGATAATACGGTTTTTCGAATCAGCGCCCCGGCTTCGCACCCTTTTTTGCGGGCCGCCGTGCGGCCGTTTTCCCGTCGGACCATCATGACCATCGTCAACCTCGCCGCCTACCACTTCGTGTCGCTCGACGCGAACGAGCAATGGCGCCCGCTCGTCACCGCCCGCTGCAACGAACTCGGCCTGCGCGGCACGATCCTGCTCGCGCCGGAAGGCATCAACCTGTTCATCGCCGGCACGCGCGAAGCTGCCGACGCGTTCATCGCGTACCTGCGCCACGATCCGCTGTTCGAAGGCAAGTTCGCGTCGCTGCAGTTCAAGGAAAGCCTGTCCGACTCGCAGCCGTTCCGCCGCATGCTCGTGCGCCTGAAGCGCGAGATCATCACGATGAAGAAGCCGGCGATCAAGCCGGAACTCGGCCGCGCGCCGTTCGTCGATGCGCAGACGCTGAAGACGTGGCTCGACCGCGGCCACGACGACACGGGCCGCCCGGTCGTGATGCTCGACACGCGCAACGCATTCGAAGTCGACGTCGGCACGTTCGACGACGCGCTCGACTACCGGATCGACAAGTTCAGCGAATTCCCGGAAGTGATCGACGCGAACCGCGCCGACCTCGAAGGCAAGACGGTCGTGTCGTTCTGCACGGGCGGGATCCGCTGCGAGAAAGCCGCGATCCACATGAAGGAAATCGGCATCGAGAACGTGTACCAGCTCGAAGGCGGGATCCTGAAGTACTTCGAGGAAGTCGGCGGCGCGCACTATCACGGCGACTGCTTCGTGTTCGACTACCGCACCGCGCTGAACCCGCAACTCCAGCCCACCGAGAACGTCACGTGCTTCGCGTGCCGCGCCGTCGTCACGCCGGACGCGCAACAGTCGCCGAGCTACGTGCCCGGCCAGTCGTGCCCGGCCTGCGCACCGGCAGCCAGCGCCGCGTAAGCGCGCGGTGCCCCGCGCCCCGATGACTGCCTATCGCGGCCGCTTCGCGCCGTCGCCCACCGGCCCGCTGCACTTCGGCTCGCTGGTCGGCGCGCTCGCGAGCTGGCTCGACGCACGCGCACACGGCGGCGCATGGCTCGTGCGCATCGAGGATCTCGACGGCCCGCGCACGGTGCCCGGCGCGGCCGAAGACATCCTCGCGACGCTCGCGCATTTCGGCATGACACCCGACGAGCCGCCCGTCTGGCAAAGCACGCGCGATGCGGCCTATACGGCTGCGCTCGAACGGCTCGTCGCGGCCGGGCGCGTCTATCCGTGCGGCTGTACGCGCAAGGAAATCGCCGACTCGCTGCGCGCCGCCCACGAGCGCCACACGACGCTCGCCTACCCCGGCACCTGCCGCAGCGGCCTGCACGGCAAGCCCGCGCGTGCCTGGCGGCTGCGCGTGCCGGACGGCGACGACGCGATCGTCACGTTCGACGATCGCTGGCAGCACACGCAATCGCAGAACCTCGCGACCGAAGTCGGCGATTTCGTGCTGAAGCGCGCGGACGGCCAATGGGCCTATCAGCTCGCGGTCGTCGTCGACGATGCCGATGCGCACATCACGCACGTCGTGCGCGGCGCCGACCTGCTCGACTCGACCGCGCGCCAGATCCACCTGCAACACTGCCTCGGCGTGCCGACGCCGCGGTACCTGCACGTGCCCGTCGTCGTCGACGTGAACGGCGAAAAGCTCAGCAAGCAGACGGGCGCGACCGCGCTCGAACGCGACGATCCGCTGCCGGCGCTGCAGGCCGCGGCCGCGCACCTGGGCCTCGCGCCCGACGGCGCGCTCGCAGGCACGACGCTCGACACGTTCTACGCAGCCGCAACGGCCGCGTGGGCGACGCGCTTCGGGCCGCAGGCCGGCTAACGCGCGCAGCGCACCGGGTTCGCTGCGACCAGACGCAAGCCGGGTGCAGACTGCATTGCCCGCCGCCAGCGCCCCGCGCCCTCTTCCACTCACCCATCAAGCCGCGGCCCCAATAGAAAACGGGCACATGCTCATCGCATGCACCCGCTTCTCCTGCGGCGCTCACGCGCCGCACCGTCACATCCGCCCGGCTTACGCCGATGGCTTGCGCGGCATACCGAACCCGCCGAGCAGCGCGGCGACCTGACGCTTCGGCCCCTTCTTCTCGGGCTGCTGCGCAGGCTGCGCGTCGTCCTGCTGCTTCGCCGGTGCCGACGGCTCGTACGGCTTCAGGAAGAAATCGTCGACCGGCGCTTCATGGCGACGGTGATGACCGCGCTCGGAGCCGCCCGGCCGGCGCCCCGCCGCACCACGATGCTCGTCGCGATCGCGACGGCCGCCTCGTTCGCCGCCGCGCTCACCGCCCCGTTCGCCACCGCGCTCGCTGTTGCGCTCGCCGCCGCGGTCGTTGCCGCGCTCGTCGTGACGATGGCGCGCCGGCTTGTCGAGCGCGAGCGTCTGCATTTCGAGCGGACGCTTGATCAGCTTCTCGATATCGGCGAGCTGCTTGCGCTCGTTCGGGCTGCACAGCGACAGCGCGTCGCCCGTCGCACCCGCGCGGCCGGTACGGCCGATCCGGTGCACGTAGTCTTCCGCGCTGAACGGCAGGTCGAAGTTGATCACGGCCGGCAGCTCGGCGATGTCGAGGCCGCGCGCGGCCACGTCGGTCGCGACCAGCGCTTCGATCTCGCCGCGCTTGAACGCGTCGAGTGCCTGCATCCGCTCGATCTGTGTCTTGTCGCCGTGGATCGCCGACGCGACCACGCCGTCGCGCTCGAGATTGCGCGCAAGCCGGCTCGCGCCGATCTTGCTGTTGCAGAACACGATCACCTGCTTGAGCCCGCGATCGCGCAGCAACTGCACGACGGCCGCCTGCTTGTCGCCTTCGGCGACGTCGTAGACGATCTGCGTGACGTTCGCGTTCGTCGAGTTGCTGCGCGCGACTTCGATCGTCTGCGGGTTGCGCAGGTAGGTCGACGCGAGCTTCTTGATTTCGCCCGAGAAGGTGGCCGAGAACAGCAGCGTCTGGCGCTCCTTCGGCAGCAGGTTCAGGATGCGCTGCAGGTCGGGCAGGAAGCCCATGTCGAGCATCCGGTCGGCTTCGTCGAGCACCAGGATCTGCACCTGGCCGAGGTTCGCCGTCTTCTGCTGGACGTGGTCGAGCAGGCGGCCCGGCGTCGCGATCAGGACCTCGACGCCGCGGCGCAGTTCGGCCATCTGCGGGTTCATGTCGACGCCGCCGAACACGACCGCGCTGCGCAGCGGCGTGTGCTTCGCATACGCGTGCACGTTCGCGGCGACCTGATCGGCGAGTTCGCGGGTCGGCGTGAGGATCAGCGCACGCACCGGGTGGCGCGCCGGTGACGCGCTCGTGTTGGCCTGCGGCAGCAGGCGCTGGATGATCGGCAGCGAGAAACTCGCGGTCTTGCCGGTACCCGTTTGCGCGGCGCCCATGACGTCGCGGCCGGCGAGCACGACCGGAATGGCCTGCGCCTGGATCGGCGTCGGCGTCGTATAGCCCTGCTCCGCAATGGCTTTCAGGATATCGGCGGCAAGGCCGAATTGATCGAAGGTTGCGTCGACGGGCTTGGCGACAGAATCGGACATGGTGGCGTTTCGCTCAAAAGGCGCGGCGGGGACATCGTGCGTCAGGCCAGCCGGGCCTGCGCTCATCACAATTCGGAAATAGACGGAGCCGCGGCGCGCCGCGCGGCGCCGCTCTGGCGCTTGGGACCGGTTCAATGTGAACGCTGGACGCCAGTCCGTGCGGACTCCGTTCGGCGCGAATGCCGGCGGAAAGGGGCGTATTGTAGCACTGCGCGGCATCTGTCCGTGACAACGCCACGAATGGCCGTCACGCCGGTTCGCGCGGCGGGCCGGGGCAGGCCCGCGCGGTCGGGAGACAGACCCGATCGGGGCATCTCGATCGGCCAGTGGGCGATTTCAGGGGTCTGTTCCCGGATCGTCCTGCCCGATCGCCTGCTGCCCGCCCGCGTGCCGGGCCGTCAGGCCCGGGAGCCAGCCGCCGGCAGGCACCGGCGGTGCACGACCCACGTTCGTGCCGGGCGCTCAGCCCTTCTTCTTTTTCTTCTCGACCTGTACGCAGTCGCCCAGCAGCGGCGGCGAATTCTGGTCGGCGATCTCGTCGCGCAGCGTCGCTTCCTTGCCCTTCGTCCACCACGTATAGCGGCCGGCCTGATAGCGCGCGCCCGACGCCGACACGGTGTCGACGAACAGCATCTGCTTCCCGTTGACCGGCACGAGCGCGAAGCTCTGGCCGTTGCCCGCGAGCCAGTACGACACGCGCACGGGCTGCTTCTGGTTCGCGCACTGGTAGACGGTGAACTGGCGCGAGTCCGCGTCGATCTCTTCGACGGTCAGTTGCGCGGCATGCACGACGGAAACGGCAGTGCCGGCGAGCACGAGCGCGGCGAGGGTTTGGCGAATCATGCAGGTCCTCTCACGAGACGGGTGGAAACGCGCCCTCGCAGGGGCGCGCGATTATTGTTGGTGATCGTGCCGGGTATCGTGATCAGGGATCGATGACGTCGGCACACGCGTCGGTCGGCGCGGCCGCGAGGTGGCCGACGAGCGGCACGATCTTGAGCCCGGCCGAGGCCACCCGGCAGGGTGCGGCCGCGACGCCGCAACCCGCGAGACTCGCGACAAGCGCCAGCGCGGCGGCCAGTTTTCCAATACGCAACCAGTTCGGCGTCATCGTCCTCTCCTGGTTACGTCAGCGGGCCGACACGGGCCGGACGGCCGCGGCGGCGCGCTTCGCGCGTTCGCGGGCTTCGTCGACGGTCGCGCCGGTTGCCAGCGCGACGCCCATGCGCCGCTTCGCAAAACTTTCCGGCTTGCCGAACAGGCGCAGGTCGGCGCCCGGCACCGCGAGCGCTTCACGCACGCCCTCGAACGCGATCCCGCGCTCGTCGAGCCCGCCGTAGATCACGGCCGACGCAGCCGGCGTACCGAGCGCCGGATCGACCGGCAGCCCGAGAATCGCGCGCGCGTGCAGCTCGAATTCCGACTGGCGCTGCGACGCGAGCGTGACGAGGCCCGTGTCGTGCGGCCGCGGGCTCACCTCGGAGAACCACACGTCGTCGCCGCGCACGAACAGCTCGACGCCGAACATCCCGCGCCCGCCGAGCGCCTCGGTGACCTTGTGCGCGATCTCGCGCGACTTCTCGAGCGCCGCCGCGCTCATCGGCTGCGGCTGCCACGACTCGACGTAGTCGCCCGCGACCTGCACGTGGCCGACCGGCTCGCAGAAGTAGGTGTGCGTGGCATTCGTTGCCGGATCGATCGCGCGCACGGTGAGCTGCGTGATCTCGTAGTCGAAATCGACAAAGCCTTCGACGATCACGCGGCCGTGGTTCACGCGGCCGCCCGCCATCGCGTAGTCCCACGCCGGCTTCACGTCGGCTTCGGTCTTCACGACCGACTGCCCCTTGCCCGACGACGACATCACGGGCTTCACGACGCACGGCATGCCGATCTTCGCGATCGCCGCGCTGAATGCTTCGAACGAATCCGCGAACGCATACGGCGACGTCGGCAGGCCGAGCTCCTCGGCCGCGAGCCGGCGGATCCCCTCACGGTTCATCGTGAGCTGCGTCGCGCGCGCGGTCGGGATCACCTCGGCAAGGCCGGCCGCCTCGATCGCCGCGAGCGCGTCGGTCGCGATCGCCTCGATCTCGGGCACGATCAGGTGCGGACGTTCTGCCTCGACGAGCGCCCGCAGCGCGGCGGCATCCGTCATGTCGATCACGTGCGCGCGATGCGCGACCTGATGGCCCGGTGCGTCCGGATAGCGGTCGACCGCGACGACTTCGACGCCGAGCCGCTGCAACGCGATGATGACTTCCTTGCCGAGTTCGCCGGCGCCGAGCAGCATGACGCGCGTGGCCGAGGGTGAGAGCGGCGTACCGAGCCGCTGACCGATCTGCATGTGATTACCCGCTTCTGGTGGAGGACGAAAACGGCTCCGATGTTAACACGCGCCACGACACCGGTTTGGCGCGTTTCGCCGTGCCGGCAACCGGCCGCGGGCCGCCCGCGAGCGGGCTGCGAACGTTTTCACGCGTGAAGTGTCGGCTCGCCTGTCGCGGGGCGGGTGCGTTACTCTTACGCCTTGATCAGAATCCGATGAGGAACGAGGCTCATGTCCCACCTGTCCGCCGCCGCACGCGCACGCACCGGCCTGCTTCGCCCGTTGCGCGCGCCGCTCTGCGCGTTGACGCTTGCCACGCTTCTCGCCGCCTGCGCGATGCCGACCAACCCCGATTCCGCCGCCCCCGCGCCCGACCCGTACAACCCCGCCGCCGTCCAGCTGCTCGACGACACGAGCTGGGAGCTCACCAGCTGGCTGAACGCCGACGGCACGCCGCGCACGATCCCGCACGGCGACAACGGCGAGCCGATCAAGCTCGCACTGTCGACCGATTCGGGTATCCGGCGCGCCAGCGGTTTCTCGGGCTGCAACCGCTATATGGGTACCTACGCGATCAAGAACGGCCTGTTGAGTTTCGGGCCGCTCGCCGGCACGCGGATGGCCTGCCCGAATACGCTCGGCGGCCAGCTCGAAACCGCGTACCTCGACGCACTCGCGCACATCGACAAGACCGGCGTGCAGATGCGCGAGCCGCAGCAATTGCAGATCGTGACCACGTCCGGCGCAACGCTGACCTTCACGCACCGGAGCCCCTGATGCACGGCGCGCGCGAAGGCCGACCGACCGCCTTCGCGTGGCGCGCCATGCGCGTGTGCCAGGCACACGCGTCGCGCGGCGTGAATCGGATGCACGCCGCGTTAGAGTCTTGTTCGCCGGCCGGTTAAACTCGGCGGGTCGCGCCCCGCGCGCCCCTCCCCACTCCTGTTTCAAAGCATGCACACGGTTGTCTTCGGCTGGTTCGGCATCTCCGCCGTCTGGTTCCTCCTTCTCTTCTGGCGTCTCGTGCAGGCGGTGCTGCCTGGCGGCGTCGGGCTCGCCGGACGCGGCTCGATCCGTCTATGGCTCGGCTTCGCCGCGGTGTTCGTGGCGAGCTGCACGCTGACGAGCCCGCTGTCGGGCCCCGACACGAATGCGCTCGGCCATGCGTTCTCGGCAGGCTTCGCCCACGTGCTCGGCCCGATCGGCACGCCGGTCGCGATGGTCGTGCTGTTCTTCGCCGGGCTGCCCTGGCTGACCGGCATCGGCTGGCGGCAGTTCGCCGCGTGGGTCGACACGTCGTTCGGCGTCAAGCTCGCACGCGACGGTGGCGACGACGACGCGCGCGGCATCGCGGACCTGCCGCGCAGCGCACTGCATCGCGACGACGACGTCGTCCAGCCGACTACCGCGCATACCGTCAATTCGATGGCGCCGCGCCAGAACGGCCGGTACTCGCGTCCGACGCTGTGGAAACCCGACCCGCAGGCGCGGCCGAAGCCGCGCAGCAGCACGCCCCCGCGCCCCCACGTGGAACCTGTCGCACCGTCGGGCTGGTTGAAGCCGAGCGCGACCCAGCGCAGCATGCCGACACCGCCCGCGCCGATCCCCCCGGCCAGCGCGATGCCGCCGCCGACGACCGGCAGCACTGCCAGCCTCGCGCGTGCAGCCGCGAACTCGCAAGTCCCGCGCCCCGATCCGGCCCCGCTTCCTGCCGGATTCGAACCCGTCCGCCCGCGGCCGACTGCCGCGCGACCGGCCACCGCCGCGTTGAAGCCCACCCCGCCGCGTACCACGGTCACGCCGCGGCCGGCCAGCACGCAGCCGCAGCGCCCGCCGGTACGCCCCGCTGCAGGAGCCGGTTCGGCCGGCCTGCCGCCGGATGCGGCACGACGTCGCCCGGCGCCGCAAACACCGACGCGTGCGCCGCTCTATGCATGGACGGAGAAGCCCGCCGCGCCGATCACGCCGGCGCCGAGCGTGCACGATACGCTGCGCTCGATCGAGGCCAGCACCGCACAATGGGCGACGATGGGTGGTCCGCAGTCGGGTGACGCGGCGCACGCGGCGGCCGCAGCCGCAACCGTCGCCGGTGTAGCCGCGGCAGCAGCCGGCGTTACAGCGCCGGCATCGGCAGCAGTGTCGACCGGGATCGCCGCCGCGACCCACGGCCTCTCGGCGCATGACGCCGGTGCTCCGCTCACTCACGATGCGGCGCCTGCGTACGACGACAACGCGCCGATCGTGCTCGACGCGTTCATGCCGGCAGCACCCGCTGTCCACGTACCGATTGCCGATGTGGGCGCCGTGCCGTTCGCCGCCGCCGCGCCGCACCCGCTTTCGAATCCCGGCATCGGCGATGCCGCGTTCTCGCATCACGCCGATGACGAGATCCGGCACACCGATGATGCATTCGCGTCGCCGGCCCCGGGAGTCACGCCCGTACCGTCGTTCGACGCACCCATCGACCTCGCGCCGTGGGAAGACCTCGCCAGCCAGCCGGTTTCCGCGTTCGACGCATCCGCCTGGAACCCGGTTACCGAGTCATCGACGGACGTGACGCAAATGGAACCGGCCGACGCTGCTTCCACGCAACCCGGGCTCGACGCGGTTCGCGACATCGCCGGAAGCAACCCGCCGGCATCCATCGATACCGACGACACGTACACGGCGCAACCGGCCCCCGCCATCGATCGCGCGGCAGTGTCCCGCGAGCTGCAGGGCGTCGCCGACGTGAAGCCTGCCGGGAACATCACGCCGTTCGCGGCCCTCCCCTCTTCGCCGGTCGCCGAGACGACGCCGCGCGCAAGTGCCGAAACCAGGCCGTTCGCGGCGGCGCCGGCACCGGAAACAGCCAAGCCGGACACGCTGGATCCTGCCGCACCGCTGTCGGCAATCGCTCAAGGCGCGGCACCGGCGGCGGCATGGACGTGGACGCCTTCTACGGCGCAGCCTGCCGCGACGAATACGCCAGTCACCTCGGCATTGCCGAAATCGCCGGTTGCAGCTCAACCGTTTGCCGCCGCGCAAACGGCTTCGGCTGCCCCTGCGTCGCCGCTCGTCGGCGCCGCCGACGGTTTGACCACGCCAGCATCCGCACTCGCATCGCGCAATGCACCGGTCACCGCTACCGCTTCATCGGATCGCGTGACCTCTTCTGCATCTGGTTCGCTTGCTCAACCGGCCGCATCGGGATCGACCGTCTCATCCGTCGCATCGACATCCCCGATCGGCGTGACCGGCGCTGCGTCGGCTCCGCTTTCGCAGCCAGCCGCTTCGGCATCGACCGTTGCGTCCGTTACCTCGGCCGCGCCGGTTAGCGTTGCGGACTCGACTTACGGGTCGTTCCCCCGTGCATCGACGCCCGCATCGCCCGTCGCGCCCGTCGTGACGGCGTCGACGGCCAGCCCGTCGGCTTCGACATCCGATTCGACCGCGCCCGCACCAGCCGCCACGCCGGCGATCGCTCCCTCGACGCCCGTGAACGCTGTGTCCGGCTCGATCGCTGCTCCGTCTTCCGCGCACGCCCCGACGCATCCGGCCACCCCGGCAACCTCGTCGACGGGTACGACATTCGGCACATTCGGACCCTCCGGCGCAATCGCATCGCAGCCGGCCGCAAGCCTGCCCGTGCCGCCGGCGCCGACCGCCACGGCAGCAACGTCCTCCGGCGCAGCCGCACCGATCGCCGCCGCCGCGACTTCGGCGCAACCGATCGCCGGCTCGCCCGTCGCGCCGCTCGGCTCGCTGGCGTACTTCGGCGCAACCGCCACGACACCGGCTCCGTCGATCGCTGCCGCAC
This sequence comes from Burkholderia lata, assembly GCF_902499025.1. Taxonomy (GTDB): domain Bacteria; phylum Pseudomonadota; class Gammaproteobacteria; order Burkholderiales; family Burkholderiaceae; genus Burkholderia; species Burkholderia lata_C. Next base: position 160,713 of record NZ_CABVPW010000015.1, on the reverse strand, counting down.
CTGCGGCAATCGAAACCACGACGTTCGCGCCCCCGCCCGCCCCGGCCTCGTCGCCGACGAGCTGGTCCGTGTCGAATGTCCCCGCAACACCGGCAGCCCCGTCGGCCGCGGCACCGCAATCCGCCGCGACACTCCCCGGCGCGAGCCTGTCCACACCGGCGACTGTCACGACCGAACCGACGATTCCCGTTGCCCCGCCGGCCGAAGCAACCGCCGTCACGGCAACCGAACCCGTCGCACCTGCCGCAGCCGGCACACCGGCCCCCGACAGCCCCGCACGCCCGCCGCGCCCGAACGCGTTCGAATTCCACGCACCCGCGTCGTTCAGCGTCGAACTGCCGACGCTCGACCTGCTCGAGCCTCCATCCGGCGACATCGAAACGATCACCGACGAACACCTCGCGCAGACGGCGCAGGTGATCGAACAGCGGCTGCAGGAATTCAAGGTGCCGGTGACGGTGGTCGGCGCGTCGGCCGGCCCCGTGATCACGCGCTTCGAGATCGAACCCGCGCTCGGCGTGCGCGGCAGCCAGATCGTCGGGCTGATGAAGGACCTGTCGCGCGGCCTCGGCCTCACGTCGATCCGTGTCGTCGAGACGATTCCCGGCAAGACCTGCATGGGCCTCGAACTGCCGAACGCGAAGCGCCAGATGATCCGCCTGTCGGAAATTCTCGAGTCGCGCCAGTACCAGCACTCGGCCTCGCAGCTGACGATCGCGATGGGCAAGGACATCACCGGCCATCCGGTCGTCACCGATCTCGCGAAGGCGCCGCACATGCTCGTCGCGGGCACGACGGGCTCGGGCAAGTCGGTCGCGATCAACGCGATGATCCTGTCGCTGCTGTACAAGGCGACGCCCGAGGACGTGCGGCTCATCATGATCGACCCGAAGATGCTCGAGCTGTCGGTCTACGAAGGCATCCCGCACCTGCTCGCGCCGGTCGTCACCGACATGAAGCTCGCGGCGAACGCGCTGAACTGGTGCGTCGGCGAGATGGAGAAGCGCTACCGGCTGATGTCGGCCGTCGGCGTGCGCAACCTCGCGGGCTTCAACCAGAAGATCCGCGACGCGGAAGCGAAGGAAAAGAAGATCGGCAACCCGTTCTCGCTGACGCCCGAGGATCCGGAGCCGCTGTCGACGCTGCCGCTGATCGTCGTCGTGATCGACGAACTGGCCGACCTGATGATGGTCGCCGGCAAGAAGATCGAAGAGCTGATCGCGCGCCTCGCGCAGAAGGCGCGCGCGGCCGGCATCCACCTGATCCTCGCGACGCAGCGTCCGTCCGTCGACGTGATCACGGGCCTGATCAAGGCGAACATCCCGACGCGCGTCGCGTTCCAGGTGTCGTCGAAGATCGACTCGCGCACGATTCTCGACCAGATGGGCGCCGAATCGCTGCTCGGGATGGGCGACATGCTGTTCCTGCCGCCGGGCACCGGTTATCCGCAGCGCGTGCACGGCGCGTTCGTCGCCGACGAGGAAGTGCACCGGGTTGTCGAGTACCTGAAGCAGTTCGGCGAGCCGCAGTACGAGGAAGGCATCCTCGACGGCCCGGCCACCGACGGTGCAACGCAGGACCTGTTCGGCGATGCGCCGGACGCGGAAGCCGATCCGCTGTACGACGAAGCCGTCGCGTTCGTCGTGCGCACGCGGCGCGCGTCGATCTCGTCGGTGCAGCGGCAATTGCGCATCGGCTACAACCGCGCCGCGCGCCTCGTCGAACAGATGGAGGCGGCCGGGCTCGTGTCGCCGATGGGCATCAACGGCAGCCGCGAGGTGCTCGTACCGGCCGCGGCCGACTGAGCGCGGCGGCCGGGCGGCCGCCGTCAACCGATACGGGCGCACCGGGAAACCGGCCGCCCCGAAAAACAAAGGGCGCTGCATCGGCAGCGCCCTTTTTCATTTACTGCTGCACCGGCACCAGCTTGAAGTCGACCGGCTTGCCGACCGCCACCTTCTGCGGATTCGGGCCAAGTTGTCCCGTTTCGACATTGCGGCTGAACACGTAGAACGTATCGCTGTCCTGGTTGCCGACGATCAGCCACTTGCCGGTCGGATCGATCAGGAACTCGCGCGGCGTCTTGCCGAGGCTCGACTGGCGGCCGACCAGCTTCAGCCGGCCGTCGGCCTGGTTCACCGCGTAGATCACCAGGTCGTTCGCGTCGCCACGGTTGCTCACGTACAGGAAGCGGCCGTCCGGCGACAGGTGGATCGCACCGCCGCCGACCTTGCCCTTGAAGCCCGGCGCGGTCATCGACACGGTCTCGACCGGCGTCAGCTTGCCGTCGTGGTAGCCGAACACCTCGACCGACGCATTGAGCTCGCTCGTCACGTACGCGTACCGGCCGTCGGCGCTGAACACCATGTGACGCGGGCCCGAGCCCGCCTTCACCGGCGTGTAGCGCGTGTCGGTCGGGCCGATCAGCCCGCGGCTGCCGTCCACCGTGTAGCGGTAGCCGTAGATCTTGTCCGCGCCGAGATCCTGCACGAACAGGTAACGGCCGTCCGGCGAAAACACCGTCGAATGCACATGCGCGCCGTCCTGGCGGCCCTTCACCGGCCCCGTACCTTCGTGGTGCACGCTCAGCACGGCCTCGCCGACCGCGCCGTCGTCGCGCAGCGGAAACACCGCGAAACTGCCGCCCGGATCCTTCGCGACCGAGTAATTGGCGGTCACGAGGTACTTGCCGTCCGGCGACAGCGCGAGATAGCAAGGATCGTTCCCTTCCGACGACACGCGGTCGATGAAGCTCAGTGCGCCCGTCTTCGCGTCGAAGCGGAATGCGCTGACGCCGCCGCGCTGCGTCGCCGGCCCGTCGTCGCCGGGCAGTTCGTTGACCGCGTAGACGGTGCGACCGTCGCGGCTCGGCAACAGGTACGACGGATTCACAGTCTTCGCCGACGACACCGGCGCGACGCTGCCGGTTTTCGTATCGAAGCGGTAAACATAGATTCCGTCGCTGCCGCCGCCCGTATAGGTGCCGACGAGCAGGTTGTAGACGCCGTCGGCCGGGGCGGGCGATTGCTGCGCAAATGCGTGGGTCGCGGACAAGGAGAGCACGATCGCGAAACCTTTCATCCAGTGAGCGAGCCTAAGCGGGAACCCTCGTGTCGAAGCGCGTGCGTCACGCTCGCGTAAACGGTTGGGCATTGAATCCTCCTTGCATCGAGTCGCTTCAAGTGTTGAGATAGGACGAAACGCCGGCCGTTCATGCGCTCCGCCGCCCGGCCGAGTATACGGGGCGCGGCGCCAGGGCGTGAAGCCCCGGCTGCCGCCGTCCGCATTGTGAACTCGAATACCCAAGGATCGCTGCCCATGCCTGCCCTGATCGAAGACTACGCCCTCGTCGGCGACGGCCACACCGCCGCGCTGATCGCAAAAGACGGCTCCGTCGACTGGCTGTGCTGGCCCCGCTTCGATTCGGGCGCCTGCTTCGCGGCGCTTCTCGGCACCCCCGAGCACGGCCGCTGGCTGCTCGCGCCGGCCGCCGACGCCGCGATCACGCACACGACGCGCCGCTATCGCGGCGACACGCTGATTCTCGAAACCGACTACGAAAGCGCCGACGGTGCCGTCACCGTGATCGACTTCATGCCGCCCGGCAACGGCTGGTCCGAACTGGTGCGGATCGTCGTCGGCCGCCACGGCACGATGAAGATGCGCATGGAGCTCGTGCTGCGCTTCGACTACGGCTTCTCGATCCCGTGGGTCACGCAACTGACCCGCGAGGACGGCATGAAGGCGATCGCGGGCCCCGACACCGTCGTGCTGCGCACGCCGGTGCCGCTCACCGGCGAAAACCTCCATACGCTCGCGGAATTCACGGTGAGCGCCGACGAGCGCGTGCCGTTCTCGCTCAGCTATGCGGCGTCGCACCTGCGGCTGCCGCCCGCGCGCGATCCGCTGTCGATGCTCGCACGCACCGAGAACTACTGGCTCGAATGGTCGGGCCGCTGCCAGGTGCAGGGCCGCTATGCGGCCGCCGTGCGCCGGTCGCTGATCACGCTGAAGGCGCTCGCGTACGAGCCGACCGGCGGCATCGTCGCCGCGCCGACCACATCGCTGCCCGAGAAGATCGGCGGCAACCGCAACTGGGACTACCGCTACTGCTGGCTGCGCGACGCGACCATCACGCTGCTCGCGCTGATGCGCGGCGGCTACTATGACGAGGCGCGCGCGTGGCGCACGTGGCTCGGCCGTGTGATGGCCGGCTCGCCCGAACAGATCCAGATCATGTACGGGATCGCCGGCGAACGCCGGCTGCCGGAAATGGAGCTCGACTGGCTGCCCGGCTACCAGGAGTCGAAGCCGGTGCGCGTCGGCAACGGCGCCGCGAACCAGCTCCAGCTCGACGTGTTCGGCGAGGTGATGGCCGCGCTGCACCTCGCACGGGTGGGCGGCCTGCAGGCCGACGACACGGTCTGGTCGGTGCAGTGCGCGCTGCTCGATCATCTCGAGAAGATCTGGCAGGAACCCGACGAGGGCATCTGGGAAACGCGCGGCGGCCGCCGCCATTTCACGTTCTCGAAGGTGATGGCGTGGGTCGCGTTCGACCGCGCGATCAAGTCGGCGGAAATGTTCCGGCTGCCCGGCTCGCTCGACCGCTGGCGTGCACTGCGCGACCAGATCCATGCCGACGTGTGCAACAACGCGTGGCACGAAAGCAAACGGGCGTTTGCGCAGAGCTACGGCAGCGACGAACTCGACGCCAGCGTGCTGCTGATGCCGCTGCTCGGCTTCCTGCCGCCGGAAGATCCGCGCATCGTCGGCACGGTCGAGGCAGTCGAGCGGGAATTGCTGCACGACGGGCTCGTGATGCGCTACCGCACGACCGACTACGACGACGGCCTGCCGCCCGGCGAAGGCACGTTTCTCGCATGCAGCTTCTGGCTGGTCGACAACTATGCGCTGCTCGGCCGGATCGACGACGCGCACCGCCTGTTCAGCCGGCTGCTCGCACTGTCGAACGACCTCGGGCTGCTCGCGGAGGAGTACGACCCGGTGGCCGGGCGGCTGGTCGGCAACTTCCCGCAGGCGTTCTCGCACGTGGCGCTCGTGCATACCGCGATGAACCTGATGCACCACGAAGACGCGATGGCGCGCGCAGCCGGCCAGCCCGCGCCGGCCGTCGCCACGGGGCGCTGAACGGCGGCGCGAGCGGCTTGGTCAGAGAACGTCAAATCGCAAAACTTTGATGAAAAATCGGGGAAATGTTGCATTGCACCACCCATCGTTGTCCGATATGATCGACGCGATTGTCCGGCTGCAGTGCAACATGGCCGGTCGCTGACCCACACGGCACGCCGCGACGCCCCACGCCGCCCTTGCGCACCGTCCCCCACGCGGGAGTAGTCTGCATGCTTTACCAACTGCATGAATTCCAGCGCGCCATGCTGAGCCCGCTGACGGCCTGGGCCCAGGCCGCGTCCAAATCGTTCGCCAATCCGTCCAGCCCGTTCTCGCTGATGCCGGGTGCGACGCGGATGGCCGCCGCGTACGAGCTGATGTACCGGCTCGGCAAGGATTACGAGAAGCCTGAATTCAATATTCACCAGATCGTCAAGGACGGCCACAACATCCCGATCGTCGAGCAGACGATCGTCGAGAAGCCGTTCTGCCGGCTGCTGCGCTTCAAGCGCTATTCGGACGACGCCGACGCCGTCACCCAACTGAAAGACGAGCCGGTCGTGCTGGTCTGCGCACCGCTGTCGGGCCACCACTCGACGCTGCTGCGCGACACCGTGCGCACGCTGCTGCAGGATCACAAGGTCTACATCACCGACTGGATCGATGCGCGCATGGTGCCGGTCGAGACCGGCCCGTTCCACCTGCACGACTACATCGCGTATATCCAGGAGTTCATCCGTCACATCGGCGCGCGCAACCTGCACGTGATCTCGGTGTGCCAGCCGACGGTGCCGGTGCTCGCGGCGATCTCGCTGATGGCGAGCCGCGGCGAGGACACGCCGCTCACGATGACGATGATGGGCGGCCCGATCGATGCGCGCCGCAGCCCGACGTCGGTGAATTCGCTCGCGACGCAGCACTCGACCGCGTGGTTCGAGAACAACGTGATCCACACGGTGCCCGCGAACTATCCGGGCGAAGGCCGCCAGGTGTATCCGGGCTTCCTGCAGCACACGGGCTTCGTTGCGATGAACCCGGAGCGGCATGCGCAATCGCATTGGGATTTCTACCAGAGCCTGCTGCGCGGCGACGAGGACGACGCCGAAGCGCACCGCCGTTTCTACGACGAATACAACGCGGTGCTCGACATGGCCGCCGAGTATTACCTCGAGACGATCCGTGTCGTATTCCAGGAATTCCGGCTGGCGGAAGGCACGTGGGATGTCGAAGGCGAGCGCGTGCGTCCGCAGGACATCAAGCACACCGCGCTGATGACGATCGAGGGCGAACTCGACGACATCTCCGGCAGCGGCCAGACGCACGTCGCGCACGAGCTGTGCACGGGCATCCCGCAGGACGATCGCCGCAGCCTGACTGCCGAGAAATGCGGTCACTACGGGATTTTCTCGGGCCGCCGCTGGCGCACGATCATCTATCCGCAACTGCGCGACTTCATCCGCGAGCATGCGCCGGAGCCGAAGCACGGCGTGACGAAGGATGTCCCGGAGGCACCGGCTGCCACGACGCTCTCCGCCGTGCCGGCCGGCGACGCACCGGCCGAAGCGACGCGCGCCACCGCGGCGAAGCGCACGCGCGCGAAAGCGCCGGCCAAGGCCGCCGCACCGGCTCCCGCGAAGGCTGCACCGGCCGCGAAACGCGCCGCCGGCAGCGGCACGCGCGCAAAGACCGTGCGCGCACGCAAGGCCGCCTGACGCACCGCGTTCCGACGCAAAAACGCCGCCGTTGCCTGCGCACGGCGGCGTTTTTACATCTGGCGGCCGCTTCAGCGCGGTCGGTGCATCAGCGCCGCAGCAAATACGCGAGCAGCACCTCGGTGTTCATCCTGACCATCTCGGCGCGCTCGTCGGTGTCGGTGAAATCGCGGCCGAGCGTCGCGGCGAGCGTGAAGCGGTTCGACACGATGTAGTAGCCGAGCCCCGACAGCGTCACGTAGAAGCGCAGCGGATCGACGTCGGTGCGGAACAGCCCGGCCTTCTGGCCGCGCGTCAGCACGTTGCCGAGCTTCGCGACGATCGGCGACATCATCTCGCGGATCCGCGTCGACTTGTGCAGGTAGCGCGCTTCGTGCAGGTTCTCGTTGTTGATGAGCCTGAGCAGTTCCGGATGGTCGCGGTAGTAGTCCCAAACGAAATGCGCGAGCCGCGTGACGGCTTCGACCGGCGCGACGCCGTCGAGGTCGAGCTCGCGCTCGGCCTCGGTCAGCGCGGAGAACGCGTGTTCGAGCACGGCCGTGAACAGCTGCTCCTTGCTGCCGAAATAGTAATAGAGCATGCGCTCGTTGGTTTCGGCCCGGCGCGCGATCTGGTCGACGCGCGCGCCGAACAGCCCTCCACTCGCGAACTCTTCGGCTGCCGCCATCAGGATGCGGCGGCGCGTACCTTCAGGATCTCTTTTGATTTTTGGCTGATTCATGGTGGCGTTTTGCTATGTGAGCCGCTTGATCCGGACCGGCACCCCCACCGCCTTGGCGCCGGCCGCCCTGGAACGGGCGCGCCGCGGGCGGCCGCCCTCCTGCTGAGCCCCTGCAAAAAAGCGGTTCGATTATGCGCACAGACGGCGTCCAGCGCAATGCGGGAAATCGGCGATAATCGAGCTTTGGCAAACCTTTCCGGCCGCGCCCGACACGGCCGAGAGCCATTCGGCGCCGCTGCGCCCGTTGTCACCGTGACCGATTCCAAAACACTCGCAGATCGCATCGAAGATCTGCTTCCCCAGACGCAATGCACGAAGTGCGGCTATAACGGCTGCCGCCCGTACGCCGAGGCCATCGCCGCCGGCGACGCGAACTACAACCAGTGCCCGCCCGGCGGCGCCGAAGGCATCGCGCGCCTGTCGAGCCTGCTCGGCAAGCCGGTGATTCCGCTGAACCCCGTCAACGGCAGCGAGCATCCGCGCGCGGTCGCCTTCATCGACGAAAGCCTGTGCATCGGCTGCACGCTGTGCATGCAGGCGTGCCCGGTCGACGCGATCGTCGGCGCGCCGAAGCAGATGCACACGATCATCGAGTCGCAGTGCACGGGTTGCGACCTGTGCGTGCCGCCCTGCCCCGTCGACTGCATCGCGATGCTGCCGGTGACCGGCGATCGCACCGGCTGGGACGCGTGGTCGCAGGAACAGGCCGATGCCGCGCGCGAGCACCATGACCTGCGGCTCGCCCGCCAGCGCCGCGAACGCGAGGCCGCCGAAGCGCGCGCCGCGGCCCGCCGCGCGGCCAGTGCCGCGAAGCCGGCAGCGGCACCGGCGGAAGCGCAATCCAGCGCGCCGGCCGCCGCACCGGCCGCGGACGACGCCGAAGCGAAGAAGCGCGCGATCATCGCCGCCGCGCTCGAACGGGCGCGCAAGAAGAAGGAAGAACTGTCCGGGCAAGACACCGGGCCGAAGAACACCGAAGGCGTGAGCGCGGCCGTCCAGGCGCAGATCGACGCGGCCGAGGCGCGCCGCAAGCGGCTCGCCGAACAGCAGGCCCAGCGCGACGCCGAAGCGGCGGCCGCGAGCGGCAACGACGAAGAGAACGACGCAGGCAACGACGGCCCGGGCGGCCCGTCCGCACCGCCCGACCAGAACGCTCCATGAACGCCAGCAAACGACACGCGATCTACGAAACGCTGCAGAGCCTCAATCCGCATCCGACCACCGAGCTCGAATACTCGACGCCGTTCGAGCTGCTGATCGCCGTGATGCTGTCCGCGCAGGCGACCGACGTATCGGTCAACAAGGCGATGCGGAAGATGTTTCCGGTCGCGAACACCCCGCGACAAATCGTCGCACTCGGTGAAGAAGGTGTCACCGAGTACATCAAGACGATCGGCCTGTACCGCACCAAGGCGAAGAACGTGGTCGCGACGTGCCGGATCCTGCTCGACCGCTACGACGGTGAGGTGCCGGCCGATCGCGAAGCGCTCGAAGGGCTGCCGGGCGTCGGCCGCAAGACCGCGAACGTCGTGCTGAACACCGCGTTCGGCCAACCGACGATCGCGGTCGACACGCATATCTTTCGCGTCGCGAACCGCACGGGGCTCGCGCCGGGCAAGGACGTGCGCGCCGTCGAGGCCGCGCTCGAGAAGTTCACGCCGAAGGAATTCCTGCAGGACGCGCACCACTGGCTGATCCTGCACGGGCGCTACGTGTGCAAGGCCCGCAAGCCCGAATGCTGGCACTGCGCGATCGAGCCGCTGTGCGAATTCAGGCCGAAGACGCCGCCGCCGAACGAGTGACGCGCCAGCGCGGCTGACGTGCCGCAGACCGCCCGGCGCCAGGCGGCCGGACGCTCGATGCACGCCCCATCGGCCGCGGCTCCGCCGGCAAACCGCAGCCGCGACAATGCGTAGCCACCTGCGCCATCGCCCTCGCTTTCCGCTTCCAGACTACGCATTGGACGTCGCGGTCGCGTCGTCGGCCGCCGCACCGCCCGCGCGCACGAGCGCCAGCACGGCCGCCAGAATCGCGACGCCGCCCGCCCACTGCAACGGCGACAGCGCTTCGCCGAACAGCAGCGCCGCCAGCGCGACCGTCACGACCGGTTCGAGCGTCGACAGCATCGACGTGCGCGCGGCCCCGAGCCGTTCGAGCCCGGCAAAGAACGCGAGCATCGCCGCGACCGTCGACACGAGCGCGATCGCCAGCATCGATGCCCAGCCGCCGGCCGTCGCGGGCCAGCGCGGCGGCGCGCCGAACGCCGCGGTCCGCACGACGGCGATCGCCACGAGCGTCGCGGTGGCCGACAGGCAGATGACCGCGGTGGTCGCGAGCGGATCGACGCCGCGTGTCGCCTTCGTGCCGCCGACGATGTACAGCGAATAGATCACCGCGGCGGCCAGCGCGAGCGCGATCCCGAGCGGCTCGCCGTGCCCGCCGCCGACCATCAGCGCCGAACCCGCGACGCACAGCACGAGCGCGACGGCCTTTGCGCGCGTGAGGCGCTCGCCGAGCCACCACGCGGCCAGCAGCGTGACGAAGGCCGGATACAGGTACAGCAGCAGCGCGACGAGGCTCGCCTGCGCGTGCTGCAACGCGCTGAAATAGCAGAACGACTGCCCGACGTAGCCGAGCGCGCCCATCGCCACGAGCGGCGCGAGCGCGCGCCCGCGCGGCCATGCGACGCGGCGATGCCGTGCGATCGCGGCAAGCACCGCGCCGCCGATCGCGAAACGCACGATCAACAGCCCGAGCACGTCCACGCCGGCCGCGTACGCATAGCGGCCGAAGATCGCCATCGCGCCGAACGCGGCGGCGGACAGCGCGACGTAGAGCGTGCCCTGCAGGGCGGCGGACGACGGGTGGGCGGTGGCGGTCATGAAGGAACGGGCGCGAACGGCGTGGCGGCGGAAATCGTCGGAGTGTAACGGTGCGGCGGCGGCGAGCCTAGCCCGCGCTTACCCGTTCCGTGGCGCCGGCAGCGCGCCGTGGCAACCGGCCGGCGCGGCATTACCTGCGCGGCCCGCGGGCGACCGCCGCTGCCACCGCGCGCCCCGCTCCCGCCCGCCGCCAGCGCCGTCCGCCGACCCGGCGTACAATGCGCGACGCGGCATCACGCCGTCCGAATCACGACGTTTCCCCACCATGTTCAATCCAAGCCGCGACGAAGTGCGTCGCTTTTTCACCGAGACCTGGCGCAAGCAGCGCGCCGGCGAGATCCTGACGCCGCTGGAAGCGATCGCAGCCGACTGGATCGTCGAGCATCCCGAATACCACGACGAACTCGCCGACGCCGATGGCGCGACCGCACGCGAGTACACGCCCGAGGAAGGCCGCACGAACCCGTTCCTGCACCTGTCGATGCACCTCGCGATCAGCGAGCAGCTGTCGATCGACCAGCCGCCCGGCATCCGCGCCGCGCACGACAAGCTGGCGGCAAAGCTCGACTCGACCCACGAAGCGCAGCATTCGATCATGGAATGCCTCGGCGAGACGATCTGGGAAGCACAGCGCACCGGCACGCCGCCCGATACCGACGCGTACCTGCAGCGCATCCTGCGCCGCGCATCGCGCGACTGAGCGCCACGACACCGGCCCACGGGCGCCGGGTCGCGGACAAAAAAATACCCCGCCGAGGCGGGGTATTTTTGCTGCGCGAGCCCGTCGGGCCCGTCGCGCTTACTTCTTGAACACGAGGTCGGTTTCTTTCAGCGACTCGATGTAGGCCGCGATGTCCTTCATGTCGCTGACCGACAGGCTCTGCACCTGTGCCTGCATGATCGCGTTGTTGCGACCGAGCAGCGGATTCGTCAGGCCCATCTGGTACTGTCGCATCGCCCACACGAGGTAGTCGGCATGCTGGCCGGCGAGGCGCGGATATTCGGCGTTGATCGGCTTGTTCATCTGCGCGCCGTGGCAGGCGGCACAGTTGTGCGATTCGACCAGTTCCTTGCCCTTCGTGGTGTCCGCCGCGTGCGCGGTACCGATCGCGAGGCCGGCCGCCAGTGCAACCGCCGCCGTCTTGAATGCGTTGTTCATGAATGCTCCTGTCCCGCCGGAGAGATCGGCGGCGCGCGCTTACTTGTAGGGGTTGTCCTTCGAGTCGGCCTTCTGGGCAGCGTAGTACGCCGCCAGATCCGCGATGTCCTGGTCCGTCAGCGAACCGGCGACCGCATTCATCGACGGGAAGTGACGATCCTTCTTGCGATAGGCCTTCAGCGCGTTCTCGAGGTATTGCTGGTTCTGGCCGCCGAGGACAGGCACCCGGTAGACCTCCGGGTACGCCGCGCGGTAGTCCTGGATGCCGTGGCAACCGATGCACATGGCGGCCTTGCTCGCCCCGTCCTTCGGGTTGCCGACCACACCGGCCGCCTGCGCGCTGCCCGCGAGCGCCACGAGCGCTGCGACAACGACGTGTTTGCCGACGAATTTGTTCATAGCTCTTGTAACCTAGCTTGAGGGGAAACTGGCGCCGAAGCGGCAACGGCCCGCGCCGTTTTGCTTATCAGGTCGCCACGCAGGCCAAAAAAAACGGCCAGATTGTACCGCGTCGGCGGGGAACGCGTCCATACGGCGCCCCCGGTTCGCCCCGCCACAGTCCCGCAACGATACGCGGGCGCGGCCCAACCGGACAGCCCTTCTGACTTATACTGGGTTTTTTTCCCCGATTGAGAAGAGCGCCGCCATGCGTTTCGAAGGGTCCTCGCACTACGTCGCCACCGACGATCTGAAGCTCGCGGTCAATGCCGCACTGACGCTGCAACGCCCGCTGCTGATCAAGGGCGAGCCCGGCACCGGCAAGACGATGCTCGCCGAGGAAGTGGCCGCCGCGCTCGACATGCCGCTGCTGCAGTGGCACATCAAGTCGACCACCAAGGCGCAGCAGGGCCTGTACGAATACGACGCGGTGTCGCGGCTGCGCGATTCGCAGCTCGGCGACGCGCGCGTGAAGGACATCTCGAACTACATCGTCAAGGGCGTGCTGTGGCAGGCGTTCGATGCCGACCACCCGAGCGTGCTGCTGATCGACGAGATCGACAAGGCCGACATCGAATTCCCGAACGACCTGCTGCGCGAACTCGACCGGATGGAATTCCACGTGTACGAGACGCGCGAAACGGTCCGCGCGAAGCACCGCCCGCTCGTCATCATCACGTCGAACAACGAGAAGGAGCTGCCCGACGCGTTCCTGCGCCGCTGCTTCTTCCACTACATCCAGTTTCCCGACCCGGCGACGATGCAGAAGATCGTCGCGGTCCACTTCCCGGACATCCGCGAGGAGCTGCTGCGCGCGGCCCTCGAGAGCTTCTTCGAATTGCGCGGCGTGTCGGGCCTGAAGAAGAAGCCGTCGACGTCCGAGCTGCTCGACTGGCTGAAGCTGCTGCTCGCCGAGAACATCCCGGCCGACCAGTTGCGCGGTGTGGACGCGAAGCAGATCGTGCCGCCGCTCGCGGGCGCGCTGCTGAAGAACGAGCAGGACCTGAGCCTGCTCGAACGGCTCGTCTACATGAACCGGCACAACCGGTAATCCTCCCCCACCCGCGAAGGCCCGGCCATGCTGCTCAATTTCTTCTACGCGCTGCGCGCAGCCAAGCTGCCCGTCTCGGTGAAGGAATACCTGACGCTGCTCGAATCGCTGAAGGCCGGGCTGATCTCGCCGTCGATCGACGCGTTCTACTTCCTCGCACGGATGACGCTCGTCAAGGACGAGCAGTACTTCGACAAGTTCGACCAGGCGTTCGGCGCGTATTTCCACGGCGTGTCCACCCTGCCGTCCGAAGCGTTCGACATTCCGCTCGACTGGCTCGAAAAGCGCCTCGAGCGCGAGCTGTCGCCTGAGGAAAAGGCGCAGATCGACGCGATGGGCGGGCTCGACAAGCTGATGGAGCGTTTGAAGGCACTGCTCGACGAGCAGAAGGAGCGCCACGAAGGCGGCAACAAGTGGATCGGCACCGGCGGCACGTCGCCGTTCGGGCACGGCGGCTACAACCCGGAAGGCGTGCGCATCGGCGGCCCGTCGAACGGCAACCGCACCGCGGTGAAGGTGTGGGAAGCGCGCGCGTACCGCGACTACGACGATTCCGTCGAGATCGGCACGCGCAACATCAAGGTCGCGCTGCGGCGGCTGCGCCGCTTCGCGCGCGAAGGCGCCGCCGAGGAGCTCGACCTGCCCGGCACGATCCGCAGCACCGCCGCGAACGCGGGCTGGCTCGACCTGCGGATGGTGCCCGAGCGCCACAACAACGTGAAGGTGCTGATGCTGCTCGACGTCGGCGGCTCGATGGACGACCACATCAAGCGCACCGAAGAGCTGTTCTCGGCCGCGAAGGCCGAATTCAAGCACCTCGAATTCTTCTACTTCCACAACTGCGTGTACGACCACCTGTGGAAGAACAACCGCCGCCGCCACTCGGAGCGCACCGCGACGTGGGACGTGCTGCACAAGTTCACGCCCGACTACAAGCTGATCTTCGTCGGCGACGCGACGATGAGCCCGTATGAAGTGCTGCAGCCCGGCGGCTCGGTCGAATACAACAACCCGGAAGCCGGCGCCGTATGGCTGCGCCGCCTCGCCGACCAGTTCCCCCATCATGCATGGCTGAACCCGGAGCCCGAGCGGCTATGGGAATACCGGCAGTCGGTCGCGGTGATCCGCGACCTGCTCGGCCATCGCATGTATCCGCTCACGCTCGCTGGCCTCGAAACCGCGATGCGCGCACTCAGCAAGTAACGACACCCACCAAGACACGAAGGCCGCGTCCGAGCGGCCTCCCCCCGGAGATAGCATGAACCCCTCGCCCACCGCGAGCGCCAGCCGCGCCGGCGGCCGCCGCTTTTTCGCCGATACCTCCGTCTCGGCCCTCGTCGCCGGCTTCGTCGCGATGATGACGGGCTACACGAGTTCGCTCGTACTGATGTTCCAGGCCGGCCGCGCCGCCCACCTCACCGATGCGCAGATCTCGTCGTGGATCTGGGCGCTGTCGATCGGCATGGCGCTGACGACGATCGGCCTGTCGCTGCGCTTTCGCGCGCCCGTCGTCGTCGCGTGGTCGACGCCCGGCGCCGCGCTGCTGATCGCGTCGCTGCCCGGCGTGCCCTACCCCGAGGCGATCGGTGCGTTCGTCGTCTGCGCGGTGCTGCTGACGGCCGTCGGCGTGAGCGGGCTGTTCGACACGCTGATGCGCAAGATTCCTGCCGGCATCGCCGCCGCCCTGCTCGCGGGCATCCTGTTCGAGATCGGCATCGAGATCTTCCGCGCCGCGCAGTTCCAGACCGCGCTCGTGCTCGCGATGTTCTTCACGTACCTGATCGTCAAGCGGCTCGCGCCGCGGTACGCGATCGTGACGACATTGATCGTCGGCACGGCGGTCGCCGGCGGCCTCGGCCTGCTCGACTTCAGCGGCTTTCATATCGCGTTCGCGAAGCCCGTGTTCACGATGCCGGCCTTCTCGATCGCGGCGATCGTCAGCATCGGCATCCCGCTGTTCGTCGTCGCGATGGCATCGCAGAACGTGCCGGGCATCGCGGTGCTGCGCGCGGACGGCTATCAGACCCCGTCGTCGCCGCTGATCGCGACCACCGGCCTCGCGTCGCTGCTGCTCGCACCGTTCGGCTCGCACGGCGTCAACCTCGCGGCGATCACGGCCGCGATCTGCACGGGCCCGGAAGCGCACGAGGATCGCGCGAAGCGCTATACGGCCGCCGTGTGGTGCGGCACGTTCTACCTGATCGCGGGGATCTTCGGCGCGACGATCGCCGCGCTGTTCGCGGCGCTGCCGAAGGCGCTCGTCGTGTCGGTCGCCGCGCTCGCGCTGTTCGGCTCGATCATGAGCGGCCTCGCGAGCGCGATGCAGGACGTGAAGCAGCGCGAAGCCGCGCTCGTCACGTTCATGGTCACCGCGTCGGGCCTCACGCTGCTGTCGATCGGCTCGGCGTTCTGGGGGCTCGTCGCGGGGATCGTCACGCAGGTGATCCTGAACGCGCGCCGCCCGGCATGACGCGGCACGGCGCCCGCCACTGCGGCCATCGGACACGCCAGAACGTGCGCGACACGAATCGGGCCTAGAATAGCGGATCGGAGGCGGTGCCCGGCGCCGCCTCGCTTCGCCGCCGCGCTCGCGCGGCCCGTGAGAACCCGGCGCCTTGCGCCCTTCTTCCGAATCGCCATGACTACCGCACTCGACCAGCTGAAGCAGTACACGACCGTCGTCGCCGACACGGGCGATTTCCAGCAGCTTGCGCAATACCAGCCGCAGGACGCGACCACGAACCCGTCGCTGATCCTGAAGGCCGTCCAGAAGGATGCGTACAAGCCGATCCTCGAGAAAACCGTCCGCGATCACCGCAACGAAAGCACCGATTTCATCATCGACCGCCTGCTGATCGCATTCGGCACCGAGATCCTGAAGCTGATCCCGGGCCGCGTGTCGACCGAGGTCGACGCGCGCCTGTCGTTCGACACGCAGCGCTCGATCGACAAGGGCCGCGAGCTCATCAAGCTGTACGAAGCAGCCGGCATCGGCCGCGAGCGCATCCTGATCAAGCTCGCGTCGACGTGGGAAGGCATCCGCGCGGCCGAAGTGCTGCAGAAGGAAGGGATCAAGTGCAACATGACCCTGCTTTTCTCGCTCGTGCAGGCCGCCGCCTGCGCGGAAGCCGGCGCGCAGCTGATCTCGCCGTTCGTCGGCCGCATCTACGACTGGTACAAGAAGCAGGCCGGCGCAGAGTGGAATGAAGAGAAGGACGGTGGTGCGAACGATCCGGGCGTGCAGTCGGTGCGCCGCATCTACACGTACTACAAGACGTTCGGCTACACGACCGAAGTGATGGGCGCGAGCTTCCGCACGACCAGCCAGATAACCGAACTCGCCGGCTGCGATCTGCTGACGATCAGTCCCGATTTGCTGCAGAAGCTGCAGGACAGCAACGACACGGTCACGCGCAAGCTGTCGCCGGAAGCGCTGCAGGACAAGCCTGCCGCACGCGTCGCGATCGACGAGGCAGCGTTCCGCTTCCAGCTGAACGACGACGCGATGGCGACCGAAAAGCTCGCCGAAGGCATCCGCGTATTCGCCGCCGATGCGGTGAAGCTCGAGAAGCTGATCGACTCGCTGCGCTAAGTCGCAGCACGCGTCAGCGGCTGTCAGCAACACTGACAACAGCCGTCAGCAAGCAGCCGCACACGGCCGCGAACGTCATGTTCGCGGCCGTTTTATTTTTCATTCCATCGTCAAGCACGCGCACTACAATCCACGTCACGGGTGCGCCGGCCGCCTCCCGATACACCCCTTCCCAGTCAGTCTTGCACGGTGCCGAACCCGCGCGGATGCGCAGGCCGGCCCATTACAGGAGACAACGATGCAAGTTCAACCGTACCTGACGTTTTACGGTCGTGCCGACGAAGCCCTTCAGTTCTACGAAAAGGCGCTCGGTGCAAAGACGATGTTCAAGATGCACTTCAAGGACGCGCCGCCGAATCCCGACTACCCGATGACGCCGGAGATGGCCGACAAGGTGATGCACGCGAGCTTCACGATCGGCGACTCGATGATCATGTGCTCGGACGGCGACTGCAGCCAGCCCGGCGGCGGCATGCACGCCGGCTATTCGCTGTCGCTGAACCCGGCGACGGTCGAGGAAGGCCAGAAGCTGTTCAATGCGCTCGCCGACGGCGGCGAAGTGACGATGCCGTTCGGCAAGACGTTCTGGGCGCTCGGCTTCGGGATGGCGAAGGATCGCTTCGGCGTGCACTGGATGGTCAACGTCGAAGACCTGTCGCAGCGCGAGAACCTCGCGGAGCGCGCGGGCCAGTAACGCACGCGTCAGCCGCCCGGACACCGCGCCGCCGCGGTGCCCGGGCGGGCTCGTCATTTGCGCAGCACCTCCGCCAGCGCCTGCTCGAGCGTGCCGTTCGAGCGGCACGCGACGCGCGCGCCCTTCTGCTTGCCGGCCGCGACCACGCCGGCCATGCCCGCAACGTCGATCGACACGGTCACGCCCTGCGTCGCCTCGTCGACGCGCGTGACGACCTTCAGCGTGTGCGTCACGTTCGACGTCTGCTTCAGTTCGGAACAATCCAGAAAGTTGCCCGCGTTCGGGTAATCGGCATACGCGGCGGCAACGAGCCCCGCGTCGCGATCGCTGACGCGCACCGCGAGCTTGTGGTCCGCATAGAACTGCGCAACCGCCGCCCACACTTCGTCATACTTGCGATTGCCGATCACGATGCGCGATGCGGCGTCACCCTTTGACGCGTCGGACGCACCGGACGCATCGTCGGCGGCATCGTGTTTTTCTTGCGGCGCATCGCGCGCCGCATATCGCTGCCCGGGGCCGTACACCGAAATGCAGCCGGCGAGCGCCGCGCACAGCACGGCGGCCGACAAGATCGTTTTCATCGCGGCCCGCCGTCAACGGTAGTACATGTTCGCGCAACCGGCGAGCAGGATCGGTGCGACGAGCGCCCACATCAACAGGATTCTCATCGTGCGCCTCACCTGTAGTACGCGTTGACACAGCCGGCCAGCGCCACGCAGCACATGGCCATTACCCAAACCCAAATCTTCGTCATTGCATCCCTCATATAATCGGATCGTGTGGAGATCGAATCGCCCGGTACAGCCGGGCGGGACGCATTATTGGCAAGCGGGCCACACGCCATCCAATCGGTCTTGCACCGATTTTCGCCACGGCGCGGCCGCCCTAGAATCGCTTGGAGATCGGCGCAAACGGGCGCACGGCCACACGCGGTGTTCGCGGCGCACCATGCAAAACGCCCGCGACTTGCGTCGCGGGCGTCGTGTCGAAACTGCAACAGAAGATGGGGGAATCAGCCCTCGACGACGTCGAGATAGTCCTCCGGCCGCGTGCGATCCTCCGCATGCGCCATGCCCATCACGCGCACCAGCACGCTCACCACCACCGCCACCACCAGGTTCACGACCAGCGACCACACGGCCGCGTAGCCGGGAATCGCGAGACCGAACAGGTGGATCGTGAAGATCGAGCTGGCGAGCTTCAGCGAAATCGCCATCCACGTGCCGCACACGATGCCGGCCGCCCAGCCGGCCAGCAGGCCCCGATGGTCGAGCACGCGCGTATAGAGGCCGAGCACGATCGCGGGCAGCGTCTGGATGATCCAGATCCCGCCGAGCAGCTGCAGCTGGATCGCGTAGGTCAGCGGCAGCCCGAGGATGAACGCCACCGCGCCGACCTTCACGATCAGCGACACGAGCTTCGCGACGTGCGTCTCCTGCTCGTGCGACATGTTGCGGTTCACGAACTCGCGGTGGATGTTGCGCGTGTACAGGTTCGCGGCCGCGATCGACATGATCGCCGCCGGCACCAGCGCGCCGATGCCGATCGCCGCGAACGCGACGCCGACGAACCACGACGGGAAGTACTCGAGGAACAGCGCGGGCACCGCGAAGTTCGGGCCGAATGCCTTGAAGTACGGCGCGTACTGCGGCATGTCCTTCACACCCGAGGCCAGCGCCATGTAGCCGAGCAGCGCGAGCAGGCCGAGCACGAACGAATACGCGGGCAGCATCGCCATGTTGCGGCGGATCGAGTTGCCGGACGACGACGACAGGATCGCCGTCACCGAGTGCGGATACAGGAACAGCGCGAGCGCCGAGCCGATCGCGAGCGTCGCATACGCGCTGTAGCCGTTCAGGCTCATCGCGTCGGGCGCCTTCAGCAGCAGCTTCGCGGGCGGCACGCTGGCGAAGATGTGCCCGAAGCCGCCGAGCTTCGCCGGGATCACGATGACCGCCGCGGCGATCGTGATGTAGATCAGGATGTCCTTGACGATCGCGATCATCGCGGGCGCGCGCAGCCCCGACGTGTACGTGTAGGCGGCGAGGATCGCGAACGCGATGATCAGCGGCAGGTCGCCGACGAAGCCGGTCGTGTCGAAGCCGAGCGCGCCGATCACCACTTCGATGCCGACGAGTTGCAGTGCGATGTACGGCATCGTCGCGAGGATGCCCGTCACCGCGATCGCGAGCGCGAGCATCCGGCTGCCGTAGCGCGCGTTGACGAAGTCGGCGGCCGTCACGTAGCCGTGCCGCTTCGCGATGCTCCACAGCTTCGGGAACACGACGAACGCGAACGGGTAGATCAGGATCGTATAAGGCAGCGCGAAGAAGCCCATCGCGCCGGCACCGAACACGAGCGCGGGCACCGCGACGAACGTGTAGGCCGTGTAGAGGTCGCCGCCGAGCAGGAACCACGTGACGATCGTGCCGAAGCGGCGGCCGCCGAGGCCCCATTCGTCGAGATGGGCGAGATCGCCGCGCCGCCAGTTCGCGGCCAGGAAACCGATGATCGTGACGCCGATGAACAGCAGCACGAAGACGAAGGTTGCGCCGAGATTCATCGTGCACCTCCCTGCGGGCCGCTCGCCTTCCACGCGTTCTTGGTCTTGAAGTACACGAACGCGGTAATCACCGCGCTAATGAAGACCCACAGCAGCTGGTACCAGTAGAAAAACGGAAAACCGAACAACTGCGGTTCGATCTTGCTGTACGACGGTACCCAGACCATCGCGATCAGCGGCAGTACCAGCAGCCAGAGCCAGCGCTTGGCGGCCCGGTTGGCGTCGGCATCGTGAGCCATGACGTCTCCTCATCTTTCCCGGTTATCGATCTTGTTGAGCGGGTACGGCGCCGAGAGGAGCGCAAAACGGGTAGGCTGCGGCTCCCCTGGCTTCGCGCCAGTATAGGAGCCGCGAGCACGCGGTCAAGCGGGGGCGAACCCGAGGTGATCCGCCCCTTGTCGCGTGGTTGCACCGGCATGCCGCCGGTGCATGAAGCGTCAGATCGCGAACGCGGTGTCGCGTGCGCCGGTCGTTTCTTTCAAGGCTTTCACCCACTTGCGTGCGGGCAGCTTCAGCGTGTCCTCGATCAGCTTCGCACGCTCGTCGAGTTGGGCAAACGACACGTCGAGCGCGGGGCCCGAGAACGCGATCGCGATCCGGTTGCCGTCGTGCACTTCCGGCAGTGCGATCACGCGGTGATCGAACGCCGCGTTCAGGTGCTTCATGTTGCGCACGAAGCTCGGATGATCGCCGAACAGGTTGATCGTCGCG
This sequence comes from Burkholderia lata, assembly GCF_902499025.1. GTDB lineage: Bacteria > Pseudomonadota > Gammaproteobacteria > Burkholderiales > Burkholderiaceae > Burkholderia > Burkholderia lata_C. Next base: position 140,057 of record NZ_CABVPW010000015.1, on the reverse strand, counting down.
ATGCCCGCGTCGGCGAGGCAGCCGCGCACCGCGCGGTAGAACGCAACGCTGTCGAGCACCGGGCCGCGCGCGGTCGCGTCGTACAGGTCGACCTGGATCGCGCCCGTCGTGCCGCGGTTGGCCGGATCGTTGACGAAATCCCATGCGTCGGCTTCGTGCACGGCAAGGCGTGCATCGTCGGCGGGCAGCGCGAACATCGTGCGCGCGGCGACGATCACCGCCGGGTTCAGCTCGACGGCCTCGACCTTCGCTTGCGGCAGGAAGCGGTGCGAGAACTTGGTCAGCGCACCGGTGCCGAGCCCGAGCTGGACGATCCGCTCGGGCGTTTCGAGGAACAGCAGCCACGCCATCATCTGCTGTGCGTATTCGAGCTCGATATGCAGCGGCTTCGAGATCCGCATCGCACCCTGCACCCATTCGGTGCCGAAATGCAGGAAACGCACGCCGCCCTCTTCCGAGAACGTGACGGGGGCGAAGCGCGGCTTGCGCGGTGCTTCCAGCACCGGCACATCGTCGTGTTCGTCGATTTCCGGACGGCGCTTCACGCGCGGCGGCTGGAGTTTTTCGGAGCCGTTGTACGCGGACGGCTTGCTGCGCTTGGACGCGCGCGCCTCGGCGGACGCGCGCTTGATCAGTCGGGTCATGTGTGAATCTCGCTGGGTGAAGCTGGTTTTAGCGGACGAGAGGATAGCATTGGCGGGGATTCTGCCGCCGGATGGACACGCGTCCCGCGCTTCGGTGCAATTGCCGTCGTGTCACTTCGCCGGAATTGCGCTGCTCGATGGCGCGAAAGCAAGACCTCGCCGCCTGGCCGATTCTGTCGCACGCCCCGTTCGTCGCGCCAACGCACGGACACGCTCGCACCGCTCCGGAAATATTCGGTAATCCACGCATGCCGGCAGCCGCGTCAAACGGCCCGCCTGTCGCTCGTCACTGCGCCCGCGACACGCTATGCTCCGGCGTCGGCCACACGCCGCGACGCTTTAAATCTTACGGATTACAAACAAAAAAACGAGAGACCCCATGACACAGAAAACACGCCTGGCACACGCCGGCTACGCAGCCGCATTGAGCGGCACCCTGCTGCTCACCGCATGCGGCGGCGGTGGCGGCGGCGACAGCAACGCGTCGAGTACGCCCGCCAGCAATCTCAGCGCCAACCAGCAGAACTACGAAAGCTTCGCGCTGGCCGCGAACGGCGGGCTGCACTACCTGCACGCGCAACTGTCGATCTCCACGTCGAGCAGCGGAGCGGTGAGCATCGGTCAGGGCAGCTATTTCTATGCGGAAGATCAAAGCCTCGCGCAAAGTCCGTCCGGCGGACCGCAGCCGTTGACGAAAGGCCTGTCATCGGTCTCTGCGTCGCTGCCCGTGCCGACGCTGGCCGACCCGCGTTATGTCGTCAACGGTGCGGTCGTGACGAGCACGCAGGAACAGGTCAGCTACAGCGGCGCGAACGTCCAGCTCACGGACCTCGCTGCGGACGGCCATACCGCTGCGATGACGATGCTTGGCACGAATTACACGATCGTGCCGCTGTCCGGCACGATCGCCGGCTCGCCGGCCGAACTGTTCGACGACAGCGCGCTGGGCGTCATCACGAACACGATCAACGGCACGTCGCTGTACAACAAGCAGGCGACGTGGCAATCGGGCGCCGCCTACATGAAGGTCACGCGCCAGGTGGTTGGCGACACGGTGCTGACCGGCGACTGCGCCGCACCGCAAACGACCGGCACGACCCCGACGCCGTGCAGCACGACGGCATCGACGCTGGAAGCGTTCTTCCCGTACACGAGCACGGCGGACAACAAGACCTACAACCTGAGCGACGGCCAGATCGTCACGCTCGCGGGCGTCCGTGCATGGGTCGCCCACGCGGCACTCGATGCGCCGACGACCGAGTATCGGGTCTTCTATCAGAACAACGGGCAGATCGACATCGGGACCGTGATCCGCGACGGCACGATGCTCGCGATCGCGCCCGCCGGCAGCACGACGCCGCAGAACTTCTACATCCTGCTGAACGGCGCGGCGGTCCAGTCCGTGAAGGCCGCGATCACGTTCTGACGCAGCGTCGTATTCCCGGCGCGCGTGCGTCGATGCGAACAGCGGCGGACGACTCGCCGCCGTTCGCATGACGGGGCGTGGGCATGGCCGCTGGGGCGCCGTACCGGGATCGGATAGCGGCGCACAATACGATCAGGTGCGCGCCTGGCGTCGAGGAGGTCCCATGGAGTCGACCGACAAGAAGATCTGGTTTCCGGCGAAACGCTACGGCTGGGGATGGGGGTTGCCGGTCGCGTGGCAAGGCTGGGTGGTCCTGCTGCTCTTCGTGATCGGGATCGTGGTGGTGGCGACGCATGTCTCGCCCGCCCAATCACCGCTGGCGTTCGCGGCATGCATCGTGGCGCTGGTGGCCACGCTCACGGTCGTGTGCTGGCTCAAAGGCGAAAAGCCGAAATGGCGCTGGGGCAAGGACGAATAAGCGACGATCCGACAAATCGTCAGGCACGAATCCCGTGCCACTGCGCGAGCTTCTGCTCGAACGACAGCATCGCATTCGCCGGGCTCGACGATGGCAGCACGAGCGTGTCGTACCCCGCTGCACCGATCACCTCCGCAAACCGCCCCGCCGTCTTGCCGTTGAAACACACGCGCTTCAGCAACGGCGCATGTTCCCTCAACGCATCGAAATCGTTCGGCTTCGCATGCCGGATCGCCGAATCGAGGCTGCCCTCGCGATGGCACGCGGCCAGCACGTCCCAGATACCGATCCCGTGCGACAGCACGCGCTCGAGCCGCGCGTCGTACGCGAGCTCGTGCAGCCCATGCTCGCCGAGCACCGTGCCAAGCAGCCGCCAGAACTGGTTGCGCGGATGCGCGTAATACTGCGCGGCATCGAGCGAAGCCTCGCCCGGAAAACTGCCGAGTATCATCGTATGCGTATTCGCCGCGACGACCGGCGGGAAACCCCGCAGCATCACGCGCCTCCGCCCGGGCCGCCCGAACGCGGCCCGTCGCCGTGCGCATCGAGATGGCGCCACAGTGCCGGCAGCATGCATTCGGTGACCATCAACGGCTTGCCGTGACGCTGGAACACCGAGCGCCGCGCGGCGAACGAATGCGGGGCTCGCGCCCCGTCAAGCGCGTGGCTCGCCAGCGCAAACAGCGGATGGCCGGCGATCACGCGCCGGCTGACGAGCGCCGAACGCTCGACCTGCGGATCGCTGTACAGCAGCTCCGCGAGCGGCCGCGTGCGCAGCCGCCGCATCGCCTGCCACACGCCCTTGCTGGCGGAAAGCGGCGCGATGCTGTGCGCAGCGACGTACGGCGTGCCGTCGACCGACAGGATCACCTCGCGCACCCACATCGGCGCGCGCGGGGCACTGGCGACCGCGTCCGGTTCGTCGAACCACGGGCAGTCGACGGCCTCGCGCGTCACGCGCACATTCACGCGGCCAAGCCTTGCGAGGTGCGCGGTCAGCGATCCGCCGCGCGTCAGCCAGTCGCGCTGGTCGAGCGTGCAGCCAGGCCGCGGCGTCTCGCGCCAGCCGGCCTGACCGCCGTCGAATCGCATGCGCGCGTTCACGCGGCGCGCGACAGCAGCAGCGCGTTGGTCCGCTTCACGAAGCTTGCCGGATCGTCGAGCATGCCGCCTTCGGCCAGCAGCGCCTGATCGAACAGCAGATGGCACCAGTCGCCGAAATCAGCGCTGTCGGCGTTCAGCTGCTTCACGAGCGCGTGATCCGGATTGATCTCGAGGATCGGCTGCATCGCCGGCGCGTTCTGGCCGGCCGCCTTCAGCATCCGCTGCAGGTAGCCGCTCATGTCGTTGTCGTCCGCGACGAGGCACGACGGCGAATCGGTCAAACGGAACGTGACGCGCACTTCCTTCACCTTGTCGCCGAGCGCTTCCTTCATCTTCTCGACGACGGGCTTGATCGCTTCGCCCGCCTGTTCCTGCGCCTTCTTCTCCTCGTCGTTCAGCTCGCCGAGATCGAGGTCGCCGCGCGCCACGCTCGCGAGCGGCTTGCCGTCGAATTCCTGCAGGAACGACAGCATCCATTCGTCGACGCGATCGGTCAGCAGCAGCACCTCGACGCCCTTCTTGCGGAACACTTCGAGGTGCGGGCTGTTCTTCGCGGCCTGCCATGCGTCGGCCGTCACGTAGTAGATCTTGCTCTGCTCGGGCTTCATGCGCGACACGTAGTCGGCGAGCGACACGTCCTGCGCGTCGGTGTCGCCGTGCGTCGACGCGAAGCGCAGCAGCTTCGCGATGCGCTCACGGTTCGCGTGATCCTCGCCGAGGCCTTCCTTCAGCACCTGGCCGAACGCGCTCCAGAACGTCTTGTACTTCTCCTTGCCGGCATCCTCTTCCGCGTTCGCGAGCTCTTCGAGCATCGACAGCGTGCGCTTCGTCACGCCTTCGCGGATCGCCTTCACGTCACGGCTTTCCTGCAGGATCTCGCGCGACACGTTCAGCGGCAGGTCGGCCGAATCGACGACGCCCTTCACGAAACGCAGGTATTGCGGCAGCAGTTGCTCGGCGTCGTCCATGATGAACACGCGCTTCACGTACAGCTTCAGGCCGCCGCGATAGTCGCGGTTCCACATATCGAACGGCGCGTGCGACGGCACGAACAGCAGTTGCGTGTATTCGCTGCGGCCCTCGACGCGGTTATGCGTCCACGTGAGCGGATCCTGGTGATCGTGCGCGATGTGCTGGTAGAACTGCGTGTACTGCTCGTCGGTGACGTCGCTCTTCGAACGCGTCCACAGCGCGCTCGCCTGGTTGACGGTCTCGTCCTCGTCCTTCAGGACCATCTCGCCCTTTTCCTGATCCCATTCTTCCTTCTGCATCAGGATCGGCAGCGCGATGTGGTCGGAATACTTCTGGATGATCGACTGCAGGCGGTGCGACGACAGCAGTTCGTCCTCGCCTTCGCGCAGGTGCAGCGTGATCGTCGTGCCGCGCTGCGCGCGCTCGATCGCGTCGATCGTGAAATCGCCCTCGCCCGCGCTTTCCCAGCGCACGGCCTCGCTCGCCGGCAGGCCCGCGCGACGCGTTTCGACCGTGATCTTGTCGGCGACGATGAAGCCCGAGTAGAAACCGACGCCGAACTGGCCGATCAGCGCCGCGTCCTTCTGCTGGTCGCCGGACAGCTTCGTGAAGAATTCCTTGGTGCCCGAACGTGCGATCGTGCCGAGGTTCGCGATCGCTTCATCGCGGCTCATGCCGATGCCGTTGTCGTCGATCGTGATCGTGCGCGCGGCCTTGTCGTAGCCGATGCGGATGCGCAGGTTCGGATCGTTCTCGTACAGCGCGCTGTCCGCGAGCCCTTCGAAACGCAGCTTGTCGGCCGCGTCGGACGCGTTCGACACCAGTTCGCGCAGGAAGATTTCCTTGTTGCTGTAGAGCGAATGGATCATCAGGTGGAGGAGTTGCTTGACCTCTGCCTGAAAGCTCATCGTTTCGTGTGCCATGGATGCTGTTTCCTCTTACTTGAACTTGAATGGTGTGGCGCAGGCGCCCGGCGCGCGATGCCGGCCGGGCCGTGAAAGGCGATCGCCTCGCGCTGGCGGTTTGCGCGCGTATCTGGGGACGGCACGCCCGATTTCAAGGGCGGGCATGCCGCGCCGGGTCACGACGCGCGGCGCACGGCCGAATCGATATAGCGCGACAGCAGCCCCGGCAGCGCCGGATCGCCGCAGTTCGCGACATTGAAGCGCATCCACGTCGACGGGGATTGCTGCGGCGAGAACAGGCTGCCCGGCGTCAGCAAGAAGCCGGCCTCGTGCGCGACCGCCGCGAGCGCGTCCGAATCGACGCCCGTGTCGGCCCACAGGAACATCCCGGCCGCCGGCATCGTGAAGAGGCCGAGCCCCGTGCGCTCGAGCATCCGCGCGGTCTTGTCGCGCACGCCGTCGAGCCGCGCGCGCAGCCGCTCGACGTGGCGCCGGTAGTGCCCTTCGGTCAGAATCTTGTAAAGCACGCGCTCGTTGAGCTCGGGTGTCGTCATCCCGACCAGCATCTTCTGGTCGGTGACCGCCTTGGCGATCTCCGGCGCGCACGCGACGTAGCCGACCCGCAGGTTCGCCGCGAGCGTCTTCGAATAACTGCCGAGGTAGATCACGCGCTTGAGTTGATCGAGGCTCGCGAGGCGCGTGGCCGGATAGCTCGGCGGGCACAGGTCGCCGTACACGTCGTCCTCGACGACGAGGAAGTCGTACGCCTCCGCGAGCTTCAGGATCCGGAACGCCTGCGCAGCCGACAGCGACGTGCCGGTCGGGTTCTGCAGCACCGAATTGATCACGAGCATCTTCGGCCGCCACATCTGCACGAGCGTTTCGAGCGCGTCGAGATCGGGGCCGTCCGGCGTGTACGGCATCCCGACGAGCTGCGCGCCCTGCGCCGCGAAGCGGCCGAACATCTGGAACCAGGCCGGATCGCCGACGATCACCGCATCGCCGGGCTTCACGTAGATCCGCGAGATCAGGTCGATCGCCTGCGTGATCCCCGACACCAGCACGATCTGTTCGGGCTTCGCACCGATCTCCACTTCGGCGAGGCGCGTCTGCAGTTGCTGGCGCAGCGGCAGGAAGCCCTGCGCGGTGCCGAAGCCGAGCATCTGCGCGCCGGACTGGCGCCCGAGCGCGCGCAGCGCACCGGTGATCAGTTCGCCGTCGAGCCAGCGGCCCGGCAGATAGCCGAGACCCGGCCCCTTTTCCGGGCTGACGGTGTGCAGCATGTTGCGCAGCAGCCAGACGACGTCGATCGTGTTGTGCACCGGCGCGGCCTCGGCCACGCGGGCGACACTGTCGGCCGGCTGTGGGCCGGCGGCCGTGCGCTCGCGCACGTAGAAACCCGAGCCGCGCCGCGAGTCGAGGTAGCCCTGCGCGACCAACCGCTCGTAGGCCTCGACGACGGTGAAGCGCGACACGCTCTTGTCGAGCGCGAGCTTGCGGATCGACGGCATCCGCATGCCGGGCCGGAACACGCGCTCGTCGATGCGCCGTCGCGCCCACTGGACAAGCTGGTCGACGAGCGTGAGCGTGGCCGTGTCGTGCGGCGCGGGAATCTGGGCGAGTGGAACGGTGGACATGGGCGGCAGCTCCAACTGTACCGAAGGCTATCGCGCCGATTGTACCGTTACTGTGCCGGTAGCGACGATTACAGTTGACCGGAATGGCGACCGTGCGGCCGCCGTTCCGGCCCCGCCGCACCTGGCGCCGCGCCCACCGGCCCGCATCGCGGCCGGTACGCCGGCCGGTCCGGCCACCGCCCGGCGCATCGCCTGCCCACCATGACACTTTCGCTTCCCGACCGACGTTCATGCCAGCCCGCTCCCTGACACTCGACCATCTCGTGATCGCCGCGCGCACGCTCGACGAAGGCGTACGCCACGTCGCCGACGCGCTCGGCATCGAACCGGCCGGCGGCGGCCGCCACCCGTTGATGCGGACCCACAATGCGCTGTTCGGCGCGTGGGGCGGGCTCTACCTCGAAGTGATCGCGATCGACCCCGACGCGCCGGCGCCGCACGACGGCGCAGAGCCGCCGCGTGCGCGGCTGTTCGGGCTCGACGATCCGGCCATGCACGCACGGCTCGCGCAAGGCCCGTTTCTCGCGCACTGGGTCGCGCGGGTCGACCGCCCGCGCCAGCTCGCGCTGTGGCAGAGCCAGTATCCGGCGCGCATCCCGCCGGTCGTCGCGATGCGGCGCGGCGACCTGAGCTGGGGCCTCACGGTGCCCGACGACGGCGCATTCCCCGCGTGGCAAGGCGCGGGCGACGGCCTGCTGCCGTCGCTGATCCAGTGGGACAGCGCGCGCCACCCGGCCGAATCGCTGCCGGGCGACGGCGTCGCGCTGAAGGCGCTCAAGGGCGCCCACCCTCGCGCGGATGCGCTCCGCGAGCAGCTCGACTGGCTCGGCGCCGCCCACCTGCTCGACCTCGAAGCCGCCGACGGCCCGCCCGCGCTCGTCGCCGAATTCGACACGCCGCAAGGCCCGCGCACGCTGCGCTGAGCGCCCTGCCGCCCCCTGAACTACACCAATACTTGCAACACGGAGACACCCCTCACATGAATTCGCGCGAAACCCGGGGCATGCTGCTCGGCCTCATCGGCGTGATGATCTTCAGCCTGACGCTGCCGATGACGCGTATCGTCGTCTCCGAACTCCATCCGCTGCTCAACGGGCTCGGCCGCGCGCTCGCCGCCGCGGTGCCGGCCGGGCTGCTGCTGTGGTGGCGCCGCGAACCGCTGCCGACTCGCGCGCAACTGAAAAGCCTCGCGATCACGTCGCTCGGCGTGATCATCGCGTACCCGGTGTTCTCCGCGTGGGCGATGAAATCGGTACCGGCGTCGCACGGCGCGGTGGTCAACGGCCTGCAGCCGCTGTTCGTCGCGCTGTACGCGGCATGGCTGTCGCACGAGCGGCCGTCGAAGGCGTTCTGGGCCAGCGCGGTGGCCGGCAGCGCGCTCGTGATCGCGTTCGCGCTGCGCGACGGCGGCGGCACCGTGCAGGCCGGCGACGCGCTGATGCTCGTCGCGGTCGGCATCGGCGCGCTCGGCTATGCGGAAGGCGCGCGCCTCGCGCGCCAGATCGGCGGCTGGCAGGTGATCTGCTGGGCGCTCGTCGTGTCGGCACCGTTCCTCGTGCTGCCGGTCGGCTGGCTCGCGTGGATGCAGCATGCCGCGCATCCGGGCCCGCTCGCACTGCGCACGTGGCTCGCGTTCGGCTACGTGACCCTCTTTTCGCAATTCATCGGCTTTTTCGCGTGGTACGCGGGGCTCGCGATGGGCGGCATCGCGCGCGTCGGCCAGGTGCAACTGCTGCAGATTTTCTTCACGATTGCCTTTTCCGCGCTGCTGTTCGGCGAAACGGTGACGCCGTCGACGTGGCTGTTCGCGGCCGCGGTGATCGCCACCGTGATGCTCGGGCGCCGCTCGGCGGTCGCCACCGCCGCGCGACCGGCTCGCGCCGGCTGAACAGCTGCGCCATAATGGACGTTTTGCCTGATCGGTTTTGCCCACCCGGCCGCGAAGGCTCGATCGCGCTCGTGCCTGCCCACCCGGCAGCGTCGAAGCGATTTGCCCGAACGACCTTTCTTGACTGACCACGATATCCGAACGAGGAGACTATGAATCCGAGCGACCTGCATCCGCCGCACTGGCAGCTTTCCGAACGCGCACGCAAGCTGACGAGCTCTGCAATCCGCGAAATCCTGAAGGTCACGGAACGCCCCGAGGTCATCTCGTTCGCCGGCGGCCTGCCCGCCCCTGCCACGTTCCCGGCCGAGCGCATGCGCGCCGCCGCCGATCGCGTGCTGCGCGACGCGCCGGCCGCCGCGCTCCAGTACAGCGCGACCGAAGGCTACCTGCCGCTGCGCGAATGGATCGCCGAGCGCTACAGCGTGCGCGTGTCGCAGGTGCTGATCACGACCGGCTCGCAGCAGGCGCTCGACCTGCTCGGCAAGGCGCTCGTCGATCCGGGCAGCCCGATCCTCGTCGAAACCCCGACCTACCTCGGCGCGCTGCAATCGTTCTCGCTGTACGAGCCGCGCTACGTGCAGGTGCCGACCGACGAGCAGGGCCTGCTGCCGGACGGCCTCACGCCCGAACTCACGCAAGGCGCGCGCCTGCTGTACGCGCAGCCGAACTTCCAGAACCCGACCGGCCGCCGCCTGCCCGTCGAGCGCCGCCGCGCGCTCGCCGCGTTCGCGCAGTCGAGCCCGTTCCCGGTGCTGGAAGACGATCCGTACGGCGCGCTGAACTACCGCGGCGAGCCGCTGCCGACGATGCTGTCGATGGCACCCGATCACATCGTGCACCTCGGCACGTTCTCGAAGGTGCTCGCGCCTGGCCTGCGGATCGGCTACATCATTGCGCCCGAGGAACTCCACTTCAAGCTCGTGCAGGCGAAGCAGGCCACCGACCTGCACACGCCGACGCTCACGCAGCGCATCGCGCACGAAGTGATCAAGGATGGTTTCCTCGACGAGCACATCCCGTCGATCCGCGAGCTGTACAGCGCGCAGTGCGACGCGATGCTCGGTGCGCTCGAGCGCCACATGCCGGAAGGCGTCACGTGGAACCGCCCGGAAGGCGGGATGTTCATCTGGGTGAACCTGCCCGCGCAGATCGACAGCATGAAGCTGCTCGCCACGGCCGTCGACAACCACGTCGCCTTCGTGCCGGGCGCGCCGTTCTTCGCGGACAACGCGCAGCAGAACACGCTGCGCCTGTCGTTCGTGACCGTGCCGCCCGAGAAGATCGAGGAAGGCGTCGCGCGTCTCGGCAAGCTGCTGCGCGAGCGCCTCTGATCCCCTTTTTCCTGTCACGACTCTCTACGAGGAATCGAATCCATGGCTAACGTCTACGACAAACTGAAGTCGCTCGGCATCGAGCTCCCGACCGCCGGCGCACCGGCTGCCGCCTACGTGATGAGCGCGCAAAGCGGCAACACGGTCTACCTGTCGGGCCACATCGCGAAGAAGGACGGCAAGGTCTGGGCCGGCAAGCTCGGCGCGGATCTGCAGACGGAAGACGGCAAGGCCGCCGCCCGCTCGATCGCGATCGACCTGCTCGCGACGCTGCACGCGCACACCGGCGACCTGAACAAGGTCACGCGCATCGTCAAGCTGATGAGCCTCGTCAACTCGACGCTCGACTTCACCGAACAGCACGTCGTGACGAACGGCGCGTCGGAACTGATCGCGGAAGTGTTCGGCGACGCAGGCAAGCACGCGCGCTCGGCATTCGGCGTCGCGCAGATCCCGCTCGGCGCGTGCGTCGAGATCGAGCTGATCGCCGAAGTGGCGTAACGGGCGCACCGCGATGTCCGGTCATCACGTCCGTTTCAAGCAGGTCGACGTGTTCACGTCGGTGCCGTTCAAGGGCAACGCGCTCGCCGTGGTGTTCGACGCCGATTCGCTCGGCGACGACGACATGCTCGCGATCGCCCGCTGGACGAACCTGTCGGAAACGACGTTCCTCTGCACGCCGACCGATCCGGAAGCCGACTACCGCGTCCGGATCTTCACGACGGAGGGCGAACTGCCGTTCGCCGGCCACCCGACGCTGGGCACCGCGCATGCGTTCCTGGAAAGCGGCGCGCAGCCGCGCACACCGGGCCGGCTGATCCAGCAGTGCGGGGTCGGCCGGGTCGCGCTGCGCGAGCAGGCCGACGGCTGGGCGTTCGCCGCGCCGCCGGCACGCGTCACGCCGCTCGACCGTTCGGACTACGCGGCGCTGGCTGCCGCGTTGCGCAGTGACGCGGTCGACCTGGATGTCGAGCCGTGCGCGGTCGACAACGGCGCACCGTGGCTGGTCGTGCGGCTGAAGTCGGCCGATGCTTGCATTGGCCTGACACCCGATCCGGCTGCGCTCGAGGCGCTCACGCGCCGCTACGGCACGGACGGCGTCGCCGTCTACGCGCCGCACGCCGAAGGCGGCCCCGCGACGTTCGAAATCCGCTGCCTGATGACGGGCGGTAACTTCGGTTTCGGCGAGGATCCCGTCACCGGCAGCGCAAACGCCGCGCTCGCCGGGCTGCTGACGCGGCAGGAACGCCGCCCCGGCCAGTCGTATACGGCCCGCCAGGGTACGGCGATCGGCCGCGACGGCCGCATCTTCGTCAGCTATGACGAAGACGGCACCACGTGGATCGGCGGCCATGTCGTCACGGTCGTCGACGGCACCTTCCTGTCACCCGCCTGACATTTCGCGATGTGCGATGGCGCCGGCCCGTCCGGCGCCCCCTACGATTCGCCCAACTATCGCAAAAACGTTCCAGCCAGTAATATCGGGCCTAATCCGTTGTTTCGGAGGTCTGTCCATGGTTGCGTTTCCCGCGAACGAACAGACGTCGGGACAACCCCCATCATAGTCAGCCATCCAGACGGATGGCGCACGCGAGCAGGACGCCGCCCTCTTCGATGAGCTCCGCCCGGTCCAACCACACGCCGCCGACCCGGCCGCTACGCGCGCCGCGCAAATCGCGCCGGCGTGCGCTATTTGCGATCCCGCTGCTCGGGATGCTGGCGCTTGCGCTGCTGTGGGCCGTGATCATCGCGCGTCTGTCGGTGGAAAAGGACAGCGCGTACAAGGAAGCAGCGGCTTCCGCGGCGATCCTGTCCTCCGCGCTCGAGCAGCATACGGTCAAGGCGATCCACCAGGTCGACCAGATCACCCGCTTCGTCAAGTTCGAATTCGAGAAGTCGCCCGCGCGCTTCAACCTCGCCAGCGCCGTCGAGAAAGGCGTCGTGCCGAGCGACACGCTGATCCAGGTGTCGCTCGTCAACGCGAAGGGCATCCTGTTCGCGAACACGGCCGAGCTGCATCCGCAGCCGATCAACCTGTCCGACCGCGAGCACTTCAAGGTCCACCTCGCGCACAACGACGACCGCCTGTTCATCAGCAAGCCGGTACTCGGCCGCGTGTCGAGCCACTGGACGCTGCAGATGACGCGGCGCCTGAACAACCCGGACGGCAGCTTCGCGGGCATCGTCGTCGTGTCGGAAGACCCGAGCTACTTCACGAACGACTTCTACAACAACGCGGCAATCGGCAAGGAAGGCGTGATCGCGGTCGTGTCCGATACGGGCGCCGTGCTCGCGCGGCGCACCGGTTCGGTCAGCAACGCGCCCGGCGCGTTTTCGGCGTCGGGCGTCTACCCGATCGCCGAGCGCGTGACGGGCACGATCATCGACCCGATCGACGGCGTAACGCGCATCGTGTCGTACCGCCATCTCGACGGTTACCCGCTCGCGGTGATGGTCGGGCTGTCGCAAACCGAGGAATTCGCGGATTACTCCCACACGCGCAACGTCTACCTGCTGATGACGAGCTTCATCACGCTCGCGATGCTCGCGTTCTTCGGCGTCGCAACGGGCCTGATCGGCAAGCTGCTCGGCCGTGAGCGCGAAATGACGCAGCTCGCCGAATACGACCTGCTCACGGGCCTCGCGAATCGCTATGCGACGCTGCGCGGGCTGCGCAACGACGTGTCGATGCCCGCGAGCCTGTCGCGGCTCGGGCTGCTGTTCATCGACCTCGACAACTTCAAGACCGTCAACGACACGCTCGGCCACAACGCCGGCGACATCGTGCTGCAGATGACCGCGTCGCGCCTGTCCGATGCGGTCGGCGACGAAGGCTCGCTCGCGCGCATCGGCGGCGACGAGTTCGTCGTGGTGATGAAGGGCGACGACGTCGAGCGGCGCGCGGTGCGGCTCGCGGAAGCGATCATCCGGATGTTCGGCGAACCGTTCGACGTGCGCGGCAGCTCGTTCGTGCTGCATGCGAGCATCGGGATCGCGCTGCACACGGTGGCGAACGAAAGCGAGATCGACCTGCTGAAGAAGGCCGATCTCGCGATGTACAGCGCGAAGGACGCCGGCAAGAACTGCTACCAGTTCTATGCGCCGCACTTGTCGCACCGCGCCGACCACCTGATGCGCTGGGAACAGCAACTGCGCGTCGCGCTTGCCGAAGGGCAGCTGTTCCTCGCATACCAGCCGAAGATCGACCTCACGCACCGCCACATCACCGGCTTCGAGGCGCTCGCGCGCTGGGATCATCCCGAGCACGGGATCATCTCCGCGAACGAATTCATTTCGATCGCCGAATCGACCGGCCTGATCGTGCCGATCGGCGACTTCGTGATCCGCACGGCTTGCGAGCAGATCGCGCGCTGGCGCGTCGAGGGCCACGACACGCTGACGCTCGCGGTCAACATCTCGCCGGTGCAGTTCTGGCGCGGCGACCTGATCGAGACGATCTCGCGCACGCTGCAGGAAACCGGCATCGACGCGAACCGGCTCGAAATCGAGATCACCGAAACCGCGATGATGGAGTATCCGGAACTCGTGTCCGAGAAGATCGTCGCGCTGAAGAAGCTCGGCATCCGGATCGCACTCGACGATTTCGGCACCGGCTATTCGTCGCTGTCGTACCTGCACCGCTTCTCCGTCGACACGCTGAAGGTCGACCGCTCGTTCGTGCAGGCAATCCCGAACGATCGCAGCGTGTGCGTGATGGTGTCGTCGATCGTGCATCTCGCACGCTCGCTCGGCCTGACCGTCGTCGTCGAAGGCACGGAAACCGAGGAGCAGATCACGTGGCTGGCCGCACTCGGCGAGATCGAGGCGCAGGGCTTCCTGTTCTCGCGACCGGTGCCGGCCGACGCGATTCCCGCGCTGATCGCACGCTTCGGCGTGCGCGGCGACGCGCCGCACGTGATCGCGCACCGCGCGACCGGCAGCACGGGCGCGTAAGCGCACCGCGGCCGCGGCCGTGGTGGGTGTTGCGCGCACCGTCATTGTTTCGTTTTCCGATCTTATTGTTTAGTTCATGAACTAGCGTTTTCGCGCATGGCAGTGTCACGTTGCGTGGCGGACAATCGGGTGGGCCAACGTGTCGGCGGGCCGCCGGCATGGCAACACGCGAGAGATCGGGCCCTGCGCCCACACTACCAACATGACAACCGTCGAAATCGAAGCGACCGCTGACGTCGAACAGGCGCAGGCGTCCCTGTGGGACCTGTTCAAGGTCGTCGCCAGCATTTCAGCGGTCTCGTGGGGCGGGCTGTCGATGATGGCGCAGCTCGAGCGCCACTACGTGGAACGGCTGAAGCGCATCGAGCCCAACGTATTCGGCGATCTCGTCGCGCTTGCCTGGCTCGTGCCGGGCCCCGTCGGCTGCAATGTCGCGGTACAGGTCGGCCAGATACTGCACGGCCGCGTCGGCGCATGGGTCGCCGGCATCGCGAGCGTGCTGCCCTTCTCCCTGCTGATGACGCTGTTCGCGATCTTCTATCGCACGCCGCTCGTGCGCTCGCTCGCCGCGCCGATGCTGATCAATCACTTCGGGATGGTGCTCGCCGCGCTGATCGGCGTCACGTGGATCAAGCAGTTGCGCTCGCTCGCGCAAACGCGGCGCGAGCAGTTGATCGCCGCGTTGTCGACGATTCTGCTCGGTTTCGCACATAATCCGGCCGCCTTCGTCGGGATTCTGTTCGCGGCATTCGCGGCGGGGTGGCTGACGGGACCGCCGCAACGCGACGCGGTCGATTTCACGCTGTCGACCCGCGACCGCAACCTGCTCGTGTTGCTCGGCGTGCTCGTCACGCTGTTCGCGGTGCCGCTGCCCGGCGACTACCAGGCGACGCTGCTGTGGCCGCGTCTCGCCGGCGCCGGCATGACGCTGTTCGGCGGCGGCTTTTCCGCGCTGCCCGTGCTCAAGACGCTGTTCGTCACGCCGGCAACGGGCATCTCCGATCACGACTTCACGCTGGCGTTCGCGCTGTCACCGGTCGCGCCGGGGCCACTGCTGAACGTCGTGCCGTTTCTCGGCTACCTGACCGACGGCTGGGTCGGTGCGCTGCTCGCGACCGCCGCGCTGTTCATTCCGTCGGGCTTTCTCGTCGTGTTTGCGCAGAACCACCTGTCCCGGCTCAAGCGCCATTCGCGCTTCGAGCACGGGATGCGTCTGCTGCGTGCGGCGACCACGGGTTTTCTCGTCGTCGCCGTCGTGAGGATCCTGTATCGCGAGCCGGCCGATCCCGTTTACTGGCTGACGGGCGCCTTCGCAACGCTGTGCTTCGCGCGCTTCAAGGTGCCCGTCTATGCCGTCTACGGCACGGTCGCGGTGGCTTGCGGCGTGTGGCTGTTGGCCGCCGCGCGCTGACGGGCGGCCGCCTCCGCCCCGCCGGGTGCTACCGGCATTCGCCCGTCTCGCCCGTCCAGCCCGTTTTCAACCTGCCTGCACTGCGACCCGGCGTGCCATCCAGCGGGCGCGCAGCGCGTCGTACGCGAGGTTGAAGCAGAACGTGTAAGGCAGGAAGAACAGCACGATGCCGAGGTCGAGCACCAGCGCCTCGACGAGGCCCACGTTCAGCCACCACGCGGCAACCGGCACCACCATCGCGACGAGGCCGAGCTCGAACATGACCGCATGCGCGATCCGCATGCCGAGCGTGCGCGTCAGCCCCATGCGGCGTTCGAAGCGGTCGAACAGCGTGTTGAACGCCATGTTCCACGCCATCGCGATCAGCGACACCATCACCGTCAGCACGCCGACGTGCGACACCGGCATGTCGAGCAGCCACGCGCCGATCGGCGCGCACAGCGCAATCGCGACCAGCTCGAACGTCAGTGCATGCAGCAGCCGTTCCGTCACCGTTTTGTTGATCTGTTTCATGATTCCCTCCGATTCGTCTACTTCGTTCATGGCCGCCATTTTGATCGGCGTAACCGTATGAATCCAGTTTGATATCATCGGTTTTACCGATATAACGCCGTCAGGAGCACTGCATGCGCCACGCCCCCGAAGCCCTGCTCGCCTTCGCCGAAGCCGCGCTGCTCGGCTCGTTCACGGCCGCCGCGCGCAAGCTGGGCAAGCGCCAGTCGACCGTGTCGGAGGCGATCGCGAACCTCGAGATCGATCTCGGCGTGCAGTTGTTCGACCGCTCGACGCGGGCGCCGACCCTGACCGACGCCGGGCGCGCGCTGCTGCCGCAAGTCCAGCGCGCGCTCGAAGCCGGCGCGGCGATCGACCGCACGGCCGCGCGGCTCGCACGTGGCGAGGAAGCACGGCTGACGCTCGTCGTATCCGACACGTACCAGTCGAAGCGCTACGAGGAAACGTTGATGGCGCTCGAACAGCGCTTTCCGGCGCTCGAACTCGAATGCCAGATCGCCGAGCACGAGGACGTGCTCGACCTGATCCAGCAGGGGCGCGCGCAACTGGGGCTGATGGCCGCACGGGCGGCCTACCCGGCCGATATCGGCGCGGCGACGATCGCGGAGGAATCGGAGATCGGGCTGTTCGTCGGCCGCACGCACGCGCTCGCCGAATACGGCGACGCCGACGTGCCGCACGCCGCGCTGCGCGACGTGCGCGAACTGCGCCTCAATACCTATGTGAAAACGGAAGGCCGCGGCGCCGACGACCGGATCGTCGTCGGCACGCAGCACTGGCTGGCACCGAGCTACCTGATGCTGCTGGAGATGGCCGTGCTGGGGTTCGGCTGGGCCGAACTGCCGCGCTGGATGGTCGACCACTTCGCGCGCGATCGCCTGTGCGAGTTGCGTGCACGCGGCTGGCCGCGCCGTGTGCGGGTCGATGCGGTCTGGTCGCGCAACCGGCCGCTCGGCCCGGTCGGCTCATGGCTGCTCGATGCGATGCTGGCCGCGTAGCGGCGCTGGCCGCCGCATCGGCGGCCAGCGCGGGCCGGCCAGCTCCGGTCAATCAGAAACCGCGCGAAAGCACCGCTGCGCCGATCGTGACGACGCCGAGCACGAGGTTCACGAGGACGAGCAGGCGTACCGTATTCACCGCGCGCGCACCGTCCGGCCACTTCTGCGCCTGCACCGCGCGGCGGATCCGCGGGAACAGCGCGAACCGGATATGCCCGAAGATCAGCATCATCACGACGCCGAGCCCGGCCATCGCGTGCAGCGACCACGTCGCGTGCGCGCCACCGAACTCCATGAGCAGGAAGCCGCCGGTCAGCAGGATCACGATCACGGAACCCGATACCCAGTTGAAGAAGCGGCCGAACACGCCTTCGATCAGCGGCAACCGAAGCTGCGGCGACAGGTCGGACAGCGCCGGACGCAGGCAGAAGTTGGCGAAGACCATCCCGCCCACCCACACGGCGACGGCCAGCAGATGAAGAAACAGCGCGACGGAGACAGCATGGGACATGACGGCAATCCTGTGAGGAGTTGGGTGCGGCGAACGGCCGCGTCGCACGCGGCATCAAGCGACGTTCGACCGGATTGTCGCTGCGCGGTTCAGACCCCAGGCGCGATTTCACATTATTTTGCAAGTTCCGCGTGACAGCGCCACGCTTGCTTACCCGAATCCCCCCTCCAAAAAAGACAAGGCCGCACGTCCGCCGAAGCGGAGGTGCGGCCTTCGATCGCGGCCGAACCGGACGATCGATCGTGCGTCGCGTCAGCCGAGCAGCGGACGCAGTTCGCTGACGACCTTGAGCTTCGTGTCCGGCGCGCGGCCCTTGCGTGCGCGCTTGCCGACGTGTGGTGCGAGCGCCGCGTACGACAGCGTCTCGTCCATCGCCTTGCCGCCGCGGCCCGTGCCGATCAGCACGACGCCGGCCGGATCGATCGCGAGCGCCTGCACGAGCGTTTCCTTGTCGTCGAGCGCCATCAGGATCACGCCGCGACCGCCGCCGGACAGCGTCTTCATCTCGTCCATGCCGAACACCAGCAGGCGGCCGCCGCTCGACAGGCAGGCAACCTGCTTCGCGTTCGGCAGCACGGGCATCGGCGCGAGCGGCACCGCGCCCGCATCGATCGTCATGAACGCCTTGCCGGCCTTCACGCGGCTCACCATGTCGCCGACCTTCGCGAGGAAGCCGAAGCCGTTGCTCGACGCGAGCAGCAGTTGCTGGTCGGCCGGCGCCGCGAAGTAGTGCATCAGGTGCGAGCCCGATTCGAGCTCGATCAGCGACGTGACCGGCACGCCGTCGCCGCGCCCGCCCGGCAACACCGACACGTCGACCGAGTACACGCGGCCGCTGCTGCCCCACGCGATCAGGCGGTCAGGCGTGCGGCACTGGAACGCTGCGTACAGATGGTCGCCGGCCTTGAACGAGAAGCTGGCCGGGTCGAGCCCGTGGCCCTTCAGCGCACGCACCCAGCCCTTCTGCGACACGACGACCGTCACCGGCTCGTCGACCACCTTCGCCTCGAACGTCGCGCGCTTTTCCTGCTGGATCAGCGTGCGGCGCTCGTCGCCGTACTGCTTCGCGTCGGCCTCGATCTCCTTGATCATCAGCCGCTTCATCGCGCTTTCATTCGCGAGCAGCTCCTCGAGCTTCGCCTTTTCGTCGCGCAGCGCTTCGAGTTCCTTCTCGATCTTGATCTTCTCGAGCCGCGCGAGCTGGCGCAGGCGGATTTCGAGAATGTCTTCCGCCTGCCGTTCGCTGAGCCCGAACGCACTCATCAGCGCGGCCTTCGGCTCGTCCGACTCGCGGATGATGCGGATCACCTCGTCGATGTTCAGGAAGACGATCATCCGCCCTTCGAGGATGTGGATGCGGTCGTCGACCTTCGCGAGACGATGGCGGCACCGGCGTGTCATCGTCAGCTGGCGGAACTTCACCCATTCGTCGAGGATCGTCAGCAGGCCCTTCTGGCCCGGCCGGCCGTCGGCGCCGATCATCACGAGGTTCAGCGTCGCGTTCGATTCGAGGCTCGTGTACGCGAGCAGCGTATTCACGAATTCCGTCTGGTCGATCGTGCGCGACTTCGGCTCGAACACGAGCCGCACCGCCGCTTCCTTGCCCGACTCGTCGCGCACCGCGTCGAGCAGGTCGAGCATCGCCTTCTTCGTGTTGAGCTGCTCGGGCGTCAGCGTCTTCTTGCCGAGCTTGAGCTTCGGGTTCGTCAGCTCCTCGATTTCCTCGAGCACCTTCTGGCCCGACGTGCTCGGCGGCAGCTCGGTGACGACCAGTTGCCACTGGCCGCGCGCGAGATCCTCGATCTTCCATTTCGCGCGCACCTTCAGGCTGCCGCGGCCGGTTTCATAGGCCGCCGAGATTTCGGTGTCGCTCGAGATGATCTGGCCGCCGCCCGGGAAATCCGGACCCGGGATCAGGTTCATCAGCTCCGCGTGCGTGAGCTTCGGGTTGCGGATCAGCGCGACCGCCGCCGCTGCGACTTCGCGCAGGTTGTGCGACGGGATTTCGGTGGCGAGACCGACCGCGATGCCCGACGCGCCGTTCAGCAGCACGAACGGCATGCGGCTCGGCAGCGTCTTCGGCTCCTCGAACGAGCCGTCGTAGTTCGGCATGAAGTCGACCGTGCCCTGGTCGATCTCGTCGAGCAGCAGCTTCGCGATCGGCGTGAGACGGGCTTCGGTGTATCGCATCGCCGCCGCGCCGTCGCCGTCGCGCGAGCCGAAGTTGCCCTGCCCGTCGATCAGCGGATAGCGCAGCGAGAAGTCCTGCGCGAGACGCACCAGTGCGTCATACGCCGACTGGTCACCGTGCGGGTGGTATTTACCGAGCACGTCGCCGACCACGCGCGCCGATTTCACCGGCTTCGCGTCCGGGCCGAGGCCCATTTCGTTCATCGCGAACAGGATCCGGCGCTGCACCGGCTTCTGGCCGTCGCACACGTCGGGCAGCGCGCGGCTCTTCACGACGCTGACCGCGTAGCTGAGATACGCCTGCTCCGCGTAGTTGCCGAGCGTCAGCGCTTCGGCGTCCGGTGCATCGGGGCCGGCGAAGAGATCGGAAGTGTTGTCGTCCATCTGAATTCCGTATTCGTAAGTGGCGTGAGGCCGGGCCGGGGGTCATGCCCGGCCGCGCAGGTGTTCGGCTTAGATGTCCGCTTCGACGTCGTTGCCCTTTTCCTCGAGCCAGCCGCGCCGCGCGGCTGCCTCGCCCTTGCCCATCAGCATCGTCATGCGTGCGACGGTCGCCTCGTAGTCGAGCTCGCCGAGCTTCACCGGCATCAGGCGGCGCGTGTCGGGGTTCATCGTGGTGTCCCACAGCTGCTCGGCGCTCATTTCGCCGAGACCCTTGAAGCGGCTGATGCTCCATTGCGACTCGCGCACGCCGTCCTTGCGCAGCTTGTCGAGGATCGCCTCGAGTTCGCCGTCGTCGAGCGCATAGAGCTTCTGCGCGGCCTTCTTGCCGCGCGCGGGCGCGTCGACGCGGAACAGCGGCGGGCGCGCGACGCACACATGGCCGCGCTCGATCAGTTGCGGGAAATGCTTGAAGAACAGCGTGAGCAGCAGCACCTGGATGTGCGAGCCGTCGACGTCCGCGTCCGACAGGATGCAGATCTTGCCGTAGCGCAGGTTCGACAGGTCGACGCTGTCATCGGGGCTGTGCGGATCGACGCCGATCGCGACCGAGATGTCGTGCACCTCGTTGTTCGCGAACAGGCGGTCGCGCTCGGTTTCCCACGTGTTCAGCACCTTGCCGCGCAGCGGCAGGATCGCCTGGTATTCCTTGTCGCGACCCATCTTCGCGGAGCCGCCTGCCGAATCGCCCTCGACGAGGAACAGTTCGTTGCGTGCGATATCTTCCGTCTCGCAGTCGGTCAGCTTGCCGGGCAGCACCGCGACGCCCGAGCTCTTGCGCTTCTCGACCTTCTGGCCCGCGCGCGTACGCGCCTGCGCCTGCTTGATCACGAGTTCGGCGAGCTTCTTGCCGTGCTCGACGTGCTGGTTCAGCCACAGCTCCAGCGCGGGACGCGAGAACGACGACACGAGCTTCACCGCGTCGCGGCTGTTCAGGCGTTCCTTGATCTGCCCCTGGAACTGCGGATCGAGCACCTTCGCGGACAGCACGAACGACACGCGCGCGAACACGTCTTCCGCGAGCAGCTTCACGCCCTTCGGCTGCAGGTTGTGCAGTTCGACGAAGCTTTTCACCGCCTGGTAGAGACCGTCGCGCAGGCCGGATTCATGCGTGCCGCCGGCCGGCGTCGGGATCAGGTTCACGTACGACTCGCGCACGAGCGAGCCTTCCTCGCTCCATGCGACGACCCACGACGCGCCCTCGCCTTCGGCGAAGGTGTCGTCGCCCGAACGCGAATCGGCAAAGCGCTCGCCTTCGAACAGCGGGATCAGCAGCTCGCTGCCGTTCATTTCGTCGAGCAGGTAGCCGCGCAGACCGTCTTCATACTTCCACGTCTGGCGCTCGCCCGACTTCTCGTTGACGAGCACGACCTCGACGCCCGGCAGCAGCACGGCCTTCGAGCGCAAGAGGCGCTGCAGCTCGCCGAGCGGCAGGTTCGGAGAATCGAAATACTTCGGATTCGGCCACACCTGCACGCGCGTGCCGGATTTCTTCTCGCCACGGCCCGCGCCTTGCGTCGCGAGCGGCTTCACGACATCGCCTTCGGCGAAGCCGAGCTCCGCGATCTTGCCGTCGCGCCAGACCGTCACGTCGAGGCGCGTCGCCAGTGCGTTCGTCACTGACACGCCGACACCGTGCAGGCCGCCGGAGAACGTGTAGGCGCCGCCCGCGGCCTTGTCGAACTTGCCGCCCGCGTGCAGGCGCGTGAATACGATCTCGACGACCGGCACACCCTCTTCCGGGTGCATGCCGAACGGGATGCCGCGGCCGTCGTCCTCGACCGAGATCGACTGGTCGGCGTGCAGCGTGACCGTGATCTGCTTGCCGTAGCCGCCGAGCGCCTCGTCGGACGCGTTGTCGATGACTTCCTGGATGATGTGCAGCGGATTCTCGGTACGGGTGTACATGCCGGGCCGCTGCTTGACCGGCTCGAGACCCTTGAGCACCTTGATCGATGCTTCGCTATAGGCCGCGCTGGGTTTCTTCGTTGACATAGGCGCTGAATTTCGTCATTCATCGGGACGATGTCCACACCTCGTGTGGATAACGTCGTGGACAAAACGTTGAGTTCCGTAAAAAAGCGAATCGAAACAACGGTGTGCTTGGACTGCTCCGAAAGCGGGCGCGCGGCGTGCGCTGCGCTGCCCGGGACGCGCGGTATTTTACTGGTTCCGCGTGGCACGCCAATCGCGGAATCGCGCGCGGCGGCCGCCGGCCGCGCGACGCGTCCGCGGATTACGCGGGCCTGCGCTTCGCCTCGAGCGTTTCCCACCGTTCGAGCGCTTCGAGCAATTCGTCGTCGATCGCCGCGAACCGCTCGGTCAGGCGCGTGCCTTCCTGCGGATCCTTCGCGAAAATCGAGCCGTCCTCGAGTTGGGCATTGATCGCCTTCTGCTCCTCTTCGAGCGCGGCGATTTTCTCCGGCAGCGAATCGAGCTCGCGCTGCTCGTTGAACGACAGCTTCACCGTGCGTTGCGTGTTGCGGCCCGCGGCGCTTTTCGCCGGCTCGTCCTTGACGGGCGCCGCATCCTTGACCGCGCGCTTCGCGGCTTCCTGCTGCGCGAGCTGATCGGCGCGCGCGCTCTGGATCTGCCAGTCGCTGAAGCCGCCAACATATTCTCGCCACTTGCCGTCGCCCTCGGCCGCGATCACCGACGTCACGACGTTGTCGAGGAACGCGCGATCGTGGCTGACGAGCAGCACCGTGCCGTCATAGTCGGCCAGCAGCTCCTCGAGCAGTTCGAGCGTCTGGATGTCGAGGTCGTTGGTCGGTTCGTCGAGCACCAGCACGTTGGCCGGACGCGCGAACAGGCGCGCGAGCAGCAGCCGGTTGCGCTCGCCGCCCGACAGCGACTTCACCGGCGAACGCGCGCGTTCCGGCGCGAACAGGAAATCGCCGAGATAGCTCATCACGTGCTTGCGCACGCCGCCGATCTCGACCCATTCGCTGCCGGGGCTGATGGTATCCGCGAGGCTCTTTTCCTGGTCGAGCTGCGCACGCATCTGGTCGAAATACGCGACCTGCAGGTTGGTGCCGATGCGCACCGTGCCTTCGTCGGGCTTCAGTTCGCCGAGAATCAGCTTAAGCAGCGTCGTCTTGCCGGCGCCGTTCGGGCCGATGAAGCCGATCTTGTCGCCGCGCATCACCGTCGTCGAGAAGCGATCGACGACCGCGCGGCCGCCGTAGCGCTTCGTCACGTCGGTCAGCTCCGCGACGATCTTGCCGGACTTCTCGCCCTGCGCGACATCCAGCTTCACGTTGCCCAGCGTGTTGCGGCGCTCCGCGCGCTCGTTGCGCATCTGCACCAGCCGCGCGATGCGGCCGACGCTGCGCGTACGGCGCGCTTCGACGCCCTTGCGGATCCACACTTCTTCCTGCGCGAGCAGCTTGTCGAACTTCTCGTTTTCCACGCGCTCGATTTCGAGCTGCTGTGCCTTGCGCGTCTGGTACGCGGAGAAATTGCCCGGGTACGACAGCAGTCGGCCGCGATCGAGGTCGACGATGCGTGTTGCGACGCGGTCGAGGAACGCGCGATCGTGCGTGATGAACAGCAGGCCCGCGCGCTGCGCGACGAGCAGCTCTTCCAGCCAGCGAATGCCGTCGAAGTCGAGGTGGTTGGTCGGTTCGTCGAGCAGCAGCACGTCGGGCTGCAGCACCAGCGCGCGCGCCAGCGCGACACGCTTCTGCATCCCGCCCGACAGCGCGTCGACGGGTGCATCGACGTCCGCCAGGCCGATCTGCGCGAGCGTCATCGACACGCGCGTGCGCCAGCTCCACGCGTCGTGCGCATCGAGCGACGACTGCAGCGCGTTCATCCGCGCGAGCAGCGCATCGTGTTCGGCGCCTTCGGGGATATCCGCGAGGCGGTGCGCGATCGAATCGAATTCTTCGAGCAGTTCGCGCGTGTGCGCGAGGCCCGACGCGACCGCATCGAACACCGTCGCGCCCGGCTCGAATTCGGGCTCCTGCGGCACATAGACGGTCACGAGTTCCTGCTGGCGCGTGACCAGCCCGTCGTCGGGCTTCGCGAGCCCGGCGACGATCTTCAGCAGCGACGACTTGCCCGCGCCGTTGCGGCCGATCAGGCCGACGCGCTCGCCGGCTTCCAGCGAGAAATCCGCGTGATCGAGCAACGCGACGTGACCGAACGCGAGCTGCGCGCCGGAAATGGAATAGAGCGACATGGGGAGACGGCGAAGAGAGAAATCGGAAGCGCCCATTGTACCGGTCGCGGGCTGCGCCACCGGCATGGCCGGACGGATAAGGCCGGCAAACGGGTTGGGAGCGGGTTGGAACGCGCGTTTGACGGGGGGCGGACGGTGTTCATCGATGCGCATCGGCGCGATCCGAAGGCACACCGGGTGCGGCCGGCTTCCGGTAGCGGACAGCGGCCGCAGGTGATCGGCGAAAGGTCCAATTCCGCCGGATGCCGGCGTCCGGCCGATCGACCATTCCGCGCCGGGCGCCTCGGGCGCCCGTACGCGGCACGCGTGATTACTTCACGTTGACCGAGATCGTCGAGCTCATTTCGGGGCCGTACGACCGGTGGATGCCGTCGCCGAACTGCAGCGTCAGCGTATGCTGGCCGGGCGGCAGCTTGATTTCGGTTTCGGTCTGCGCCTTGCCGAAGTGCAGCGAGCGCTCGCTCGCCGGAATCACGTCGCCCTTCGGAATCGGTCGGCCGTCGATCAGCAGGTGATGATGGCCGGTGTTCGGCGTCATGTCGCCGGCGGGCCGAAGCTCCATCCCTTCGAGCCCGAACTTCACGTGCACCGGGTTCGACACCGTCGCGCCATCGCTCGGCGCTTCGAAATACACGCGCGCCTCGGCCCGCGCCATCGTCGACACGGCCATTGCCGCCACGCATACCGCACCTGCGATCCACTTTCTGTTCAGCATCGCATTCTCCTTATGATTGGACAGCCTCGGAAGCATACACCGCACGCACGGCGGGCGTGTTTCAGTTGCGTTGTTCGCGATGCGTACGTTTAAAACGACGTTGCGGAGCCGTTCGGCGAAATTCCGGTACCATTGCGCCTTTCGTCCGCCGGCCAGGCCGCGGACGGCATCACCGAATTTCCATTTTCCCGAGCGCTACATGAGCGAAGTAACCGAATACCAGAGCTGGGTCTGCCTGATTTGCGGGTGGGTCTACAACGAAGCGGAAGGACTGCCCGACGAAGGCATCGCACCCGGCACCCGTTTCGCCGACATTCCTGCCGACTGGCGCTGCCCGCTGTGCGACGTGGGCAAGGAAGATTTCGTCGTCGTCGATTTCTGATTCGCCGATTCCCTGGTTTTCCGATCGCGGCTGATTGCGCGATCACGCGCGTCGGCGTGCATTCCGCCCCGCCGATGCGCCGCGCGTTTGCTATACTCTGCGCGCTGTCCACACCGCCGTCCGGTTCGCGTTTTTTCGCGCGTTTCCCCCGGACATGGCTCTCCCCGTAGTTCAATGGATAGAACAAGCGCCTCCTAAGCGCTAGATACAGGTTCGATTCCTGTCGGGGGGACCAGCCAAGCGTCAAACCATCCCCAAGATTCGCAAGAAACTCCCCGCTTCGCCCCGCCTGGTGACTCTCTAGCTCCCCGCCTTGCCCGAGACTTTAGTAACGGTCGGAGAAGGTGTTGATACTTTTGTTGGTACCGGCAGATACCAACAATGCGTCTCACTGACATGCAGAGAACGCATCAGCTCGATAACGCATCAACATTGGCCCCGCCAACTCGCCGTTTCCGCCACACCGCCGGCGACGGACCGGGCGCGACGATGTCGGACTGCCGCCAGCTTACTCGTCGAACGGCCCGGCTTCAAAGGTGGCCACTCCGTCGGCATACTCCCGCACCCATATATCGCGGTGATCCTCGCCAGAGCCCTTTACCGCGAACGACACATTCGGCAGACATGCAGCCAACTTGTCGAACAGCATGACGATCGCCGGGCTGTTCAGAAAGAAGAGGGTTGAAGTTGGTAGAGCCGAATCACATGCTTCGGCGAGGTTGGTCAATACGTCGTGGCTCAGCGAATATTCGTCAAGATACTTCAAGAGTTCCTCACGGACACTCGCAATATTCAACGGCTCACCATCGAACGGATGAACCGAAACCTGAGTGTGAAAGCTCATTCGAACTTACTCCGTTATTTTTCTCATTCAAACACTGGCTCTTCACGGCGTGCGGAGCGAATCGTGATTGTTGACGATCTACCAGCCGTTGTCGATCGGCCAAGTCTGGCCTTTCGCGGACAGTTCACCTCTCTGTGAGGCCTTCACGGAGCGTGCCGAGCCTGCCGGTGAACCGCGGGCTCCATTCGACTCGCGATCACAGATCGATTGACTCCCCACATCAGCCCTAGTACACTTCGCGCTGCGGGGTGGAGCAGTCTGGCAGCTCGTCGGGCTCATAACCCGAAGGTCGTAGGTTCAAATCCTACCCCCGCAACCAATACCGAAGCCCGCTCTGCGAAAGCAAGCGGGCTTCTTGCTTTCCACACGCACGGCTGCGTGCGCACTGACTGCCAGCAGCGCATACGGATCAACGAACATTCAGCCGCCGGCACTACCTGCGACACACGATCGCATCCTGCCCAATCGCCATGGCCCTGCGCCACATATTGCGTAGAATTCCGAACCTTCTTCAGCATCCGGACTCCCGCAATGATTCGAGCGATCGCGGCACTCGCCGCCCTTTCAGCGATGACCGGCACGGCTACCGCCGCCGACACCCTCACCGCGCCCGCAACGCAGCGCTATGTCAGCCCCGGCATCGCCAATATCACGAACGCAGCGGCACCGCACCCTGAAACCACCTCCGCCGACGCGCGCTGCCGTGAACTGGCCGCCGGCATCGACGCCGTCACGCACACACCCGACCGCGGCCAGAAGGTCGTGCGCGGGATGGGCCCGGACGGCAAGCCGCGCAACGAACTGCGCGCCTACGACAAGCGGGCCGATCTCGAATCCGAGCATCACCGGCTCGGCTGCCGATAACGAACGCAACACCGCCCGGTCGAAAAATCACGCCGGGCGTCGGCATTCACGCACTCACGCGTTCGCACCGCCGTCGATCGTCAATCCGGTCCCGTTGATTGACCGCCCTTCCGGCCCGACCACGAACGCCACGAGCGCCGCCACGTCGTCGGCCTTGCCGTACTGCGGGATCGCCATCCGCGAACGCTGCGCACTGGCATGCTCGCCGTCGGCCGGATTCATGTCGGTATCCGTCGACCCCGGATGCACGATATTGACCGTGATGCCGCGCGGGCCGAGATCGCGCGCGAGCCCCTGCGTCCAGCCGATCAGCGCGGCCTTGCTCGCCGCATAGAGGCTCATCCCCGCATCGGGCACGCGCGTGGCGAGGCAACTGCCGGTCGACACGATGCGTCCGCCCTCCCCGAGATGCCGCGCCGCCGCCTGCGACGCGACGATCACCGCGCGCACGTTGACGTTCAGCGTCGCGTCGATATCGTCGAGCGTGAGATCGCCCAGCGCACCGGCCCGGAAAATCCCCGCGTTGTTGACGAGAATGTCGAGACCGCCGAACGCCTCCGCCGCACGATCGACCGCGTCGCGCACGGCCACCGGATCGGCGCTGTCGGCCTGGATCGCTACGGCGCGACGGCCCAGCGCCTCGATGCCGGCCACGACGGCCTGCGCCCGTTCAGCCGATTTCTCGTAGGTGATCGCAACGTCCGCGCCATCGGCCGCCAGCCGTTGCGCGATCGCCGCACCGATGCCGCGGCTGCCGCCCGTGATGAGTGCACGCTTGCCCTGAAGTCGGTTCATGTCGGTTCCTTTCTTCATTTATGTAACGACCGACACAGAATGTGGCAAGTTGCGCGACACAGTCAATTGATTTAATTTATCGATCGATACAGAAATCGACGAAGGAACGGATGCAATGGCTGAGCGAGGCCGACCGAGAAGCTTCGACAAGGAAGCGGCGCTGGAGCGCGCGATGGAGGTGTTCTGGCGCCTCGGCTACGAAGGCGCGTCGATGGCCGACCTGACGGCCGCGATGGGCATTGCGTCGCCAAGCCTGTATGCGGCGTTCGGCAGCAAGGAAGCGTTGTTCCGGCAGGCGCTCGATCACTACGGCGCAACGGAAGGACGGGAAATCTGGGGTGGCGTCGAGCAGGCCGCCAGCGCGCACGACGCCGTGCGGAACTACCTGATGGACACCGCACGCGTGTTCACGCGGCGATCGAAGCCGGCAGGCTGCCTGATCGTGCTGTCGGCACTGCATCCGGCCGAACGTTCCGATACGGTCCGGCAAACGCTGATCGCGATGCGCGAGCGCACGGTCGAAAACCTGCGCGAACGCCTCAGGCAAGGTGTCGCGACCGGCGAGATCGCAGCACAAGCGAACCTCGACGCGATCGCGCGGTACTACGTGACGGTTCAGCAGGGGATGTCGATCCAGGCACGCGACGGTGCGAGCCGTCGCGATCTGGAGGCCGTCGCGCAAGCCGCGCTGGCCGCGTGGCCAGCACTCGTCGGCAAGGGTGCCGCGAGCGGCGCATAGCGGCAGGACGCCGCCGCGCCGTAACGTTACTGCTTTGCCGCGTGCTGCACGTCCTTCGACGCATGCCACACGCGATAGCGCACCTCGAAGCCTTCCGGCACATAGACGACGAGCGGCAGGCGGCTGTTGTAGCGCAGCAGCTGGCCGTCGCCGCGCACCTGCACGAACCGTTGCTGCGGCTCCTGGCCCGGGCACGCCATCAGCGTCGACGCCGGCCCCTTCACGTCGGTGAGCTGGTAGTACGTATAGCCCCAGCCCTTCACGTCCTCGGCGGTCAGCTCGCCGCCGAACCACTGCTGGTTGCAGTCGGTCTGCAGCGTCTTGCCGACCATCAGCTCGACGCGCGCATCGCCTTCGTTCTCGAGCGCGGGCAGCGCGATCACGACGCGCTGCTGGCCGGCCGCTGCCTGCGGAAACATCTTGATCGACTCGGCCGGCACGGCGGGCGCAGAAGCAGGCCCGGCCACGCAGGCGGCGGCAGTCGTCACGCAGAAGGCGGCCAGCGCGGCCCGGATCGTGAATTTCATCGATGTACTCCTGAAAAACAAAATGAGCCCCGGATGCTAACACTTTCGTCGCACGACCTTACGGCGCTGTAATTTGACGACACAATTGCAAACAGCTGGCAATCCCCTTGCGCGGTACTTATAGGGGAACCAACGGAGAACATCATGCTGAAGCTCATTGCTGCCGCCGGCGTCGCCACCCTGCTGGCCGGCTGCGTCGTCGCCCCGGACGCCGGATACGGCTACGGGCAGCCCTACTATTCCGCGCCGGGCTACGCGTACAGCCCGTCGCCCGTGTACGGCACGGTCAATATCTGGGGCGGTGGCGGCGGACGCGACTGGGATCGCGGCCGGCGCGACTACCACCGCTGGGACGGCGACCGTGGCAACCGCGGCAACGGCTGGGGGCGCGGCGGCGGACACCGTGGTGGCGACTGGAACGACGGCGGCGGAGGCGGCGGCCATCGCCACTGACGCGCATTTGCAACCGTTTGTATCCGCGCACGGCCCGCCGATGGCCGACGCGTCACGCAGTTGAACGGACGGCCGCGCAAATAACAAAGGCCCTCGCATGAAGCGAGGGCCTTTTGTCGTTCGGTGCGGTGAAGCGAACGGCGGCGGCGCCGGCCGTTCACGCGTCGCGTGTCTGCCCGCTTACCAGCCGGCCGGTTGCGCGTAGCCACCCGACACGGGCGCGCCGCACACATACGCGCGCTGATAGCGATCGTAGCAATAGTTCGGGCCGTCGTCCTGGTACTGCGCCTGCTGGTAGGTCGGATAGGCCGGCTGCTGGTACGCGGGGGCCTGGTAGTACGTCGGCGGCTGATAGGCCGGTGCCTGGTACGCGGGCGCCTGATACGCGACGGGCGGATTCATCGCGGACGTCACGATCGCGCCCAGCACCGCGCCGCCGATCAACGCGCCGATGACGGCGCCACCGTCGCGGCCATGCGCGGACGCCGGCCCTGCCACGGCAAGCGAACCGGCGAGGACACACACTGCGGCAATTTTTTTCATGATGGACTCCCACGCGAAGTGGTACTGGATGCGATGCATTGTGGCGGCACCCGGCCGTAATAGATGCAGCAAGTGGTAACGCGCGATTACCGCTATCACGCACACCGAAATGCGGCGCCGCCATGCTACGATTTTCGGCATACAGGAGACGCCGTCATGCAGCCCGAAACCGCCCGCCGTTTCGATACCGAATTCGCCCCGCGCATCGCGCAGGCAATCGCCGCCTTCTTCGCCGAACATGTGCTGACCGACGTCGTCCCGTATGGCGGCCACGGGCATCCGACGCGCGTGCAGATCCGCAGCGCGCCGCACGAGCACGTGAGCGGCTTCGACCATCCGCTGAACCTCGAGCTGACCTGGGACACCGACGAAATCGAGCGGCTGATGGAGCCGGACGGCCCGCAGCGCTTCGAGCACTACCTGGCCGCGCTGCCGAAAAAGCTGGGCGCATGGCAGGGCGCGCGCGACATCGATCTCCTGTCGCGCACGCAGGCCGACCCGCTCGTGCGGCTCGGCGGCCTCGACTTCGAAGGCTGAGCGCCGGCGTCGCGCCATGCGGCCCGGTGATACACTCGACCGGCCCCGCGCCGGTGCAGTTGCGCCGGCCGGGCCGCTCATCGCCGCCTCCACCCTTTCGCATGGTTGCGCACGCAACCGGCAACCGGGCGCGCGGACAACCACGCATCTGCTCCCGCCATGAACGCCGATACCGGCCTGCCGCTTCCGCAACGCTACTGGGCGATCGTCTGCGTCGCCCTGGGCATCACGCTCGCCGTGCTCGACGGCGCCATCGCGAACGTCGCGCTGCCGACGATCGCGCGCGACCTGCACGCATCCGACGCCGCATCGATCTGGATCGTCAACGCGTACCAGCTCGCGGTCACGATCACGCTGCTGCCGCTCGCGTCGCTCGGCGAGCGCATCGGCTATCGGCGCATCTACATCGCCGGGCTCGCGCTGTTCACCGCGGCGTCGCTCGGCTGCGCGCTCGCCGGCTCGCTGCCGATGCTGGCCGTGATGCGCGTGATCCAGGGGTTCGGCGCGGCCGGCATCATGAGCGTCAACGCGGCGCTCGTGCGGATGATCTACCCGTCGTCGATGCTCGGGCGCGGGCTGTCGATCAATGCGATGGTGGTGGCGCTGTCGTCGGCGATCGGGCCGACGGTCGCGTCCGCGATCCTGTCGTTCGCCTCGTGGCCATGGCTGTTCGCGGTCAACGTGCCGATCGGCATCGCCGCGGTATTCGGCAGCCTGCGCGCGCTGCCGGCCAACCCGCTGCACGATGCGCCGTACGATTTCGCGAGCGCGCTGATGAACGCGTGCGTGTTCGGCCTGCTGATCACGGCCGTGGACGGGCTCGGTCATGGTGAAGGCCATGCGTACGTGGCGGCCGAGCTGGCCGTCGCGCTCGTCGTCGGCTACTTCTTCGTGAAGCGCCAGCTGTCGCAGCCGGCGCCGCTGCTGCCGGTCGACCTGATGCGCATCCCGATGTTCGCACTGTCGGTCTACACGTCGACGGCGTCGTTCACGTCGCAGATGCTCGCGTTCGTCGCGCTGCCGTTCTGGCTGCAGAATTCGCTCGGCTTCTCGCAGGTCGAAACGGGCCTCTACATGACGCCGTGGCCGCTCGTCATCGTGTTCGCTGCGCCGCTCGCGGGTGTGCTGTCGGATCGCTATTCGGCCGGCATCCTCGGCGGGATCGGGCTCGCGCTGTTCGCGGCCGGGCTGCTGTCGCTCGCGACGATCGGCGCGCACCCGGGCACCGTCGACATCGTGTGGCGGATGGCGCTGTGCGGTGCGGGCTTCGGATTGTTCCAGTCGCCGAACAACCGCGCGATGCTGTCGTCGGCGCCGCGCGAACGCAGCGGCGGCGCGGGCGGCATGCTGAGCACCGCACGGCTGACCGGGCAGACGCTCGGCGCTGCGCTCGTCGCACTGATTTTCGGGCTCGTGCCCGATCGCGGGCCGACGATTGCGCTCTACGTCGCCGCGGCATTCGCGGCGGTGGCCGCGGTCGTCAGCATGCTGCGCATCGCGTCGCCTCGACCGGACGCGGCGACCTGACACCGTCGCACGGCGCGCGCACCGCCTCGCGCGTCATTCAGCGTCGAGCGCGCCCATCACGAAACGCACGCGCGCCTGCACGCCCTCGCGCGGCAATTCGATCAGCCGGTAGCCATACGACGTGTAGCACTCGACCATCGCATCGTAGGTGCGCACGGCTTCCGCGAAATCCTGCCGGCGCTCGGTGTCCTGCGCATAGATGTCCGGCCACGGCGGCGCGATGAACACGCGCCCGTGATAGCGGAAACGGCGGGCCGCGGCTTCCGCATGCGCGGGTACCGCCAGCCCCGTCAGCCGCAGATAGCCGACCACGTCCGGCACGCCGCGATCGAAGAACACGGGCCCGCGCGCGTGGCGCGCGAGATCGTACGAGCGCATCTCCCAGCTCAGCATCAGCTCGGCGAACGCAGCCGGGTCGCGCCACGGCAACGCGTGACCGTCGATCGCCATCTGGTCGCGGATCACGCCGCGCCCGGCTTCCTGCGAGCGCGCGAAACCGGCGTGCTCGAGCGCATCGAGCAACGTGCTCTTGCCCGAACCCGGGCCACCGGTCACGACGAAGAAGCGGCGGGTGGCGTCGTCTTCCACGCCGGGCGCCGGTCCAGACTCACGCATGCGCAACCCGCCGGCCTGCGCGCCGCGTGACCGACGCGGCGGCCGCGACACTGCGCAAGTCGGCGACGAACGTATCGCGCCAGACCGACAGGTCGTTCCCGCGCAGCCGCGCGCGGTTCTCCTCGTGGCGCGCCTGCCGCTCCGCGAGCGGCATCGACAGCGCGCGCTCGAGCGCCTCGGCCATCTGCGACAGGTCGTACGGATTGACGAGGAGCGCGCCGGTCAGCTCGGCCGCCGCGCCCGCGAACTCCGACAGCACGAGCACGCCCGGATCGGCCGGATCCTGCGACGCGACGTACTCTTTCGCGACGAGATTCATCCCGTCGCGCAACGGCGTCACGTAGCCCACCTGCGACATCCGGAAGAACGCCATCAGCAGGTTGCGCTCGTACTTGCGGTTCAGGTACTGGATCGGCGTCCAGTCGAGCTGCGAGAAGCGGCCGTTGATGCGGCCGGCCTCGCCTTCGAGCGTTTCTCGAATGTCCTGATAGGTCTTCACGTCGGAACGCGTCGGTGGCGCGATCTGCAGCAGCGACACGCGCCCCTGCCAGCCCGGCGCGTTCGCGAGCATCCGCTCGAACGACTGGAAGCGCTCGACGAGCCCCTTCGAATAATCGAGGCGGTCGACGCTCATCACCAGCTTGCGGCCGTCGAGTGCCTCGCGCAGCATCTTCACCGGCTTGCGCGTGCTGTACTGGACGGCCGCCTGCGCGATCGCGTCGGGATGCACGCCGATCGGATAGGCGGCGACCTTCACGACGCGGCCATGCGCGTGCAGCATCCCGTCGTCGCTCGCCGCGCCGATTCCGCGCCGCTCGATGTAGTCGGTGAACGCCTGCTTGTCGGCGTCGGTCTGGAAGCCCGCGACGTCGTACGCGCACATGAACTTCACGAGCTCCTCGTGCGGCGGTACGAGACGCAGCATGTCGGGCGACGGAAACGGAATGTGCAGGAAGAAGCCGATCGGGTTCTTCACGCCGAGTTCGCGCAAGTAATGCGCGAACGGCAACAGGTGATAGTCGTGCACCCAGATCAGGTCGTCGGGGCGCAGCAACGCGGCGAGCTGCTTCGCAAGCATCGCGTTCACGCGCAGATAGCCCGCGTACTCCTGGCGGTCGAAGCGCGCGAGATCGCCGCGGTAATGGAACACCGGCCACAGCGTCGCGTTCGAGAAGCCGCGGTAATACTGGTCGTAGTCGCGCCGGGTCAGCCCGACCGTCGCGTAGGTGACGTTGCCGTCCCGCTGGATCGCGGGCTCGGTGTCGGGTGCGCCGACGATCTCGCCGTTCCAGCCGAACCAGACGCCCCCCGTTTCCTTCAGCGCGTCCATCACGCCGACCGCCAGGCCACCCGCGCTCGGGCGCGCGTCTTCGCCGGCGGCGACACGGTTCGATACCACGATCAATCTGCTCATGCGGCTTCCCCTCCTCGATTCGATTGGCTGGCGCGCGACGCGCGCCAAGGCGGACACGGCGCCCCGAAGGCGGCCGTGCGGCGATTCAGACGTGAGCAATGCAGGTGTGAAAGACAGCGGTGGAGTACGACGGCAACGGCATCAGGCGTCCTGCTCCTGGCCGAGATCCCGCTGATAGTCGAGCCCTTCCGGGCGGGCGCCGCCCTGGTTGTGATCGCCATCGGACGGCGTCTCGCCGAGCGCGCCGGCAGGGGGTGCCGGTGGCGCGTCGGTCTGCGGACGCGGTTGGCCGGCCCCTGCATCAGGCGGCCGGGGCGAAAACCGTTTCGAACGGCGCATGGCTGGGTGTCTCATGTGCGGCGCGGCCCGAGGCCGTCGTAGAAACCTTCCATAACTCAAAAGTCTAGGTCGCTTCCTTGCACCCCACGGTAACAATTGCCTTCAATTTGTAACGATTCGACCCCTCTCGATTCATCTGTCCGACAATGGCGCCGCGCGCACGCGCGCGGCCTGCCGTCCGGCGATTTGTCAAAGCTTTGCAGTTTTCCTATGACAATTGCGAAACAATGACGCGGCATGACGGCGTGCATGCGACGCCGCTCACCCAGACAGGACTTGCACTCAGGGATGAACATTCGTATCGAATCGCCGCGCCGGGCCATGCCGGCGCGCGTCGTGCTGGCCGCGATCGCCACGGCCGCACTGCTGTCCGGCTGCAACTCGCTGTACAGCGAGGGCGCGACAGCCGGCGCCGGTATCGCGGGCGCCGCGATCGCCTCCAAGGTCACCAACAACGCAGCGGTCGCGACGGGCATCGGCCTCGGCGCCGTCGCCGGCGCGCGGGCGGGTGTCCAGTACACGCAGCGCGTTGCACACCGTTACACCCAGGACCAGATCGCGAAGGCCGCCGGCCCGCTCGACGTGGGCGGCGTCGCACCGTGGTCGACGCACCACTCGTTCCCGATCGAGGACGACGAGCAGGGTCGCGTGACGGTCAGCCGCATGATCAGTGTCGGCCCGCTCGACTGCAAGGAAATCGTGTTCGCGGTCGACACGGCCGCCAAGCCCGACAAGCCCGCGCAATCGGCGTTCTACGTCGCCACGATCTGCCGCGACGGCCCCGTATGGAAATGGGCGTCGGCCGAGCCGGCGACCGAACGCTGGGGCGCGCTGCAATGAGCGTTGCGCTCCGTATCGCGGCCATCGGCGCGTTGTGCGCAGCGGCGGCCACGCTGTCGGGCTGCGGGTCGGTCGGCGCGGCGAGCGGCGCACTCGCCGGCGCGGCGACGGGCCTCGTCACCGCGAACCCGGCGGTCGGTGTCGGCGTCGGGATTGCCGTGCAGGCCGCGACCGACGAAGCCGTCAACCGGACGATGAAGCAGCTCCATCAGAACCAGCAGGACGCGATCGCGAAGGTGGTCGGCAGCCTGGCCGTCGGCGAAGTGAAGCCGTGGAAGGTGAAGAACACGCTGCCGCTGGAAAACGGCGAAGGCGAGGTGCGCGTCGCGCGCGCTTATTCGACACCGCTCGCGCTGTGCAAGGAATTCGCGTTCTCGGTGAAGGACGGCGACAAGGCCGACTGGTATTTCGCGAACGCCTGCCAGCAAGGCACGCACTGGAAGTGGGCGTCGGTGGAACCGGCGGTCGACCGGTGGGGGAATCTGCAGTAAGGAGGCGGTGTGCATCATGCATGCCGCTGCCGCCCCGGACTTCGACGATTGATCGTCGTCACATACGAGCGGGACGCTGCATCACCCTGCCCTTGATCGCGGCAGACAATGCATCGTCCGGATTCCGGAAAATCGATCCGGCTCAGCGGACGGCGTTCTCGATCAGATCGCTCAGGTAGCGCTCCAGCACACTGAACCTGACGATCGACGCATTCCGCCTCGTCGGATGGGGACTCGACGCGGCCCTGACATCGACCGGCAAATCATCCCTCAGCCACATCTCCGGAATGTGCAACCTGGCATACGTTCCGCCCGCGATGTCCTCCAGAACCATGTGTCCGCGCCACGCATGTTCGTGGAACAACCCGGATAGCGTTCTGACGAACACGAGAGCACGCTCCCCGACCTCCAGCGGCACGTTGCCCCAAGTCGGCGGACCACTGTAAAACTCGATCTCCGCCCCGAGATGATCCGGTGCGATGCACTTTCCGGTGGAATAGATGTGTTCGACCTTCGCACGAAAAACATGCGGCCGTGGCGAATCGATAACCGATACGAGCACCAGATCGTACTGTTCCGCCGCAACGGCATACAGCCCCTTCTTCTCGCTCATGGGCACCCTTTGGATCGCTGACGAGGCCTGAAGGCATCGAATCAGCGTCGCAATCGCAGGAATGCGTTGCACTCGCCTCCGGCGCCTTGCCCGTCAGCGCATCGGCGATGCGCATCGCCGGCAGATGTCCCGGCCGCAACAGACAATGCGCTCTGCTACGTCAACGAACCCGGCACCCGTTGCGGGCGCCAGGGAAAAGCCACGTGAACGTCGATTCGAAGCGATCGAACGAACCCGAGAAACCGGCATTCAGGCGATATGCGCCCGAATGCCCCGCCGACTTCAGGACTCGACGTCCTCGAGACTGAAGATCTCGGTCTGGTCGTTGTACGAGAAGATCTCGCCGTAACGGCCCCAGTCGATCACCGCGTCGAGCGTCTCCTCGGCGGCACCGTCCGACAGGAAATCCTCCAGCTCCTGCTCGAAGCGCACGCGCGGCGCCCGATGGCCCGGGCGCTCGTTCAGCACTTTCTTGATCCGTGCGGCGAGCGGCACGTGCTTCAGCAGGTGATCCGCGAACATCAGCTTGCGCTCCTGCGTGCCGAATTCCGCGAACACGCGCCCCGGCGGCGTCAGGAACACGTCGCCTTCCCGCACGTCCGCGAACCCGAGGTACTGCAGCACTTCGGCGATCGGGAACAGGTCGTCGACCTCGAGGTGCAGCGTGCGCGCGATTTCCGGCATGTCGGCGCGGCCGTGATACGGCGCCATCGCGAGCGTTTCGATCAGGCCGGCCATCAGGTTGGTCGACACCTGCGGCAGCCAGCTGCCCAGCTCGAGCCCCTTCTTCGTCGCCTCGCCGGTCTGGCGGGCCGTCATCTTCGCGTAGATGTCGTCGACCAGCTTGCGGAACGCCGGGTCGAGCCGGTTGCGCGGATGCTTGAACGGCACCTTGATCTCGGCGATCACGCGGCCCGGGTTCGACGACAGCACCAGGATCCGGTCGCACATGAACACCGCTTCCTCGATGTTGTGCGTGACGATCAGCACCGACTTGATCGGCATCCGGCCCTGCGTCCACAGGTCGAGCAGGTCGGTACGCAGCGTCTCGGCGGTCAGCACGTCGAGCGCGGAGAACGGCTCGTCCATCAGCAGGATCGTCGGATCGACGACGAGCGCGCGCGCAAAGCCCACGCGCTGGCGCATGCCGCCCGACAGCTCGCGCGGATACGCGTTCTCGAAGCCGTCGAGACCGATCAGGTCGATCGCGGCCAGCGCACGCTCGCGCCGCTCGCGCGCAGCGACGCCGAGCGCCTCGAGGCCGGCTTCCACGTTCTGCAGCACGGTGAGCCACGGGAACAGCGCGAAGGTCTGGAACACCATCGCGACGCCTTCGGCCGGGCCGGTCAGCGGCTTGCCGAGATAGCTCACTTCCCCGCCGGTCGGTTCGATCAGCCCGGCGATGATGCGCAGC
Organism: Burkholderia lata; assembly: GCF_902499025.1. GTDB lineage: Bacteria > Pseudomonadota > Gammaproteobacteria > Burkholderiales > Burkholderiaceae > Burkholderia > Burkholderia lata_C. Next base: position 101,873 of record NZ_CABVPW010000015.1, on the reverse strand, counting down.
AGCGTCGACTTGCCCGAGCCGGAACGGCCGAGCAACCCGACGATCTCGCCTTCGCGCAGCGACAGGTTCGCATCGTCGAGCACGAGCAATTCGCCCTGCGTCTTGTTGAAGCCGCGACAGACGTGATCGACGCGCAGGATTTCCTCACCGAGGCGCGGCGGCTGGTTCGTCTGGACGGGGGCGTTTACAGCATTCGGATTGTGCATCGCGTTTCGCTCTCAATCGGTCTCAGTCGAGCCGCAGCTTCGCTTCGGCGAAGGCATACAGCGGGCGCCACAGCAGGCGGTTGAACAGGGTGACGAACAGGGACATCACGGCGATGCCCAGGATGATCTTCGGAAAGTCGCCGGCGGCGGTGGTCTGCGCGATATAGGCGCCGAGGCCGTGCGCCTCGATCTTGGTATTGCCCCACTGCACCGCTTCCGACACGATGCTCGCGTTCCACGCACCGCCCGATGCGGTGATCGCACCGGTCACGTAGTACGGGAAGATGCCCGGCAGGATCGCCTGCCGCCACCACTGCCAGCCGCGGATGCGGAAGTTCGTCGCCGCTTCGCGATAGTCGTTCGGGTAGGACGTTGCGCCGGCGATCACGTTGAACAGGATATACCACTGCGTGCCGAGCACGATCAGCGGCGACAGCCAGATATCGGCGTTCAGGTGGAAGCGCGCGATCACGATCACGAACGCCGGGAACAGCAGGTTGGCCGGGAACGCGGCGAGGAACTGCGCAAGCGGCTGCAGCTTCTCCGCCAGCTTCGGGCGCAGCCCGATCCACACGCCGATCGGCACCCAGATCACCGACGCGATCGCGATCAGCACAGCCACGCGCAGCAGCGTGATGAGCCCGAGCACGAGCACGTGGCCGACCTCGGCCAGCGTCACGCCGGTCGACACGAAGCTGACCACGCGCCACACGACATAGGCCGTGCCGATCAACACGAGAATCGCCCACGCAATGTCAACCGTGCGTGACGCCTTCTTCTCGACACGCGGCAGCGAAAAACGCATCGCGCCCGACAGCGGCAGGCGCAGCGGAATCCGCGCGGCCTTCGCGAAGAACCAGCCCGCCGGTACCAGCAGTTGATGAATCAGGCGCGTGCGACGCACGAGGTCCAGTAGCCACGACTCCGGCGCGTTGCCCGAGCTGGTGTTCTCCATCCGGAACTTGTCGGCCCACGCGACGAGCGGGCGGAACAGGAACTGGTCGTACGCGAGGATCACGACCGACATCGTGAGGATCACCCAGCCGACCGCGCCGAGGTTCTTGTCCGCGATCGCCTGCGCGAGATACGCGCCTACGCCCGGCAACGTAATGGTCTGGTTGCCGACCGTGATGGCCTCCGACGCGACGACGAAGAACCAGCCGCCCGACATCGACATCATCATGTTCCAGATCAGGCCCGGCATCGAGAACGGCACCTCGAGCTTCCAGAAGCGCTGCCAGGACGTCAGGTGGAAGCCCCGCGACACTTCGTCGAGGTCGCGCGGCACGGTGCGCAGCGACTGGTAGAAGCTGAACGTCATGTTCCACGCCTGGCTCGTGAAGATCGCGAAGATCGCCGCGAGTTCGGCGCCGAGCACGCGGCTCGGGAACAGCGCGAGGAAGAACGTGACCGTAAACGAGATGAAGCCGAGCACCGGCACCGACTGCAGGATGTCGAGGATCGGGATCAGCACCATGCCGGCACGCCGGCTTTTCGCGGCGAGCGTGCCGTAAACGAGCGTGAACACGAGCGACGCAACCATCGCGGCGAGCATCCGCAGCGTGGTGCGCAACGCGTATTCGGGCAGGTTCGACGGGTCGAGCGAGATCTTCTGCGTCTGCAGGGTGCCGATCGGCGCCATCGTTTCGTGGAAACCGACGACCGCCATCGCGATCAGGCAGATGATCAGCGGAAACGCGATGAAGTCCCACCGGTTCGGCAGGACGCGCCACGCGGACGCGTTAGCGGTCCGGTTCGGATTGAAGAATCCGACGTCCATCAGGCGCCCTCCCCGGTAAGGCCGAACGAAGCCGGCAGTCGATGTTGATTCATGGCAAAGCGCACGGGTGCGGTAATTCGATTGACTGACGATCGCGCGCGAGCGCGATGCGCCGTGCGTGCATGCGCCGCCGCGCCCCGGGCAAGTCGGCCCGCGACGGCACGACACTACACCAACCTGTATTTCAGGTACAACCGTCCGGGAACGGCGCAGGCGGCGCACGGATCGTGCCTGGCGCGTGGGCGGATGGCGGGTACGCGGGTCGAGCAGCCCGGCCGCAGTCTTTCGGCCGGCATGCAGGCCCGAATTATGCCGTGATCCGGCCCGGCCGGGAACCCGCCAGCCGCATGCGCACGCAAACCATGTCGGGCGTCACCAGCCGGATACGACTAAGCGGGTATGATCAGGGCTGGCCCTTGGGGTCTGTTGCGGCCGTTTTGATGGCCACGCATGCGCGTGCCCTCTGTCAGCAGGCCCTGGGGATCGATCGACGAGTGGGAGGAAAGGGAATGGCAGGAAACTTGGTGATCGTCTGCCGCGATCAGGATGCCGACGCGTTCTACGAACTGATGCAGGAGTACGGGTCGTTCCAGACGCGGCTGTCGTCGACGGCGTGGTACCTGAACATGAACGTCGTGCCGGAATCGCTGCAGGAGGAAATCCTGGAGCGCCTCGGCCGGTATACGACCGTCTACATCTTCGAGGCCACCACCGTGACCTACAACACCATCGACAGCAACGCGGCCGAGACGCTCGGCACGCTGTTCGAATGATGCCGCGCGGCGCCAGCCCGGCCGGGTTGGCGCCGCAGCCGCTTATGCGGCCTGTGCGTGGGGTTCGTCCTTCGGCACGACCTCGAACGGGAACGTCATCGACACGCGCAGGCCGCCTTCGGGGCGGTTGCCGATGTCGCACGCCCCGCCCAGCCTGAGTACGAGCCGCTCGACGATCGCAAGCCCGAGCCCGCTGTGCCCGTTCCCGCCGCGCGCGGGGTCGAGCCGCACGAACGGCCGCGTGGCTGCCGCGAGATCGCGCGGCGCGATCCCGCCGCCGCTGTCGCTGACCGACAGCACGTAGCCGGCCGGCGTGCGTGCCGTCTCGACGAGTACCGGCGGCGCACCGTACGCATGCGCGTTGTCCAGCAGGTTCGACAGGATCCGGTCGAGCGTCGCCGTCGGCAGCCGGAAGCCCGGATCGGCGTCGAGCCGGGTCTGGACCGTCGGCGCGTTCGGCGCGACCGCGCGATAGCTGCGTGCGATCCGCTCGCACGCCTGATCGACCGGCACCGGTTCGCTGCGATCGGATCCGCCGTGTGCAAACACCAGGAATTGATCGACGATGTGCGACATCGAATCGACGTCGCGCACGACGCCGTCGCGCAACCGGACGTCGTCCATCATTTCCGCCCGCAGCCGCATCCGCGCCAGCGGCGTGCGCAGGTCGTGCGCCACGCCCGCCAGCATCACCGCCCGGTCGCTTTCGGCCTGCGACACCTGTTCCACCATCTGGTTGAAGCCATGCGTGAGCTGACGCAGCTCGCGCGGGCCGCGCTCGCGCAGCGGCGGCACCGGCTGGCCGCGGCCGAAGCGCGCAACCGCGCGTGCCAGCGAACGCAGCGGCTGCTGCAGCTGCCAGGCGGCGAACAGCGCGGCGATCACGCCGGCCGAGAAGATCGTGCCGAGCCACAGCAGCATCCGGTCTAGCGAGCGCGGCGGCCGCAGCGGCTGCACCGGCACCACGATCCAGTTGCGGTCGGTCGGCTCCTTCACCCACAGCACCGGCGGATGGCCGGGTGCGCCGATCTCGACGCGCGTGCCGGGCGGCATCCGCTCGCTCACGTCGTCGCGGAACCGCTTGAGCGCCGCCGGCAGGCTCGACGGGTCGCCATTCGGCACGTCGGCGCTGTCCGGCGTCACGAGCCGCACACGCGACGGCAACGGCTGGTCAGGCGTGCGCTCGACGTGCTGGCGCACGGCGTCGACCAGGAACGCGGCCTCTTCGACCGCGTAGCGCGTCTGCATCTGGCTGCGCTCGAGCCGCATCGCGAAAAACCACGCGAAGTGCGACAGGAGCAGGACACCGATGACGAGCAGCGCCAGCCGCCCGAACAGTGAATCAATGGGTTTGCGCATGGGCCTCGCCGTCGGGCACGAACACGTAGCCGCGCCCGCGGACCGTCTGGATGAAGCGCGGCGTCGACGGATCCGTTTCGAGGATGCGGCGCAGGCGCCACACCTGGACGTCGATGCCGCGGTCGGTGCCGTCGTACTCGGGCCCGTGCAGCAGCTCGAGCAGCCGCTCGCGCGTGAGCGTGCGCAGCGCATGGTTCACGAAGATCTTCAGCAGCGCGAATTCGCTGCTCGACAGCGTGGCCGGCTTGCCGTCGACCGACAGCGTGCGCGCCTGGAAGTCGAGCACGAAGCGACCGAACGCGAACGGCTCGCGCTGTTCGGGTGCCGCGGCCGACGGCGTCGCGCGGCGGCGGCGCAGCACGGCCTGCACGCGCGCGAGCAGCTCGCGCGGGTTGAACGGCTTGCCGAGGTAGTCGTCCGCGCCGAGCTCGAGCCCGACGATGCGGTCGACGTCGTCCGCACGCGCGGTCAGCATGATCACGGGGATGTCGTCGCCGGCCGCGCGCAGCTGGCGCAGCGCGGTCAGGCCGTCGACGCCCGGCATCATCAGGTCCAGCACGATCAGGTCGGGCCGCTCGCGCTCGAGGCGCTTCTCGAGCGTCGCCGCGTCGTGCAGCACGGACACTTCCATCCCCTGGCGCACGAGGTAGTCGCGCAGCAGGTCTCGGAGTTCTTGGTCGTCGTCGACGATGAGGATCTGGGTAGTCATGGCTCGAAGTTTACCGCGCGAGGGCGGAGTCAAAGAACGAAACAAAGGGACGAAAGGGTTACTGCGGGTTACCGCGCAAGGGAACTGTAATGCGCGGTAACCCGGCCACCGCCCCACGTAACACCGGCTGCGGCCTGCATCGCTAACCTGCGTCTTACCGGATGCGGTACTCGGCTTTCCCCGTACCGCATCGCCGGACCCTTTGGATACAAGGAGTTTCTGAAATGTATAAGAAGACTTCCCGCGTGGCCATCGCTGCCGCCACCGTGCTCGCTCTCGCATTCGGCACCGCGCATGCCCAATCGGCCGATGCGCCGCCGCCGGGCGGCCCCGGCGCCCACCAGATGCACGGCGGGCACGAAGGCGGCCCGTTCGGCGCGATCATGAAACTGCATGACCAGCTGAAGCTCAACGCGTCGCAGGAACAGCAATGGCAGGCGGCCGTCAACACGATGAAGCAGAACCGTGCCGCGATGCGCAAGAGCCACGAGCAGATGCGCGAGCAGTTCAAGGCGCAGCAGAACCAGCCGATCCTCGACCTGAGCGCGATGCACTCGGCACGCCAGCAGGCCGAGGCGCAGAACGCACAACTGCGCGAGCAGTCGTCGGCCGCGTGGCTCACGTTCTACAACGGGCTGAACGACCAGCAGAAGACGATGGTCAGCACGGCGCTCAAGCAGCAGTTCGCGAAGATGGAGCAGCGCCACGAGAAGATGAAGGAGCGCTGGGAGCAGCATCGCGCGGCCAAGGCCGCGTCGGCGCCGGCGCAGTAAGCCGGCGGGCCGCTCCGCGGAGCGGCACCGAGGGGGACGCGGGCACCGGCCCGCGTCCCCTTTTTGCGTTTCAGGCGACGTCGAACAGCAGCACTTCGGCCGCCCGGCCGCGCGCGAACGCCACCGCGTCCACGCCGCCGATCCGCGCGCCGTCGCCCGCGGCCAGCGCGCAGCCGTTCACCTCGACGTCGCCGCGCACCACGTGCACGTACGCGCGGCGGCCGGCCGGCACATCGAACGCCGCCGCCTCGTCGCCGTCGATCAGCCCCGCGAAGATGCGTGCGTCCGCCCCCATCGGCAGCGCACCGTCGCCACCGTCCGGCGCCGCGACGAGCCGCAACCGGCCGCGTTTTTCTTCGTCGGCAAAGTGTGTCTGCACGTAGCCGGGCCGGCCGCCCGCCCCGGCCGGCGCGAGCCAGATCCGCAGCAGGCGCAACGGCTCGTCACGCGACGCGTTGGTTTCACTCAGCATGACGCCCGTGCCGGCGCTCATGCGCTGCACGCCGCCCGCGCGCACGATCGCCCCGTTGCCAAGGCTGTCGCGATGCGCGAGCGCCCCGCCGAGCACGTAGGTGACGATTTCCGCATCACGGTACGGCCGCATCCCGTAGCCGCGGGTCGGCGCGATGCATTCCTCGTTCAGTTCACGCAACGCGCCAAACGCCGGCGGCCCGCTCCGGCCGGACGCACAAGGAAAGCTGTGAAGGAATTCATGCCAGCCATGGCTGCGCTGGTCGCGATCGGCCGCGCGGCGGATCTGGAACATGGGACGGACACTCCGTGGGATGTGTTGTTCTGGCATGCCGTCACTGTATGAGTGTGCCAATCGCGCCACAATCCGCTGCCCGCGCACTGCATCGTTGCACCCGCAGATGCAATCGATGCAATGTCCATTGCGAATACGCCGATTATCGCAACAGCCGGATCAATGCGTCGAAGAATCGATCGGTCGGCCCGGATTGCCGGTTTCCGGGTATCGCGTTCGGGTAAAATACCGCCCTTTTGGCGTTCGCCCTTCCGGCGGCCGCCATCGCCAGAGCGCCGATCGGCGATTTTTGGCCGTCTAGAATACGCCGCGGCGCCCGGTCCGACCGGCCGCGAGCGCTCCCGGAAAGTCAGCAACAGAAGGATCGAAATGAAGAAGGCCGCCCTGTGCGCCGCCCTCGCCCTCATGGCGGGCAGCGCCTTCGCGAAGGAGTGGAAGACCGTGCGGATCGGCGTCGACGCCAGCTACCCGCCGTTCGAGTCGACCGCGCCGAGCGGCGAGATCGTCGGTTTCGACGTCGATCTCACCAAGGAAATCTGCAAGCGGATCAACGTGAAATGCGTGTGGGTCGCGCAGGATCTCGACGGGATCATCCCGGCGCTGAAGGCGAAGAAGTACGACGTCATCGTGTCGTCGCTGACCGTCACGGACAAGCGCCGCGAACAGATCGACTTCTCCGACAAGGTTTACGACGCGCCGGCGCGGATGATCGCGAAGACCGGCTCGCCGCTGCTGCCGACGATCGCGTCGCTGAAGGGCAAGCGCGTGGGCGTCGAGCAGGGCTCGACGCAGGAAACCTACGCGAAGGCGTACTGGGAGCCGCAGGGCGTGACGATCATTCCTTACCAGAACCAGGACCAGGTCTATGCCGATCTCGGATCGGGCCGTCTCGACGCGACGCTGCAGGACGAGCTGCAGGCCGACTACGGCTTCCTGCGCACGCCGCGCGGCAAGGGCTTCGCGTTCGCCGGGCCGGAAGTGAAGGATCCGAAGACGATCGGCGACGGCACCGCGATCGGCCTGCGCAAGGAAGATACGGACCTGAAGCTCAAGATCAACAAGGCGCTGGCCGACATGCACAAGGACGGCACGTACGACCGGCTGTCGCACAAGTATTTCGCGTTCAGCGTCTATTCGGCCTCCGCTCGCTGAGCGCCTGAAAGAAGAAACAACGGATGCGGGGGCGGCCCCGTATCCGGGCAGTACAGGCAGTCAACCACGCGCCGCCCGCCCCCTTGCCCGCCGTTCGCGCGACGGGCTGGCCCGGCACCGATGCCGGGGCGGACGGTCATGATACGCACGGGGCGTTCCGCGCAGCTTGGCGGGCGCGTCTTTCGCGGCGCACCGCGTGCGCCCTAAGGGACCACACCAGGGACCACATATGTTTCTACAAGGTTACGGCCCGCTGATCCTCGCTGGCACCTGGCAAACCGTCAAACTGGCGGTGCTTTCGCTTGCGCTGTCGTTCCTGCTGGGCCTGCTCGGCGCGGGCGCGAAGCTGTCGCGCAACCGCTTCACGAACGGCGTCGGCACCGTCTACACGACGCTGATCCGCGGCGTGCCCGACCTCGTGCTGATGCTGCTGCTGTTCTACAGCCTGCAGATCTGGCTGAACATGGCGACCGACGCGCTCGGCTGGGACCAGATCGACATCGACCCGTTCCTCGCCGGCGTGCTCGTGCTCGGCTTCATCTACGGCGCGTACTTCACCGAGACGTTCCGCGGCGCGTTCCTGTCGGTGCCGCGTGGCCAGCTCGAGGCCGGCAGCGCGTACGGGATGACGAACTGGCAGGTGTTCACGCGGATCATGTTCCCGCAGATGATGCGCTTCGCGCTGCCCGGCATCGGCAACAACTGGCAGGTGCTCGTGAAGTCGACCGCGCTCGTGTCGATCATCGGCCTCGCCGACGTCGTGAAGGCGTCGCAGGACGCCGGCAAGGGCACGCTGCGGTTCTTCTTCTTCACGCTGATCGCGGGTGCCGTCTACCTCGCGATCACGACGATCTCGAACTTCGTGCTGATGTGGCTCGAAAAGCGCTACTCGACCGGCGTCCGCAAGGCTGACCTATGATCGAACTCATCCAAGAATACTGGCGCAACTATCTCTACACCGACGGCTATCGCATCACCGGTGTCGCGATCACGCTGTGGCTGCTGGTCGTGTCGATCGGCCTCGGCTTCTGCCTGTCGATACCGCTCGCGGTCGCGCGCGTGTCGAAGAAGAAGTGGCTGGCGGGCGCCGTGTGGCTCTACACGTACGTGTTCCGCGGCACGCCGCTCTACGTGCAGCTGCTGCTCTGCTACACGGGCCTCTACAGCCTGCAGGCCGTGCGCGGCACGCCGATGCTCGACGCGTTCTTCCGCGACGGGATGCACTGCACGCTGCTCGCGTTCACGCTGAACACCTGCGCGTACACCACCGAGATCTTCGCGGGCGCGATCAAGGCGACCTCCTACGGCGAGATCGAAGCCGCGCGTGCGTACGGGATGTCCCCGTTCACGATGTACCGCCGCGTGATCCTGCCGTCGGCGCTGCGCCGCGCGCTGCCGCTGTACAGCAACGAAGTGATCCTGATGCTGCACGCAACCACCGTCGCCTTCACCGCGACCGTGCCGGACATCCTGAAGATCGCCCGCGACGTGAACTCGGCGACCTACATGTCGTTCCATGCGTTCGGCATCGCCGCCCTGCTCTATCTCGTGATCTCGTTCACGCTCGTCTGGCTGTTCCGTCAGGCCGAGCGCCGCTGGCTCGCGTATCTGCGCCCGCAAGGCAAGTAAGTTTTCGCAGGACTATTGATGAATTCCCAGACTCAGAAGCTTTTCGTCGACGATCTGCACAAGCGGTACGGCGACAACGAGGTGCTCAAGGGCGTGTCGCTGAAGGCGAACTCGGGCGACGTGATCAGCGTGATCGGCTCGTCCGGCTCCGGCAAGAGCACGATGCTCCGCTGCATCAACTTCCTCGAGCAGCCGAATGCGGGCCGCATCGTCGTCGACGGTGAGGAAGTGCGCACGACGCCCGACAAGTCGGGCGCGCTGCGCGCGGCCGATACGAAGCAGCTGCAGCGCGTGCGCACCAAGCTGTCGATGGTGTTCCAGCACTTCAATCTCTGGTCGCACATGAACGTGATCGAGAACGTGATGGAAGCGCCGGTGAACGTGCTCGGCCTCCCGAAGAAGGAAGCCGAGGAGCGTGCGCGCGCGTATCTCGAGAAAGTCGGCCTCGCGCCGCGTGTCGAGAAGCAATATCCGTCGCACCTGTCGGGCGGCCAGCAGCAGCGCGTCGCCATTGCCCGCGCGCTCGCGATGCATCCGGACGTGATGCTGTTCGACGAACCGACGTCGGCACTCGACCCCGAGCTGGTGGGCGAAGTGCTGAAGGTGATGCAGAAGCTCGCCGAAGAAGGCCGCACGATGATCGTCGTCACGCACGAGATGGGCTTTGCGCGCAACGTGTCGAACCACGTGATGTTCCTGCACCAGGGCCGCGTCGAGGAAGAAGGCGTACCGTCCGAGGTGTTTGCCAATCCGAAGAGCGAACGCCTGCGCGGGTTCCTGTCGGGCAGCCTCAAGTAACGCACGCCGCCCGAACGGGCGCCCGCGGTTCGCCGCGCGGCGCCCGTTTTGCGTTTACGCGGCGCTCACCGGCGCGCTGTCGGCAAACGCGCGCAGTTCGTCGCCCGCGAGGCGGTAACGCACCCATTCGCTCTGCGGTGCGGCGCCGACGCTCTCGTAGAAGCGGATCGCCGGCTCGTTCCAGTCGAGCACGCTCCACTCGAAACGCCCGCAGCCCGACTCGACCGCGATCCGCGCGAGCCCCTTCAAGAGCCGCAGCCCGGCGCCCGCGCCGCGAAAGCGCGGCGACACGTACAGATCCTCCAGATACAGCCCCTGCCGGGCGAGCCACGTCGAATACGAGAAGAAATACACGGCGAAGCCGGCCGGCTCGCCGTCGACCTCGCAGATCAGCGCGCGCGCCGGCGAGCCCTCGCCGAACAGGCTGCGCTCGAGCGACACGGGCGTCGCGACCACTTCGTGTTCCGCCTTCTCGTAGATGGCCAGCTCGGTAATGAAACGCAGGATCTGCGGCACGTCGGCGACGGTGGCGGAACGGATGTCGATTTGCACGGGTTGAGCCCTCCTCCGGCCCTGGCTTGAAACGGGAAACGGCGTCGCGCAGCCGCGCTGGCGCCAATCAGACCGTCATGCTACGTTCATGCTGCTCCTGCAGGAAGTGCAGTTTCTTCATCCGGACCTGAACATGATGCATCCCGATCTACGTCGCCTCGACCTGAACCTGCTGCTCGTGTTCGATGCGCTGTACCGCCACCGCTCCGTCGCCGCGGCCGCGCACGAACTCGCGTTGAGCCCGTCCGCGCTGAGCCACGCGCTCGCGCGGCTGCGCGACGCGATCGGCGACGCGCTGTTCGTGCGCCTCGGCAACGAGATGCAGCCGACCGTGCGCGCCGACGACATCGCCACCTGGGCCGGCGACGCGCTCGACGCGATGTCGAAGGGGCTCGCCCGCGCGCGCCGCTTCGATCCCGCGCAAAGCGACCGCACGTTCGTGTTCGCGGCGACCGACTACACGGCCTTCGCCGTACTGCCGGCGTTTCTCGCGCGCATCCAGCATGTCGCGCCGCGGTTGCGGATCCGCGTCGTGCATTCCGACCGGAAGATCTCCGTCGACGAACTGGCGGCCGGCCGCATCGATTTCGCGCTGGGCTACCACGAGGAATCGGCGGCCGACGCTCCGGGCATCGAGGACTTCGACTGGTTCTCCGACGACTACGTCGTGATCGCGAGCGCCACGCATCCGGACATCCGCCGGCGGTTGACGCTCGACCAGTACCTGGCGGCACGCCACGTGGTCGTCACGCCGTGGAACGAGTCGCGCGGTGTCGTCGACCATGTGCTCGACCGGCTCGGCCTCGCGCGGCAGGTCGCCGTGCAGTTGCCGACGGTGCTGGCCGCGCCGTTCGTGATCGCGGAATCCGCGCTGCTGATGACCGTGCCGAACCGCGCCGCGCAGGCGCTGCGGCACGCGGCGCCGATCCGCATCTTTCCTGCGCCGTTCGACATCCCGCGCTACACCGTGAAGGTCTACTCGCACGCGAAGCATGCGCGCACCGATGCGCATCGCTGGATTCGCGCACAGTTGCTCGACGCGAGGCCGGCCGCGACCTGACCGACGCACGTTGGTACACCGCGCTGCGCGTTGCCGGACAAGCGTTTCAGGCAGCGGCCGGCCAGATCCGGCAGCCGCCCATTCATTACGAAATACTTACCAATTTTTCGCATTTGACGCCTACGCTCGCGCCCTCACAGCGTCAATAGTGGCAATCCTTGATCCCTGTTTGCGAAATTCGTGTCTCCCTTGCGGGACAAGGGTTTTCCGTTAATTGCAAACCCTTGGCGCACCTGTTGCCCACCGTGTTGCATGGCAATTTGACGACAGGTGTTAGTCAAACAACGATTTCCATCGCCACAAAATTGTATTTTTGCTAAATTAGTAACCAAAGTAGCAAAACGAAGTTCGTGAAATGTAGTTTAGCTTCACGACACTACAAGGAGACCCGCAGGCCGACCCGGCTGCGCGGGACCGCTCAACGGTCTTTCCGTCTGCTTGCCCGCGTGCCACGCTTACCGGCCCTGCACGAGGTCTCCCTGGTTATCCCGCTTTTGCCCGGCGCTCGTCGCTCCGGGCATCTCGTGCAGTTCTGGGTTGACTTTTTGACAGGGTATGGAGGAGACGATGAAGAAAGCTTTGGTCGCGGCCGCGCTGATGGCTGCTGGGGTGGTGACGGCGCACGCGCAGAGCAGCGTTACGCTGTATGGCCGCCTGGATGCCGGCCTCGAGTACATGAACGGCCTGCAAAACGGCCACCAAGTGCGCGCGGAAAGCGGCGACTGGGGCACGAGCCTCTGGGGCTTGAAGGGCACCGAGGACATCGGCGGCGGCAACAAGATCCTGTTCCACCTCGAAGGCGCGTTCAACACGATGACGGGCGGCTTCAGCGGCTCGATCTGGGATCGTTTTGCGACCGTCGGTATTTCGAACGACCGCTACGGTACGCTGCTGATGGGTCGCGAGCTCGCGATCGCCAACGGCGTGTGGGACTTCGACCCGTTCGGCCAGTCGGCCTGGTCGACGGCATCGCTGGTGCGCGGCCGCAACTGGAACAAGACCAGCAACAACGTGTCGTACCAGTCGCCGCAGTTCTACGGCCTCGACTTCTACGGCCAGTTCTCGTTCTCGAACTCGACCAGCTTCAACGGCAACACGACGGCCGGCCAACCGGGCCGTGCAATGGGCGGTCAGGTCACCTATACGAACTCGCTGTTCCAGTTGCGCGGCATCTACGACGAAACGCGCGACAGCAGCGGCCGCTTCTCGGACGTGTTCAACTACTCGCGTGAATACTTCGCGGGCGTGAACGTGTTCCTCGGCCAGTTCAAGGTGCAAGCGGCCTACCAGGCTTCGCGCGCGGACGGCAGCGGCGGCCCGGCAGTCAACGCCGGCATCACCGGCACCCAGCAAGTCTGGGGTGGCGTGACGTGGCAAGCAACGCCGGCGGCAGCGCTGATCGCAGCCGCGTATCACGTGAACGCGAACCACGGCGGCGGCAACGCGAACATCTACACGGTCGGCGGCTCGTACAACATCTCGAAGCGCACGCTGTTCGACCTGCAGGTCGCGACGGTGCGCAACAGCAAGAACGCCAACTTCGGCCTGAACGCGAACGGCGCCGGTACGGCCGTGTCGACGGGCAACCCGAATCCGGGCGGCAGCCAGACCGGCGTCTACGCCGGTATCCAGCACCTGTTCTGATCAGGCGCCGTTCTCAAAGAATCGATTCGACAACGCTTTCCACGCTGCTGCGAGAGGCGCGTATCGGTGCGGTACCCAACCGGGTATCGCACCGTTTTTTATTGGCGGGACGGTTTTGTGCGGCCCACCAACAAATGCGGCGCTCAGACGGCCGCTTCGTTCTCTTCGCCGGTGCGGATGCGGATCACGCGCTCGACGTCCGACACGAAGATCTTGCCGTCGCCGATCTTGCCGGTGCGCGCCGCGCCGATCACCGCATCGATCACCTGGTCGACCTGCGCTTCCGCGACGACCACTTCGATCTTCATCTTCGGCAGGAAGTCGACGACGTATTCGGCGCCGCGATACAGCTCGGTATGGCCCTTCTGGCGGCCAAAGCCCTTCACTTCCGTCACGGTCAGGCCCGTGAGACCCACTTCGGCGAGCGCTTCGCGGACTTCGTCCAGCTTGAACGGCTTGATGATGGCAGTGATGCGTTTCATGGTGGTTGTCCCCCAATGCTCGTTTGGATGAAAAATCGCGACCCCGATTGTAAGCCTGCGGGCCGCATGCGGCCCAGCACGGTTCAATCGAGACGTTCGGTAAAACGTGACGTGATCGGGTAGCGCCAGTCGCGCCCGAAGGCGCGATGCGTGACGCGAATGCCGATCGGCGCCTGGCGGCGCTTGTATTCGTTGATCTTGATGAGCCGCGTCACGCGTTCGACGTCGGCCTGCGCGTAACCGGCCGCGACGATCTCGGCGAGCGGCCGGTCCTCTTCCATGTACATCCGCATGATCGCGTCGAGCACGTCGTACGGCGGCAGGCTGTCCTGGTCGGTCTGGTTCTCGCGCAGCTCGGCCGACGGTGCGCGCGTCAGGATCCGCTCGGGGATCACGTCGCGCAGCGGATAGTCGGCCGTATCGTTGCGATAGCGGCAGAGCCGGTACACGAGCGTCTTCGCGATGTCCTTGATCACCGCGAACCCGCCGGCCATGTCGCCGTACAGCGTGCAGTAGCCGACCGCCATCTCGCTCTTGTTGCCGGTCGTCAGCACGATCGAGCCGAACTTGTTCGACAGCGCCATCAGCAGCGTGCCGCGGATGCGCGCCTGGATGTTCTCCTCCGTCGCGTCTTCCGCACGGCCCGCGAACTCGCCCGCGAGCGATGCGCGGAACGCATCGAACATCGGCGCGATCGCGATCTCGTCGTAGCGCACGCCGACGCGCCGCGCCATTTCCGCCGCGTCGGTGGTCGAGATGTCGGCCGTGAAGCGCGACGGCATCATCACCGCGCGCACGCGCTCGGGCCCGAGCGCATCGCATGCGACGGCCAGCACCAGCGCCGAATCGACGCCGCCCGACAGCCCGATCAGTGCGCCCGGAAACCCGTTCTTGCCGATGTAGTCGCGCACGCCGGTCACGAGCGCGCGGTACACCTGCGCGTCCGTCGACAGCTCGGGCGCGATCGCGCCCGGCAGCGGCCGCGCACCGTCGAATTCGACGATCGCATGCCCTTCGTCGAACTGCGGCATCTTCGCGACGAGCGCGCCCTGCGCGTCGAGCACAAATGAACCGCCGTCGAACACGAGCTCGTCCTGGCCGCCGACGAGGTTCACGTACACCATCGGCAACCCGGTTTCGCGGATCCGCGCGCGCAGGATGTCGAAGCGCACCGCTTCCTTGTTCATGTGGTACGGCGAGCCGTTCGGGATCAGCAACACCTGCGCGCCGGCCGCCTTCGCGATCTGCGCGGCCGAGGCGTGCCACGCATCCTCGCAGATGATCACGCCGTATTTCACGCCGTTCAGCTCGAACACGAGCGGCTCGGCGTCCGTCGCGAAGTAGCGCTTCTCGTCGAACACTTCCGCGTTCGGCAGATCCTGCTTGCGGTAGGTGCCGGCGATCTCGCCGCCGACGATCAGCGATACCGCGTTGTAGGTATCGACGGGCGGCACGCCGCGCTCGATCGGGCGGTTTGCATTACCATCGACGGCTGGCGCGTGCACGCCGTCGCCCGCGCCGCGCAGCGGATGGCCGACCAGCACCGCGAGCCCGTCGAATGCCTTCAACGCGTCGGCGAGCGCGTCGAGTGCCGAGGCCGCCGCCGCGTAGAACGCGGGCCGCAGCAGCAGGTCTTCCGGCGGATAGCCGGACAGCGCGAGTTCCGGCGCGACCATCAGCTGCGCACCATCGTTGTGCGCGGCGCGTGCGGCCGCGACGATCCGCGCGACGTTGCCGGCGAAGTCGCCGACGGTAACGTTGATCTGGGCGAGTGCGAGTCGGGTCTTCATGGCGGGATCGGCGCAGCCCGGCGGCGCGCCCTGAACGGCTGACGAAATCGTCCCGGTGCGGGCCGCGCAGGCCTTCGCATCCGGCGACACAGAACGGTACGGATTCACGCTTGAAACACGAACGCATCGATTATCGCACGGGCATCCTGTCGTCCCCCGCGGAGGTGCCGGCCGACGAATGGAACGCGCTGCTTGCCCGCGACGCGCAGCCGACGCCCTTCCTGCGCCACGAATTCCTCGACGCGCTGCACGTCGCGCGCTGCGCGGTCGACGATACCGGCTGGTCGCCGCACTTCGTCACGCTGACCGACGAGCGCACCGGCCGCCTCGCGGCCGCCGCGCCCGTCTACGCGAAGCAGCATTCGTACGGCGAATACGTGTTCGACTGGGCGTGGGCCGACGCATACCAGCGCAACAACCTGCCCTACTACCCGAAGCTGCTGTGCGCGGTGCCGTTCACGCCCGTGCAGGGCACGCGCCTGCTCGCGGCCGACGACGACGCGCGCCGCCGGCTAGCGGCCACGCTACTCGCGTTCGCCGAGCAGAGCGACGTGTCGTCGCTGCACGTGCTGTTCCCGACGGGCGACGAAGCGGCGCTCCTCGAATCGATGGGGATGATGCTGCGCGAAGGCGTGCAGTTCCACTGGATCAACGACGGCTACCGTCACTTCGACGATTTCCTCGCCACGCTCGAGCAGAAGAAGCGCAAGAACATTCGCGCGGAGCGGCGCAAGGTGCACGACGCGGGCGTGACGTTCCGGCGGCTCACCGGCGACCGGATCACCGACGCGGACTGGCGCTTCTTCTCGCGCTGCTACCGGCAGACCTATCGCGAACACTATTCGAGCCCGTACCTGAACCTCGACTTCTTCCGCACGATCGGCGCGACGATGCCCGAGAACCTGCTGCTCGTGATCGCGGAGGCCGGCGGCCAGCCGATCGCGAGTGCGCTCGCCGTCTACCGGCGCGGTGAAAACGGCGGCGGCACGCTGTACGGCCGCTACTGGGGCGCACTCGAACACGTGCCGTGCCTGCATTTCGAAACGGCCTACTACCAGTTGCTCGAATTCTGCATCGAGGCCGGGCTCGACACGTTCGAAGGCGGCGCGCAGGGCGAACACAAGCTCGCGCGCGGCTTCCTGCCGACCGTCACGCACTCCGCGCACTGGCTCGCGCACCCGGCGTTCTCGGACGCGGTCGCGCGCTTTCTCGAACGCGAGACCGAGCATATCCACGCGTACGTCGACGAATTGCGCGAACACGATCCGTTCCGGCGCAGCCCCGAGTAACGACTGCACGCCGAAATGCGGCGAGACCCCGACCGGCCTCGCCGCTTGCCGCATGGCCGCCCGGCTCAGTGCGCGGCGAGCGTCACCGTCGTCTACAGCGCCTGCCGGTCACGCGACGAAGCTGCCGCCGATAGCCCGTCGCTGCCCGCGGCGATCCGCCATGCGTGCGTGCCCGCATCCCGGGACGCGAAGCGCTGCGCCGGCACTGCGACGCTGACAGTACGCGCGTCACCCGGCTGCAGTGCGACCTCGGTCCAGCCGACGAGCCGCTTCGGCGGCTCGCCGAGCGACGCGGGCAGTACCGCGATCGCCCGCGCGGACGCAATCGTCGCCCCCCGGAACAGCGAAGTTTTCGTTGATCCGCCTGAATCGATCTGTTGTACTTGTCATCGCACTCCAGCGTCCGAGCCTAAAAAAATCGACCGGTCACCATGCTTGACCGGCAGGAGCAGCACTTGACCTCTCGCAGCGGGGGCAAACCCGAAGGTCATGGAGAGAGACATGGAGTTACGACAGAAATCGGTATCCATCCGGGTCTACCGACTGGTGCTCGACGACATGCGCCGCAACGGCTTCGACGTCGCGCCGCTGTATGCGACGCTCGGTATCGGCGCGGCCGATCTCGCCGACGACGCGCGGCGCATCCCCGGCGACCGGCACGTCGCCGCGATGCGGCTGATGAGCGAATGGCCGTTGTCCTGGCATCGGCCGCCGCCGCAGGTCGTGCCGTGGCTCGCGCCGTTTCCGGAGCTCGCGGGCATCACCTGCAACGCCGCGACGCTGCGCGACGCGCTGCACGGCTACCTGCGCTACCGCGAACTGATCGGCAACGTCGACTGGATGTTCGCACACGAATCCGGCGGCGCGATCGCGCTCGAGTACGTGAACGAGGGCGACGGCCGGCCCGCCAGCAGCGCGTTCGCGAATTTCGCGATCCTTGCCGCGCTCGCGCGCCTGTACGATCCGCACGCGCAGGTCGACGAAGCCGCGTTCGCCGGTCGCGCATTCGCGCCGACGGGCGCGCTGCGCGACCTCCTCGGCGCGGCGGTGTCGTTCGATGCCGCGCACAACCGCGTCGTGCTGCGCTCCGCGCACTTCGACACGCCGTTCGAGCGCTACAACGCACCGCTCGCAGACATCCAGCGTCACGCGGCCGACGCCGCGCGCGAGCGCGTGCGCGCCCGCTCGACGTTCGGCTCGTCGGTCGAGCAATGCGTGCGCGACTGGCTGCGCACGTCCGACGACGCCGACGTGCCATCCGACACGCTGATGGAGCACGTCTGCACGCGCTTTGCGATGTCGCGCTGGACGCTGCGCCGGCGGCTGCATCGCGAAGCGGTCGGGTTTCATGCACTCGTCGCGCAGGCGCGGCTCGGCGAAGCGCGCGACCTGCTGCTGAACACGCAGTTGCCGATCGGCGAGATCGGCGTGCGGGTCGGTTTCCGTTCGACGAGCGCGTTCACGCGCTTCTTCACGCGCGAACTCGGCGCGGCGCCGAGCCGCTTTCGCGACGGACACGGCGATCGATGGCGTTGACGCGCGCTTTTTCTGAGACACTGGCGGCTTCGTATCCCGCCGCCCTGCCATGTCCTGGTTTCTGTATCTGATCGAATGCGCCGACGACAGCATCTATACGGGCATCACGACCGACGTTGCCGCGCGCTTCGACGAGCACGCATCCGGCAAGGGCGCACGCTATACGCGCTCGCGCAAGCCGCGTGCGGTGCTCGCGTCGTTTCCGCTGCCCGACCGGTCGAGCGCGTCGCGCGCCGAGTACTGGGTGAAGCGGCTTACGGCTGCGCAAAAGCGTGAGCTGGCGGCCGGGTTGCGGACGCTGGAATCGGTGATGCCTGTCGTGGTGGCTGTCGACGCGAGTGATGATACGGCCGGGGTGAAGACCGGTGCACGCGGGCGAAAGAAGTCGAAGGTGGAGAACGTCGATAGCGCGGCGAAGACGACTGAGACCGGTAAGAGCACGAAGAAGGCCGGAAAGACCGGGAAAGCTGAAAAGGTCGGCAAGCCTGCAAAAGCCTCCAGGTCTCCCAAGGCGACAAAAGCCGCACCGGTCGCGAAGCGCAAGAAGCCCGACAGCGATGCGGTCGCAAGAAAGACTTCATCGCGCGACACACCGGTAAAAAAGGACAAGCCGGCCGCACCCGCTTCGTCGAAAGGAAAAACGCCTGCAGCCGGCGGCAAACTCGTCACGAACGGACGCAAAGACACCGCTCCCGCACCGGTCCGCCGACGCGCGGCTGCAACCCAGGCCCCCGAGGCCTTCGTTGCCCCTCGTCGTGCGAAGCGCCCGAAGGACACACCGTCCGCCATCGCACCGCCGGTGTCCGCCTCCGCACGCAAGCAAACCCCGCGCACAAAACAAAACCGCGCGGCCTCCTGAGGAGACACGCGCGGTTTGCGTTTCGCACGAACCGGCCGTGGGCCGGTACGCCGCTTACTTCTTGTAGTTCGCTGCGCCGTCGGTGATTTCCTTGTGCGCGGCTTCGATGCCGGCCCAGCCCTCGACCTTCACCCACTTGCCCTTCTCGAGCGCCTTGTATTGCTCGAAGAAGTGCTTGATCTGATCCTTCAGGTACTCGGGCACGTCGTCGATCGACTTCAGGTTTGCCGTCATCGGGCAGACCTTGTCGTGCGGCACCGCGACCAGCTTTGCATCGACGCCCGACTCGTCGGTCATCTGCAGCATGCCGAGCACGCGCGAACGCACGATCGAGCCGGCCAGCAGCGGGAACGGCGTGATCACCAGCACGTCGACCGGATCGCCGTCGCCCGACAGCGTCTGCGGGATGTAACCGTAGTTCACCGGATAGCGCATGCCCGTGCCGATGAAACGGTCGACGACGAGAAGGCCCAGTTCCTTGTCCGCCTCGTACTTCACCGGATCGCTTTGCGCGGGAATCTCGATGATCACGTTGAAATCTTGCGGCAGGTCCTTGCCGGCCGGAACATGATTGAAGCTCATGAGCACTCTCTGTAGGTCGATGGGAATTCGGGACAGGGCGCCGCGGCCGATGCATCGCCGCAGGCGTCCCGCAAGGGAATGCGCCATTATAGCCAATCGACCGGTGGCGTCCGGATGACGATCGGCCGATAATCGTTCCGGATGCCTGGCCGGTCAACCACCGGCCGTGTTACATGGAATCGGGTAAGCGTTAAGGTGCTAACCCGGGTCGACTGCGAAGCATGGGGCCCGAGTTAGCGCTATGGCGCTAACCCGGGTCGACCGCAAAGCATGGGACCCGAGCAAGCGCTAAAGCGCCAACTCGGGTCGACCGCGAAGCATGGGACTCGAGTAAGCGCTGAAGCGCCAACCCGGGTCGACCGCAAAGCATGGGACCCGAGCAAGCGCTAAAGCGCTAACTCGGGTCGACCGCAAAGCATGGGACCCGAGTAAGCGCTAAAGCGCCAACTCGGGTCGACAGGAGCTGGCATGGAAGAGGCGAAGCACTTCATCGCGGGCGAATGGACGTTGCCCGCGCAACTGGAAACCATCGCGGTCGTCGATCCATCCGACGGCCAGCCGTTCGCGTCGATCGCCCGCGGTACGGCGCCCGACATCGAGCGCGCAGTCGCCGCGGCCCGCGACGCATTCGCGGGCCCATGGGGCGCCGCCAGCGCCGCCGAGCGCGGCCGTGTGCTGATGCGGCTATCGGCGCGCGTGGCCGACTCCCTCGAGGAGCTCGCCGCGATCGAGGCGCGCGACACCGGCAAGCCGCTGAAGCAGGCACGCGCCGACGCAGCCGCGCTCGCGCGCTACTTCGAGTTCTACGCAGGCGCCGCCGACAAGCTGCACGGCGAAACCCTCCCCTATCAAGCAGGCTACACGGTGCTGACGGTGCGCGAGCCGCACGGCGTCACGGGCCACATCGTGCCGTGGAACTACCCGATGCAGATCTTCGGGCGCAGCGTCGGCGCAGCGCTCGCGGCCGGCAACGCCTGCGTCGTCAAGCCGGCCGAGGATGCGTGCCTGTCGTTGCTGCGCGTCGCCGAGCTGGCCGCCGAGGCCGGGCTGCCGGCCGGCGCGCTCAACATCGTCACCGGCTACGGCCATGAAGCCGGTGCCGCGCTCGCACGTCATCCCGGCATCGACCACATCTCGTTCACGGGTTCGCCGGCCACCGGCAAGCTGGTCACGCAGATGGCGGCCGAGAACCACGTACCCGTCACGCTCGAACTCGGCGGCAAGTCGCCGCAGATCGTATTCGCCGACGCCGATCTCGAAGCGGCGCTGCCCGTGCTCGTGTCCGCAATCGTGCAAAACGGCGGGCAGACCTGCTCGGCCGGCAGCCGCGTGCTGATCGAGCGCGCGGTGTACGAGCCGCTCGTCGAGCGGCTCGCCACCGCGTTCAACGGGCTGCGCGTCGGCCCGAGCCGCGCCGACCTCGACTGCGGCCCGCTGATCAACGCGAAGCAGCAGCAGCGCGTGTGGGATTTCCTGTCCGACGCGCAGCACGACGGCATTCCGATGGCCGCGCACGGGCAGGTCGTCGCCGACGCGCCCGAAAGCGGCTTCTACCAGGCGCCCGCGCTGCTGCGCGACGTGCCGCCGTCGCACCGGCTCGCGCAGGAAGAAGTGTTCGGCCCCGTGCTCGCCGCGATGCGTTTCGTCGACGAAGACGAAGCCGTCGCGCTGGCGAACGGCACGCCGTACGGCCTCGTCGCGGGCATCTGGACGCGCGACGGCGCACGCCAGATGCGTCTCGCCCGGCGCCTGCGGGCAGGCCAGGTGTTCATCAACAACTATGGCGCGGGCGGCGGCGTCGAGCTGCCGTTCGGCGGCGTCGGCCACTCGGGGCATGGCCGCGAGAAAGGCTTCGAGGCACTGTATGGCTTCACCGCGCTGAAGACGATCGCGATCCGGCACGGCTGAACGCGCGGAAATCGGCAAACGGCACGCGGCCGGCAGCGCCCGGCCGCATATCGAAGCACGACGACACTCATATCCAGCACAGGAGACACACCATGCGGTTGAGCGGCAAGACGGCAATCGTCACGGGCGGCGGCTCGGGGTTCGGCGAAGGCATCGCGAAGACCTACGCGCGCGAAGGCGCGAACGTCGTCGTCAACGACCTGAACGGCGCGGCAGCCGAGCGCGTTGCGAGCGAGATCGCGCTCGCGGGCGGCAAAGCCATCGCAGTGGCCGGCGACGTGTCGAAGCAGGACGACTGGCACGCGTTGCTGCAGGCCGCGCTCGACGATTTCCACGCGGTGCAGATCGTCGTGAACAACGCGGGCACCACGCACCGCAACAAGCCGGTGCTCGACGTGACGGAAGCCGAATTCGACCGCGTGTACGCGGTCAACATGAAGAGCCTGTTCTGGTGCGTGCAGACCTTCGTGCCGTACTTCCGCGAACAGGGCGGCGGCGTGTTCGTGAATGTCGCGTCGACCGCCGGCGTGCGGCCGCGCCCTGGTCTCGTCTGGTACAACAGCACGAAGGGCGCGATGATCACCGCGAGCAAGTCGCTCGCAGCCGAGCTCGGCGCCGACCGCATCCGCGTGAACTGCATCAACCCCGTGCTCGGCGAAACGGCGCTGATGACGGAGTTCATGGGCTGCGAGGATACCCCCGAGAACCGCAGCCGGTTCCTCGCGACGATCCCGCTCGGCCGCTTCTCGACGCCGCAGGACATCGCGAACGCGGCGCTTTACCTCGCATCCGACGAAGCTGAATTCATCACGGGCGTCTGTCTCGAAGTCGACGGCGGGCGCTGCATCTAGCCGCATCGTGTTGTTCGCGCGCCGAGCCGGGATTCTTCGGCCAGCACGGCATCCACGCACTGCTTCGTACGAAACCGGGCCTGCCACCGATACGCCGGCCCCGGCCAACTATAAGGACAGGAGACAACATGGCAACATCGACGCAGTCGCTGCCGGGCTCGTCCGGCGCATTTGAGGAAGCAACCTACCGCAAGGTGTCGTGGCGGCTCGTGCCGCTCCTGCTGCTGTGCTACGTGGTTGCGTATCTCGACCGCGTGAACGTCGGGTTCGCGAAGCTGCAGATGGCGAGCGACCTGAACCTCAGCGACACCGTCTACGGGCTTGGCGCCGGGATCTTCTTCTTCGGCTATTTCCTCTTCGAAGTACCGAGCAACATCATCCTGCACAAGGTCGGCGCGCGCGTATGGATCGCGCGGATCATGGCGACGTGGGGCGTGATCTCGATCCTGACGATGTTCGTCACGACGCCCACGATGTTCTACGTGATGCGCTTCCTGCTCGGCGTCGCCGAAGCGGGCTTCTTCCCCGGCGTGATCCTCTACCTCACCTACTGGTATCCCGCGCACCGGCGCGGCCGGATGACGACGTTCTTCATGACGGCCGTCGCACTGTCCGGCGTGATCGGCGGGCCGCTCTCGGGCTTCATCCTGAAGGCGTTCGACGGTATGAGCGGCTGGCACGGCTGGCAATGGCTGTTCCTGCTCGAGGGTATCCCGTCGGTGCTGGTCGGCGTGGTCGTGTTCCTCAAGCTGGACGAGCGTATCGCGAAGGCGAACTGGCTGACCGACGACGAAAAGGCGCTGCTCACGCGCAACGTCGATGCTGAAGAGGCGACCAAGGAAGACCTGCCGCTCGGCGCCGTGATGTCGAGCCCGCGCGTGTGGCTGATGGCGCTGATCTACTTCTCGTTCGTGATGGGGCTCTACGGCGTCGGCTTCTGGCTGCCGACGATCATCAAGGCGACAGGCGTGACCGACACGTTCATGATCGGCCTGCTGTCGGCGATTCCGTATGCGGCCGCGGTGGTCGCGATGATCCTGATCGCACGCAGCGCGGACCGGCACCGCGAACGCCGCTGGCACGTTGCGATTCCGGCCGCGATCGGCGCGCTCGGGCTCGTGCTGTCGGTGATCTGGGCGCACCAGACCGCGCTCGCGATGCTCGGCCTCACGCTCGCGACGATCGGCATCCTGACGACGCTGCCGCTGTTCTGGAGCCTGCCGACCGCGTTCCTCGGCGGCACGGCGGCCGCGGCCGGCATTGCGATGATCAACTCGATCGGCAACCTCGCCGGCTTCCTGAGCCCGTACATGATGGGCTGGCTCAAGCAGGCGACGGGCGCCAACGATTCGGGCATGTACATGCTCGCCGGGTTCCTCGTGCTCGGCGGATTGCTGGCGCTGTCGGTGCCGAAGCGGCTGGTCGACAAGTGACGCGGGGCGCACGGGCGCCCGCCGGCCGATAGCCGACCGACACTCGAAACGCCCCGCTGGCCGGAACCGCCCCGGTCGGCGGGGCGTTTCTGCTTTTGCACACGCACAGCCCGGACGGTGCGGGTTCGGTAGCGTACCAACGCTGGTGCATGGACTCCCAGAATATTCCCTATTGATCCATTTATCATGGAACAATAAGGAACATTTTAGAGCCACTGGCCGATCATGTTCCATACCGTCGAAGAATCCGCCACACGTCTGCGCCTCCACCCGAAAACCGTCCTGCGCTTCATCCGCGAGGGCAAGCTGCCCGCAACGCGGGTCGGCCGGGCATACCGCATCCTCGACGTCGATCTCGCCGCGTTCGCGCAAACCAAGCCGGCCGCCCCCGTGCCGCGTGCGGTGCGCGTCACCAGCATCGTCGACATTCCGGACGCGTCGCAGTCGCTGCACCAGTACCTGTCGCGGTCGCTGCATGCGATGGCGTCCGGCCGCACGTCGTATGTCGACCCGGTGCGAATCGACGTCACGTTCGATCCCGCCGCGAGCCAGGTCAAGATCATCGTCGCCGCGACACCGGCCGACACGGCCGCGCTGATGGCGTCGCTCGAGGCGCTGCTGCAGCAAAGCGGGACATGAGCGCGATCTTCAGGTCGCCCCGCCACGCCCGCGCGATTCGCGCGGCTTACGACGCTGCGCTGTCGCACTGGCCGGCCGGACATCGGCGCATCACGGTGCAGACGCGCCATGGCACCACCCATGTGATCGCCTGCGGCCCGGAACACGCGCCGCCGGTCGTACTGATCCACGGCGCGCAGACGACGGCGGCGAGCTGGCAACACTACGCGACCGAATGGTCGAAGCATTGCCGGCTCTACGCAATCGACGTGATCGGCGAAGCGGGACCCAGCGCCCCGTCGCGGCCACCGCTCGCAAGCGACGCGTACGCGCAGTGGCTCGACGACGTGCTCGACGGCCTGGGGGTGGCGCGCGCCGCGTTCGTCGGCATCTCGCTGGGTGCACGAACCTCACTCGATTTCGCGTTGCGCCGGCCGGCGCGCGTCACGCGGCTCGCGCTGCTCTGCCCGTCCGGCATCGGCAGGCAGAAACCGTTTCTGTGGTGGGCGCTGCCGCTGCTGCTGCTCGGCGATGTGGGGCGCACATGCGTGCGGCGGCGCGTGCTCGGCCGTTTTCCGCCCGCATCGACACCCGCCGAGCGCGACACCTTCACGCTCATGCGCGCCGTGGATCGCGGCTTGCGGCCGCGCGTCGAAACGATCCCGGTGTTCGGCGACGGCGCGCTGCGCACGCTGTCGACGCCCACGCTGGCGATCGTCGGCGGTCGCGACGTCATGCTCGATTCGCGTGATACGTGCGATCGCCTGACCCGTCTCGTGCCGCACGCGCAGGTCCGGTTCCTTCCGGATCAATACCACTTCATCCGCGGGCAGCGCGACACCGTGCTCGCATTTCTCATGTCGACGGAGGCAACCCGCATGCATCACCGAATCGTCCAGGCAGCCGCCCACCGCGTGCTGGTCCGCGATCCCGCCGCCGGCCTCGTCCAGCGTGAAAGCGATGCGCTCGACCTCGTCGCGCTCGCACACGAACATGAGGCCGACTGGATCGCGGTCCCCGCCGACGCGCTGCACGACGACTTCTACCGGCTCGAAAGCGGCCTCGCGGGCGCCGTGCTGCAGAAGCTCGTCAACTATGGCGTCCGGCTCGGCGTAGTCGGTGATATCGACCGCTGGCTCGCTCGCAGCGAAGCGCTTCGCGCGTTCGTTCGCGAGTCCAATCGCGGCACATCGGTGTGGTTCGTCGGGAACGAGGAGGGCCTGCTGCGCAAGCTCGGCGCGTAGCGCGGCCCGCAACGAACAAAAAAATGCCCCGAAGGCCAATTGGCGTTCGGGGCAGATTGCGCGGCGCCTCAGGCCACCCGCATGCAGCGGGCGGCATCGACTCGCGTCAGACCACCGTGATCGCGAGCGCGCTTTCGCGGTAATGCTTCGCGGCCTTGTCGGTTTCGCCGAGATGCTCGAACAGGCGCGCGAGCGCGCGATGCGCACGCACCTTCAGCGCCTCGTTGTCGGCCAGCTTCAATGCCGATTCGAGGAACGACTGCGCCTTGCCCCACAGTTGCTGTTGCTGGCACAGGCGGCCGAGCGCGAACAGCAGGTCGGCATCCTCCGGGTGATCCTTCTTCCACCCTTCCGCCTTCTGGATCAGCGGCAGCGCATCGGCGCCGGCCGTATCCGGGTAACGGCGCAGCAGGCGGGCGTCCCAGTTGTGGGCGAGCGCGTCCTCGACGATGCGGCGCGCTTCGTTGCGGCGCTCGAGCGGCACGAGCAGATCGGCCGCGAGATCGGCAAGCCGCGGCGACTGGCGCTCGACCGGCGACAGCGACTGCCACACCTCGAGCAGCGCGTCCGGGTCATGCCGGCGTTCGCGCAGCAGGTTCTCCGCAGCCTGCTGGCGCAGCCGCACGGCCGCGGCCGGATGCAGCGCCTCGCGCTTCTCGAGCGCCTTCGCGAGCTTCAGCACTTCGGCCCAGTTCTTCAGCTGCTGCTGCGCGCGCAGGGCGACCTGCTGCGCATGGATGCGCTTGCCGCCCGCCTGCAGGTCGGCCAGCGCCGCGAGCGCGCCGTCGGCATCGCGTGCATCCGCGCGCATGTCGGCCGCGGCGAGCAGCCGTGCATCCTGCCATTCGGGCGCGTCGACCTTCGACAGCCAGTCGTCGCGACGCGTGTACTCGTGCATCCGGTGCGCGGCGGTGGCCGCGACGAGACTCGCCGCGCCCTGGTTCGCGTCGACCGACAGCGCTTCACGCGCGGCCTTCTCGGCGCGCGAGAAGCGGCCCGCGTACAGGTTCGCGATCGCATCGCGCAGCGATGCCTGCGCCTTCTCGTTGCGCGAGCGCGCCCGATACGCGGCGACCCGATGCGGCATGCGCCAGATGTTGCGCACGATACGCAGCAGCGCATACACGACGATGAACAGCACGACGATGGCGATCACGAACAGGTTCAGCGACACGTCGATCCGGTACGGCGGATAGACGAGCAGCACCTGACCCGCGTCGAAACGGCCGACGGTGGCGAGCGCAGCGGCGATCGCGAACAGGACCGCGAGCCAGACGATTCCTCGAAGCGTCATCGTTACCCCCGGCTCTTGAACTGCTGAACGGCGTTCAGGCTCGTGTTCAGGTTCGGCACCGCGACCGTCAGCGATGCGCCGTCAACCTGCTTGAGCAGATCCTCGACGGTCTGCGTGTCCTTCGATGCCTGGTCGAAATACTTCCCGAGCGACGCCTGTGCGGCGTGCAAGTCGGCCTTCATCGCGCTGTCGTTGCGCGCGAGCAGCGACAGGCGCGCGGTCAGCAGGCGCAGCTTCAGGTTCTCGCGCACGAAGTAGCCCTGGTCGGGCGACGCGAGCATCGCGTCCGCGTTGTCGATGCGGCGCACCTGCACGAGCCCCTTCAGCTGCTGGCCGAGGCCGGCCGAGAAGTCGTGCCACCACACCTTCCAGCGCGGCTCGCCGGCCACGGCCGACGATGCGGCGTCGGCCGGTGCGGCCTTCGGCGCCTCGTGCGGGACGATCGCCTCGCCGGACAGCGGCAGCGCGTCGATCTTCGCGATCGCGTCGTCGAGCTTGATCGCGAGGCCCGTGAGATCGGCCGCCGGTGCGGCCTTCAGCTTCTCGATGTCCAGCGCGAGCGCCTTGCGCACCGTGACGGCCTGCGCGCTCTGCGACGTTGCGAGGCGCGCGTCGGCGTTCTGCAGCGCGATCAGTGCAAGCTGCGTATTGCCGGTCAGCTGAAGCTGCTGGCTCGCGCTCGACAGCATCTGGTCGACTTCCTCGAGCATCCACGCATCGCGGTTGCGCGACAGGTCCTGGTATTGCTGCTGCAGCGCCTGCTGCGCGCTCTGCGCGTCGGCGAGCTTGCCGTCGAGCTGCGCAAGCTGCGTGTCGACCTGGTGCGTGCTCGCGAGCGCCTGCTCGGTCTTCATGCGCGTCTCGGCCGTCTGCGCATCGAGCGCCTTCTGGCGCGTGACGAACGTGCCGTCGAGCCGGTCGATCTTGCGGTTCAGTGCGTAGCCACCGACGCCCGCCGCGCAACCGAGCACGACGACCACGAACCACAGCACCGCGCTGCCGCCGCGGCGCGCGGGCGGTTCGGCGCCCATATAGGCGGGACGGGACGGCGGTGCGGATGCAGCGGCCGGCTGGGAAGCGACGCTTTTGGAATCGTTGGTATCTGTCATGCGTTTAGTCACCGGTGCGGCTGTCGCCGGTTGGACGGCCTCGTCGGCCATCGTTCGAAACGCGCGGACGATGCGCTCATCGCCCGCGCCGGTCAGCGTAATCCTATCAAAACCCAATGCACGCGCGGTCTGCTCGATCCGCGGATGCGGCGTCACGAGCGGCGCGTGCTTCAATGCGTCGATCTCGGCATCGTTCAGGTGCGCCCGCGCGAGTTCGTG
Source organism: Burkholderia lata (assembly GCF_902499025.1). Taxonomy (GTDB): domain Bacteria; phylum Pseudomonadota; class Gammaproteobacteria; order Burkholderiales; family Burkholderiaceae; genus Burkholderia; species Burkholderia lata_C. The sequence goes on along the minus strand of NZ_CABVPW010000015.1, from coordinate 73,458 downwards.
CAGGTTGCGCACGCCTTCCGAGCTCGTGACGAGCCACGCATGCGGTTCGCCGTCGAGCAGCGCATGCACGCGCTCCCACGCGCCGACGCGCGGCTCGGGCACGACGCGCCGGTACGCGGCGACGAGCGTGACGTCCGCGCCAACCTCACGCAGCCGGTCGGCGAGCCATTCGCGGCCGCCGTCGCCGCGCACGATCAGCACGCGCTTGCCTGCGAGCGCCTGCGCGCCGCCGAATGCGGCCTCGATGCAGGCGAACAGGCTTTCCGAATCGTAATGAGGTACGCCGCCGTCGGCCGGCGCCTGCGGCGCGATCACGCGATACGCGGGCGCCGCGATGCCGTGACGCTCGAGCGCCGCGACGCTGCCGGGCCCGACCACTCCGACCGGCAACGCATTCGGCCAGATCGCGCCGTACCGCGCGAGCGCGCGGTCGATCGCGTTCGGCGACACGAAAATCACCAGCGCGTAGTCGGCGAGCGCCGCGAACGCCGCGTCGAGCGGCGCCGGATCGTCGACCGGCGCAATGTCGATCAACGGGAATTCGAGCACGTCGCAGCCGGCCTCGGCCAGTTGCGACGCGAGCGCACCGGACTGGCCGTCCGGGCGCGTCAGGACAGCGGTGAACGCGCGCGCGCCGCCCGCCATCAGGCGTCGCCCTTGCCGGTGGCCTGCGAGCCTGCGAGCAGCGCCTGGACGATGTCGAGCGCGCCTTGCGCCTCGAGCTCGTCGGACACGGCGCGGCCGAGCGCGAGCGCATCGGCGACGGTCACGACGGCCCCGCACTCCTCGGCCGTCAGCACGCGCTTGCCGTCGGTCGTCGACACGCGGCCCGTCAGGTACAGTTCGCCCGCGCGCCACACCGCGTACGCGGCGAGCGGCACTTCGCAGCTGCCACCGAGCGCACGCGACACCATCCGCTCGGCCTCGACCGCGAGCGCGGTCTGCGGGTCGTGCAGCGGTGCGAGCCACGCGGCGACGTCGTTGCGGTGCGATGCGATCTCGATGCCGAGCGCGCCCTGGCCCGCAGCGGGCGGGCTCGCCTCGACGTCGAGCAGCGCGCGGATCCGCGCTTCGAGGCCGAGGCGCTTCAGGCCGGCGGCCGCGAGGATGATCGCCGCGTAATCGCCGCGGTCGAGCTTCGACAGGCGCGTGTCGAGGTTGCCGCGCAGCGGCAGCACGTCCAGGTGCGGGTAGCGCGAGCGCAGCATCGCCTCGCGGCGCAGGCTCGACGTGCCGACCACGGCGCCGGCCGGCAGCGCGTCGAGCGACGCGTAGTCGTTCGACACGAAGGCATCGCGCGGGTCCTCACGCTCCATGATCGCGGCGAGCGAGAAGCCGTCGGGCAGCGCCATCGGCACGTCCTTCAGCGAATGCACGGCGAGATCGGCGCGGCCGTCGGCCAGCGCGGCCTCCAGTTCCTTCACGAACAGGCCCTTGCCGCCGACCTTCGACAGCGTGCGATCGAGAATCTGGTCGCCGCGCGTCGTCATCCCGAGGATTTTCACGTCACAAGCTGGATATAATTTGCGCAGCGCATCACGCACATGTTCGGCTTGCCACATCGCCAGGCGGCTTTCGCGCGAAGCAATCGTCAACGTCGCGGGCGACTGTGCCTGTTGCGGCCCGGCCGCAGGGGTCTCGGAATTCATTGCTGGAACATCGAAGGACGGGATTGAAGATCGAACAATGGTAGCACGCACGCCCCTGCCCGCCCGGGCCCGGAGCCTGCGCCCGGCCTGCCGCCGAGCGGGTCGCGGCGCCGATGCGCGGATGTGCCGCACGTAGCTGGTTGCTTGACCGCAGTTTCGCAGTTTCCGCAGTTCCTTTTGACTCGAGCTTTCCCAAGGAAACCCATCGTGAAGTCTTCCGGATCGGCGCGTACGGCGCGCCGCAATGCTGCCCTGTCCTCCTCCGACGCCTCGACGGACACCGTCGCCACCGCCGCGAACGGCCGTGCGAAAACGGCAACGAAACCGAAAGACCCGATACGTCAGACAAAACGCACGACGAAAGCCGCCGGCCCGGCTGCCCGCACCGCGGCCCGCAAGGCCGGTGCGCCGAAGTCCGGCACGCGCACGCGCGAGGACAAGGACGGCCCGCTGTTCGAAGACATCCGCTTCCTCGGCCGCCTGCTCGGCGACGTCGTGCGCGAACAGGAAGGCGACACCGTGTTCGACGTCGTCGAGACGATCCGCCAGACCGCGGTCAAGTTCCGCCGCGAGGACGACAGCGAAGCCGCGCAGACGCTCGAGAAGAAGCTGCGCAAGCTGACGCCGGAGCAGACGGTGAGCGTCGTGCGCGCATTCAGCTATTTCTCGCATCTCGCGAACATCGCGGAAGACCGCCACCACAATCGCCGCCGCCGCATCCACGCGCTGGCCGGCTCCGCGTCGCAGCCCGGCACGGTCGCGTACGCGCTCGAACAGTTGAAGACGACCGGCAACGCGTCGAAGCGCCTGCTGCAACGCTTCTTCGACGATGCGCTGATCGTGCCGGTACTGACCGCGCACCCGACCGAAGTGCAGCGCAAGAGCATCCTCGACGCACAGCACGACATCGCACGCCTGCTCGCCGAGCGCGACCAGGAGCTGACCGGCCGCGAGCGCCAGTACAACGAATCGATGCTGCGCGCACGCGTCACCACGCTGTGGCAGACCCGCATGCTGCGCGATGCGCGCCTGACGGTCGGCGACGAAATCGAGAACGCGCTGTCGTACTACCGCGCGACGTTCCTCGACGAACTGCCCGCGCTGTACGGCGACATCGAGGCCGCGCTCGCCGAGCACGGCCTGTCCGCGCGCGTACCCGCGTTCTTCCAGATGGGCAGCTGGATCGGCGGCGACCGCGACGGCAACCCGAACGTCACCGCGCCGACGCTCGACGAAGCGATCAACCGCCAGGCCGCGGTGATCCTCGAGCACTATCTGGAACAGGTGCACAAGCTCGGCGCCGAACTGTCGGTGTCGAACCTGCTCGTCGGCGCGAACGACGCCGTGAAGGCGCTCGCGGCAGCCTCCCCCGACCAGTCGCCGCACCGCGTCGACGAACCGTATCGTCGTGCGCTGATCGGCATCTACACGCGGCTCGCCGCCAGCGCGCGCGTGCGTCTCGGCGAAGGCACGGTGCCGGTGCGCAGCGCGGGCCGCGGCGCGGCGCCCGTGCGTGCGGTCCCATATGCGGATTCCGAAGCGTTCGTCGCCGACCTGAAGGTGCTGACCGCGTCGCTCGACGAGCACCACGGCACGTCGCTCGCCGCGCCGCGCCTCGCGCCGCTCGTACGCGCGGCCGAAGTGTTCGGCTTCCACCTCGCGAGCATCGACCTGCGCCAGAGCTCCGACATCCACGAAGCCGTGGTCGCCGAACTGTTCGCGCGCGCGGGCGTCGAGGCCGACTACGCGGCGCTTGCCGAGGAAGACAAGCTGCGCGTGCTGCTCGCCGCGCTCGCCGACCCGCGTCCGCTGCGCTCGCCGTACATCGAATACTCGGCGCTCGCGCAGAGCGAGCTCGGCGTGTTCGAGAAGGCGCGCGAAGTCCGCGCGCAATTCGGCGCACGCGCGGTGCGCAACTACATCATTTCGCATACGGAAACCGTCAGCGACCTCGTCGAGGTGCTGCTGCTGCAGAAGGAGACGGGCCTGCTCGAAGGCGCGCTCGGCGTACCGGGCGGCGATGCGAAGAACAGCCTGATGGTGATCCCGCTGTTCGAGACGATTCCCGACCTGCGCGACGCCGCGCGCATCATGCGCGAATACTTCGCACTGCCGGGCATCGACGCGCTGATCGCGCACCAGGGCGCCGAGCAGGAAGTGATGCTGGGCTATTCGGACAGCAACAAGGACGGCGGCTTCCTCACGTCGAACTGGGAGCTGTATCGCGCGGAGCTCGCGCTCGTCGACCTGTTCCGCGACCGCAAGATCACGCTGCGCCTGTTCCACGGCCGCGGCGGCACGGTCGGCCGCGGCGGCGGCCCGACCTACCAGGCCATCCTGTCGCAGCCGCCGGGCACCGTGAACGGCCAGATCCGCCTGACCGAACAGGGCGAGGTGATCGCGAGCAAGTTCGCGAACCCCGAGATCGGCCGCCGGAACCTGGAGACGGTCGTCGCGGCGACGCTCGAGGCGACGCTCCTGCCGCAGAACAATGCGCCCGCGCAGCTGCCGGCATTCGAAACCGTGATGCAGACGCTGTCCGATTCGGCGATGGCCGCGTACCGCGCACTCGTCTATGAAACCCCGGGCTTCACCGACTACTTCTTCTCGTCGACGCCGATCACCGAGATCGCCGAGCTGAACATTGGCAGCCGCCCCGCTTCGCGCAAACTGCAGGATCCGAAGCAGCGCAAGATCGAAGATCTGCGCGCGATTCCGTGGGGCTTCTCGTGGGGCCAGTGCCGGCTGCTGCTGACGGGCTGGTACGGCTTCGGCAGCGCGGTGAGTGCGTATCTCGACGGCGCGCAGGACGAAGCCGAACGCACGAAGCGCGTCGCGCTGCTGAAGAAGATGAACAAGACCTGGCCGTTCTTCGCGAACCTGCTGTCGAACATGGACATGGTGCTCGCGAAGACCGATCTCGCAGTCGCGTCGCGCTATGCGCAGCTCGTTTCCGACCGCAAGCTGCGCAAGCACGTGTTCGAGCGGATCGTCGCGGAATGGGAGCGCACGTCGCAGGCGCTGGCGGAAATCACCGGGCACGAAGGCCGCCTAGCGACCAACCCGCTGCTCGCGCGCTCGATCAAGAACCGCTTCCCGTATCTCGATCCGCTGAACCACCTGCAGGTCGAGCTGATCAAGCGCCACCGCGCGGGCGACACGAACGCGCGGCTGCGCCGCGGGATTCACCTGACGATCAACGGGATCGCGGCCGGCCTGCGCAACACGGGCTGATCCGCATGCGGCGCGGTGTGATTCCGCGCCAACCGGTATCGTGAAAGCCGCGATACGCCACCGTGTTCACGGTGCGTATCGCGGCTTTTTTCATGCGTCGGTGAAACAGCAGCGGCACACCTCGCGCTCAGTGCGCGTCGATCAGCAGTGCGTCGTGTTCGAACGAACCGTCGGGCTGCACCGCGTAGTAGCCGCGCACCTCGTCGGGCGCATGCGCCCACAGCGCGCGAATGCCGGTGACGCTGTCGGCCGGCGTGCGGATGCGCGCGACCCACGTATCGAAATCGATCGGCAGGCGCCAGCGGCTGTGCACGTGCGCGTCGAAGCCGGCTTCGCGGAACATCGCGAGCCATTCGTCCGCACGGTAGTCGCGCACGTGCGACGCGTCGCGCAGCACTTCCGCGGCCTGCAGGTACGTGTCGAGGAGCGGATGGTCGTTGCCCGCGATGTCGATCATCAGCACGCGTCCGCCCGGTTTCAGCACGCGACGCACCTCGGCGAGTGCCGCGCGCATGTCGTGCCAGTGGTGCGCGCTCATCCGGCTCACGACCCAGTCGAACGTCGCCGTGTCGAACGGCAGTTGCTCGGCCGGGCCCTGCTGGGTACGGATGTTCGCGAGCCCGCGCTCGCGCGCGGCGGCGTCGACGGTCGCGAGCATCGGCGCGGCGAGATCGTAGGCGACCACGTCGCGCACGTGCGGCGCGACCGCGAAGCTCGCATGGCCGGCGCCGCAGCCGAGATCGAGCACCGCGGCGTCGGGTGTCGCGCGCACCGCGTCGGCGAGCGTCTGCAGATCGGCGCCCGTCGCGTGGACCGTGCTCGTCAGATAGGCGGCGGCCGTCGTGCCGAATGCGTCGGCGACCTGGTCGTGGTGTTTCATCGTTCGCTCCTTTGTACCGTTGCCGGCTCCACAAGCACTTCAGCGCCTGTTCCGGCCCCATGCAACGCGTTTTGTGGGACGCCCGCTGCCCTGCCAGCGCGCGAGCCGCTACAATAGGCCTGCGTTTGTACCAGTACAAGTTAAGCAGTTATTCTGGTATTCGATACACCTGTCTGATCGTTGCCGCGTCCCCGCTTCCATTTCGCCGTTTCCGCATGAACCACCCGTCCTCCGCCCCCGTCCCGCCGCTCGACGCCACGCCCGCCCGTGCGCTCGGCGAATTCATCCGCGCCCACCGCGAGCGGCTGTCGCCGCAGGCCGTCGGCCTGCCGCCCGGCCCTCGCCGCCGCACGCCGGGGCTGCGGCGCGAGGAAGTCGCGCAGTTGTGCGGCGTCAGCCCGACCTGGTACACGTGGATCGAACAGGGCCGCCCGGTGTCGGCATCGGCCGACGCGCTCGCGCGGATCGCCGTCGCGCTGCAACTGTCGAAGGCCGAGCGCGCATACCTGTTCGAGCTGGCCGCGCAGCGCGACCCGGCCGAGCCAGATGTCGCGGGCGGCGACCTGCCGCCAACGCTCGCCGCGACCGTCGCGGCAATCGCGACGCCCGCGTACGTGCTCGACCGGCAATGGAACGCCCTCGCCTGGAACGCACCGGCCGCCGCGCTCTTTTCCGGCTGGCTCGACGGCGAGCACGACCGCAACCTGCTGCGCTTCACGTTCATGTCGCCGGCTGCACGCACGCTGATCGTCGACTGGGAAACCCGCGCACGGCGGCTCGCGGCCGAATTCCGTGCCGATTCGATCCGTCACCTGACCGACGCGCCCACGCGTGCACTGATCGACGCACTGACCGCCGGCAGCGACGCGTTCGCGCAGTACTGGGCATCGCAGGACGTGTTCGAGCGCGAAGGCGGGCTGCGCGAATTCGACCATCCGGCCGACGGCCGCCTCGTGTACCAGCAGATCACGCTGAAGCCCGCGCACCGCGAGGATCTGAAGCTGGTGGTGCTGGTGCGCGACTGACCCGGCTCAGAAGCTGATCGTCGCGGTGATCGTGTCGCTGTAGCTGCCGGGTGCGGGCGTGGTCTGCGCGGGCACCTGGCCGTAGACGGTCAACGCCTGCGTGACCCCGCTGCCGGTGCCGGTCGCCATCGTCGTGCCGCCGGTGCCGTCGCCCCAGATCGTCGACATCCCCGAATCCAGGTAAAGCTGGTAGCCGACCGAGCCGCCGCCGCCCGAACGCAGCATCGTGCGCGCAGTGACGTTGCCGCTCGCGCCGCCGTTCAGCGCGATCTCGAACGCGTCGCCGTTCGTGCACTGCGCATTGATGGTGCCGGTCGCGGTAAGCGCGCTCGCGAGCACGCCGACCGGCGCGAACGCGATGTTCGTCGCGGTGATGTTGCAATCGTTGACGACGGTCGCCGTCGCGCTGAAAGCGAACGTACCGTTCGTCGCGAGTGACGCGCACGTCGGCGCGCCAAGCAGGTAGAACCCGTAGTTGAGCGACGTCTGGCTGCCGCCGAAGGTCTGGGCGTACACGGTGCTCGCGTCGCCGACCGTCGGCACGGTCGGCTGGTTCGCGGCGATCTTGCCGTAGATCGTCACGGTCGTGTTCGCGGTCGTGCCGGTGAGCGGCTTCGACAGGCTGACCGAAATCGGCGTCGTGCCCGAATAGGTCGAGCCCCAGCTCTGCGTGTAGCCGGAATCCTGGTACAGGTCGTACTGCATCTGGTTGCTGCCGTTGGTCAGGTACCGGGGACTCGTGCCGCCGAGATTCAGGCACACGGTCACGTTCGGCACCAGCGAGACCGTGGACCACGTACAGGTGACCGTCATCGTCGATGTCGTCGTGACCGCCGCCAGCGCGACCGGGCTCACCGAGCCGAAATTCGGCGCGGGCGCCGTCACGCTGCAGGTCTCGGCATGTGCGCCCGTCCAGGGCGCCGCGAGCCACACGACGGTCAGCAACGCGATTATCCAGCGTTTCATTTTCCGACTCGCCCCGATTATTCAATCAACAAATTCAATTACCATTCAATAATTCGAATCAATAACCATTCAGCCCATCTATTTTCTAATTCGATCGGCCAATCATCCGGATCTTTTGCGACGCACCGGCCCGGACGGTCGCCCCTCGAGACCGTACCCCGCCAAGCCTCCACACGCAATCCCTTCGCCGCCAACCGGCCATTTTCGATTACGGCCTTAATTGCCGAAATAATGTTTTATTGCACCGCGTCGATCGCAACCATCGGGGCGACGTTGCATGCCGATAATACGTGCGCTAATCTTGCAAAAAAGGGATTCGAATGTTTTTTTGAAAATGGATCGCGATGCGGCGCACAATTGGCCGCGCGATCCTGTCGCCAAGGCCAGGCGACTTCCAGCGCACAATCAGAACCGCAGGAGCGCTCCGCGATGAACGTGTCACTCCGCCGGCTTCGGTCGGCCGCCGTTGCCGTCGGTCTCTCCGCCATGCCGGCCCTGCATCCGGTCGACGCGGCCGTCTATTCGAACGGCACGGCGACCGCGACCTTCACCGTCACGCTGACGATCCAGGCGAACTGCACGATCGCCGCCAACCCGCTTGCCTTCGGCTCGACCGGCGTCCTCGCATCCGCGCTCAACCAGCAGACGACACTCAGCGTCACCTGCTCGAACACGACGCCATACAACGTCGGTCTCGATGCCGGCACCGTGTCCGGCTCGACCGTCGCGAGCCGGCTGCTGGCCGGCACTGCGACCGGCAATACCGGCACCACCGTCGGCTTCCAGCTCTACCAGGACGCCGGGCATACGACGATATGGGGCAACACGCAGGGCACCAACACGGTCGGCGGCACCGGCACCGGCTCCGCGCAGAGCATCAACGTGTACGGTCAGGTCGCCGCCCAGACGACGCCAAAGCCGGACACCTACCAGTCGACCGTCACCGCCACCGTCTATTTCTGAGTCCTGGCGCAGACGGACACCACGTCTGTCGCCCGAACTCGAGGAGTGTCGTCTTGCGTCCCAACCTACTGTTCGCCCTGACCTCGCTCATCGCTGCGGCCCTGATGCTGGCCCCCGCGCTGCATCCCGCCACCGCCGCCGTCTATTCGAACGGCACGGCGACGGCGACCTTCACCGTCACGCTGACGATCCAGACAAACTGCACGATCGCCGCCAACCCGCTTGCCTTCGGCTCGACCGGCGTCCTCGCATCCGCGCTCAACCAGCAGACGACGCTCAGCGTCACCTGCTCGAACACCACACCGTACAACGTCGGCCTCGACGCAGGCACCGTGTCCGGCTCGACCGTCGCGAGCCGGCTGCTGGCCGGCACCGCGACCGGCAATACCGGCACTACCGTCGGCTTCCAGCTCTATCAGGACGCCGGACATACGACGGTATGGGGCAACACGCAGGGCACCAATACGGTCGGCGGCACGGGATCCGGCTCCGCGCAGAGCATCAACGTGTACGGTCAGGTCGCCGCCCAGGCGACGCCGCAGCCGGACACCTACCAGTCGACCGTCACTGCCACCGTCTACTTCTGACGTGCCCGTGACGCTCGCCCGCTTCGCCGAACGCATCGCCACGCCACTGCTGCTCGCATGGGCCGCTGCGACAGGCAGCCCGGCCCGCGCGGCGACGCTGCAGATCTCGCCCGTCACGCTCGAACTCGCGCCCGATGCGCCGGCGGCGGGCGTCACGCTGCGCAATCCGGGCGCGCGGCCGATCTACGGCCAGGTCCGCACCTATCGCTGGACGCAGGAAAGCGGCGACGACGTGTTGACGCCGTCGCCGGAGCTGGTCGCGAGCCCGCCGTTGCTGCAGATCGCCGCGCAAGCGGACCAGCTGGTCCGGCTGGTTCGCGTCGCGCGCGACAAGCCACCGCGCGAGCTGAGCTACCGCATCCTCATTGACGAGTTGCCGACGCCCGACGCGCCGGTGACGAGCGGCATCACGATCCGGCTGCGCTACTCGATCCCGGTGTTCGTCACGCCCGACGCCGCCGCCGCGCCGCCGCGGCTGACCTGGAGCCTCGTGCGCGGCGACGCGGGCTGGCTGCTGCGCGTCGAGAACGACGGCGGCCGGCATGCGCAGATTGCCGCCGTGCAACTGATCGACGACGCGGGCAAACGCCACGAGGTCACCGGCGGGCTGCTCGGCTACGCACTCGCGGGCAGTACGCGGCAGTGGCCGGTCAAGCTCGACGCGACGGGTGCGACGCCGCGCATCCGGCGCGTGCAGGCGACCGTCAATACCCAACGGGTCGAGGCCGGCATCACCGCGCCTTGACCCAACTTCCGCCGCTTCCCAGCCCGACCGTGCCGACGCCCCGTCCCGCGCCTCGCTCGACGCGCCGCGGGCGCGCCGGACGCGTCGTCGCGTTGCCGCTTGCCTGGGCCGCGCTGCTCATGCTCGCGGGCGGCGCACCCGCTCACGCGCAGGATGCGCCTGCGCGCGTCCTCACGGCTGCGCGGGCCCCCGGCGCGGCGGCCGACCTGTACCTCGACGTCACACTGAATGGCGCGCCGCTGCACCTGATCGCGCATTTCATCGAACGCGACGGCAGGCTGCTCGCGAGTCCGGCGGATCTCCGCGATCTCGGCATCGCGGCATCGAACGCCCCCACGGCCAATCCTGCACGCGTCGCACTGGACACGCTGCCGGGCGTCACATACCGGTACGACGTCACGCGCCAGACGGTCGACCTGCGTGTGCCGGATGCGCTGCTCACGCCGCACCGGCTCGACACCCGCGCCCTCCCGCCGACCCCGCCCGCGACCGCCGGGCGCGGCTTCGTGCTGAACTACGACCTCTATGCGCAGTCGACCGAACACACCCCCATCTCGCTGTGGAGTGAGGTACGCTACTTCGACCCCACGGGCGTGTTCAGCACCACGGGCGTCGCGTCGTTCTACCGCGACCAGCATCGCTACCTGCGCTACGACACGTCGTGGAGCCGGTCTGACCCGAATACGCTCACGACGACCCAGCTCGGCGACACGATCTCGACGTCGCTCGCGTGGACCCGTTCGCTACGGATCGGCGGCGTGCAATGGCGCAGCAACTTCGCGCTGCGCCCCGATCTCGTGACGTTCCCGGTGCCCGCGCTGCCCGGTTCCGCCGTCGTGCCGACATCGGTCGACGTGTACGTGAACAGCGTGCGCCAGTTCAGCGGCGACGTGCCGAGCGGGCCGTTCGTGATCAACAGCGTTCCGGGCATCACCGGCGCCGGCAGCGCGACCGTCGTCACGCGCGACGCGCTCGGCCGAACGATCGCGACGTCGCTGCCGCTCTATATCGACACCCGGCTGCTCGCGCCAGGGCTCGCCGCCTATTCGGTCGAGGCCGGCTTCCTGCGGCGCGCGTACGGGCTGAGCTCGTTCGACTACGATCCGCGCGCCGCCGCGAGCGCGACCGCGCGCTACGGTGTCAGCGACGCGCTGACCGTCGAGGCACACGCAGAGGCGACAGGCGGCCTTTACAACGCAGGCGCCGGCGCGTTCGCGCGGCTCGGCATGGCGGGCGTCGTGAGCGCGTCGCTCGCGGGCAGCGCCGGACGGCTCGCGGGCACCCAGGTCGGGCTCGGCTATCAGCTGATTTCGCCGCGCTTCTCGATCGACGCGCAAACGCTGCGCACGGCCGGCCGCTACGGCGACCTCGCCGCGCGCGACGGCACGCCCGTTCCGACGGTCAGCGACCGCGTGACGCTGACGCTGCCGTTCATCCGCGCGCAGTCGCTCGCGCTCAACTACATCGGCCTGCGCTATCCTGGCGCGCCGCCGTCACAGATCGGCTCGATCGCCTACTCGCTGAGCCTGGGCGGCCTCGCGTCGCTCACCGTCAACGCGTTCCAGGATTTCCGCCGGCACGGTACGCGCGGTGCGTTCGTGAGCCTTAACGTCGGGCTCGGCCACAACGTATCGCTGAATGCGAACGTCGGCCGGCAGAACGGCGAGACGATCTACAGCGTCAACGCAAACCGCCCGCCCGACTACGACGGCGGCGCCGGATGGGCCGTCCAGGCGGGGCACGCGGGCGACCTGCGCTACGCGCAGGCGCAGGCGCAGTACCTCGGCCGCGCGGGCCAGGTCACCGCGCTCGCGCAGACGATCGGCGGGCAGCGCGCCGCGTCGCTCGACGTCACCGGCGCGCTCGTGCTGATGGACGGTCGCGCGCTGCTGTCGCGTCGCATCGACGACGGCTTCGCACTCGTGTCGACCGACGCCACGCCCGGCGTGCCGGTGCTGCACGAAAACCGCCCGATCGGCGCCACCGATCGCAGCGGCCATTTCCTGATTCCGGATCTCAATGCGTACCAGAACAACCGGATCGGCATCGACAGCATGACGCTGCCGATCGACACGCGCCTCTCCGATACCGTACAGAACGTCGTCCCGCAGGCCCGCTCGGGCGTGCTCGCGCACTTCTCGATCACCCGCGAGGCCGCCGCATCGGTACTGCTGCGCGACGCGGCAGGCGCACCGCTGCCGGCCGGCCTGCGGGTGCGTCAGGTCGAGACCGGCGGCACGACGATCGTCGGCTATGACGGCCTCACGTTCGTCACCGACCTCGGCCCGCTCAATCATCTGGAGATCGACGGCGGCGGCCGGCGCTGCGGCGTCGCGTTCCCGTATGTCCACCCGGCCGACGGCACGCTGCCGACCATCGGGCCGCTGACCTGCGACCTGAAATGAGCGCCGTGCGCCGGGCGGCGGGCCGGCGAGTGCTAAAATCGCCCGATTCCCTCGCGGCGCACGCCGCCCAACATCCTTCGAAGATTCGCCATGACGTCCCAACTGCACAAAAAGGGCGAGGCCTGGTCGGCCCGCTTCTCGGAACCGATGTCCGAGCTGGTCAAGCGCTACACGTCGTCGGTATTTTTCGACAAGCGCCTCGCGCTCGTCGACATCGCCGGCTCGCTCGCGCACGCGAACATGCTCGCCGCGCAGAAGATCATCAGCGCCGACGACCTGGCCGCGATCGAACGCGGGATGACGCAGATCAAGGGTGAAATCGAGCGCGGCGAATTCGAATGGCAGCTCGACCTGGAAGACGTCCACCTGAACATCGAGGCGCGCCTGACCGCGCTGATCGGCGATGCCGGCAAGCGCCTGCACACGGGCCGCTCGCGCAACGACCAGGTCGCGACCGACATCCGCCTGTGGCTGCGCGGCGAGATCGACCGCATCGGCGGCCTGCTGAACGACCTGCGCGGCGCGCTGCTCGACCTCGCGGAACAGAACGCCGACACGATCATGCCGGGTTTCACGCACCTGCAGGTCGCGCAGCCCGTCACGTTCGGCCACCACCTGCTCGCGTACGTCGAGATGTTCTCGCGTGACGCGGAGCGCATGCGCGACTGCCGCACCCGCGTGAACCGCCTGCCGCTCGGCGCAGCCGCGCTCGCGGGCACGAGCTACCCGATCGACCGTCACGCCGTCGCGAAGACGCTCGGCTTCGAAGGCATCTGCGCGAATTCGCTCGACGCGGTGTCGGATCGCGACTTCGCGATCGAATTCACGGCGGCTTCGGCACTCGTGATGACGCACGTATCGCGCTTCTCCGAAGAACTCGTGCTGTGGATGAGCCCGCGCGTCGGCTTCATCGACATCGCCGACCGCTTCTGCACCGGCAGCTCGATCATGCCGCAGAAGAAGAATCCGGACGTGCCCGAGCTCGCGCGCGGCAAGACGGGCCGCGTAAACGGCCACCTGATGGCGCTGCTGACGCTGATGAAGGGCCAGCCGCTCGCGTACAACAAGGACAACCAGGAAGACAAGGAACCGCTGTTCGACACGGTCGACACCGTCGCCGACACGCTGCGGATCTTCGCCGAAATGGTGGCCGGCATCACCGTAAAGCCGGACGCGATGCGCGCGGCCGCGCTGCAGGGCTTCTCGACCGCCACCGACCTCGCCGACTACCTGGTGAAGCGCGGCCTGCCGTTCCGCGATGCGCACGAAGCGGTCGCGCACGCCGTGAAGATCTGCGACGACCGCGGCATCGACCTGGCCGACCTGACGCTCGACGAGATGAAGCAGGAACTGCCGAACGTCGCGCACCTGATCGGCGACGACGTGTTCGGCTACCTGACGCTCGAAGGCTCGGTCGCGAGCCGCAACCACCCGGGCGGTACCGCGCCCGACCAGGTGCGTGCGGCGGTCAAGGCTGCGCGCGCCGCGCTCGGCCAGTAAGCCCGCTGTTCCGGACGGACGCCTTCGGCGTCCGTTTTTTATTCGGGCGGCCGTCGCGCCGCCCATCGCCTCCCCTGCTTCCCGAATGCCGCCGATGACCTTTTCCGCCGCACTCTTCGACATGGACGGCCTGCTCGTCGATTCCGAGCGGACCATCATGAACACGTGGATCGACGTGTCGAATGCGCACGGCGTCACGCTGACGCCCACCGACTACCTGCAGATCGTCGGCCGCTCGTTCGCCGAAGGCCAGGTCATCCTCACACGTCTGATCGGCAACCCCGATACGTTCGACGCGGTGCGCACCCGCGTGCGCGAGCAGCTCGCGGCGCCCGAACCGCATCCGAAGTTTCCGCTGAAGCCCGGCGCGTTCGCGCTGCTCGATGCGCTCGCGCAGGCCGGCATTCCGTGCGCGGTCGCATCGTCGTCCGCGTGCGACGTGATCCGCGCGCGCCTCGACGCGGTCGGCGTGCTGCCGTTCTTCCGCGCGATCGCGGGCGGCGACGAAGTCGCACGCGGCAAGCCCGACCCGGCCGTGTACCGGCTCGCGGCCGAGCGCCTCGGCGTGCCGGCCCACGCATGCGTCGCGTTCGAGGACAGCGACTTCGGGGCGCAATCGGCCGCCGGCGCGGGCGCATCGGTCGTCACCGTGCCCGACCTGAAGGCGCCGACGCCCGAAATCGTCGCGCTGAGCCTGCACGTGCTCGCCTCGCTCGACGATGCGGTCGCGCTCGTGCCGTCCTGGTTCGGCGGGCACGATACGCAACGGCCCGCATGAATCGCTGCCGCCAAATGAAAAACGGGCACCTTCGGGTGCCCGTTTTGCTTTTTGCCGTGTCGCCGAACCATCGGCATCGCAATTGCGCTTACTTGTTGCCGGCCGTTTCCGACAGCCGCTTCATCGTCGCGATGCGCGCGCCGATCAGGTCGACACGGCCGTCTTCGCCGACGAGCGGCGCCGTCGCATCGCGGAACCCGACCCACGCGCGCTGGGCGCGGACGAGCGTCGCGGCCGAATGCGCGGGCATCTTGCGGCGCAGCTTCTGGTAATAGCGGTTCAGGTCGAACAGCGCGTGTTCGCACGCGGCGTCCTGTTCGCACGGCCGCACGCGGCGCACGGCCGGATCGCGCGGCGCGTTCGCCGGCTTGCCGTTCGGTTTGGCCGCCCCCTGGGCCGCGCTCGGGGCATCACTCGGGCCACCCTGCGCGCCGCTCGTGGCCGCGACCGGCACCGCGGCGGGCGGCGGCGCATAGCGATCGGCCGCGCTGCGCAACGCCAGCGCGCGATCGCGCACGGGCTGCAGCTGCAGGTCGGCACTCGACATCGCGTACGACGTGCCGCGCGTGGTGTCGTACACGGCCTTCAGCAGATGCACTTCGTCCTTGCGCCACGTGAGCCAATGGCGCTGGCTGTCCTGCCAGCCGCGCTTCGCGTCGGCGGGCGCATCCTTCAACAGGCGCTGGTACGCGCCGTCCATCACGGCCTGCCACTGCTGCTGCGCTTCGCCCATGCACTGGATCTGGCCGGCCGGCGAGGACCGGTCGCGCCGCGCGAGGCATTGCCGCATCGCGACGTCGATCGGGTCGGCCGCCGCGACTTCCGCGTGCGCGACCCCGACTCCCGCCAGCCCTGCCGACCCTGCCGCCCAGACGACGAGCGCGGCCACCGCCGCGCGCATCGCCTGGATTCGTCCGTGCGTCGCCATCAGTCGCGCACGCAGTCGACGAAGTACTCGACGCGGCCGTTCACCTCTTCCGCGACGAGGCCGTGGATGTCGGTGTGGAAGCCCGGGAAGCGTTCGTTGAAGTCGCGCGCGAACCGCAGGTAGTTCACGATCGTCTTGTTGAAACGCTCGCCCGGGATCAGCAGCGGAATGCCCGGCGGGTACGGCGTGAGCAGGATGCTCGTCACGCGGCCTTCGAGCTCGTCGAGCGGCACGCGGTCGATCTTGCGGTGCGCGAGCTTCGCGAACGCGTCCGACGGCTTCATCGCCGGTTCCATGTCCGACAGGTACATCTCCGTCGTCAGGCGGGCGATGTCGTTCGCGCGGTACACGTCGTGGATCTGCGTGCACAGGTCGCGCAGGCCGACACGCTCGTAGCGCGGATGCTGCGCGACGAATTCCGGCAGCACGCGCCACAGCGGCTGGTTGTTGTCGTAGTCGTCCTTGAACTGCTGCAGCTCGGTGACCATCGAGTTCCAGCGGCCCTTCGTGATGCCGATCGTGAACATGATGAAGAACGAGTACAGGCCGGTCTTCTCGACGATGATCCCGTGCTCGGCCAGGTACTTCGTGACGATCGCGGCCGGAATGCCGGTCTCGCCGAACTCGCCGTCGACGTCGAGCCCCGGCGTGATGATCGTCGCCTTGATCGGGTCGAGCATGTTGAAGCCTTCCGCCAGCGGGCCGAAGCCGTGCCAGTGGTCGTTCGGCTTCAGCATCCAGTCTTCGCGCGAACCGATGCCTTCTTCGGACAGGTTGTCCGGGCCCCACACGCTGAAGAACCAGTCGTCGCCGTATTCGGCGTCGACCTTGCGCATCGCGCGGCGGAAGTCGATCGCCTCGGCGATCGATTCCTCGACGAGCGCGGTGCCGCCCGGCGGCTCCATCATTGCCGCCGCGACGTCGCACGACGCGATGATCGCGTACTGCGGGCTCGTCGACGTGTGCATCAGGTACGCCTCGTTGAAGCGGTGCTTGTCGAACGTGCGGTTCTCCGAATCCTGCACGACGATCTGCGATGCCTGCGAGATGCCTGCGAGCAGCTTGTGCGTCGAGTGCGTCGCGAACACCAGCGCGCCCGTGCGCGGACGGCCGTCGCCGATTGCGTGCATGTCGCGGTAGAAGTCGTGGAACGTCGCGTGCGGCAGCCACGCTTCGTCGAAATGCAGCGTGTCGAGCAGGTCGCCGAGCAGGTCCTTGATCATCTCGACGTTGTAGACGACGCCGTCGTACGTGCTCTGCGTGATCGTCAGGATCCGCGGCTTCAGGTCCGGGTTCTCGCGCATCGCTTCGCGCGCGAACGGGTTCGCCTCGATCTTCTTGCGGATGTTCTCCGGCTTGAATTCGTCGCGCGGGATCGGCCCGATGATGCCGAAATGGTTGCGCGTCGGCGTCAGGAACACGGGAATCGCGCCCGTCATCGTGATCGCGTGCAGGATCGACTTGTGGCAGTTGCGGTCGACCAGCACGATGTCGCCCGGCGCGACCGTCGCATGCCAGACGATCTTGTTCGACGTCGACGTGCCGTTGGTCACGAAGAACAGGTGGTCCGCGCTGAAGATGCGCGCCGCGTTGCGCTCGGACGCCGCGACCGGGCCCGTGTGGTCGAGCAGCTGGCCGAGTTCGTCCACTGCGTTGCAGACGTCCGCGCGCAGCATGTTCTCGCCGAAGAACTGGTGGAACATCTGGCCGAGCGGGTTCTTCAGGAACGCGACGCCGCCCGAGTGGCCCGGGCAGTGCCACGAGTACGAGCCTTCGTCCGCGTACTTGACGAGTTCCTTGAAGAACGGCGGCGCGAGCGAGTCGAGATAGACCTTCGCCTCGCGGATGATGTGGCGCGCGACGAACTCCGGTGTGTCCTCGAACATGTGGATGAAGCCGTGCAGCTCGCGCAGGATGTCGTTCGGCAGGTGGCGCGACGTGCGCGTCTCGCCGTACAGGAAGATCGGGATGTCCGCGTTGCGGCGGCGCACTTCGGTGACGAACGCGCGCAACTCGATGATCGCGGTCGCCAGCTCGGGCAGTTCGCCGTCCTGGCCGGTTTCGCCGAGCATGAGTTCGTCGTCGTCGATCGACAGGATGAAGCACGACGCGCGGCTCGACTGCTGCGCGAACGACGTCAGATCACCGTAGCTCGTGAGGCCGAGGACTTCGACGCCCTCCTTCTCGATCGCTTCGGCCAACGCCCGGATGCCGGAGCCCGAAATGTTCTCGGAGCGGAAATCTTCGTCGATGATGACGACGGGGAAACGAAACTTCATGGGCGATTCTCCAAAAAGAACGACCGCGGCGCGTCACGCGCAGCGGTCACCCGGAAACTGGTGAGACGTTATGCAACCAGATCAGGTTTTCGGCAGCGTGACACCACGCTGCCCCTGATACTTGCCGCCGCGATCGGCATACGACACGTCGCACACTTCGTCGCTCTCGAAGAAGAGCACCTGCGCGACGCCTTCGTTCGCGTAGATCTTCGCGGGCAGCGGCGTGGTGTTCGAGAATTCCAGCGTGACGTAGCCTTCCCACTCGGGTTCGAACGGCGTCACGTTGACGATGATCCCGCAGCGCGCATAGGTCGACTTGCCGAGGCAGACGGTCAGCACGGTGCGCGGGATGCGGAAATATTCGACGGTGCGGGCCAGCGCGAACGAGTTCGGCGGGATGATGCACACGTCGCCCTTGAAATCGACAAACGAACCCTCGTCGAAGTTCTTCGGATCGACGATCGTCGAGTTGATGTTCGTGAAGATCTTGAATTCGTCCGCGCAGCGGATGTCGTAGCCGTAGCTCGACGTGCCGTAGCTGACGATCCGGCGGCCGTCCTCGGACGCGCGAACCTGATCGGGCACGAACGGCTCGATCATCTTGTGCTCTTCGGCCATGCGCCGAATCCATTTGTCGGACTTGATACTCATATCGGGGCGCCAGGAAACGCTGCGTGACGGGAAACGAAGGCCGCCATTCAGGACGGCGGCCGGGGAAAGGCCGACATTTTACGCGATCATCGGCCTACGCACGCGACGGCCGTCAACGGATCACGCCGCAGGCGAGCGCGGGGCCCGCGCCATGCTGCGGAAACGCGGGATCGCTCGGTTCGCGGTGCACCAGCACCGCGCGGTTCATCGCCGAGCGCACACCGTCGAGGGCCAGATCGGGCGCGACGATGAAGCCGGCCGCGACGCCGTTCGCATCCGCATGGATGTTGCCGAGATCGCCGGCGACGCGGGCGCCCGCGCGCAACCGGTCGGCCGCCGGCGCGAACACCTGGCCGGCGCTCGAGCCGTCGCCCGCGTTGCAGTCGCCGCGTTCGTGTACCTGCAAGGCGTGATCGCTGTTCGGCGGCAGGCCGGCCAGGTTGTAGGTGACCTGCACGCCGTCCGGACGCTCGACGAACGTCACCGCGCCGCGCGCCTGCGAGCCGACCGTCGGCTGCAGTTGTGCATCGGCCCGTTTTTCGTGCGACGAGGAAAAGGAGGTGCAGCCGGCCAGCAGGCCCAGCGCGGCGGCGGCCAGCAGCGCGCACCGCACGCGGCCGGCGCGCACGCCGTGATGTCGTTGTTTCATTCGATCCTCATGCCGGCTGGCGGCCGTTTGACACGACGGCCGCGCCGGGCGGGTAAAGGGACCCGGGAAAAGTCGCCATGATACCGCGCCTCGCGGCGCCGTAAACAGCGTGAGGCCCCGCCCCGCAAGGGTTTTACGTATTTTGAACAACGATCGACGGGAACTTCGACGTCATGTCGCGCGATCGCTCGGCAATTGCCAGCGCCACGCCGCGCGCGATCTCGCGGTAGCGACGCGCCAGCGCGCCGTCCGGATCCGCCGCGACCGTCGGCGTGCCGCTGTCGGCCCGCTCGCGGATCGCGATGTCGAGCGGCAGGCTGCCGAGCACGTTCACGCCGTAGTCCTTCGCCATCCGCTCGGCCCCGCCGGCGCCGAAGATGTGCTCTTCGTGGCCGCAGTTCGAGCAGATATGGATGCTCATGTTCTCGACGATGCCGAGGATCGGGATCCCGACCTTCTCGAACATCTTCAGGCCCTTCTTCGCGTCGAGCAGCGCGATGTCCTGCGGCGTCGTGACGATCACCGCACCCGTGACGGGCACGCGCTGCGCGAGCGTCAGCTGGATGTCGCCGGTGCCGGGCGGCATGTCGACGATCAGGTAGTCGAGCTCGCGCCAGTTGGTCTGGCGCAGCAACTGCTCGAGCGCGGAGGTCGCCATCGGGCCGCGCCACACCATCGGGTTGTCTTCCTCGATCAGGAAGCCGATCGAGTTCGCCTGCAGTCCGTGGCCGACGAGCGGGTTCATCGACTGGTTGTCGGGCGACTCGGGACGCTGGCCGTGGATGCCGAGCATCGTCGGCAGCGACGGACCGTAGATGTCGGCGTCGAGGATCCCGACCGACGCGCCTTCCGCGGCCAGTGCGAGCGCGAGGTTGACGGCCGTCGTGCTCTTGCCGACACCGCCCTTGCCCGACGCGACCGCCACGATGTTCTTCACGTTCGGCAGCAGTTTCACGCCACGCTGCACCGTGTGCGCGACGATGTCCTGCGACACGGCGACGCGCGCGTCGCGCACGCCGGCCACCGCCTGCAGCGCTGCGGTGATGCGCGCGCGCACGTCGTCGTGCTGGCTGCGCGCGGGATAACCGAGCACCACGTCGAGCGCCACGACGTCGCCGTCGATCGCGACGTTGCGCACGCCCTTGTTCGCCGCATACGGACGGCCGGTATTGGGGTCGACGACAGCCGCCAAAGCGGCGTCGACTTGTGCCCGGTCAATGCTCATCGAAACTCCGTGAAAACGTTTTTCTCGCGCGCAAACGTCAAAAAATATCAAATTACGCTGCGAAAATCGGGAAAAGTGAAAGAATCTGTTGCACGCCATTGCGCGAACGCGCGACCCGGCGCACTCTTCGCGTGCGGCATGCTATGGGGCCAAATCGGCCACTTACCGCCTATATTGTAGAGGCTGACGCGTCGCACTGTCCCAACAGCCACGCTGACGGACAGGGCATGCGGCCACCTCGGCGGCTGCCGCGAGCGCAGGCCTGCCCCTCTTGTTCGGGCGGCCCGCGCAGGGAGCCGTAACTGTTGTTGTCGTCGTTGTCGACTCGTTCAACCAAGAGAGGAATCCAAGATGAACATGAAAATCGCGACCCGCTTGTCCGTCTTCGCATTGGCCGGCGCACTGCTGGCAGGCTGCGCCACGCAGCAAGGCAACAACACGGCCGTCGGTACCGGCACGGGTGCGGCGCTGGGCGCGGGCATCGGCGCGCTGGCAGGCGGCGGCAAGGGCGCGGCGATCGGCGCGGGCGTCGGCGCACTGGTCGGCGGCGTGACGGGTTACAACTGGCAGGCGATCAAGAACAAGCTCGCGCCGTCGGCAGCGCAGACGGGTACGCAAGTGACCGAGCAGCCGGACGGCTCGCTGAAGCTGAACGTGCCGAGCGCAGTGACCTTCGCGACGAACCAGTACGCGATCACGCCGGCCTTCACGCCGCTGCTGAACGACCTGGCCTCGACGCTGAGCCAGAACCCGCAAGTGACGGCATCGATCGTCGGCTACACGGACAGCACGGGCTCGGCGCAGCTGAACCAGACGCTGTCGCAGAACCGCGCGCAGAGCGTCGTGAACGCACTCGCGCAGCGCGGCGTGAACGCCGGCCGCCTGTCGGCGCAAGGTATGGGCGCATCGAACCCGATCGCGGACAACGCGACCGAAGCCGGCCGCGCACAGAACCGCCGCGTCGAAATCTACCTGCGCGCAGCGCAGGCGCAGTAAGCGCACGACGAGGGGAAGGCGCGGGCACGCTGCCCGCGCAGCCCCGCCGGGCAAGGTTGCCGGCGGAGCCGGTAACAAATCGAAAATATTTTCGAACTTCTGTCGCAGGCCGTGGTCAGTATTTACGGTACGCGGCTGGTGTTGCCGGCGCGTCACCATTCTCCTCTTGTCGTTGTTGCTCCGGGGCCGTATCCGCCCCGGTTTTTTTTGCCCGCAGAATTCGTGCTGCGTCGCAGCACATCACCGTCGGGCA
Source organism: Burkholderia lata (assembly GCF_902499025.1). Taxonomy (GTDB): domain Bacteria; phylum Pseudomonadota; class Gammaproteobacteria; order Burkholderiales; family Burkholderiaceae; genus Burkholderia; species Burkholderia lata_C. Next base: position 51,745 of record NZ_CABVPW010000015.1, on the reverse strand, counting down.
CGCCGCTTGCGCGGCTCCGCCCGTTTCGGCGCCCGGTCGACGGCGCCTGCCCGCGTCGCTGGCGCGCGCCCCTGCTAGAATCGCAGTTTCCCGTCGTTTTTCCGCCGTCCTCTACAGACCCTATGTCCGCATCCGACCTCACTTCCGTGCAGGCTGCGGCGCCGCAAGGTGGCCGCCAGATCCTCGTTACGTCCGCACTGCCCTATGCCAACGGGCAGATCCACATCGGCCACCTGGTCGAGTACATCCAGACCGACATCTGGGTGCGGACGCTGCGAATGCATGGCCATGAGGTCTACTACATCGGTGCCGACGATACGCACGGCACGCCGATCATGCTGCGCGCGGAGAAGGAAGGCCTGACCCCGAAGCAGCTGATCGATCGCGTGTGGATCGAGCACAAGCGCGACTTCGACAGCTTCGGCGTGTCGTTCGACAACTTCTATTCGACCGATTCGGACGAGAACCGCGTACTGAGCGAGAAGATCTACGTCGCGCTGCAGGACGCCGGCTTCATCGCCGAGCGCGAGATCGAGCAGGCGTACGATCCCGTCAAGGAAATGTTCCTGCCGGACCGCTTCATCAAGGGCGAATGCCCGAAGTGCCACGCGAAGGACCAGTACGGCGACAACTGCGAAGTGTGCGGCTCGACCTACCTGCCGACCGAACTGCTGAACCCGTACTCGGTCGTGTCGGGCGCGACGCCGGTGCGCAAGACGTCGAAGCACTACTTCTTCCGCCTGTCCGACCCGCGCTGCGAAACGTTCCTGCGCGAATGGGTGAGCGGCCTCGCGCAGCCCGAAGCGACCAACAAGATGCGCGAATGGCTCGGCGACGCCGGCGAGGCCAAGCTCGCCGACTGGGACATCTCGCGTGACGCGCCGTATTTCGGCTTCGAGATTCCGGGCGCGCCCGGCAAGTATTTCTACGTGTGGCTCGACGCGCCGGTCGGCTACTACGCGAGCTTCAAGAACCTGTGCGAGCGCAACGGCATCGACTTCGATGCGTGGGTCCGCCCGGGCTCGACCACCGAGCAGTATCACTTCATCGGCAAGGACATCCTGTACTTCCACACGCTGTTCTGGCCCGCGATGCTCGAGTTCTCGGGCCACCGCACGCCGACCAACGTGTTCGCGCACGGGTTCCTGACGGTCGACGGCGCGAAGATGTCGAAGTCGCGCGGCACGTTCATCACCGCGCAGAGCTACATCGACACGGGCCTGAACCCCGAATGGCTGCGCTACTACTTCGCCGCGAAGCTGAACGCGACGATGGAAGACATCGACCTGAACCTCGACGACTTCCAGGCGCGCGTGAACAGCGACCTCGTCGGCAAGTACGTGAACATCGCGAGCCGCGCCGCGGGCTTCCTGATCAAGCGCTTCGACGGCCGCGTGCAGGACAGCGCGATGAACCATCCGCTCGTCGCGAAGCTGCGTGACGCGATTCCGCAGATCGCCGCGAACTACGAAGCGCGCGAATACAGCCGTGCGCTGCGCCACACGATGGAGCTCGCGGACGAAGTGAACGCGTACGTCGACGGCGCGAAGCCGTGGGATCTCGCGAAGGATCCGGCCAACGCGGTCGCGCTGCACGAAACCTGCAGCGTGAGCCTCGAATCGTTCCGCCTGCTGTCGCTCGCGCTGAAGCCGGTGATGCCGCGTGTCGCCGAAGCCGTCGAGTCGTTCTTCGGGATCGCGCCGCTCGCCTGGGCCGATGCCGCGAAGCCGCTGTCGTCGGAACAGCCGATCAAGGCGTACCAGCACCTGATGACGCGTGTCGACCCGAAGCAGATCGAAGCGCTGCTCGCCGCGAACCGCGATTCGCTGCAGGCCGAAGCCACCGGCGCGGCTGTCGCGAGCGCGAACGCCGCGAAGGATGCGAAGAACAACGCGAAGGCGAACGCGAAGCAGGCGGTCGTGAACGGCGCGGACGACGCACCGATCTCGATCGACGATTTCGCGAAGATCGACCTGCGCATCGCGAAGATCGTCGCGTGCCAGGCCGTCGAGGGTTCGGACAAGCTGCTGCAGCTCACGCTCGACGTCGGCGAGGAGAAGACCCGCAACGTGTTCTCGGGCATCAAGTCCGCGTATCAGCCCGAGCAGCTCGTCGGCAAGCTGACCGTGATGGTCGCGAACCTCGCGCCGCGCAAGATGAAGTTCGGCCTGTCCGAAGGGATGGTGCTCGCCGCATCGGCCACCGACGAGAAGGCCGAACCGGGCCTCTACATCCTTGAGCCGCACAGCGGCGCGAAGCCCGGCATGCGCGTGAAGTAAGCCAGGCGCCCCGCCGCTTGCGAAAAAAAGCCCCGCTCGATTCGTGCGGGGCTTTTTTCATGGCTGCTCGGCGCGCCGCGCCCGCCCGCCGTCACTGCTGAACCACCGGTCGAAGCGCCGCGTGTAGTTCAGGTCGACGCCCTGGAACGTGCCGCCGTACGCGGACACCGACCAGAAGCGCGTCAGGTTGATCGTCGCCTTGAACGCGTTGCTCGCCGACTGCAGCCCCTGCTCGAAGCCGAGCACGAACCGCTCGTTGATCGCCTTCGACACGAGCACGACCTGCGGATCGGTCAGGCCGACTTCGCTGCGGCCGACCGAGACCTCGTCGAGACCGAAGGTCTGCGCGACGCGCTTGCCGGTTACGCTGCCGAGCAGCCCGAGCGCTGCCGTCATCGCCCCCTGCTGGCCGACGTTGTTGCCCTGGTCGGTGCCGTGCCCGAACAGCAGCCACGACAGCTTTTCGTTGTCCGTGACGTTCGGCTCCGACACGAGCTTGACCGTCAGCGACTGGATCGTGCCCGTCACCTGCACGCCGGCCTCGACCTCCTGGTTGCGCCGCATCGCGAGGATGTTGACGCCCGGGTTCGACACGGGGCCGTTGAACGTGAAGAAGCCGTTCTCGATCGCGAGCTTGCGGCCGAACGACGTGTACGTCGATCCTTCGGTCACGCGCACGTTGCCGACCGCGCGCAGCGGCACGCCCGGCGCGCTCATCACGGTGATCGTGCCGCGCAGCCCGAGATCCGCGCCGTGGCCCTTGAAGCGGAAGTTGTTGCCGAGGCCGATGTCGATGTTCGCGCGCGGCGCGAGCGACGGCGCCGGCTTGTCCTCGGCCGGCTTCGGCTTCGCGACCGCGGTGCCGGTCGGCGTCTCGCCGCGCACCGTGCCGCCCGGCTCCACGATCACCACATCGTCCGACAGGTGCGGTGCCGATTCCTCGGGCAGGTCGAACAAGGCGCGGTCGACGACGAACTTGCCGTCGATGGACAGCGCGCCGCGCGGCCCGTCGTTCGCGACCGTCGCCTTGCCCGACAGCGACAGCTTGCGATCCGGCGCCGCGAACAGTTCGAGCTTGTCCGCGACAATGCTCGCGGTCAGGTCGGGCGCCTCGCCATCGAGACGCACGCGGCCGAGCATGCGCAGCGTACCGTCGCCGCCGTGGAACTCGACCTGCTGGAATTCGACGAGGTTTTCCGACAGCTTGATGCGCACGATGCCGTCCTTCAGCTGCACGCCCTGGTCGATGAGCGTCGCGGACAGGTCATCGCCCGTCAGCATCCCCGACAGCTTCGGCTTCACCGGCGTGCCCGCGACCGTCAGCTTCAGCGCCGCCCGCCCGCCGAGCAGGTAGCTCGGCCCGAACAGGTTGCCGGTCGTCTTCAGCGCCGGGATGTCGGCGTCGATGCGGCCCGACAGCGGGCCATCGTCGACCACGCCGAACATGCCGTCGCGCAGCGCGAACGGCACGATGACGTTCGCATCGAGCGTGCCGATCCGGTTCGCCTTCGCGACTGCCGTCACGTTGAGCCGGTTGCCGGGCGTGAAGTTCGCGCGCGCGGACAGGTCGGTCAGCCCCAGCGAGGCGATGCCGCGCCCGCTTTCGATCGTCACGTCGCCGCCGCGGCGCTTCACCTGCACGTAGCCTGTCGCGTTCGCGCCGAGCGAGAAATCCCAGTCGGCATCGAGCACGACGTCGGTCCGTACCGGCGGCCTCTGGCCCGTCAGCTCCTGGCGAACCTCCAGGAAACGCGCGACCGACGCACCGCTCACGGAGCCCGCCGAGCGCATCTGGCCGTGATCGAACACGAACGATTTCAGGTCGATCGCCGCGCCTTCGAGCGTGAGCCGCGTCGCGCCGAGCGTCACGCGGCCGGCACCGGCCGACACGGTCAACGGCGACTGCAGCGCGATGGCCGGGGTGCCGCGGTTCGCGAGACGCGTGACGGTGCCGTCCCAGCGCATCCCGTCGCGGTTCTCGACCACGCCGCCGTTCGCCGCGAGCGTCACGTCGATCACGCGGCCGCCGGCCATCCCGAGCGCCGATGCGTCGAGCGTGTGCTTCGCGCGCGTGCCGTCGAGGTTCGCGCGCAGCGATTTCAGTTTCAGCGAGCCGAGCGCGATGTCGGACGCGTCGGCCGTGAACACGAGCGCGCCGTGCGCGCCGTCGCGGATGTCCGCGCGGCCCTGTGCAGTACCGATCCGGTTCGAGCCGACGACGACGTGCTCGGCCTTGTAGGTGGCCGTCACGTTCGGGTGCGCGAAGCTGCCGGTCAGGTCGCCCTGTGCCTGCACGAGCCCTTCCACGCCGAAACCGAGCCGGTCGAGCTGCGGCGCGTCGACGACGAAGCGCAGCCGGTCGCCCGGCGCGCCGAAGCTGCCGCGCAGGTCGACATGATTGCCCGCGATCGACAGGGTCGCGTTGCTCGGCAAAATGCGCGAGCCGGCGAGCTGCACGACGCCGGCGCCGGTCAGCGGCACGCCGTCGTACAAACTGTCGCCGAGCTTGAAGGTCGCCTTCGTCGACACCTGCGGCGCAAACGCGCCCGACGCCGTCAGCGTGCCCGACACGCGCGTCTCGCCGCGCGGGGCCGACGCTTTCACGGCCTTGGCGGGCGCCTTGCCGCCTCCCGCCTTCGGCGCGCTCATCGCGGCGAGCAGCAACGGATCGAATGCGGTCAGCGTCGCCTTCGCGTCGTAGCTCGAATGCGCATCGTGGCGGAACACGCCGGTCAGGTCGATGCGGCCCTTGCCCGCCGTCACGCGCGTGTCGGTCAGCACGGTCTGCTGCGACGTCAGCGCAACCTTCGCGCGTGCGCCAAGCGCGAGCTTCGGATCGTTCAGGTTGAAATCGACGGTCGTGACGTCACCCGCGAGCGTCACGCCGAGCGGGCCACCGAGGCGCATCGGCCGCAGCTCGGCGACGAACGCGTTCAGGTCGAGGTTCGCGACCTTCAGGTCGAAACGGCCCTTGCCGCCCGCCAGCGTGCCGTTGCCCGTCACGCTGCCGTCGCGGATCAGCTTCAGCGCAAGATCGTCGATCCGCTGCGCGTGCGCGTCGAGATGCACATTCGCGTGCGCGTCGATCACCGGCAGCAGGTGGTCGCCGAGCGTGCCGGGCTTCGCGTTGACGATCGACACCGGGCCCGTCACCGCGAACCCCTTCGCGGGCTCGACCCCGGCCGGCGCGGTCACGGGCGCGAGTTCCGCGCGCACCGCGAGATCGGCGGCCGGCGCGCCGGGCGCGAGCGCCTGCGGGTTCACGTGATCGAACGCGAGCGACGCGCGCGTGAGCGGCACCGCGCCGAACGGTGCGGCCTCGACGTGCGCGCGCCCGTTCAGCTTCATCCCGCTTGCGTCGACTTCCGCGACGAGCGCCTCGAGCGAGCCCGACACGCGAGCACGCGCGTCGACCGGCTCGTCGGACAGCTTGCCCGCATAAGTGGCTTCACCCGTCAGCGCGAACGGCTTCACGCCGTCGAGCTTCGCGCGTGCGGTCAGCGCGCCGTACGGTGTATCGACGCCGTCGAGCACGAGTTCATGGTGGCGGCCGTCGCTGCGGCCGTTCAGCGCGAGATGGTCGAGCTGGGTCGTCGAGCCGCCGTCGTGGATCGCGAGGCGATCCACGCGCAGGTCGTCGATCCGCAACTGCAGCGGCAGGCTCAGGTCCTGCGGCGTCGTACTCGGCGTCGACGGCCCCGGCGGGATCCGCACGTCGATCGTGCCGGCGCGAAGATACGCGATGGACAGCCGCCACGGCGCGCGGGTCAGCGCCCAGCGGCCGTCGAGCCGGTCGATACGGATTTCGGTGCCGGTGCCGTCGGGGCTCGTCCACGCGAACCCGCGCAACCGCACGCCGGTCGCGAGCGAGCCGCCGTCGAGCGTGCCTGCGAGCCGCGCGCCGAGCACGCGCTCGGCCACCTGCCACGCAAGCCGCGTGCCGTGCTCGGTCGTCACCGCGGCCAGCACGAGCCCGACCGCCAGCACGACGAGCAGCACGACCGTCGCGAGCGTCCACGCGACGAACCGCCCGATGCGCGCGACGGGCCCGCGGCGCGGCGCGCGCGGCGGCGCGTCGGGCGCGCCGTCGGGCGAGTCCGGATCGTGAGGCGGCGGCGTGTCGTTCGGGTCCTTCGTCATGCGGTTTGTCGATGAAGCGGTACGGTCAGAAAGCGATGCCGAGCGTCAGGTACGGGCGCACGCTATGGTTGCGCAACCCGTACGCGACGTCGACGTTGATCGGGCCGACGGGGCTGCGCCAGCGCGCGCCGATGCCGACACCCGGGTAGAACACGCGCTCGCCCCACGCATCGGTGGCGGTGCCGATGTCGAAGAACGTCGCGGCACCCCAGTCGCGGTTGAACCAGTGCTGGTATTCGGCGGTGCCCGTCATCAGGTACTTGGTCGGCAGCACGGAGCCGTCGACGCTGTTACCGATGCTCTGGTAGCCGTAGCCACGCACCGAGTTCGAGCCGCCCGCGCGGAACAGCAGCGACGCCGGCACGCCGGTCGAGCTGCCGCTCGTGAACACGCCGCCGAGCTCCGCGCGAAACACGAACAGGTCGCGCTTGCCGATCGGCAGGTACTGCTGGCCGCGCGCGTAGCCGCGGACGAACGATTGGTCGGTCAGCACGCCCTTGACCGCGAAGCCGGCCTCCGCGTGGATCAGGTTGCCCGAGCGCGGGAACAGCGGATCGTCGACGTTGCGGCGCGTCCATGCCCATTGCGGCACGAGCGCGCGGCTCGTGGTCGGTCCGGCGCCGTTCTGGTCGAGCCGGTCCTGGTAGAACATCAGCGAATACGAATAGTCGATGAACTGGCCGGTGCGTGTGCGCTGCGCGCCGATCCGCGCGCTGTAGATGCGCGTGTCCGACACGTTGGTGTTTGTATACGACGCGAGCACGCTGTTGGTCCAGCCCTTCTCGCCCGGCGGCATCGACAGCTGGACCTGTCCGTATTGCTGGATCTGGTCGAGCCGGCCCGACACGGTCAGCGGCCACGCGGCGCCGAACGTGTCGAGATACGTATAGGAGCCCTGCACGTGCGGCCCGGTATCGGTGGCAAAGCCGACGCCGCCACGGATGTTGTTGTACGGGAACTCGCTGACCTTCACGTGCACGGGCGTGCGCTCGGGCTTCGCCGTATCGTCGCCGACGTCGATCGCGACGCTCGCGTAGTACGGCGTGTTCTGCAACTGCCGCTGCAATTCGGTGATCCGCTGCACGTCGTAGATCTCGCCTTCCGACAGCGGATTGACGTTCGTGACGATCTTTTCCGGATAGCGCCGCACGCCGTCGACATCGACCTTGCCGATCGTGAACGTCGGGCCGCTATCGAACGTGACCGCGAGCATCGCGCGCTGCGTGCGCGGGTCGATGCGCGCTTCCGACGACGCGATCTTCCCGCCGAGATAGCGGCGCGCCTGCAGCTGCTTGAGCGCCGCGCCCTTCGCGCCGTCCCAGTCGGACTGCGTGAACGGGTCACCCGGCTTCAGCGAAAACGCGAAACGGGTCGCGGCTTCCTGCTTCGGATCCTCGGTGTCGATGGGCCCCTTAAACGTCAGATCGACGCTCGACACGATCGTCTGCTTCCCCGGATCGACCGCGATGCGCACGTCGCGCTTGCCGTCGCGCGTGCGCACGTCGGTGCGCACGACCGGCGAGAAATAGCCGGCCGTCGCGGTCAAGTCGCGCACCTGCTGCGGCGTGGCGGTGACGAGGAAGTCGAACTGGTCGTCGCTGATGTCGTCGCGCTTCGCGAAGCGCGCGATATCGAGATGCGACTTGAGCAGCTTGCGAACCGAGCGCGGCGCGTCGATGTCGACGTCGTACTTCGCGTGGGCCGGCAACGCGAAGCACGCGGCCAGGCAGCCCGCGAGCGTCACCCGCGCGGCGCGGGCCGCGGCGCCGGCGCGATTGCGTTCCACGCGCGGGCCCGCGTCATGTGCCGTGTGTGCTTGCTGGTTCGACTGCCCCGCCAAATATGACCTCGCCCTCGGTTGTCACGGTTTTGTGGAAAACCCTGTATTTGACCACAGGGCGCCGGCGTCAAATCTTAATGTTTGTAAACCGCGGCGCGAGCGAGCGTGGCCGCAACGTCATGCCTGACGGCGCGCTCCCGGGTGCCGGCTGCACGCCAGCCCGCGGATTCGACGCGCGATTGCCGCCGGCCGTTCCCGCGATGCGGTAAAATCCCGCCATCGTGAATCCGGCGCATCGTGCGCCGCCCGAAACGGAAAATCCAGCCATGCCGTACCAGTCCGATGTCACGCAGTTCCTGAACCAGCTCAAGCAGCAGAAGCCGACGCTCGAGGAAGAGCAGCGCAAGGGCCGTTCCCTGCTGTGGGACAAGCAGCCGATCGACCTCGAAGAGCGCGCCGACCAACAGGAATCGCGCGTGAAGCAAACGTCGTACGTCTACTACCAGAACTTCTGACGACGTGAGCGCCGCTGACGAGGCCAGCGCCGCCCGGCAGGACGACGCGATCGCCGCGCCCGCGGGCGCCGATTCGACGCCCGACACGGTCGACGGTGTCGCGGCATTCGCTCGCCTGTACGGCGAGCCGCTCTTCAAGCTGCCGCAGGATCTCTACATCCCGCCCGATGCGCTCGAGATCTTCCTCGAGACCTTCGAAGGCCCGCTCGACCTGCTGCTCTACCTGATCCGCAAGCAGAACTTCAACGTGCTCGATATCCCGATGGCGCAGGTCACCGCGCAATATCTGGGCTACGTCGACCAGATCCGCACGTCGAACCTCGAGCTCGCGGCCGAGTACCTGCTGATGGCCGCGATGCTGATCGAGATCAAGTCGCGGATGCTGCTGCCGGTCAAGAAGGCCGACACCGGCGAGGAAGCCGAGGATCCGCGCGCCGAACTCGTACGCCGCCTGCTCGAGTACGAGCAGATGAAACTCGCCGCGCAACGGCTCGACCAGTTGCCGCAGCTCGGCCGCGACTTCCTGCGCGCCGAGGTCTACATCGAGCAGAGCGTCACGCCGCGCTTCCCTGACGTGAATTCGGACGACCTGCGCGCCGCATGGGCCGACGTGCTCAAGCGTGCGAAGCTCGTGCAACACCACAAGATCTCCCGCGAGGAGTTGTCGGTGCGCGAACACATGAGCCTGATCCTGCGCCGGCTGCAGAACGCGCGCTTCATGGAATTCGCCGAGCTGTTCGACACGTCGCGCGGCGTGCCGGTCGTCGTCGTGAATTTCATCGCGATGCTCGAACTCGCGCGCGAATCGCTCCTCGAGATCACACAGGCCGAGCCGTTCGCGCCGATCTACGTGCGCCTCGCGTACCTGCCCGCGTAACCCCAGCGCCCGCCCTTTCCGTTCTCCCGATTCATCCCGGCACACTCGCCGCTTCACCGCGCCCCCGCGCGGCCGGGCGAGCCGTTGCCGGCACGCCCGGTTAAAAAGTGAACGATCGTACTTTTTTCGATGCGTTTGGCAGCCAAATCCTCTACAATCCGCCGACGCCCGATGCGCCGCCCGCGCGCCGGCGTTCTCCGCTTCGACCCCGACGCCGCTGCTGCGGCGCCAACGCGCGCCAGCGCGAGGAACCCGCTACCCGATCATGAAAGTCATCAGCTCGATCCATGAACTGCGCGACCAGCTGCGCGGACAGAACCGCACGGCGTTCGTGCCGACGATGGGCAACCTGCACGAAGGGCACCTGTCGCTGATGCGCCTCGCGCGCCAGCACGGCGACCCGGTCGTGGCGAGCATCTTCGTCAACCGGCTGCAATTCGGCCCGAACGAGGATTTCGACAAGTATCCGCGCACGCTCCAGGACGATATCGAGAAGCTGCAGAAGGAAAACGTCTACGTGCTGTTCGCGCCGACCGAGCGCGACATGTACCCGGAACCGCAGGAATACCGCGTGCTGCCGCCGGACGATCTCGGCGGGATCCTCGAAGGTGAATTCCGGCCCGGCTTCTTCACCGGCGTGTGCACGGTCGTGGCGAAGCTGATGGCCTGCGTGCAGCCGCGCGTCGCCGTGTTCGGCAAGAAGGACTACCAGCAGCTGATGATCGTGCGCCGCATGTGCCAGCAGCTCGCGCTGCCGGTCGACATCGTCGCCGCCGAAACCGTGCGCGACGAGGACGGCCTCGCGTTGTCGTCGCGCAATCGCTACCTGTCGGCCGACCAGCGGAAGGAAGCGCCCGAACTCGCGAAGACGCTGCAGCGCATGCGCGAAGGCGTGCTCGGCGGCGAGCGCGACCTCGGCAAGCTCGAGGAAATGGCCCGCACGCACCTGGCCGGCCGCGGCTGGGCGCCCGACTACATCTCGATCCGCCGCCGCGCGAACCTGATCGCGCCGAATGCAGCCGAGCTCGAAGCCGGCGAACCGCTCGTCGTCGTCGCGGCCGCGAAGCTCGGTGCGACGCGCCTCATCGATAACCTGGAAATCTGACGGGCCGCCCCGCCCGCGCCTCTCACGCATCACGGAGACACCATGCAGCGCCACATGCTCAAATCGAAGATCCACCGCGCGGCCGTCACGCACTGCGAGCTGCACTACGAAGGCTCGTGCGCGATCGACGAAGACCTGCTCGAAGCATCGGGCATCATCGAGAACGAACGGATCGACATCTGGAACATCAACAACGGCGAGCGCTTCTCGACGTACGCGATCAAGGGCGAGCGCGGCAGCGGGATGATCTCGCTGAACGGCTCGGCCGCGCGTCGCGCGCAGCTCGGCGACCTCGTGATCATCGCGGCCTTCGCGATGGTCGACGAAGCCGAACTGCAGGCCGGCTGGAAACCGAAGCTCGTGTTCATCGACGACGGCAACAAGATCAAGGGCCACCGCGATCACGTGCCGACGCAAAACTGGACCTGACCTGAACGGCGCCCCGCGTGCCGTGGCGCGCGGGCGTAGCCGCTTGCGGTCGAAGGGCCGGATTCCGTACTCGACGGCATCCGGCCCTTTCTCATTTCATCGTGCGCCGCCCCGGCGGCCGCGCGATCAGGACGCCTTGGCGGCCTTCTCCGTTTTTTCCGCCTTCGGCGCCCGGCGTTCGGCCCATTCGACGATCGGCCGCCACTGTTCGAGATCCTTCTCGACCCGGCTCTTCGCAACGTCCCACAGCGTGAGCCCGTGCGCGGCGATCTGCACGTAATTCTGCGTGTCGCGCACGTAGCCGAGCACCGGCAGGCCGAGCCCTTCGACGAACCGGTGAAGCTGGTCGGACGAGCGCGTGCGCGCATCGACCCGCATCCCGACGATCCCGACCTCGACGTTGCCCTTGCGCACGGCCTTCTCGCCGGCGAGGCGCTCCAGAAACTGCTGCGTGGCCAGAATATCGAACATCGACGGCTGCAGCGGCACGATCACCTTGTCGGCCAGCTGCAGCGCGACGTTGAGCCGGTTGCCGTGCAGGCCGGCCGGCGTATCGATCACCGCATATTCGAGGCCGCGCGGCGGCTTCGTCGGCGCGTCCGGATCGAGCTCCCATGCCTCGATCGGCGGCAATCCGGCCGGCCGCAGGTCGAGCCACGCATGCGCGGACTGCTGCCGGTCCAGGTCGGCGAGCGCGACCCACGCGCCCTGCGCCGCGAAAAAGCCGGCAAGATTGGTGGACAGCGTGCTCTTCCCCACGCCGCCCTTCGGATTCGCCACCACGATCACCGTCATGAATTCCCCCGAAAAAGCCGCGCGGCGCCCGCCGCATGGCAGGCGCCGCTCGATTGCGGATACAGGGAGCGATGATATCGGCAAACGGGGTATCACCGGAACGGGTTGCGCCGCCCCGGGAACGCTTACTTACCCCTTACGCACGCTCAATCGCGGCGTCCCGCGCGCCGAGCGCGAACGCGCCGCCGCCCAGTAGCGCCTGCACGGCAAGCGTGACGGCCCAGAACGCCGGATATTCCCAGCCGCCGTTCGGCGACGCGAAGCTCCAGCCGTTCGGCAGATGCGCGGCGGTCGCGCCGAGCATGAACGGCAGCAGCACGAGCGCGGCCACGCGCACACGGAAGCCCACGAGCAGCGCAAGACCGCCGGCCAGTTCGACGAACGTCGTCAGGTATGCGAGCCAGCCCGGCAGGCCGATCGATGCAAAGAACTGCGCGGTGCCGGGCAGCGTGAAGACGAACACCTTCTGTGCGACGTGCGCGAGGTACAGCACGCCGAGCGCGACGCGCAGCAGCGTCGCGGCGAAATCGTTGAGGCGATTGGGATTCATGGCGAATTCCTTCGTGAGTGATGTGAATGGACTGCACTCTATTCGAATCGATTCAACCGATAAACGCGCCAATTCGCTTTAACTGATTCCTGTATGGAGTTAATTGAGATGTAAAAAGGGGCACGACCGATCGCGCCCCTCACCATGCATCAGTAACCGTAACCGCTCTTCCCTTGTGTGGCGTCGCCGGAACCGGGCTGGCTGCCGCTCGATCCGTACGAATCGCACGCGTGCGCAACCGCCGACGCGCCCAGCAGCGCCGCGAGCAGCACGCTCAACCACCATCGAGCCTTCATCGCCGCACTCCTCCGGGCGGACATCCGCCCTCCTCTGTTGTACGCGATCAGGCGGAAAAAGCGAGGGCCGAGAGCCGGCGCATCAACGAAATTCGGCGTACAGCGCGTCGAGGTCGAGATGGTCGGCGAACGTGTCGGCGAGCCGCTCGAGCGATGCCTCGCGCAATGCCGGATAGTCGATCCGTTCCGCGCCGTCGAGCCCGGCCCACGCGAGTAGCGCCGTGCAGGCGTCGGGCGAGTCGAACAGCCCGTGCACGTAGGTCGCGAGGATCCGGCCGTCGTCGGACACCGCGCCGTCCGGGCGTGCACCGTCCTGCGCGGCATCGGCTGCCAGCGCCAACGCGGGCGACGCGAGCGCGGGTCCGTGCGTATCACCCATGTGGATCTCGTAGCCGTGCACGGCCGCCCCGCCCGGCAGCGCGAGGTGCCCCGTCACGTTCTTCAGCGTCTTGTCCGGCTGCAGCGTCGTGTCGAAATCGAGCAGCCCGAGCCCCGGCACGCTGCCGGGCGCGCCTTCGAGGCCGAGCGGATCGTCGAGCGTGCGGCCGAGCATCTGCATCCCGCCGCAGATGCCGATCACCTTGCCGCCGTAGCGCAGATGGCGACGGATCAGCGTGTCCCAGCCCGCGTCGCGCAGCCAGGCGAGGTCGCGCTGCACGCTCTTCGAGCCGGGCAGGATCAGCAGGTCGGCGTCCGGCACGGGGCCGCTCTTCCAGTACGTGAATTCCACCTGCGGATGCGCGCGCAGCGGATCGAAATCGGTGTGGTTGCTGATGCGCGGCAGCGCCGGCACGACCACGCGCAGCACGCCGGCGTCGCCCCGTGCAGCAGCGCTGCGTGCCTGTGCGGGCAGCATGTCCTCGGCGTCGAGCAGCAGCCCGTGCAGGTACGGCAACACGCCGAACACCGGCTTGCCCGTCTGCGCGCGCAGCCAGTCGAGCCCCGGTTCGAGCAATTTGAGATCGCCGCGGAAGCGGTTGATCACGAAGCCGCGCACGCGCGCGCGCTCGCTGTCCGACAGGCACGCGAGCGTGCCGACCAGGTGCGCGAACACGCCGCCGCGGTCGATGTCGGCGACGAGCACGACCGGACAGTCGACGCGTTCGGCAAAACCCATGTTCGCGATGTCGCCGTCGCGGAGGTTGATCTCGGCCGGACTGCCGGCGCCTTCGACGATCACCGTGTCGTAGCCGGCGCGCAGGCGCGCGTACGACTCGAGCACCGCGTCGAACGCCACCGGCTTGTAGTCGTGGTAAGCGCGCGCGTTGAGGTTCATGCGCGCCTTGCCGTGAATGATCACCTGCGCGCCGCGGTCGCTCGTCGGCTTCAGCAGCACGGGGTTGAAATCCGTATGCGGCGCGACGCCCGCGGCCAGTGCCTGCAGCGCCTGCGCGCGGCCGATCTCGCCGCCGTCGGCCGTCACCGCGCTGTTGAGCGCCATGTTCTGCGGCTTGAACGGCGCAACGCGCGCGCCGACGCGGCGGGCGAGCCGGCACAGGCCCGCGACCAGCGTGCTCTTGCCCGCGTCGGACGTCGTGCCCTGGATCATCAGCGTGCCGCGCGGCCGCGGCTCGGGTGCATTCATCGTGTAAAGGTCGTCGCGAAGCAAAGGCCGCATTATCCCCCGCGCCGCCATGCCCGCGCCGTTACAATCACGCGATGATTCCGCACGACCTCACCTTCGTCCTCGGCGGCGCACGCTCGGGCAAGAGCGCGCATGCCGAGCGGCTCGCCGCCGACAGCGGTCGCCCCGTCACCTACATCGCGACCGCGACTGCCGCCGATGCCGAATTCGCGCAGCGCATCGCGCACCATCGCGCGCGCCGGCCGGCCGACTGGGGTTTCGCCGACGCGCCGGTCGACCTCGCCGGCACGCTCGCGCGGCTCGACGATCCGCACGCATGCCTGCTCGTCGATTGCCTGACGCTGTGGCTCACGAACCTGCTGTGTCCGGCCGACGGCGAACCGCTCGACGATGCGCAGTACGCGGCGCAGGTCGATCGGCTCGAGCATGCGTTGCGCGGCGCGCGCGCGAAGGTGATTGTCGTCAGTAACGAAATCGGGCTCGGCGTCGTGCCGCTCGGGTCGGTCACGCGCCGCTACGTCGACGAACTCGGGCGCCTGAACCAGCGCGTCGCCGCGCTCGCGACGCGCGTGACGCTGCTCGTCGCCGGGCTGCCGCTCGACCTCAAGACCGGAGCGCCGTCATGCTGATGCTGTCGCTGCCCGTCGTCGCGATGTTCGCGGTCGCAGCCGCGATCATCGACCGCGCGATCGGCGAACCGGCCGGCTGGCACCCGCTCGTCGCGTTCGGCCGCCTCGCCGCGCGCATCGAAGGCGCGCTGAACACCGGCCGGCGCGGCCGTGTGGTCGGCGTCGCCGCATGGATCGCGGCGGTCGTGCCGCCGGTCGCCGTCTCAGCTTGGCTCACGACCGTGCTGCCGTGGCCGCTCGCAGCCGCGCTGCACATCGCGCTGTTGTGGTTCGCGCTCGGCGCGAAAAGCCTCACCGACCACGTCGCGCCGATCGCTGCGGCGCTGCTGAGGCATGACCTCGGCGCCGCCCGCACGCTGACCGCGCGCATCGTGTCGCGCGACACGAGCGACGCGGACGAAGGCGCGCTGTCGCGCGCGGCCGTCGAATCGGCGCTCGAGAATGGCAACGACGCGATCTTCGGCGCGCTGTTCTGGTTCGTCGTCGCGGGCGGCCCCGGCGCGCTGCTGTTCCGGCTCGCGAACACGCTCGACGCGATGTGGGGCTACCGCACGCCGCGCTTCCTGACCTTCGGCTGGGCCGCCGCGCGCCTCGACGACGCGCTGAACTGGATTCCCGCGCGCCTCACGGCCGCCAGCTACGCGCTGCTTGGCGACACGGCCGCCGCATGGCGCTGCTGGCGCACGCAGGCGCGCCTGTGGGACAGTCCGAACGCAGGCCCGGTGATGGCCGCCGGCGCCGGCAGCCTGAACGTGCAGCTCGGCGGCCCGGCCGTCTATCACGGCGAGATCGAGGATCGCCCCGCGCTCGGCACCGGCGCAACGGCGACCGCCATCCACATCGTCGCCGCGCTGTCGCTCGTCACACGCACGCTGGCCCTGTGGCTCGCGCTGCTGGTCGCGAGCGGCGCACTCGCCATGGCCACCCATCATGTCTGACACCCGTATCGTGCACGGCGGCAACCTGCATGAAGCCGCACGCCGCCATGGCATTCCGTACGACGCGTGGCTCGACCTGTCGACCGGCATCAATCCGGTCGGCTATCCGGTGCCGCCCGTCCCGGCCGACGCGTGGCGCCGGCTGCCCGATGACGGCGACGGCCTCGCGGCCTGCGCCGCGCAGTACTACCACGCACCCGATCCCGCACACGTGCTGCCGGTTGCCGGCAGCCAGACCGCGATCCGCGCGTTGCCCGCGCTGCTGCCGACCGGCGACGCCGGCGTCGCATCGCTTGCGTACGGCGAATACGCGCCTGCCTTCGTGCGCCACGGCCATCGTGTCGTCGCGCTCGACGTCGGCACGGATGCGCTGCCCGCGACGCTGCGCCACGTCATCGTCGGGAATCCGAACAATCCGACCGCCGAGTGCGTGCCGCCCGAGCGCCTGCTCGGCTGGCACGCGCAACTGGCGGCGCGCGGCGGCACGCTGGTCGTCGACGAGGCATTCGCCGATACGGGCGCAACGCAGTCGCTCGCGCCGCAGGTCGGTCGCCCCGGGCTTGTCGTGCTGCGCTCGGTCGGCAAGTTCTTCGGGCTCGCCGGTATCCGCGCAGGCTTCGTGCTCGCGTGCCCCGACCAGATCGTCGCGCTGCGCGACATGCTCGGTGCATGGACGGTCGGCGGCCCCGCGCGCCACGCGGTCGCCGCGGCGTTCGCCGATCGCGCATGGCAGGCCGCCGCGCGCGAACGGCTCGCGGCCGACGGCGAGCGGCTTGCCGCCCTGCTGCGCGCGCACGGCTTCGCAGTGCGCGCGACGCCCCTCTTCAGCTGGACCGACGATCCACGCGCCGCGGCACTGCATGCGGCACTCGCGGCACGCGGGATCTGGACGCGGCACTTCCCGACACCGTCGAGCGTACGCGTCGGCTTGCCGGGGAGCGAAGCGGAATGGCAGCGCCTCGGCGACGCGCTCGCGCACTGCGTGCCGATGCTGCAACAGGAATCCGCATGAATCCGCTCATGTTTCGCCGGCTCGCGCCGGTCGCGTTGCTGGCCGCGCTCGCTTACGCGCCGGTCGTCCACGCGGATGTCTCGACGCGCGACGACGCAGGCAACACCGTCACACTGCCCGCGCCCGCGCAGCGCGTGATCAGTCTCGCTCCGCACGCGACCGAACTCGTCTACGCGGCCGGCGGCGGCGCGAAGCTCGTCGGCACCGTCACGTACAGCGACTATCCGCCCGCCGCGCAAGCGATACCGCGCGTCGGCGACAACAAGGCGCTCGACCTCGAGCGGATCGCCGCGCTGAAACCCGACCTGATTGTCGTCTGGCGGCACGGCAACGCCGAGCGGCAGACCGATGCGCTGCGCGCGCTGCACATCCCGCTGTTCTTCAGTGAGCCGAAGCATCTCGACGACGTATCGTCGTCGCTGCACCGGCTCGGCACGCTGCTCGGCACGCAACCGGCTGCCGATGCGGCCGCAGCCGCCTACACGCGCGACATCGCGGCGCTGCGCACGCGTTACGCCGCGCGAGCGCCCGTCACGATGTTCTTCCAGGTCTGGGACCGGCCGCTGATGACGCTCAACGGTGCGCACCTGATCAACGACGTGATCGAGCTGTGCGGCGGCCGCAACGTGTTCGCATCGCTCAAGCCGCTCGTGCCGACCGTCACCGACGAGGCCGTGCTCGCGGCGAATCCGGAGGCGATCGTGACGACCAGCGCGGGTACGACGCGCTCCGACGAACCGTTGCCGAGCCTGGCGCGCTGGCGCTCGTGGCCCGCACTGACGGCCGTGGCGCGCAACAACCTGTTTGCGATCGACGGCGATCTGCTGACACGGCCGTCACCGCGAATCGCACAGGGTGCGGCGGCGCTGTGCGAGGCTCTCGATACCGCGCGTGCGCGGCGGTCGGCACGCTGATTGCCGGCGACTTGCCCGCTCATCGCGCACCTGCGCACGATGTGGCCGCTAGTGGCCGCTATCTGAGGAGACGGATTGACCGCGCGCTGCGTCGTACACCCGCAGACGCCCGCGCGCCTATTCGTCCCAGTGCACCACGTCCCACGTTCGCGTGGAAGCATCCGCCCGCAGCCAGACGACACCCCCTGTCGGCACCGGTCGCGACAACAGCGTATCGAGCGGCACGCCCAGCACATGCGATGCGAAGGCGCGGATCACACCCGCATGCGTCACCGCCCATTGCGGGCCATCGAACTGCGCAACCGCGTCGGCCCGCCGCGCCACGCGCGCGGCGAACTGCGCCACGCTTTCGCCGCCATGCGCGCACGCATGCATCAGGTCGGCCGCCCACGCATCGAGCGCCGCGCGATCGATATCGTCCCAGCGTTGCATTTCCCACGCACCGAAATCCATTTCCTGCCAGTCCGCATCGCACCGCAGCGGCGCGTCGCATGCCTGCGCGAGCCGTTCGGCAACCGACGCGCAGCGCGTCAGCGGGCTCGTCCAGACCTGTTCGGGAAGCGGCGCGCAGAGTGCCGACAGATGCGCGCGCACGGCCTGCGCGCCGGCGTCGGCCGGCGCGGCGAGCGGCACGTCGCTGCGTCCGTAGCAGATGCCCGGCTCGACGCCGACGGCCGGATGACGGATCAGGACGACGTCCATCCGAGCACCACGAGATAGATCGCCAGTTCGCACAGTTGCTGCGCGAAGCCGAGACAGTCGCCCGTATAACCGCCGATCCGCTTCACGAAATAGCGGGCAGCCCACGCGCGCACGAGCACGAGCGCAACGCATGCGGCGACGCCCATGCGCCAGTCGGGCCAGAACAGCCAGGGCAATCCGAATAGCGCCGTGACGCACGCCGCGCGTGCGCCCATCCGTTGCGCGACCGGTTTCGCCTTGCCTTCGGGCCGCACGTAGTCGAGCGTCATCAGCAAGCTCACGGCCGCCGCGCGGCTCGCCGCGTGCGCGGCGACCATCGTCCACGCGGCACGCAACGGCAGCATGGACGCAAGCGCCTGCCATTTCACGCCGAGCGAGATCACGAGTGCGACCGCGCCGAACGTACCGATCCGCGAGTCGTGCATGATGCGCAGCACGTCGTCGCGCGTATAGCCACCGCCGAACGCATCGCAACTGTCGGCCAGGCCATCCTCGTGAAAGGCGCCTGTTGCGAGCAGCGTCGCGGCCATCGACAACCCGACCGCGATCGACGGGGGCAGCGCGCGCAGCGCGACGAGGTAGACCAGCGCACCCCACGCGCCCACGCAAGCGCCGACGAGCGGAAAATAGCGCGCGGCCTGGTCGAGATCGCCGGCCGCGTAGCCGATCGAGCGCGGTACGGGTACGCGCGTGAAGTAGCCGAGTGCGACGAAGAAATAGCGCAGTTCGGCACGCACGCCGCGCGCGCGATCAGGCGTCACGATTGTCGACGCCGGCGGATTCGAAGCTCGCCATTTCCGTGAGGAACGCAGCCGCCGCACGCACGAGCGGCAGCGCGAGCGCCGCGCCCGTGCCTTCGCCGAGCCGCAGGTCGAGCGCGAGCAGCGGCTTCGCGCCGAAATGCTCGAGCATGCGCCGGTGCCCGGCCTCGTGCGACGTATGCGAGAACACGCAGTAGTCGCGCACGCCGGGCACGATGCGCTCGGCAACCAGCAGCGCGGCCGTCGCAATGAAGCCATCGACGAGAATCGTCATCCGCTCGCTCGCGGCCGCGAGATACGCGCCCGTCATCATTGCGATCTCGAAGCCGCCGAACGTCGCGAGCACGTCGAGCGGCGCAATCGCATGCGAGTGCTTGACGAGCGCGCGGCCAAGCACCGCGCGCTTGTGCGCGAGGCCCTGGTCGTCGAGGCCCGTGCCGCGCCCGACGCACGCGTCGATCGGCACGCTGAGCAGGCGGCTCATCAGGCACGCGGCCGACGACGTGTTCGCGATCCCCATCTCGCCGAAACCGATCACGTTCGTGCCGAGCGATGCATGCAGGCGCACGCGCGCCGCGCCGGCGGCGAGCGCCGTCATCGCCTCGTCGCGCGTCATCGCGGGCTCCGCCGCGAAATTACGCGTGCCGCGCGCGACCGGCAGCGACACCAGCCGGTCGGACAGCGGCAGCGGTGACGCGACGCCCGCATCGACGATTTCGAGCGTGCTTTGCGCCACGCCCGAGAATGCGTTGATCGCCGCGCCGCCCGCGAGGAAATTCGCGACCATCTGTGCGGTCACCGCTTGCGGATAAGGACTCACGCCCTCGGCGGCAATCCCGTGATCGCCGGCAAACACGATCATCACGGGACGCCGCACGACCGGCCGCTCGGTGTGCTGGATCAGGCCGATCTGCAGCGCGATCGCCTCGAGCTGGCCGAGGCTGCCGGGCGGCTTGGTCTTGTGGTCGATCACGTGCTGCAGGCGCTTGCGCAGCGCGTCGTCGAGCGGCGCGATTGCCGGCGGGAAGTGGGTCGGGGTCGTCATCGAAAAGCCGTGTCGTTGGCGCGGGTTGCGCCGCGCATCGGAAAAGGAAAGATCATGGTCGCTCGGGCCACGCCGGCAGCAACGCATCGCGGCCGTTCTCGCGGATCAGCACGAGCGGATAACCGAACGCGTCGCTCGCGCGCTCGGGCGTCAGCACGTCGCCCACGGGGCCGGCCCACGCGTGGCCGCGGCCGTCGAGCAACAGCGCATGGGTCGCGAAACGCCGCGCGAGATTCAGATCATGGCACGAGAACAGCACCGTGCGCGGGCCCGCGTCGAGCCATGCGGCCAGCGCCGTCAGGCAATCGATCTGGTGATGCAGGTCGAGATGCGCGAGCGGCTCGTCGAGCAGCATCAGCGGCGCGTCCTGGCACAGCGTCGCGGCCAGCGCGACGCGCTGCCGCTCGCCGCCCGACAGCGACAGCACGTCGCGCGACGCCAGCGCAGTGAGGTCGAACGTCGCCAGCGCGTCGTGCGCGGCCGCGCGGTCGCCATCGCGCTCCCAGCCCCAGCCGCCGAGATAAGGAAAGCGGTTGAGCAGCACCGTGTCGAACACGGTCGCGCTGAATGCGTCGTGCAGTTGCTGCGGCATCAGCGCGCGGCGCTGCGCGAGTTGCTCGGGCGGCCACGCGGCAAGCGGCCGGCCGTCGATCTCGACGTGTCCGCCAGCCGGCGGCTGCAGCCCCGCGAGGGTCGCAAGCAGCGTCGTCTTGCCCGCACCGTTCGGCCCGGCGACGCACCAGATCTCGCCGGGACGGAACGCCCGGGTGAAGCCGTCGAGCAGCGTGCGTGCGCCGGCCTTCAGCGTCAGGTCAACGGCCACGTAGTTCATGTCGCCGGCAGTGGCGTGCAGCGCGGCCCCGGTCATCGCATCGGCCTCCTCAACAACATCCACAGGAACACCGGCACGCCGATCAACGCGGTCATCACGCCGACCGGCAGTTGCGCGGGTGCGATCGCCGTGCGCGCCAGCAGGTCGGCCGCCATCACGCCGCCACCGCCCGCGAGCATCGCGGCCGGCAGCAGCATCCGCTGGTCGTTGCCGAAGGCGAGCCGCAGCGCGTGCGGCACGACGAGGCCGACGAAGCCGATCGTGCCGGCCGTCGTCACCGCGGCCGCGGCGGCCAGCGACGCAACGAGATAGATCCGCACGCGCAGCCGCGCAACGGGCACGCCGAGCGCGAGCGCGGTCGCATCGCCGCGCAGCAGCACGTTCAGTTGCGGCGCGGCCGGCAGCGCAACGCAGGCGGCCAGCAACAGCGCGCCCCACGCGAACCACGGCGCGCTCACGCCGTTCAGGTCGCCGGTCAGCCAGAAGATGATCCCGCGCAGCCGTGCGTCGGGCGCGAGCGACAGCAGCAGCGTGACGAGCGCCCCCCACCCCGCGGCAATCACGACGCCCGTGAGCAGCAGTCGCGGCGACGCGTCGCGCGACTCGCCGCGCCACAGCTCGCGGCGCGCGAGACCGAGCACGAGCGCGACCGACACGAGCGAGCCGGCGAACGCCGATGCATCGACGAGCCACCACGCGCCACCCGCGATCATCGCGACGAGCGCGAAGCCGGCCGCGCCACCGGACACGCCGAGCACGTACGGCTCCGCGAGCGGATTGCGCAACAGCACCTGCAGCAGCGCACCGGCCAGTGCGAGCAGCGCGCCGCACGCGAAGCCCGCCAGCGCGCGCGGCAGGCGCAGCGTGCGGACGATGTCGGCGAACAGCGCGTCGCCGCCATGCGGCACGAGCGACGCGAGTGCCTGCCATGGCGACATCGACACGCTGCCGATCGACAGTGACGCGACGAACAGCAGCGCAACCACGGCGGCCAGCGCAGCCCAGATCGCGGTGGCGCGCGCGGCGCTCATGCCGCGCACGGCGCCGCACACGATGTGCGGCGCACCCGCTTGCAGTTGCCAACGGGTCGTGACATGGGCACCGCGCGGACGATTGGGGTCAGCATCGAAGAAGATTCCGTGAAGCATTACGCGCCCCGCCTCCCCGCAGGCCGCGCGTCACGAAGCCCGTGCGGGCTCCCCGTCTCGGCCGGTATCCGGGCTGGCGGCGGTCCGGCTCGCCTTCCCGCGCGTGACGCGCAGTGGCCCGCGTCCGCATGCAGGACTTGCACGCGAAACGCGCCCGAGCCGGCCTGCGTCATCGGACGCGGCCGCTTACCGTTGCGGGGGCAGCGCAGGTTGGCGGGCTTCTGGCGACCGCACCCTGCTTCCCGTTTAACCGCGCGTTCCACGCGCGAGCACCGAGGCGGCGCCAGTTTAGGAGCGGGTCGCGCGAGCGTCAAGGAAGCGTCCGGACCCGCACGGGACGCGCTGATTCACGACAAGAAGCAGGGGTGTTACGACTGGAAACGTTACAGATGTCGGATTGCGCGTTATTCCGCGCTAAAATGCTGGGTCTTTAGAGGACGCAGCAAATGCTCAACGAACTCGAAACCCTATCTCAAAATATTGGCCGTCTGATTTCGCTTAACAAGCGCTATCACTCGGAACGGCTCGCGCTCGAGGAGCAGGTCGCGCAATTGCGCGCGGATGCGGACGCTGTCCGCGCGGAACTCGCGCAACTGCGCGACGAACGCAATGCACTTGCGGCCGAGCGTGACACGCTGTCGGCAAAGATCGACGACGCCCAGGTGAAACTGAACGCGATTCTCGAAAAGCTGCCGCGCTCGAAAAGTGCGGAGCAAGCCGACAACCAGCTCGACCTGCTGGATGCGCAGGCGCGTGCGGATGGCGATGACGCGGCCAGCCACGGAGAACATGCATGAGCACCAAGCAGATCGAAGTCTCGATTCTCGGTCAGGCCTATCGGCTCGCCTGCTCGGCCGAGACCGAAGCGGCGCTGCTCGAAGCGGTCGCGCGTGTCGACGCCGAAATGTCGAAAATCCGCTCGAACAGCTCGGTACGCGGCACCGATCGCATCGCCGTGATGGCGGCGCTGTCGCTCGCGTCCGAATTGCTGCGGCTGCAAACGAGCGTGCGGCACGGTGAAGCATTTCCGGCGGAGGAAATCCGTCGTACAATGCACCAGATGAACGAACAGCTCGGCGCGGTGCTCGCACAGCACGAGACGCAGTAACGTTTGATCGATGCGTCGATTCCCCTTGATCTCGGCGATCAACGGTGGTCAAATTGGCGCAACGAAACACAGTTCAGTCAGCTTCCCTGCCTGGTTCGCCAAGGTCATATATTCCTTGAACCAATGCCATGTGCACGGTTGCGGAAATTTGTAGCACGGGCGCGCGCGTCACTCTGTCTGATGTACCCGAAGTGCTGCTAACTGCGACCAATTCTGAACCCCAGGTTCAGGATGCCGGCCTAGCGGCCAAGGCGGGGGCCTATCCAACGGCATCGGGCGAAGCCCGGTGCCGTTTTCTTTTGTAGCAGCCTCTTTCTGCGTCGATCACGATCCATGCAATACTGGCTGATGAAGTCCGAACCGGACGAAGCAAGCATCGACGATCTCGCCAACGCACCGCAGCGCTCGCTGCCGTGGACCGGCGTGCGCAACTATCAGGCGCGCAATTTCATGCGCGACACGATGAAGATCGGCGACGGCGTGCTGTTCTATCACTCGAGCTGCCCCGAGCCGGGCATCGCGGGCCTCGCCGAAGTGTCGTCGACGCCCTACCCCGACCCCACGCAGTTCGATCCGAAAAGCCCCTATTACGACCCGAAGTCGACCCAGGAAGCGCCGCGCTGGCTGCTCGTCGACGTGCGCTACGTGAAAAAATCGCCGCTCGTGCCGCTCGCCGCGCTGCGCGAGCACGACGAACTCGCCGACATGCGCGTGCTCGCGCGCGGCAACCGGCTGTCGATCACGCCGGTCACGCGCACCGAATGGCGCTTCATCACCGAAAAGCTGATGAAGTAGGCGCACGCCAAAGGTCAAATCTGGTCAGTACGCGCCGCTGCCACGGAACTCGAGGTACTTTCGCGCAGCCTAAGCAACCGCTGCCGGCCGATCGGGCCGGCTGTCGTTTTTTTCGTCGCGCGGCCCGCCCGCGTCGTGCGCGCGCAATCCGCGTGCACGCCCTCGCACAAGGAGTCCAACAATGACCAAGAAATCCGCACTCGCGCTGTCGCTTGCCCTTGCCGCCGCCGTTCCCGTCGCGCTGACGCTCGCGTCGACCACCGCGCACGCGCAAACCGCGAACCCGCACTTTCCGGAGCCGGCGGGCGTGCTGTCGCTGTCGTCGCAGGCCAGCGCCGACGTGCCGCAGGACATCATCCACATCACGCTGTTCTACGAGCAGCAGGCCAAGGATCCGGGCAGCCTCACCGCGCAATTGAACCAGCGCGCCGACGCAGCCCTGTCGCAGGCGAAGGGCGTATCGGGCGTCACCGCACACACGGGTGCGTTCTCCGTGTACCCGAGCACCGATCGCGACGGCAAGATCTCCGCATGGCGTGGCCGCACCGAGGTCGCGCTCGAATCGCGCGATTTCGCTGCAGCGTCGAAGCTTGCAGGCCAGTTGTCGAACCTGATGCAGGTCGCGAACGTCGAGTTCTCGCTGTCGCCCGAAGCACAGCGCGCGGCCGAGCAGAAGCTGACGACCGAGGCGATCAAGTCGTTCCGCGCCCGCGCGGACGAAGCCGCGAAGGCATTCGGTTACAGCAGCTACACGATCCGCGACGTGAACGTCGGCGGCGGCCGCAACGTGCAGCCGTACCCGCGCATGATGGCGATGGCCGCGGCGCCGATGGACAGCGCAAAGATGAGCGCACCGATCGCGGTCGAAGGCGGCAAGGCTACGGTGTCGGTCACGGTCAACGGCTCCGTGCAGATGAAGTAACGCGCAGCGCACGGCAGTCCGAAATGAAAAACGCCGGCCCGAAGGCCGGCGTTTTTCGTTTACCTGCATGTTGCCGATGCACGCGCCGATCGCGCGTGCATCGACGTCGCATCACGCAGCGACATTCGCCGCGCGACGGCGATAGGCCCAGACCATCAGCGCGATGCCCACGAGGATCATCGGCAGCGACAGCCACTGCCCCATCGACAGGCCGAGTGCGAGCAGGCCGAGGAAGTCGTCGGGCTCACGCGCGAATTCGACCGTGAAGCGCGCAAGGCCGTAGCCGATCAGGAACAGCGCGGACACGGCGCCCATCGGCCGCGACTTGCGCGCGAACAAGAACAGCGCGAAGAACAGTACGATGCCCTCGAGCGCGATTTCATAGAGTTGCGACGGATGGCGCGGCAGCATCTGGTATTGCATGAACACGTCGGCGAGATGCCACTTCTCGACGAGCTCCGGATGCTTCGGCAGCCATGCCGCATCGTCGCGCATCGCGCCCGGGAACAGCATCGCCCACGGTGCCGAAGGATCGGTCACGCGGCCCCACAGTTCGCCGTTGATGAAGTTGCCGAGCCGCCCGGCCGCGAGCCCCGTCGGCACCATCGGCGCGACGAAATCGGTGACCTGCAGCCAGTGACGCTTGCGCTGCCACGCGAACAGCATCATCGCGAGCGTCACGCCGAGGAAGCCGCCGTGAAACGACATGCCGCCTTCCCACACCTTGAATACGTCGAGCGGATGCGAGAAGTAGAAATCGGCCTTGTAGAACAGCACATAGCCGAGCCGGCCACCGAGCACGGTGCCGAGCACGCCGTAGAACATCATGTCGTCGATGTCCTTCGCGGTCCAGCCCTGCGCCGCGACGTGCGGCAGCTTCAGGCGGATCCGGCCGACGACGATCGCCGCGATGAAGCCGACGAGATACATGAGCCCGTACCAGCGCACGGCCAGCGGCCCGAGATGGATCGCAACGGGGTCGAAATTCGGGTGAATGATCATGGGTTAGCGAAGAAGTTTTCGAATGCGGTGCGGCCGTCGCACACGCGCAGCACCGCGCTTTGGACGGCACCGGCGCGCCATCGTTCACGTCACGTGGCGAGACCCTGCGCGCGCACGACGTCGATGAAGCCGGCCAGCACGGGGCTCACGTCGCCGGTGCGCCACACGAGGCCCGTCTCGACGACCGGCGCGTGACCGGCGAGCGGCCGGTAGACCACGCCGGTGCGCCGCAGGTTACGCAGCGATTGCGGCACCAGTGCGACGCCCATGCCGGCCGACACGAGGCTGACGATCGTCTGCATCTGGATCGCCTCCTGGCCGATGCGCGGAGTTTCCCCCGCCGCGCCGTAGCAGCCCGTAATGATGTCATAAAAGCCGGGCGCCAAACGACGCGGAAAGATCACGAGCGGTATTGCGGCGACTTCCGCAAGATGGACGGGCTCGTCTTCAGGCGCGTCGCTCGCTGCCGCCGGCATCGCCACCACCAGCGGCTCGCGCACGACGGGCAGGTACGACAGCCCGGCCGCGTGGCGCGGCGGCACGGGCGGAATGACGAGCCCCGCATCGATGCGGCCGGCGACGAGTTCGTCGATCTGTACGTCGCTCGTCGCCTCCGCGAGTTGCAGCCGCACCTGCGGATAGCGCGCGCCGAATGCCCGCAGCAGCGCCGGCAGCAGCCCGTAATCGGCGGTCGACACGAATGCGAGCGACAGCGAGCCGGCCTCCCCGCGCGCGAGCCGTCGCGCGAGCGGCGGCAACGCATCGGCTGACGCAAGCAGCCGGCGCACGTCGGGCAGCAGCGCCGCCCCGACCGCCGTCAGCGCCACCGAGCGCTTGGTGCGCACGAACAGCGCGACGCCGAGCGCATCCTCGAGCGCGCGGATCGCCTGCGACAGCGGCGGCTGCGTCATCGACAGGCGTTCGGCCGCGCGGCCGAAATGGCGCTCGTCGGCGACGGTCGCGAAATAGCGCCACTGGCGCAGGTCGGGAGTCGGATCGGCCATGTTTCTCTCATTCGCAAAGCGACTTAATAAGCGACAAATAATATATTGGACATCCCAATCCGGAAACTCCATTCTTGATTGATCCGAACCGGCGCGCCGCTCACCGGCGCTGCCCAGACAACGATGGAGTCCCCCATGGCTTACAACCGTCGCTCGAAGCACATCACGCAAGGCGTGGCACGATCGCCGAACCGCTCGATGTATTACGCACTCGGCTACCAGAAGGACGATTTCGACAAGCCGATGGTCGGCATCGCGAACGGCCATTCGACGATCACGCCTTGCAATTCCGGCCTGCAGCGCCTGTCGGACGCGGCCGTCGCGGCCGTGAAGGCCGCCGACGCGAACCCGCAGATCTTCGGCACGCCGACGATTTCGGACGGCATGTCGATGGGTACCGAAGGCATGAAGTACTCGCTCGTGTCGCGCGAAGTGATCGCCGACTGCATCGAGACCTGCGTGCAGGGGCAATGGATGGACGGCGTGGTCGTCGTCGGCGGCTGCGACAAGAACATGCCGGGCGGGATGATCGCGCTCGCGCGCCTGAACGTGCCGGGCATCTACGTGTACGGCGGCACGATCCGCCCCGGCAACTGGAAAGGCCGGGACCTGACGATCGTCTCGTCGTTCGAGGCCGTCGGCGAATTCACCGCGGGCCGGATGTCGCAGGAAGATTTCGAAGGCGTCGAGCGGAACGCATGCCCGACGTCGGGTTCGTGCGGCGGGATGTACACCGCGAACACGATGAGTTCGTCGTTCGAGGCGCTCGGGATGTCGCTGCTGTACTCGTCGACGATGGCGAACCCCGACCAGGAGAAGGTCGATTCGGCCGCCGAATCGGCGCGCGTGCTCGTCGAAGCGGTGAAGCGCGACCTGAAGCCGCGCGACATCATCACGAAGGAATCGATCGAGAACGCCGTGGCGGTGATCATGGCGACGGGCGGCTCGACCAACGCGGTGCTGCACTATCTCGCGATCGCGCACGCGGCCGAGGTCGACTGGACGATCGAGGACTTCGAGCGCATCCGCAAACGCGTGCCCGTGATCTGCGACCTGAAGCCGTCGGGGAAGTACGTCGCAACCGATCTGCATCGGGCCGGCGGGATTCCGCAGGTGCTGAAGATCCTGCTCGACGCGGGCCTGCTGCACGGCGACTGCATGACGATCACCGGCCGCACGATCGCCGACGAACTGAAGGATGTGCCGAGCGTGCCGCGCGCGGACCAGGACGTGATCTTCCCGATCAGTCGTGCGCTGTACAAGGAAGGCCACCTTGCCATCCTGAAGGGCAATCTCGCCGAAGACGGTGCGGTCGCGAAGATCACCGGCCTGAAGAACCCGGTGATCACGGGCCCGGCACGTGTGTTCGACGACGAACAGAGCGCGATGGATGCGATCCTCGGCGACCGGATCCGCGCAGGCGACATCCTCGTGCTGCGCTACCTCGGCCCGAAGGGGGGCCCCGGCATGCCGGAAATGCTCGCGCCGACGTCCGCGATCATCGGCAAGGGGCTCGGCGAATCGGTCGGCTTCATCACGGATGGCCGCTTCTCGGGCGGGACCTGGGGGATGGTGGTCGGCCACGTCGCGCCCGAGGCGTTCGTCGGCGGCACGATCGCGCTCGTGCAGGAAGGCGACTCGATCACGATCGACGCGCTCCAGCTGCTGCTGCAGCTGAATGTCGACGACGCGGAACTCGCGCGCCGCCGCGCCGCATGGCAACAGCCGGCGCCACGCTACACGCGCGGCGTGCTCGCGAAATTCGCGGCACTCGCCCGCCCGGCGAACAAAGGCGCCGTCACGGGGTGATGCGGGCGCGTCAAAACATGCGACCCCGATAAACATGGCCGCCGGGGGAACGCGCAAAACGCGCTTTCCCTTTGCTTTTATAATGCGCGGACCATGTAGCCGGCTGTCCCCGCCGGCGGAGAACCGCATGAAACACTCGATATTGCGCGTCCTGCTCGCCACGCTGCTGATCGGCAGCGCGGCGGCGGCGCGCGCCGACCAGGCCGACGGGCTCGCGCTTGCCCAGCGCAAGAACTGCATGGCCTGCCACGCGATCGGCAAGCCGCTGATGGGCCCGTCGTTCCGCGACATCGCCGGCAAGTATGCGGCGCGCGGCGACGCCGTCGATTACCTTGCCCAGTCGATCGTGAAAGGCAGCGTCGGCGTATGGGGCAGCGTGCCGATGCCCGCCAATACCCAACTGACGACCGCCGAAGCCCATACGCTCGCGCAATGGGTACTGTCGGTGCACTGAACCGGACACCCGGGCGGGAATAGCCATCCTGCCGGATTCCGCCGACCGGCGGATGCCCCGACTGACCCGCACTTCGCCGGCAGCTTCACCGGCTTCTAGCGTAATCGCACCCCGTTTCTCATCGGAACGTCCGCGCGCTCAACCGGCGTGACCGGCGCGGCGGCGTGCGATCTCTTCGTCGACCGCATCGCGAACCCAATCCATGACCTCGGTTTCCAGCGCCAGCGCCACTTCGCGCGTGATCTGGCCGACCAGCCAGGCCGAATGCTCATGCAGCGCGTCGCGACAGCGGGCCTCGATCGCGTCGCGCCCGTCCCCGGTCAGGTAGTTCGTCAGGCGATTGCGCAGACGCTCGGCGATATGCTGCGCATCTTCCGGCGTCAGCCCGGCTGCTGCCCGGGTCTCCGGCTGCGGCGCAGCGACCGGTACGACGGCCTCCGGCATGTGCGCTTCACGCGCGTGCCCGACCGCCTCATGTGCCACCGCGGCGAACGCGTGTTGCGGCACAGCGTCGTCGGCCAGCGACGATTGCAGCGGCGCACTCATTGCCGCCGAATCTTCGGCGAACACATGCTCCGCGGCGCCGGGCTCGGCCGGCGCATCGGTCTCGCCCATCGCCGCCCCGGCAGCCGTCGCCACGTCGCCCGGCAGTTCGACCGCCGGGACGTGCGGCGTCGGTACGGGTTCGACTACGACAGAATCGGGGTCAAGTTCGCTTGACACGGGATCGGCCGGTGCCACATCTGCGGTGTGCGGTGCGACCACGTCGGTGAGCACCGGAATCGCCGCACCGGCGGGCGGCTGCGGTGCGTCGGGCGCGGGCGTGCGCGCCGGCACCGGCTTGCCCGGCACCAGCACGTCGGTCAGCGTCGGGATCGAGGATGAATCGGCTTCTGTCACGGGAACACTCCGTTGACGGTTGCGGCTAGCTGCCCTGCTTGTAGTTGTTCAGCGCGTAGCCTCGGTCGCGGTAGAACCGGTAGCGGTCGCGGCCCGCGGCCAGCTCGTCCGGCGCATTGCCGACCACTTCGAGCAGGCGCTCGAAGCGGGCGAACTGCGCGGGCACGGCCGCACCGAGGTTCAGCAGCACGTGATGATGCGGTGCGCGGTCGAGATCCGCGGCCAGCACGATCGGCGTGCCGGCTGCGTGCTCGCTGTCGACACCGCAATGCGGGATGAAATCGAGCGGCGAGAACGTCCAGAGCCGCTCGTCGAGCGCGCGCAAGCGCGCGGGCTCGGCGAGCACGACGACCGGCTGCCCGGCCAGGTAGGCCTTGCGCAGCAGCCGGCACGCGTACGCGAGCGAATCGCCGACGTTCGAGTGGAAATCGATTCGCGTCATTGCCCGCGTACCCGCAGCGTCGTCAACACCGCCATCACTGGCCGGCGCGGTCGATCAGGAACTGCGCGAGCAACGGCACCGGACGGCCCGTCGCGCCCTTCGCCGCACCACCCTTCCATGCGGTGCCCGCGATGTCGAGGTGGGCCCACGGGTAGCTGTCGGTGAAGCGCGACAGGAAACACGCGGCCGTCACGGCGCCGGCCGGGCGTCCGCCGATGTTCGCGAGATCCGCGAAGTTCGACTTCAGCTGATCCTGGTATTCGTCGTCGAGCGGCATGCGCCATGCCGGGTCGTTCGCCTCGCGCGACGCGTCGAGCAGTTCGCCGGCGAGTGCGTCGTCGGTCGAGAACAGGCCGCTGTTGTGGCCGCCCAGCGCGATCACGCACGCGCCCGTCAGCGTTGCGACGTCGATCACCGCAGCCGGCTTGAAGCGCTCGGCGTACGTGAGCGCGTCGCACAGGATCAGACGGCCTTCGGCGTCGGTGTTCAGCACCTCGATCGTCAGGCCCTTCATGCTGGTGACGATGTCGCCCGGCTTCGTCGCGTTGCCGCCCGGCATGTTCTCGCAGGTCGGCACGATCGCGACGACGTTGATCTTCAGGCCCATCTCGGCGACCGCACGCATCGTGCCCAGCACCGAACCGGCGCCGCACATGTCGTACTTCATCTCGTCCATGCCCTCACCCGGCTTCAGCGAGATGCCGCCCGTGTCGAACGTGATGCCCTTGCCGACCAGCACGACCGGCGCGACCTTCGCAGCGGCGCCCTGGTAATGCAGCACGATGAACTGCGGCGGCTCGACCGATGCGCGCGCGACCGACAGGAACGAGCCCATCTTCAGCGCCTGGATCTGCTTGAGGCCGAGCACTTCGGCCTTCAGGCCCCAATCCTTCGCGATCTTCTTTGCGGTGTTGCCGAGGTAAGTCGGCGTGCAGACGTTGCCGGGTAGGTTGCCGAGGTCGCGGGTGAGATCCATCCCGTTCGCGAGCGCGACGGCCTGCTTGACCGCGACCTTCGCGGCCTTTTCGTCGGACGGATCGACGCTGAACACGACGCGCTTGAGCGTGTGCGACACCGGTTCCGGCTTGCTCTTCATCTGCGTGAAGCGGTAGGTCTCGTTGCGCAGCGCGAGAATCGCCGCGCGCACGCCCCAGTCGGAGCTGCGCTCGTCGACCGGCAGTTGCGCGAGCGTGAACGTGACCTGGACGACCTTGGTCGCCAGCAGCGCGCGCCATGCGGCCGTCACCGCATCGTTATAGGCTTTCTGATTGAAAGCATCCTGCTTGCCGAGGCCGACGAGCAGCACGCGCGACGCGCCGATGCCCGATACTTCGTGCAGGAACAGCGTCTTGCCGCGCTTGCCGTCCATGTCGCCGGCCTTGATCACGCGCGAAATCAGCCCGTTGGTGGCCGTGTCGATGTCGAGCGCCGCGCCCGAAAGGGTCTGCGCCTCGAAGATGCCGAGCACGATGCAGTCGGACTTCCCGGTCAGGAACCCCTTCGCCTCGCCTTTACTCCAATCACAGCCTTTTATGCTAAAGTCCATCGCGCTTGTCCTCGGATAAAATCTGGGCTAAGGATGAAAGCCGCAATTATCCGCTATTTTTCCCGTGGCGGCGCGAGCGCTCCACCACGCGTGCGCAGCCTCCCGCCCTCTTCTCATCAAGAATGATCTTCGAACGCTCCCTCCAGCGCGAGCTTGCGTATACGGCTGGCGCCGTGTTCATGGTGCTGCTCACGATCATGCTCACGACGATGATGATCCGCATCGTCGGCTACGCCGCGTCCGGTGAAATCGATCCGCGGGACGTTCTCGTGCTGATCGGCCTCACCGTGATCGGCTACCTCGCCGTGATGCTCGTCGTCACGCTGTTCGTGTCGATCCTGTTCGTGCTGACCCGGTGGTATCGGGACTCCGAAATGGTCGTGTGGCTCGCGTCCGGCGTGAGCCTCACGCGCCTCATCAAGCCGATTGGCGTGTTCGCCACGCCGATCGTGCTGCTGATCGCCTTCTTCGCGTTCGTCGGCTGGCCGTGGTCGAACCAGCAGAGCAAGATGATCAAGGCGCGCTTTCAACAGCGCGACGAGATTTCGCTGCTCGCGCCGGGCCAGTTCCGCGAGTCGGTCGCGAACCACCGCGTGTTCTTCATCGAGAAGATGACGCCCGACCAGAGCAAGGTGCAGAACGTGTTCGTGACCTCGACGGAGAACGGCAAGGTCAACGTGGTCGTGTCGCAGACGGGCCATACGGAAACGCACGACGGCAGCCGCTTCGTCGTCCTGGAGGACGGCCGCCGCTACGACGGCACGCCCGGCCAGCCGAACTTCAAGATCATGGAGTTCGAGCGCTACGGCGTGAAGATCACGAGCACGCCGGTCACCAACGTGCCGACCACCAACAGCACACCCACCCTGGACCTGCTGCGCAACCCGACGCGCGACAACCTCGCGGAATTCGCGTGGCGCGCGGGGCTGCCGCTGATCGCGATCAACCTGATCGTGCTCGGCATTCCGCTGTCGTACCAGAACCCGCGCCGCAGCCGCACGATCAACCTCGTGATGGCCGTGCTGATCTACCTCACGTACTCGAACCTGCTGAACGTGGTGCAGTCGCAGATCGAGCAGGGCAAGATGTCGTTCGGCGTCGGCTTGGTCGGCCTGCACGCGCTCGTCGCGGTAATCGTCGCCGTGATCTTCTGGTTGCGCGTGCGCAATCGTCCGCTGTTTACACGCGCGCTGTTCGGCCGCTCGGGAGCATGATCGATGCGGCTCTATGAAAAGTACTTCGCGCGGCAGATCTACGTCACGTTCGTCTTCATCCTGTTCGCGTTCTCGGGCCTGTTCTTCTTCTTCGACCTGATCAGCGAACTGAACTCGGTCGGGCACGGCAACTACAAGTTTGGCTACGCGGTGCTGCGCGTCGCGCTGCAGACCCCGTCGCGCTTTTACGAGATCATCCCGGTCGCCGCGCTGATCAGCGCGATCTACGTGTTCGCGCAGATGGCCGCGAACTCGGAATTCACGATCTTCCGCGTGTCGGGCCTCGCGACCAACCAGGCGCTGCGCTCGCTCCTGAAGATCGGCGTGCCGCTCGTGATCGTCACCTACCTGATCGGCGAATTCGTCGGCCCGTACGCCGACCAGCTGTCCGAGCGCGTGCGGCTGCAGGCGCTCGGCGCGTCGGTGTCGTCGAACTTCCAGTCCGGCGTGTGGGTAAAGGACACGCTTGCGGCCCGTGAAAACGGCGAGCAGGTCACGCGCTTCGTCAACGTCGGCAGCCTGTCGCCCGACTCGACGATCAGCAACGTGCGCATCTACGAATTCGATTCGAAATTCCAGCTGCGCAACGTGCGGATCGCGCAGACGGGCCGCTACGAGCCGCCCGGCCACTGGCTGTTGAAGGGTGTCACCGAAACGGAGCTGACGCCGATCAAGCCGATCAGCGGCCAGCCGGCCGACGCGCTGAACCCCGTGTACCGCTCGCAGCAGGTATCGCTGCCCGAATACCGGCTGCGCTCGGACCTGACGCCGCAGATCCTGTCGGTGCTGCTCGTGTCGCCGGAGCGCATGTCGATCATCAACCTGTTCCGCTACATCCAGCACTTGCGCGAGAACCAGCAGGACACGCAGCGCTACGACATCGCGCTGTGGCGCAAGCTGCTGTATCCGTTCGCGGTGTTCGTGATGCTCGTGCTGTCGCTGCCGTTCGCGTACCTGCACACGCGTGCGGGTGTGGTCGGCGTGAAGGTGTTCGGCGGCATCATGCTCGGCATGAGCTTCCAGCTCCTCAATACGCTGTTCTCGCACATCGGCACGCTGAACACGTGGCCCGCGCCGCTCACCGCGGCGACCCCGGGCCTGATCTATCTCGCGCTCGGCCTGTTTGCACTCAAGTGGGTCGACCGGCACTGAGTGCCGCGTCACGACGGAGGCTTCGACATGAGTTCGCACGGCATCGTCCTGTTCGGCCACGGCGCCCGCGACCCACGCTGGGCCGAGCCGTTCGAGCGGCTCGCCGCACGGCTGCGCGGCGGCGCCTCCCCCGCCGCGCACGTGTCGCTCGCGTTCCTCGAACTGATGACGCCGTCGCTCGGTGACGCAGTCGCCGCGCAGGTCGCAGCCGGCTGCTCGCACATCACCGTGGTGCCGGTGTTCTTCGGCCAGGGCGGCCATGTCCGCCGCGACCTGCCGCAGCTCGTCGACGCATGCCGCGCAGCGCATCCCGGTGTCGAGATCCGCTGCGCGACCGCCGTCGGCGAAGACGATGGCGTGCTCGACGCGATCGCGCGCTACTGCATCGACCAGATCGGCGACGACGCGTAAGTCACGCAGTCGCGGCCCACAAAGAAAAAGCGCCGGCTTCCGCCGGCGCTTTTTTCGTTTCGGACTCCAGCCGGAATCCGCTCAGGCCGCATTGCGCAGCGAATCGCCCGCCTTTGCCTGCCCGGCGCGCTCGGCGAACGCATCGCCGATCATCAGCAGGCTCGGTTCTGCGGGATCGAGCCACGCCTGCGCGTCGCCCGCCGCCATCTGCGCGAGCGTCAGCGTCAGCGTGCGCTCGCGCGCGGTACTGCATGCCTCGACGATCGCCACCGGCGTCGCCGGCGCACGGCCCGCGTCGATCAGTTCCTGCGCGATACCGGGCGCGCTGTCGCGGCCCATGTAGTACACCATCGAATCGGCGCGCGCGGCTTCGCGGATCTCGTCGCTACCCGGCGCGCGGCTGTGCGTCGCGAACGCGACACTGCGCGACACGCCGCGCAACGTCAGCGAACGCTTCAGCGTCGCCGCACCGGCCAGCGCCGCGGTGATGCCCGGCACGACCTCGTAGTCGATGCCGGCCGCTTCCAGCGCGCGCATCTCCTCTTCGGCGCGACCGAACAGCATCGGGTCGCCGCCCTTCAGCCGCACGACGCACGCATGCTCGCGCGCCGCATCGACGATCTGCTTGTTGATGAAATGCTGCGCGGTCGAGCGCTGCCCGCAGCGCTTGCCGACCGCGATCCGGCGCGCATTCGGCGCGTAGTCGAGCATCGCGGGCTCGACGAGCGCGTCGTGCAGCACGACGTCCGCCTGCTCGAGCAAGCGCGCGCCGCGCACCGTGATGAGGTCGGCCGCGCCCGGCCCTGCTCCGATCAGATACACCTTGCCCATGTTTGTCGCTTCGCCTTCCAGCGGGCGTCGGCTCCGGCCCGCGCCGCCGCGAAGCGGCGCGGTTTCCCGGTTACGCCGAGAACGCCCGGATCATCCCTGCGGCGACCGTGTGGTGGGTCGCCTCGTCGATCAGCACGAACGCACCGGTACCCGGATGCGCGTCGTACGTGTCGCAGACGATCGGCTTCTGCAGCGTCAGCGCGACGCGGCCGATGTCGTTCATCTTCAGCTCGTGACGGTCGGTCGCGTGCGACAGCGTGTGCACGTCGAGCACCTGCTTGACGCCGCCGACCTTCGCGAACACCGTGCTGGTGGTCTGCTTCAGCAGGTACTTGCGCTGCGGCGACAGCGGCGTCTCGTCGAACCAGCACAGATCGGCTTCGAGCTTCTTCGCCGGCTCGACCGGCTCGCCGGACGTGACGAACATGTCGCCGCGCGACACGTCGACGTCTTCCGCGAGGCGGATCGTCACGGTCTGGCCCGCGAACGCGTGCGGGACGGACGCGGTGCCGCCCGGCACCGGCGCGACGATCTCGGCGACCGTTGCCGCGCGGTTCGACGGCAGCACGACGATCTCGTCGCCGACCTTCACTTCACCCGACTCGATACGACCCATGTAGCCGCGGAAATCGTCGGCCGAGCTGCCGTCCTGGCGCGCCACCCACTGCACCGGGAAGCGCAGCGCGTCATGCGCCTGCGTCTCGACCGGCAGCGATTCGAGCACGTCGAGCAGCGGCTCGCCCGCGTACCACGGCATGCGCTCGCTCGCGCCGACGATGTTGTCGCCCTTCAGCGCCGACACCGGCACGAAGCGCACGTCGCTCAGGCCGAGCTGCTTCGCGAGCGTGACGTACGCATCGCGGATCTCGTTGAAGCGCGCTTCGCTGTAGTCGACGAGGTCCATCTTGTTGATCGCGACGATCACGTGCTGCAGCGCGAGCAGCTTGACGATCGCGCTGTGGCGCTTGGTCTGCGGCAGCAGGTCGGCTACACCGTTCTCGATCGTCACGCGCGTCGCGTCGATCAGGATGATCGCTGCGTGCGCGGTCGATGCGCCCGTCACCATGTTGCGCGTGTACTGCTCGTGGCCCGGCGTATCGGCGATGATGAACTTGCGCTTCGCGGTCGCGAAGTAGCGGTACGCGACGTCGATCGTGATGCCCTGCTCACGCTCGGCTTCGAGGCCGTCGGTCAGCAGCGCGAGGTCAAGCTCGTCGCCGACCGTGCGCTTGTTCTTCGCACGCGACAGCGCGGACAGCTGGTCGGACAGCACGGCCTTGCTGTCGTACAGCAGGCGGCCAATCAGTGTGCTCTTGCCATCGTCGACGCTGCCCGCGGTGATGAAGCGCAGCACGCCGAGGTCTTCGTTGTTCTCGATGATGCTCATGATGTGAATGTCCTCGTGTGCTTCAGAAATAACCTTGCTTCTTGCGCTGTTCCATCGCGGCTTCGGAGGCCTGGTCGTCCATCCGGGTCGCGCCGCGCTCGGTGATCTCGGTCACCGCCGTCTCGGCGATGATCTTCTCGACGTCGTCCGCATCGCTTTCGACCGGGCACGTGCAGGAAATGTCGCCGACCGTGCGGAAGCGCACCTGCGCGAGCTCGCTCGTCTCGCCGTCACGCATCGGCGTGAGCGGCGTGACGGGCACGAGCAGCCCGTTGCGGCGCACGATCTCGCGCTCATGTGCGTAATAGATCGACGGCAGTTCGAGATTCTCGCGCGCGATGTACTGCCACACGTCGAGTTCGGTCCAGTTCGAGATCGGGAACACGCGCAGATGCTCGCCCTTGTGCAGGCGGGCGTTATACAGGCTCCACAGTTCCGGGCGCTGCGCCTTCGGGTCCCACTGGCCGAATTCGTCGCGGAACGAGAAGATCCGTTCCTTCGCACGCGCCTTCTCTTCGTCGCGGCGCGCACCGCCGATCAGCGCCGTGTAACCGTACTGCTCGATCGTCTCGAGCAGCGTGACGGCTTGTGCGGCATTGCGCGAATCGGTTTCGCGGCGCAGCACGACCGTGCCGCGCTTGATCGAATCCTCGACATGGCCGACGATCAGCTCGGCGCCGAGTTCTTTCGCGCGGCGATCGCGGAAGTCGATCACTTCTTCGTAGTTGTGGCCCGTGTCGATGTGCACGAGCGGGAACGGCAGCGTCGTCTTGCGGTTCGCGCCGAGGCCGAATGCTTTCAGCGCCAGATGCAGCACGACGACCGAGTCCTTGCCGCCCGAGAACAACAGCGCCGGCTTGCTGCATTCGGCGACCAGTTCGCGCAGGATGTGGATCGACTCGGCTTCGAGCCAGTCGAGGTGGCCCATGCGGTTGTCGGCACCGGTGGGCGGGGCAAAGGCGGATTGCTCGAGCGTCGTGCTCATGATTTCAGTCCTTCTCTTCTGGGTTCGTGCCGCCCGCTGTCGCAGGCGGCGCAATATTCAGTTTCTTGTCAGGCTTTCAGTGCGTGGTGCCGGCAACGGCTTCCGCGGGAATCGGCGTGATCGTCGTGATGTGCAAGCCGCATTCCTTCGTATCGCGCGACTCCCACCACCAGCGGCCCGCACGGCTGTCCTCGCCGGGGCGGATCGCCCGCGTACAGGGCTCGCAGCCGATACTCGGGTAGCCGCGCGCATGCAACGGGTTCACCGGTACGTCAAACGCCTTGAGGTACGCCCACACGTCGGCTTCCGTCCAGTCGGCGAGCGGGTTGTACTTCGCGATCCCGCGCGCATCGTCCTGTTCTTCCTCGTGCAGCTCGGCACGCGTGACCGACTGCTCGCGGCGCTGGCCCGTGACCCACGCGCCGACGTCCGACAGCGCGCGATTCAGCGGCTCGACCTTGCGGATGTGGCAGCACGACTTGCGCAGCTCGACGCTCTCGTAGAACGCGTTCAGGCCGTGCTCGGCAACGTACTGGTCGACCGCGTCCTGCTGCGGATGGAACTGCTCGATCTCGTAGCCGTAGCGCTCGCGCACGCGGTCGATCATGCCGAGCGTTTCCGCGTGCAGGCGGCCGGTGTTCAGCGAGAAGATGCCGATCGACACGCCCTTCGACAGGATCGCGTGCGTCAGCAGCATGTCTTCCGCCGCGAGGCTGCTCGCGAACTTCACCTTCTCGTGGCGGGCACCGATCTGCGCGAGCAGCGCGTCGAGGCGCTCGACCTTCGCGGCGAGTTCCGGTGTCAGCGCGGTGGCGGTCGCGGTGCTCATGCGCCCACCTTTGCTTCAGCCGACGCGGCGCGGCGACGGAACAGCGGTTCGGGCTGGTCGAACGCGCCCTGGTAACGCTGCGTGAATTCCGTGAACGCATTCAGCGCGTCGTGGATGTCCTTGTCGGCGCGCACCGCGTATGCGTCGAAGCCGCAACGCGACATGTACAGCAACTGGTCGCGTAGCACGTCGCCGATCGCGCGCAGTTCGCCCGTCCAGCCGTGGCGCTCGCGCAGCAGGCGCCCGATGCTGTAGCCGCGGCCGTCCGCGAAGCGCGGGAACTCGACGGCGATCAGCGAAATCGTGCCGAAATCGGCCACGAGATCGGCCGGTTCGCTGTCCGGTGCGAGCCACACGCCGAGCTCGTCCTTCGTCTTCGCGGCGACGAGCGCCGCGCGCTCGGCCTGCCACAACGCGAACGGCACCAGCACCTTGCCCGCCGGCAACGCGTCGACCGCGGGCAGTGCACCGTCTTCCGCCGCGCGCACGACCTGCCATGCATCGTCGATCACTGCGCGGTTCTTGATAATCGAAGCCATCTGCTAATTCCTTCTACCCGGTTGGTTACGCGTTCACTGCCTGGCGCGCCGCATACACGCGCTCCTTGAACGGCGCGATGCCGATGCGGTCGTACGTTTCGACGAAGCGCTCGCCGTCGACGCGCGATTCGACGAACGTGTCGATCAGCTTCGCGATCACGTCGGGCACTTCTTCCGCCGAGAACGACGGCCCGATCACGCGGCCGAGGCGCGCGCCGTTCTGGCCCGTGCCCTGCTCGCCGCCGAGCGACACCTGGTACCACTCGGCGCCGTCCTTGTCGACGCCGAGGATGCCGATGTTGCCGACGTGGTGGTGACCGCACGAGTTCATGCAA
Organism: Burkholderia lata; assembly: GCF_902499025.1. GTDB lineage: Bacteria > Pseudomonadota > Gammaproteobacteria > Burkholderiales > Burkholderiaceae > Burkholderia > Burkholderia lata_C. The sequence goes on along the minus strand of NZ_CABVPW010000015.1, from coordinate 11,748 downwards.
CCGGAAATGTTCAGCGACAGGTCGCCGAGGTCGTACACATAGTCGAGATCGTCGAAACGCTGCTGGATCGCCAGCGCGATCGGGATCGACTTCGCGTTCGCGAGCGAGCAGAAATCGCCGCCCGGGCACGCGATGATGTCGGTCAGCAGGCCGATGTTCGGCGTCGCGAAACCGGCCGCCTTCGCCTTTTCCCACACCGCGAACAGGTCGCGCTTCTTCACGTTCGCGAGAATCAGGTTCTGCTCGTGCGACACGCGCAGCTCGCCGAACGAGTACGCGTCGGCCCAGTCGGCCACCAGATCCATCTGCTGGTCGGTCGCATCGCCCGGCGCAACACGGTGATCCTTCAGCGACAGCGTGACGGCTGCATAGCCGGCCACCTTGTGCGGCGCGACGTTACGCTCGACCCAGCGCGCGAACGCCTTGTTCTCGAGCAGGTGCTGTTCGAACGATGCGTCGGTGTCGGCCAGCTTCTCGTAGACCGGCGGCAGGAAGTACTGCGACACGCGATCGACTTCCGCCTGCGTGAGCGTCGACGGGCCGTCCTTCAGGTGCTGCCACTCTTCCTCGACCTGCTGCGCGAACTTCGCGGGCGACAGCGCCTTCACGAGGATCTTGATACGCGCCTTGTACAGGTTGTCGCGGCGGCCGTAGCGGTTGTATACGCGCAGCACGGCTTCGCAGTAGGTGAGCAGGTGCTGCCACGGCAGGTCTTCCTTGATCACCGCGCCGATGATCGGCGTCCGGCCGAGGCCGCCGCCCGCGAGGATGCTCGCGACCACTTCGCCCTGCGCGTTCTTCTTCAGGTACACGCCGAGGTCGTGGATCTGCACGGCCGCGCGGTCGTCCTTCGAGCCCGACACCGCGATCTTGAACTTGCGCGGCAGCCACGCGAATTCGGGATGGAACGTCGACCATTGACGCAGGATTTCCGACCACGGACGCGGATCGATCTCTTCGTCCTGCGCGACACCGGCGAACTGGTCGGCCGTGATGTTGCGGATGCAGTTGCCCGACGTCTGGATCGCGTGCATCTGCACCGATGCGAGCTTCGCGAGGATTTCGGGCGTGTCTTCCAGCTCGACCCAGTTGAACTGGATGTTCGAGCGGGTCGAGAAGTGGCCGTAGCCGCGGTCGTGTTCGCGGGCGATGCGCGCCAGCATCCGGAGCTGGTCGCTGCGCAGGTTGCCGTACGGAATCGCGATGCGGTGCATGTACGCGTGGCGCTGCATGTACAGGCCGTTCTGCAGGCGCAGCGGACGGAACTCGTCTTCGCTCAACTCGCCCGACAGCCGGCGGCGCACCTGATCGCGGTACTGCGCGACACGTTCGTCGACGATCGTCTGGTCGTATTGGTCGTACTGATACATTCGGGGACCCCAGGGTTTTCGTGGTGACCGCGCGACGTCCTAGCCACGTCGCGCCCGAATCTCCGTTCCGCCGTCACCACCGCCATCCGCTGCCGGGTGGATTGCTAATGACGAAAACAGATATCCATATTTGAAAAACTCCGGTGAATCGTAATAAACTCGCCTTATATTTCAAACGACTAAAAAATTCTGTTGATATGCGGAAGGGTTATAAATGAACCTGCACCAATTTCGCTTCGTGCGCGAAGCCGTCCGGCAGAATTTCAATCTCACCGAGGCCGCCAAGGCGCTCTACACGTCGCAACCGGGGGTATCGAAGGCGATCATCGAGCTCGAGGACGAGCTGGGCGTGGAGATCTTCACGCGGCACGGCAAGCGCGTGCGCTCGCTCACCGAGCCGGGCAGGATCATCCTCGCGTCGGTCGAGCGGATTCTCCAGGAAGTTGAGAGCCTCAAAAGGGTCGGGAAAGATTATGCGGCACAGGATCAGGGCAACCTGACCATCGCCGCGACCCACACGCAGGCCCGCTACTCGCTGCCGGCCGCGATCGCCGAATTCAAGAAGCGCTTCCCGAAGGTGCACCTGTCGATCCTGCAGGGCAGCCCGACGCAGGTCGCCGAGATGGTGATCCACGACCAGGCCGATCTCGCGATCGCGACCGAGGCGATTTCCGACTACAAGGAGCTCGTGTCGCTGCCCTGCTTCCAGTGGCACCACGCGGCCGTCGTGCCGGCCGACCATCCGCTGCTCGAACGCAAGCCGGTCACGCTCGACGATCTCGCGCAGTACCCGCTGATCACGTACGAAGGCGCGTTCGCGGGCCGCAAGAAGATCAACCATGCGTTCGCGCTGCGCGGGCTGTCGCCGGACATCGTGCTCGAGGCGATCGACGCCGACGTGATCAAGACCTATGTCGAACTCGGCCTGGGCGTCGGCATCATGGCCGACATCGCGTTCAATCCCGAGCGCGACCGCAACCTGCGGCTGATCCCGGTCGGCCACCTGTTCGGCAGCAACGTCACGCGCGTCGCGCTCAAGCAGGGTGCCTACCTGCGCAGCTATGTGTATACGCTCGTCGAACTGCTGTCGCCGACGCTGAACCGCAAGCTGATCGAACAGGCGCTCAAGGGCGAATCCGAATCGTACGAACTCTGAGCGGCGTGTATAAACACGGGGGCGCACATCGCGCCCCTTTTTGCTGTCCGACGGAGAATTCCGCATGACGCTTCCCGCCCTGTTGCGCCACGCCGCTGCCGGCACCCTCGTACTGGCCTGCGCTGTCGCACATGCCGACCTCAAAGTGGGTGTCGACCTGTCGTCGACCGGCCCGGCCGCCGCGATCGGCATCACGAGCAAGAACGCGATCCTGATGTGGCCGAAGACGATCGCCGGGCAGCCCGTGCAGGTGACGGTGCTCGACGACGCGTCCGACCCCGGCACCGCGGTGCGCAACATCCGCAAGCTGGTGGACGAAGATCACGTCGACGTCGTGGTCGGGCCGAACATCACGCCGGCCGCGCTCGCGGCGCTCGATGCGGTGGCCACCGGGCAGACACCGATGATCACGCTGGTCGGTTCCGGCGCGATCGTCGAGCCGCAGGAAGGCGCGCGGACCTGGGCGTTCAAGATGGCGCAAAGCGACAGCGCGATGGCCGACGTGATGACGCGCTACATGGCCAACCACGGCGTGAAGACGGTCGGCTTCATCGGCTTCGCGGACAGCTATGGCGACAGCTGGCTGAACGAGTTCACGCGCTTCGCGGACCTGCGCAAGATCCGCGTCATCGCGACCGAGCGCTTCAACCGCACCGACGCGAGCGTCACGGGCCAGGCACTGAAGCTGATCGCCGCGAAGCCCGACGCAATCCTGATCGCAGGCTCGGGCACGCCGGCCGTGCTGCCGCAGCGCACGCTGATCGAGCGCGGCTACAAGGGCCCGATCTACCAGACGCACGGGATCGCGACGCCGGAATTCATCAAGCTCGGCGGCAAGGACGTCGACGGGACGCTGTTCCCGACCCAGCCGGTGGTCGTCGCGCGCACGCTGCCGGCCGATCATCCGGCCCGCAAGGCCGCGCTCGCGTTCGTCGACGCGTACGAGGCGAAGTACGGCGCCGGCACGGTCACGCAGTTCGCGGGCGACGCGGCGGGCGTCTACCCGCGCCTCGCCGACGCGGTCGGCCGCGCATTGAAGGCGGCCCAGCCTGGCACACCCGCGTTCCGCGCGGCGCTGCGGCGCGAGCTGGAACGCGCGCACGAGCTCGTCGTGCCGAACGGCGTCGTCAACACGAGCGACAAGGATCATGTGGGGCTCGACCAGCGCGCGAGCGTGATGGGGATCGTCAAACAGGGCCGGTTCGTCTACCTGAGCCAGTGACGTGCACGACCGGCAACCGGGCAGCTTGCCCGGCGTCGGGATTTCGGACATAATCCGCGTTTCGCCGCGCACAATCGCATGCGCGGCCAGGATCAAGCCCAGGTGGTGAAATTGGTAGACGCAGGGGACTCAAAAGTCCTTGCGTTAAAGAAACCACCCTCCCGGAGAGCCTTATTGGGTAAGGGTTTGCTGGAAGTGTTGTAGTGGGGCTTAGAAATTTTTGCCTCGATTTTGCCTCATTTTTTATACCACCCGCTTTAACGCAGGGGAGTAAATTTTGAGGCTTTGTCGGGCAGTTGAAGTAAAGTTGAAGCGATTTTGAAAGTTTGCGTCGCCCGGGTGGTGAAATTGGTAGACGCAGGGGACTCAGACCAAATTTGAGCCCTCTTGAAGAAATTCTTGAGGTGAAGCCCGTCAAACTCGGCGAAGGCCCTAGGATTATATCCTGAGCTAATACCGAGCCAAGCCTTGGAGGCGAAAGCGCCAAGGAAGGTGTAGAGAGCAGACGGCGGGCACCTACAGCAGAATAAAAACTGCCATGGTGAAGGCGTGCTCCAGACCACGAACAGCTTCGGCTGGCGGCGAAAGCCGAAGTGGTACGAAAATCCCCCGCCGCAAGGCGTGCCGGTTCGATTCCGGCCCCGGGCACCACTGTTTTAGCGATGAGCCGCGTATCTTGAGATGCGCGGCTTTTTTGCGTCCAGTCACTCGAGGCAAGTTTGCGGACAGCGACACCGACACCGAACAAGCGACGGCAGCTGGAAAAGCAGCGGCGAGCGGAAGAGCTCAGCCGGGCGCAAGAGGAAGCCGAGCAGAGCGCGGTCGAACATGAGCAAGCGCGCGACATTGAGTTTTACGCAGCCGCGCTCGACGGATATTACACAACGTCGTTTGAGTACGATAAGGGTGTCTTCACGTTGGCGGCTGGGGGCCTCGGCTTACTCGTGACATTGCTGACAACGTCTACTCTTAAGACGGTTCCAGAGCTTTTCGGCTACCTCGGCGGCATCGCTGCTTTTTCGGTCGATTTGCTTTTGTTGCTTTGGATTTTCCGCTTGAACAAAGACCACATCCTTCATGTGGTTTTGCAGCAAGAAGAACTGAGCAGCAAGAAACTGAGGCGCATTGATTTTGCAGTTGTGTGCTTCTTCCTCGTCGGCGTCGCTTTCACAGTGTTCGTCGGCGTCTGCACAGCTGTAGACTCGTTCAAAAAGGTGACGGAAGTGGTTGACAACAAACCCAACCCTCCCGCTACTCCGATTGTCCGGAGTGACAGCGTCAACGGTATCAAGCAGATGCGGCCGGATGCGCTTCAGGCCTCCGCCTCACGAGCGAGTAAAGCGGCGGCCGCCAGTGCAGCTGCGTCGGCTTCGAAAAGCGCTCAGTCGGCCGCACCCGTGGCAACCTCTTCAAGACCGGCTTCGCCAGCGCCAGCCGCCCCGGCCAGTAACGCAACATCCAATCCATCTGGTAAAGGTAAGTGACATGTCCAACAACGACAACAACGCTAACACGCCAAACGTATCGGGCCTGACTCTGGTTCAAGAAAGCCTCGATGGAATCGGCAAGCTTCATCCTGTTTCTCTGCAAAAGTCGCTTGTTGGTATCAACTCCCTGCGACCGAACGTAGGTGGTGTAACCTCTAACGCGTCGCAGACACAACCCGTGGCGTCATCAACACAAGCGCCGACCGCTCAAGCAAACAACTCGAATTCAAAGGGGAAGTGAAATGACGGATACCAAAAAGCCTGGCAAACACTCGACAACTTGGGCTGGCGTAGGTGACAGTGCTGAAGGTATCCGCCATCTCCGACCTGATGCGCTCCGGCAGGCAAGGGAGCAAATCAAGGCCGTCGACAAGCAAATCAAGCAGAACGGCCTACCTTCCTCGACGACCACTGTCGCCTCGAGCACAGGGAAACCGACTACGAAAAAGTAATATCAGTATTTGTGGCTTTTTGTGCCACGCGTGTCCCGACGGTTGCTATACGTATTGAGCAATTGCTCATTGGCCAATAGCAACCCAGGACACAACAACATGTACTTCAAGGCTCTTCTCGCTCACGACGACGTTGTCAGCGAATCTGTTTTTCTCGTCGCTCCCGCGTTTCATGTCGCTCAACAGGCAGCCCAGCTGCTCTACCCGGACTCGCGGTTGGTTTGGATGTTCCCTGTTGACGATGAGGATGTTCCCTCGAACGTTCGGGGCAGTGCTGAGGAAACTACACACGAGATGCTTCGCATCGCACGCGGTGACTAATTTCGAGACCGTTCCTCTGCCGAGGAGCGGTTTTTTTCTGTCCGGAGGCTAAATCTGGCGCTGGCAGTTGCTATACGTAGTACAACGCTCTTCTCCAGTCCGTTGGTTGCTGTTCCTAATGTTGTGCCGGGCCCACCTAGCCCCCCGCCCCCTGGTTATTGGTTTCCAGGGGGCTCTTTTTTTGGCTTCATGTTTCGCGCACCGCGCCGTTAACATGGAGACTCCCCGACTCTTCAACGCTTCTCGTGGCAGACACAACAGCAACCGTCATCGACCTGGAAGGCTACGCGTTCTGGAAGAACGTCGCGGCTCGTCTCAAGAGCGAAAACAACGCGATGCTCGTAACCCCCGATGTGTGGGATGAGGGCGTGATTCGTGTTACAGACGATGATGAAGTGGCTCGTAAAACGGACCCGGTCATCATCAACGAGACCCGAGCGGAAGTGCACGAGTGGTTCACGCGCGTGGGATTCCCGATGCCGCAGACGTGGGCCGAGTATCGAGCTGGGCAAAAGTACATCGCAGAATTGACTGATGCGCTGGACACCGTCCGCGTCGGATACGCGCACATCCCGCAAAACGGTGTTTCGTTCATCAAGAAGCAGAGCCCTCGCATGTACGAGCCGCTCGTTCTGGTACTCAGCGAAGGATGGGAGAGCGTGGCGAACTGGCACAAACAGCAACATACGTTCGCCCAAATTGTTTTCGAGTACGACGAGAGCAAAGAGCTCCCCGACCCGGCCGCCGACAAGTTCAGCCAATAACGACTAAGCCCGCACGCAGCGGGCTTTTTACTTAACAGCCGTTGTTGTGGTGGTTGTGCCAGTCGTAGGTCGGCTGCGACGGTTCCCAGCGAGACGACTCAAAAGCACCAGTGTTATTCAGCATCCCCTGACTCGGGTCAAACCACGCAGGGCTAGTTCCGTAGTGAGTCGAGCCCATCGCTTCCCACGGCTGGGCATACATCGGCGGGCTCAAGCTGTCGCGCGAATGGTCGACCGTCACACTACTCGCCCAGCATTCGCGCACCGCACTGTCCGACACGGCCCCGAGCATACAATCCGCTATAAATCGAAACATGACACTCTCCAAGATTTGTTTAGCAACTGCAGGGTGTTGATTCCACCGAATCTAGAAACCGGCTTTTAGCCGGCCGCCAGACTCCGGTGCTCTTCAACAGTTGTAAAAATCGAGGCAAGGTCAACCTCGGCGTTCAGCAGCTTCTTGCCGGTAGCTTGTTGGTACAACAACACAACGAACGCCTTGTGCTTCACGCTCATGTCGTGCATGTCGACGGGCATGAACGCGCCGAAGGTCTCGTCCTTCCGGATATAGTCCAGCGCTGCGTACAGTTCGACGACCAGCTGCTGCGGACTATCGTAAAAGTCCTCGACCGTCACCACGTCCGCCGCAATCATCACTGCGATGCGTGGAACGCCCAGGAAACGCGAGCACGCTGTCAGAAACTGTCCGCCAGCGCTTTTGACTTGACGAATCCCCGTGCGCAGCTGGCCGATGTATGCGTATGAGACGCCGAGAGCAGTCGCCAGCTCTTGCAGGTTCATGTCGCGGTCGTTCGCGGCGCGCAGCAGCCAGCCCATGAGCACGGCCCCTGGGCGTTGCATTTCTTCTTCGGTCATCATCGCCCACGCTTGGCGACGTTCCGGCGACGAAACTTCTCGAGTGTGTCGCGTCTTGCGACCGTCTTGCATCAGTGCGGAGGTGGTCATAGTGTTCCCGCTTTTTTCAGTGCTTCAATGTATGCATCGACTAGAGCTACGAAGCGCAACCACTGGCGCGCTTTGACGTTTCCCTGCCCTGCTTCCCACTGGCTCAACGTGGATTGGGGTACCTGGCCAGCCACTGTCAGCCCCTTTCTGGTAAGCCCAAGCTCAAGGTACTTCTTGATTGCGATTGACGCTTCCGAGCCGGGGATGGTCTGCGGTGTTCCGTCCTGCTGGCCAACGATAGCCTCGCAGGCTTCTAAAATGGACTGTTCTTCCAGACGCGGCGACGCGTTGCTGTTCAGCCATGAAGTGAGGCGTGAGCGTGAGATTGGCGCGGAAAGCGTGGTGGTCAACGCTTCAGCAAACTGTTCTTGCGTGAGGCCGCTGCGGTCGATGTAGTCGCGCAGGCGCTCAGCAAAATGACTACGCCGTTGCTCGGCGGCTAGTGGCGCATTGGTGACAATCGGCGGTTCAATCTGAAGCCGCTTACTGCCAAGGAACAGTTCTCTGATGGGAGGCATAGGCGGAACACTACGTCCCACGCCCCGTTAACGTCAAGCGATTGCTAAAAAACACAAATATTATTGAGCGTTCGCTTTGACAATCAGCGTTTCCAGCTCGCTCGCATAGCCGGTGCACTGCACGAGGGATGCGGTGTAGGCCTTCATGACGGTGGGCGCATCTTCTGTAGAAGACAGGTCCTGAACAGCCAAGTGAGGACGCCCGGGCAACGGAATCGGGTGAGCTTTTACGGGAACGTACTGGACGACTGGCGCGGGAGGCGTCGTGGAAGCGCAGCCAGACAATGCTACGAGCAGCAGGAGCGCTACGGCGAGGCCTGCGTTGAACCAGCCAATGTTGCGGATGGGTTCGGTGAGCTTCATTGCTTGTCCCATCCCGAAAATTGCTGCGCCGTAGAGACTGCCAGTTGGCGAGCCGTTTCAACGTCGGGCGTTGACGCAGCCATGACCGCCGCAGCTTTCTGGGTGGTCACAACACGGATAGTCTGGGCTTGAGCCACGCCAGCTTGAATGCTCGCAGCCTGCGCAGCGCCAAGCGCTTCAGCTTGAGTGAAAGCAGCTTTATCGCTGGCAATCTGCTGTTGGGCGGCATCGAGAGCAGCCGCGTCCTTGGCATGCTGCGCAGCGTCCACGGAGACCGTGTGCTTCCACTCATAGTACGGGTAGGCCACGGACCCAATCCACAAGGCCGCGACCAGCCCCAGCCCTACGAGCTTGGCCTGGGCAATACCAGGAATCAGGTCCGTGAGGCTCATTGCGTCACCGTGGTCGTGTCAGCGGTAGCTGCCGAGGCCGTTGCTTGTGCAGCTGTCGAAGCAATCGCGGATGCAGCTACTGCCGGGGCTACGTTGGCAATCGCTGCCGTAGCCTGGGCCACCAGGTTCGCGTGAGCCTGGCTCAGTGCGTCGAGTACAGGCTGAGCGTTCACGATTGTCGTCGCAGCAGCTGCGTTTTCCGCAGCAACTTTTGCCAGCTTGTCCTGCGCTTCTTTCACATGGCTCGCGGTCGCCAACCAGCCGATGATGGACGAACCGATAATGAAATAGAGCACATGGGTGCCGGTGAGCTGTGCCTGAATGTCGGAGAAATGCGGCTCCAACACGGCCGCCACGCTCGCGCCGATGCCTACGGCTGCTTGCAGGTGCAGGGCGATAGCGCGCTTCACGCTGTGATATGCGCGGTGGAAGAAGCCCTCTACTTTTTGGGCGTCTGCGGTCGCATCAGCTTTGAGCTTAGCCACATCTGCGGATAGGGCTTGTTTAACATTGTCGAACATTTGAATCTCCTTTTCTTTTCTATAGCTATCGTTTAGCTACCGTAGTTATCGTTCAGGAAGATGTTGCGCTCCGCTGTCCGCCGGTTCAGGAGCCCCTGAATGACCACCAGCTGGCCGTCGACGTGCCCCTTGTCCCAAACCAAGAACTGGTCAGCCGCGCCCTGATAGTTGCCGGCGTTGAGCAGTCGTAGAAGCGTCGAACCGTTGAACGCGCCATTGCCAGCGTTGTAGCAAAACGAAACGCAGGCATCGAACTGGTTTTGCGTCAGGGGCACTTGAACGACGCCGTTCACGTTGTTTTCGAATTGCACCAGTTCTTGCGCAAGCAAAGTGCAGGCGGCAGGTTCGCTGATGCCATTCGGGTACTGCTCTTGGGCTTGCGCGAGCGTCATGTGAAACAGCGCATGGCCGTAGCCGATTGTGGGAATACCGCAGGAGTCGAGGTAGACGTGACCGACGAACCCCTCTTCAGTCTTGATGAAGGAGATTCCCTGCTGGGAGATAGTGAGTGCCATTCATAGCTCTTTATGGTTTTAGTTTTGCGATGAGCAGGGCGACGCCGGCGCTGACAAGGCCAGTCAGTAGGTGCTTGGCGATACCTAGGAATCCGTCGGTAGCTAGCTGATGTTTGGGCTCTGCTTGTTCCAGCACACGGACGCGGGTGTCTAGAAAAGACTGGCTCTTTTCAAGCTGGTCTACGCGCATGTCTACGCGCGTGAGCAGTTGGAGACTCTCTGCAATTGATTCGAGAGTCTTTTCCATCCGCTCGAGGCGGTTCTCGACGACAGCAAGACGAGCTACGTCGTTATTGTTATTATTTGTAGTCATCTTGCCGTTCTTTACAGCTATCGTTTATTGTTATCGCCCGGCGGCGTCGAGACGGCCGGGTTTAGTTGTGTAGCTACGAGGATGCGGAAGTAGTGGTCGTAGGCGTCGGCGCAGCGGAAATTGCTGCGCTCGCGGCGGCAGATGCTGCATCAGCAGTTGCAAACGGCTTTGCCTGCCCATTCACCGAGTAGTCTGCATCTTGGTGGATGTACAGGTTTCCGCTGTCGTCGTAGAGCTCGTAGCCATAGCCATTCGCGACCGTGATTGTTTTTGATGTGTAGGCCATTTTCAGTCTTTGGTAGCGTAGACGTAGACGATTTGCGACTCAGGGCTCGGCGCGTAGCGCACGCCGAACAGGTTGTTGGTCGTTCTAGGGATGCAATACGAGCCGTCGCTCAATCTGGAGTTGCAGATGAGGCTGTTCGCGAGCGAAGTTGTGAACGGAAACTGGTGGGTCGTCGTAATTACCGAATCGCTCGCAGTGTCGTACAGCGTAATGGAGCGCGAATTCGTCACCGACCAAGCGCCCGTATTCGTTGGACCGCAAATCTGTGCAGGAGTGGTCGGGAACGCTTTTGTTGCGGACCACGTGTTGCTCGCCACGTCATAGATTTGATACTGGCTTACGTTGGTGCCGCTCTGCGAGCTGTAGCCGCCTGCGACCCATACCTGCGCGCCGCCGGATAGCGGAACGGCACACGGGTTACGCAAACCTGTTGGAAGCGACGCCGCTTGGGTCCAGCCTGTATCAAGGTCGAGGATATAGCAGGTGGAGAGGCTCACAGAGCTGTTCTGGCTTTGGTAGCCTCCGATGTACATAACCCTGGTGGCCGACAGCGTAACCAGAGCACCTAGGCTTGACGACACGGGCAGGTCCCACAGACGCGTCCAGTATCCTGCTGTTGCGCTCGTCGGGGTGTAGACGTAACACCAAGGCGACACGCCGCTTGCGTAGCTGCCTCCCACTGCCACGAGTCGGCCGTCGCTGAGCATCGTGATACTGGGCGTTTCCCCGCCTACGAAGAGCGCCTGCGGATATGTTCTGTTGATGTCCGCACAGAACTGACCCACTAGAGCTGAAAATTTTCATCGAATTTTGACCCACGTGATTGAATGCCCTGCTCAATCTTTGAGCAGGGGATACAAAGGTGATCACGGTGGGCATATTGGCCAAGATCAGGCGGATGTATTTCCGCGAGAAGGTCCCGTTGCGCGAGATTGCGCGGCGTACGGGCCTGTCCCGAAACACGGTGCGCCGCTGGCTGCGGCAGACTGATGCTGTCGAGCCGAAGTATCCGAAGCGCGTCAGCACGAGCGTCATCGACGACTGGGCCGCACAGCTGACAGGTTGGCTGCGTGCCGACAGTCATCGCCCGAAGCGTGACCGG
>NZ_CABVPW010000014.1:0-187392 GCF_902499025.1 Burkholderia lata | reverse complement strand
CGCGTCCGCCGTCCGCTTCGCCTTCGGCGCGGCCGGATGCGCCGAAGGCGAAGGCGCGCGGGTGGCGCGTCACGGGTGCGATTGCGCTCGCTGTCACGGCACTGCATGCGGGCGTCGCGTTGCTGGCGGCGCGCGCACCCGCCGCACCGCCCGTGCAGCCGCCGCGGCCGCTGCCGATGACGGTCGAGCTGACGCGGCCGCCCGAACCGTTGCCGCAGGCTGCGCATCCGCTACCCCCGGTGGTGCCGCCGAAGCCGCTGAAGCAGGCGACGACCCCACCGAAGCCGCGTGCGGCCATCGCGCATCCGGCGCCGGTGCCGGCCGTCGCGCCGCAGGTCACCCGCGAGGCGGCCCCCGCGACGGCGGCACCCGCTGTCGCCACGCAAGCCGCTCAGGTTCCCGCGCCGGCAGCGCCTGCCGCACCCGTGCGCGAAACCGCACCGATCGGCGACGCGGCGTACCTGCGCAACCCGGCGCCCGACTATCCGGCGTTCGCGCAGGACCAGGGCTGGGAAGGGCGTGTCGTGCTGCGCGTGCACGTGCTCGCGAACGGCACGCCGGATTCCGTCGACGTCCGTACGAGCAGCGGCCGCCGCATGCTCGACAGCGCGGCGGTGGCCGCGGTGAAGCGCTGGACGTTCGTGCCCGCGAAGCGCGGCGACGAAGCGGTCGACGGCTGGGTCAACGTGCCGATCGATTTCAAGCTGGGCTGACCCGCCGGGCGGCCCGCCACATTTTTCAAGGAACTCACATCATGAACGGTATCCCGACCACCTTCATCGTCCAGGGCGCGCTCTGGCTGCTCGTCGTCTTCTCCGTCGTCACGTGGACGCTGATCGTCGTGAAGGCGATCCAGAGCCTGCGGGCGAGCGCGCGCAACCGGCGTTACACGCGGGCGTTCTGGGCCGCGAACAGCTTTCACGAGGCCGCCGCGCTCGATGGCGCGAACAGCCCGGTGGGCGAACTCGCCGCGACGGGCTTCGACGCGCTGCGGCGTGCCGACGAAAGCAGCGCGCACGATCTCGAACACAGCTGGAGCCGCCACGACCTGCTCGAACGCCATCTGCGCCAGCAGATCCACAATGCGCGCCGACGCGAGGAGGCGGGGCTGGCGGTGCTCGCGTCGATCGGCAGCACCGCGCCGTTCGTCGGCCTGTTCGGCACCGTGTTCGGCATCATCCACGCGTTGACCGCGATCACGCACAGCGCGTCGGCGAGCATCGACGTCGTGGCCGGGCCGATCGGCGAGGCGCTCGTCGCGACCGGGATCGGCATCGCGGTCGCCGTGCCGGCCGTGCTCGCGTACAACTTCTTCGTGCGTCGCGTGAAGGCCGCGTCGGCCGACCTCGACGCGTTCGCCACCGATTTCGTCACCCTCGCGCAGAAGGCCGGCTTCCGCGTGCCGGCCGCCGCCGCCGCGCCTGCGCCGGCTCGCCGTGCCGGCGACACCCGTCAGGAGGCGTTCGCATAATGGCTTTCTCTTCTTCCTCCGACAACGACGACGTGCTCAGCGAAATCAACATCACGCCGCTCGTCGACGTGATGCTCGTGCTGCTCGTCGCCTTCATCGTCACGGCGCCGCTGCTCAACAACGCGGTGCACGTGAATCTGCCGAACACCGTCGCCACGGCGCCGGCCGATCGCAAGCCGAACGTCACCGTGAGCGTCGACGACAAGGGCGTCGTGTATCTCGACAAGCGCGCGGTCGCGCTGGCCGCGGTGCCGGCCGAGCTGGCCGCGCTGAAGGCCGGCCGGCCCGACGTCGCGCTCGACCTGCAGGCCGACGAGCACGTGCCGTACGGCACCGTCGCGAAACTGATGGCCGCGATCGAGCATGCGGGCATCACGCGACTGTCGGTGCTCACCGCACCGCGCGGCTGACGCGCGGTTCACGATTTCTCTTCCGAACGTATCCATGAGCATCACGGCTTCCCATAACGTCCAGTCGATCTGGTACACGCGCTGTCCGGTGCCGACGCCGCTCGGCATTGCCGCGCATCTCGGCTGGCTCGACAGCGAATTCGCCGGTGACGGCATCACCGTGCGGGCACTGCAGGAGAGTCAGCACGCGGCGCTGCATCACGCGCACGTCGATCATTCGCTCGACAACGCGTTCCGGCAGGGCGGCAGCATTCCCGCGCTGTGGGCGCGCGCGGCCGGCGCCGATACGCGTGTGGTCGCGCTGACCTGGGTCGACGAGGCGCAGGCGATCGTCGCGCTGCCGGAAAGCGGCCTGAAGCGGCCGAACGACCTGCGCGGGCGCCGCATCGGCCTGCCGCGCCGCGACGGCGAGCGCATCGACATCTTCCGTGCGGCGGCGCTGCGCGGCTTCGTCAGTGCGCTGTCGCTCGACGGGCTCGGCCCCGCCGACGTCGAATGGGTCGATGTGCCCGCGTCGAACCTGCGCGCACCGGTGTCGACGGCGGCGACGCGCGACGCGGCATTCAGCCATCCCGCGAGCCTGTCGAGCCGGCGGCTCTATGCGGCCGAAGCGGCTGCGCTCGTGCGCGGCGAGGTCGACGCGATCTACGTAAAGGGTTCGCTCGGGCTCGAAACCGCGCACCTGATCGGCGCGCAGCAGGTCGTCGACATCGGCTTTCATCCCGATCCGCAGATCCGCATCAACAACGGATCGCCGCGGCCGCTGACCGTCAACGCATCGACGCTCGAACGCCATCCCGACATCGTCAGCCGCTTCCTCGCGCGCGTGACCGATGTCGAAGGCTGGGCGCGCGAGCACGAGCAGGAAGTGCTCGGCTATCTCGGCCGCGAGACCGGGTCGGGTCATGACTGGCTACGGCTCGCGTACGGCGCGGACGTGCACCGGCGGCTGCGCACGGATCTCGACGAAGCGTCGATCGCCGCGCTCGACGATTTCAAGCGCTTCCTCGTCGAATGGCAATTCTTGCCGGCCGACTTCGACGTGCGTGCGTGGATCGACCGGCGTGCGCTCGACGGCATCGCGACGTTGTCTCGCGACGCCGCGCGGTGAGCGCGCCGGCACGCGTCGCCGACGCATGGCGGCGCGAGCGCTTCACCGGCGGCTTCATGCTGCTGGCGCTCGCGAGCGGTACGACGATCAGCATGGCGCAGCTCGCGACGACGCTGTATGCGCTCACGCTCGGCGTCGACAACGCGCGGCTCGGCATCATCGCAGCGATGGAGCCGCTCGGCATTGCGCTGATGACGTTGCCGGCCGGGTTGCTCGTTGCGCGCTACGGCGCGCGGCGCGTGTACTTCGTCGCGAGCATGGGGCCGATGCTGCTCAATCTGGTCGTGCCGCTTACCGGCGCATGGCCGCTGATCGCGCTTACGCAAGTGTTGATCGGGTTGTGCATCCCGTTCCGGATCGTGTCGATCAACGGCGTGTTCCTCGCGCGTCTCGCGCAGATCGGCCTCGCACGCGCCGGCTGGTACCGTGCGGCGATGTCGGTCGGTACCGGCATGGTCGGGCCGTGGCTCGCGAGCTGGTTGATCGGCGCGCATGGCGCGGTCGCGACGTTCTGCGCGGCATCGGCGAGCTTCGCGGGCATGGCGCTGTTCAGCCGGACGCTGCTCGGCGACGCGGAACCTGTGCCACGCGGTGCGCAACCTGAATCCAGTGGCCTGCGCGCGTTGCTGGCGCTCGCATGGAGTCACGACGTGCGCGAGCAGCTCGCGCTGGAGGCCGTGAACAGCGCGACACGTTCGCTCGCCGGCGCGTATACGGTGGTGCTGGCGATTCAGTCGCTCGGGCTGTCGCAGACAAAAGCCGTCGCGTTGCTGACGCTGCAGGGCGTGGTCGCGGTTATCGCGTTGTTCGGGCTCGGGCATGTCGCGCAGCGGATGGCCGCACACCGTTGCCATGCGCTCAGTCTTGCCGGCGGCGTGGCCGGGTTGCTCGCGCTGGGTCTCGCCCATGACGCATGGATTGTCGGCGCGGGACTCGCCGCGCTGTGTGCCGGGTCGTCGCTGCTGCATCTCGTCAACATGCAGCGTCTCGGCCGTCACCCGGCCGACAAGAGCCAGGTGTCGAGCCTCTACAACCTCGCGTCGATGACGGGCGCATTCTGCGGCCCGCTGGCCGGCAGTGCGCTCGTACCGGTTGTCGGGTTGCCGGGCGTGTTCCTGTGCTGGCTGCCTGTCGTCGTGCTGGTTGCGTTCGCGTTGCGCGTCTCGACGGAGCGGCGTGACGCATCGCAACCCGTGACTGCAAAGCTCTCCTGACCACCATCCGATCGGGTACGGCGGGATCCGCGCGGTGTTGCGTGACAAGCAGTTTGCGTCCCTTCACAGATGCGCATGCAGCAACACCTGCACCGCACGCATGCCGAAAGCCCCGTGCGGCGGGCTTCTCGATGCTGGCATCCGAATTGCAATAGGTAACCCGTGCGTCGCGCACGCACGTGCGTTCAACCGATCAAACAGGATGACTCATCGATGTTCAGGAAAAAACTAATCGTCACCGCGCTGGGGGGACTGCTGACGGGCGGGGCCGTATCGTTGCCCGCGTGGGCGGAAGATGGCGCGGCGACGGCGGCACCGGACGCGAAGCCGGCGCAACAGGGCGCGGACGATGCCGCCGTGGCCGCGCCGAAGGCGGCACGCGCGAACCGCGGCACGGCCACACGCGAAACGAACCTCGGCACGGTGACGGTGACCGCACGCCGGCGCAAGGAGAGCATCCAGGACGTGCCGGTCGCGGTGAGCGCGCTGAGCGGCGACACGATCAAGAACAACGAATTGCGCGTGATCAACGACGTCACGAAGTACGTGCCGAACTTCACCGGGCAATCGACCGAAGGCCGCGAGCGGCCGCGCTGGTTCCTGCGCGGCGTCGGCAGCAACGATCCGTCGGACCTGTCGCTGAGCCCGATCGGCGTGTACTTCGACGACGTCTACATCAACAGCGTGTTCGGGCAGGGCTTCCCGTTGTTCGACCTCGATCGCATCGAAGTGCTGCGCGGCCCGCAGGGCACGCTGTGGGGCAAGAATACGGTCGGCGGCGCGCTCAGCATCACGTCGCAGAAGCCGACCTTCGACGTGAGCGGCTACGGCAAGATCGGGCTCGGCCAGTACAACAGCCGGCTCGCGGAAGCCGCGATCGGCGGTCCGATCGGCAAGAACGACGTGCTGGCCGCACGCGTGTCGGTGTATCACGAGAACGCCGACAGTTTCTACACGAATACCGTGCAGCAAGGGCGCTTCGGCGGCTTCCACGACAATGCGGTGCGCTTCCAGGTGCTGGCCGTGCCGACGTCGGATACCGACTTCCTGTTCAATATCCACGGCCGCAACTACACGGGCGGCGGCAATGCGTGGCACGCGCAGGGCGCGGGGCCGGGCGGCGCGAACCAGTTCGGCTTCGTCGGGTCGAGCGATCCGTACACGGTGTCGCTCAATGCACCGTCGAGCGATCACATCTCGACCTGGGGCACGTCGCTCACCGCGCACTGGCGCATCAACCCGGCGGTGACGCTGACGTCGATCACCTCGTTCGAAGGGCTGCACCGCTGGTACCAGGACGACGAGGACTATTCCGCGTTCGATGCCGCACGCTCGCACGATCGCCTGTCGAGCCGCCAGTTCTCGCAGGAATTCCGGCTCGAATCGCCGCAGAACGACCGGCTCAGCTGGCTCGTCGGCACACACCTGTTCACCGAGCAACTGGCCGAGCAGGGTGCCGGCGGCGGCCTGCCGGGCTCGCCGTCGCCCGCGTTCTATCACCTGACCGACCTCACGCAGCACACGCAGAGCGCGGCGATCTTCGGCAGCGTGAAGTACCGGTTCACCGATCGCTTCAACGTGACGGGCGGGCTGCGTTACACGATCGAGCGCAAGAACATCAACCTGGCCGGGCTGCAGGACACCGGCAACGTGACGTTCAGCAATCCGGGCAGCTGGTGGGATCCGTCGTCGGTGTCGTCGCCGCTGGCGGTCAGCGCGCGGCAGAACCAGACGAACACGTGGCGCGCGCCGACCTGGGACCTCACGCCGGAATACGCGCTCAGCAGCAACGTGCGTGCGTATTTCCGCTACGCGCGCGGCTTCCGCTCGGGCGGCTACAACGGCAACGCGTATACGCAGAGCACGGTGTCGACCGTGTCGCCGGAGTACCTGACCGACTACGAAGTCGGCATCAAGAGCGAGTGGTTCGACAAGCGGCTGATCGTCAACGCGAGCGTGTTCCACTACGACTATCGCGACATCCAGGTGTTCGCGCTGGCGCCGAACCCGTTCGGCGGCCCGCCGGTGTCGACGCTGTCGAATGCGGGGCAGGGGCGCGCGGACGGCTTCGAGCTGGAGCTGAAGGCGCAGCCGGTCAACAGCCTCTACCTGTTCGCGAACCTCGGGATGCTGAACACGCGCTACACGGAGTTCCGCTATGTGCCGACCGCCGTCGGCAACTCGTTTGCGCGCTCGCCACATACGACGCTCAACGCGGGCTTCGACTATCGCGTGCCGGTGTCGTTCGGCACGCTGACGGCCGGCGGCGACGTGAATTACCGCAGCCGCGAGTACTTCAGCGCGACGCGACAGACGATGCCGCAGCTCTGGCAGGGCGGCTACACGGTACTGAACGCGCACGTGTCCTACACGACGCCGAACCAGAAATACATCGTGACGGGCTACGTGACGAACCTGACCAACAAGGTCTACAAGAAGCTCGAACTGCTGCCGTCGTATGGCGCGTATCCGGTGCTGTACGGCGATCCGCGCACGGTCGGGATCACGCTGACGGCAAAGATCTGACGGGCAGCGTGCGGCGGCGCGGCGGCGAGCCGCGTCCGCCGCACGTCAGATCAGCAGCGACAGCGTCCTGAACAGCGCAAGATCCGCCTTGCGTGCCGAGCGCGCATGTTTGCGGATCACATGCAGCAGGCAGTCGATGAAGCAGCGCGCCGCGTCGCTCAGCGTGCTGCTGCGCCGCGTGACGATCCCGAGGTCGCGCGGCTCGAAGGTCTCCTTCAACTGCAACGCGCGCATCCGTTCGCCGAACGGCGGCACGGCCGCGAGGATCGTCGGGCACCACGTGCACATGTCGGCCTGTTCGAGCATCGTCTGCAGCATCGCCACCGACTGCGCACGCACGATGCGCCGTTCGTCGATGTCGGCACCGTGGCGCGTGAACAGGTAGTCGACGAGCGCGGCCTGCCCGTCGGCCGCGAAATTCAGCACCCAGTCGTGGTCGAGCAGGTCGTGGATCGACCGCGCATGCTCGCGCGGGTGGCCGGCGCGCACCATCACCGAGGTCTCGTAGCGCAGCATCGGCTCGAACGCGAATTCCTGCGTGCCGCCCGGTTGCACGTGCCCGAGCGCGAAGTCCATGCTGCCGTCGCGCAACAGCGGCTGCGCGACGGCCATCAGCGCCTCGTAGAGTTCGAGGCGCACGTCGGGCATCTGCTCGCGAAAGCGCAGCACCGTTTCCGCGAGGAACGTCATCGTCAGCCACGGCGTGACGCCGATGCTCAGCCGGCCCTCGACGCGGCCGCGCATGCGTTCGAGATCGCTTTGCGCATGTTCGAGCTGCTTCAGCACGAGCTTCGCGTGCGTGAGCAGCGTCTTGCCATATTCGGTGAAGCCGATCCCCTCCGGCGCGCGGACCAGCAGCGGCAAGCGTTCGCTGGCCTCCAGCTCGCGCAGCGCGCGCGTGACGGCCGCCTGCGACAGCCCGAGCGTGCGCGCCGCGCCGCGGATGCTTCCGGCTTCCGCGCTCGCGACGAGCGCCTGAAGCTGATGCAGCTTGATCGTGCTCATGGTGCGATACCCGACAACGAAAGGTTGTCATCATAACGAAACCGCGGCTGTTCGCCGGGATTTTCGCTGCCTACGATGCGGCCACGATCGGTCATTCGGGCGATCGGCAACCGGAATGCATCGAGGAGAATCGGGGTTGGACCACAAACCTATCCAGCCGGAAATGGCGGCCATCGAGACGGAGATGATTGCGCTGCGCCACCGGCTTCACGCGCATCCGGAGCTCGGCTTCGAGGAGCATGCGACGAGCGACCTCGTCGCCGGCTTGCTGACAACATGGGGTTATCGGGTGACGCGCGGGTTCGGCGGCACGGGCGTGGTCGGCACGCTGACGCGAGGGCCGGGAAAACGGCTCGGGCTGCGCGCGGACATGGACGCGCTGCCGATCCACGAGACGACCGGGCTGCCGCATGCAAGCCGGTGCGACGGTGTGATGCACGCGTGCGGCCACGACGGTCATACGGCGATGCTGCTCGCGGCGGCGCGCTGCCTGGCCGAGCGCGAATGCTTCACGGGCACGCTGAACCTGATTTTCCAGCCGGCCGAGGAAGGGCTCGGCGGCGCGAAGCGGATGATCGACGACGGGCTGTTCGAGCGGTTTCCGTGCGATGCGGTGTTCGCGATGCACAACGTGCCGGGCCTGCCGGCCGGCGTGCTCGGTTTCTGCGACGGCCCGGCGATGGCATCGGCCGACGAGGTGCGCGTGCGCGTGACCGGGCGCGGCGGGCATGGCGCGGCGCCGCATACGACGATCGATCCGGTGGTCGTGTGCGCGTCGATCGTGATGGCGCTGCAGACCGTCGTGTCGCGCAACGTGAATCCGCAGGAGCTGGCGATCGTGACGGCCGGCTCGATCCATGCGGGCACCGCATCGAACGTGATTCCGCCGCATGCGGAACTCGCACTCAGCGTGCGTGCGCTGTCGCCGGACGTACGCGCACTGCTCGAGCGGCGGATCCGCGAGATCGTGCACGGGCAGGCCGCGAGCTACGGCGCGACGGCCGAGATCGACTACCGGCACGAGTACCCGGTGCTCGTCAATCACGCGGCCGAAACTGCGTTTGCACGCGACGTCGCGCGCGAATGGGGCGGCGATGGCGCGCTGATCCCGCATCTGCGGCCGATCGCGGCCAGCGAGGACTTCGCGTTCATGCTGAACGCGTGCCCCGGCAGCTACCTGTCGATCGGCAACGGCGACGGCGCCGCCGGATGCGGGCTTCACCACCCCGGCTACGACTTCAACGACGCGTGCCTCGCCACGGGCGCGAGCTACTGGATTGCGCTGGCGGAACGCTACCTCGCGTGACGGTTCCGCACGATTTCGACTGACGATTCACACAAGGAAGGAGACAGGCAATGAAGCAATGGAAACGGATGGCGGCGCTCGCGGTGGCGCTGGCGGCAAGCGCGGCGCACGCGGGCGACTGGTCCGGCAAGGAGATCCGCCTCGCGGTCGACCCGACGTACCCGCCGCTCGAGTACAAGCTGCCCGACGGCACGCTGACGGGCTTCGGGATCGACATCACGAACGCGTTGTGCGCGGAGCTGCATGCACGCTGCGTGTGGGTCGAGTCGAGCTTCGACGGGATGATTCCCGGTCTGCTCGCACGCAAGTTCGACGTGATTGCGTCGTCGATGACGATCACGCCGAAGCGGCAGCAGCAGATCGCCTTCACGAACCGGATCTCGAATGCGCCGGCGCGCCTCGTTGCGCGCAAGGGCTCGCCGCTGCTGCCGACGGCCGACGCGCTGAAGGGCAAGCGCGTGGGCGTCGAGCAGGGTTCCGCGCAGGCCGACTACGCGATCGCGAACTGGCAGCGGGCCGGCGTGCAGATCGTGTCGTACCAGAACCAGGACCAGGTCTATGCCGATCTCGTGACGGGCCGGCTCGATGCGGCGTTCCAGGCATCGATCGCGGCGAACGACGGCTTCCTGAAGAAGCCGCAGGGCAAGGATTTCGCGTTCGTCGGCGGCGCGATCGACGACGTGAAGTACTTCGGGCAGGGCGACGGGCTCGGGCTGCGCAAGCAGGACAACGACCTGCGCGACGCGTTCAACCGCGCGCTTGCGACGATCCTCGCGAACGGCACGTACCAGCGCATCAACAAGAAGTACTTCGACTTCGACATCTACGGCGCGAAGTAAGCGGCGACGCCCGTCAGGGGGCGGCAACGACAATATAAGTAAGGATTACGGATGAACTGGAGATTGTGTTTCGTCGCGATTCCGGCGCTGTGTGCAGCGCCCGCGTTCGCGCAAGGCAGCGTCACGCTGTACGGCCTCGTCGATGCCGGTATCGACTACACGAACAACGTCGGCGGCCACAGTGCCTGGCAGATGGCGAGCGGTTTCGCGCAGGGCAGCCGCTGGGGGCTGAAGGGCACCGAGGATCTGGGCGGCGGCTACAGCGCGCTGTTCCAGCTCGAGAACGGCTTCAACGTGAACAGCGGCACGCTCGCGCAGGGCGGCCGCATGTTCGGGCGGCAGGCCTACGTCGGGCTCGGCAACGAGCGGTTCGGCACGCTGACGCTCGGCCGGCAATACGATGCGGTGGTCGACTATCTCGCACCGACGACCGCGAACGGCAGCTGGGGCGTGTACCCGTTCTCGCATCCGCTCGACAACGACAACACCGGCAACACGTTTCGCGTGAACAACACGGTCAAGTACGCGAGCCCGGATTTCGCCGGCTTCTCGTTCGGCGGCACGTACAGCTTCAGCAACGACACGGGCTTCGCGAACAACCGGCAGTGGAGCGTCGGCGCGCAGTACGAGCAGGGCGGATTGCTCGTGGGCGCGGCGTTCCTGAATGCGGACAACCCGGGCGCAACGTCGGGCGGTGCGATCGCGGGCGCGGGATCGGTCGGCGCCGATGCGAACTTCGCGTCGGCGCGGTTGCGGATCTTCGGTGCGGGCGTCAACTATACGGCGGGGCCCGCGACGGTCGGGTTCGCGTACACGAACAGCAACGTCACGCGACCGACCGCGAACGTCGGCTACCTGTTCGGTGACGAAACGATCCAGCCGGTGACCGGCCCGCTCGCGGGTGGCACGGTGACGGCGATCAAGTATCAGAACTTCGAAGTGAACGGAAAGTACCAGTTCACGCCCGCGTTGTTCGTCGGTGCGCAGTACGTGTACACGACGGTGCGCTATGACGCGACGACGGGCGCCGCGAAGCCGAAGATCCATTCGCTCGGGCTGATGGCCGACTACAACCTGTCGAAGCGCACGGACGTGTACCTGATGGGGGCGTACCAGCGGGTTGCGGGCGATGCGACGGGCTCGTCGCTCGACCAGGCCTATATTCCCGGCGCGGCGGACTTGTCGTCGACCTCGAAGCAGCTGATGGTTCACGCGGGGATCCGTCACAAGTTCTGACGGCGCGATGGCGGAAGAGGCGGCGGGCCGAACTGCCCGTCGCCTCTTCGTGCTTACTGCGCGACGCGAATCACCACCTTGCCGAAGTGCTGCCCCGACTGCAGGTACGCATACGCCTGCGGCGTTTCGTCGAAGCCGAACACGCGATCGACCACCGGCTTGATCTGCTTCGCGTCGACGAGGCGCACGACATCGTCGAGCATCGCGCGGCTGCCGACCATGATCCCGTGCAGCTGCCGGATCCCGCCGATCAGCGACAGCAGCCCGAGTTCGGGGCCGGCGAAGCTGCTGAGGCCGCCGATCACCGACACGATGCCGCCCATCTTCGTCGCGGCGACCGAGCGCGGCAGCGTGTCCTTGCCGCCGACCTCGACGACCAGATCCGCACCCGCGCCGCCGGTGAGCCGCAGCACTTCGTGCTGCCATTCGGGTGTCGCGCGATAGTTGATGGTTGCGTCCGCACCGAGCGCTCGGGCGCGTTCGAGCTTCGCATCGCTCGACGACGTGACGATCGTGCGCAGCCCCGCCGCATGCGCGAGCTGCAGCGCGACGATCGACACGCCGCCCGTGCCGAGCAGCACGACGGTCGCGCCGGGCCCCAGGCCGCCGTCGGCGAACAGCGCGTTCCACGCGGTGATGCCCGCGCACGACAGCGTCGCCGCCTCGTCGTAGTTCAGGTGCGCGGGAATCGCGACCAGCGCGGCTTCGTCGGAGACGAAGTGTTCGGCGAGCGCGCCGTCGAATTGCGCGCCGGGCGACCCCGAGACTTTCTGCGGCGTGGGCGGCCCGTCGATCCAGTGCGGGAAGTACGTGTTGATCACGCGATCGCCCGGCTTGAAGCGCGTGACGTCGCGGCCGGTTTCGATGACTTCACCGGCGCCGTCGGCCACCGGAATCAGCGCGTCCGTGCCGATGCCGAGATAGTCGCCGCGCGCGAACATCAGGTCGCGATAGTTCAGTCCGGCCGAGTGGATCTTCACGACGACGTCGGTCGGCCCGACCGCGCGGCGTGTCGCGTCGATGCGCCGAAGCCCGGCCACGCCGTCGCCCGGTTTCAGTTGCCATGCGTGCATGTCGACTCCTTTTCGAGATAGAGCGGACTATCATAGTGTTGCGCATGGGGACGCATTGGCGAGAATTTGGCCGATGACTGTCGCCTGTGCGGACACAAACCTGCGACCCAACCGGAGCGAAATGGCATGGACGAGCGGCTGAGAGGCGTGGCCGAATTTGTCGACGTGGTGGAGTCGGGCAGCTTCGCGGCGGCCGCGCTGCGGCTCGGCGTCACGCGCTCGGCCGTTGCGAAGGTCGTCGCGCGGCTCGAACGCCGTCTCGGCGCGCGGCTGCTGCAGCGCACGACCCGCCAGCTCGGCCTGACCGACGAAGGGCTCGTCTATTACGAGCAGTGCCGACGGTTGCTGGCCGAACTCGGCGAGACGGAGGCCGCGCTCGACGCGGGGCAGCGCGAGCCGGCGGGGCGGCTGCGCGTCAGCGTGCCCGTGCTGTTCGGGCGGCAATGCGTGGCGCCCGTCATGCGGCGCCTCGTGGAGCGCCATCCGCGGCTCGAAATCGACGTGTCGTTCAGCGATCGCGTGGCCGACCTGGTCAACGACGGCTTCGATATCGCGGTGCGCATCGGCGAGCTGGCCGACACGAGCGCGCTCGTCGGCCGCAAGCTCGGCGTGCAGCGCATGGGTATCTGCGCGTCGCCCGCGTATCTCGAACGTCATGGCCGGCCGGCGGGGCTCGACGCACTCGCGTCGCACGTCGGGATCGCGTATTCGCGCGGCGGGCAACCGACGCCGTGGCGGGTCGTCGGCGCGGACGGCGCGGCGCACGACCATCGCCCGGCCGGCCGCCTGCGGCTCGACGACCTGCAGGCGATCGCCGATGCGGCCGCCGCCGGCGCGGGCCTCGCATGGCTGCCGTGCTGGCTGATGGCACCTTACCTGCGCGACGGCCGCCTCGCGCTCGTGATGGACAGCAACAGCGTGTCGGGTGCCGAAGTGTTCGCGGTGCGGCCGGCATCGCGCCAGGTGCCGTCGAAGGTGCGCGTCGTCATCGATGCGCTCGTCGACGAGATACCGCGCATGCTGGCGTCGGACGATTGACACGGGCGCGGTCATCGCGGCATCCGCACGAAGCGTGATCGGTTGGCGCGGCGTATGATCGTCGCACGCCGAAGATACCGGGGGCACGCCGTCATGCAGAGGGAACCGCAGGTCGTCATCGTCACGGCCGTGACCGTACCGAACCTCACCTGTCGCCCGGTGTGCCGCTGATGCGCGCGCCGGCACGCGGCCCCGGCGCGAGCGGGGCAGGCCGCCCTGCGACCACCCGATGCGAGCACGCATGACGGCGCTCGATACGCCGAAGGCCGCACGGCAACCCGGCTGGCTGCGCATCGCGCCGGCGCTGTTCCTGCTGCTGTGGGCAAGCGGCTTCGTGTTCCTGAAGCTCGGCTTGCGCTATGCCGATCCGCTCACGTTCCTCGCGCTGCGCTATGCCTGCGTCGTCGCGCTGCTCGCCGGCCCGTTCCTGTGGCTGCGCCCCGCGTTGCCGCGCACCCGGCGTGCGTGGCGCGATCTTGTCGTGGTCGGCCTGTTGCTGCAGGCCGGTTATTTCGCATTCACGTACCTGAGCCTGAAGCTCGGCATGTCGGCCGGCGCCGTCGCGCTCGTCACGTCGCAGCAGCCGATTCTCGTCGGATTGCTCGCGCCGATGATTGCCGGCGAGCGTGTGGGCGTGCTGCGCTGGATCGGGCTCGCGCTCGGCGCCGCGGGCGCGGTGCTGGTGATCCTCGCGCGTTCGTCGGTCGACGTCGCGTCGCCGTGGGCGCTCGCGTTCGCGCTGTTCGCGCTCGCGTGCATCACCGGCGGCACGCTGTGGGAGAAGCGCTTCGGCACCGACGTCCATCCGGTCACCGCGAACCTCGTGCAATACACGGTCGGCCTTGCCGTGACCGCGCCGCTCGCGTTCGCGCTCGAGCCGATGCACGTGCAATGGACCGCCGGGCTCGCCGGTTCGCTCGCGTACCTCGTCATCTGCAACTCGCTGATCGCGATCTCGCTGCTGCTCGCGATGGTGCGGTACGGCGAGGCGTCGCGCGTGTCGGCGCTGTTCTTCCTGATCCCGCCCGCGACCGCGCTGATCGCACTCGTCGCGCTCGGCGAGACGATCGGTGCGCTCGCGTGGCCGGGCATGGCGCTCGCGGCCGCCGGCCTGTTTCTCGTGATGCGCTACTGAACCGAATTGAACCGAGCGCACGCGGGATGCAGGTCGCCGAATGCATCTCACATATCGAGACGACGTCCCGGTAATTGACGCGAAATTCACGCGGCTCCTAGACTGGCCTTCATGACGCCGCGCCTCGCGCGGCGGCCGCACCGTCCCGCACGACGGGCGGGACGAACCAGGAGACACCGTGATGACCGCTGCCGCCCCGCAGTTGCACGCCGCGACGATGCGGCGCCTGAACCTGCGCCTGATTCCGTTCCTGATGCTGCTGTATCTCGTCGCGTACATCGACCGCTCGAACATCTCGGTCGCGGCGCTGCAGATGAACGCCGACCTCGGGCTGAGCGCCGGAATGTACGGGCTGGGCGCGGGGCTGTTCTACGTGACCTACATCCTGTTCGAGGTGCCGAGCAACCTGTTCCTCGCCCGCGTCGGCGCGCGTCGCTGGATCGCGCGGATCATGATCACGTGGGGCATCGTCGCGGCCGCGATGAGCACCGTCCATACGCCGGGGCAACTCTATGCGATGCGCCTGCTGCTCGGCGCGGCGGAAGCGGGGTTCACGCCGGGCATCATCTATTACCTGTCCGCGTGGTATCCGCCGAGCGATCGCGCACGCGCGATGTCGTTCTTCTATATCGGCGCGACGCTCGCGTCGGTGATCGGGTTGCCGCTGTCCGGCGCGCTGCTGAACCTGAACGGCGTGCTCGGCATCGAGGGCTGGCGCTGGCTGTTCCTGCTCGAAGGCGTGCCCGCGCTGCTGCTCGGCTTCGTCGTGCTGCGCCGCCTGCCCGACACGCCCGCGCATGCGCGCTGGCTGCCGGCCGACGAGCGCGCGTGGCTCGAAGCGACGCTGCGCGACAGCGCGCCGCGCGAGCACCTGTCGCACGGCGTCGCGCTGCGGCGGGCGTTCGGCGACGGCAAGGTGTGGGCGCTCGCCGCGTTCTGGCTGCTGCAGGCGTTCGGCACGATCGGCCTCACGCTGTTCCTGCCGCTGCTCGTGAAGAGCCTGTCGGGGCAATCGAGTTTCGCGGTCGGCAGCCTGTCCGCGCTGCCGTTCCTGTTCGCATGCGTCGCGATGTACGTGAACGGCCGGCATTCGGATCTCGGCGGCGAACGCGCACTGCATCTCGGCGTGCCGATGCTGCTGGCCGGCGCGTTGCTGATTGCGGCGATCTACACGCCGGCGCTGCCCGTCGCGTATGCGCTGCTGGTGCTCGCGGTCGGCTTCAACTGGGCCGCGACGCCCGTGTTCTGGGCCGTGACGACCGAATACGTGTCGGGTCTCACGGCCGCCGCGTCGATCGCGCTGATCAACGCGGTCGCTAACATCGCGGGGCTCGCGCTGCCGCCGGTGATGGGGCGGATCAAGGACGTCACGCATTCGTACGACCTCGCGCTGCTGCTCGTCGCGGTCGCGCTGCTGGCCGGCGGCGTGCTGGCGTTGCGGATCGCGTCGCGCCGTGCGATGCCGGTCGCGGCGGGGCGGGCCGGCTGACCGCTGCGCGCGCCGCTGCCCGTCGCGTCGTGGCAGGCGCGTGCCCTGCACGCGGCGGTGCCCGCGCCGCGCCGTTTCACCCCGACGTGCGTTGCGGATTGCAGTCCACCGAATACTCCGCTTGCTCGCCATTGACGTGCAGGACCAGCGTCGCCTTGCAGATATCGCTCGAAGCGACGCTCAGCCGCAGCGTCGCGAGCGGCCGGTCCTCGCCGCCCGCGAGGCGCGACTCGCCGGAGCGCGTCAGCGACGCCGAGCCCGCGCCGCCGGTCTTGGTGATGCGCAGGCTGTACGACACGTCGACCGGTGCGGCCGCCCGCACGTGCGGCACGATGTTCACGCCGCCGGCACTGGCGGCGATGTCGAAATAGGCGTTGAGATCGTGAATGCCAACCATGATCGTCCCCTGTCGAAAGAAAAAAAGGCCGAACGGGCAACCGTCCGGCCTTTTCGTGACACCGGTGGTGCTTAGTGCTGCTTGATCGTCGCGGTGTTGTTGAAGCCGGTCTGGTTGATGCTCGCGTAGTTCGCGTTGCCTTGCTGCGACAGCGTGGCGTTGTTGTTGTAGCCGATCTGCGTCACGTAGCCGAGGTTGCCCGTGCCGGACACTTGCGTCGCGTTGATGAGGTTGAAGCCGCCGGCCTGCGACAGGTTCAGCACGTCATCCGCGCCCGTCTGCGACGCAATCGCGTTGTTGCCGATATCCTGCGTCTGGCTCACCGCCACCTTCGAATACGACGCGGATTGCGTCACGTTCGCCTGGTTGCTCGCCGAACCCTGCGTGATGGACGCCGTCGAGCCGATCGAACCGTCCTGCAGGATCGTCGCCTTGTTGTTGGCGGCGGTCTGCGTGATGGTCGCGCTGTTGCCCAGGCCGAACTGCTGCGTGATCGTCGCGGTGTTCGACGCGGCCGACTGCTTGATCGTCGCGGTGTCGCCGAACTCGAACGTCTGGTTGACCGTCGCCTTGTTGCCGTCCGACGATTGCGTGATCGAGGTCGTGTTGGCGAGCGCCGCGAGCTGGTTGACCGCTGCGCTGTTGCCGTTCACGCCGCCCGATTGCGAGATCGTGGTCTGGTTGTTGCTGCCGCCCGTCGAATTCACGTTGGCCGTCTCGGTGCCGCTCTGGGTCGTCGTGACCTTGTCGCCGATCTCGGCGAACTGCGTCACGTTCGCGTTGGTCGTGCCGCCCGTTTGCGTGATCGACGTCGTGTTGCCGCCACCCCAGGACGTCTGGACATTCGCGGTGCCGTTGTTGCCGGTCTGCGTGATGCCGACCGTGTTGGCGACGGTGTCGGTCTGCGTGACCGTCGCGCGGTTGCCGATCGCCGACTGGCTCGGCGAGCCCTGGTTGATCGTGACGGTGTTATGACCGCCGCCCTGCTGCGAAATCGACGCGCTGTCGATGTAGCTGTACTGGTTGATCGTGTTGACGTCGTATTGCGGGCCGCCCGTGTAGGCCGACGTCGTCTGCGTGATGGTCGCCGAGAAATCGCCGCCGCCGGATTGCGTCACATTGTTCTTCTCATGTGACGTGCCCGTCTGCGACACGGTCACGCTCGAGAACGGCTGCGCCCAGCCCGACGTCTGCTGGATCACGGTCGTGTCGTCGGTGCCGCCCTGGGTCGTCACGTTGGCGACGAACCCGTAGCGGGGATCGTTGCCGTACGCCGATTGGGTAATCGACACCGAATCCCCGGTCGTCGCCGTCTGCGTGACGGTTGCCGAGTTGTAGTTGCCGGTTTGCCCGACGTTCACGGTGTTGCCCGACGAATCGGCCTGTGCGGCGGCCGATGCGAGCATCAGCACGGCGATTGCGATTGAAGACTTGGTCACCTTCATTTAGTGCTCCTGATTCGAAAGAAAATTCGCCGGAAAAGTCGATCTTTGCCGGCACCCCCGCCAATTGCGGGCGCTCTCACGCCCCACACCTCACACCACTTCAAGCAAAGCACTTGCACACTGCGTAACCGCTACCGCGTCAGCACCGTGGCGCGCGCACCGTTGCCGGTCTGGATCACCTGGATGCCGGTGTTCGATCCGCCCTGCACGATGTTCACCGCGTTGTTGCTGCCGTTCTGCGTGACGCGCGCCGACAGCGACGTGCCGACCTGCGTCGAATCGACCGAGTTGCCGGCCCCGTTCTGCTGCACCTGCAGCGTGTTGCCGTTGCCGCGCTGCGTCGCTTTCAACGTATTGCCGAAGCCGGCCTGCGACGCCGCGATCCAGTTCTGCGCACCGGCCTGCCGCGCGACGATCGAATTGCCGTCGCCGGCCTGCCAGATCAGCGCACCGTTGTGGCCCGCCTGGTCCAGCGACGCGTTGTTGCCGACACCGCTTTGCTGGACCGCGACGATGTTGCCGCTGTAGTCGAATGCCGGCTCGGGCGCCCCGAGATCGCTGAGCGGCACGGGTGCCGCCGACACTGCCTGCATGGCTGCCGCTGCCCAGAAGGTCGCGAGCACCCGCCGCACCACGCGGGCGCGCCCGTTCCGATCACGCTGTCGATTCATCATGTTTTCTCCGCTGGCCGGCGTGATGCCGGTTAATGAGTGGACGCGACCGGACGATCGATCTTCTGCGGGTCGTACGCGGTGTTCGCGTCCTCCATGTCCTGCGCGTATTGCCGGTCTTCCTGCAGATACCGCTGCATCGTCGGGTCGTACCAGTCCTGGTCGTTCTTCAGCGCCCACGTCTGGTTCGAGACGCCCTGGACGATCAGGTGCGTGAGCGCCGATTCGATCGCTTCGTTGACGCAGATCTGCGCGGGTTCGTTACGCGTCAGCCCGGCTTCCGCCTGCAGCAGGTCCTTGAAGCCGACGAAGCGATAGACGCCCGTGTCGACCTGATAGGAGTAGACGGTCTTCGTCGTCGACACGCTGTTGAGCACCTGGCCCGTGCGGATGTCGATCGCGCGCAGGTTGACGGTGACCTGGTCGATCCGGTATTGCGTCGATCCGCTGATCCCGAGGTAGGCGACGCCGGCCCCGCCGGTGCGGACGTTCGTGTCGTAGCCGACGATGCCGCCCTCGAGCACGATGTTCGCCGGCATGAGCGGCGCCATCGCATCGTTCTGCGCCTTCTTCGCATCCGCGCCGTCGGTGGCGCGCATGATCTTGCGTTCGGTCAGCAGGTCCTGCAGGTTCTCGCGTTCCACCGGCGTGAACCAGCCGGAGTCGCGCATCGCCTTGACGAGGAACGACGCGCCGCCCTGCGTGACCTGCGACGAGAAGGAGCTGTCCGGCGACGCCTTGTACTGCCCCGTCAGGTCGCGAAAGCCGTACACGGCGGCGACGATCTTGCCCTTCGGCGGCGGCAGGTGCGTGAGGTCGCGCGTGGTGCGCGTCGGCGGTGTCAGCGTCGCGTTGCTCAATGCCGGCATCGGCCGCGTGACGCAGCCGACCAGCGACAGCAGCAGCACCGCTCCCGCTGCGATCCGTGTCATCCCCGTGTTGAAGCGTGCCCCTTCTGCGCTTTTTTTCATGATGTGCTCAGTCGTTTTTTTCGATTTATTGGCCGTTGCTGACGATGAACGTCGAGGTCGCACCCGTCGTCTTGTCGGTGGTCGTCACCTGCAGGTTGCCGTTGCCGGCCGCACTCACGACGATCGTGAAATTGCCCGTGCTGATCGTTCCCGGCTTGAGGTCGCCGTTGGTGCCGACGATCGAGTTCGTCACCGAGCTGGCGACGCGCGACAGGATCGCCTGCTGCAGCTGCGCATTGAACTGGTCGAGGGACGACGTGGACGTCGGCGACGCATAGGCGGACAGCGACGGATCCGTGTGCTTGTTCTGCGCGTTGGCCTCGTTGAGCAGATTGGGGCCGTTTGCCGGGTTGCCGCCGAAGTTCGGGTTGTTCGGCTGATAAACCAGCGTCGACGACCACGCATAGGGCGAAACCGCGTTCATCGCGACCAGCGCGATCAAGCTCAATCTGATTCGATTCATTTTCACAAACCCCTGATTTTGATTAATCGACTAAATCTCGTCTTTCGCCAGGTCCGAATCGGGAAACAGTAAATTCGACAGATCGTCCTGAATGACGGTTTGGAAGGAAATGTTGGCGGCGCTTTCGGCCACGGCCCGGACGTTTGCCCGTGCGATCGGCAGGAAAGTCTGGAATACGCGCTTCTGCTGGAATTCGACCCAGATCAGGCTGCCGTAACGCCCGGACGGGCGTTCGTGAATGGCGACCATGTAGCGCTCGCTCAGCGGGATTTCCGACCACGTCTGCGAGAAGTAGGTGTAGAAATCGCGGCCCGCGAGCGTCACGGCATCGGTCGTGACCGTCCCGCCGAGCTGGTCTTCCGGAAGGGCGTGACGGGCAGCCGCGTTGGCACTGGCGGATGCGGCGCCTGCCGCCGGCTTCGTCACGGTCGGCCCCGCGCCAGGCGCGGGCTGCGGGGCTTCAAGGACGCGTTCGGCGTTCAGCAGCGTCGAGGGCGGCGCAATCGGATGTCCGCCGTTCGCCGCCGTGGAAGGCGGCGCGTCGACGGTGTCTTGTGCCTGCGCGCGTGCCGTCGCGAATAGCGACAGGCACGTCACGGCCCCCCAGGCCAATCGCCTGCTTGCGCTCGATACCATTTCCCCGACCCCGGAATCATTTGTACGAAACAAGGCGCCGCCCGATTTTCGGGTTATTCGTTCCTGCTCGAACGCGGCACATGGTGGGGTGAGTCAGCAAGAGGCGTGCCTACCGCCGTTTCAAACGGAATTTATTTTCAAGTGGTTATTCGTCTTATTTTTCGGCTGCATATTTTATTCACGTGAAACGTTTGCGGATACGATATTCATTAACAAACTTTCTTTAATATTTCGATAATTTCAGTTAAATCAGACGATATTTGGCGGATATTTTAATTTTGAAATACCTGGCGATACGGATGCGGGGCAAAACGTAACGTGTTGCTACGGGCGCGCTCGTAACGACACGACGTAACGTCCCGTTACGCGCGTAGAATCGTCCGACGAAAGCGCAGGTTCCCGGCTTGTGCACCGGAAACATCCCTCTACGCAATTCGAGTGAACGGACTTCGGGAGCACCTATGTCATCTCGCACGTATCTCGTCACCGGCGCATCGCGCGGCATCGGCTTCGCGGTCAGCGCATGGCTCGCGCGGCGCGGCCATCACGTCATCGGCCTCGCGCGGAATGCGCAGGGCATCGACTTTCCCGGCGAATTGCTCGCGTGCGACCTGGCCGATGTCGAGCAGACGGCGGCCATCCTGGCACGCATCGGTGAGCGGCACGATGTCGACGGCATCGTGAACAACGCCGGCATCGCGTTGCCGCAACCGCTTGGCAAGATCGACTTCCCCTCGCTGCAGGCCGTATTCGATCTCAACGTGCGGGCCGCGATCCAGGTCACGCAACACTTTGCGGATGCGATGAAGGCACGCGGCCACGGACGTATCGTCAATATCTGCAGCCGCGCGATTTACGGCAGTCTCGATCGCACCGCGTATTCCGCCGCAAAGAGTGCACTCGTCGGCTGCACGCGCACGTGGGCGCTCGAACTGGCCGACCATGGCGTGACCGTCAACGCGGTGGCGCCGGGGCCGATCGAGACGGAACTGTTCCGGCAGACGCGGCCCGTCGGCAGCGACGCCGAACGCAAGGTGCTCGCGACGATTCCGGCGCGCCGGCTCGGCACGCCCGACGATGTGGCCGCGGCGATTGCATTCTTCCTGTCGGACGAGGCCGGCTTCGTCACCGGGCAGGTGCTGGCCGTGGATGGCGGCGGCAGTCTCGGCGGGCGCAGTTGAAGCATCGGACGCCGAAGATGCCGTAGGCACGCGGCCCGGCGGCGGCCGGTTTCGGCGCGCATCGCGGGCGCGCGCATATGCGTGTGCTGATGGCTGGCATTCGTCCGGCGCGCATATTCCGCCACTCCGTTAGCATGTGACGAATCGGACTTTGGGTGCTGCGCGCCCGACGCTAAGATCGCCGATCCCGTAGATCGAGCGTTCCAGAACAATGAAAAAGTCCGCGTCGCCGTTGC
Organism: Burkholderia lata; assembly: GCF_902499025.1. GTDB lineage: Bacteria > Pseudomonadota > Gammaproteobacteria > Burkholderiales > Burkholderiaceae > Burkholderia > Burkholderia lata_C. The sequence goes on along the minus strand of NZ_CABVPW010000014.1, from coordinate 165,539 downwards.
ATGCTTTTCGTTTCCGTGTCGTCTGCGCCGCGATTGCCGGCGCGCTGTCGCTCTCATCGTGCGGCGGCGTCGACAGCGATACGCCGTCGCCACAGACGAACACCACGCCGCCGCTGGCCGCGAAACGCCCGAACATCCTGTACATCATGGCCGACGATCTCGGCTATTCCGACATCCATGCATTCGGCGGCGAGATCGACACGCCGAACCTCGACGCGCTCGTCGCGTCGGGCCGCATCCTGTCGAACCATCACACGGGCACCGTCTGCGCGATCACGCGCGCGATGCTGGTGTCCGGCACCGACCACCATCTCGTCGGCGAAGGCACGATGGGCGTACCGACCGACGAACGGCGCGGGCTGCCTGGCTACGAGGGCTACCTGAACGATCGTGCGCTGTCGTTCGCACAACTATTGAAAGATGCCGGCTACCACACGTATATCGCCGGCAAGTGGCACATCGGCTCGGGGATCGTCGGCAGCGCGACGGGCAGCGGGCAGACGCCGGACCAGTGGGGCTTCGAGCGCAGCTACGTGCTGCTCGGCGGCGCGGCGACGAACCACTTCGCGCACGAGCCGGCCGGCTCGTCGAACTACACGGAAGACGGCCGCTACGTGCAGCCTGGCCAGCCCGGGCAGCCGGGGGGCACGGGCGGCAGCCCGGCCGTGTTCTATTCGACCGATTTCTATACGCAGAAGCTGATCTCGTACATCGATTCGAACCAGCGCGACGGCAAGCCGTTCTTTGCGTACGCGGCCTACACGTCGCCGCACTGGCCGCTGCAGGTGCCCGATCCGTGGCTGCACAAGTACGCGGGCGTGTACGATGCCGGCTACGACGCGATCCGCAACGCGCGGATCGCGCGGCAGAAGGCGCTCGGCCTGATCCCCGCCGATTTCAAGCCGTTCGACGGCCTGCCTGAAACGACGGCCGCGTCGCCCGCGACCGCGAACAACGGCACGGCCGGTGCGAAATACATCAGCGCGGTGCATTCGGCCGCGGACGGCTACAGCGACTACGGCCCCGGCAAGGTCGACAAGCTGTGGTCGAGCCTGTCGCCGGCCGAGCGACGTGCGCAGGCGCGCTACATGGAGATCTATGCGGGGATGGTCGAGAACCTCGACTACAACGTCGGCCGCCTGATCCAGCATCTGAAGGACATCGGCGAATACGACAACACGTTCATCATGTTCCAGTCGGACAACGGCGCGGAAGGCTGGCCGATCGACGGCGGCGCCGACCCGACGGCGACCGATACCGCGAACGGGCAGGCGCCGATCTATTCGACGCTCGGTACCGACAACGGCAAGCAGAACGCGCAGCGCCTGCAGTACGGGCTGCGCTGGGCCGAAGTGAGCGCGTCGCCGTTCCGGCTCACGAAGGGCTATTCGGCCGAAGGCGGCGTATCGACGCCGACGATCGTACGCCTGCCGGGCCAGACGCAGCAGTTGCCGACGCTGCGCGCATTCACGCACGTGACCGACAACACGGCGACCTTCCTCGCGGTCGCGGGCGTCACGCCGCCGTCGCAGCCGGCGCCGCCGCTCGTCAACACGCTGACGGGCGTCGACCAGAACAAGGGCAAGGTGATCTACAACAACCGCTACGTGTATCCGGTCACGGGCCAGTCGCTGCTGCCGGTGCTCACCGGCACGGCGACGGGCGAGGTGCATACCGTGCCGTTCGGCGACGAAGCGTACGGCCGCGCCTACCTGCGCAGCGCCGACGGCCGCTGGAAGGCACTGTGGACCGAGCCGCCGCTCGGGCCGCCCGACGGCCACTGGCAGCTGTACGACCTCGCGTCGGATCGCGGCGAGACGACCGACGTGTCGGCGCAGAACCCGTCGGTGATCAGCACGCTCGTCGACCAGTGGAAGACCTACATGGGCAACGTCGGCGGTGTCGAGCCGCTGCGTCCGCGCGGCTACTACTGAACCGGAGCGACACGATGCGGTTCCGGTTCTGGACGATCGGCGCGGCGCTGGCCGCCACGCTGTTCGCCGCCGCGTTCGCGGCCGGCTATGCGAATCCCGTCGCGCCGGCGGGCGGTGCCTTCGACGACGCGAATCGCGGCCGTGCGCTCGTGCCGCTCGGCTCCGAGCGGCAGTGCGAGCGCTATTCGGGGCTGCCGGCCGGGTGGCGCGATGACCCGAAGGCCGGGATGGTGCACTTGCGCGGCGGCGCGTTCGTGTTCGGCAGCACGCGCGGCTACGCGGACGAGCGCCCGGCGGGCGACGGCCGCACGCGTGTCGGCGGGTTCTGGATCGACCAGACCGACGTGACGATCGCGCAGTTCGCCGCGTTCGTGCAGGCGACCGGCTACGTGACCGAGGCCGAGCAGCAGGAGGGGGCGGCGGTGTTCCATGTGCCGACGCGCGACGAAATGAACGCGCGCGACCTGGCGTGGTGGACGTGGGTGAAGGGCGCGTCGTGGCGGCATCCTCGCGGGCCGGGCAGCGGCATCGACGGGCTCGGCAACCTGCCGGTCACGCTCGTCACGCAGCGCGATGCGCTCGCGTATGCACGCTGGCTCGGCCGCGACCTGCCGACCGAGGCCGAATGGGAATACGCGGGCAAGGCCGGCCGCGACGACGCATCGCTCGACGCGGCGCCGCGCGACGCGCAGGGCAAGCCGGCCGCGAACTACTGGCAGGGCGTGTTCCCGGTGCTCGACACGGCCGAGGACGGTCATGCGGGGCTCGCGCCCGTCGGATGCTATGCGGCGAACGGGTTCCGGCTCTACGACATGATCGGCAATGCATGGGAATGGACCAAGGACGCCTATACAGGCCCGCACCAGTCGCATACGAACGGCGACACGGCGGCCGTCGCGCCGCCCACGCGAAAGCACGATACGCCGATGGTCATCAAGGGCGGCTCGTTCCTGTGCTCGCGCGATTACTGCGTGCGCTATCGCGCGTCGTCGCGCGAACAGCAGGAAGCCGATCTCGGGGCGTCGCATATCGGGTTTCGCACGATTCTGAGGGATGCAACATGAGGCGCGTCGTGCAGGGCGTGGGCGCGTGGCTGGTGGTCGCGTGCGCGGTCGTTCATTCGGGTTGGAGCGTTGCCGCCGAATCGGCCGCGCCGGCCGTGCGCGTCGGCGTGACACGCGGCGTGCATGCGCAGATCCTGGACGAAGTGAAGCGGGTCGCCGCGTCGCGAGGATTGGGCATCGATGTCGTCGAATTCGCCGATGCGACGCGCATCGACGCGGCGCTGGCCGACGGCCGGATCGACGCAGCCAGCTTCGAGGACGCGCAGCAGCTTGCCGCGACACGCGCGCAGAAACGCTACGCACTGACCGAAGTCGCACCGACGGTCACGCTGCCGATGGCGCTCTATTCGCGCAAGCTGAAGAGCCTGAACGACCTGCAGCCCGGTGCGACGGTCGCGATTCCCGCCGATCCGCGCGGGATGGCGCGCGCGCTCGTGCTGCTGCAGAACGACACGCTGGTGACGCTGCGCGAGCGCGTCGGCCTGCATGCGACGCTGCGCGACGTGACCGGCAACCGGCTCGGGCTGAAGCTCGTCGCGCTGCGTCGAGATCGTCTTTACGCGGCGCTCGACACGACCGCGTTCGTCGCGATCGACAGCGACGATGCCGCGCGCGCCGGGCTGCAACCCGCACGCGACAGCATCAGCATCGAGGATGCGCGCTCGCCGTATGCGAACGTGCTGACGGTGCGCGAGGCCGATCGCGCGAAGCCGTGGGTGACGCAGCTCGTCGCCGCGTATCACTCGGACGACGTCGCGCGCTTCATCCTCACGCGCTACCAGGATTCGGTGCGGCGGCCGTGGTAGACACCTGGCTGCTTGCGTGCAATGCATGCGGACGCTGCTGCAACAGCGCGCCGACGTTGTCGCTGCGCGAACTGTTCCGGCATCGGCATCGCTTCGTGGGTGCACTGACGATCCGTCGCGTGCCGAAGCGGCGGATCGGCGAGCGCTGGCGTGCGGGCGGCCGCGAGCACGTGCTCGATGCGGACGATGTCGCGGCTGCCGATGCGCTGGCGGAGCGGTTGTTTCATCGCAGCGGCGGTGCGGGTGCCGAATGGATCGCGCTGACGCTGCAGGGCTACGACTATCCGTCGCTCGGCCGCTGCGCGGCGCTGGCCGACGATGGCCGCTGCAGCGTGCATGCGGACAAGCCGTCGATCTGCAGCGCGGTGCCGCTCGATCCGATGCTGCCGGATCGCTTGCAGTCCCGCGTGCTGGCCGCGCGGCGCGACGATGCGGCGTGGCTCGGTGCGAACTGCATCGTCGAAGCGGGGCCCCCACACGCTGCCATTGCATCGTCATTTCCGATTCCGCTGGTGACGGCCGGACAGATCGCAGACCGTGCGGCGCTCGACGCGCATCGCGATGCGCTCGTGTTCGAGCGCGCGGTGTGGCGGGATGCGGTGTTCGCGTCATGGGTCGGCGGCGGGCAGGACGTGCATCGCGCGTTGTCGCGGGTTGCGCCCGGCGGCTACCTGACCGTGTCGATCGTGCCGGTCCTGCTGGCCGTTGCATCGGTGTCCGCGCATTGCCACGCGCTGTGCATGGCATTCATCGACGCGCAACGCGCGTTGATCGGTACGAACATTGACGCAGCACTCGCGCGCCGGCACGCCGACGACCGGCCCGCGACGCGCGAGTTGCGCGGCTTCGCACAGGCGCTTGAACGTGCCCGGCACGCACTGGTCGCGCTGCCGGCGCCCGCGGCCGGCATGCGTGAAGACGCACCGCGCATCGACGCGTGGCTCGCCGACCGGCCCGACCTCGATACGCTCGCCGCGTAACGATTGCGGCCCACCGCGCGTGCCTTACAATCGGCGCTCTTTCAATCGCTTTCGATGGAGCGGGCATGTACGCGTCGACCTTCATTTTCCGTGCCGGGCAATACGACGACGAATTCCACCGGCTCGACCGGCAGATCGCCGACATGGCGCGCGCGACGCCGGGCTACCTCGGCGAGGAAACGTGGGAGAACGCCGAATCGGGGCTGATCCAGAACGTCTACTACTGGGAGTCGGAGGCGGCGCTGCAGCAACTGATGCAGCACCCGGCGCATCTCGAGGCAAAGGCGAAGCAGGCGCGCTGGCTGGACGGCTATCGCGTCGTGATTTCGAAGGTGTTGCGCGAGTATGGTGACGGCAAGCTCACGCAGCCGCACGCGGGCCAATCCGCGTGAATGCCTGTCTGATTCATTTCTTTCGCATTACGGATAAATAACAAGGTGCCGAGCCTGGAAACCCGCGTACGCACGCGGGTTCCCGCGGCATCGCGTGCAATCAATTCTTCATCAAGCATGGCTAAGGTGGCGGGGCTTCACGTCGTCAGTCTGTCCACCAACAACGTCCTCACTCGATGTCGTACGGAGCCTTGTCCATGCCGAATTTCGCCTTGTCCGCGAAGCGCCGCCGCGCGCTGCGCGATCGTGCCGTTCCCGTCTTTGCACTCACGCTGATCGCCGCGAGCATCGGCGCGCAGGCTGCCCCGCATGACAACGACGGCGACAGCCGTTTCGAGCCGGGTTTCGTGCCGGGCTTCCTGGTCCTCAGCCGCAGCGTGTACGACAACGTGTCGAGCAACGTGCAGCCCGGCGCGATCCTGCCGCCGAACTGCGCGAAGACCACCGGTGGGTGCGGCACGGCTGCTGGCGCACCGAACGACGGCACCTATCCGTACGTGTGGAACAACGACCGTTACGACGGCAGCTTCGGCATTACGTCGCGCATCTTCCTCGACCAGATCACGCCGGCCGGCGGCGTCGTCAGCACGCTCGAAGTGCCGAACAGCCTGCACAAAGGCTTCGCGCACGACCAGATGGTCACGAGCTTCAGCTCGAAGTCGGAACTCGGCCTGCACCTGTCGCTCGACGGCAGCTACCTGACGTTCATGGGCTACGTCGCGCCGGTCAACGCGATCGACGTGTCGAACTCGAACACGCCGCTCGCGGTCGATACGACGAATCCGGACGGGCAGAACGTCTATCGCACGATCGCGCGCGTCGATCGTCACGGGCATTTCCGCTTCACCGAAACGAATGCGTACAGCGGCAACAACGGCCGCGCGGCGATCCTGAACAACCGCGACGGCCATGACCTCTACTACACGTCGGGCAACGCCGGCAACGGCTCGAATCCGCAACCGGACAACGTGATCCTCGGCGCGGGCGCACAGCTCATCGACGGCGCGAAGCATCACGAAGCGCAGCAGGATCCGGGCGTGCCGACGCCGCTCGCGAGCTTCTCGGTCACGGAACTCGGCGCGAAGGCCGACAAGATCGGCAAGGACGACAACTTCCGCGGCATCGCGGTGCACGACAACGTCGTGTACTACACGAAGGGCAGCGGCGGCAACGGCGTGAACACCGTGTACTTCGTTGATACGACCGGCACCGCTTGCCCGTCGGGCGTCGGCGTGCCGTCGCCGAAGGCCGTGCTGCCGACGGCGCCGCTCGCGTACAACGCGGCCACGCTGCAGACGGCGGGCCTGCCGAACAACATGTGCGTGCTGGCCGGCTTCCCGACCACGCCGAACAAGACCGCGACCACGCTCTCCTATCCGTTCGGGATCTGGTTCGCCGACGCGAACACGCTGTATGTCGCGGACGAAGGCGACGGCTACACGGGCGGCGCGGACCTGTACACGCATGCCGCTGCGCAGACGACGGCGGGCCTGCAGAAGTGGGTCTACGACGCGGCCGCGAAGCAGTGGAAGCTGGCTTATACGCTGCAGAACGGCTTGAACCTCGGCCAGCCGTATTCGGTCGCCGGCTACCCGGCGGGCAACAACTCGGCGACGGGCCTGCCGTGGGCACCGGCGACGGCCGGCCTGCGCAACCTGACGGGCCGTGTCGAACGCGACGGCACGGTGACGATCTGGGCGATCACGTCGACGGTCAGCGGCAACGGCGACGTCGGTGCGGATCCGAACCGGCTGGTGGCGGTGCGTGACGTGCTGAAGAACACGAGCGCGACGACGGCTGCGCACGAGCAGTTCGCCGTGCTGCGGACTGCGAAGTTTGCGGAAGTGCTGCGGGGTATCGAGTTCGCGCCGGGCACGGATACGGGGCGGTGGCACTGAAGAGGGTGAGCGCCCGGCTGGCTGACGCCGGGTGACACAGGCACGGCCACGCGTTTCCGTGGCCGTGCCCTTCGACTTTGTCGTGGCGCGGATTCAGTCGGTGCGTTGCGCTTCGCCGTCTTTCGCATCCACCTGCGCCGTGCGCTGCCAGATCGGGAACATCGCATTCTTGACCGACGTCTGCGCGTCGATGACCTTGCGGTGATCGATGCCCGGCAGGTCGAGCAGCCGGTCGACCGCCGCTTTCGCGCCTTCGGCGTCCTGCGGGAACCCGCACGCGAACTGCTTGTTCGTATCGAACAGGATCCACCAGACGGACGACATGTACGGCCCCTGGTCGTTGGTTTCGATCACGACCGCACCGAGGTCGGACAGTGCGATTCCGTGCGTTGCGCCGTTGTGATCGGTCGCCTCGATACGCGTATCGGTCGCGGTCACGGCCCAGTGGTCGGGCGGGATGGGCGAAACGGGCGGTGACGGCGCGGAGTCGGCAAGCTCGGCGGCGTCCATCGCATCCATCGGATCAATTGCGTCCATCGGATCGATCGCATCGACCGGGCCATCCGGCGCCATCACGGCCACCGGCGCGACCGCGTCCTTCTTCCCGCGCCCGCCGATCCACGGCAACGCGGCACCGCCGGCCATCGCCGCCATCCACAGGTAGTACCCGAGGCCGAACGCGTGGATCGGCTTGAAGTCCGGGCCGGTCGGTATCGTGTGCCATCCGAGCGCGAAGGCCGCGGCCACGGCGAGCAGCGCGGACACGATGCGGTTCGGCTTGATCAGCGCAACGACCAGCAGCGGGTTGCCGAGCCACGCGAATTGCAGATCGAGGATCGCGAGCGGGCCGATTACGAGCACCATGTAACCGCGCCACCAGTGCACCGCGCCGATCGCATTCGGCGGTTCGGCGGCGGCCGGCAGCAGCAGTGACGCGACGTACAGCGCGACGATGACGGCGCGCGCGAGGTTCAGGCGAGCGGAAGCGGGGCGAGTCTGCATGTTGCCTTCTTGTTGTGCAGGGGCGTGCGAAGCGGTGCATGCCGGACGGCCGTGCCGGCATTCACGACGCGCGGGGCGCACGCGTCGCAGGCGATTGTGGGCGATTCGCGCGGCGATGTCGAATGCGTACCGGAAACCCGGCCTCGGCCTCCGCCGGCCCGCACCGCATCAAAGCGCTTCGACCAGCAACCGCTTGCTCTTCTCGCAATACTCGTGACACGCGGCCCGCGCCGCAATCGACGCGCCATGCACGAATCGCGGCGCGTCGGCCCGCCGCGACATCGACACGACGATCGACGGCGGCGACGGCTGCAGCGGCAGCTCGACGACTTCGCCGCTTTCGATCAGCGCATCGACGAACAGCACCGGAATCGCGGCCACGCCGAAACCGTCGCGCACGAGCTGCACGATCACCGAGATCGACGGCGACCCGGTGATGCGCGTGTCCGACAGCGGCACGCCGTGCGCATGCGCGAGCGTGCGGACGATATCTTCCAGCGCACGATGAGGCGCGGTACCGCGCCCGTAGGTGAGAATCGGCTGGCGCAGCACCTGCCTGGCGAGCCCCGTGCGCGTGTTCGGCAGCAGCCCCTTGCGCGCGATCCAGCGCACCGGATAGTTCGCGAGCGCATCGCACACGACCGACGCCTCGTCGCTGCCTTCCACGCGGATGATCAGGTCGAGCTCGCCGGCCATCAGCCGGCGCTGCAGCACGACGCTGACGTCGACGGTCAGGTCGATCTCGAGCTGCGGATAGTCGGCCGCCAGCCGCCGCATGTAGTGCGGCAGCCAGCTGTGCACGACGGTCTCGATCACGCCGAGCCGCAGCTTGCCGCGCAGCGCGCTCTCGCCGGACGCGGCGGCCTGCAGCTCCTGGGTCGCCTCGACCACGGCTTTCGCATAGCCGAGCAGGTATTCGCCGTTCGGCGTGAGCCGGAATTCGCGGCTGTCGCGGTCGACGAGTACCGTCTGCAGTTCGTCCTCGAGCGCCTTCAGGCGCTGCGAGATCGCGGCCGGCGTCGCGTGCAGCGCGGCGGCCGTCGTGCGGAAGTTGCGCAGCTTCGCGAGCGTGACGAAGGTTTCGAGAAAACGTGTGTTCATGGCGGTCGGACGGAGGGGGGTGGCGCACTTTGCCGGTGAGGAAAAGTGAACGGAGCCGGGGAAAACCCCAAGATCCGTTAAGAAATTCTATACACGAAGCGCAAAAAAACTCGTTGGCGACAAAATTTTTTCTTTTCTATTCTTCGCCGTATCCGATGACACGCCACCGTCATCCTGCCGACACACCGATCTGCCACAAGCCTTGACCACCATGACGCCTTCCGAATTCCGCCAGTCCGTGCGCCACGGCGCGTTCCGCGGCCCGACCGCAGGCCACTGCGGCCCGTACGCGCAAGCGAACCTCGCGATCCTGCCCGACGCGTATGCGCACGATTTCCTGCGCTTCTGCCAGGCGAACCCGAAAGCCTGCCCGCTGCTGGGCGTCGGCGAACCGGGCGCGTTCCGGGTCGACGCGCTCGGCGAGGATCTCGACATCCGCACCGACGTACCGAGCTACAACGTCTACCGCGACGGCCGCCTGACCGAGCGCGTCGAGTCGCTGGAAGCACTGTGGCGCGACGATTTCGTCGTGTTCGCGATCGGCTGCTCGTTCTCGTTCGAGGACATGCTGGCCCGCGAAGGGATCGGCCTGCGCCACGTCGAGGAGGGGCGCAACGTGCCGATGTACCGCACGTCGATTCCGAACCGCCGCGCGGGGATCTTCGGCGGCCAGCTCGTCGTGTCGATGCGGCCGATGCGCGGCGCCGACGCGATCCGCGCGGTGCAGATCACGAGCCGGTTCCCGGGCGTGCACGGCGCGCCGATCCATCTCGGCGATCCGCGCGAGCTGGGCATCGCCGATCTGAACACGCCCGAATTCGGCGACGCGGTGACGATCCGCGACGGCGAGCTGCCGGTGTTCTGGGCATGCGGCGTGACACCGCAAACCGCGCTGATGGACGCGAAGCTGCCGATCGCGATCGCGCATACGCCCGGCCACATGCTGATGACCGACATCACGAACGCGTCGCTGGCCGTATTCTGAGCCCGGACGACGACGATCAGCACCCCATACCGCACGCACGATCGCCCTTTGACGGCGCATAACGACAGGAGCACCACCATGGAAAGCAAGACCCTCGCGGCGAATGCCGCGGAGCCCGCGAGCCCCGAGCGTAACGGCCTGTTCTCGTGGTACGCGGACGCGCAGCCGCGCGAGCGCCGCGCGTTCTGGAGCTGCAAGGTCGGCTACATGCTCGACGGAATGGACACGCAGATGCTGTCGTTCGTGATCCCGACGCTCGTCGCGACCTGGGGCATCTCGCTCGCGGACGCCGGCTTCATCGGCACGATCACGCTACTCGCGTCGGCGCTCGGCGGCTGGATCGCCGGCATCCTGTCCGACCGGATCGGCCGCGTGCGCACGCTGCAGCTCACCGTGCTGTGGTTCGCCGTGTTCACCGCGCTGTGCGGGCTCGCGCAGAACTACCACCAACTGGTCGCGGCGCGCGCGCTGATGGGCTTCGGCTTCGGCGGCGAATGGACGGCCGGCGCGGTGCTGATCGGCGAGGTGATCCGCGCGCGCGACCGCGGCAAGGCGGTCGGCCTCGTGCAGTCGGGCTGGGCGATCGGCTGGGGGCTGTGCGCGCTGCTGTATGCGCTGCTGTTCTCCGTGCTGCCGGCCGAGCAGGCGTGGCGCGCGCTGTTCCTCGTCGGCCTCGCGCCCGCGCTGCTGGTCGTCGCGATCCGCCGCTACGTGAAGGAGCCGGACGTCTACGAGAAGGAGAAGGCCGCGCAGGCGAAAGTGGCCGATGCGCCGCGCCTCACCGAGATCTTCGCGCCGAAGCTGATCACGACGACGCTGCGCGCGGCGCTGCTGACGACCGGCGCGCAGGGCGGCTACTACGCGATCACGACGTGGCTGCCGACCTTCCTGAAGACCGAGCGCCACCTCACCGTGATGGGCACCGGCGGCTATCTCGCGATGATCATCTTCGGCTCGTGGGTCGGCTACCTGGCGAGCGCGTACCTGACCGACCGCCTCGGCCGCAAGCCGAACTTCATCCTGTTCGCGGTCGGCTCGATGGTGATCGCGTTCGCGTACACGTCGCTGAACCTGACCAACGCGTCGATGCTGTGGCTCGGTTTCCCGCTCGGCTTCTTCGCATCGGGCATCTTCTCCGGAATGGGCGCGTTCCTCACCGAACTGTTCCCGACCCGCGTGCGCGGCTCCGGCCAGGGCTTCTGCTACAACGTGGGCCGCGCGATCGGTGCGCTGTTCCCGTTCCTGATCGGCGCGCTGTCCAAGCAATACGGGCTCGGCATGAGCATCGGCATCTTCGCGGTCGCCGCGTACGGCGTGGTGATCGTCGCCGCGCTGACGCTGCCCGAGACACGCGGCCGCGAACTCGACGCCGCATAAGCGGCGAGGGCGGCCGGCCCTTCGTTTTTCTTCCCCTTTGATCGACCCCGTGACACGGCGCGCGACGCGCGCCGTGCGGCGGTGTTCGTCCCTCGACTCAATGACGCATCGACCCGACATCATGACTGACCGACACCTTTCCCCCGTTCCCTCCGACGCCGCACGCTGGCAATTCTGGATCGATCGCGGCGGCACGTTCACCGACATCGTCGCGCGCCGGCCCGACGGCACGCTCGTCACGCACAAGCTGCTGTCGGAGAACCCCGAGCAGTATCGCGACGCGGCCGTGGCCGGGATCCGCCACCTGCTCGGCCTCGCGGCCGGCGAGCCGATCACGCCCGAGCGCGTCGACATGGTGAAGATGGGCACGACGGTCGCGACCAACGCACTGCTCGAACGCAAGGGCGAACGCACCGCGCTCGCGACCACGCGAGGCTTTCGCGACGTGCTGCGCATCGCGTACCAGAACCGGCCGCGCCTGTTCGACCTGGACATCGTGCTGCCCGACGCGCTGTACGAGACCGTCGTCGAGATCGACGAGCGCATCGGCGCGCACGGCGACATCGTCGTGCCGTTCGATGCGCAGGGCGCCGACGCGTCGCTGCGCCGCGTGTTCGACTCGGGCGTGCGCGCACTCGCGATCGTGCTGATCCACGGCTATCGCTACACCGCGCACGAACGTGCACTGGCGGAGCTGGCGCGCCGCATCGGCTTCACGCAGGTCTCGGTGTCGCACGAGGTGTCGCCGCTGATGAAGATGGTGTCGCGCGGCGATACGACGGTGGTCGACGCGTACCTGTCGCCGATCCTGCGCCGTTATGTCGAGCAGGTCGCGCGCGAAATGCCGGGCGTGAACCTGCAGTTCATGCAGAGCAGCGGCGGGCTGACGCGCGCCGACGCGTTCCAGGGCAAGGACGCGATCCTGTCGGGCCCGGCCGGCGGCATCGTCGGGATGGTGCGCGCCGCGCAGGCGGCCGGCTTCGAGCGCGTGATCGGCTTCGACATGGGCGGCACGTCCACCGACGTGTCGCACTACCACGGCGAGTTCGAGCGCGTGTTCGAGACGCAGGTGGCCGGCGTGCGGATGCGCGCGCCGATGATGAGCATCCATACGGTGGCCGCGGGCGGCGGCTCGGTGCTCGGCTTCGACGGCGCGCGGCTGCGCGTCGGGCCCGAATCGGCCGGCGCGAACCCGGGGCCGGCCGCGTACCGGCGCGGCGGCCCGCTGACGGTGACCGACTGCAACGTGATGCTCGGCAAGATCCAGCCCGATCACTTCCCGCGCGTGTTCGGCCCGCAGGCGGACGAACCGCTCGACCGCGACGGCGTGGTCGCGAAGTTCGCCGCGCTCGCCGACGAGATCCACGCGGCGACCGGGCGGCGCGAGACGCCGGAGGCGCTTGCCGAAGGCTTCCTGGAAATCGCGATCGGCAGCATGGCGAACGCGATCAAGAAGATTTCCGTGCAGCGCGGCCACGACGTGTCGCGTTACGTGCTGACGACGTTCGGCGGCGCGGGCGGCCAGCACGCGTGCGGCGTGGCCGACGCGCTCGGCATGACGCAGGTGTTCGCGCATCCGCTCGCGGGCGTGCTGTCCGCCTACGGGATGGGGCTCGCCGACCAGACCGCGATGCGCGAGCGCGCGGTCGAGGCCGTGCTGTCGGACGATTCGCTGCCGGCGCTGAATGCCGCGCTCGACCGGCTGGCCGACGAGGCCGTCGGTGCGCTGCTCGAACAGGGCGTGCCGCCGGAGCGGATCGCGACCGAGCGGCGCGTGCACCTGCGCTACCAGGGCACCGATTCGGCGCTCGACGTGCCGGCCGGCAGCGTCGTGGCGATGCAACAGGCGTTCGAGGCCGCGTACCGGCAGCGCTACGCGTTCCTGATGCCGGGCACGCCGCTCGTCGCCGAACTCGCGTCGGTCGAGGCGATCGGCCGCTCCGACGCGCCGGTGGAGATCGCGCCGCTCGCGCCGCGCAACGAGGGGAGCGGCGACGACGCCGCGCTGCGCGCCCATTCCGCGGTGCGCTTCTATTCCGGCGGCCAGTGGCACGACGCGGCGCTCTACGTGCGCGACACGCTGCTCGCCGGCGACGGGATCGACGGCCCGGCGATCGTCGCGGAGAAGAACGGCACGACGGTCGTCGAGCCCGGCTGGCGCGCGCAGATGACCGCGCAGGGCAACCTCGTGCTGACACGCACGACGCCGCTGCCCACGCGCCGTTCGCTCGGCACCGATGCCGACCCGGTGCGGCTCGAGATCTTCAACAACCTGTTCATGTCGATCGCCGAGCAGATGGGGCTGCGGCTGCAGAACACCGCGTACTCGGTGAACATCAAGGAGCGCCTCGACTTCTCGTGCGCGATCTTCGACGGCGACGGCAACCTGATCGCGAACGCGCCGCACATGCCCGTGCACCTCGGCTCGATGGGCGAGAGCATCCGCACGGTGATCGAGCGCAACCGCGGCCGCATGCGCGACGGCGACGTGTTCATGCTGAATGACCCGTATCACGGCGGCACGCACCTGCCGGACGTGACGGTCATCACGCCGGTGTTCGCGGACGGTTCGGACACGCCGCTGTTCTACGTCGGCTCGCGCGGCCATCACGCGGACATCGGCGGCACGACGCCGGGCTCGATGCCGCCCGATTCGACGCATATCGACGAGGAGGGCGTGCTGATCGACAACTGGCAGCTCGTGTCGGCCGGCACGCTGCGCGATGCGGACACCCGCGCGCTGCTCGCGTCGGGCCGCTACCCGGCGCGCAACGTCGAGCAGAACATGGCCGACCTGCGCGCGCAGGTCGCCGCGAACCAGAAGGGCGTCGACGAGTTGCGCCGGATGGTCGCGCAGTTCGGCCGCGACGTCGTGCTCGCATTCATGGGGCACGTGCAGGACAACGCGGAAGAAGCGGTGCGGCGGGTGATCGGCGCGCTGCAGGACGGCGCGTACCGCTACCCGCTCGACAACGGCGCGGAGATTCGCGTCGCGATCCGCGTCGACCGGGCGGCGCGGCGCGCGGAAATCGATTTCACGGGCACGTCCGCGCAGCTCGACAACAACTTCAACGCACCGAAGGCTGTCTGCATGGCCGCCGTGCTGTACGTGTTCCGCACGCTGGTCGGCGACGACATCCCGCTGAACGCCGGCTGCCTGAAGCCGCTCACGGTGGTCGTGCCCGCGCGCTCGATGCTGAACCCCGAGTATCCGGCGGCGGTCGTGTCGGGCAACGTCGAGACGTCGTCGGCGATCACCAACGCGCTGTACGGCGCGCTCGGCTGCGTCGCGTCGAGCCAGGGAACGATGAACAATTTCACGTTCGGCAACGATCGCTACCAGTACTACGAGACGATTGCGGGCGGCAGCGGCGCCGGCGACGGCTTCGCGGGCGTCGGCGCGGTGCAGACGCACATGACGAACTCGCGGCTCACCGATCCGGAAGTGCTCGAATGGCGCTACCCGGTACGGCTCGACTCGCACCGGATCCGCGCCGGGTCGGGTGGCGGCGGGCGCTGGCGCGGCGGCGACGGCGCGGTACGGCGAATCCGCTTCCTCGAGCCGATGACTGCGTCGATCCTGTCGAACAACCGGATTCATGCGCCGTTCGGCGCGGCGGGCGGCGAGGCCGGCTCGCTCGGCCGCAACACGATCGAGCGCGCGGACGGCACGGTCGAGGCGCTCGACCATATCGGCCGCGCGCAGATGGCGCCGGGCGACGTGTTCGTCGTCGAAACGCCGGGCGGCGGCGGATACGGCGCGGCGGGCTGAGCCGTCCAACCGGCGCGGACGGCATTGCAACGGACAATGGAATAAAGTCGCGCATTAACGCACGAAAGGAATCAAAATCGACAGAAAGTCGGGTCGCCGGAACGCGATCCGACCCTGTCGCCACGGTCTTGTAACAGGGCTGTCCCGGAATCCTGGAATCAGCCGCAAACGCCCGCCTGGCGGGGCGCTCAGCCCATCTCGCCGAACCCGTTGCGCACCGCCGCAACCGCGATTGAGCCGTCTGCCAATCATGAAAAATCCGGCTTGCCAATCGAGTCCCGATTCCTTGACACTCCGCTCTAAATGTGAGTGCCAATCCTGATCGTCATTTGATAAGATGGCTCTCATCATTCGTTAGGCAGCACCTGCGCGCATCATGCGCGAACGCCGGGTCGCATTAGCTGGAAACAAGTACGGGACGAGGCCCATCATCACGGCAATCACGGCCGCCCTGCCGGGCGCGCGCGACGCGCGCGGTCGGCCGGGCAGCCGCGGTCGGCCGGCTCGCTCCGTCTACACTGTGCGTTTTTTCTGGATCGGGGCGTCTCCATGGATGACGAAAACGATAGCGCGGTGCTCGAGGCGCATGTCGGTACGCGCAGCCCCTGCTGGCGTCTCGGCAGCGACAGCAATGCCCTCGAACTGGCGGCCGTCCGCGGCCTGACCAACGTCGCCGTTGCGCTGACGGGCGAACAGGCCGCGTGCATCCGCGCGCTGACCGGCGTCACGTCGCACCTCGTGCTCGACATCACGCTGTTCGGCGAACCGGTCAAGCTCCACCTCGTCGGCAGGAAGATCGACACGACCGACTGGGCCGGCACGGCTTGCGCCTATTCCGATGCCGAATCCGTCGCGGGCGATCTCTCGCACGGGCTCGCGTTCGCCGAGCAGGTCGTGTCCGAAGTGAATTCGCTCGTCGTGATCCTCGACCGCAACGGGAGGGTGCAGCGCTTCAACCGCCTGTGCGAGGAAGTGACGGGCAAGCGCGAGGTCGACGTGATCGGCCGCAGCGCGTTCGAGCTGTTCATGAGCCCGGAGCAGGGCGAGCAGTCGCGCACCAACATCACGGGCTTTTTCGCGAGCAACCACTCGTTCGCGGTCGAGCGCTACATCAACACGGTCAACGGGCCGCGCCTGTTCCAGTTCCGCAACAAGTTCGTGCAGAGCGGCAGCGGCGTCGAAGAACAGTTCCTGATCTGCTCGGGCATCGACATCACCGAGGAGCGCCGCGCGCAGCAGCGGCTCATCGAGCTCGCGAACACCGACGTGCTCACCGGGCTGCCGAACCGCCATGCGATCAGCGAGCGCATCCACGCGGCGATCGCCGCCGAGACCGCCGCGACGCGCGGGCAGGTCGGCATCCTGTTCCTCGATCTCGACAACTTCAAGCGCGTCAACGATCACTACGGGCACATCACCGGCGACCGGTTGCTGCAGGACGTGTCGAAGATCATCAGCGGCTGCCTGCCGTCCGGCGCGACGCTTGCGCGGCTCGGCGGCGACGAATTCCTCGTGCTGTTCGAGCACGGCACGCGGCCGCTGCTCGAAGCGACCGCGCAGATCATCCTCGAACGGCTGCGCACGCCGATTCATCTCGGGCTGATGGAGGTCTACACGAGCTGCTCGATCGGCATCGCGATGCATCCGCAGCACGGCGATTCGCTCGAGACGCTGATCCGCAGCGCGGATACCGCGATGTACGTCGCGAAGGAAGAGGGCAAGCATACGTACCGCGTGTTCTCGCTGGAGATGAACCAGAAGGTCGCGAAGTACATGTGGCTCGACACGAACCTGCGCAAGGCGCTCGAAGAAGAGCAGTTCGTGCTGCACTACCAGCCGGTCGTCGATATCGCGACCGGCGACGTGCACGCCGTCGAGGCGCTGATCCGCTGGCAGTCGCCCGACCGCGGGCTCGTCGCGCCGGTCGAGTTCATCCGCTTCGCCGAAGAGTCGGGCCTGATCGCGCCGCTCGGGCGCTGGGTGATGCGTACCGCGGCCGCGCAGGCCGCTGCGTGGAAGGCGAAGGGGCTCGGTATCCGGATCGCGGTGAACGTGTCCGCGCGGCAATTGCAGGACATGAACATCGTGCACCAGTTGGCGTCGATCCTCGATGCCGCGGGGCTCAAGCCCGGCCTGCTCGACATCGAGCTGACCGAAAGCTGCTTCATCGAGGACGAGGATTCAGCCAACGGGCTGATGCGGCAGTTCCGACAGCTCGGCGCGGAGATCCATCTCGACGATTTCGGCACCGGCTATTCGTCGCTGTCGCAGTTGTCACGCCTGCCGCTCGACGTGATCAAGCTCGACCGCAGCTTCATCACGGGCATCGACCGCAATCCGCGCTCGCAGGCGCTGGTGCGCTCGGTCGTGTCGCTCGCGAAGGCGCTGAATTTCGCGGTGGTTGCCGAGGGCGTCGAAACGCATGCGGAAGCCGAGTTCCTCAAGCAGCTCGACGTCGATCATGCGCAGGGCTACTACTACGCCCGCCCGATGCCGGCACAGGCGTTCGAGGCGTGGCTCGCGGAGACGAGAAAGCTCAGGCTGATCGCCTGAGCTTCGTTCACGAACGGGCGCCGCCGGCCAGCGGTGGCGCCCGTCGCATTACACCGTGCGCAGCTTCGACACGCGCCGGTTCTGCAGCATCACGAGGCGTTCCATGTACGCGAGATCCTTCGGCTCGATCGTGAACGCCGCATGCACCCACGCTTCCGTGATGTCCATCAGCTCGGAGCGCGTCAGCTGGAACACCCGCTCGCGCGCGCGCAGCATCGCGCGCACGCCGTTCAGCTTCGGCTTCATCACGTCGATGAAGGTGCGCGTCGCGAGATACGCGTCGCCCGCGTCGAACGTCTGGTCGATCAGGCCGCGATCCTCGTACCACTCGGCGGCGTGCGCTTCACCGGTCGCGATCAGTTGCTCCGCAATGCCCCGATCGGCCTTGCGCGCGACGAGCGAATAGCCGCCCATGCCCGGGAACAGGTTGAACGCGATCTCGGGAAACCCGAGCTTCACGCCCTTCTGCGCGAGCATGTAGTGATGCGCGAGCGCGGCCTCGAAACCGCCGCCGAGCGCGCTGCCCTCGACCATCGCGATCGAGATCGCCCCGGTGCCGAAGCCCGTGTAGATCTCGTACACGCCGTCGATGCAGGAACGCGCATAGGCCATCAGCAGGTCGCGCTTGCCGCTGCGGATCGCGTCGACGAAGAAGCTCAGGTCGCCGCCGACGTTGAACAGCTCGGGAACGAGCGAGCCCGTCACCCAGAAGTCGAACGGCAGGCCCGAGTCGCGTGCGACGCGTGCGAGATGGATGATGTCGGTAACAAGTTGCTGGTTGAAGCACGGCCGCGGCTCCGATCGCAGCATCATCCACATGACATTACGGCCCTCTTCGTAAAAGGCAGTCAGTTGCGTGAGTTCGCCGGCTTCGTAAAACGGGCGGCACGCGGGATGGGATTGGAGTTGCATGGTATGTCCTCGTGAGATGTGGTTTTTGAAGACCGTCGCGCCCGGTGCCGTGCGGGAGGCGAGTGACCCGCCGGGCGCCGCGCGCGAGGCATCGCCATTGTTGCGCGCGCACATTCGGCGTATCTGTGGAGTGGGTCACCGGAAAGCCGCGCGGGCCCATGCAGGACGGCGGTCGAGGACAAACGGCCGACGCGCGGGGAGCGCCCGGCCGGGCCGGTATCGCGGCGTTCCGGACGCGACGACGGAATGCGGGCATGCCGCATGACGGCAAACAGGCGAACGGCGCGGCAATGCCGCGTGCGACGCAGGCAGTCGTAACCGCGCATTGGCAATGCGGGGAGCCTTTTGCGACCGCTCGCCGTGCAGGGTATTCACGGGTGCCGACGGGTATCCGGCAAATTTTTTGCGGCGTTAGAATCGCGCGCCCGTTCATATCTGCGCGCCCCGTTCCGCATGCAGGGACGCAGATCTCCTCCGCGGCAGGCATCCGACGGAACTTGCCAGAGTCGGTCGGCTTCGGCCAACATTCGCATCCGGCACGGCCGCGCGTTCCGAGCGTGGCCGGCATGGAGGAGAACACGCATGTCAGATAAACATCGGGTCCTGGTGCTGGACGACGATCCGGAAGTGCGCGCCTGGTTGAGGGTCGTGCTGGAAGAGGCCGGGTTCGACGTATCGACCGCCGATAGCGCGGCGATGATGCAGCAGCAACTGGCCGCCGCGTCGCACGCGCTGGTCATCCTCGACCTGAAGCTGCGCGGCGAGGATGGCCTGACGGTGGCGCGCGAGCTGCGACGCCGGTCCGACGTATCGATCATCATGATCAGCGGGCTGGGCGACGAGACGGACCGCGTGCTCGGCCTCGAAACCGCGGCGGACGATTTCATCACGAAGCCGGTGTCCGGGCGCGAGCTGATCGCGCGCGTGCGCGCGCAGCTGCGCCGCACGACCGAGCTGTCGATGCCGCGTCCCGCACCGAACGGCGGCGGCCCGCGCTTCTGCTTCGACGGCTGGACGCTCGATTTCGCCGCGCGGACGCTGACGCACGGCGGCAATCCGTGCGCGCTGACGCAGGGCGAATTCGAGTTGCTCGCCGCGATGGTGCAGCAGCCGTCGCGCGTCTGGTCCCGCGACCAGTTGCTCGAACATACGCGCGGCTTCGGCATCGACGTGTACGACCGGACGATCGACGTGCTGATCCTGCGCTTGCGCCGCAAGATCGAGCCGAACCCCGAGCAGCCGACCTATATCCGCACGCAGCGCGGCATCGGCTATGTGTTCGCGGTACCCGTCGTGCGCGTGTGACGCGATGCGGACGACGTTCAGGCTGTTGCCGCCCTGGAGTGTCCGGGCCAAGCTGATCGCGACGTTCCTGCTGCTGTTCGGCATCACGCTCGCGGTCGTGGTGGTCGGCGTGCTCGGCATGCGCGCGAACCAGAACGCGCTCGACGAGTATGAAGCGAACGTCGTGCCGGAGATTGCCCGCGCGCTCGAGTTGTCGGACAAGGTCGCGCAGCTCGCCGCGGTCGCGCCGAGCATGATGCTGACCGATTCGCCGGACTTGCTTCACAACGACACCGAGCTGCTGCGCGGTCTGCTCGGCGACATCCGGCGGCTGTCGCCCGGCTTCGGCAAGCAGCCCGGCCCCGCCGCGAAGGCGGGCGAACAACTCGCGGTGATCGACGATCTCGACGCGATCGACCAGGATCTCGCCCGGCTGCTGATCGTGTCGGGCCGGCAGCGGCAGCTCAAGGAGGAGTTGAGCGACCTGCGCGTCGCGAACGACCGCATCGGCGACAGCATCGCGCGCGACAAGAGCGTGATCGCGCAGCGCGCGCCGACGCTGCTCGAGATCTGGGCACGCACGGCCGGTGCGCTGCAGGCGGCGAACGCAGCGGAGCTCGGTAGCGCGGAAAGCGACAACGAGGCGCTGTGGCTGCGCGTGCGTGAACGCGGCGAAGACCGTCGCCAGCCGGCGCTTGCCGACGCGCTGCAGCGCCTCGATGGCGGCGCGCGCAACGCGTTCGCGGTGCGCCGCGAGTTTTTGTCGAGCGAAGCGCAGACGGGCTATCTCGTCACGCTCCTGCGCGGCCACGCGGATCACCTGAGCGGCAAGTCGGCGCGCTACGTCGAGCGGTTGCGGCAGATCGCCAGCGAGCGCAGCGACAAGGTGCGCAAGGTCGCGGTCTCCAGCCAGTCGGGCCTGTTGCTGCTGGCTGTCGCGGGCGTCGCCGTGGCGCTGCTCGGCGTCGCGTATGCGAGCCGCATCCTGCACAAGCTGCAGGCGATGACGCGCGTGATGACGCGACTCGCGAAAGGGATCACGTCCGACCAGATGCCGTCGACGCATCGGCCGGACGAAATCGGCGAGCTGGCGCGTGCGTTCGAGGTGTTCCGCACCAACCTGATCGAGAAGGAGCAACTGACCCAGGGGCTCGAGTCGCAGCGCCGCCTGCAGGAGTCGGTGCTCAACTCGATGAACGACGGGGTGTCCGTCCACGACACGCACGGCAGCTTGATCGCGTGGAATCCGACCTTCGCGACGCTGCTCGGGATCGACCCGGGCGCGCTGCATGCGGGCCTGTCGCTCGCGACGCTGCGGCAGGCCATGCATCAGCCCGCGCGCTGGCGCCAGGTGTCGCGCGAGACCGCGACCCAAACGTCGGACGGCGCGCGCATCGCCGCATCGGCCGAGCTGCACCTGCGCGACCACCGGACCCTCGAATTCCACTGCCAGCCGCTTCCGGACGGTGGATGGGTGGCGGTCTGCCGCGACCTGACGAGCCGGCGCGCGGTCGAGGCGGAGTTGCGCCAGGCGCAGAAGATGGACGTGCTCGGCCAGCTGACCGGCGGCGTCGCGCACGATTTCAACAACTTCCTCGTCGCGATACTCGGCAACCTGGAGCTGCTGCTGCCGCGGCTCGACGGGCAGCAGGACGCGCAGACGATGGCCGAGCGGGCGCGCCGCGCGGCCGAACGCGCGTCGAGGCTCACGCGGCGGCTGCTCGCGTTCGCGCGGCGCCAGCCGCTGCAGGCCGAACGCGTGTCGGTCAGGGCGATGCTCGCGGAGATGCTCGATCTCGTCGAATACTCGGCGGGCCAGCGCGTGGCCGTCGTGCTGGAGCCCGCCGCCGACACGATGTGGGTGAACGTCGACCGCGGCCAGCTCGAGAACGCGATTCTCAACCTCACGCTCAACAGCGCCGCCGCGATGCCGGACGGCGGGACGCTGGCGCTGGCCGCGCGCCGCGAACCGGCGGCGGACGGTGCCGCTGCGCCGCATGCGATCGTGTTGAGTGTCACCGACACGGGCTGCGGAATCGCGCCGGTGCTGCTCGACAAGGTGATCGAGCCGTTCTTCACGACCAAGGCGGCCGGCGAGGGGAGCGGCCTCGGGCTCAGCAGCGTCTACGGCTTCGTGCGCCAGAGCGGCGGCGATCTGCGCATCCACAGCGAGGTCGGCCAGGGAACGCGTGTCGAACTGTGGCTGCCCGAGTGCGCGCCGCCCGAACGGCGCGGCGCGCCGGCCGTCGTCGCGGCCGCGCCCGTTGCCGGACGGGCCGGTGCTCGCGTGCTCGTGGTGGACGACGATCCCGAGGTGCGCGACACGGCGCTCAGCCAGTTCGCGGCGCTCGGCGCGCGGGCCGACGCGGTGGCGACCGGCGACGCGGCATTCCGCTGGCTGGCCGAGCACGGCCCCGTCACGCTCGTGCTGTCGGACATCTCGCTCGGCGCGGGCGGCAGCGGTATCGCGTTCGCCGCGCGGCTCGCCGAGCGCTGGCCGGCGCAGCGCGTGGTGCTCACCTCGGGCTTGCCGCCCGAGATTCATCAGACCCATCCCGACTGGCGCGCGGACCTGCCGTTCGTGCCGAAGCCGTTCGATCTGGCGGCACTCGCCGCGCTGCTGGCCTGACGCGCGACGGCGATTGTTTCGATTGTTAATGGCGCGCCGCGTTTCCGAAATTTTCGATTAACCGGACTGGAGTCTCATAGACCCACGGCACCCGGCGACGCGCTCGCGACACCGCGGCGCGCGATTCGAACGATTCGAAAAAAACTGGAGACACCGAATGACGAAGCTCAAGGCAGGTTTGCTGACGATGGCGCTCGCGATGACGGCCGCCACGGCCGGCGCGACGACGCTGCGGATCGCATGTGGCGCAGCCGGCGTCGACCAGGACATCTGCCAGGTCTCGGCGAAGCGCTGGGCCGAGAAGACCGGCAACGAGGTCGAGTTCATCAGCATGCCGAATAACTCGAGCGAGACGCTGGCGCTCTATCAGCAGTTGCTCGGTAGCGGTTCGGACAAGATCGACGTGATGCAGATCGATACGGTCTGGCCGGGCATCCTCGCGAATCACCTGATCGACCTGAAGCCGTACAGCAAAGGGCTCGAAAGCCAGTCGTTCCCGAGCATCGTCGCGAACGATACGGTGAACGGCAAGCTGGTCGCGATGCCGTGGTTCATCGATACGGGGCTCCTTTACTACCGCAAGGACCTGCTCGACAAGTATCGCGTGAAAGTGCCCGCAACGTGGGACGAACTCGACGCCACCGCGCGCAAGATCCAGTCGGGCGAGCGCAGCGCCGGCAACGAAAAGGTCTGGGGCTACGTGTGGCAGGGGCGCGCGTACGAAGGGCTGACCTGCGATGCGCTCGAATGGGTCAGCAGCTACAACGGCGGCACGGTGGTCGACGACCAGGGGCGCGTGACGATCGACAACCCGGGCGCGATCAAGGCGCTCGAGCAGTCGGCGAAATGGGTCGGCACGATCAGCCCGAAGGCCGTGCTGAACTACGGCGAAGAAGAGGCCCGCGGCGTGTTCCAGGCCGGCAATGCCGTGTTCATGCGCAATTGGCCCTACGCGTGGGCGATCGCGAATCGTACGGGCAGTCCGATCAAGGGCAAGGTCGGCATTGCGCCGCTGCCGAAGGGCGGCGCCGACGGCCGCCCGGCCGCCACGCTGGGCGGATGGCAGCTCGCCGTGTCGCGCTACTCGCCGAACCCGAAACTGGCCGCCGATCTCGTGATGTACCTGGCGAGCGCGGAAGTGCAGAAGATGCGTGCGATCCAGGGGTCGTACAACCCGACGCTTCCGGCGCTCTATCGGGACAAGGACATCCTGCAGGCCAATCCGTTCATGGCCGACCTGCTGCCGACCTTCAGCACGGCGGTCGCACGGCCGTCGACCGTGACCGGCGCGAAGTACAACCAGGTCAGCAACCAGTTCTGGAACGCTGCGCACGACGTGCTCGCCGGCAGCGACACCGCATCGGGTGCGCTCGCACGGCTCGCCGGCTCGCTCAAGCGGCTCGCGCCGGGCGGCAACTGGCACTGAGCGCCGCGGCGCGCACTTGATCGATCGGGCCGGCCTTTGTAGCGTGCCGGCCTGACAGGAGACATCGAATGAGAACCGGAAGCATCGAGATAGATAGTACTCCTGCATTCGTGCAGGTGCCCGCCCGGTCCCGGGCCGGGCTCGCCCACGCGCGTCGACGCCAGGCGTGGCTGCTGGTGACGCCTGCACTGCTCGCGCTGGCGGCCATCGCCGGCTGGCCGCTGCTGCGCACCGCGTGGTTCAGCCTGACCGACGCGCAGCTGTCCGACTTGTCGCAGCGTCATTTCGTCGGCCTCGACAACTATCTCGGCGCAGCGGGCGTGCTGCGCGATCCGGCCTGGTGGCAGGCGGTCGGCAATACCGTTCTGTTCGCCGTCGTGTCGGTGGTGCTCGAGACGAGCACCGGCCTCGGCGTCGCGCTGCTGCTCGACGTGCCGTCGCGGCTGCGTACGCTGCTGCGTGCGGCCGTGCTCGTGCCGTGGGCGATCCCGACCGTCGTCTCGGCGAAGATCTGGAGCTGGATGCTCAACGACCAGTTCGGGATCGTCAACGCGATGCTGATGTCGATCGGCGCGATCCATGAGCCGCTCGCGTTCACCGCCGATGCGCAGCTCGTATTCCCGACCATCGTGCTCGTCGACGTGTGGAAGACCACGCCGTTCATGGCGCTGCTGATGCTCGCCGCGCTGCAGACCGTGCCGCGCGATTGCTACGAGGCCGCGCGCGTCGACGGCGTGCCGCGCTGGCGCGTGTTTCGGTCGGTGACGCTGCCGCTTATCCTGCCCGGCGTGCTGGTCGCGATGATCTTCCGCTCGCTCGACGCGTTGCGCGTGTTCGACCTGATCTACGTGATGACGTCGAACAGCCGGATCACGAAAAGCATGTCGGTCTATGTGCGCGAACAGTTGATCGATTTCCAGCAGGTCGGGTTCGGTTCGGCGTCGGCGATGCTGCTGTTCGCCACGATCGTGCTGTTCACCATCGGCTACATGGCGGTCAGCCGCCGCCGGATGCAGGAGGCGTGACATGAAGAAGCATCCGCTCGACATCGCGATTCACGGGCTGCTGTCGGCACTCGTGCTGGTGATCGCGCTGTTCCCGTTCATCTACATGATCGGCACGTCGATCAAGCACGGCGACGCGTTGTTCGATACCTCCCTCTTCCCGGCGAGCCCGTCGCTCGACAACTATCGCCAGCTGTTTCGCGACCAGCCGTTCGGCGCGTACCTGCTGAACTCGGCGCTCGTCGCGGGCGGCGCGGTCGCGCTGTCGCTCGCGGTGTCGGTGCTCGCCGCGTATGCGCTCGGCCGCGTGTCGTTCCGCGGGCGCGGGGTGCTGATGATGTGCATTCTCGGCGTGTCGATGTTTCCGCAGGTCGCGATCCTGTCGGGCCTGTTCGAGCTGGTCCGCGCGCTCGGCCTGTACGACCACCTCGGCGCGCTGGTGCTGTCCGATCTGATCTTCACGCTGCCGTTCACGATCTGGATTCTCGTCACGTTCATGCGCGAGTTGCCGCGCGAGCTGGAGGAGGCGGCGCTGGTCGACGGCGTCGGCGTGTTCACGCTGATCTTCCGGATCTTCCTGCCGCTGCTGCGGCCGGCGCTGGCGGCGACGTCGCTGCTCGCGTTCGTGTCGGCATGGAACGAGTTCCTGTTCGCGCTGACCTTCACGATCTCGTCGGAGCAGCGCACGGTACCCGTCGCGATCACGATGATCTCGGGCGCGAGCAGCTATGAATTGCCATGGGGAACCATCATGGCGGCGTCGGTCATCGTCACGGTGCCGCTCGTGCTGCTGGTGCTGATGTTTCAGCGGCACATCGTCTCCGGCCTGACCGCCGGCGCGGTCAAGGGTTGACGCGTATCGACCCGATTAGGATCTAGAGGGAAAACATGAGTCAGATCAAGTTGAATGGCCTCCACAAGCAGTTCGGCACGGCCCCCATTCTCAGCGACGTGAATCTCACGATCGAGCCGGGCGAGTTCTGCGTATTCATCGGCCCGTCGGGCTGCGGCAAGTCGACACTGCTGCGTATCGTCGCCGGCCTCGAGGAACAAAGCGCGGGCGACGTGTGGATCGATGGCCGCTGTGTCAACACGTTCGCGCCCGCGCAGCGCGACATCGCGATGGTGTTCCAGAGCTATGCGCTCTATCCGCACATGTCCGTCTACGAAAACATGGCGTTCGGCCTGCGTCATCTCCGCTTGCCGAAGGACGAGATCGACCGGCGGGTGCGGCTCGCGTCCGAGTCGCTGCGCCTCGGCGAGCTGCTCGAACGCAAACCCGGCGCACTGTCGGGCGGCCAGCGGCAGCGCGTCGCGATCGGTCGCGCGATCGTCCGGAAGCCGAAAGTGTTCCTGTTCGACGAACCGCTGTCGAACCTCGATGCGGCGCTGCGCGTGAAGACGCGCGTCGAGATCGCGAAGCTGCACCGCAGCCTCGACAGCACCAGCATGATCTACGTGACACACGACCAGGTCGAGGCGATGACGCTCGCCGACAAGATCGTGCTGCTGCGGCCGCTCGAAGGACGCAACGGGATCCCGAGCATCGCCCAGATCGGCACGCCGCTCGATCTGTATCACCGTCCGGCGAGCCAGTTCGTCGCCGGTTTCATCGGTTCGCCCGCGATGAACTTCCTGCCGGCAAGCGTTGCGGCGGCGGGCAGTACCGAGGTTCGCGCGCTGGCACGCAACTACCCGCTCGACGCCAGCGTGTCCGGCGACGGCCTCGAGGCGGGCACCGGCGTGACGCTCGGCATCCGCCCCGAACACGTGCGGGTTGGCACCGGTGCCGTGACGGGTCAGGTCGCGCACGTCGAGCAGATGGGCGAACACACCTATCTGTATCTCGACACACCGCTGTGCGGCCAGCCGATCGTTGCGAAGACCGATGCCGGCGACGTGCGGATGGGTGACCGCCTGCGCGTCGATCTGCCGGCCGACGCGTTGCACCTGTTTCATCCGGACGGCCGCGCGGCGGCACGTACGCCGCGCGAGCCTGCCGCGCCGGCGCTCGCGGTCGCCTGAGCGGCACACGGCGAATCCAGCCACAGGTTTCAGGCGGCCACGGCGCATGGCCGCTGTCGAATTGGCGCCAACTCATCGATAAAGGATAGTCATGCTAAACAAGAAGCTTTCAGTGATCGTGTGGAACGAGTTCGAGCACGAACGGGAAAACGCGGGAGTCCGCGCGATCTACCCCGACGGCTTGCACCAGGTGATCGCCATGGCGCTCGCCGAGACGCCGGCGCTCGGACACGGCGCGTTGCCGCTCGAGATCGGCACCGCGACGCTCGACCAGCCCGAGCACGGACTCAGCGAAGCGCGGCTCGCCGCGTGCGATGTGCTGATCTGGTGGGGGCACAAGGCGCACGCGAAAGTCTCCGACGAGATCGTCGAGCGCGTGCAGCGACGCGTGCTCGAAGGGATGGGCCTGATCGTGCTGCATTCGGGGCACTTCTCGAAGATCTTCCGCCGCCTGCTCGGCACGAACTGTTCGCTGAAGTGGCGCGAAGCGGCCGAGAAGGAGCGGCTGTGGGTCGTGGAACCGTCGCATCCGATCGCGGCCGGCCTCGGCGAGTATTTCGAACTGCCGCACGAGGAGATGTACGGCGAGCGCTTCGACATCCCGCAGCCGGACAGCACCGTGTTCATCTCGTGGTTCGAGGGCGGCGAAGTGTTCCGTTCGGGCTGCTGCTGGGAACGCGGCCACGGCCGGATCTTCTATTTCCGCCCCGGGCACGAAGCCTACCCGACCTATCACGACCGAAACGTGCAGCGCGTGATCGCGAACGCGGTGCAGTGGGCCGCACCGCGCGTGACCCTCGCCGACCGTTGCCCGAATTCGCCGCCGCTCGAGACGCTCAGCGAGAAGAGCAAGCAGTTTGCGCACGTCGGCATCCAGCAAAGCGCAGGAGACCTTGCATGAACGACGATTACAAGGTCGAGCTGCCGGAAGCGGCGGCGATCGCACGCGGCCGGCGCCTGCGCGTCGGCGTGATCGGGCTCGGGATCGGCCGCAAGCATATCGAAGGCTGGCGCGAGCATCCCGATGTCGACGTGGTCGCGATTGCCGATCCCGACGAGAAGCGGCTCGCGAAGGTAGGCGACACGTTCGGCATCGACGCACGCTACGCGTCGGCCGACGCGATGCTGGCAGCCGGGAAGCTCGACATCGTCAGCGTGTGCACGCCGAACAAATTCCATCGCGAGCTGACGCTCGCCGCGTTCGACGCCGGCTGCCACGTGCTGTGCGAGAAGCCGATGGCGCTGAACGCGGACGAGGGGCGCGAGATGCTGATCGCCGCGCAGCGCGCCGGCAAGCGGCTGATGATCAATTTCTCGTACCGCTTCAGTGCTCAGTCGCGCGCGCTGAAGGCGCAGGTCGAAAGCGGTCTGTTCGGCGATTTCTATTTCGGACGGACGGTCTGGCATCGCCGCCGCGGGATGCCCGGTTTTGGTGGCTGGTTCGGCACGAAGGCGCTGGCGGGCGGCGGGCCGCTGATCGATCTCGGCGTGCATCGCCTCGATCTCGCGCTGTGGCTGATGGGCTATCCGAAGCCCGTGTGGGTGATGGGCAGCACCTACGATCCGATCGCGCGCGAACTGGCCGCCCGCGCGGGCAAGACGTTCGACGTCGAGGATCTCGCGGCCGCGCTGATCCGGTTCGACAACGGCGCGACGCTCGCGCTCGAGGCGTCATGGGCAACCAACATCCAGGAGGCGGAGCTGATGGAA
Source organism: Burkholderia lata (assembly GCF_902499025.1). GTDB lineage: Bacteria > Pseudomonadota > Gammaproteobacteria > Burkholderiales > Burkholderiaceae > Burkholderia > Burkholderia lata_C. The sequence goes on along the minus strand of NZ_CABVPW010000014.1, from coordinate 136,685 downwards.
ACCCGCCTCCTCGGCACGCGTGCCGGGCTGCTGCAGAAGAACCTGAACGAGGGCTACACGTTCGATGCGCACGTGTTCATCGAGCAGAACGGCGCGCAATTCGACATGCGCCTGAATCCGCCCGCGGAAGGCGCGCATTCGGCGATGTACGACTACGCGGAAGCGATTCTGTGCGACGTCCCGCATCCCGCCCCCGGCGAGGAAGGGCTGATCGTGATGGAAATTCTCGACGCGATCTATGCGAGCGCGGCCGCGGGCGAGCCGATCCGCATTCATGCGCCGGGACCGGCGGCCGCCGACGTGCCGCCGGTGCTCGATCTCGACTCGCGAGCTGAAGTCGCAGGCTGAGTTCGCACGGGGCCGGCGCGCGGATCGTCCAGCGCGCCGGCCGGTCGGCAACATCGCGGACGACGCAGCACACACACCTATTCGATGACGCCGCGCATCGCACGCGGCGCACTGACAACGTTTGGAGACACGTTCATGATCGACGAAGCAGGCTGCGCCGTGCGCGGCCCCGCACGCACCCCGTTCAGGCTCACGCGGCTTGCCGCCGCGTTCTCGCTGGCCGTCGCGTCGGCCGCGCTGCATGCGGCGCCGGACCCGACGACGACGGTCGCCGCGGACAGCGCGCCGGGCGGCCTCTCGCAGGCCACCGGCGTCGTGCCGGCCGACACGAGTGCCACCAACGTGGCGACGCCGACGCCGTCGTCGGCCTGGAACCAGCTGACGCCGTGGACGCAGTTCCATGGCTATCTGCGGGCCGGCGTCGGTACGAGCGACGGCCATTCGCAGGCCTGCTTCCAGTTGCCGGGCGCACAGAGCAAATACCGGCTCGGCAACGAGTGCCAGATCTACAGCGAACTGGAGATCGACCAGACGCTGTACAAGTTTTCGAACGGCATGCAACTGTCGGCAGTCGGCATGGCGAGCCTCGTCAACGATCTCGACCGCACGCCGACCTTCGACGGCAATCACGGAAGGATTCGCCTGCCGCAGTCGTACGTGCAGCTCACGAACTTTCCGGGGCTCGACGACATGCGGATCTGGTTCGGGCGCATCTACTACCGGCGCAACGACGTTCACATGAACGACTTCTACTACTGGAACCCGAGCGGCCTCGGCGCGGGCGTCGAGAACGTGCCGATCGGCGGCGGCCTGAAACTCAGCTATGCGCTGTTCCGCGAAGACTACATCGACCAGCCCAACTACGCGACGCGCCACGACCTGCAACTGTCGGGCGTGCGCCCGAACCCCGGCGGCGAACTGCAGTTCGGGCTGTCTTACATCCCGGCCCGCGCGCCGGTGCTGAATGCGGGCGGCATGCTGCAGGACGCGCATAGCGGCTGGTCGTTCACGGTCCAGCACGTGCAGACCAACCTGCTCGGCGGCAAGAACAAGCTCGCGTTCCAGTACGGCGTCGGTCCGGGCACGGGCCTCGGCTACACGGGAACGCTGACCAACGACAACCGCTACAAGAGCCTGCGCGTGCTCGACGCGTTCGACTGGCAGGTGACGCGCGACTTCGGCGGACAGGTGGTCGGCATCTACCAGCGCGACATCGCGCCGTCGGGCGGGTCGCAGACCTGGGTATCGATGGGCGTGCGGCCGGTGTATGCGTTCACGCAGCACATCAAGCTGCAGGGCGACCTCGGACACGATCGCGTGACGCCGTCCGGCGGCCCGACGCGCACGCTGCTGAAGGCGAGCGTCGCGCTGACGCTCGCGATGGACCGCTCGTTCTGGTCGCGGCCCGAATTCCGCGTGTTCTACACGTATGCACGCTGGAACCAGGCCGCGCAGGATGCGGCGGCGCCCGGGGATCCGCTGTCGACGACGGGGATTTTCGGCACGTCGCGTACGGGTTCGACGGTCGGCGCGCAGGTCGAATGGTGGTGGTGAGCGCGATGACGGAACCTTGTACGACGATATCGATGGGGGCCGACGCCGCGCCGTTCTCGCGCATCGTGTTCGGGATGTGGCGGATCGGCGACTGGGCGTTGTCGGTCCGCGAGCGTCGTGCGCTGATCGAGGCAGCGCTGGAACTCGGCGTGACGAGCTTCGACCATGCGGACATCTACGGCGACTATACGGCCGAGGGCCTGTTTGGCGACGTGCTGGCCGATGCGCCACACCTGCGCGAACGGATGCGGATCATCACGAAGTGCGGGATCCGGCTCGTCTCCGCGCGCCGGCCCGCGCACGGGATCAAGCACTACGACACGCGGGCCGCGCATGTCATCGCGTCGGTCGAGCAGTCGTTGCGCGCGCTGCGCACCGACCGGCTCGACTTGCTGCTGCTGCATCGGCCCGATCCGCTGATGGATGCCGACGAAGTCGCGACGACCTTTGCCGCGCTCCGGCGCGACGGAAAGGTGAGCGAATTCGGGATATCGAACTTTACGGCCGCGCAGGCAGCGTTGCTGCAGGACCGGATGGCGGCGCACGGGATGTCGCTCGCGACGAACCAGGTCGAATGTTCGCTGCTGCATCTCGCGCCGCTCGACGACGGCACGTTCGACCAGGCGCAGCGCTGGCGCTGTCCGCCGATGCTGTGGTCGCCGCTCGCGGGCGGACGCCTGTTGACCGATGCATCGCCCGTCGCGACGCGCGTGCGCGCGACCGCGGCGCGGATCGGCGACGCGCATGGCGTGTCCGCGACGACGGTGCTGTTCGCGTGGCTGCTCGCGCTGCCGTGCCGGCCGCTACCGATCGTCGGGTCGGGCCGGATCGCGGCGCTGCGCGAAGCGGTCGAGGCAACCCGTATCACGCTCGGGCGCGAGCACTGGTTCGAGCTGCTGAGCGCGGCGCGCGGCGTGGAGGTGCCATGACCGTTGCGATCGACAGACGAATGACATTTCGGGAGATACGATGAGCGAAGCGACCATGAATGGCCATCCGGTTGCGCCGTGCGGCGTGCGCGCCGGCGAACCCCGCTTGCTGGCGGACATCGGCGGCACGCATGCGCGCTTCGCGCTGGAGACCGCGCTCGGCGGGATCGGCGACGTGCGCGTCTATCGATGCGGCGCCCATGCCGGTGTGGACGACGCGGTGCGCGCGTTCCTGCGCGACGCGGGGGGCGTGCGGGTGCGCGACGCGGCGATCGCGATCGCCAATCCCGTGGACGGCGACATGGTCAGCATGACTAATCATGACTGGCGCTTCTCGATCGACGCGACGCGCCGCGCGCTCGGATTCGAAACGCTACGCGTCTTCAACGACTTCGCGGCGCTGGCGATGGCCGTGCCGCATCTGTCCGCGGGACAACGGCGGCAGGTCGGCGGTGGGCACGCGGCGCCCGCGGGTACGATCGGCGTGCTCGGCGCCGGAACGGGGCTGGGCGTCTCGGCACTCGTGCGCGCGGGCGACACATGGGTGCCGTTGTCCGGCGAGGGCGGGCATGTGTCGTTTGCGCCTGCCGACGCACGCGAGGCCGACGTGCTGCACTACGCGCGGGTGCGTTGGCCGCACGTATCGTTCGAGCGGCTGGTCTCGGGCCCCGGCATCGCGGTGATTCACGCGGCGCTCGCGGCGCGCGACGGCGACGACACGCCCGAGGCCGACGCGACCGATACGGCAGCCATCATCGATCGTGCGCTCGACGGCGACGCACGCAGCGTGGCGACCCTGGAGTGCTTCTGCGGCATGCTCGGCACGTTCGCGGGCAATCTGGCTCTGACCCTCGGCGCGACCGGCGGCATTCATATCGGAGGGGGCGTCGTGCCGCGCCTCGGTGCATGGTTCGATGCGTCGCCGTTTCGTGCCCGCTTCGAGGCGAAGGGGCGCTTTGCCGGTTATCTCGCGAAGATTCCGACCTTCGTGATCACCGCACCGCATCCGGCCTTCGTCGGCGTGTCGCGCCTGCTCGCCCGCGCGTTGGGCGAGGCCGGCTGACGCGTTGCACGGGCCGCCGAGTCGTAGCGCGACGGTAGCCTTCCCGACGCGCATCGATCGGATGGCAGCTCGCGTTGCCGCGCAAGCTCGTCCTGTTGCATGCCGATCGACCGTGCCGCCGCCGCGGGCAACACGCGCGTGCCGCGGCCGCACTGTCATGTCCGACCTGTGGGGCTGTAGCCCGACTGTCTGAAACGTGTCGGCGTGCTGAAAGCAATCCGGCCGTGCGCGACGCCGCCTTATGGAATACGCCGACTGGAAGTTGTCCCGGAACTCATTTACTTTTAGAACAGTTGCGCCGATGCGTCGGGCGTTCCGGAGGAGTCATGACCGCATTCCAGAAAGTGTGGCAGTTGCTCGTCGGAAAACCGCTCGACCCGCTCGATCCGCGCACGCGGCATGCGATTGCCGTGACGCCGCTGCTGGCCTGGGTCGGGCTCGGCGCCGACGGGCTGTCGTCGTCGTGTTACGGCCCGGAGGAGGCGTTTCTCGCGCTCGGCCAGCACCATGCGCTCGCGCTGTTCCTCGCACTCGCGACCGCGGCGACCGTGTTCATCATCGCGCTCGGCTACAACCAGGTGATCGAGCTGTTCCCGACCGGCGGCGGCGGCTACCGCGTCGCGACGGCGCTGCTCGGGTCGAAGCCGGGGCTGGTATCCGGCGCGGCGCTGCTGGTCGACTACGTGCTGACCGTCGCGACGTCGCTCGCGAGCGGGGTCGACGCGTTCTTCAGCCTGCTGCCGGTCAGCGCGCAGGCGTTCAAGCTCACGACCGAGATCGTGCTGATCCTGATGATGACGGGGCTCAACTTCCGCGGGATGCGCGAATCGATCATGGTGCTGCTGCCGATCTTCATCGGCTTCGTGATCCTGCACTTCGGGCTGATCGTGTATGGCGTCGCCGTGCACGGCAGCAGCCTCGCGATGGTGGTGCCCGACGCCGTGCACGAAGCGCACGGCATGTCGCAGTCGCTCGGGCTGTTCGTGCTGCTCGCGCTGCTGATGCGCGCGTTCTCGCTCGGCGGCGGTACCTATACGGGCCTCGAGGCCGTGTCGAACAACGTGAACATGCTCGCCGATCCGCGCGTGCCGAACGGGAAGGTGACGATGTGGTACATGTCGACGTCGCTCGCGTTCACGGCCGGCGGCATCATCCTGCTGTACATGCTGTGGCACGCGAAGCCCGTCGACGGCGAGACGCTCAACGCGGTCGTGTTCGGCAGCGTGATCGACCATCTCGGGCTCGGTTCGGCGTTCGCGCGCCACGCATTGCTCGCGGCCGTGCTCGCGTTCGAGGCCGGGCTGCTGCTGGTCGGCGCGCAGACGGGCTTCCTCGACGGCCCGGCCGTGCTGTCGAACATGGCGTCGGATTCGTGGGTGCCGCGCCATTTCCGCGACCTGTCGGGGCGCCTCGTGCGGCAGAACGGCATCATCGTCGTCGGGCTGTCGAGCCTGCTGATCCTGTTGTGGACGCACGGCAACGTCGACGTGCTCGTCGTGCTATACAGCATCAACGTGTTCCTCACGTTCAGCATGTCGCTGCTCGGGCTGTGCACGTACTGGTGGCATCATCGCAGCCAGCAGGGCTGGTTCAAGCACTTCTTCCTGTCGGCGCTCGGGCTGAGCGTGACGGCGACCGTGCTCGTGATCACGCTGATCGAGAAGTTCACCGCCGGCGGCTGGCTCACGGTGCTCGTGACGAGCGCGGTGATCGCGCTGTGCTTCATGATCAACCGCCACTACGCCTATACGCGCGCGCAGCTCGCCAAGGAGGACGAGCTGTTCTCGGGCAAGGCGCCCGCAATCGACGAGGCCACCGCGCCGGGCAAGCCCGACCCGTCGCAACCGACCGCCGTGCTGCTGGTCGGCAAGCATCGCGGCGCGAGCATGCACGCGCTGCTGTGGGTCAACCGGCTGTTCCCCGGCCACTTCCGCAACGTGATCTTCCTCGCGGTCGGCGAAGTCGACGCGAAGGCGTACGACGGTCACGAACATCTCGAACGGCTGCGCCACGCGATCACCGAATCGCTCGACTACTATGTCGCGCACTGCCGCCGCAACGGGATCGCGGCCGACTACCGGATCGCGTTCGGCACGAATCCCGTCGTCGAATTCATGAACCTCGCGTCGTCGACGCTCGACGAGTATCCGAACTCGGTGTGCTTCGCGAGCAAGCTGATCTTCCGGCGCGTGAATTTCCTCACGGCCTGGTTGCACAACCAGACACCCGTCGAGCTGCAGGCGCGCCTGCACGTCGAGGGCAAGCAGATGGTGCTGCTGCCGATGAACGTCGGGTAGCGGTGCACGTCGCGTGCCGCGGCGGGTGATGGCATCGCCGCGCGGTTACGTGCCATTCAGGGTCTGTACGCTTGAATACATCACAATGTGATATAAAATCGAATCAGGCCTTCGAGTCATCCCGCCTCCACGCCACATACGAACCCGGCCGCGCGACGCGCGCATCGTGCCGGGCGAACGTCCGGTTCAGAAGAACGGGCGGCGCTTACGCGCAGCGGGATGGCCACGGGGCCTCGCCGCGACCGGCGGCACGATGCGCCGTACGGTACGCGGCGACGACAAGGGGAAATGACGATGCTGATCACGTTTCGCTCCTCCGCCGCACCCGATATCGTGATGCTGCGCGATCTGGCGCAGTATCTGCTCGGGCTGGTCGGCAAGGGGCTGGACGTTCGCGGCGTGATTTCCACCGACGAGCTGCCGGGTGCGATCGCGCGGCTCGAACAGGCCATCAGGGACGATGCGGCGCGCGAACGCGCACACGAGCATTCGACGCAGGCGCTGCGCGACGACGTGTCGCCGCATGCGGGCGGGCTCGCGCAGCGCGCGTGGCCGCTGCTGGACATGATGCGTGCGGCCCACGAACAGGGCCGGCACGTGATGTGGGGCGTGTAGGCGCGCATCGCGCGTGCCGCCCGCGGTACCGGACCTCCGCTGAAAGGCCGGCGGCATGCGCATCGAACGACGCGCGGCCGCCGGCCGATTTTTTTTTGCGCGGTGCGATCGCGTGATGACGCGATTACGGATGACGATGCGTATGCGAGCGTGACGAGCGTCGCGCGGGCCGGTGCAGCAGCCGGTCGCGCGTGCGGTCGCGGCCGCGCCCGGCCGTGAAGAACAGCACCGCGAACACGAGGAGCGCGAGCAGCACGAACGCCTGGACGATACCGTGTTCCATGTCGCCTCCGGTACGACGAGGGACGAAAGGCGCCGCGGCCGGCCGTCAGCCGGCGGGCGTGAAGGTGCCGGCGAGCATCGTGTCGATGAAGCGCTTCGCCAGCGCGATCGAGATCCTGACCGCGTCCGCGTCGTTGCGGAACACGTGATGTTTCGGGTCGAGCAGGTGTGCCTCGTGGCATCCGCGGGCGTCGCGCCAGACCACGACGGCGAGCGGCTCGTACAGCGCGCCGAGTTCGAGCCCTTCGCCGGCTACCGGGTCGACGAGCGCGACCGCGCGAATCCCGCACTGGCGATAGGTCAGGCAGAGCGGCGAAGCCATGACGGCCTCCGTGGCAGGCGCCGGCCGTTCCGGCCCCGCGCGGCGCGTGATCGGACGAATGGGCGCCGGACCGTGTTCACGTCAGCATCGGTATCGCTTCGATCAGCGCGATGCCGAGCAATGCGCCGAGCGCGGCGCCGACCAGTCTCGGATGCCACCGGAGATGCAGCGCCGTCAGCAGTGCGCCGAACAGGACCAGGCCCAGCAGCGTGAACGCGATCACGAGGTAACCCATTTCGAAGTCGCTATTGATGATCGCCATGATGTCTCCTTCCCCACGTCGGCACGTCGTGTCCGGTAGAGCGTCATTCCGTCGACGTCGCACGCATGGGCGATCTGACTGAATTATATGTCGCAGCGTGATACAAAAAAGCCCGCTCGCCCGGGACAGGGTGCACGGGGGCGGCATGCCGGCGTGGCGCAGCGGGTGATGCCCGCGAGGCCGGCACGCCGCCGCGCGGCTTGACGCTCGCCGGCACGTCACCCACACTGGTTCGCACGACGGGCACGCGGCGCGCGAGCCGTCATGGGCGCGTCATGCGGATCGATCCGTCCGCGCCGGCGCGCGGCCCTGGCGCCGGGCAATGCACACGCGGAGAGCTTCGACGTGGGGTTTTTTCCTTCCGGATGGACCGGCCGGCTGCTCGCCTGCGCCGTCGCGCTCGGCGCCGGCGCGGCCATGGCCGATGTGCGCGACAACGGCAACACACTCGACACGGGCGGCGACGCGCCCGTCACGCTCGTCAGCGATGTCCACGAATTCGTGATCCAGCACGACGGTTCGCTCGACGAGCACGACGATTCGACGCTGCGCGCGAACAACGCGAACGGCATCGACGCGGTCGCGCAGCGCTACGTGTGGTTCGACAAGAATCTCGAGAAGGTGGACCTGCTCGCGGCCGAGACGATCGACCGCGACGGTGTCGCGCATCCGGTCGGCGCGGACGGCATCCGCGACGTGCAGGAGCCGCGCTCGGCCGGCGCGCCGACGTTCCAGGACGGGCTGTTGCGCACCGTCGTGTTTCCCGGCGTCGAAGCCGGGTCGAGTACGCGCGTGGCGTTCCGCAAGACCCGCACGAAGCCGGTCAACCGCGGCTACTTCGGCTATACCGTGGAGCCGTCGCGCGAGCCGGTCGACAGCCAGCGGCTGATCTTCGACGTGCCGGCCGACATGCCGCTGTACGCGGATGCGCGCGGCTACGTCGCGCTGCCGCCGGTCACCGCGAACGGCCGCACACGCTACGAATTCGACTACCGGCACGGCCCGTACGACCGCATCGAGAATGGCGCGGTCGGCTACGCGACCTACGGCGACCGGCTCGTCGTGTCGACGCTGCCCGACTATGCGGCATTCGCCGCGCGCTACCGCAACGCGGCCGTCGATCCGGGCACGGACGATCCGGCCGTTGCGCAACTGGCGCGCACGCTCACGGCGGGCGTGGCCGATCCGCACGACAAGGCGCGCATCCTGTACGACTGGGTGCAGGCGAACATCCGCTACGTCGGGCTGTTTCTCGGTGAAACCGCCGCCGCGCCGCATCGCGTGACGGACATCCTGCGCAACCGCTACGGCGACTGCAAGGATCATGTCGCGCTGTTCGGCGCGTTGCTCGCGGCGGTCGGCATCCGCAGCGAGCCGGTGCTGCTCAATCTCGGGTCGGTCTATACGCTGCCGTCGGTGCCCGGTTACGGCGGCGGTGCGATCAATCACGCGATCACGTGGCTGCCCGATCTCGCGCTTTACGCGGACACGACGACGGCCGGCATCGCGTTCGGCTACCTGCCGCCGATCGTGATGGACCGTCCCGCGCTGCTCGTCGACACGGGCGTGCTGTCGCGCACGCCGGCCACGCAGCCGCGCGGCCGCATCGCGCGGGTCGAGATCGATGCGGCGGGGCCGGGGGCCACGCGTTTTCATGCGTACATCGAGGACGACGGCTGGACGGCCGAACTCGAACGCAACCTGTTTCGCCGCGCGACGCCCGACCTGATCGCGCAGCTCGCGAACAACCGTCTGCGGCAAAGCGGCCTGCGCGGCCGCGCGCACCTGTCGACCAGCGACCGGCGCGTGACCGACGGGCCGTTCGACGTGACGATGTCGGGCACGCTCGATCATTTCGTGTGGCCCGACGGCACGACCGCGTTGCCCGCGCTGTCGAGCCTGACGGGCGGCATCGCGACGCAGGTCGAGAGCTGGCTGGCCGAGCCCGTGCGCACGCAGCCATGGGGCTGCATCGGCGGCACGTTCGACGAGACCGGCCAGATCGCGCTGCCGGCCGACGTCGCGGTGACCGATCTGCCGACCGACGCGGCCGTGCACGACCGCTTCGTCGACTTCACGTCGCATTACGTATTCGACGCGGCCGCGCGCGTGGTGCAGGTCACGCGGCGGATGACGGCGAACTTCGGCCGTCAGGTGTGTACGCCGGACGAATTCACGGCGCTGCGTGCATCGCTCGAGCGCATCGAACGCGACACGCAGGCGCAGATCGTCGTGCGGGCAAAAGGGCGTTGAACGGGCAGGGGAAGTGAGCGCGTCGATGTCATCGGTCGACGTGCAGGAGGGACATCATGACTGAGCGGGACTACGAGATCGCCGATCTCTCGAAGGATTTGCTGGGCCGGATCGTGCAGGGCACCGTGGCGAGCGGCGCGGTCGTGGATGCGGAGCAGTGCGCGGCGCTTGCCGTGCAGTGTGCGACGGCGCTGATCGACAAGCTGGAAGCGCGCAACGGTTGAGTGGTCGGGTTCATGCGTTGCGCGCGCATCGCTCACCGGCCCGGTATCACGGGCTGGTCGCCAGCGTGCCGCGAACGGTCGCGCGCTGACGCTGACAGTAGCGCCCGAGCCCGACAATGCCGACGAGGGAGACGAACGACAGCAGCGTGAAGAACGCCGCGAGCGGCAGCCATTGTCCGCGAAACTGCTGCGCGAGCATCGTACCGATCAGCGGCGTCGTACCGCCGGCGACCATCGCGCACAGCTGGTACGCGATCGAGATGCCGGAGTAGCGGACGCGCGTCGGAAACGCCGGGGTCATGAAGCCGGCGATGACCGCGTAGATCGCCGACAGCGTGACGACCGAAAACGAAATGCCGGCAACGATCGCGACGGGGTTCTGGGTCTGAACGAGCAGGAACATCGGATAGGGTGTCAGCATCGACAGCACGGCCGCGCAGGTGAGGAAGCGCGTCTCGCCGAAGCGTTGCGCGAGCAGCGCGGAGACGGGCTGCGACAGCAGCTGGATGAGGGTGACGACGAACAGGCAATCGAGAATGAACGACTTCGACATGCCGAGGTAGGTCGTCACGTACGAAATCATGAACGTATTCGTGAAGAAGAATCCGGCCGAGCCGATCGTCGTTGCCGCGGCGGCCAGCAGGATCGGTACCCACGCGGTGCGCAGCACTTCGGCGACGGGGTACTTGGCCACGGCGTTGGTATCGCGCACGCGTTCGAATTCGGGCGACTCCTTCACGCCGAGCCGGATCGCCATCCCGACGAGCAGCAGCACGAAGCTCGCGAGGAACGGCAGGCGCCAGCCCCAGCTGACGAAGCTGTCGTGGTCGAGCGACGTGACGAAGCGGAACGCGAGCAGCGACAGGATCAGCCCGGCGGGGCTGCCCATTTGCGGGAACGACGCGAAGAACGTCTTGCGGCCGGCCGGCGCGTGTTCGCTCGCCATCAGCACGGCGCCGCCCCATTCGCCGCCAACCGCGATGCCCTGCAGGATCCGCAGCAGCACCAGCAGGATCGGCGCCCAGATGCCGATCGTCGCGTAGCCGGGCAACAGGCCGATGCCGGTCGTCGCAATCCCCATCAGGAACATGGTGAGCACGAGCATTTTCTTGCGGCCGATGCGGTCGCCGAGGTGGCCGAACACGGCGCCGCTCAGCGGCCGCGCGACGAAACCGACAAAAAAGGTGCCGAACGACGCCATGGTGCTCAGGAAGTGGTTGCCGCTCGGGAAGAACACGTCGCCGAGCACCAGCGCGGCGGCGGTCGCGTACGTGTAGTAGTCGTAGAACTCGACGGCGGTGCCGATGAACGCTGCGGTGGCGGCGCGCACGGGCTGATGCGTGTGGGGGGCAGGTTGAGACATGGGCTGTCCTGTCGTTCGTATGAGGGTGCCGGCCGTGCCGCGGTGTTCTGTCGGGCGTGGCCCTGGCGTGCCGCAATGCGGTTTATCCGTCGCCGATATGCGTGCGTAAAATTCTGTTTTTTAATTCCGAGCATTAGCGGCGTTTATGCTCGCCGCCTGCGCATGCGCGTCGGCTACGCGCCGGCATTGTGCGTGGCGTTCGAGCAGCCGGCGCGCATTGTTCGCGTCGGGCGCATCGATGCGCCAGGGGGCGGCGGCGTGGCCGGATGCCGATTGCGCGCGATAGGCATCCAGCAGCGCGCGCGCCGCGTGCGCGTCCGCATCGGACGGCGTCAGCGCCCGGTTGATCGCGTCCACATGCGCGGCGAACACCGCGCATTTCGACCGGAAGCCGAGCCCGGTCGACGTGTCGAGATCGTGCGCGAGGACGTCTGCCGCGAGGTAGGTGCAGGGCAGGTCGATCGGCTGGCAGCCGGCCGCGATGCATTCGATCAGGAAGCGGCTGCGCGCATGCAGCAGTTCCAGCCCGTCACGCGTGCGGCGCGCGCCGAAGCTTGCCGCGAGATCCTCGACCGCCAGCATCGCGTGACGGATGCGCGGGCTCGCGGCGAGCATCGCGCCCAGGTGCACGAGTCCGCGGGCCGACTCGATCGTCGGCACGATCTCGGTCGAGCTGTCCGGCAGGCCGTGCCGCGCTTCGAGCGCCGTCAGCGCGTCGGCGAGCCGTGCGAGCTGCGCCGGCGTTTCCGCATGCGGCAGGAAGATCGCCCCGGGGCGGCCGCGCATCACGCCTTCGAGATCGTCCTGGCCGTCCTGCTCGAGCGGATTGATCCGGACCGCGCCGAGCGCGCCGCAGGCGGCCGCGTCGCCGAGCAGCGAGACGATGCGCTGGCGCGCGGCCGGCCGGTCGGCAGGCGCGGTCATTTCCTCCAGGTCGGCGACGATCGCGTCGGCGGACGTGCCGAGCGCGGTGGCGTGAGCGGCGGCATCGGCGCCGGGGACGAAGAGCCATGCGCGTCGCAGCGCGGCAAGCGGTCGGTCAGGGTAGCGGGTCACGGTCGGGAGCAGTGTCGGGGTCGGAAAGGGGGCCGGTTGTGCGTGGCGTAACGTGAGGATCGGCCGCTTACACGCGCGCCGCACGTGCGAGCATCGCGTGCAGCAGCACGTCCGCGCCGCGTGCCACATCGGCCGGCAGCGCGTCTTCGGCTTCGTTGTGGCTCAATCCGCCGACGCACGGAATGAACACCATCGCGGTCGGGCAGTGTTTGGCGAGATGGATCGCGTCGTGTCCGGCGCCGCTGATGATGCGCTGGTTCGGATAGTCGAGCGTGTCGACCGCGCGCTGAACGGCGTCGACGCAGGCCGGATCGAACGGCGTCGCCGGGCTGACCCAGTGTTGCCCGATCCCGACCGACACGCCGCGCCGCGCGGCCACTTTGCCGAAACGTGCGCGCACGGCGGCTTCCATGTCGGCGATCGCCGCGTCGTCCGGATGGCGCAGGTCGACCGTGAACGTGACGTCGCCCGCGATCGTGTTGCGCGACGCGTTGCGGATCTGCCATTCGCCGATCGTCGTCAGTCCCAGCGGGAAGTAGTCGGCGGCGATCGCCTCGAGTTCGGCCGCCATGTCGGCGGCGGCAAACAGTGCATCTCGCCGGTACTGCATCGGCGTCGTGCCCGCATGGGCGGCTTGCCCCGCGACGCGCACGTCGAGCCAGCGGATCGCCTGGCCGCCCGTGACGACGCCGATCGGCACGCCGTTTTCCTCGAGCACCGGCCCTTGTTCGATATGCGCTTCGAAATAGGCGTCGAACGGCGCGCCGGGCACCGCGCGCTCGCCCGCATAGCCGCTCGCGCGGAGCGCATCGGCGACGCTTGCGCCCGCCGCATCGCGTGACGCGAGCGCCGCGTCGAGCGGCATCACGCCGGTGAACGCGGCGGAGCCGAGCATCGCGGGCGTGAACCGCGCGCCTTCCTCGTTGGTCCACACGACGATCTCGATCGGCCGTTCGGTGGCGATCCCCGCGTCGTTCAGCGTGCGCACGACCTCGAGCGCGGCGAGTACGCCATACACGCCGTCGAAGCGCCCGCCTTCCGGCTGGGTATCGAGGTGGCTGCCGCTCGCGACGGGCGCCGCGTCCGGCCGCAGGCCCGCGCGCCGCGCGAACAGGTTGCCGACGCGATCGACGGTGAGCGTGAGCCCCGCGTCCCGGCACCACGTCTCGAAGCGCGCGCGGCCGGCCGCGTCTTCGTCGGTCAGCGCGAGGCGGCGCACGCCGCCTTTCGCGGTCGCGCCCACTTGCGCCATGTCCATGAGGCTCTGCCAGAGCCGCTCCGCATTGATCTTCAGCATCGTCGAGGTTCCTGATCGGTCGGCCGCCCACGCGGCCGGTGTTCATCGTGTCGTCTTTATCGAAAATCAAAAACAATTAGTCCAATTTTTAATCGTTATCCTGAGTATAATTTTCACGAATGATGAAGCCGCGAGACCCGTGATGAGCAAAGACCGCCCCGACACCTACCTGAACGACCGCCTCGACTGGAACCTGCTGCGCACCTTTCTCGCGATTGCGCGCGAGCAGAGCGTGAGTCGCGCGGCGATGCGCCTGCACCTCACGCAGCCGGCCGTGAGCCAGGCGTTGCGGCGGCTCGAGGAGCAACTCGGCCTGCGTCTCGTCGACCGCCACGGGCCGCGCATCGAGGTCACGCAGGCAGGCATCGAGGTGCAGCAGATCGCCGAAGACATCTACGGCACGATCTCGCGGCTGTCGCTTGCAGACGTCGATCGCGATCACGACATCTCGGGCACCGTGCGCATCGGGATCGTCAGCGGCATCGACTTTCCCGCGTACGACGATTTCCTCGCCGAGTTTCATCGCACCTATCCGCGCATCGAATTCGAAAGCCAGGTGATGCGCAGCGCCGACGTCGTCAACAGCCTGCAGCAGCGGGCGCTGACGCTCGGGCTGACGCCGCGCCGCGCGCTGCCGAAACGGATCGACGCCCGCGTGTTCCTGCGCCAGCATTACGCGCTGTTCTGCGGGCGCCACCATCCGCTGTTCGGGCGCGACGGCCTGCGCACGGCCGACCTGGCCGGCCTGCCGTTCGTGTCGTTCACCGGTGACAAGGTCGGCGATCACATGTCGCCGCTGACGATCTTTCGCGACGAGATGGGGTTCACCGGGCGCGTGATCGCGTCGTCGTCGAGCATGGCCGAGGTCAAGCGCTTCATCTTCGCGGGGCTCGGGATCGGCTGCCTGCCCGAGCACATCGTCCGGGACGACATCGCGCACGGACGTTTCCAGCGCCTGCCGCCCGACGAAGGCGTGGCCGACGTCGACATCCACTTCCTGTGGTCGCAGGACCGCAAGCTCAATGCGGCCGAGGCGGCGTTCGTCGACGCGCTGAACGCGTTTCTCGACCGCCAGGAGGCGCCCGACGCACCGGCCGCGCCGTGACGCGGCGGCACGCGGCCGCCGGCGGTCAGTAGCCGCGTGCGACATCCACCACGTTGCGCAGCGGCTCGCCGTCCAGCAGCCGCTGTACGTTCTGCGCGACCTGCTGGCCGATCGTGTCGGAGCTGGCGACCGACGCCATGTGCGGCGTGACGATCAGGTTCGGCGCGCGCCAGAGCGGATCGTCGGCGGGCAGCGGCTCGACCGGGAACACATCGACGAGCGCGCCGCCGAGCTGGCCGCGTTCGAGCGCCGCGGCCAGATCGGCGACGACGAGATGCTCGCCGCGTCCGACGTGGATCAGCTTCGCACCGGGCTTCAGCCGATCGAACGTGGTCGAATTCAGGATGCCGCGCGTTTCATCCGTCAGCGGCAGCAGGCACACGAGGATGTCGGTGCCGGCGAGAAACGCGTGCAGGCCGTCGTCGTGCTCGAACAGGTCGATACCGGGCAACGCGCGTGGCTGGCGCGCCCAGCCGCGAACTGTGTAACCGCGTTGCTGGAGATCGACGGCGACACGGCTGCCGATCTCGCCGAGCCCCATGATGCCGACCGTGCATTGCGACGGATGCGCCTGGTCCGGGCGAAACCAGCGCGCGGCCTGCTGGTTGCGCATCGCGAGGTCGAGCCGGCGGTGGAAATGCAGCACGCCCCAGGTGACGAACTCGCTCATGCCGCGCGCATGCTGCGGATCGACGACACGGCACAGCGGCAGTGCGGGCAGCGCGGGATCGGCGAGGATGTTGTCGACGCCGGCCGCGATGCTGTGGACGAGCCGCAGGTTCGGCATCGCGGCGAGCGCGCCATGAGGCGGATCCCAGCACGCGGCGATTTCCGCGTCGACCGCGCCCGGTTCGCCGTGCATCACGACGTCGAAGGCTGGCGCCGCACGCCGGATCGATCCGACGAGGTGCGACATGTCATAGCTTTTACTGAGGAGTGCGATTGTAGTCATCGGAAGCAGTGGCAGAGGCCGGCACGGAGGGCCGGCGCATGACGAAGGAGTTTCAGCAGCGGTAGTCGGACGCGGGATCGTCGATCAGGCGCAGCGCCGCGCGCCACGCGGTGTCGGCGATGTCGGCCGAATCGTCGCGCGTGAATTGCGCGGCCGTGCGCCGGCAGACGTCGGCCGGCGGCACGATCAGCTTCGCGCCGCCGGCCATCGCCTGCACCTGCGCCTGGCACGCGCGTTCGAGGAAGTAGATTTCGTGGAACGCCTCGGCCGCGGTGGCACCGCCCGCAAGCAGGCCGTGGTTGCGCAGGATCATCGCCTTGTGCGTGGCCAGGTCGCGCACCAGCCGCTCGCGTTCGGCGAGGTCGAGCGCAATGCCCTCGTAGTCGTGATAGCCCAGCTTTTCATGGAACTTCAGCGCGTGCTGGCTGATCGGCAGCAGGCCGTGTTCCTGTGCGGACACGGCGATGCCTGCCGCGGTATGCGTGTGGACGACGAAGTGCAGGTCGTCCCGCGCGGCATGAACCGCGGAATGGATCGTAAAGCCCGCCGCGTTGACGCGGAACCGTGCCGGCTCGCTAGCCGCGCGCGGGTCGATCACGTTGCCGTGCGCGTCGATCTTCACGAGATCGGACGCGCGCATCTCGTGGAACAGCACACCGTAGCGGTTGATCAGGAAAGTCGGTGTGTCGCCGGGCAGCCGCGCCGAGATGTGCGTGTCGATCATGTCCGTCATGCGGAAATGCGCGACGAGGCGGTACAGTGCCGCCAGGTCGGTACGGATCGCCCATTCGTCGGGCGGGCAGTCGTGCGCGCCGGCCGGCAGGCGTGCGTCTTCGAAGGATCGCATCGGTGTCTCTCCATGTTCAGGCATTGATGGCGGGGTAGTGTTCGCCCGCGCGGGGCGGCCCGTCAATTTCATTGTGCTAATGCGGATCATTAGCGCGGCGAATGGTCGTGCTGCGCGGTGACGGACAGCACGTCGGATACCGGTTCGCCGGCCCGCAGGCGGGCGAGCAGCGCCGGTTCCGCGCGATCCGACGCGAGCGCGGCGTCGATGACGGCGGCGAGCGTCGCCGGGTCGGCGAACAGTACGCCGTTGTCGTCGGCCATCACGATCGAACCCGGCGCGACCGTCACGCCGCCGCACTGGACGGAGCGGCCGAATGCGCTGGCGCCGTCGTCGAGGCGCTTGGTCGTCAACGCGCTCGTGCCGCGCGCAAAGACGGGCAGTCCGATCTGCCGAAGCTCGTGCAGATCGGTCGCCGCGCCATCGATGACGATACCGGCCGCCCCCGTGCATTGCGCGGCCGTCGCGGTGACCGCGCCGACACACGCATGCATGTGGTCGCCCTGCATGTCGATCACGAGCACGTCGCCCGTCGCGAGGCGGGCCAGCGCGCGATTGACCGCGACCGCGTCAGGGCTGCGCAGTTGCAGGGTGACCGCACGGCCCACCAGCTTGACGCCGGGGACGAGCGCACGCAGTACCGGTTGTGCGAAGCCGGTTTCGAGGACATGGCCGAGCGTCGGCAGGCTCACGTCGCGCAGTTGCTGCACGAGCGACGGATCGAGGGCGGGTGTCACGGGATTCACCGTTCGGCTGGCCGGATTCATGCGCGTTCCCCGACCGGTTCGTCGCGGTGCGCGTGCGCGGACAGGTCGCGTTTCAGCGTTTCCGTGAGCAGCAGGAGCGCGAGCGCGGAGACCAGTGCGGACGCAACCATGTACCACGCGACCGACGAGCCGCGCCCGGTCGCGGACAGCAGCGCGGTCGTCACGATCGGCGTGGCGGCGCTGCCGAGCAGGCCCGACAGCATGTAGCTGACCGACAGCCCCGAATAGCGCACTTCGGTGCCGAACAGTTCGGCGAGGAACGTCGCGATCGGCCCGTAGTTGGCCGCGAACGCGGTCATCATCAGCAGGTAGCCGGCGAGCGCAAGCGAGAACTCGCGGCTGTCGAGCAGCCAGAACATCGGAAACGCAAACAGCGCCTCGGCGAGAATGCCGCCGAAGATCACGGGTTTGCGGCCGATGCGGTCCGACAGGCGGCCGAACAGCGGCAGCATCGCGATGCAGAGCGCGCAGGCGATCAATGCGATCGACAGCATCGCGCCGCGCGAGTAGCCGAGTGTCTGCGTACCGTACGTGAGCCCGAACGCGACCATCAGGTTGAATGCGGTGCCGGTCGACATCGTCGCGACGCCGCCCAGCACGACCTGCTTGCCATAGCGGCCGAGCACCGCGGCGATCGGCAGCTTCACCTGCGCGGCGGATTCCTTGACCTTCGCGAAGGTCGGCGTTTCCGTCGTGTTCAGACGGATATACAGGCCGACACCGACGAGCAGCGCGCTCGCGAGAAACGGAATGCGCCAGCCCCACGCGAGCAGCGCCGCGGGCGACAACATCGCACTGCTGACGAGGAACGCGAGGTTCGCGATCAGCGTGCCGGCGGGCACGCCGACCTGCACCCACGAACCGAACAGGCCGCGTTTGCCGGCGGGAGCATGCTCGACCGCCATCAGTACCGCGCCGCCCCATTCGCCGCCGAGCGCGAGCCCCTGGACGATGCGCAGCGTCAGCAGCGACACGGGTGCCCAGATGCCGATCGCGCCATAGCCCGGCAACAGGCCGATCGCGAACGTCGCGCAGCCCATCAGGACCAGCGATACGAGCAGCATCGACTTGCGTCCGAGCCGGTCGCCGAAATGGCCGAACAGCGCGGCGCCGACGATGCGCGCGAGATACGCGGACGCGAAGGTGCCGAATGCGAGCAGCGTACCGACGAGCGGCACGAAGCTCGGGAAGAACACCTTGTTGAAGACGAGCGCGGATGCGGTGGCGAAGACGAACAGGTCGTACCATTCGACCGTCGTGCCGATCACGCTCGCGATGGCGATGCGCTTCAGGTCGTTGGGCGCAGCAGGAAGGGCGGGGGATGAGGCGGCGGGACGAACCGTGGCCATGGCTTTCTCCGGGGTGGGGCGGTCAGCGTTGAGATGACGGGCCGCGCGGCGTGCGCGGCAGGTGCGCCTTTATCGGAAGCCAAAAACAATAAGTAAAAGTGCGTTTTCTGATTCTTTGTATTAACGACGTTGATGATGCATCCGGTGGTTGCCGGCGATGTTCAGTGCGGGCTGACCACCTCGCCGTCCGCGCGCACCGCGCCCGGCGGCTTGCCCACCACGCGCTTGAACGCGCGGCTGAACGCGGCGAGCGAGCCGTAGCCGAGCCGGTACGCGACGGCCTCGATCGTCTCGTGGTCGCGCGTGATCCATTGCGCGGCGAGCCGCATCCGCAGCTCGGTCAGGTAGCGCACCGGCGTCATCCCGGTGGCCGCGAGAAAGCGTTCGGCGAACACCGAACGTGACACGCCGGCTTCGGTGGCGAGTTCCGCCACGCTCCAGTTACGGCCCGGGTCGCGATGCAGCGCGACGATCGCGCGGCCGAGCTTCGGCTCGCGCAGCGCCTGCACCCAGCCCGTCGCATCGCCGCATCCGCACTCGACCCAGCCGCGCACGATGAACGCCGCGACCACATCCGCGAGCCGCGCGAGGATGCCCGCGAAGCCCGCGCGCGCCGAGCACGCTTCGCGCTCCATCGCGTCGAGCATCGGGCGGATTTCCGGGTAGCGCGCGAGCAGCGTGCCGACGTGCATGAACTCGGGCATCGTGCCGACCAGCGGCTGCATGCCGCCGAGATCGAGCTCCATGCACGCGCTGAAGATCAGCGCATCGCCGGCGCCCGGCTCGGTCGCCGCGCAACCGGCGGGCGACACGCCGGCCGACGCCACCGACGCGACCGTATCGCAGATCTTCGCGACCTCGAAGCCGTTGATCTCGCGGCACGGTGCATCGGGGTCCGACACCAGCGCGTGCATGCCGCCGTGCGGCAGCAGGATCGCGTCGCCGGCCTCGAGCCGCATCGTGTCGCCCGACGCGTCGCGCAGCAGCACGGGGCCGCGCCCGACGAAATGGAACTGCGCGCGGCCCGTCACATGGCCGAAGTTCAGCCCGAACGGCCGCGCGACCTGGATGCGGCGGTACTGGACGCCGCTCAGGCGCATCCCCAGCAGCAGCTCGCTGACGAGGTCGTGCACGTCGGGGATGGGAGGCAGCAGGGGCTCGGACATATCGAGATTCGGACGATCGATCAACAAGAACGGATTGTATGTCATAGACCGTCCTGACGTGGTTCCTTACGATACGCCCTCATCAGTACTTTCCCTAACCGACACGGAACCACGCATGAATCCCGGAATCTCCACGGCCGCCTCGACGGCGGCCCCCCGCGAACCGGCCTGGGGCGCGGTATTCGCGATGACGCTCGGCGTCTTCGGGCTCGTCACGGCCGAATTCCTGCCCGCGAGCCTGCTGACGCCGATGGCCGACAGCCTCGGCGTGACCGAAGGCGTGGCCGGGCAGGCCGTCACGGCCACCGCGACGGTCGCGCTCGTCACGAGCCTGCTGATCTCGGCGCTGACCCGCACGATCGACCGGCGGCGCGTGCTGCTCGTGTTCTCGGTGCTGCTCGTCGCATCGAACCTGGCGGTCGCGTTCGCGCCCAACCTGACGACGCTGCTGATCGGTCGCGTCGTGCTCGGCGTCGCGCTCGGCGGCTTCTGGACGATGGCGACCGCCACCGCGATGCGGCTCGTGCCGACCGCGATGGTGCCGCGGGCGCTGTCGATCATCTTCAGCGGCGTGGCGGTCGCGACGATCGCGTCCGCGCCGATGGGCAGCTATTTCGGCCACCTGATCGGCTGGCGCAACGTGTTCCTGATTGCGGCCGCGCTCGGCGGCCTCTCGTTCGTGTCGCAGATCCTCACGTTGCCGTCGATGCCGCCGAGCGGCACGACGCGGCTGCGCACGCTGATCGACGTGCTGCGCCGGCCGACCGTCGGCCTCGGGATGTTCGCGACGATCCTCGTGTTCACCGGGCATTTCGCGTTCTTCACGTACCTGCGGCCGTTCCTCGAACAGGTCGCGGGCGTCGGCGTGAACGGGCTGTCGGCGATCCTGCTCGGCTACGGCATTGCGAACTTCGTCGGCACGTCGCTCGCCGGCCGCGTGCTCGAACACCGGTTGCGGCCGATGCTGATCGGGATGCCCGCGCTGATGGTCGTGCTCGGCGTCGCGCTCGTCGCGCTCGGCCGCGCGCCGATGGTCGACGCGGTGCTCGTCGCGTTGTGGGGGATGGCGTTCGGCGGCGTGCCCGTTGCGTGGTCGACGTGGGTCACGCGCACCGTGCCCGATGAAGCCGAAAGCGCGGGCGGCCTGATCGTCGCGGCGATCCAGCTCGCGATCGCGACGGGCGCGGCAGCCGGCGGCGTCGTGTTCGACGCGAATGGCGCGGCCGGCGTGTTCATCGCCGCGGCCGTCGTGCTGGCCATTGCGGTCGCAACGATCGTGACCGGCGTGCCGAAGCGTGTCGGCGTGGTGCCCGAGCTGGCGGAGTGACCGGTGCCGGCGGGCCGCCCGGCCCGCCGCTCAGCGCACCGGGGCGTGCGCGTCGAGCAACTGCCGGTGGCGCGCTTCGGTCGCGTCGTCGGCGGGGAACATGCACTCCATGCGCAGCTCCTGCGCGGCGGCGCTTTGCGGCGTCCCCACCGTCGTGACCAGCGAGAAGTAGCGCAGCACGACGCCTTCGTGCACGAAGCCGATCGGGATGACCGGCAGCGACGGCGCGGCGGCCGGCGCCGGCGGCGTTTTCCAGTCGCGCGGCGCATCGGGGCTGGCGAGCAGGTCGTCGAGCAGTTGCCGCGTGTCGTCGTCGATCACGCGGCCGACCGATTCGCGATGCACGCGTTGCAGCAGGCTGCGCGACACCGTATCCCAGTCGGCCACGAACGGCCGCATCCCGTGCGGATCGAACATCAGGCGCAGCAGGTTGCGCGGGCCTTCGCGCGCGGCCATGTCGATGAAGCAGCCGAAAAAGCGCGGCGCCGCGTCGTTGCTCATCAGCACGTTCCAGTGGCGGTCCATCACGATCGCCGGAAACGGATCGTGCTGGCGCACGACCCGTTCGAGCGCGCCGATCACCCCCTGCATTTCCTGCGCATCCCACGGCGCTTCCGAATACACGGGCGCATAGCCGGCCGCGAGCAGCAGCGCGTTGCGCTCGCGCAGCGGCACGTCCAGAGTTTGCGCGAGCGTCAGCAGCGTGTCACGGCCCGGCACGCTGCGCCCGCTTTCGATGAAGCTGATCTGGCGCTGCGAGATGCCCGCGTCGAGCGACAGGTCGAGCTGGCTCACGCCGCGCACGTCGCGCCAGTAGCGCAGCAACTGGCCCAGTTCGTGCGGCGGCGCGTGCGGTTCGCGGCGGCTGGCGTTCATCGTGCCTCCCAGGGCGTTCCGTGAGCGACCGATCGACTATATCGGACTCACGCGGCGTTCGCATGCCACGCAAATGCGTCGAACGGTGCTTCGAGCGCGGGCCGTGTCACGCTGCCGACGTAGTTCGTGATCGTCGATGCGGCGACCACCGCGATCACCTCCAGCAACTGTTCGTCGCTGAAGCCGGCGTCGACGAACGACTGCCGGTCGGCATCGGGCAGGCGGCCGCGGGTGTCGATCAGCTTGCGCGCGGTGGCCGACAGCGCGGCCAGTTTCGCGTCGCGGGGCAGGGCGCCGTGGCGGATCGCGTCGACGTCGGCGTGGGTCACACCCTGTTTCAGCGCAAGCGCGGTATGGAACGCGACCGGCCATTCGCTCGCGTTCGTGACCGCGTTGGTGAGCAGGAGCGTCTGGATCTGCGGCTCGGTGAGGCTGCTCGCGTGCACGCGCTCGAACAGGCCGATGAAGCCGTTGATCAGCACCGGCGACGCGGCCATGGCCGCCGCGATGTTCGGGACGATGCCGAAGGTTTGCTGGAGTTGCTGGAGGACGGGCTTCGATGCGGCCGGTGCCGAGTCGATGGTGTGAAGCGGATAGGCGGACATGATGTCTCCGGGGTGATGCACGCCGCCGGAATGGCGGCGCGACACCCGAAGCGTAGGAGCGGCCGTGTCGCGCGCCAATTACATGGGATGTAATCGTTCGATGCGCGCGCGAGGCCGGCCGCTCCGCGAAGCTGTCAGCTGCCTTGCCTGACCATCTCCGCCAGCGTCTTCATCGCCTGCAGGTACGGATACGGCCCGTGGCTGATGCGGGCCACGCCGTATTCCGCGAATTCTGCGAGCGTCGGCGTCTCCGTGACGCGCATCACGTTCACCGGCAGCGGCGATGCGGCCGTCAGCGCGCGAATGAGCGCCGGCGAGCGCAGCCCCGGCACGAACAGGCCGTCGGCACCGGCCGCGGCATAAGCACGCGCGCGGGCCAGCGTGGCGTCGAGCAGGCGCTCGTCGTGCGTGTCGGCCGGCGCCTTGAAGAACACGTCGGTGCGCGCGTTGATGAAGTAGTCGGCGCCCGCGCGATCCGCGGCCTGCCGTGCCGCCGCGAGACGGGCTGCGGCGGCGTCGACATCACGCAATTCGCCCGTCGCCGGGAAGCTGTCCTCGAGGTTGCAGCCGATCGCGCCGGCCTTGATGCTGAGCGCGATCGTCTCGGCGACATCCTCCGGCCGCTCGCCGTACCCGCTTTCGAGATCGACGGTGACGGGCAGGTCCGTCGCGCGCGTGATCCGCTCGAGCACATCCATCATCAGCGCGCGCGGCATCTGCTCGCCGTCGACGAAACCGTTGGCCGCCGCAACCGACCAGCTGCCGGTTGCCAGCGCGACGGCGCCCGCGTCCGCCGCCGTGCGCGCGCTGCCGGCGTCCCACACGTTGAACAGCGCCAGCGGTTGGCCCGCGCGGTGAAGCGAACGGAAATACGCGCCTTTCTCGTTACTGCTCATGCTTGCGTCTCCTTGTGAAAAACCGGATCGGTTGTCGTGCCGAACGATACTGCCACCGTATCGAGCGCCGCGAGGAAATCGCGCGCGTCGAACAGCTCGCCGAGACTGCGCACGCCGCCCGACACCACGGTATTGCCCGCGATCAGGCGCACGGCCGCCTCGACGATGATCGGTGCGCTGACCGCGTAGATGTCCTGCCCGGACGCCGTCGCGCGGTGCGTCGTGCCGCCCTGCACGACGATCGCGTCCATCGCGAATTGCTGCGCCGAGCGGCCCAGCGCGTCGGTCGGCTCGGGCGGCGGCGTGGCCGTATCGCGCACGTCGCGCAGCGCGACGGTGGCGAGCCACGATTCGATCGTATCGATGCGCAGGTGACGCGACAGTGTCATCACTTCCGAAAACGGCAGCAGCGTCACGTCGACGCGGCCGATCGGCGACGGGAACGGCCATGCGCGCTCGCGTGGAGTCGACGGCACCGGCGTCGGCTTCCCGTCCTTCTGCACGACGCGCACCGCGCGATTGCGTTCGCCCGTCACGCGCGTGCCGCGCGTCGGGTGCCAGCGGTCGAGCCCGGTCGCGATATCGACGCGCTCGATCGGCTGGTGCTGGTCCACGACGGCGGTGACGAGCAGGTCGGCCAGGCCGCCGTAGAACGCCGCGGCCGGCACGATCGTCACGCCCGCGGCACGCGCCCGCGCATCGCCGTGTTCGGCCAGCGCCAGCACCGACGGCTGCTCGGCGGTCAGGTCGAGATAGGGAATGCCGGCCCGCAGCGCGGCATCGGCCAGCGGCAGCGCGGTATCGAGGTACGGGCCTGCGCAGTTGATCACCGCCGCCGCGCCGCGCAGCGCGGCGTCGAGCGCGGCCGGATCGTCGATCGCGGCGACGCGCGCGAGCGTCGCGTCGCCGCCGTCTTCCGCGAGCCGCGCGGCATCGCGGCCGATGCGGATCGCGCGCAGGCCGCGCCGTGCCAGTTCGGCGACGACAAACCGCCCGGTATGACCCGTGGCGCCATAGACTGCAACCGTCATTCGATCATCCATGATCAACTCCGATACAGAACGGTCTGTTTTATAGTACAGACCTGTAGCGTCGTCAAGCACGCGGTGCTATGATCGGATCACTGTTGCGGGAGTGAGCGGCCAGCACGGCCGGGTCGGGATGAAAAAGGAAACAGGGTCACCAGGGAACGTGCCGGATACGCGTGAGCGCATTCTGCAGACGGCCAGCGAGCTGTTCTACCGGGAGGGTACGCGCGCGGTCGGCGTGGATCTGATCGTCGCGCAGGCGGGCGTCGCGAAGACGAGCCTCTATCGTCACTTCACGACGAAGGACGACCTGATCGAAGCGTTCCTGCTGCGCGAGGACGCCGATTTCTGGGCGCATTGGGATGCGGTGGCCGCGCAATACCGGCGCACGCCGCGCGAGGAGCTGGACGCGCAGCTGCAATGGATCGGCGAGCGCATTGCGCGCCCCGGCTATCGCGGCTGCCCGCAGATCAACATCGCCGCCGAATATGCGGACGGCAACCATCCGGCCCGCAAGGTGGCCGTCGCGCACAAGCAGGAGCTCCGGCGCCGGCTGACCGAACTGGCGGGGGCGATGGGCATCGACGAACCGGAAACCTTCGCATTGCGGCTCGCGACCGTCATCGACGGCGCGCTGAGCAGCGGGCAGGCGCTGCATGCGCACGGGCCCGTGGCCTTCCTGCAGGAATTCGCACAACTGCTGATGCCGAAAAAGGGCCGGAAGTAAGCGCGCCCGCCGCCGGGATGCGCGCGCCGGTTCAGTCGCGCGCGGGCGGATCGACCGGACCGACCGACAGCGCGCGCAACTGGCCGCGCAACTGATCGACTTCCCCTGGCGCGAACGGCCGTTCGATCTCGGCATGCGTCTGCTGCCACAGCGGAAACGCTTCGGCCAGCAGGTCGTGGCCGGCCTGCGTCAGTTCGAGCAGGCGGCTGCGCCGGTCGTCCGGGTCCTGCATGATCGTGACCAGGCCGCGCCGCTCGAGCGGCTTGAGCGCGGCCGTGAGCGTGGTGCGATCCATCGCGAGCAGCGACGCGACCGATTTCATCGGCGCCGGCTGCGGCCGGTTCAGCGACATCAGCAGCGAAAACTGGCCGTTGGTGAGATCCAGCGGACGCAGCACATCGTCGAAAATCCGCGCAAGATTGCGCGCCGCGCGCTGCATGTGCAGGCACAGGCAGCAATCGCGCACCATCAGCGTCGTTTCGAAAGGGAGCTTTTCTTTTCGTGCCATGTTGCAATTGTGTTGATATCAACCTATCTTGTCAAGGTCGAGGCGCGGCAGCCCGTCGCGTCCGTCACCGAAGGGGACAGCATGAGTGCTCAACAGCAGTTGTATCTCGCGGTTTTTCTCGGGACCAAGGATAGCCCGGCGATGAAGGCCTGGATGGCGATGCCGGAAGAGGAGCGGCACACGCGCGAGCGCGACGGCATCGCCGCATGGCATGCGTGGGTCGACCGGCATCGCGACGCGATCGTCGAGATGGGCGGGCCGCTCGGCAAGACGAAGACCATCGATGCCGCCGGCGTCACGGACACGGCGAACGCGATGAGCGGCTTCACCGTCGTGCGGGCGGCGTCGCACGACGCGGCGGCCGCGCTGTTCGAAGGCCATCCGCATTTCACGCTGTTCCCGGGCGTGGCGATCGACGTGATGCCGGTGCTGGCGATTCCCGGCGCGTGAACGCCGAGCGAGGCCACGCGTCGCGTATCGGCGATGCGCCGTGGCCGGCAGGCGGACGTTTTCCCG
Organism: Burkholderia lata; assembly: GCF_902499025.1. Taxonomy (GTDB): domain Bacteria; phylum Pseudomonadota; class Gammaproteobacteria; order Burkholderiales; family Burkholderiaceae; genus Burkholderia; species Burkholderia lata_C. The sequence continues at coordinate 110,151 of NZ_CABVPW010000014.1, read as the reverse complement.
ACATTCTGGATGGAGACTGGCGATGAAGCTTTACGGATTTGCCGGCACCCGCTCGCAACGCGCGCTGTGGGGGCTGAAGGAGCTGGATGCCGATTTCGAGTTCGTCTCGGTGAACCTGCTCCAGGGCGAGCACAAGCGGCCCGAATTCCTGCGCCTCAATCCGGCCGGCAAGGTGCCCGTGCTGGTGGACGGCGACCTCGTGATTCCCGAGTCGGCCGCGATCGTGCTGTATCTCGCGGACAAGTACCCGGAGAAGGCGCTGCTGCCGGTCGATCCGGCGCTGCGGGCCGAGGCTTACCGGTGGGTGATGTTCGCGGTGACGGAGCTCGAGCAGCCGCTGTGGCGGATCACGCGGCATTCGTTCATCTATCCGCCGGAGAAGCGCTCGCCGGCCGACATCGAACTGGCGCGCGAGGATTTCAGGACGATGGCCGCGATCCTCGACAAGCATCTGGAAGGGCGCGAGTTCATCGTCGGCGACACGCTGACGGTGGCCGATTGCGTGACGGCCTACCTGATCGACTGGGCGGGCGAGTGCAACCTGATCGAATCGTTCCCGCAGCTGCGCGCGTACCTCGAACGGTTGTATGCGCGGCCGAAGGCGCCGCAGCGGATCGCGGACGCGCGCAAGGCGGCGTGAACGTGCGGCGGCCGGTCATGCGCTGCATCGGCGTGGCCGACCGCTACGTTTGAGCAGTCGGCGAGCGGCAGTCGCGCCGCAATCATGGTGGTGGTGAAACGTGCGTCGCGAACGCGGCGCACGCAGGTGCTCACGCCACGTCGTCAGGCCCGCCGAGCATGCGACACAGCATCGACAGGTCGCTGAGCGTCAGGTGCGTCGTCGCGGCCTGTTTCTGCACACGCTCCGCTTCCGGATGCGTATCGCGCACCACCCAGGCTGCCTGAAGCCCTGCGTTCAATGCGCCGACGACATCGAGGTGATAATCGTCGCCGACATGCAGCAGTTCCGCCGGCTGCACATCGAGGGCCTCGGCTGCCGCATGAAATATCCCGGGCTCCGGCTTCGCGACCCCGAACGCCTGCGCGCTGAGCGTCGCACGAAAGAACTCGCCGCCGCCGGTCAGCCGCAGATCCGCGTTGCCGTTGGTCACCGCGATCAACGGAAACCGCGCGCTCAACCACGCGAGCGCCGGCAATGCATCGTCATAGAATTCGACCCGGTTGCGCGCGGCATAGAAGGCTGCGTACGCACGATCGGTGAGCGCGACATCTTCGTTCGCGCGCTCCAGCGCAAGCCTGATCGAACCGATTCTCATCGCCCGGAAATCGCCGGCGAGATCGGGGCACAATCGTTCGTATTCCTCACGCAAGTCGCTCAGCGCCTGCTGCGTGGGCAGCACACGCTCGGTACCGGGCGCGTGCTCGATCAGCCACGTGCGAAGCGTCGCTTCGGCGCGGATGACGGACGGGCCGAACGGCCACAGGGTGTCGTCCAGGTCGAACGAGACGGCGGAAACTTGGGTGAGACGCATGGCGGATAAGGGTGAGTCGTTTACCACGGCCACGGAATGGACGTTCCGGTGCCGTTTTCAAGGGCCTGCCGATACAGGAAGCGTGCGACGGTCAGGTCCTGCAGCGCGAGCCCGGTCATGTCGAAGACGGTGATCTCGTGCGGCGCGCGGTCGACCGTCGCGGTTCCGGCGAGGATGTCACCGATTTCCGTGCGTGGCAAATCCGGCGCCCACTGGCACTCGCCGATGCGGCGGGCCTGGTCGTGATCGTCCACGACGATGCGCGCGCGTTCCAGCACGCCTGCCGGCAGCTCGCGCTTGCCGGCGGTGTCGGTGCCCACGCAGGTCAGGTGAGTGCCCGGCTGCACCGCCTCCGCATCGAACAGCGGGCCGCCGCCGGGCGTTGCCGTGATGACCACGTCGCTATTGGCCACCGCGTCGTTCCGGTCGCGCGCCACGCCGATCGCGCATCGTTCCCGGAAGGCCGCTTCGAACGCCGGGTCAGGCTCGCCGCTGACGTTCACGTATTGCACCGTGCACCGTTGCGGCAGCAGCCCGAGCGCGTAGTCGAGCTGGACGCGCGCCTGCACGCCGGTGCCGAACACGCAGATTCGCGTGCTGTCGCGACGCGCGAGCCGTTGCAGCCCGAGGCCGCCGGCGGCGCCGGTTCGCGCGGTGGTGATCGCATTGCCGTCCATGATGCACAGCGGGCGGCCCGTGGCCGGGTCGAACAGCGCGACGGTGGCCTGATGCGGTTCGCCGCCGAGCGTCCGGTTGCCGGGCCAGAACCCGGCCGCCTTGAAACCGAGCAGATCCTGGCACGCGACGTCGCCCGACTTGATGCCGAACACGCCGCCGGTGTGCAGTTTCTCGCGGACCACCGGGAACACGCGTCCGGCGCGTTGACTATGCAGCACGAAGGCTTCGCGAACCGCCGCCGTCACTTGCGCGGCCTGGAGGGCGGGCTCGACGGCATCGCGGTCGAGAAGCAGGAGTCGGGCGTCGGTCGGCATGTTCGGGCAAGCGCCTTCGGCGCAAGGTAAATCGGAATTGTTTAAAGTTTGTCCAGATTTGGACAAATAGTCAATTACTCGGTGAGGCGGCGCGGGTGCGCGGGTTGGATCACCACCCGTAGAAGCGCGGCCATGTCTGCGTGCCGCCGTCTTCGCCGATCGCCTGATACTCGGGATGTTGCGCACCGGTGGCGCACGCGTGATTCGGCAGGATGCGCAGGCGGGTGCCGATCGGAAACCGTTGCGCGATGCCGGCGTCGGGCGAGCCCGCGCGCGACACGATCCCGTGCTCCTGGTTGGCAGCGCTCATCACGTAGTCGCCGAGCACGTCGCCGTGTTCGGTGCAGACCTGCCCGTAGCCGAAGTCGTGCACCTGACGCTGCGTGCCGCGGTCGCGGCTCATCGCCATCCAGCCTGCGTCGACGATCGCCCAGCCTTTCTCTTCCTGATGCCCGATGACGGTGGTCAGCACCGACAGCGCGATGTCAGACAGGTCGCACACGCCGATGTTGTGCATCACGAGGTCGAACATCACGTACACACCGGCGCGAACCTCGGTGACGCCTTCGAGGTGTTCCGCCGCGAGGGCGGTGGGCGTCGAACCGATGCTCACGACCGGGCAGGGCAGCCCGGCAGCCCGGAGGCGCTCCGCCGCGCGCACGGTGCGGCTGCGTTCCTGCTCGGCGATCGCCGCCAGCGCGTCGGGCGTGCTGTATTCGTAGCTGGAACCCGCGTGTGCCAGTACCCCGCCGAGCACCATCCCGCCGTCGACCAGTGCGCGGCCCACGTCGATCAGCAGGTCGGCGTCGGGCGGGATCCCGGAGCGGTGGCCGTCGACGTCGACCTCGATCCACACGTCGAAGCGCTCGCCGTGCGCGCGCCCGAATTCGGCGATCGCGTGCGCGGCCGGCAGGCTGTCGGCGACCAGCTTCAGGTCGCAACCCTGCCGGCGCAGCGCGAGCGCCTGGCCCAGCTTCGCGGGCACCATGCCGACTGCGTAGACGATGTCCCGGATTCCGTGCGCGAAGAACTGTTCGGCTTCCTTGAGCGTCGACACCGTGATGCCCTGCGCGCCGGCTGCGAGCTGGGCATCGACGACGTGCGTGCACTTGGTGGTCTTGACGTGCGGCCGGAACCTGACGCCGAGTGCGTCCAGATGCGCCTGCATGCGGCCGATGTTGTGCCGCATGCGGCCGGCGTCGATCAGGGCGGCCGGGGTGTTGAGGGATTGAAGGTCCACGATGCGTTGCCTCGGAGGGTTGCCGATGCGAACACTGTAGGGCCGTCAATGAGTCTCGTGTTTAACGCATCGCTAATCCGGCATTAAAGGCGGTTTAATCAACCGGATCGTGTGGATTCTGGCGAGACTCATGCATGGCCGCGCCATGGCGGCGGGCTGAGAAACCGCGTCGCGGCTTCGAGAAACACCCGTTGCCGCGCGGAACGGCCGGTGCGCGACGGCAGCAGCGCCGTCACCGGCGCGGGCGGCAGGTGCCAGTCGGGCAGCAACCGGACGAGCTTGCCGTTCGCCAGCAGCGGCGCGACGTCCCACTCGGAGCGCTCGACGATCCCGAGCCCGGCCAGCGCCCATTCCGTGATGACGGTGCCGTCGTTCGACGACAGCGCGCCGGTGACGCGGATCACGACGGACCGGCGCGGTTCGCCCTTGACGTCGCCGCCTTGCGAGAAGCGCCAGCGCGGGATGTCCTCGTCGTTCTCGCGCAGGCACAGGCAGTCGTAGCGGGCGAGGTCGGATGGATGATTCAATTCCTTGATGCGCCGTGCATAGGCCGGGCTCGCGCACAGAAAGCGCTCGTTGGGCGCGAGCGGATACCCGATCCACGACGACGACTTGAGGCTGCCGACGTGAACGACCACGTCGGCGCCCGACGCGCTGGTCAACGGGCTCTCCGACAGGTGGAGCGCGATGTCGAGCTTCGGATGCGCGCGTTGCACGTCGCGCACGATCCGCGCGACGTACTTGCGGCCGAAGCCGAGCGGGGCGACGACGCGCAGCGTGCCGCGCACGTCGCCGTGGTCGCCCGAGATGCTGACCGGCAGCGCCTCCACGCGCTCGAGAATGTCGACGGCTTCCTGGTACAGCCGTTGCCCTTCGTCGGTCAACGCGATCCCTTTCGGCTGCCGCACGGCGAGCCGGGCGTTCAATCGCGCTTCCATCCGCTGCAGCCGAATCGTGACCGCGGGCGGCGTGAGATCGAGCAGACGCGCGGCCGAGGCCAGCGAGCGCGACGTGCCGATCGCGCGGACGAGTCGAAGGTCGTCGAGGTCGAGCATTTCATGTCTCTTAATGCTGATGATGCGGGGCATTAAACCGCATATCACGCGTCGTGGCCATCGAGGCGGCGGGAACGCGCGTGTCACATTCGACCGATACATTGGATTTCCCGATGCCTCCCGGCATTTGGCACGAAATTCCCGATCGACCGCCTGACCCCCATGACCCTGACCCAGCTTCGCAGCTTCATCGCCGTCGTCCAGCACGGCGGCTTCACTGCGGCCGCCCGCGCGCTGTCCACCAGCCAGACGACGATCACGTCGCAGATCCAGACCCTCGAACAGGAGCACGGCGTCGAGCTGTTCCACCGGCGCGGGCGGCGCGTCGAACTGTCGGCGGTCGGCCTCGAATTCCTGCCGATCGCGCGCCGCATCTGCAGCGACGAGACCGATGCCGCCGCGCTGCTGCGCGACAGCGGCGCGTTGCAGCGCGGTTCGCTGAAGATCGGCGCGGTCGGCCCGTTCCACGTGACCGAGATGATCGAGGCGTATCACGCGCTGCATCCGCACATGCACCTGTCGGTTGCGCTCGGCAATTCGGAAACGGTGCTGCGCGATCTCGACCAGTACGTCTGCGACGTCGGGGTGGTGGCCCGTGCGTTCGAGGACGCGCGTTACTTCACGCAGCGCTACGCGAGCTTTCCGGTGATCGCGTTCGTGCGGACGACGCATCCGTTCGCGAAGCGCGACGCGATCACGCTGCGTGAGTTGGCCGGCGAGCCGCTGCTGATGCGCGAACCGGGCTCGACCACGCGCCGCGCGCTCGAAGATGCGATGGAGGCCGCCGGCCTGACGCCGCGTATCGCGATGGACATCGGCAGCCGCGAGGCGCTGCGCGAGGCCGTCGCGCGCGGGCTCGGCGTCGGCACGGTGTCGAAGGCCGAATACGTGCCGGATGCGCGGCTGCGGCCGTTGCGCATCGACGGCGATCCGGTCGAGACCCATATCCACGTGTGCTGCCTGAGCGAGCGGCGCGAGAGCCGGCTGGTCGCGTCGTTTTTCGATGCGGTGGCGCGGTGCCGGCCGCTCGATGCATGAAGGCGGCCGGTTGCGCACCGGCCCGCGGCGGCGATCGATCGAAAATTTCGGTCGATCCATAGCCGATAACCGGGATTTTCGATCACGAACGCGTCATCGCGGGTGCCTAACCTGCTGCTCAACCCCATTCGATCCAGGTGCGAGCATGAATTTCGATGATCCTTTACCCCATGACATGATTCGTCATGCTGATGATTGTGCAATGCGTGCGGGAGCCGCGGCATGAGCGGCTGGCGCTTTCACAATCCCGTGCGGATCCGCTTCGGTGTCGACGCACTGGCCGGCGCGAGCGATGCGCTCGCCGGCCGCAGCTACGCGATCGTCACCTATCCCGATGCGGTGTTCGCGCAGCTCGCCGACCGGCTCGAAGCGCAGCTCGGGCCGGCGCTCACGCGGATCGACTGTGTCGAGGCGAACCCGTCGGTGCCGATGTTGCGGCGCGCGTGCGATCAGCTCGCCGCGCTGCCCGGCAAGCCGGACGTGCTGATCGCGCTCGGCGGCGGCTCGGTGATCGATTCGGCGAAAGTGCTCGCCGCCGAACACGGCGACTTCGATCGCGTGCTGCGCATCCTGTCCGGCAATACCGACGCCGGTCGCGACGATGCGGCGCGCCCCGCGCTGCCGATCGTCGCGATCCCGACCACGGCCGGTACCGGCAGCGAAGTGACGCACTGGGCGACCGTCTGGGATCCGCACAACGCGCGCAAGCTGTCGCTGTCGCGGCCCGACCTCTATCCGGAAACGGTGATCGTCGATCCGTGCCTGATGGTCGGCCTGCCGATGCAGCCGACGCTCGCGAGCGGCCTCGACGCACTGTCGCACGCGCTCGAAAGCATCTGGAACATCCATGCGAACCCCGTCACGCGCGGCCTCGCGGTGCAGGCGGCGCGCGAACTGATCGGCGGCCTCTGCCGCGTGAACGCGCATCCCGACGATCTCGGCGCGCGCAGCGACATGGCGCTCGGTGCGCTGCGCGCAGGGCTCGCGTTTTCGAATACGCACACGGCGCTCGCGCACAACATTTCCTATGCGATCACGCTGACGCGCGGCGTCGCGCACGGGATCGCGTGCTCGTTCTGCCTGCCGGCGGTGATGCAGGCGGCGCTCGGCGTCGACGACGCCTGTGACGCCGCACTGCGCGAGATCTTCGGCGACATCGCGTCGGCGCCCGCGCAGCTCGCCGCGCTGCTCGACACGCTCGGCGTCGCGCGCCACCCGGCCGCATACGGGATCGACGCGCACGAATGGGCGCGGATCGTGGATCACGCATTCGACGGCGCGCGCGGCCGCAACTTCATCGGCACGCGCGCGCGCTTTCCGCATCTGGACTTCAGCCCGGAGCAGCCCGAACGGGCGCTTCACTGACGAGGAGCCACTCATCATGAAATCGTCTCACCCGATCGAAACGGACGCGCTCGCGCGTCTGGACAACCTGCCGTGGACGCGCTTCCACACGCTGATGCTGGTCGCGCTCGGCGTCGGCTGGGCGCTCGACTCGTTCGAAACCAACATCATCGGCAGCGTGTTCGGCGTGCTCAAGTCGCATTGGCACCTGAGCGCGGCACAGGGCTCGCTCGCGGTCAGCATCTGGGTGTTCGGGATGCTGGTCGGCGCGATCGCGTTCGGCTATCTCGCCGACCGCTACGGCCGCAAGCGGCTGTTTCTCGCGACGCTGCTCTGGTACGCGTTCTTCAGCGTGGCAACCGTGCTGTCGTGGAACTACGAGTCGTTCCTGTTCTTCCGCGCGATGACGGCGCTGGCCGTCGGCGGCGAATACTCGGCGGTGACCGCGACGATGGGCGAATTCATTCCGAAGCGCCATCGCGGCCGCACCGACGCGCTGATCCTGTCGGGCTTTCCGGTCGGCGCGCTGCTGTCGGCGGCGGTGTCGTATCTCGTGCTGAACCAGTTGCCGGCCGAGTGGGCGTGGCGCGTGGGCTTCGGCCTCGGCACGACGATGGCGCTGGTGTTCTTCTGGATTCGCCGCGTGATTCCGGAGTCGCCGCGCTGGCTGATCCAGCAGGGGCGCGTGGCGGAAGCCGACGCGATCGTCGAGCAGGTCGTCGCGAGCGCCGCGCGCGATCCGCGTGCGCAGGCCGATCGCGCACTGCTGACGAAACGCTATGCGCCGACCCGTTTCGCGCATCAGGCGCCCGCGTTCTGGCGCAACGTCGGCGAACTGTTCGGCGCGTATCGTGCGCGCTGCGCGCTGGCCGGTGCGCTGAACTTTTCGCAGGCGGCCGTCGTGTACGGCGTGCTGTCGCTGATGGCGCTCGTGATCCTGCCGTACATGAAGGTACCGTCGACGGACATGCCGCTCTACTACATGATCGGCAACGCGGCGGCGCTCGCGGGTGGCATCGTCGCGGCGGTGCTCGTCGAGGCGTGGGGGCGGCGTGCGTCGCTGTTCGTGAGCTACACGTTCACCGTCGCGGCGATCGTGTTCATCTACGCGATGCACGCGCTGCCCGGCATGGTGCTCGGTTACTGCCTGATCCAGTTCGGCGTCACATGGGCGTACATCTCGGGCTACGTCGTGTCGTCCGAGATCCTGCCGACGCGGATTCGCGCGACCGGGCTCGGCGTATCGGTCGCGATCGGCCGGCTCGGCGCGGTGATCGCGCCGCTGATGCTGACCAACGTCTATGCGATGTCCGGCTCGCCGTCGGCCGCGCTGGTCGTGTTGCTCGTGCTCGCGTTGCCGGGTCCGCTCGCGGCCGGCCTGTGGTGGCTCAACGGGCGCGAAACGCGGCGGATTTCGCTCGAGGAATGCAGCACGGAAGGCGACGTGCAGCCGGCGGTGGATGCCGCGCCGCGCGTGGCATGACATCGTCTTGCAGCGGGCTGCATGCCGGCTTATGCGTGCAGCCCCCAGATCAGCGACCGGTGCGCGGCCACCCCGGCCATCACGCCCGACGCCGACGCGAACGTCGCATTGGTCATCGGTGTCGACGCATCGCCGGCCGCGAACACGCCGGCGACGCTCGTCTGCTTCATTGCATCGACGCGCACGACCGGGCCGAGTGGCCCGTCGTCGAATGCGCAGCCGAGCTGCTGCGCGAGATCGCTCGCCATCGCCGTACGCGCGCCGACGAACAGCGCATCGATCGGCACGACCTGCCCGTCGGCGAGCCGCAATGCGTCGATCCGCGGCGCATCGCCGAGGATTTCAGCAACGGGCGACCGTTCGATGCGCACGCTACGCGCATTGAGCAACGCGGCTTCTTCTTCATTTGCTTCGACTACACCCTGCGTGAACCACGTCGTCGGGCCCCAGTCCGGAATCAGGATCGCCTGATGCACGGACAGCGGATGCGAGGCCAACACGCCGAGCCGCTGGCCGCTCACCTCGTACCCGTGGCAATACGGGCAATGCAGCACGCTGACGCCCCAGCGCTCGGCGAGCCCCGGCAGCGCGGGCAACTCGTCCCGGATACCTGTCGCGAGAATCAAGCGGTCGGCGCTCGCACGGCTGCCGTCGGCGAGCGTCACGTGGAAGCGGCCGTCCGCATCGCGTTCGGCCGTGCGCACGTCACCGGTGATCCGCTGTACGGTCGGATACGCGGCGAGCTGCGCGGCGGCCTCCTCGACGATCTGCGCGGGCGGTTTGCCGTCCTGCCCGAAAAAGCCGTGCGCGTGCACGGCAAAGCGGTTGCGCGGCCGGCCGGCGTCGATCACGAGCACGCGGCGGCGCGCCCGCGCCAGCTGCATCGCGGCCGACAGCCCCGCAAAGCTGCCGCCGATCACGATCACTTCATGATGGTCATGCATGCCCCCACTCCTTTCCTGAACCTGTGTAAATGACGGACGTGTTCCGATGACGGCCAACCCAACTCATGAAACACGAGAAGTTGCATGATAGGGCGATGGTATGATTCACGCAACTTCAAAAGTTTCGAGAAAGAGGGGCGCCGCCCGTGAGAACCGATAGCCGCTTGTCGCGCATGCTGCATGCGCTGATCCACATGGATCAGGTCGACGGCCCGATGACGTCCGAAGCGATCGCGACGATGCTGTGCACGAATCCGGTGGTCGTGCGGCGCCTGCTCGGCGGCCTGCGCGATTGCGGCTACGTGCAGTCGGAGAAGGGGCATGGCGGCGGCTGGGTGTTGAGCGTTGCGCTCGACGACATCACGCTGCTCGATGTCTATCGCGCGGTGGGCGAGCCGCCGCTGTTCTCCGATCTGGTGACCGACGACGAGGCCGAGTGCCTGGTCGAGCAGGCCGTCAACGCGCATCTGTCGGCCACGCTGAAGGAGGCCGAGACGACGCTGCTCGCCCGCTTCGGCGAAGTCACGCTCGGCATGCTGTCGCGCGATTTCGAAGCGAAGGCGCCGCGGCGGCGCAAGCCGCGCTGACGCACCGCAGCATCGCGGCCGGGCGTCGCCAACGAGCGCGCCGACGCGGCCGAAACTGCTGCGCCGCGATGTTCTGTCCCCCAACTTCTGCCCGGTTCGCCCGCCACAGGGCAAAATACGGGTTTTCCGCACCCGAGAGGGCGCGATCGAATCACGCGCCGGGCGGCGGCAGTGCGCAATCCGCACGCCGCCGCCGGGCGCCCAGGCAAGATTGCTCGCCGTGTCGCGAGCCCACAGGAGTCCAGACCCCATGCCCGAATCCAACCTGTCCTTCTTCGGCCGGCTGTCGCTTGCCGTCGGCACGTTCTTCTCCGTGCTCGGCAATCGCGAGTTCGCGGCCGGCGTGCTGCGCGTGCGCGACGGCGCCCCGGCACCGGTCGCACCGGCGCCCGCCGCGGCACCGGCACCGGCCCCGGCACCCGCCGCCGCGCCCGTGAAGGCGCCGGCGCCCGAGCTGCACGAGGCGAGCCCGCAGGCCGCCCTGCAACTGCTCGGCCTGCTGCAGCGCGATGCGCGCTTCATCGACTTCGTCGAGGAAGACATCGCCGGCTACGCGGACGCCGATATCGGCGCGGCCGCGCGCCTCGTGCACGACGGCTGCCGTGCCGCGCTGCGCGAGCACTTCACGATCGTGCCGGTGCGCGACGAAGCCGAAGGCAGCCGCGTGACGCTGCCGGCCGGCTTCGACGCGACAGCCGTGCGCGTGACGGGCAACGTGGTCGGCTCCGCGCCGTTCACGGGCACCGTCAGCCATCGCGGCTGGCGCGTGGCCGACGTGCGCCTGCCGAAGCTGACGGGCAGCCACGACGCCTCGGTGGTCGCACCGGCGGAGGTGGAACTGTGAGCGATCCGCGCTATTCCATCGGTATCGATCTCGGTACGACCCATTGCGCGCTGTCGTATGTCGACAGCGCCGCGAGCGACGGCGAAACCATCACGCAGCAGGTGCTGCCGATCGCGCAGCTCACCGCGCCCGGCGCGCTGGAGTCGCGCGACCTGCTGCCGTCGTTCCTCTATCTTCCGCATGAAAGCGAACTCACGCAGGGCGACCTGACGCTGCCGTGGACGGCCTCGCGCGCGTTCGCGGTCGGCGAGATGGCGCGCACCCGCGGCGCCGGCACGCCGATCCGCCTCGTGTCGAGCGCGAAGAGCTGGCTGTGCCACCCGGGCGTCGACCGCCGCGCGGCGATCCTGCCGAGCGATGCACCGCCGGAAGTGTCGCGCGTGTCGCCGCTGGAAAGCTCGATCCGCTACCTGACGCACCTGCGCGAAGCGTGGGACCACACGCATCCCGACGCGCCGTTTGCCGACCAGGACGTGACGGTCACGATCCCCGCGTCGTTCGACCCGGCCGCGCGCGAACTGACGGCCGAGGCCGCGCGCGCCGCCGGCTACTCGCGGATGACGCTGCTCGAAGAGCCGCAGGCCGCGCTGTACAGCTGGATCCAGAAGAGCCAGGGCGGCTGGCGCAAGCAGGTGCAGGTCGGCGACCTGATCCTGTGCGTCGACGTCGGCGGCGGCACGACCGACCTGTCGCTGATCGCGGTGGTCGAGCGCGAAGGCAATCTCGAGCTGCATCGCGTGGCGGTCGGCGAGCACATCCTGCTCGGCGGCGACAACATGGACCTCGCGCTCGCGCACATCGTGGCGCGCAAGCTCGCGCAGCAGGGCACGCAGGCCGACCCGTGGCAACTGCGCGCGCTCACCTACGCATGCCGTTCCGCGAAGGAAACGCTGCTGTCCGACCCGACGACCGACGCGGTGCCGCTCGTCGTGCCGAGCCGCGGCTCGAAGCTGATCGGCGGGTCGATCCGCACGGAGCTGACGCGTGCGGAACTCACGCAGACGATTCTCGAAGGCTTCTTCCCGCAAGTCGACGCGGCCGCGCGCCCGGTGAGCCGCGCGCGCGTCGGCCTGACGCAGCTCGGCCTGCCGTATGCGCAGGACGCGGGCATCACGCGCCATCTCGCGGCGTTCCTCGGCCGCCAGGTCGCGGCGCTCGACTCGCTCGAAGGCGTGCAGCGCACGCTGCCGCAGGGTGCGACGTTCCTGCATCCGACCGCCGTGCTGTTCAACGGCGGCGTGTTCAAGTCGACGCTGCTCACGCAGCGTGTGCTCGATACGCTCAACAGCTGGCTCGCCGCCGAAGGCGCGCCGCCCGCGCGCCTGCTGGAAGGCGCGGATCTCGATCTCGCGGTCGCACGCGGCGCCGCGTATTACGGCTACGTGAAGCGCGGCCGCGGCGTGCGCATTCGCGGCGGTACGGCGCGTGCGTACTACGTCGCGATCGAATCGGCGATGCCCGCGGTGCCGGGGCTTGAACCGCCGGTGCAGGCGCTGTGCGTCGCGCCGTTCGGGATGGAGGAAGGTTCGGATGCGGCGCTGCCGCCGCAGGAGTTCGGCCTCGTCGTCGGCGAACCGGTGCAGTTCCGCTTCTTCGGTTCGTCGGTGCGCCGCCAGGATCAGGTCGGCACGCTGCTCGACTACTGGTCGCCGGAAGAGCTGCAGGAACTGGAAGAAATCCAGGCGACGCTGCCCGCCGAAGGGCGCACGGTCGGCGAGGTCGTGCCGGTGAAGCTGCATGCGCGCGTGACCGAAGCCGGCACGCTCGAGCTCGAGGCGATCCCGAGCGGCACGAACGAGCGCTGGAAGGTCGAGTTCGACGTGCGCGGCGCCGCCTGAGCGCGATGAAGCGCTATACGGTCGGGATCGACCTCGGCACGAGCAATACGGTCGTCGCATACGTCGAGGCCGGTTTCGACGCGATCCGCGTGTTCGACGTCGAGCAGCTGGTCGGCCCCGGCGCGGTGGCCGCGCAGCCGCTGCTGCCGTCGGTGCGCTATCACCCGGCGGCGGGCGAGCTGCCGCCGGACACGCTGCGGCTGCCGTGGGCGGCCCATGCGAAAGCGAACGCGGCCGGTGCGACGCCGGCCGTGATCGGCCGCTACGCGCGCACGCTCGGCGCGCAGGTGCCGGGCCGGCTCGTCACGAGCGCCAAGAGCTGGCTGTCGCACGCGTCGGTCGACCGGCTCGCGGCGATCCTGCCGTGGGGCGCGGCCGACGGCGTCGACAAGGTGTCGCCGGTCGACGCGAGCGCGAGTTATCTCGCACACGTGCGCGACGCGTGGGACGCGCGCTTTCCCGATGCGCCGCTCGCGAAGCAGGACGTGATCCTGACGGTGCCCGCGTCGTTCGACGATGGGGCGCGCGCACTGACGGTCGAAGCCGCGCGGCGCGCGAAGCTGCCCGCGCTGCGGCTGCTGGAAGAGCCGCAGGCTGCGTTCTACGATTGGCTGTACGGCCAGCGCGATACGCTGCGCGACACGTTTGCCGCCGCGCGGCGCGTGCTGATCTGCGACGTCGGCGGCGGCACGACCGACCTCACGCTCGTCGATGTCGCGCCGGGCGACGACGGCGAGCCGACTTTCACGCGCGTCGGCGTCGGCAATCACCTGATGCTCGGCGGCGACAACATGGACCTCGCGCTCGCGCGCCTGGTCGAGTCTCGGCTGACCGAGCCCGGCACGCGGCTGTCCGCCGCGAGCCTGTCGCAGCTCGTCGAGCGCTGTCGTGCGGCGAAGGAGCGGCTGCTCGGTGACGATGCGCCCGAATCCGTCAACGTCACGCTGCTCGGCGCGGGCAGCAAGCTCGTCGGCGGCGCGCGTTCGGCCGAGCTGACGCGGCAGGAAGTCGAGCAGATCGTCGTCGACGGTTTCTTCCCGCAGGTCGAAGCCGGCGAGCTGCCGCGCCGTGCGCGCGCCGCGATCGTCGAATTCGGGCTGCCTTATGCGAGCGACGCGGCCGTCACGCGGCACGTCGCCGCGTTCCTGAATCGTCATGCGGAAGGCCCGCTGCCCGACACGCTGCTGCTCAACGGCGGCGTGTTCCGCGCGGGCGCGCTTGCCGGCCGTCTCGCGCAGACGCTCGGCGCGTGGCGCGGTGCGCCGCTCGACGTGCTGCACAACGCGCATCCGGACGTCGCGGTCGCGCGCGGCGCGGTGGCCTACGGGCTCGCGCGCGCCGGGCATGCGCCGCGCATCGGCGGCGGGTCCGCGCGCAGCTATTTCCTCGTGCTCGACGATGGTGCCGAAGGCGCAGCCGCACGTGGCGTCTGCCTGCTGCCGCGCGGTGCGGAGGAGGGCCACGAGATCCGGCTCGACGATCGCACGTTCGCGCTGCAACTCGGGCAGCCGGTGCGTTTCCACCTCGTGTCGACGGTGGCCGAAACTGCGTACCAACCCGGCGACCTCGTCGATCTCGACGGCGGCGATTTCGTGCGGCTGCCGCCGATTGCGACGGTCGTCGATGCGAAAGCGGGCAGCGACGCGCGCGAAACGCCAGTGAAGCTCACCGCGTCGCTGACCGAAGTCGGCACGCTCGAAATGCACTGCATCGCAACCGACGATGCATCGCGCCGCTGGCGGCTCGAATTCCAGTTGCGCGGCGATGCGCCTGCGCAGGGCGATGACGCCGCGCTCGCGCGGCATCCGCGTCTCGACCAGGCGATCGAACTGATCGAGCGCTCGTTCGGCAGCAAGGCCGCCGGCGTCACGCCGAAAGACACGCGCCGGCTGCGCGCGCAGCTCGAACAGGTGCTCGGTGCGCGTGAAGAATGGGACGTCGCGCTTGCGCGCGAACTGTTCGATGCGCTGCTCGCGCGCGCCCGGCGGCGCCGGCGCTCGGCCGATCACGAACGTGCGTGGCTGAACCTCGCCGGCTATTGCCTGCGTCCGGGCTTCGGCCATCCGCTCGACGCATGGCGCGTCGAGCAGCTGTGGCCGCTGTTCGACGACGGGATTCAGTATGTGACCGACGCTCAGGTGTGGTCCGAGTGGTGGACGTTGTGGCGGCGCGTGGCCGGTGGCCTCGACGACGACGCGCAGACCCAGGTGCGCGACGCGATCGCATTCCTCGAACCGACCGATGACAAGCGGCGCAAGCTGCCGTTCGATCCGGGCAAGGTTGGCCCGGCCGACATGACGCGTCTGTCCGCGTCGCTCGAACGGCTGCCCGTCGAGCGCAAGGTCGAGCTGGCCGAGCGCCTGAGCGCGCAACTGCAGAAGCCGGGCGAGCGTGCGCTGTGTGCATGGGCGCTTGGGCGCATCGGTGCGCGCCGGCCGTTCTACGGCAGCGCGCACAGTGTCGTGCCGGCGGAAGTCGTCGATGGCTGGCTGGATGCGCTGTTTGCGCTCGACTGGAAACAGGTCGAGCCGGCCGCATTCGCGGCTGCGCAGATTGCGCGGATGACCGGAGACCGTTCGCGCGACCTGCCGGACGACACGCGCGAGGCCGTGATCAAGCGCTTGTCCGCCGCGAATGCGTCGGCAGCGTGGATCGACATGGTGCGCGAGGCGATCGCGTTCGACGAAGCCGATACGGTGCGGGTGTTCGGCGAAACGCTGCCGGCGGGGTTGAAGCTGCTGGCCGGGTGACGGAAGTCACGGAACGGATGCTTCGACCTCGTTCGCAGGACGAAGCATCCGGTTGTGCCGGTCAGTACGAGGCGTAACCGCCGTTTCCTTCAGGCATGCGACACAGCTTCGCGTTGCCGTTCCACCGATTCGATGTTCGACGTATCGCGCGCGGTCGAACGCCGCGCGAGATGAATCCCCGCCAGCATGCAGCGCACCGATCCACCGGCCAGTTCGATCGTCGGCACGTCGAGCGGCAGCAGGCGCGCGGAACGCTCGATCGTCGCGCGCTGCACCGGCGTGAGGCAGTCGTACGCGCGCCGCGACAGCGCGAGCACGCGGCCCTCCGTCCCCGACAATTCCAGCGTATTACCCGCGAAGTTCGCGATCTGCGATGCATCGAGCGCGATCACCGTGCGCCCCGTTTCGGCCAGCCGTTGCGCGATTTCTTCTCGACGGCGGCTGTCGGCGATGAGTTCGAGGCCGACCATCGCGAACTCGGTCGCGACGCTCATCATCACGTTCGTGTGATAGATCGGCCGCCCGTCGGCATCGGCCGTATCGAAGCAGATCGGCTCGAAATTGAAGTTCGTGCAGAAGCGTTCGAGCGCGACCGGATCGGCGCGGCGCGAACGCGCGGTGTACGCGATCCGCGCGACGTGGTCGAGCACCATCGCGCCGGTGCCTTCGAGGAACACGTCGTCGTATTCGAGCCCGGAATAGTCGATGACGTCCTGCACGCGATACTCGGCCTTCAGCATCTCGACGATATCGGCGCGCCGCTCGCGGCGCCGGTTCGCGCTGAACATCGGATACAGCGCGACGTGGCCGCCCGGATGCGTGGAGAACCAGTTGTTCGGGAACACGGAGTCGGGCGTGTCGCGCTCGCCGTGGTCGTCGAACACGTGCACGCGCACGCCTGCGTCGGCGAGCGTCTGTGCGGCGGCCGTGACTTCGTCGCGCGCGGCGGCCGACACGGATGCCGCACCGGGCGCGCCGTCGGCGCCGGACGTGCGCTGGAACGCGTTGTCGGCCGCGGTCTGCGGGTTCGGCAGGAAGCGGTGCGGCCGGATCATCACGACGGCGGCCGGCGCCTGGATCGATACGAGATTCATGGAAGGCAGGAGCGAAAGGCAAGGGGCCGGGCGGCGCACGGGCCGCCCGGGGATGACGGTCAGCGCGCGAACGCGGCGACGGCTTCGGTCACGTACGCCGCATGACCCTGTGCGATCGCGGCCGGATCGTCGATCAGCGCGAACAGGTTCTTCGGGTCGACGGCCGGCGGAATCAGCGCGATCTCGACGCCCGCGTTGTGCTGCTGCGCGAGCGCATACAGGTAGCGCAGCGCCGAGTAATCCTCGAGCGCGAAGCCGAC
Source organism: Burkholderia lata (assembly GCF_902499025.1). Classification (GTDB taxonomy): domain Bacteria; phylum Pseudomonadota; class Gammaproteobacteria; order Burkholderiales; family Burkholderiaceae; genus Burkholderia; species Burkholderia lata_C. Next base: position 93,189 of record NZ_CABVPW010000014.1, on the reverse strand, counting down.
CGAGTCGAACACCGTGACTTCGTCCGCGCGTTCGCGGCCGGTCGTCTCGCCTTGCAGCACACGCCACAGCTCGGTGACGGGGAAGTCGGCCGGCATCTGCTGGATCTCGCCTTCGATGCGCGACTGCGGCTCGAATTCGACGAACACGCGGCCCGCATGCAGCACACCCGCTTCGAGTTCGGTCTTGCCCGGGCAATCGCCGCCCACGGCGTTCAGGTGCATGCCGGGCTCGATCATGTCGGCCGTGACGATCGTCGCGTACGCCTTGTCGGCGGTGACGGTCGTCACGATGTCGGCGCCGCGCACGGCATCGGCGGTCGATGCGGCGCGCACGACGCGCAAATCCGGGTACGCGGCGAGGTTCTGCACGAGCTTGTCGGTCGCGTGCGGATCGACGTCGAACACGCGGATTTCGTCGATGCCGAGCAGCGTGTGGAACGCGATCGCCTGGAATTCGCTTTGCGCGCCGTTGCCGATCAGCGCCATCGTGCGCGAATCGGGGCGGGCGAGTACCTGTGCGGCGAGCACCGACGTGGCGGCCGTGCGCAGCGCGGTGGTCAGCGTGAGTTCGGCGAGCAGCAGCGGGTAGCCGGTATCGACTTCGGCGAGCGCGCCGAACGCCATCACCGTGTGCATCCCGCGCGCGGCGTTGACGGGGTGGCCGTTCACGTACTTGAACGCGAACAGCGATGCGTTCGCGACGGGCATCAGTTCGATCACGCCGTCGCGCGAGTGGCACGCGACGCGCGGCGACTTGTCGAAGTCGGCCCAGTGCAGGTAATCGGCGCGCAGTGTGTCGACGAGCTCGCGGAGGAACGTCGTGACGCCGGTCCTGGCGATCAGTCGGGCGGTGGCGGGAACGTCGAGGAAGCGGGTCATAAGTTTGTCTCCTGTCGACCCGAGTTCGCGCTTTAGCGCTTACTCGGGTCCCATGCCTTGTGCGGTCGACCCGAGTTCGCGCTTTAGCGCTTACTCGGGTCCCATGCTTTGCAATTACTCAGTGCCGGTACGGGTGTCCCTGGCGTTCTGGTCGACCGGGCGGTGCTTCGGCGCGCGTCCCGGCTTCCTGGAAAGCGGCGGCGCGGCCCATCTCGCCGGTCGATAGCGTCATTATTTCGGTGAGTCGAGCCAACAAAAAGACGGCAAAAGTGGCAGATTTATCGATAGACTTGGCAAATTGCCAGCCAGATCCGGCAGTTTGATCAGTTTCCGCTGGTCGGAATGCACAGCCTCCGGCACGCTGGCAGCCGGTTCACGTTCAACAGGAAGGCCCGCTCATGATCACGCTCGACGACGTCGACCGGCAGCTCATCGCGCTGCTGCGCGACAACGCGCGATTGCCCGTCGTCGCACTGGCGAAGGAATTGCGCGTCGCGCGCGCGACCGTGCAGAACCGGCTGACGCGGCTGGAGAAGAACGGCGTGATCGTCGGCTATACGGTGCGGCTCAAGCCGGCGGCGGAACGGCACCGGATCCGCGCGCTGATGTCGATCGCCGTGCAGGGCAATCGCGGCGCGGAAGTTGTGAAGGTGCTGCGCGGGCATCCGAACGTCGCGTCGATCCACAGCACCAACGGGCGCTGGGATCTCGTCGCCGAGCTGCATGCCGATTCGCTCGAGCACTTCGATCGCGTGCTCGGCGCGATCCGGCTGATCGACGGGATCGCGAATACCGAGACGAGTATTCTGCTGTCGACGCACAAGGCGTGATGCGGGCGGGGCCGCGCTGACCGCGTTGCTGCCAAACGGCCCGGCCGCGGCCGCGGATGGATGGGCCACGTAGCGGCTGCGAATCGAAGCGGTCGGCGCGACATGTGCCGTGGCGCGCCGTTGTCCGATTTCCAGTTCGATCGCGGCATGGCGTGCCGAAAGCGGGCCGGTTTCACCCGGTGTACCCGCCAATCGTTTGCCGCACGACGGAGATGATCGTGTCGGCGCGACATGTGCCGCGTCGCGCCATCTCGCTTCGGCATCCCTGGTTGACCAATGCCTCGGGAATTACGCTAATTAACGTCAGAAAGTCAACGCTTCGGCCCTCGTGAGTCGTTTAGGCATGCTAGTCTGAAACGGTAATACACGGTAATACAACAAGCCCTCAATAAATTACAGATCAATAACATGGCACAGGGGATACAGGATGCAGGGGGACAGGGCACGTGCACGCCAGGTACGCCGGCAGACCACGCTACGACGACAAAAGAGGAAGCGGAGCGGATCAGTCTGATCGAGCTTGGCGCTCGCGCGTGTTCGGTGACGGTGCTGGGCGTGTTTGCCTACATGATCTATCTGCAGTGGCGATTGAATCCAGGCCGGATCACGCTGATCCTGCTGCTGTTCTCCGCAGTACTGACCGTCGGATTCTCGGCTTTCGCAAAATTGCCGAGACGGCGCGACTGGCATCCCGTCGCGGTGTGCTTGTCTGTTGGTGGTTCGTTCTATTGCCTCGCCTATCAGCTGACCGCCAGTAGCCAACTGATTCCGGAGTGGGCCGGGGGCGGCCTTCAAATTGTCGGGATTGCGTGGCAATTGTTCGCAAAGCTGTCGCTGGGGCGCTCATTCGGCCTGCTGCCGGCGAACCGCGGGGTCGTCTCGAGCGGTGCGTACCGCTTCGTGCGTCACCCGATCTATGCCGGTTACCTGTTGTCCGAAATCGGTTTCCTGCTCACCAACTTCGGTACCCGAAACCTGGTCACGATCAGCGCGTGGATGCTGTTGCAGATCGGGAGAATCCTGCTGGAGGAACACGTGTTGTCGGAAGACGCGGATTATCGTGCGTACAAGACGCAGGTTCGATATCGCCTGATTCCGGGCGTGTTCTGACGGGCATACCGGACGCTCGCCATTCCCGGCCGTGGGTGACGCGCATGAGCGTGAGTGCCGGCGCAGCGTTGCGCGCCGGTTCTCGTCAGGTCAGCCGCCCGGCATGGTCAGGCGCTGGCCGCCGGCTCCGGAAACACCGGTTCACCCAGCGTCAGCATCAACCGGTTCGCCCACGCGAAGATCGCGACCGCGTGCGACAGGTCGAGAATCTCCTCATGCGCCAGCCCTTCGGCTTCCAGCGCGGCGATATCGTTTGCGTCGACCGTATCCGGCCGTTCCGTCAGCGCAATCGCGTAGCGGACGATCGCGCGTTCGCGCGCCGTCGTGCCGGCCGTCGCCGGATCGTCGAATACCTGCTCGATCGCGTCGGTGCGTTTCGCGAGCTGTGCGAAGCGCTGTGCATGCACGGACGCGCAATACACACAGCCATTCACGCGCGATACGGCCGTGCTCGCCAGCTCGCGCTCCGCGCGCGACAGCCCGCCCGGGCCGTACATGATCGCGTTGAATACGCCCGAACGTTGCCGCAGGATTTCGGGAAGATGGACGAGCAGCAGGTAATAGTCGGACGTCTTCGCGTGCGGGTGGCTCGCGTCGAGCACGGCAAGCTGATCGGGCGTCGCGGCATCGAGTGCAACGGTGTCGAGCCACGCACGCCAGCCGAGCGTGTCGGACGTGAAGCCGTGGGCGGTCGTCGTCATGCGGCCTCCGTGGCGGCACGTGCCTGAAGCGCTTGCGCGGCAGCGGCGACGCGCAACTGATACGCGACGAACGCCACGAGCTGCGACAGCGCGACGATCGCGGGCGTCGTCAGCCCGGCCGTCTTCAGCGCGTCGAGGTCGGACGGGCGCGCATCGACAGGGGCGAGCGTCAGCAAGCGTGCATGCGCGAGGGTCGCTCCGACGCGGCGAGGCAGCGCGTCGAATGCCTCGGCGTCCGCCCGTGCGATCTCGTCGAGCGTGCCGCCCGCGTCGACCAGTCGTGCACGATAAGCCTCGGCCAATGCATGCGCGTTCGACTTTTGCGCGACATACCGTGCGGCGTGAAGTCGTTCGATCAACGAAAGATCGGGCAACGCGGGATCGAACAGCGCCGCTTCGCTCAGTCGCGTATGAAGCCGCACCTTGTCGCGCGCGCGGCGCAGCGCGGCGACCGCATCGCCGTCGCGCAGGCCGGCTACCGCATCGATCGTGTCCGGCGCCTCGGCCGGTGTAATGGATTCAGTCATCGTCTCGGGTTTCCTTCGTCGTCAATGTGAGCGATGGACGCATGTTCATGCGTCGGCATCGCGCCATTCGTCACCTTGCAGTTCTGCGTTTGCATACGCGACGAGCGCGTCGTAGTGGCGATCGCGGTCGGCGTCGAACAGCCGGCTCGCAATCCCGCGCGCGAGCCGTTTGGCGCCCGCGCTGATGGCCGGGATATCGCCGGACAGCTTGCCGTGGCTCAGGCTCGCCGCATGGTTGAAGCAGTGGATCCGCGTGACGGCGGCACACGCGCCGGGCTCGCGCTCCTGGAATGCGAACGCAGGGCCGAGATCGGGCGACTCGGCGAGCTCGTCGAGCCACGTACCCGGTTCCGGTCGATAGCGATCCTTCCAGCGGCGCACGTGCGCGCCGAACGACGCGAATTCCGCGCGGGTCGTCCAGTCCGAATGAAAGCCGGTCGCGAAGATCAGGAAGTCGACGGTGTAGCGTCCGCGCGGCGTCGTCACGTCGAGGCCGTCCGCGTGTTCGGCGAGCGTCTCGATCGGGCTGCCAGCATGAAAGTGCGCATGTTCGTGGTGCGACACGCGCAGCACGCTGTCGCGCGGCGGCGGTGTCTGCGACGTCAGCGCGTAGTGCATGAAACGCCATTTCGTCGCGTCGTCGAGATCGGCGTAGCCGTGCACGAGGCCCGGGCTGCCGATGCCCGTCAGTTTGTTGATGCGCGGGATGTCCGCGCGGCGGAAGAACAGGTCGACGCGTGCGGCGCCGGCTTCAAGCGCGGTGCCCGCATTGTCGAACGCGGACGCACCCGCGCCGACCACGCCGACGCGCTTGCCCGCGAGCACCGCGAAGTCGATCGGCTCGGAGGCGTGCGCCCAGCGCGTGCGCGGCGCGCGCTGCGCGACGGGCGGTACGTACGGGCCGCCGAGCCCGTCGCGGCCGGTGGCGAGTACCACGTGCCGCGCGAGCAGCGTCTGCGCTTCGCCGTTGCCGCGCACATCGAGCGCGAGCAGGCCGTCGTCGCGCGGGCGCAGCGCGACGAGCGTGGTGTCGTTGCGTACCTGCAGGTCGAGCACGCGCCGATACCAGCGCAGGTAGTCCATCCATTGCGTGCGCGGAATCTTGTAGAGCGCGTCCCACGCGTCGCGGCCGTATTGCGCTTCGAACCACGCGCGGAACGTCAGGGCGGGCAGGCCGAGCGCGGGGCCCGTGAGCTGCTTCGGCGAGCGCAGCGTGTCCATCCGCGCGAACGTGACCCACGGGCCTTCGTAGCCGGCCGGCGCGCGGTCGATCACGCACTGGTTGTCGATGCCGAGCAGGCGCAGTTCGGCGGAAGCCGCGAGCCCGGCCATGCCGCCGCCGACGATCGCGACGTCGAGCACGCGGGTGCCGTCGGCCTCGCGCGGCGGCACCCACGACGGCGCGGGCAGGTCGAGCCAGCGCAGGTCTTGCGCGAGCCGGGCTTCGAGTGCTTGTAATGGATCGGGCGTTGTCATGCCGCCTCCGGGCGTGTGCGGCGTGCACGCGTCGTGCGGGTTGCACCCCGCGGCGCACGCTCGGTGCGCAGCCGGTCGCCGCGCAGCAATGCATCGTGCGCGGCGGCGTCGTGAAAGGTCACGTCGTCGAGCAGTGTGCGCGTCGAGCGGTGCAGCGCGTCGAGCAGCGCATCGACGGCCGCCGTGCGTGCCTTGCCGGCCGGTGTCGCGACGCCGAACGCGAACGGGATGTCGACATCGAGCGGGCGCGAGACGACGCCATCCACCGGCAGCGCCACACCTGTCGCCGGATCGACGATGCCGATCCCGATGCCCGCGCGCGCGGCCATCACCGCATTCAATGACGCATTGGTTTCGATGAATACGCGTGCTTTAACCCGCGCGGCCGCGAATGCGGCATCGATCCGCTGGCGCAGCCGGTGCCGGTTCGCGACCGTGACGATGCGGCGTTGCGCGAGGTCGCGCAGCGCGAGACGCGGCTGCGCCGCGAGCGGGTCGCCGACGGGCAGCACGGCGACGCACGGCGTCTGCGCGATCCAGTGCACGTCGAGCCCCGCATGCGCCATCGGCAGCGTGACGACACCGACATCGGCCGTACCGGCCAGCACCTCGTGCACGACATGCTCGGCCGATTCGCTGCGCAACTGGTAGTGCGGCGCCTGCGTGCCGTCGGGCAGCGCGGCGAGCGCGGCCGGCACGAGCGTGGCCGCGAGCGAAGGCGTCGCCGCGATGCGCACGGGTTCGGCGGTTTGGTCGCCGAGCGCCCGTGCGCGTGCCTCGATCGCACGCAGGCCGACCAGCGAGCGTTCGACTTCCTCGTAGAGCAGGAACGCGCGCCGCGTCGGCGTGACGCGCGGGCCGTGCCGGTCGAACAGCGCGTAGCCAAGATCGGCTTCGAGCTCCTGGATCTGCCGCGTGACGGCCGGCTGCGAGCGGCCGAGCAGTTCGCCCGCGCCGGTCACGCTGCCGGCCGACATGACCGCGGAAAAGGCTTCGAGTTGATGCAGCTCCATGACACCTTCCGATGATGCGATTTGCGCATTGTAGAAGTGCAAGCATGCGTGATTCATATAATGATTTTTGCTATCGACAGCGCGAAAACTGCGAAGGGTGCCATCGTTGCGATGGCCGGCTGTGCGTGCTTGAGCGTCGGTTGCGATCGGCGCCGCGAACGAAACGCCAATCGAATCAAAGCGATGCGATACATGCCGACTCATCGCGCGAGGCGGGGCGTGCCGGCGAGCGTTCGTGAGCATCACCCGCTTCGCGCCGCGCACGATATCGATATGCGCAAAACTTCGTTGGATCGCTCTGAACCGGATGGTTACATGCCCTCACTCTTTTCGACTGACTGAGGCTGGGGGACGCATGAACGTTTCGGGGAACGACACACGCGGCGCATGGCGGCGCGTGCTGGGTACGGTGGCGGCGCTCGCTGTCGCATGGGGGGTGTCGACGGGCGGCGCGTTCGCGGCAGGCGTGTCGGGCGAGCCGGTGGTGATCGGCGTGAGCGGGCCGCTCACGGGGCAGGACGCGCAGTACGGCGAGCAATGGAAGCGCGGCTTCGATCTCGCGCTCGACGAGATCAACGGCAGCGGCGGCATTCACGGCCGGCCGCTCGCGGTCGACTTCCAGGACAGCCGCAGCGATCCGCGCCAGGCGGTGGCGATCGCACAGAAGTTCGTTGCCGATCCGCGCATCGCGATCGAGCTGGGTGACTTCTCCAGCGCGACGTCGATGGCCGCGTCGCCGATCTATCAGCGCGGGCAGCTGATCCAGTTCGGTTTCACGAACTCGCATCCGGACTTCACGAAGGGCGGCGACTATCTGTGGAGCACCGCGCTGAGCCAGGCCGAGGAGCAGCCGCTGCTCGCGCGCTACGCGGTGAAGGAACTCGGCTTCAAGCGGATCGCGGTGCTGTACCTGAACACCGACTGGGGCCGCACCAGCAAGGACATCTTCGCGAAGGCGGTGGCCGGGCTCGGCGCGCAGGTCGTCGCGGCCGAAGGCTATCAGCCGACCGAGAAGGATTTCCGCTCGACGCTCGTGCGGATCGGCGCGTCGAAGCCCGATTCGATCGTGCTGATCTCGTACTACGCGGACGGCGCACAGATCGTGCGGCAGGCGCGCACGTCCGGCGTCACGCTGCCGATCGCGGCAGTCGGCTCCGTGTATTCGCCGAAATTCCTCGAGCTGGGCGGCGCGGCCGTCGATGGCGTCTATACCGAGTCGAACTTCTTCCCGTCGGAACCGCGCCCGGAAGTGCAGGCGTTCGTGCAGCGCTATCGCGCGAAATTCCACGCCGATCCCGATTCGTTCGTCGCGCGCGCCTACGATGCGCTGATCCTGTCGGCCGAGGTGCTGCGCCGCTACGGCACGACGCGGCAGGCCGCGCACGACGGCTTCGCGAAAATCAGCGACGTGCCGAGCGTGATCTTCGGCAAGGTGCGCTTCGATCCGCAGACGCGCCGCGTCGCGGGCGCACGTACCGTGTATCTGGTCGTGAAGCAGGGGCAGTGGGCGCTGTGGGACGGCGCGAAACCGCAGCTCGCCGCACGTTGAACCCGGCCCTGAACCGCATGCACGGAACGGACGCATCGTGATGGCTTCCTGGCTCGACTACACGCTCAACGGCCTCATCGTCGGCAACATCTACGCGCTGCTCGCGGTCGGGCTCGCGCTGATCTTCGGCGTGTCGCACCTGATCAACTTCGCGCACGGCTCGGTCTACATGGTCGGCGCATTCATCGGCTGGCTGTGCCTGACGCGCTTCGGGCTGCCGCTGCCGGTCGCGCTCGCGGCGGTCGTCGTCGGCTGCGGCGCGCTCGGCGTCGCGATCGAACGGATCGGCTTGCGGCCGCTGCGCCACGCGGCGCGCATCGCGCCGCTGCTCGCGACGATCGGGATCAGCTTCATCCTCGACCAGCTCGCGCAGCTCGCATTCGGCGCGGACCCGCGCGCGGTGCCGACGCCGCTGCCCGACTGGCATCTGCGGATCGCCGGCGCGACGCTCGGCTCGCTCGACCTGCTGATCGCGGGGATCGGCATCGCGGCGGCCGCGCTGCTATACGGCTTCCTGCGCTTCACGCGGCTCGGCTGGGCCGTGCGCGCGACCGCGCAGGATCGCGACGCGGCGCTGCAGATGGGGGTCGACGTCGACCGCGTGAACCAGACCGTGTTCGCGATCGCGTGCGCGCTCGGCGGTGTGAGCGGGCTGCTGGTCGGCATGTACTACAACAGCATCGATCCGGCGATGGGCTTCCAGGCCACGCTGAAGGGCGTGGTCGCGCTGCTGATCGGCGGGCTCGGCAACGTGCCGGGCGCGATCGCGGGCAGCCTGCTGCTCGGTCTCGTCGAAAGCTACGGTGTCGCGCTGTTCGGCACCAGCTATCGCGACCTGTTCGCGTTCGGGCTGCTGATCGTGTTCCTCGTGTGGCGGCCGAACGGGTTGTTCAGCGCGAACCGCGCGCTGCCGCCCGAGCCGATGACGGGCACGTTCCTCGCGGCCGCGAAGGCCGTGCGCGTGCCGCGCCCGGTACTCGTCGTGCTGGTCGTGCTCGCGGCCGTGCTGCCGTGGCTCGGCGCATCGCCTTACGTGCTGCAGACGCTGACCAACGCGTGGCTGTACGGGCTGCTCGCGCTGAGCCTCACGCTCGTCGCGGGCACGGTCGGGCAGATCTCGCTCGGCCACGCGGCGCTGCTCGTGATCGGCGCGTATGCGTCGGCGCTGCTGTCGTCGGATCTCGGCTGGTCGCCGGCCGTGACGATCCCGTGCGCGGGCGTGATCACCGCCGTGCTCGGCACGCTGCTCGTCTATCCGGCATTCCGGCTGCGTGGGCACTACGTGTCGATCGCGACGCTCGGCATCGGCGAAGTGGTGAGCCTCGTGATCCTGAACTGGGACGGCCTCACGCGCGGCCCGCTCGGCATCACCGGCATCGCGCCGCTGCCGTGGGCGACGACCGCGCGTGCCGCGTACTGGTTCACGTTCGCGGTGCTCGTCGTGTTCGCGCTCGTGCAGGTGCGGCTGCTGCGCTCGCATCTCGGCCGCACGCTGCGCGCGGTGCGCGAGGACGACGTCGCCGCCCGCGCGCACGGCATCGCGCCGAACCGCTACAAGGCGATCGCGTTCGCGGTCGGCGGCGTCGCGGCTGGCGTGAGCGGCGGGATCGCCGCACACCTGTACAGCTATATCAACCACCAGACCTTCGATTCGCAGGTGTCGATCCTCGCGCTGACGATGGTGATCCTCGGCGGCCTGGGCAACGTGCTCGGCGGCATTGCCGGTGCGATTGCGTTGATCGGGCTGCCCGAGCTGTTCCGCTGGGCGGCTGACTACCGGATGCTGATCTACGGCCTCGTGCTGTTGCTGCTCGTCCGGTTCCGGCCGCAGGGCCTGCTCGGCACGGTGTGAGGAGGAACACGATGACCACCACTCGACCCTTGCTCGACGTGCGGGGCCTGACGCGCCGCTTCGACGGCGTGACCGCGCTCGACGGCGCGAGCCTGACACTCGCCGACGGCGAACTGCTGAGCGTGATCGGGCCGAACGGCGCGGGCAAGTCGACGCTGTTCAACCTGATCGCGGGCGCCGACCGGTCCGATGGCGGCCGCGTGACGTTCGACGGGCGCGACATCACGGGCACCGCGCCCGAACGGCTCGCGGCGCTCGGCATCGCGCGCACGTTCCAGCACGGCCGCGTGTTCGGCAACCTGAGCGTGCTCGACAACGTGCTGATCGGCGCGCATGCGCGGCTGCGCGCGGCGCGACCGGGCTGGCCCGCGCTGGGTGCTGCGGCCGAAGTGCTGCGCGCGCTCGTGCGGCCCGCGTCGGTGCGGCGCGAGGAAGCCGCGCTGCGCGACGAGGCACGCGCCATCGTCGCCGGGTTCGGCGAACGGCTCACGCCGCGCATCGATCATCCGGCGCACAGCCTGTCGTATGCGAACCGGCGGCGCGTGGAGATCGGCCGTGCGCTCGCACTGCATCCGCGCCTGCTGCTGCTCGACGAACCGACGGCCGGGATGAACGAGACGGAGACGGCCGAGATGCTGCAACTGATCCAGTCGCTGAAGGCGCGCGGCCTGACGATCCTGCTGATCGAGCACAAGCTCGAGCTCGTGATGCGCGTGTCCGACCGCGTGATGGTGCTCGACAACGGCGTGAAGATCGCCGAAGGCGCGCCGCGCGACGTGCGGCACGATCCGCGCGTGATCGAGGCGTACCTCGGCCGCCGCCATGCGGGTGGCGCGCCGGCCGACCGCGCCGCGCAGGCGGCCGCATGACCGCACTCTCTTCCGGACCCGACACGACCATGACCGACGCGCTGCTGAAACTCGAACACCTCGACACGTTCTACGGGCCGGTGCAGGTGCATTTCGACGTGAACTTCGAAGTCGGCCGCGGGCAGATCGTCAGCCTGCTCGGCGGCAACGCGAGCGGCAAGTCGACGACGATGAAACTGATTCTCGGGCTGATGCGACCGCGCCGCGGCGTCGTGCGCTTCGACGGCGACGACGTGACGGCGCTCGCGACGCCGCAGCGCGTGCGGCGCGGGATCGCGGCCGTGCCGGAGGCGCGGCGGCTGTTCGGCGACATGAGCGTGCGCGAGAACCTGCTGATGGGCGCGTACACGCGTGGCGACCGCGCGGCGGTGGCGGAAGACTACGAACGCGTGCTCGACCTGTTTCCCCGCGTGCGCGAGCGGCTGACGCAGCGCGCGGGTACGTTGTCGGGCGGCGAGCAGCAGATGCTCGCGATGGCGCGCGCGCTGATGGCGCGGCCGAAGCTGATCTGCATGGACGAGCCGACGATGGGGCTGTCGCCGCTCTACGTCGACAAGGTGCTCGAACTGATCGACGCGATCAACCGGCAGGGCGTGACCGTGTTCATGGTCGAGCAGAACGCGAGCCTCGCGCTGGAGATCGCGCATTACGGGTATGTGCTGCAGACGGGGCGCGTCGTGCTCGAAGGGCCCGCGAAGGCGCTGCTAGACGACGAGCGGGTGCGCGATGCGTATCTTGGCGGGGAGGCGGTGGCGGCGTAGCGGGCGTGGCGCGTGGCGTCGCTTATCGTGTGGCGTTCGCCCCTTCGACCTTGCCGTGAAGCCTGCGCGCGGGCTCCGTCCGGTGCAGATGAACGGCGTAGGTGTCCCACGGCAGCCTGATGTCCTGCCCCGAACGCGCGGCCGCCTGGATCATCAGCCTTCCGGCTTCGCCGCGATGGTAGCCTCCGTGCGTGACGACATGGGTCAGCATCTCTTCGCGCGTCATGGTTCCGTCGTCGCCGTCGGTGAACGCAAACGGAATCGACTCGGACAGCATCGCGGGCGTGGCGGTTTCCGCATAGTCCAGATACCAGCGATCGAGCGCGGCGAGGGCCGCACGCAGTGCGTCGGGCTCCGGCGTGTCGGGCGTGTTGTCGGACACGAAGCCATGACGCTCGCCGGTCAGGTGCGCGGCGAAAATCTTGTTCACGACGAGGCAATGGTTCATCAGCCGCAGCGCAAGATGGCGCTCGTCGGCGTGCTGCGCCGCGTCGAGCCCCGCGATGGCCGCCAGCATTTCGTCATTCGCCCATGCCTGGTAGCGCAGCATGCGGGACAGGAGTGCGTTCTCGCTCATGGTCGTTTCCTTGTGGGTTTCACCTAATATGTGAGCTTCGCCACCATTATTTTCAGTCGGAGCCCGCATGTCCACTCGCGTTTCCGATCCCGCCGCCGCGATGCGGAAAGCCCCGCGCCAGGCGCGTTCGCGTGCGACCGTGGACGTGATCGTCACCGCCGGGGCTCGCGTTCTGGATACGCACGGGTGGGCCGGATTCACGACCAACGAGGTCGCGGAAGTTGCCGGTGTCAGCATCGGTTCCGTGTACCAGTACTTCCCGAACAAGCTTGCGTTGGTCGATGCGATCCGGCGCCGGCATTTCGATGACGTGCTGGCCGTGCTGCAGCGCGCGTACGACCGTCAGGCGAGCCCCAGGCGTCTCGTCGAAGGCTTGATCGGCGACCTGATCGCCGCGCACCGCGATTACCCGTCGCTGCACCGGGCGCTGCTCGATCTCCCCGATCCGGGTGGGGCGAAGGCCGCGTATGACACGTTCCAGCGGGAATATTTGCGCCGCTATGCGCTGATCGTTGCCGCCTGTCGCGGGCGTGCGCCCGTCAAGGCCGATGCGACGACGGCGCAGGTGCTGTCGTCCGCGCTCGAAGGCGTCGTGCACAACGCGGCCCGGCGCGGGCTGCTGGACGATCCGAAACTGAAGCGCGAACTTGTCAGGCTGGCGCGGAGTTACCTCGAAGATCCTCGTGATCGCGCGACGAAGGCGCGTGAGTGAGCCGTGGCGAAAATCATGATGGACACCGAAATTCAGGTAGATTGACGCTTTCCTGATCTCGAATGCCACGGGGGCTACCGCGCCATGTTGACTTATTCCGTTCAGAAGGTCGGCTACGATTTCGAGCAACTGGATCCGCAGGGGGCGACGGATTACCCGTCGTTCACGCGGGCATTCGACGCGTTCCCGTGGGCGGCGCAGCATGCCGAATGGGGTAACACGCAGGAAGGCCCGTTGCCGGCCCTCGTGCTGCAGCATGCCGGCGATCAGCGCGAATTGTGGGTGACCGCGCTGAGCGATGCGCATGCGGACGGCTTCCAGCTGAATGCCGTTTCCATGCGCATGAAGAAGGGGCTTTTCGGAATCGGCAAGGGAAAGCTGGAGCAGCAAGTCGACACGATCGACGTCAGGAAGCGTACCGACGTCGATGCGTTGTGCCGGCTGTTCTGCGATCGTCAGTACGAGGAAATGGACCAACTGGTCGCGCGGCACGTGGAGCGCAACCGCTTCGACGACGACAGCGACGATTGAGCGCCTGTCGCGTACGCGCCGACGCTCACCGGTCGGCTCATGCCTGCTCCGCGCCGATTCCCGCCGCGCGCGGAAACGTCAGCACCACCGCAAACCCGCCCGCATCCGGAAACGCGAACCCGACGCGCCCGCCGTGCGCCTTCATCACTTCCTGCACGATCGCGAGCCCGAGGCCCGACCCGGTGCGCCGCTCGCTGCCGTCCGGCGCGATCCGCACGAACGGTTGCAGCGCGGCATCCCAGTGCGCGCGCGGAATGCCGCGGCCGTTGTCGGTGACGGTCAGCGTCACCGCATCGTCGCCGTTGCCCTTCGTCGCGACCGAGACGACGATGTCGTCCGCATGACCGTGCAGCAGCGCGTTGTGCAGCACGTTCGACAGCGCTTCCTGCAGGCTGATCGCATCGCCGTCGATCCACGCGAGCGGCGCGTCGCTCGCGAACGCGACGGCGACATCGCGCTCGCCCGCGAGCGGAATCGCGCGGCCGAGCACGTCTTTCGCGAGCGCGACGAGTTCGACGGGTTGCAATGGCACGGCTTCGGTGCGATGGATCACCATCGCGTGATTGAGCAACTGGCCGGTGAGCCGCCCGACATCCGCGCAGGTCGCACGCAGCGCGTCGAGCCGCGCTGCGTGACGCGCGGGATCGGCTTCGCCGTCGAGCAGCTCGATCTGCGCGTCGAGTCGCGCGAGCGGCGTGCGCATCTGGTGCGCGGCGTCGGCGATGAAGCGCTGCATCGCGTTGATCCGCTCGGCGAGGCGGCGCATCAGCCCGTTGATCGACCCGATGATCGCGTCGATCTCGCTCGGCGTGTCGACGGCCACCGGCCGCAGGTCGGCCGGGTCGCGCGCGGCGATGATCGTGCCGATCTGCGCGAGCGGGCGCAGACCGCGCCGGATCGCGAGGCCGCTCGCGCCGATCGCGAGCACGCTCATCAGCAGGATCAGCGTCCACACCTTGAAACTCATGTCGTTCGTGAGCTGCTGGCGCGCGTTGGTGGTTTGCGCGACCGTCACGAGTGCCCAGCCCGGCGTGCTTTCCTCGGGCATGTAGCGTGCGATGGTCGCGGTGCGGATCCGGTGCCCCTGGTACAGGCCGTTCGCGAACGCGGGGCCCTGCTTCGCGGCGGCGAGCGTCGCGGGGCTCGCGAGATCGTTGTAGCCGGCCACGACGACGCCGCGCGAATCGACGACCTTGTAGTAGACGAGGTCGTAGCGCGACAGCGTCGACAGCGCGGCCACCGGCGGATTCAGCGCGAGCACGCCGCCCTGCACGTAGAGGTTTTCCGCGACCTGGATCGAGGCGCCCGCAAGCAACTGGTCGTACGCGCGGTCGGCCGCGACGCCCGCGTAGTAGCGCGCGATGGCCGCGAGCGCGAGCGCGCCGGTCGCGACGACGAGCGCGATGAAGAGCAGCGTGCGCCCGAACAGCGTCTTCGGGAACCAGTCAGTGCGCCGCAATCTGATACCCCATCCCGCGCGCGGTCCGGATCTCGACCGAGCTGCCCTGCAGCTTCTTGCGCACGCGTGTCACGTACTGCTCGACCGCGTTCGCGGTCGGCTCGTTGCCGAAGCTGAACAGCTGGTTCAGCAGTTCGTCCTTCGAGAAGATCCGCTGCGGGCGGCTCGCGAGGATCTCGAGCAACGCGAACTCCTGGCGCGACAGCGACAGCGGCTGGCCGTCGAGTTCCGCGAGGCGGCTGCTGCGGTCGATCACGAGGCCGCCGAGCGTCAGCACGTCGTTCGCGTGGCCGCTGTTGCGGCGCAGGAGCGCCTGCACGCGCGCATCGAGCTCGCGGTAGTCGAACGGCTTCACCAGGTAGTCGTCGGCGCCGAGGCCGAGGCCGCTCACGCGGTCGTCGATCGCCGAGCGCGCGGTGACGAGCAGCACGGGCGTCGTGCTGCCCGACGCGCGCAGGTGGCGCAGCACCGTGAAGCCGTCCATGCCGGGCAGGTTCGCGTCGAGCACGACGAGGTCGAAGCGCTCGACGCGCAGCAGCCCGTTCGCGGTCGCGCCATCGGTTTCGAGATCGGCGGCGTGGCCGAGCCGCGCCAGGCGGCTGCGGATCGCCGCGCCGATTTCGGCATCGTCCTCCACGACGAGAATGCGCATGGTGCCGTTTCGCAGGTGGGTAGGTTAGGGGTTTTCCCGAGGCCGGGATGTCAGCATTTTCTCAGACTCGGTCGATAACCTGTGTCGAGCCGGACGTTGCAAGGACGGCCATTAATACCAGAACCACAGGAGACGGCAACATGCAGCAGCAAACGGGCGCGACGAACGCGCGGCGCAGCGCGCCGCCGGCCTGCGCTCGCCGGGGCGGCGAAGCGGGCCGCGGCCGCATGGCGGTCGGCGCGATGGCGTTCGCGGCTCATGCCGCGCGTGCCGGGAAGGCCGGCGCATGACGATGTTGCCGCGCCGCCGCGCGTTGATCGCCGCCGGGCTCGGCGTGCTGGCCGCGCCGTCGCTCGTGCGCGCAAAGCCCCGCACGGTGCGGATTTCCAAAGGCTATGGGGTGCTGTACCTGCCGCTGCTCGTGATGGAGAAGCAGCGGCTGTTCGAGCGGCACGCGGCGCGCCACGGCGTGCGTGACGTCGCGGTCGACTGGGTGCTGCTCGACGGCGGCAATTCCGTCAACGACGCGATGATGGCCGGCACGCTCGACTTCGCGGGCGCCGGCGCGCCGGGTTTCATCGAGCTGTGGGCGCGGGCGCGCGGCATTCCGAACGTCGAGGTGATCGGCATCAGCGGGCTGTCGACCACGTCGCTGTCGCTGAACACGAACCGGCCGGGCCTCGTGTCGCTGCGCGACTTCACGCCGTCCGACCGGATCGCGGTGCCGGGCATCCGCACGTCGCTGTCGGCGGTGGTGCTGCAGATGGTCGCGAGCAAGCAGCTCGGCCCCGCGCACTTCGCGCAGCTCGATTCGATCACCGTGAGCCTGCCGCATCCGCAGGCGATGCAGGCGCTGATCCGCCGCGAGAACGGCGTCACCGCGCATTTCACGTCGCCGCCGTTCTCGACGCTCGAGCTGCGGCAGCCGGGCATCCACCGCGTCGTGAATTCGGTCGACGTGCTCGGCCCGATGACGCACGACGTGGTATTCGCGCCGAAGCGACTCGTCGATACGGAGCCCGCGCTGGCCGTCGCGTTTCTCGGGGCGCTCGACGAAGCGAACCGCCTGATCGCGCAGGACCCGCGCGCGGCGGCGGCGCTCTTTGCGGCGTCGTCGGGCGTCGGCCTGTCGCACGACGACGTGATGCGGATGCTTGCCGCACCCGAAACGCGCTTTTCGGTGCTGCCGAACCAGTTGATGGACTACGTCGAATTCCTGTACCTGGCCGGCACGATCAAGGCGAAGCCGCGGGCGTGGCACGAGATGTTCGCGCCGATGCTCGACGCCTACCGGTCGGGCTGATATCGCCGCTCCCTTTCATCGAAATACCTCGCGCCCGTGCGTTCGTCGCGCACGGCGCCGCTTCAACCGCTATGCAACCCATACGCAATCGCCATGCAACCGATTCACGCAAGGAGCCTCAAGTGAACGCCACCGAAACCCTGGACCCCGCGTCCGCCGAAGAACAGCGCATCATGTCGAAGATGGCGCGGCGCCTGCTGCCCATCCTCGTCGTGATGTTCCTGATCGCGTTCATCGACCGGCAGAACGTCGGCTTCGCGAAGCTGCAGATGGTGCACAGCCTCGGGATGACGGAAGCCGCGTTCGGGCTCGCGTCGTCGCTGTTCTTCATCGGCTACCTGCTGTTCGAGGTGCCGAGCACGCTCGCGCTGCATCGCTACGGTGCGCGCGTGTGGCTCGCGCGGATCATGCTGACGTGGGGGCTCATTACCGTGCTGATGGGCTTCACGACGTCGATGCCCGCGTTCTGCGCGCTGCGCTTCGTGCTCGGCATCGCCGAGGCCGGCTTCTATCCGGGCGTGATCTACTACCTGACGCTGTGGTTTCCGCAGAGCTATCGCGCGAAGGTGCTCGGCATCTTCACGCTCGGCAGCGCGCTCGCGAACATGCTCGGCTCGCTGGTCGGCGGCGTGTTGCTGAGCCTGAATGGCGTGTGGGGGCTCGCGGGCTGGCAGTGGGTGTTCGTGGCGACGGGTATCCCGGCGGTGATCGTCGCGGTCGTCGTGTTCCGCGTGCTGCCCGCCTCGGTGCGCGACGCACGTTTCCTCGACGACCGCGAGAAGCAGATCGTCGAGGCTGCGCTCGAACGCGAGAAGCCCGCTCAGGCCGAGCATGGGCAGCCGTGGAAGGCGCTGCTCGATCCGCGCGTGATGCTGTTCGCGGCGACCTACATGCTGATGTCGACGTCGTTGTACGGCGTGACGTACTGGCTGCCGACGCTCGTGAAATCGTTCGGCGTGTCGAGCAGCACGAACGGCTTCCTGAGCATGCTGCCGTGGGCGCTCGCGGTGTTGCTACTGCTGTGGCTGCCGGGGAAGCTGCGTCGCGCGAAGAGCATCCTGCGCACGATCGCGATCGTCGCGGCGCTCGGCGCGCTCGGCTTCCTGCTGAGCCTCGTGCTGCCGTCGACGCCGCTGCGCTTCATCGCACTGGTGCTGGGCGGCGCATGCATTCCGCTGCTGTATCCGTGCTTCTGGTCGATGCCGCCGCGCTACTTCACCGGTGCGCGGGCGGCGGCGAGCGTCGCGGCGATCAACTCGATCGGCAACCTCGGCGGCTTCTTCAGCCAGAACCTGATGCCGTTTGCCGGCAAGGTGACGGGTACCGCGTTCGGCCCGATGATCGTGCCGATCGTGTGTCTCGCGCTGCTCGGGATCGGCGCGCTGGTCGCGTGGACGCGGTCGGAGCGGGGGATGGTGGCGGCGCGGGCGTGACGGCGCGCGGTGTTACCGCTTCATCAACCGGTTCCCGACGACCGCGAAGTTGGCTGTAGCGTGCGTGTTCGACAGCAGGTAATCGAGCGCGTGGATGTCGGGGGCGGTCGTCGTGAAGCGGTTGTCGCCGTCGAAGACGAAGTCCCACGTGACGATGCCGCGGCTGGTGCCGGGATCGTCCACGTGGATCGCCTTCAGTGACGCAAGCGGATACGCGCGCTCGCGCCAGTCGAACAGGTGCCGCACGTAGAGGTGATCCGGTGTGACGATCTCGTAGCGCCGCAGGAAGGGCGTCGCGATGAGAAGGAGCACCGTCGTGAAGATCAGCCACGAGCGGGCGCCGCGCCACAGGACGGCCCGCGCCGACGGGCGGCCGCGCACCATGACGCGGTAGCGCGCGTAGGCGGGCTGCACGATGAGCGCGGTGCCGAACCACCAGGCGATCGCGATGAACCCGAGCGGCACGTTCATGAACGGCACCGAAAACGCGCCGACGAAGCTCGTCGGAAAATCCAGGAGCCGCGCGGTCGACACGAACCCGAGACCGATGTAGCTGCCCGCCGGATGCGGGATGAACACGGCCGTCGTCAGGGCCTGCAGCGCGAGCAGGACGGGCCAGCACAGCAGCGATACGGCCAGCCAGCCGCCTGCGACCGCACAGAAGATGAGGACGTAGCTGCGGAGTGTTTTCATCGTGGCGAAGGGGATGCAATCGGCTTGGCGCATTGGCGCGCAAGGAACGCGGGACGGTAACGGCGAAGGATTGTAGCGCCACGGCGATGCTGTCACCGGGCGCGGCGCGTGGGACCCGCTACCCGCGCGCGCCCCCATCCGCGCCATGCGCGACCGTCACCCGCGCAGGCGACAGCGGAATCTCGACCTCGACCGTCGTTCCTTCGCCGAGCGTCGTTGCGATCCGCAGCGTGCCGCCCACGAGATACGCGCGCTCGCGTAACCCGACCAGCCCGAACGATCCCGACTTGCGCGGCACGCGGGGATCGAATCCCGCGCCGTCGTCGCGAATCGTCAGCTCGATCGCATGGTTCGCATGCACGAGTTCGACTGTCGCATGCGACGCGGCAGCGTGCCGCGCGACGTTCGCGAGCGCTTCCTGCGCGATGCGGAACACCGCAGTGGCGTAAGGCTCGTCGAGCTGTAGCTCGGGCGGCTCGACATGCAGCGTGCATTCAATGCCGTGACGGTGCCGGAAATCCTCTACGAGCCATTGCATCGCCGCAGCGAAGCCGAGATCGTCGAGCATCAGCGGGCGCAGGTCCGACGCGATGCGGCGTGTCGCGGCCACCGCGCCGCGCGCCAGCGTGTGCATCGCCGCGATCTTGCGCGCCAGTTGCGCATCGTCCTGCGGCACGCGGTCGATCAGCCATTCGAGATCGTTCTTCAGCGTCGCGAGCGTCTGCGCGAGTTCGTCATGCAGTTCGCGCGCGATACGGCGCTGCTCGGCTTCGCGTGCGCTCGCGCTGATCGCGGCGATCTCGCGCAGCTCCTCGCGCGACGCCTGCAGCGCCCGCTCGGCACGCACGCGGTCCTCGACTTCGCGCCGCAGGTCGCGGTTCGACGCGCTCAGTTGCGCGGTGCGCGCGGCGACGCGCTGTTCGAGCCGTTCGTTCGCGTCGTTCAGCTGCGCGCTCTTCTGCACGACGAGCAGATGCTGGTAGCGTGCGCCGGCCAGTGCGCGCACCGTCTGCGCATGCAGCCGGCCGTTCTCGAACAGCATCGCGAACAGCACGACGCCGGACGCGACGAGGCCGTACGCGCGCCCCGCGTAGAAGCCGAGGTCGTAGCGCCCGTGATTCAGCATCGACGACAGCGCGATGTCGAACAGCCATGCAACGAGCACCGTCATCACCCACAGGTCGAGCACGGAATGGCGCCGCCGCCGCTGCCACATCAGCATCAGCGCCACCAGGTTCAACCCCCAGACGATCGTGATCGCGTTCGTCATCGTCGCGGCCATCCGGTTGCCGTTCATGATGCGCGGCAGCAGGTCGTGGCCGGCCGTCGCGAGCAGGGCGAGCGCGACCGTTGCGCCGACCGAGGCCGCGATGCACAGCACCACCGGAATCGCCGCGTGGCGCTGCGGGGTAGGGATCGGGCCCGCGGTACGCGATGTCGCGCGCAGCAGGGCGTACGCGGCGACCGCCAGCGGAAAGCCGCCGTGCCAGAACAGGTACAGCCACGCCGTGGTCTGGTCGCCGGCGCCGAGCAGGCCGGTCGGCGCGAACAGCCCCGGAAAGGTCAGCATGTGGGTGCCGGCCATGAAGCCCGTGAACAGGTAGCCGCCCGCGAGTACGAGCAGCGGCTTCTCGCGCAGGATCGCGTACTGGCCGAGCAGGAGGCCGGCCGTCACCATGTCGTTGACGACGATCGCCGACTGGTACACGGGGATGAACGCCCAGCCCGGCGCAAGCGGCCTGCCCGCGAACGGCGCAAGCGCGGCGAAGATCACGGCGGAGATGAGCACGGTCGCGAGCGCAAACCGCCGCTCGCGCCGGCCCGGCGGCAGCGACGACATGAACAGGCGCGACGCGTCCGGGTTGTCGTCGTCCGGAGGCGAGGGCGGGAAGCGGAAGGCGGTCGTCATGCGTCGCCGCCGGGGTCGAGGTCGTGGCGCACCGCGTAGCGAACCAGCGCGGCTTCGTGCGGCAGTTCCATCTTCTCGAGGATTCGCGTTTTGTACGTGCTGACCGTCTTCGCGCTCAGCGCGAGTTCGGTCGCGATCTGCGTGACGGTCTGGCCCGCGACGATGCGGCGCATCACGTCAAGCTCGCGCGCGGACAGCCGCTCGTGGGGCAGCGCGGCGGCCGGCGTGCGCAACGTGAGCGCGAGGCTTTCGGCTGCCGACGGGCTCACGTAGATGCCGCCCGCCGCAACCTTGCCGACCGCCTCGACGAGCTCGGCGGTCGCGCTGTCCTTCGTCAGGTAGCCGGTGGCACCGGCCTTGAACGCGCGCGCCGCATACTGGGCCTCCGCATGCATCGTCAGCACGAGCGTGCGCAGCGACGGCGCGTGGCGTTTCACCAGCCGGATCAGCTCGATGCCGGTCGGCGCGGGCATCGACAGGTCGAGCAGCAGCACGTCGGCGGCGCCGCGCTCGGCCAGCGCGAGCGTGGCCGAGCCGTCGCTCGCCTCGCCGACGATTTCGAAACCGCCGGCCCTTTCCAGGATGTGACGCAGTCCGTCCCGCATGACTGCGTGATCGTCAGCCAGAATTACCCTGATCATCTAGCGATCCTCTTCGGGATGACGCCGCGCACTGTTGTCCGGGAGTTGCCGCGGCCGTTCTTCTGACCAATATATTCCGCCGAATCCGAAAACGGTACACATCCGGGAAATTTTCGAGATAGCCGAACGTGGAATGTGTACTGAAACGAAATAATCCCAGGGAAAAAGTACGCGGCGGAGCAGGGGGTGATAAGGGTATTCCCTGATTATTATTGAGACCGGGACGGATCGGCGCGGCGCGCCACGAACCGCGCCACGAACCGCGCCGCGAACCGTCCCGCGAACCGTCCCGCGAACCGTTCCGATTCGGGACTAAACTGGTGCCCGATGCCACGACAATCCCCCCGAGGAGCCCCGCGATGATCGATCTTGCCGATATCCTGCCGTCCGCCCTGCCTGCCGCCGTCGCATGGGCCGAAGCGGAGGCGGCGCGCGGGATCGCGCAGGGTGCGCCGCTGACGCCCGCGCAAGCGGACGACGCGCGCACGGTGGGCGTCGCGCAGCCGGAGCGGATCCGCGTGGTGATCGTCGATCGCATGCCGTTTCCCGAGGTGCCTTCGTTGGCCGCGATCGCCCGCGACTCGGGGCTCCTGGCGCCGGGGACGATCGGGCTCACGCTCGGTCATGCGGTGTACGTGCTGCGCGGCCAGGACACGCGCCGCCTGCTGACCCACGAATTCCGCCACGTGCATCAGTACGAGGCCGCCGGATCGATCGGCGCGTTTCTTGCGCGCTATCTGCAGGAGATCGCGACGGTCGGCTACCACGACGCGCCGCTCGAGGCCGACGCGCGGCAGCACGAGTTCGATTGACCTGTCACGCCGGCGCGACCGCGCGCACCTTTCGATGAACGTTCCCCATGCCATCGCCGGCCCGGTGTTCGCACGCCGGGTCGCCCCGCCGTGGAGCGGGCGATGAGCGACACGATCCACGCGTGGATCGGCACGATCGGCGCGCATCCGCTGCTCGTGCTCACGATCGTGTTCGTGACGGCCTGCGCGGAGGCGATCGCGCTGATCGGCACGGTGGTGCCGGCCGGCGCCGTGATGTTCGCGGCCGGTGCGCTGATCGGCGCGGGAGCGCTCGACGGCTGGACGACGATCGGCGTCGCGGCGGTCGGCGCCGTGGTCGGCGACGGGATCAGCTACGAACTCGGGCGGCACTACCGCGGCGTGATCCGCAACGCATGGGCGCGCTTCGGCTATGCGGCCGCCTTCGCGCGCGGCGAGGAATTCGTGCTGCGTCATGGCATGAAGAGCATCGTGCTCGCGCGCTTTCTTGCGCCGGTGCGCGCGGTCGTGCCGGTCGTCGTCGGCTGCGCGACGCTGCCGCGCCGGTCGTTCTATCCGGTCAACGTCATCTCGGCGCTCATCTGGGCGCCCGTGCACGTCGCGCCGGGCATCCTGTTCGGGGCGTCTGCCGCGCTGGCCGCCGCAATCAGCGTGCGGGTCGCGGTGATCCTGCTGGTCGTCGCGGCGCTGGTCGCGCTCGTGTGGATCGGCGTGCGTGTCGCGTTGCGGCGCGGCTGGCCGTTGCTGCGTCGTGCGCTCGTCGAAGGTGTGCACGCATGCGCGCACCGCTGGCCACGCTTCGGCGCGCGGCTGCACGACGCGATCGCTTATGTGCGCGGCCTGCCGGGCGCGGTACCCGTGCTCGCGCTGCTGTTCATCGGCTGCGTGTGGCTGTTCGCGGGCCTCGTGCAGGATGTCGTCGCGAACGATCCGCTGATGCACGCGGACATTGCGCTGTATGCGTTCCTGCAGAACCTGCGCACGCCACCGGTGGACGCCGCGATGCGCGCGCTCGCCGTGCTGCACGGGCACGATACGGGGCTGATCGTCGCGGCCGCGTTTCTCGTCTGGCTGATGATCCATCGCTGCTGGCTGACGGCCACGTGGTGGCTCGTGACGGTCGGCGTTGCCGTCGTACTCGTGCCGGCGTTCGGCGCGGGCATACCCGGCGCGACGCCGGCGAGCCTGCCGCCCGGCGCGCTGCACGTGCCGCTGCCCGATGCCGAAGCCGCGTTCGCGATTCTCGCGAGCAGCGGCCTCGGCTGGGTGCTGACGCGCGACCGGCCCGCGCTGTGGCGGATCCCGGTCGTGACGGCGGTGGTGCTGTGGATCGTGCTCGGCGGCTTCGCGCGGCTGTACGTCGGCGACACGTGGCTGTCGGGCCTGCTGGGCGGCTGGAGCCTTGGGCTCGCGTGGTTCGCGTTGCTGGCCGGCGCCTATGCTTACTGGCGTGTGCGCGAGCACGTGCAGCCGAGGGGGGCGCTCGTCGCTGTGGCCGTGGTGCTCGCAACGGCCGGCGTATGGACGGTTCCCGCGCAATGGCAACTCGACCGCGCGGCGCGCCCGCATGTCGGCGACGTGGTCGCGATGACCGTCGACCAGTGGCTGCGTGGCGGGTGGCAGCGCGTGCCGGTGCGGCGCACCGAGATCGGCGGCGACCGCGAGGAATACCTGCCGCTGCAGTGGAGCGCGACGTCGGACACGCTCGACCGGCATCTCGCGCAGGCCGGCTGGCAGCGCGCGACGCCGTGGTCGCCGGCCACCGCGCTGCGCTGGCTGTTGCCGCAGGCGCCGGCCGACGCGTTGCCGGTGCTGCCGCGCTACACGCACGGCGAAAGCACGCGCCGCGTGTTCGTCCGTGTCGATCCGGGCCAGCCGGAAAGCCGCCTCGTGCTGCGGCTGTGGCGTTATCCGTACGTGTTGCAGGACGCGATCGGCATGCGGCCGCTGTGGTATGGCGCGCTGTATCGCGAGACGCTGCACCGGCCGGCGCGACTGATGACGATCGTGCGCACGACGACGATCGACGATGCGGCGACGATCGCGAACGCGCTGGCGGTCGAGCCGACGATCGAGCATCCGCCGGCGGGGATGACGAACGCGCCGGCGGAGATGCTGCTGGTGTGGATGGTCAGGCCGTGAGCGGACGGTGCGCCGTTTACGCGTGCGCCGGCTGCGCGGGGACGACGGACAGGCGCAGGCCGACGGTCTTGAGCACCGCGAGCAGGGTTTTCAGCGTCGGGTTGCCGTTGGGGGACAGCGTGCGATACAGCGATTCGCGGCTGATGCCGGCTTCGGCCGCGACGGCGCCGAGCCCGCCATACGCTTCCGCGACCGTGCGCAGCGCGAGCAGGCCGGCCGCGCGGTTGTCGGGATCGTCGAGCGACTCCATCGCGACGCGCAGACAGGCGACGGCGAGTTCTCGGTCGGCGCCGAGTTCGGCGACTTCCGCGTCGTGCTGCGATATCGCAGCTTTGACCTGCTTCATGCTGACCTCCTTGTCCAGTTCGACCTTGGTTGTCATTGTAGCTTCTAAGTTACAAAATGAGGGGCGAGGAGGAGGTGTGTGAACCGCAGACCTGTCGGCGCGAACCGACAGGCTTCCCGCATTACTGCTTCGCCGGCGCGGCCGTCGCGACCTTGTCGAGCGCGGCCGGGATGTACGTGTCGAGCTGCGCGGTCACCGATTCGTAGAAATCGATCGGCTTGCCCCACGCGTCGGGCACGTCGACGTGCTTTCCGGACGCATACTCGGCGAGCGTGAACACCTTGCCGGCGGCCGACGGATAGAGCGCGAGCACCTTCTCCTTGTGTTTGTCGGTCATCGTCAGGATCACGTCGGAATGCTTGATGTCGTTCGCGTTCAACTGCACCGAACTGTGCGCGGACGTGTCGATGCCGCGGCGCTTCATCAGGATCACGCCGTTTTCTTCGGGCTTTTCGTCATACGGATCTTCGTCGACCGCGCGCGAAATCACCGCGATGTGCGCGTGGCGCTGCGCGATCAACTGGCCGGCGATCGCCTCGGCCATCACGCTGCGCCCGGTGTTGCCCGTGTCGACGAACGCCACCTTCTTCGGCTCGTCGGCGAACGCCGAAGTCGCGCACTGGATGCCGACGCAACAGAGCAGTGCCAGCGTGTTGAGGGTGTGCCTTCTTTTCATGATGTCTCCGTGAGGGTGGGGGCGCCCCGGCGGCGCGCCAGGGCTTGCGGGAGATCATGACGGCCGCATGCGACGGAAAAAAATAAACGACCGGTTTTCGCAAGACCGCGTCGCTTCGCGGCAAGCGGGCCCGGTGACCGCGCATGCGTTGTGCCCCCGATCGCGGAAGCCGCGCACCCCGTCCGCGGTCGTGGTGCGCGGCCGCTGCGTCGTCACGTCGTTACCGCCACCCGTTCCGCCGCAAACCCCGCCAGCGTCCGCAACGCGTCCCGCGCCGACCGCAGGTAAAACGCCTGCAGATGAAACACATGCCAGCGCGCCGCGTGAATCTCCAGCCGGCACGGCACGCCACAGGCCTGCGCATGACGGGCCAGCCGCTGCGCGTCCGACAGCAGCACCTCCTGGTCGCCGGCCTGGACGAGCATCGGCGGCAGGCCGCGCAGGTCGGTGTCGAGCGGGCCGCGGGCCGCAACCGAACCGGCGCCGTGATACCAGCGCAGCCCTTGTTCGAGCCAGCCGCGGCGGATCATCGGATCGTCGTGGCGGCGCGAAGCCAGCGTCGCGCCGCCGAGCGCGGGATCGGTCACGGGCGAGATCAGCAGCAGCGCGGCGGCGGCCGGCTCGCCGCGCTCGCGTAGCGCGATGGCCAGTGCCAGCGCCAGCGCGCCGCCGGCCGAATCGCCCGCGATCACGATCCGGTGCGGCGCATGGCCCTGCGCACGCATCGAGTCATAGACGGCCAGCGCATCGTCGAGCGCGGCCGGGCTCGGATGTTCGGGGGCCAGCCGGTAATCGGGCACCCACACCGGCAGGCCGGCATCGTTCGCGAGCCGCGTGGTCACGCCGCGATGCGTATGCGGGCCGCCGAGACAGAATGCGCCGCCGTGCAGGTAGAGGATCGCGCCGCCCGTGTCGCCGCGTTTCGGCGCCACGACTTCGACCGGCACGCGATTCGCGGACGTACGGTAGCGCAGCGTGCCGCCCGTGCCCGGCATCAGCGGTGACAGCAGCGCGACGACGCGCCGCTGCATGCGCGCGCCGAACGGCGGCCCGATCAGCGGCCGGAACGCGACGCGCAGAAAGCCGCGCAGCGATGCGGCAGTGAGGGCCTCCAGCCGGCCGGCGGGCGGCGCGACGACCACGTCGCGCGCCGGTGCGACCGACTCGGGCAACGGATGCGTGAAGCGGTAGGCGGCCATCCCGGTGAAGCGCGTGATCCATCGGTAGGTCAGCGTGAAGCCCGGCCAGTTCGTGCTGTTGTGTCCCGACGCATCGACGTACCAGCTCTTGCAGCTGTTCCACACCGATCCTTCGAGCCGTTGCTGCACATGCACGTTGAAGCGCTGGTAGCGGCGCGCGTCGACGTCGATCTCGCGCGCGCCGTCGCGCCGCATCGCGCGCAGGCAGCGCATCACGTGTGCGATCTGGCTTTCGAGCATGTAGACGATCGAGTTGTGGCCGAGGTTGGTGTTCGGGCCGTACAGCATGAAGAAGTTCGGAAAACCGGGTACGGTCAGCCCGAGATACGCCTGCGCGCCGCGTCGCCACGCGTCGTTCAGGTCGAGCCCGTCGCGGCCCGTGATGCGCATCGGCGACAGGAACTCGGTCGCCGCGAACCCCGTGCCGTAGACGATCGCATCGACCGGATGGTGCACGCCGTCGACGGTCTCGATGCCGTCCTCCGTCACGCGCCGGATCCGCTGCGTGACGAGCGCGACGTTGTCGCGGCTCATCGCGGCAAGGTAGTCGCTCGACAGCAGGATGCGCTTGCAGCCGATCGGGTAGTCGGGCGTGAGTTGCGCGCGCAACGCGGGGTCCGGCACATCGCGGGCGAGCAGTTTGTGGAACGGTCGGCCGACCGCGACCTTCATCAGCTTGTGCAGGCGCGTGAACGCGATCGCGCGCGATTCGTAGCGCAGGTAGATCGATGCGCGATGCAGCTTCATCGCCCACGGCACCCGGTGGAACAGCGCCTTCTCCCACGGTCGGTACGCGCGGTCGGGGCGTGGCATCACATAGGCCGGCGAACGCTGGAACACGACCAGGCGCTGCACGTCGCCGGCGATCGCCGGGACGAACTGGATCGCCGACGCGCCGGTGCCGACCACCGCCACGCGCTTGGCCGCGAGCGAATAGTCGTGATCCCAGTGCGCGGAGTGGAATGCGCGGCCGCGGAACGTGTCGATGCCGGGCAGGTCGGGCATCGCGGGGCGGCTCAACTGGCCGGTGCCGCTGACGAGCACGGCGGCGCTCAGCGTCGTGCCGTCCGCGAGCGTGACGCGCCACAGCGCGGCGGCTTCGTCGTAGCGCGCGTGCGCGACTTCGGCGCCGAAGCGCAGGTAGCGTGCGAGGCCGTACTTGCGTGCGCAATGCTGCAGGTACGCATGGATTTCCGGCTGCGGCGCGAACACGCGCGACCACGCCGGATTGGGCTCGAACGAGAACGAGTAAAGGTGCGAGGGCACGTCGCAGGCGGCGCCCGGGTAGCTGTTGTCGCGCCACACGCCGCCGACGTCGTGCGAGCGTTCGATGATCGCGAAATCGTGGATGCCCGCACGTTGCAGCGCGATCGCCATGCCGATGCCGGCAAAGCCGGCGCCGATGATGATCGCTGCAAGCGGTGCGGCTGATTCGGTCAGGTGGGCTGCGTCACGCGACGACATGGCGGATTTCCTCTGGCTGGACGGTATCGTGCGCGGCGCGCGATGCAGGAACGGTGTCGGGATCCGTCGTTATGCTGACGGTTTCGCCCTGCGGCCGCGCGGTCGTGCGATTCACGCCGCGAATCAGGTCGACGGCTTTCTCGGCGATCATGATCGTCGGTGCGTTGGTGTTGCCGCCGATGAGCGTCGGCATGATCGACGCATCGACGATGCGCAGCCCCTGCAGGCCGTGCACGCGCAATTGCGGATCGACGACGGCGAGTGCGTCGTGCCCCATCCGGCACGTGCCGACCGGGTGATACACGGTGTCGGTGCGCCGCCGCAGCACGTCGCGAATTTCATCGTCGGTGTCGATGTTCGCGGTGAACAGGTCGCGCGTGGTCCAGCCGGCGAGCGCCGGTGCTTCCATCAGCCGGCGCGTGAGCCGGAAGCCCGCGACCATGTCGTCGAGGTCGCGCGGATCGTCGAAGAACGCGGGATCGATGCGCGGCGCCGCGAGCGGATCGGTGTTGTTCAGCGTCACCGAGCCGCGGCTGCGCGGCCGCAGCAGGCACACGTGGCACGACAGCCCGTGGCCGGCATGCAGCTTGCGCGCGTGATCGTCGACGAGCGCGACGACGAAGTGCAACTGAATGTCCGGCGCGTCGAGCTCGGCGCGCGTTTTCAGGAAGCCGCCGCCTTCCGCGAAATTCGACGTCAGCATGCTGCGGCGTTCGCGGCGAAAACGCGCAAGCTCGCGCAGCATCCGCAGGCCGCCGCCCGCAGACACGCCCATCGTGTCGACGCTGCGCGTGCGGTAGCCGAAGATGAAATCCGGATGATCCTGCAGGTTGCGGCCGACCCCGGGCAGGTCGGCGTGCACGGCAATGCCCCGTTGCTGGAGTTCGCGGCCCGGGCCGACGCCCGACAGCATCAGCAACTGCGGCGTCTGCAGTGCGCCGGCCGCGAGCACGACTTCACGCCGCGCGCGCAGCGTGCGGACTTCGCCATGCTGCCGCACTTCGACACCGATCGCGCGCGTGCCGTCGAACAGGATGCGCAGCACCTGCGCGTGCGTCTCGACCGTCAGGTTGTCGCGGCGGCCGACGTGCGGCAGCAGGTACGCACGCGCGGCGCTCCACCGTTCGCCGTGCTTCTGCGTGACCTGGTAGATGCCGATGCCTTCCTGCTGCGCGCCGTTGAAATCGTCGGTGAGCGGCAGGCCGGCCTGCTGCGCGGCTTCCAGGTAGCGCGCATGGAACGGGTTGCCGGTGCGCAGGTCGCTCACCCACAGCGGGCCGTCGCGGCCGTGCCACGCATCGTCGAAGCGCTCGTTGTGCTCGCTCAGGCGGAAGTACGGCAGCACGTCGTCGTAACTCCAGCCTTCGTTGCCGAGCGCGGCCCAGCCGTCGTAGTCGACACGATGGCCGCGGATATACACCATCGCGTTGATGGCCGACGAACCGCCCAGCGCCTTGCCGCGCGGCTGGTAGCCGATGCGCCCGCCGAGGCCCGGCTGCGGCACCGTGTCGAAGGCCCAGTTGTTGATGCGGGTCGGCATCATCGCGACTGCGCCGGTCGGCACGTTCACAAGCGTGCCGTCGCCGCGGCCGCCGGCCTCGAGCACGCAGACGGTCACGGCCGGGTCCTCGGTCAGCCGCCCGGCGACGACGCAGCCGCCCGAACCGCCGCCGACGACGATGTAGTCGAAAGTCTTGCTCATGGATCGTCTCCTTGTTCGATGTCGATGGATCAGGCGGCGTGCGGCAGCGCACACCGGCGGCTGGCGCGCGGCAGGCGACTCGCGAGCGGCGGGGCGGGGGCGCGGGCGAACGCGGCGAATGTGGCAAACGCGGCAAACGCGGCAAACGCGGCAAACGCGGCGAATGCTGCGCGCTGGCATGCGAAGCGGGCAGCGGGATCGGTCGGGCGACTCGGTCGCATGGTGTCTCCTCCGGAGGGCGATGGCGTCGTTCGGGCGACGACTGGATGATGCCGATGGTGCTGGCCGCATGGGAAAACACCAATGCTGCTTCGGGACAATTGTTTTAGTATTTGGGCCAAATCGGCGCTTCGAGGGTTTCTCCGCATGAGCTTCTGGGATTTCACCCGGAGTCCGGCCAGCGCCCGGCTGCTGGTCGATTTCGGCGACGAACGCGGCGTGCCGCACACGACGCTGCTGGCCGGCACGGGCCTCGCGGACGCGCAGCTCGACGATCCAAAGGTCGAGGTGACGGCCGCGCAGGAGTTGCGGCTGACCGGCAACCTGCTGCGCGCGCTCGGGCGCGCGCCGGGCCTCGGCTTCGAGGTCGGCCGGCGCTATCACTTCTCCGCGTACGGCGTGTGGGGCTACGGGCTGATTGCCAGCGCGACCGCACGCGACGCGCTCGCGCTGGCGCTGCGTTTCCTGCCGCTCACCTATGCGTTCACCGTGATCACGTACCGCGAGGAAGGCGGGACCTGCGTGCTCAATTTCGGCGCGCCTGAACTCGACGGCACGCTGAGCCGGTTCGTGGTCGAGCGCGACATGACGGCCGCGGCCGTGCTGCTGCAGGAAATCGGCGGCGACGCATTCGCGTTGTCGCGCTTCACGGTGCAGGCGGCGCGCACGCCGGCCCTGCCGGTGCCGCGCATCGCCGGCGTCGAGCCTGCCTTCTCGGCGCGCGTGAACAGCCTCGCATTCGACCGCGTGTTTCTCGACCGGCCGTTGCCGCACGCGAATCCGCTGACGGTGTCGATGTGCGAGCAGATGTGCGGCCAGCTGCTCGACGCGCGGCGTGCGCGCGTGGGCACGTCGGAGATGGTGCGCCAGTACCTGACCGCGACGCCCGGCTCCGCGCCGTTCTCGCTCGAGGACATGGCGCGGCTGATGAACACGAGCCCACGCACGCTCAAGCGCCGGCTGCAGGAGGAGGGCACGACGTTCCGCGCGCTGCTCGCGCAGGCGCGCGGCGCGATGGCCGAGACGCTGCTCGGCGACGCGCGCCTGTCCCTCGCGGAAGTGGCCGAGCGGCTCGGTTTCAGCGACCTGTCGAGTTTCTCGCAGGCGTTCAAGCGCTGGTACGGCGTGCCGCCGGGCGCCTATCGCAGCGCGGCGCAACGGGACAGCGGCCGTTCCTGAATCACGGTACGATCACTGGCTTTCCTGCCGACATTCCAATCACGAGAGACTCCGCATGATCACGATCCGCCCGATGACCGACGACGATTTCCCGCGCTTCTGGCCGACCTACCGCGCCATCGTCGCTGCTCAGGAAACCTATGCATTCGATGCGGCGCCGACACAGGAAGCGGCGCGCGCACTGTGGCTGGATGCGCCGCTGTGCACGTGGATCGCCGAAGAGGACGGCGTGGTCCTTGGCTCGTACTACCTGAAGGCGAACGCGGGCGGCCCCGGCAATCACGTGAGCAACTGCGGCTACATGGTGAGCGAGGCCGCGCGTGGCCGCGGCGTCGCACGCCTGATGTGCGAGCACTCGCAGCAGGTCGCGCGTGAGCGTGGCTTCCTCGCGATGCAGTTCAACTCGGTCGTCTCGACGAACGAAGTGGCGGTCGCGCTGTGGCAGAAGCTGGGATTTGAAATCGTCGGCCGGCTGCCGCGTGCATACCGTCATGCACGGCTCGGCTTCGTCGACAGCCTCGTGATGTACAAGTGGCTCGGCGACCCGGCGGCCGCCGAAGCCTGAGCACGCAGCCGTATCGTCAGACGGCGAACGCGCCGTCGAACACGATCCGGTCGTCGAGCGCGAGCGTACCGCGCGCGAAGATCAGGTCGAGATGGTGGCTGCCGTTTTCGCCGCCGCCGAGCCCGAGGTGCAGGCCCGGATGACGTTCCTCGAACCCCGCGTTGCGGCCGTACAGCCCGCGAATCCCGAGGTTCGTGCCGATGCCGAATTCCTCGATCCGCCGGTGATTCGCATGCCGGTCGAGATAGGTCGAGAAATCGCGCCGGAAGCCTTCATCGTCGGTATCGAAACCGACGATCATGCTGTTCTCGACATGCAGCGTGGCGAGCCGCTCGGCCACCTTGTACTTGATCGCGAACGGCACGGTGCCGAGAAACGTGCCGCTGAAGACGATCGAGCCGTTGAGATCGGTGACGTGCGTCGCGATCTCGCCGGGCACGACGTCGAGATTGCCCATTCCATCCACGCTCGTCCATTTCTGGTCCGGCGCGAGCGAGCCCGTCAGCGTGTTGCCGGCTTCGTCGATGAAGCGGATCTGCGATGCGTGCGCAGCCGCGTCGATCAGCCGGCCGTTGCGTGCGGCGATGTCGTCGAGCGATTCGGCGAATGCCTCGTCGAGATGCGGGCCGTAATCCTTGAACAGCACCGACTTGCTCCAGTGCTCGACGATCGCGGGACGGATCGCGGCGAGGAACGGCGGCCCGCTTGGCGACGGCGTCGGCAGGCACGACGAGTCGTACAGCAGCACGAACAGGTCGGCGCGATCGAGCGCGGCGGCGATCTCGGCGGGCGGGGTGCTTTCGAGGCAGAGTGTGGTGGCGTCGAGCGAATCGGGCAGGGCGGAAAACGCGCGCAACGCAATGTCGCGGTTGCGGGTGTCATGGCCGACCAGCAGTTTTCCCGACTCGCCGCGCGCCAGCTTGTCGCGCAGCGCGGGGTGGAAGCCCAGCGCGCGGTGCAGGTTCAGCATGCGTGTCTCCGGAAACGGCGGAAGGGCCGCAGCCCTTCCGCGAGAACGGGTGGCCCGCTCAGACCGGCCAGAGCGCGGTGCCGAACGGCACCACGGCGTCCTCGACCATCATGTCGACGGCCTCGGGGTGCGTGTCTTCCTGCATCCAGTCAAGCAATTCGATCTGCTGGGTGTCCTGCATGTCAATTCTCCTGTGGTGAACATGAGTGTTTCAACATGAAAGTGCGGCTAAAAAGTTGCCACTCCTCATCACGCATTTCGTGAATGCGCGACGAGTGGCGTTGATATTAGTCTGACGAATTTACGAATGCAATGCGTTGCAAGGTTTTTAGCCGAAGCATGCTAAACACGGGGGGTGTGTGAGTCGCGTGCCGTAAAGCACGGCTAAAGCGGATGACGAATTCGATGTCATTTTTCTAATGACCGGAATCGGAATCGACGCATGGCATTCGGCGATTTTTCATCGGGAATTCGATTGACGAGATCAACGTCCCTCGCGGCAGTCACGCGTGCGAATGTGTCGTCGGTCGGCGGCCCGATGTCCGTTTCAACCGAGCAGCGCCTTGCCGAGCGGTTTGGCCGGCTCGGACCGGAGCACCAGCGATGTCGTGACCGCGCCGAAGCGTGCAATCGCGTCGATGATGGTTTCCAGTTGTCCCGGTGTCGGCACCAGGACCTTCAGCAAGAAGCAATCCTCACCGGTCATCCGGTGAACCTCGATGACGTGCGGCATCTCGGCGAACGCACGCAGCGCAGGCTTGATGTGTTCGTGCGTCGTCTTCAGCCGGATGATGGCCATCATCCCCAGGCCCAGCGCGGCCGGGTCGATCCGCGCGCCGTAGCCCGCGATGATGCCGCGTTCTTCCAGCCGCTTGACGCGCTCCGACGTGGCCGGCTGCGACAGCCCGATGCGCCGGCCCACTTCGGACAGCGGCGTGCGCGCATTTTCCTGAAGCGCCTCGAGGATCGAAAGATCCAGGCGATCGAGTTCTCCGTTCGACATGTCTGCTTTCCCGCTCCGTTAATTCATCGGCATATTGTCTCAATATCCGATGAGTTGCCATTCCCGGCCGGTTTCCGGCAGGCCAGACTGCGAGCTCGCTTATTCATGGAGACGGAGATGGACCAGACGATCGTGATCGTGCCGGGGATCGGCAACTCGGGACCGGATCATTGGCAGAGCCACTGGGAGGCCGCGCTTCCGGGCGCCGTGCGCATGGAGCCGGCGTCATGGGATGCGCCCGACCTGCGCGACTGGATCGCGGCGCTCGATGAAGTGGTCGCGCAAGCCGCGACGCCGCCGGTGTTGATCTGTCATTCGCTGGGTTGCCTGCTGTTCGCGCACTGGCGTGCGGCGTCGGCGCGGGTCGTGCGCGGCGCGATGCTCGTGGCGGTGCCCGATCCTCGCGGCCCGCGTTTTCCGGTTGCGGCCCGTGCGTTCGCGGATGTGCCGGGCGGCGATTTCGGTGGCTTGCCGGTGCTGGCGATCGCCAGTTCGGATGACGGGTACGATCCATCCGGGCGCGGCATTGCATGGGCAAGCGAGCGGGGTGCGACGCCGTTGCTGCTCGGCCCGCGCGGCCATCTGAATACGGACGCGGGATTGGCGGAATGGCCCGAGGGACGCGCGTTGTTCACGGCCTACATGGCGGGATTGCAGGGGTAGCGCGGGCAAGCGGCCGACGTGCTCCCGCGATGGCTTGCGGTGGGTGATGCATGGACACCCCGGCTGCCGTGACCGGGCGCCCGTCGCCAACCCATGCCGGCCCGCGACGGCTCAAGTATGATCGATCGACAGAATCGGAAGCCCCGGCAGTCGGGATTGACGCGTGCGGAACACCGGTTCCGCCGTCACGACTTGCCGGGGCTTCGAACGACAAAGGAGACACGCGATGCGCGCAGCGCCGCAACCGGAACGTGCCGGCCCGTCGAGGCCGGACACCGGCGCGACCGGCACCTACCCCGACCGTGACCCGAATCGCATGGCCGCGTGGCGGCTCGCGATCTGCCTGTCGCTCGGTAGCGCGATCGCACTCGGCCTCGCGCGCTTTTCGTATGCGCTGCTGCTGCCGCCGATGAAGGCCGATCTCGGCTGGACGTTCGCGCAGGCGGGTGCGCTGAACACGGCGAACGCGGCCGGCTACCTGGTCGGTGCACTCGCGTTTCCGTTGCTGTCGCGGCGCTGGCGAGCGGGCACGCTGCTGGCGGCCGGGTGCGTGCTGACCGCGTTGCTGATGGCCACATGCGGGCTCACGTCCGGCATGCACGCGCTGCTCGTGCAGCGGCTCGCGACCGGTGTCGGCAGCGCGCTGATCTTCATCAGCGGCGGCGTGCTGGCCGCGCGGCTCGCATCGGCGTCGCCGCGCGATGCGGGATTGCTGCTCGGCCTCTATTACGGCGGCACGGGATGGGGCATCGTCGCAGCGTCACTGCTCGTGCCGGCGACGCTCTCGCATGGTGTCCATGGCTGGCAGCCCGCGTGGTTCGCGCTCGCGTTCGCTTGCGTGCTGTTCTCGGCGGTGGCCGTGTCGGCCGCGCGCCGCATCGAGCGCGTGCATGCGGCGCCGACCACGCCGCGCGACGGCGCGGCACCGGCCGCGACCGCGAGCCCCGCGCGCTTCGCACTCGCGCTGGCCGGCTACGGCCTGTTCGGCGTGGGCTACATCGGCTACATGACGTTCATCGTCGCGCTGCTGCGCGGTGCGGGGATGAGCGGCACGGTGGTCGCCGCGTTCTACGTGATGCTCGGCGTCGCGACCGTCGTGTCGGCGCGGCTGTGGTCGGGGTTGCTCGACCGGATGCGCGGCGGCCAGGCGCTCGCCGTGCTCAACGCGCTGCTCGGCATCGCGACGCTGATGCCGGCGATGTTCGTGCATCCGGTGGCCGCGTTCGCGTCGGGCGTACTGTTCGGCGCGACGTTCCTGTCGGCCGTCGCATCGACGACGGCCTTCGTGCGCTACAACCTGCCGCCCGACGGCTGGGCGAAGGGGATCAGCGCGTTCACGACGGTCTTTGCGTTCGGGCAGATCGCCGGGCCGGTCGCGATCGGCTGGGTGTCGGACAGCGCGGGGCTCGCGCGCGGGCTCGTGTATTCGGCGCTGACGCTGTTCGCGGGCGCCGCGCTCGCGGCCGGGCAGCGCGCGTTGCGGGCCGCCGCTTAGTCACGCGCGTCACGCGCGACACGCGCGACACGCGATGTTCACCGCACGCACGCCGTGCGCGACACGCGATGAAACGCGCGGCTGAAGTAGATCAGGCTGTCGCCGTCGTCGCGCACGCGGATCGATGTCGCTTCGATGAACATCACCGAATGCGAGCCGACTTCCTTCATGTCGGCGATCGTGCCCTGCAGGCTCGCGAGCGCGTCGCGCAGCACGGGCACGTCCTGTTCGCCGCGATCCCACACGGGCAGGTCGAAACGCCGCTCCATCGGCAGGTCGGTGAACCCTGCGAAGTGCCGCGCGAGTTGCTCGTGTTCGGCCGGCAGCACGTTGATGCAGACATGGCGGTTGCGTTCGAACGTTGCGCGCATCGCGCTCGACCGGTTGAGACACACGAGCAGCGTCGGCGGCGTATCGGTGACGGAGCACACGGCGCTCGCGGTGATGCCGCAGCGGCCGTGCGGCCCGGCGGTGGTGATCACGTTGACGGCCGCGCCGAGGTGGGCCATCGCTTGCCGGAAGGCCTTCTGCGCGTCGGTCGGCTCGACGCGTGCCGGTCGCTGGATATCGGTCGTGGAAGACATGGGCGCTCCTGATTGGACGAAAGCGGCGGTCGTGCGGCGCTGCCGGTGCAGCGCCGGATCGCCGACGATGACCCAAGCGTACGTCGCGAAAATGCCGGCGACCATTCGCACGATTGACGATGGAGATGGCGTTCTCGCCAACGCGTCTAAAGGTTCTACCTAGACGCGCGGCGCGCCGCGCGAAAAAAATCGGGATTGCACGTTCATGCGGCCCGTGAAGGGGTTTTCAGCGGGTTTTCGGCTCGTTATGATGTGCCGCACACCCCCAGCGAACGACGCGCGAGACGAGCCGGAACCCGGCCCCGTATGCGGCGCGTGCGATACCCATACCGATATTCAGTGAGACACCCGCGATGACGTCACCCGCACCGATCGTATACATCGTCGACGACGACAACGGCATGCGGACGTCGCTCGCGTGGCTGCTCGAATCGGTCGGCATCGCGTCCGAAGGGTTCGCGAACGCGACCGATTTTCTTGCGCGTTTCGACGTGAACCTGCCTGCGTGCCTGGTGCTCGACGTGCGGATGCCGGAGAAAAGCGGCTTCGACGTGCAGGCGGAACTGAACGCGCGCGGCGCGACGCTGCCGGTGATCTTCGTCAGCGGGCACGGCGATATCCCGATGTCCGTGCGCGCGCTGCAGAACGGTGCGATCGACTTCGTCGAGAAGCCGTACAACTCGCAGCAGATGCTCGAGCGCGTGCAACGCGCGCTACGGCTCGCGCAGCAGCGGCATGCGGTGAGCCAGCGTCACCGCGAGCTGCGCCAGCGGCTCGATGCGCTGACCGCGCGCGAGAAGGAAGTGCTGCGCGGCGTGGTGGACGGCAAGGGCAGCAAGCAGATCGCGTCGGATCTGTCGATCAGCGTGAAGACCGTCGACGTGCATCGCGCGAGCATCAAGGAGAAGCTCGGCGCGACGTCGATCGCCGCGCTCGTGCGCGACGTGATGGTCGTGTGGGGCGACGACGGCGAAGCGTCGCGATAAGGTACGTTGCCTTGTCCGGAGAAGTTCGTTCGCGGGCCGGCGCATAGGCGGCCGTTGGCGTGAACCGGCCCCGAGCGTCGCAGGAGACGCGGCGAGGCCGTCGTGCTCAGCGCATGTACAACCCGCCGTTGATGTCCCAGCACGCGCCGTTCGCGAAATGCGCGTCGCCCGACGCGAGCAGCACGGCGGCATCCGCAACGAACCCCGCCGAGCCGAGCTTGCCGCCCGGCAGGCTCGCAAGCACCTGGCGCAGCTTCTCCGGTGCGACGCTTTCATAGACGATCGGCAAATCGAGCGGGCCCGGCGAGATCGCGTTGACGGTCACACCCTGGGCGGCGAGATCGCGCGCGAACACCTTGGTCAGCGTCAGCGTGCCGCCCTTCGCGGCTGCGTAGTGCGCGCCTGTCGCCGAGCCGCCGTTCTGCCCGGCGAGCGACGCGATGTTGACGATGCGGCCCGCGCCGCGCGACGCGAAGTACTGGCCGAACACCTGGCAGCCGAACAGCACGCTGCGCAGGTTCACGTCGATCACCTGGTCGAACTGCTCGGCCGTGATCTCCATCGCGGGCACGACCTTCGATGCGCCCGCGTTGTTCACCAGCACGTCGATCGTGCCCCAGCGCGCGACGAGCGCATCGCGCGCGGCTTCGAAATCGTGTTTCGACGTGACGTCGAGCGGCAGCGCGATCGCGCGTTCGCCGCTCGGGTCGAGTTCGCGCGCGTGCGCCTGGATCGCATCGGCGGCGATATCGGCCAGCGCTACGCGGTAGCCGGCCGCATGA
This sequence comes from Burkholderia lata, assembly GCF_902499025.1. Taxonomy (GTDB): domain Bacteria; phylum Pseudomonadota; class Gammaproteobacteria; order Burkholderiales; family Burkholderiaceae; genus Burkholderia; species Burkholderia lata_C. Next base: position 54,946 of record NZ_CABVPW010000014.1, on the reverse strand, counting down.
AAGCGTTCGGCGATGACGGCGCCGAGCCCGCGCGCGGCGCCGGTGACGAGGACGACTCGGTCTGACATGGTGTGTGATTCCGTGGTTCGCGAGCGCATGCAGGGTGCCGCCGCGCCCGCATCGTGGTTCATGCGGCGAGTGCCGCTTCGAAGTGGGCCGCGATCGCGCAGACCTGCTCGTCCGCACCCTTGCGCCCGACGATCTGCAGGCCGGCTTTCAGCGGCGAACCGGCCAGTGGCAGCGGCAGGCTGAGGGCCGGATGGCCGCTCAGGTTGAACGGCCGGATCAGCGATGACATCGCGATCACCGAGACGCCATCGCGTGCTTGCTGCAGCGTGATCGGCAGCGCAGGCAGCGTCGGCAGCACGAGCACGTCCGCGTGTTCGAGCGCGGCATCGACCTGCGCGGTGAAGCGTGCGCGTACGGCTTCGGCTTCCTTCAATGCCGCCGGCGTGGTCGTTGCGGCCGCACGCAATCGCGCATCGAGGTCGGCGCCGAGCTTGCCGGTTTCGACGAGATGGCCGAACGCGCGCGATGTTTCCGCGTTGATCACGGTGAGCCCCGCGGCGAACGACGCCGGCATGTCGTCGAGCACGACCGCGTGCGAATGCAGGCCCGATGCGCGCACGGCCGCGTCGAGCGCAGCGGCGATTGCCGGATCGGCGTCGACCGTGATGTGCGCGACCGTGCAGCCGGCCACGGAGGCCGCCGCTTGCGCACGATCGAAGCCTGGCGCGATCGCAGCCATCACCGCCACCAGCGTGCGGATATCGCGTGCGAACGGCCCGACGCAATCGAGCGTCGTGTCGACGGGCGCGACGCCGCGCCGCGACACGCGGCCGAACGTCGGCTTCAGCCCGGCCACGCCGCAGCAGGCGGCCGGCCCGCGGATCGAGCCACCCGTGTCGGTGCCGAGCGCCGCATCGACGGTACCGAGCCCGACGAGCGAAGCGGAACCGCTCGACGAGCCGCCCGGAATGCGCGACGCATCCTGCGGATTGACGGGCGTGCCCGTGTAGTCGTTGATGCCGGTCATGCCGAATGCGAGCTCGTGCATGTTCGCCTTGCCGGCGATCTGCCAGCCCGCGTCGAGCAGCAGGCGGACGACGTCCGCGTGTTGCGCGGCCGGCGGGGCATCGGCGAGCGCACGGCTCGCCGCGTGGGTCGGATGGCCCGCGATGTCGATCGTGTCCTTGATCGCGATCGTGGGGCCGGGGCCGCCGAGCGTGAAGGTGTCGATGAAGCCTGTCATGGTCGGTATCGTGAGCAAGTGATGGAAAGCATCAGGACCGTGGCGCGGCAGCGAGCGGCCACGGGCCGTCGAGCACGCGTTCGGTGCGGAAATGGCGGATCAGCCAGGTCGAACCGTCGCCGCCCGGCGCGAAATCGACGGTCAGCCGCGCGGCGATCAGCTCGGCCGTGCCGTCCGCGTAGCGCGACGCCTGCAGCATGATCCAGCGGCCGCGCGCGCTCGCGTTGCCGGTGCCGATCTCGATCGCCTCCGACGTCAGGAAGTGCAGGTTCGCGGAGAAATGCGGATCGGGCGGCAGGTAGCGGCCCAGCATCGCGACGATCGCGGCCGTGCCTTCGAGGCGGCCGAACTTGCGCGCGTATTGCGGGCCGACGCCCTCCCACACGGCGTCGGCGGTGAACAGGTCGGCGAGCGACGGGCCGTCGCCGGCATCCTCGGGTACGTCGCACAGCGCCATGTAGCGCGTGATCGTCGCGCGCACCGCGCGCTCGGCGTCGAGCGCCGCCAGGCGCTGCGCGAGCGCATCGATCAGGCCGGGAGACAGGTCGGTCATCGCGCGCCTCACGCCGCGGGCTTCGCGGCCGGCGGCACCGTCAGCGCACGGCCGACCCGCGCTTCGATCTTGCCGTAGCGCCACAGGTTGTATTCGCCGACCGGCGTCGTGCGATACAGGTTGCACACGGCGACCGTCGTGTCGAAGTCGGCGACGTCGGCCATGATGTAGAAGGTCCACGGCGCGCCGTCGGCCTGGCCGACCACGAGGCGATCGTCGTCCATCACGCCGAGCACGCGCACGCCGGGCGTCGCTTCGACGGCCGCGAGCATCGCGCCGTACGCCTGCCACACTTCGCCGATCTTCTCGCGCGGCAGGTCGAAGAAGTTTTGCGACACACCGCAGCAGAACAGGACGCGCAGCGGCAGCGGATTCGAATCGGACATGTGAGGTTCTCCAGAGGAATCGATCGGGCGCATGAGCCGGCCGGCGAGGGCGCTTCGGCACCGGCACCATGCGTGTTAAAAAAATCTTCGGTCGGACGCAGGTTACAGATAGCCGGGAAACGGCGTGACGCCGGTGAACACCGCGCCGGCGCCGTCGAAGTTGCCTTCGCCGAGAAACGCGTGCTGCGTGACGACCATTGCATCGCGCAGCAGCCGCTGCAGCGGGTGCGTGCGATAGATCGCCGCCGTGCCGCCGAGCCGGTATGCGCGTTCGACGACGCTCGCGCCTTCGCGTGCGATCTGCGTGGCCGCGAGCCGCAGCAGGCTGACCTGCTCGGGCGTCACGGGGTTCCCCGCGAGAATCGATTGCCACACGCCGTCGGTCGCGTCGTAGAAGAACGCGCGCGCCGAGCGCAGTTGCGCCTCGGCCTTCGCGAGTTCGATGCGGTAGTACGCGCGATCGGCGAGGCGCGGTGCGCCGGTCGTCGTCTGGCGGCCGCCCGACATGCGGTTCACGACGTCGAGCGCCGCACGCGCGAGGCCGAGGTTCACGACGGCGAGCACCTGCGCCGCATACGCGACGGTCGGGTAGCGGTACAGCGGCTCGTCGACGGTCGGCTCGCCGCCGCGCACGAAGGTCCATGCTTCGGGAACGAAGCGGTCCTCGACGCGCAGGTCGTGGCTGCCGGTGCCTTGCATGCCGACCACGCTCCAGTTCTCGACGATCTCGACCTGGTCGGCGCGGAACACGGCCGTGCGCGGCTTGTTCGGCGCGGCATCCTGCGCGCCCGGCACGGCGATGCCGACGCCGAGCCAGTCGGCACCCTTGCAGCCGCTCGCGAATTTCCACGTGCCGTTCACGCGCCAGCCGCCCGGCGCGGGCTGTGCCGGCTGCACCGGGAACAGGCCGCCCGCGAATACCTGGTCGGGGCCGCTCGCGTACAACTCGGCCTGGGTCTCGAGCGGCAGCGCGGCGAGATACACGTTCGCGGAGCCGAAGCTTGCGACCCATGCGGCCGAGCCGTCGGCGGTCGCGATCCGTTCGATCATGTCGAGGAATGCGGTCGGCGCGAGCGCATCGCCGCCGAACCGGTGCGGCGTGCCCGCGCGATAGATGCCGGCCTGCTTGAACAGCGCGATCACGTCGCGCGGCACGTGCGACAGTCGGTCGAATTCTTCGCGGCGCGCGGCGACGGTCTCGATCACGGCGTCGAGCGGCGACAGCCGGGCGGCCGGTTCGCTGGCCGCGTGGGGGGCGCTCGGTGCGGCGTCGAGGGCGAGGGCGGCGTGGGGCATGGCTGTCTCCTGGGGCGAATGGGGTTCGATTGCTTGGGTCGCATGCGCATCGCATGACATTGCAATCAGTCTAGAAACGCCGAAAACACGCAGCAATTGGGACGAAAGGCCGCGCGACTGGTAGCGCTCCGTGCCGCACTAAAGAAATCTTCAGATGCGGGCGGCGCGTGCCGGTGCTATGTTGGGTTTCCGGCCGCGCGATGCCGCGCGACCTCATCCGAAGCCGATCATGAGTTTCCCCGACGAAGACGATTTCCACCGGCTGCTCGACGCGCTGACGACCTGCGTGTTGTTGCACGACGCGCACACCAAGGCGATCGTGTGGGCGAACCGCGCCGCGTGCATCGCGCTCGGGTTTTCCGTCGAGGAGTTGCTGCCGCTGAAGGCGCCGGACATGACGCGCCCCGAACCGAAATACCAGCGCGAGATTGCCGTGAGTGCATGGGACCGCGCGCTCGTCGACGGGCCGCAGGTGTACGAGTGGTGCTACCGGTCGCGCACGGGCGTCGACATGCTGTCCGAGGCGACCGCCACCTACGTGCCGCTGCGCGGGCGCGACGTCGTGATGGTGCAGTTCCGCGACATCAGCGCGGAAGAGGCGGTGCGCCAGCAACTGCGCCGCTACGAGGCGCGGCTGCGCGAATTCATGCAGGACCTCGACGAAGGCATCGCGGTCGTCACGCCGCATGGCGGCGTGCAGTTCATCAGCGAGTCGGGCCGCCGCGTGCTCGGGCTCGCGCCCGACGAAGCGCTCGGCGAGGTGCTCGACTACTGCTCCGAGGCCGATCGCGACCGGCTCGTCGCGCAACTGCGCGATGCGCCGTCCGCGTACCCGTCCGCGCCGCAGCGCTACCGGATCGTGCGACGCGACGGCTCGACGTGCTGGCTGCGCATCCTGTGCCGGCAGGTCGAGATCGAGGGCGATCTCGACGGGCTGCTCGTGCAGTTCCGCGACGTGAGCGACGAAGTCGCGATCGAGGACGCCCGCCGCGCCGAGGCGCGCATGCTCGAACACGCGGGCCGTTACAACGCGATGGGCGAGATGGCGAGCGTGATCGCGCACGAGCTGAGCCAGCCGCTCGCGGCCGTGCGCAATTTCATCGAAGGCGCGGTGCAGCGGCTGAACGGGCGCGGCGCGATCGACGACGCGATCTGGGGGCTGCGCAGCGCGGACCGGCAGGCCGAGCACGCGGCGCTGATCATCAAGAGCGTGCGCGAGTTCATCGTGAAGCGCGAGCCGGTCGTCGCGCTCGCCGACCTGCGCGACATCCTCGCGGACGTCGCGTATTTCATCGAGTTGCGTGCGAAGGAGGCCGGCGTGACGGTCGCGATCGTGCAGGCCGATGCGCCGCTGCCGATTCGCTGCGAGCGCGTGCTGATCGGGCAGGTGATCCTGAATCTCGCGTTCAACGCGATCGAGGCGTTCGCCGGTTGCGAGCGTGTGCCGCGCACGCTGACGCTCGGCACCGCGAACGTGGGCGGTCATGCGGAGCTGCGTGCGATCGACAACGGCCCGGGCATCGCGGCCGATGCGCACGACCGGCTGTTCGACGGCTTCTCGTCGTCGAAGGCGGGTGGGAATGGAATCGGGTTGTCGCTGTGCAAGAGCATCGTGACGCGCCACGGCGGCCGGATCGGTGCGAGCCCGGCCGACGGCGGCGGGCTCGACTGCCGCGTGACGCTGCCGCTCGCCGGGACGAAGGCGAACGCAAGCGCATAGCCGCGGGGGAGCGCACGATATCGCTGCCGCCTGGCGGTCGTCGCGCGTGAGCGGGCAGGCTCGCACGCAGCGCATGGTCAGCGCCCGAGCGCCCGTGCGGTTTGCCCGCCGATGCCGAAGTCGGTGTTCGGGATGTCCTTGATCATCACGCGGGTGGCTTGCAGGGGCGCGTCGAGCACGCTGGCGCTAGTCTCCGACAGTGCGGCGATCAGCGCGCGCTTTTGTTCATCGGTGCGGCCGGCGATCAGGATCGCGACGATTACGGGTAGCGACGGCGGCGCGCCGTCCGCGGCGCTGCGGCCACCGAGGCCGATGTGCGTCGCGGGCAATTCGGTGAGCAGCACGCGCACCGATTCGATCGGTGCGCCGATCGAATCGACGGTCGCGTTGCTGAGCCGTGCGATCAGTTCGGCCTTGCGGGCGTCGTCGTGGCCGGCCGGCAGGAAAACTTCGAGTGTGGGCATGGTCGTCGGGAAAGGTGAAGGTGGCCGGCTCACCATTGCGTTGGCGACGGCGAACCGGTGGCCGCTTATAGGTGAAGGTGGACGGCTCACCATTGCGTTGGCGGCGGCGAACCGGTGGCCGCTGACAGGTGAAGGTGGCCGGCTCACCGTTGCGCTGGCGACGGCGAACCGGTGGCCGTTCACGGGTGAAGGTGACCGGTTCACCGTTGCGACGGCGATGGCGACGGCGAACCGGCGGCCGCTTACAGCAGGAAGCCGATCGCGCTGAGCGCTTCGGTCGAATCGATCAGGCGCACGACCTTCTCGGCGATCCGCATCTCGCCTTCCGCATCGACGTGCAGCTTGTGCGTGACGTCGGCCGCGAACAGCGTCGCGACGCCGCGCTTGTACGCGACGACGACCTGCGCCGATTTCAGCTCGACGGTGTCGGCGCTGCCGCTTTCGAGCGTGAAGCGCGACACGGTGCGCACCGTGCGCGCGGCATCGGTGGCCGATGCCGAATAGCCGGACACCATCCGCTGCACGCGCTTCTCGCGCATGTCCTGGTCGTCGAACACGTAGTTCAGCGTCGCGGCGAAGTCGGTCGTGTCGGGATCGATCGGCACCACGTAATGGCCGGCCGGCTCCCACAGGTCGAGCCACGCGCGATAGTCGCGGCGGTCGAGCATCTCGGCTTCGCGCCACACGAATTCGACCGCGCGGGCGAAGGTCTGCTCGGAAAAGAGGGCGTTGCGGTCGTCCATTATTGTTGCTCCATCATCTTGCGCCATTGCTGGTAGGCCTCGCGCATGCCGGTCTCGTCGGTCGCATGTGCGGTCTTTTCGCCGTTCGCGGCGGTGGTCTCGCGATTCAGCCCGCGATTCACGAGGATCGGCACGTCGGGGCCCGCGTGCGCGCCGCGCTGTACGCGCTCCCACGCTTCCGCGTCGTCGGGGCTGCCGAAACCGAACGGGCCCTGGAAGTGCTCGTGGATGCGCAGCCGTTCGCGGTTCGCTTCGTCGGGGCCGCCGTCCATTGCGAGCGCGACGTGGCGGATCTCGGTTTCGTTCGCCGAGATCGGCCGCAGCACGCGGAAGAACGCCATCGACAGCGCGAGGTTCGGGAACAGGTTCAGGTTGAAGCCGACACCCATCAGCGAGCGCACGATGCGACGCACTTCGTCCGGCGTATGACGCTCGGCGAGTTTCGCCGCGAGCGGCGCGAAGCGCTCGGCCAGCGGCGCGCCGTCGTCTTCGTCGAGGTCGATCAGCTCGGGCATCAGCACCGCGAGGCTGTGGCCGTTGCCGAGCCCGCGGCAGAACGCGTCCTCGCTCGTCATGAAGCTCGTGATCGCGGCGGCCGTCTCGTCGTCGATCGACTTCATCCACGACTTGTGCACGACCGGGAAGTGATAGAGGTCGGTCGTGTTCTCGAGCTGGATCTTCCAGTTGCCCTTGAACTTGAACTTGTGTTCGCCGTTCGCCTTGATCGGATAGCCGGCGCCCTGTTTCATGAACAGGTCGATCCACGGCTTCGCGCCGCCGAGGAAATCCTCGAGCGGTTCGATCGCGTCGTTGAAGCTCGCGAAGATCAGCCCCTGGTACACGCCGACGCGCAGCTTCACGAGCGGCAGGTCGCCTTTCTCGCACACGCCTTCGTAGCCGTCGCCGTATGGCAGCGCGCGCAGCGTGCCGTCGAGCGCGTACGACCAGCTGTGATACGGGCACGTGAAGCCCTTCGCGTTGCCCTTGTGCGATTCGCACACGGTCGCGCCGCGATGGCGGCAGCGGTTCTGCAGCACGTTGATGTCGCCGGTCCTGTCGCGCACGACGATCACCGGCTGGCGGCCGATCGTCGTCGTGATGAAGTCGCCCGGGTTCGGCAGCTCGCTTTCGTGCGCGACCCAGATCCAGGTGCGGTAGAAGATGCGGTCGAGCTCGGCTTCGAACAGCGCGGGATCGTGATACATCGCGGGCGCGATGCGGTCGGGCTGCGCGAGACCATGCAACGCGCTGGTGTCGATCGTCTGGTAGGAAATGTCGCTCATCGTTGTCGTGGGGGAAGAGTCGCGAAATCGGGCCGCGCAGCGCGCGGTTTCGAGTACCCAGTCTCGTCTTCCACTACATATCCGTCAAATTGATCTAAAATTGGCCGGTCAATAAATGCGGCAAATAATGGAGGCTACGATGACATCGGTCGATCATCTCGATCTGAACCTGTTGCGCGTATTCCAGGCGATCGTCGAGGAACGCAGCCTGACGAAGGCCGGCGAGCGGCTCGCGCTGTCGCAGCCGGCCGTCAGCTATTCGCTCGGCCGGCTGCGCACGCTGTTCGACGATCCGCTGTTCGTGCGCACGCGCTCGGGCATGCAGCCGACCCCGGTCGCGCTCGAACTCGCGGGCATCGTCGGCAAGGCGCTCGACATGGTGCGCGTGGCGCTGCGCTACGCGGAGCGCTTCGATCCGGCCACCAGCACGCGCACGTTCCGGCTGTCGTTGTCGGACGCGGGCGAGATGGCGTACCTGCCGGCGATCTGCCAGGCGCTGCGTGAGCGCGCGCCGCGCGTGACGCTGAGCGTGCAGCCGCTGCCGGTGGAGGAGATCGAGGAAGCGCTGCGCGCGAGCCGGCTGGATTTCGCGATCGGCAACCTGCCGGAGCTGATGCCGCGCACGCGTCACCAGACGCTGTTCGAGGAAACCTACGTGTGCATGACGGGCCGCCGGCGCGGGGTGCCGAGCGGCGCCGCGCTGAGCCTCGACCAGTTCGTGCGCGCCGCGCACGTCAACGTGAAATCGGTCGAGCACAGCCACCACGCGCTCGACGATGCGTTGCGCGCGCAGGGCGTGGGCCGCAATATCGCGCTCGAAGTGCCGCACTTCGTCGCGCTGCCGAGCGTGCTGTCGGTCACGGATCTCTATGCGACGCTGCCGAAGCGGCTCGCGCAGATCCTGAACCGCGACAACGCATTCCGCCTGTATGAACTGCCCGTCACGCTGCCGCCCGCGCCGGTGACGATGCACTGGCACGAGCATTTCCATGAAGACGAAGGCAACGCGTGGATGCGCACGCTGCTGACCGAACTCGTCGAGCGGTTCGACGATGCGTGACCGATAAGGACGAGGGCAACGCGTGGATGCGCGCGTTGCTGGCCGAATGCGTCGAGCGGCCCGATTGCGCGCGACGTCCTTGACGGACGTTGCTCGGACCGCGTGCGTCAGAGATCGAGCACGAGCACCGCGGAGCGCGCACGCGACACGCAGCAGCAGATCACCGTGTTGCTCGCGCGCTCGGCTTTGCTGAGGCAATGGTCGCGATGATCGGGCTCGCCGTCGATGACGGGCACCATGCAGGTGCCGCACACGCCTTCGCCGCATGATGTATCGACTTCGATGCCGATGCGCGCGAGCGCGTCGACGATCGACGTGTCAGGCGTGACGCGCACCGATTGGCCGCTGCGCTGCAGGCGCACTTCGAAGCCGTCGGCGGCCGGGCCGGCGCCGGCATCGGTATTGCCCGCATCGGCGGCGGCCGGTTCCGCCGCGAAGCGTTCGAGATGGATCGAATCGTCGGGCAAGCGCGTCGCGGCTGCCGCGACAACCGCATCCATGAACGGCCCCGGGCCGCACGTATAGACGTGAGCGTGCGCGTCGACCGATTCGACGCAGCGGCCCAGCTCGGCCGCGAGCGCGTCGGGATCGATGCCGTAGTGGAACGTCACGTGCGACGCGAACGGCTCGGCCGACAACTCGGCGACGAAGGCCGCGTGCTCGCGGCTGCGGGCGAAGTAGTGCAGCCGGTAGCGCGCGCCGCGCCGGTGCAGCGCATACGCCATCGACAGCAGCGGCGTGATGCCGATGCCGGCCGCGATCAGCACGTGCTCGCTCGCGTCATCCGTCAGACGAAACAGGTTGCGCGGCGCGCCGATCGACAGCTCGGCGCCGACCTGCACGTCGTCGTGCAGCGAACGCGAGCCGCCGCGCGACTGCGCTTCCTTCTTCACCGCGAACAGGTAGCTGCCGCGCTCGTCGGGGTTGCCGCACAGCGAGTACTGCCGCGTGATGCCGGACGGCGCGGTCACATCGATATGGGCACCCGGTTCGTATGCGTCGAACGGCTGGCCGTCGACGCGCGACACCCGGAAACAGCGGATGTCCTGCGCCGCGTCGATCAGCGCGTCGATCCGGACTTGGTGGCGATTCGCTTGCATGGGTCAATCCGTGGGGTAGGAGGAAAGCGGCGCGGCAGACACCGCGCCGTCATGCGATCGAGAATAGGGATGGGCATCGCATAAATCAAATCGATTAAAAAGCGATGCATGAATCAGTCGGATGGATGATGGTCGGGCGACCGATTGCGCCGATCGCGCCCGGGGTTCAGCGCGCGGCGATTGCGCTGGCCGCTTCGGCCGCGTGCGGCGCGGCTGCCGACGCATGGCCGCGTTCGCGATCGAGGCTGCGACGGTAGTGCCGGCACCCGGCGGCGAGCAGCAGCGCGGCGAGCGTGGCCGCCACGATGTTGACGATCGACATCGAATGGCCGACCGCCGCCGGCGCGCCGAACACGCGGTCGGTGAACAGCGCGACGACGGTCGTGCCGATCCCGAGCGCGATCAGGTTCGACACGAGCAGAAACAGCGCGGAGATCTGCGCGCGCATCTGGTTCGGCGCGAGCGTCTGCATCGCGGCGGTCGACGTCGGCATCGGGAACGACGCGAAGAACATCGCGACGACGAGCATCGCGAGCGACGCGGGGAGCGAGTCGAGCTGCGTGAACAGCGTCGCGGGGATCACCATGCACGCGGCGCCGATCGCACCGGCACGCATCGGCGCATCCTCGCGGCCGCGACGCAGCAGCCAGTCGTTGAGCCAGCCGCCGCAGAACACGCCGGCCGTGTTCGCGACCAGCAGCACGATGCCGAGCGTGTAGCCGGCTTCGACGGCCGTCATCCCGAAGTGGCGGATATAGAACGCGGGCGTCCAGCTCAGCAGGCAGTACAGCGTCATCGCGTAGAACGAGAAGCCGAGGTAGTGGCACGAGAAAGTCGCGCGATGCGTGCCGACGAAGCGCAGCGAATCGCGCATCGACACGCGCCGCACGGCACCCGAGCGATCCTGCGCGAGCCCCTTGCGCTGCGGGTCGCGCACGGTCGCGGCGAACAGCAGCGCGACCAGCAGCCCCGGCAGCCCGACGATCAGGAACGTGACCTGCCACGCATGCACCTGGCCGACCACCGGCAGCGTGAACGCGCTCGCATGCTTGAGCAGCGCGATCACGTAGCCGCCGATCAGGAACGCGACGCCGCCGCCGATGAACGAGCCGAGCGAATACACGGCGATCGCGCGCCCGAGCTTCTCCTTCGGGAAGTAGTCGGCGAGCATCGAATACGCGCCGGGCGACAGTGCGGCCTCGCCGACGCCCACGCCCATCCGAGCGATGAACATCTGCACGAAATGCTGGCTGAGCCCGCACGCGGCGGTCGCGACGCTCCACAGCGCGATGCCGAGCGAGATGATCCGCGGGCGTGCGTAGCGGTCGGCGAGATACGCGACGGGCAGCCCCATCACCGCATAGAACAGCGAGAACGCGAAGCCGTTCAGCAGGCTGAACTGCGTGTCGGACAGATGCAGGTCGCGCTTGATCGGCTCGATCATCAGCACGAGGACCTGGCGGTCGACGAACGAAAAGACGTACGCGAGCATGCAGATGACGACGACATACCATTCGTACGTATAGCGCTTGCCGTCGGCAGCGCGGGCCGTGGATGCGGACATGCGGATTCTCCAGGAGCGGGCGGTGGAAACGCGCGGCAGCGGCCTGGCGGGCCGGGCACCGTCGCGGCGCGAAAGCGTGCGGGGGGCACGTGTCGGAGACGCAGCGTAGTCGGCCAAATTCGGCCGCCATAGCCGGAGTGACAGCCGCGCCACACGGGCATCTACCGACCCGGATAAAGAAAACACCAGGGTCGCGCGCGCCGGCCGCCGCGCAGCGCGCTTGCGGCGGGGCGCTCGCGCATCATGCGGCGCAACTATAAGCGTTATAGAGCGCATTGCGTCGACGTCCGAAATTGTCGTTCCTAGACTCGGCCCGTTTTTGATCGGCAGCGTTGGCCCTTCGCGGCGAACGCGCTTCACACCACACGGCGCGATGCTGACCGGCGCCGGGACATCTACGGGACGACGACGATGAACCAACCGAACGGGCGGGCCGACCGGCTTGCCGTACCGCTTGCCGCGCTGCTTGCCTGCGCGGCACTGCCCGCGTCCGCACAATCGAGCGTGACGCTCTACGGCCGCATCGATACCTCGATCGAATACGCGAACGCCGGGCCGAACCACGTGACGCGCATGGGCAGCGGCAACCTGTTCGCATCGCAGTGGGGGCTGAAGGGCGTCGAGGATCTCGGCGGCGGCTACGCGACGATCTTCAAGCTGGAGGACGGCTTCAACGCGGCAAGCGGCGCACTGTCGAACAGCAGCGCACTGTTCGGCCGCGAGGCGTGGGTCGGCATCACGGGGCCGTTCGGCGGCGTGCAGTTCGGCGAGTTGTACACGATCCTGCACACGACACTTGTCACCTACAGCCTGCCGGGCCTCGGCGCGGGGCTCGCGTGGGGCAACGCGACGAACAACTTCGTCGGGCCCGCGTTCCTGCGCGTGCGCAACTCGATGCGCTACACGTCGCCGCGCTACGCCGGCTTCATGCTGCGCGCGATGGCCGCGCGCGGCACCAACGGTGCGGCCGGGCAGCCGGCGACGCTCGGCGATACGTACGGCGCGGGGCTCAACTACGTGCAAGGCGGCCTGTCGGTCGACGTGGACTACATGCAGCAGAAGTTCAGCCCGGTGGCCGCATCCGCGCTGGGCGACACGAGCCCGGCCGCGAACGGCAACTACACGCTCGGCGCGATTTCGTACGATTTCAGCGTCGTGAAGGTTGCCGCGCTGTACATGCGCCATCGTGGCGGCCCGGACGTCGCGACCGCGATCGACAGCCAGAGCGCGTATCCGCACAGCGACATCATGGAGCTGAGCGCGACGGTGCCGATCGGGCGCGCGTCGCTGTTGCTGAGCGTGGGCCACTACCGCAAGGTCGCGGACAGCGACGGCAACGCCGATTCGTACGGCATCCGCTTCGACTATCCGCTGTCGAAGCGCACCGTGCTGTACACGGGCGCCGCGATGGTGCGCAACGGCGCGCATGCGCGCTTCGTCGTGAACGGCGCGGCGGGCGGTGGCGTCGCGGTCGCCAAGCCGGGCGCGACCGCCAGCTCGATCGTCGCGGGCATTCTCACGGCGTTCTGACCGCTTCGGCCGTTTTGGCCGCCTCGCGCCCGTGTGCGAACCCGTACCCGCTTGTGCCGCTATGCGCAGGCGGGCGGCTGCGGCGCCAGCCATGCGTCGAACGGCGCCAGCTCGCCGATGTTGAACAGTTCGAGCAGCAGCGCACGCAGCCAGCGATGGCCCGGGTCGGCGTCGAAGCGCCGATGCCAGTACGCGTTGACGGCCCATTCTCCGGCACCGGCGATCTCGTACAGCGCGCACGGCTGCTGCGCCGCGAACGTGATCGCGATCGTCTCCGGCAGGATCAGCGCATAGTCGCCGTCCTGCAGCAACGCAGGCACCACCATGAAATCGGGGAGCGCCGCGCGCACGCGCGGCATCAGTCCGTGGCGCTCCAGCAACTGCATCGATTGCGGATGCGACGTGACCGCGACGAAGCGCAGCGTATCGGGTGCTTCACCATCGAGCACGTAATCGTCGGGCAGCGCGACGCGCTGCGCGGTGCGGCGCGGCATCAGCAGCACGCAGCGCTCGTGCAGCAGCGCGGTGCGCTGGAAGTGGCTCGACGCATCGGCGAAGTGCCCGAGCGCGAAGTCGATGCGCCCCGATTCGAGCGCGACGTTGAGCTGGCATTCGTCGACGTGCAGCGTCTCGATCACGGCACCTGGCGCGCGCCGGTCGAATGCGGCGAGCAGCGTCGGCAGGAACGCGCTCGCCGCGAAATCGCTCATGTGCAGGCGGAACACGCGCTGCGTGCTGTCGGGCGTGAAGCGCGAGCCTTCGTCGAGCACGTCCTGCAGGATCGCGAGCGCCTTGTCGACCGACAGCGCGAGCCGTTGCGCGCGCGGCGTCGGCTCGACGCCGGTGCCGGTGCGCACGAACAGCGCGTCGCGGAACATCAGCCGCAGCCGGCCGAGCGCGTAGCTGACGGACGGCTGAGTGACGCCGAGCCGCAGCGCCGCGCGGCCGACGTGCCGCTCCTCGTACACGGCGCGAAACGTCTTCAGCAAGTTGAGATCGAGATCCTGCACGCGCAGCTCGGACGCATCGTTGTCGTGCGGCGCGGAATCGGCGCGGGCCGGGGCCGCCGGGCGGCCGGTTGCGGAGTGCGTCATCGGGGTTGCCTCGCGGTGACGGAAGGCGCGTGGCCGTAACGCCGCGCATACGCCTTCGCGAAATGGCCGAAGCCGTGGATGCCGTGCGCGATCAGCACGTCGGTCACGCTGCGCGCGTCGCCGCGTTGCAGCGCCGCGTGCACGGCGGCGAGCCGGCGTTCGCGCACGTAGGCGGCCGGCGTGGTGTGCAGGAACGCACGAAACGCGTGTTGCAGCGTGCGCGGTGCGACGCCTGCGACCGCTGCCAGCGCGGCGAGTGCGAGCGGTTCGCCGAGGTGCGCATCGACGTGATCGCACGCGCGGCGCACGTGCGCCGGCAACGGCGGCGTGCCGCGCGCAAGCGCCGCGCTGTACGAATGCGGCAAGTGCGTGAGCAGCAGCGACATCAGCCACGCAGTGAGATCGGCGCCGAAGGTCGTCGTGGCCGTGCCGATGCCCGGCTGCGCGCCGAGCCGGCACAGGTATTCGAAGGTCGGCAGCACGAGCGCGGCGCCCGCACCCGCACCGCCGGCCGCGAGATCGAATTGCAGCGGCCGCGTGAGCGTGGCCTGCAGCATGTCCTGCAGCTTGCGCTCGAGCGCGCCGCGTTCGAGCCGCAGCACGAGGTTGCGGCAATCGGGGCTCGTGCTCAGGCGGCTCGCGAGCGCGGGCGACGATACGGTCAGCTCGCCGGGGCCCGCCCGCGCGACGACGCTGCCGGCCTGCAGCTCGCATGCACCGGCGAGCGTCAGCCGGAACAGGAAGTGATCGGCATCGCCGCCGAAATCGATACGCGTTTCGCGGCCGTAGCAGAGTTCGAGCAGTGCGCCGTGATGCAACGGCACTTCATACAGTTCCGCATGAAACGGATCGCGGCCGCGCGCGGCCATCCGGTGCGGCCCGAGCCGGTGCGCGACCGCGCGTTCGACTTCGTCGGGGGCGTGCAGCGTGCCGAGCCGGTTCGGCGCATGGCGGGACAGGGCGATTTCCATTCACGGACCTCGTAGCGGATGCGGCGGGCGCGGCGGCATGCGCATCGCCGCGATTGCGTTGCGCGAACGGGCGTGCCGTTGCGCGTTTTGAAGCGACGCGGCGAAAGCCGCCGCGTAGTCTCGGAAGCACTCAATCACCGGGAGAAGACGATGAAGGTATGTGTTCTGGGCGGCGGCCACGGCTGCCATGCGGCGGCCATCGACCTGCTCGAGAAGGGCCATGACGTGACGTGGTGGCGGCGTGACCGCGAGCCGCACGCGCGGCTGCACGAACTCGGCGTGCTGAACGTGACCGACTATCGCGGCAAGCGCGCGGTGCCGCTCGGCGATGCGCCGGGTGCGATCCGCCTGACCGGCGATCTCGCGGCCGCGCTGCGCGGTGCGCAACTCGTCGTGGTGCCGCTGCCGGCCACGTCGCACGACGCGCTCGCCGCGCAGGTCGCGCCGTTGCTGGAGGATGGCCAGGTCGTATTCCTGCCGCCCGGCACGTTCGGCAGCTTCGTGTTCGCGCAGGCG
The DNA here is from genome assembly GCF_902499025.1 of Burkholderia lata. Classification (GTDB taxonomy): domain Bacteria; phylum Pseudomonadota; class Gammaproteobacteria; order Burkholderiales; family Burkholderiaceae; genus Burkholderia; species Burkholderia lata_C. The sequence goes on along the minus strand of NZ_CABVPW010000014.1, from coordinate 39,414 downwards.
GCGGCCGACGCCGGCAACCGTTCGCGTGTCGCATTCGCCGAGACGGGCACGCTGCCGTACCTGGTGCGCAAGCATGGCGACAACGACGTCGTGATCAGCGCGTACGCGACGCGCCTTCCGACCGGTGTGTTCCCGGCGAATGCGGCTGGCTGGGCGTTCGACGTGCTGCGCGCGGGCTATCCGTCGGTCGAACCGGTCGAGGATGCGTTGTCCGGTGCGCTGATGAATGCGGGACCCGTGATCCATCCGCCGCTGATCCTGATGAACGCCGGGCCGCTCGAACACTTCGACGCATGGGACATCCACAACGAAGGCACGCAGCCTTCGATTCGCCGGGTGACGAACGCGCTCGACGCCGAACGCATTGCGGTGCGCGAAGCGCTCGGCTACCGCGCGCCGCATTTCCCGCTCGCGGATCACTACGCGGCGGAAGGCGACGAATGGATGTACGGGCGCGGCGCGCACGGCAAGCTGACCGATAGCGGCGACTGGCGCGAGAAGATCGATCTGCGCACGCATCGCTACATGCTCGAAGACACCCGGCTCGGGCTGTCGTTCATCGTGTCGTGCGGGCGCTGGGCCGGCGCGCCGACGCCGGTTGCGCAGGGGCTGCTGAGCATCGCGAGCGCGGTCGCGGTGCGCGACCTGTATGCGGAAGGGCGCACGCTGGAACGGCTCGGGATTGCGGCGTTGTCGAAGGACGCGATGCGCGCGCTGCTCGACGCGGGAATCGCTGGAGTTGCAGCATGAGCGGGGCCACCGAAGTGACGCGCGTGCACGTGCTCGGCGCGGGGCGGATGGGGCAGGGGATCGCGCTCGTGTTCGCCTTTGCCGGGATCGACGTGACGCTGCTCGACTTCAAGCAGCGCGATGCGGCTGGCCAAAGCGCCTTCGACGATCGCACGCGCGATGAGATCGCCAGGCCGCTGCACGCGCAAGTCGCGCTCGGCCGCATCGATGCCGCGCAGGCCGACGCGGTCGTTGCGCGCATCGCGCTCGTCGCGCGGGACGGCGCTGCGCAAGCCGTGCGCGATGCAGACATCGTGTTCGAAGCACTGCCCGAAGTGCTCGACGCGAAGGCCGATGCATTGCGCTGGCTCGGCGAGCATGTCGCCGCGCGCGCAACGATTGCGTCGACCACGTCGACGTTCGTCGTCACCGAATTGCAGCGTCATGTCGCGCACCCGGAACGGATGCTGAACGCGCATTGGCTGAATCCCGCGCTGCTGATGCCGCTCGTCGAGATCAGCCGCAGCGATGCGACCGACCAATCGGTGGTCGATGCGCTCGCCGCGCTGCTCGAACGCGTCGGCAAGAAGCCGGTGATCTGCGGGCCGGCGCCCGGCTACATCGTGCCGCGCATCCAGGCGCTCGCGATGAACGAGGCCGCGCGCATGGTCGAGGAAGGCGTCGCGAGCGCGGAGGATATCGACACGGCGATCCGCACCGGCTTCGGCCCGCGCTTCGCGGTGCTCGGGCTGCTCGAATTCATCGACTGGGGCGGCTGCGACATCCTGTATTACGCGTCGAAGTACCTGGCCGGCGAGATCGGCCCGCGCTTCGCGCCGGCTGCGAGCGTCGTGCGCAACATGGAAACCGGGCGCGACGGCGTGCGCACGGGGGCCGGCTTCCACGACTATGCGAACGTGGACGTACCCGCGTACATGCGGCAGCGGCTCGGCGAATTCGCGCGGCTGCTCGATCACCTGGGGCTGGCGCCGGTGTTCGACGGCGGGCGAAGCAAGCAGGACGTGTAGCCCGCGCGTCGATGCCGAGCGCGCTCGCGGTGCCACGAAGGCGCGCTCGTGGCACCGTGAACCGGCGTGTCGCTCACCCGGCGGCAAGGGCAAAGGCACGGGCGTGACGGCCGGCGCGCGGCGCACGCTCATGCCGTATCGCCGCGCGAGCCGGCGCCGGCCGCGACGCGCGTCTCGCGCATCACGCACAGCGTCGCGACGGTCACGAGGCCGAGCACAATGAGAAACAGCGACACGGGCCACGACGCGTGATAGTGCGCGAGCAGCGCGGTCGCGATCAGCGGCGACATCCCGCCCGCGAAGATCGACGCGACTTCATGCCCGAGCGCGACACCGGAATAACGCACCTCGGTGCTGAACAGTTCGCCGACGAGCGCGGGCAGCGTGCCGATCATCGCGCCGTGGCTCACCGCGGTGCCGACCGTCAGCGCGAGCCACACGAGCGGCGTCACGCGCGTATCGAGCAGCCAGAAGAACGGGAATGCGCACGCGACGAGGCTCAGCGCGCCGATCAGGTACACGGGCTTGCGGCCGATCCGGTCGGACAGCCGGCCCCACGCGAGCATCGCGCCCATCTCGACGATCATCGCGATCATCACGCCGGTCAGCATCACGCCGTTCGGGATGCCGACGTATTTGCCGTAGACGAGCGAGAACGCGAGGAAGATGTACGCGCCGCCGTTCTCGGCCACGCGCAGCCCCATCGCGAGCAGGATTTCCTTCGGATGGCGACGGAGGCATTCGACGATCGGCAGGTGCGTGTGCGCGCCGCGCTTGCCGGCCTGCTCGAAATCGCGGCTTTCCGGCAGATGGCGGCGGATATAGATGCCGATCGCGAAGATGACGATGCTCGCGAGGAACGGCAGCCGCCAGCCCCACGTGCGGAACGCGTCGTCGGGCAGTGCCTGCGCGGCGAGGAACGCGGCCGACGACAGCACGAAACCGCCGCCGACGCCGAGCTGGCTCCACGCGGCGTAGTAGCCGCGTTGTTCCGGCGGCGCGTTCTCGCTGATCATCAGTACACCGCCGCCCCATTCGCCGCCGGATGCGATGCCCTGCAGCAGGCGCAGCGCGACGAGCGCGGCCGGCGCCCACACGCCGACTTGCGCATAGGTCGGCAGCAGGCCGATCGCGAAGGTCGACGCGCCCATGATCAGCAGCGTCCACACGAGCGACGCCTTGCGCCCGTAACGATCGCCGACGTGGCCGAACACGATCCCGCCGAGCGGCCGCGCGACGAAGCCGAGCGCGAAGGCCGCGAACGCGGCCAGGCTGCCCGCGAGCGGCGATGCGCCGGGCGGGAAGAACACATGGCCGAACACGAGCGCCGCGGCCGTGCCGTACACGAAAAAGTCGTACCACTCCATCGCGTTGCCGGCGACGGAGGCGATGACGATCCGGCGCAGCTGCCGGTCGGCGAGCGGCCGGGCGGCGCTCGGGGATTGCACGGTGTCGGTCGGGTACATGGCGGACTCTGAAGGGGGAGGCAGGCGCGTGCCGTCTTTGCAGCACTGCGGGCTAGTGTTGTCGGCACCGTGCCCCCGGTCAAATCCGCAGAAAAAGGGGAGGGTCATCACTCCCGCTGATGATGGTCGCGGCGCTTTCCCGCGCCTACCCCACGCTTTCCCGCAGCAGCGCGATCATCCGCTGCGCCAGCGGCGGCACGTACGCGCCGGCCCGATGCATCGCGCCGATGCGGCGGTCCAGTTCGAGCTCGCCGGCCCGCAGGTCGAGTGCGCGCAATCCGGTCACCTGGTCGAGCGCATCCATGCCGCCGACACACAGCAGCGGCGTGCCGCGCAACAGCTGCAGCAGCGACGTGTTGCCGAAATCGGTCTCGATGCGCAGGCGCGGCGCCGGCAAGCCGCGTGCGCGAAACGCGTCGTCGATCCGGTGCCGCACGGGAATCGTCGCTTCCGGCAGCAGCCACTCCTGATCGGCGAGATCCGCGAGCGTGAGCGCGCGCTTGCGCTGCAGCGGGTGCGCGGCGTCGGCGAGCACGGTCAGCCGGTCGTCGAACAGCGCGATGGTGTCGAGCCCGGCGTCCTGCTGCTGCGGTTCGGGCGCGACGACGAGATCGAGCTCGCCGGCCGCGAGCAGGTCGAGCAGTTCGCGCGCGAGCCGACAGCGCAACCGCAGCCGCGCGGCCGGTCGCTCACGGATCAATTGCCGGCACGCACCGAGCACGAACGCGTTGGGCACGGTCGGCGAGTAGCCGATCCGCACCACGCCCTGTTCGCCGCCGCGGATCGCGCGCATTTCCTGCATCGCGTCATCGAACTCGAGCGCGATCCGCTGTGCGCGCGCGACGAAGCGTGCGCCGGCCGGCGTCGGCGTCATCCCGTTCGCGGTGCGCTCGAACAGCGTCACGCCGACTTGCGCCTCCAGCCGCTGCACGGCTTTCGTCAGTGCCGGCTGCGACAGCCCCAGCGCCTCGGCGGCCTTGCCGATGCTGCCATGCCGCTCCACGGCCAGCAGGTACTCCAGATCGCGCGTGTCCATCGGGGGATTCCTGTCGGTTATGACTTTATATCCAGTGATGCATTGTGGTGATGCCTGGGCATCTTACAGACTGGCGGCACTGTTCGACCAGGAGAATCGTTTTGAGCTTCGCCTATTTCCTGCGGCGCGCGGCCCGTTACTGGGGCAGCCAGTCCGCCGTGATCCACCGCGACCGCGCCGTCACGTACCGTCAGCTCGACGAGCGCTCGACCCGGCTCGCGAATGCGCTGTGCGGCCTCGGCTTCGTGCCCGGCACCCGCATCGCCGTCCAGGCGCGCAACTGCATCGAGCTCGTCGAGATCGAGTGCGCGCTGTACAAGGCCGGCCTCGTGAAAGCCGCGCTGAATCCGCGCTTCACGGCAGCCGAGGCTGCCGACGTCGTCGGCAATTGCGCACCCGCCGCGTTCATCGGCGGGCGCGGCTACACGGATTACACGCCCGATTCGCCGGGCTTCGCGTCGGTCGAGCGTTTCGTGTCGATCGGCGGCGCGGTGGCCGGCTATCTCGACTACGAAACGCTGCTCGCGAAGGGCAGCGATACGCCGCCCGACTACCAGCCGGCGCCGGACGATCTCGCCGTGCTCCATTTCTCGTCCGGCTCGACGGGGCGCATCAAGGCGGCGATGCAGAGCTACGGCAACCGCCTCGCGTCGTTGCGCAAGATCGTGCTGGGGATGGACCGCCCCGCGCAGCCCGGCGACCGGCTCGCGCTGATCGGCCCGATCACGCATGCGTCCGGGATGCTGATGCAGCCGTACCTGTTCTGCGGCGCGACGCTCGTGCTGTTCGACGCGTTCGAGCCCGCGCACTTCCTCGCCGACGTCGCGCGCCAGCGCATCACGCACACGTTCATGGTGCCGGCGATGGTCAACATGCTGCTGAACGCGCCCGAGCTCGCGCAGGCCGACCTGCGCAGCCTGAAGGTGCTCGGCTACGGCGCGGCGCCGATGGCGCCGGCACGCATCGAGGAGGCGTGGGCGCGCATCGGCCCCGTGCTGTCGCAAGGCTATGGCGCGAGCGAATCGACGTCGGGCGTGACGCGGCTCGGCATCGCCGATCACGCGCACGCGCTGCTGCAAGACCGCGAGCGGCTCGCGTCATGCGGCCGGCCGCTCGGCGAAACCGAAGTGCGCGTGGTCGATGCGGACGGGCGCGAAGTCGAAGGCGACGCGATCGGCGAGATCGTGATTCGCGGCGCCGACGTGTTCCAGGGCTACTGGAATGCGCCGGAGCTGACGCGCGAGGTGCTGGTCGACGGGTGGCTGCATACGGGCGACCTCGCGCGCACCGATCGCGACGGCTTCATTTATCTGGTCGACCGCAAGCACGACATGATCATCTCGGGCGGCTTCAACGTGTATCCGACCGAAGTCGAAGCGGCGCTGTACCGGCACGAAGGCGTGCTCGAGGCCTGCGTGGTCGGCGTGCCCGACGACAAGTGGGGCGAGGCCGTGAAGGCCGTGGTCGTGCTGCGTGCCGGCCGCGAGGCGCACGCGAACGATCTGGTCGCGCACTGCCGCGCGCAGCTGGCCGACTACAAGCTGCCGCGCTCCATCGATTTCGTCGCCGAGCTGCCGAAGAACGCGAACGGCAAGATCGCCCGCAAGCTCGTGCGCGAGCAGTACTGGCGCGGTGTCGCGCGCCGCGTCAACTGAAGGAACCCGCCATGTTCGATCATCTGCAACGCCCTGAATTCGTCGCGCTGCGCGCGGCCGTGCTGCGCTTCGTCGACGACGAACTGCGCCCGATCGAGCGCGAGCTGCGGCTCGACTCCGAAGGCGTGTGGCCCCGCGACGTGCTGCGCCGCGTCTGGCAACGCTCGGCCGCGCTCGGCTTCTATACCGCGAGCCTGCCCGTCGAGATCGGCGGACAGGGGCTGTCGATCGCCGAGGTGTGCGCGCTGAAGGCCGACCTCGCAGCGTGCGGCGCGGCGCTCGCGCCGCATGTGCTCGGCGAACTCGGCGGGCCGCCGCGCGTCGGCAACATGCTGAAGTACGCGACGCCCGCGCAGCTCGATCGCTATTTCAAGCCGGTGATGCGCGGCGAAAAATCGACGTGCTTCGCGCTGACCGAACCGCACTCGGGCTCGGACGCGATGAGCATCCGCACCACGGCGGTCGAGGACGGCGATGCACTCGTGATCAACGGCACGAAGCATTACATCAGCGGCGCGCCGTTCGCCGATTTCGCGATCGTGATGTGCGTGACCGATGCGTCCGCGACGCCGCCGCAGATCACGGCCGTGCTGGTCGATCTCGACCTGCCAGGCGTAAGCGTCGAGCACGAGTACGTGCCGATGTCCGGCCAGCACATCGACGCGGACATCCGCTTCGTCGACGTGCGCGTGCCGCGCGAGAACGTGTTCGGCGGGCTCGGCAACGGCTTCCGGCTCGGCATGTCGCGCATCAACGTGAACCGGCTGCTGCATTGCCCGACGATGCTCGGCCTCGCGATGTCGGCGTACCGGGCCTCGCTCGATTACGCGCGCACGCGCCGGCAGTTCGGCGGCCCGATCGCGCGGTTCCAGGCAATCCAGCACATGCTGGCCGACATGGCCGCCGCGCTTTGGGCATGCGAAAGCATGATCGCGCATACGGCCGCGCTCGCCGATGCGGGTGCCGACCTGCGGATGACGGCGGCTGCGTGCAAGCTTTACGTGTCGGAGCGCTGCTTCGAGGTCGCGGACAAGGCCGTGCAGATTCACGGCAACGTCGGCGTCACGCGCGGGCATCCGGTCGAGCAGACGTTCCGCAAGCTGCGGATGTTCCGGATCCTGACCGGCACCAGCGAGATCCAGCGCAACACGATCGCGAAGGCGATTCTCGAGCCGGCCGGCGCGGGAGGCGGTGCATGACGGCCCGCGACGACGCGCGCAACGCGTGGCCTGCCGCCGAGGGTGATGGCGACGCGCCCGACTGGTCGTGCCTGCGCGGCGTGCGGATCGTCGATGCGGGCCAACTGCTGCCCGGCCCGCATGCGTGCGCATTGCTGCGCCAGCTCGGCGCCGACGTGATCAAGGTCGAACCGCCCGGCGGCGACGCGTTGCGGCAGTTCGGCGCCGACACGTTTGCGCAGTTCAATCGCGGCAAGCGCTCGATCGTGCTCGACCTGAAGACGCACGATGGCCGAGCACGCTTTCTCGATCTCGTGCGCGAGGCCGATGCGGTGGTCGAAGGCAACCGGCCCGGCGTGATGGCGCGTCTCGGGCTCGGCTATGACACGCTGGCTCAGGCAAACCCGCGCGTCGTGCTGTGCTCGATCACCGGCTACGGGCAGGACGGCCCGTATGCGAACCGTCCCGGCCACGACCTGAACTTCCTTGCCGATGCCGGGTACTGGTCGGTGCCCGCGCAACTGCACGACACCGTCGCGCGGCCGCGCGTGCGGCTGGCCGATCATGCGGCCGCGCTGCATGCCGCGCTCGCGCTCGCGGTCGCCGTGATGAGCGCACGCGCGAGCGGGTGCGGCCAGCATCTCGACGTGTCGATCCACGACGCGATTTTCGCGTGGACTGCGCCGGCCGCGTGGGCGCTGCGCACCGGCCGCGATACGCGCGACACCGCACGCTGGGTGATGCCCGACAACGACCTGTTCGAGACGGCCGACGGGCGGCACATCGTGCTCGCGACGCTCGAGGACAAGTTCTGGGCCACGTTTGCCGATGCGCTCGGCGATGCGTATCCGGCACTGCGCGAGCCGCGCTTCGCGCAGCGCGCGGGCCGGCAGCAGCATCGGAACGCGCTGGGTGCGCTATTGCGCGCGACCTTCGCGACCCGCACACAGGACGACTGGATGCGCGTGCTCGGCGCACTTGGGCTGCCGGTGTCGCGCGTGCTCGACGCGGGCGCGGTGTTCGACGATCCGCACGTGCGCGCACGTGGCGTCGCGCGCGAGGTGGCGGCCGACCGGTCGCTTGCGGTGCGCTTCCCGGTGAAGTTCTCGCTCGGCCTGCCGGACGGTGACGACCAGGTACCGGCGCCTGGTGAGCATGGCGGCGGATAGCGCGACGCTACCGGCCGCCCACGATAAATAAACAGGAGACAGCCATGACGAATGGTGTGCAGTACCGCCCCGGACGGGCGTGGTCCATCGCGACGATGCTCGCGCTGATGATGCTGGTGAATTTTCTCGACAAGGTCGTGCTCGGCCTCGTGTCGGTACCGATGATGCGCGACCTGCATCTGAGCCCGACGCAGTTCGGCGTGATCGGCGGCAGCCTCAACTGGCTGTTCGCGGTCGCGGCGGTCGCGGGCGGCATCGCCGCGAACCGCTGGCCCGCGAAATGGCTGCTGTTCGCGATGGCGGCCGCATGGGCGCTGCTGCAGTTGCCGATGCTTGCCGCGAGTTCGATCTGGGTCGTCATCGCGTGCCGCGTGCTGCTGGGCATCGGCGAAGGGCCGGCGTCGCCGGTCGCGACGCATGCGATCTACAAGTGGTTTCCCGATACGCGGCGCAATCTCCCGGTCGCGCTGTTGCACCAGGGCAGCGCGCTCGGCCTGCTGATCGCGGGGCTCGCGATTCCGGTCGTCACGTCGCACTGGGGCTGGCGCGCGAACTTCGCGGTGCTGGCGCTGCTGGGGGCCGTGTGGTGCATCGCGTGGGCGGTGGTCGGCGAGGAGGGCACGCTGTCGCGCGGCCCGCGCGCGGCCGGCGGCGAACGTGTGCCGTACGGGCGGCTGCTGACCGACCGCACGGTGCTCGGCAACTTCCTCGGCCATTTCGCGGCGAACTGGATTCTCGCGATGACGCTTACGTGGATGCCGACCTACCTGCAGCTCGGGCTCGGTTTCGGGCCGCACGAGGCGGGGCGGATGTTCGCGCTGTTCGTCGCGGTCACGTCGCCGCTCAGTCTCGCACTGGCATGGCTGTCGCAGACGCTGCTCGCGCGCGGCATGCCGTCGCGGCACGGACGCGGCACGTTCATTGCCGTCACGCTCGCCATCGCCGGCGCGATGCTGGCCATGCTGCCGGTGCCCGAGGTACCGCGCGCGGCGAAGCTCGTGCTGCTGACGCTCGGCAGCGGCCTGACGCTGACGATGTATTCGGTCGGCCCCGCGATGCTCGCCGAAGTGACGCCGGACGTGCAGCGCGGCGGCGTGCTCGCGCTCAGCAACGGCTTCGCGTCGCTCGCGGGCCTTGGCGCGCCGGTCGTCACCGGGATGCTGATCGAGGCGAGCGGCGCGTCGGTCGCGCGCGGCTTCGAACAGGCGAGCGTCGTGTGCGGCGTCGTGCTGATCGTCTGCGGCGTGCTCGGCGCCTGGTGCCTCGATCCGCAGCGTTCGCTGCGGCGTCTCGCGGGCGACACCGAGCGCGCCGCGCCGCCGCCGCCGGTCGGCGCGTGCGGCCGCTAGCGCCTGCCACGCCAATCGCATTGCATTCGGCGTGCGGCCCGCCAGCCAGGCCGTGGCGCTTTTCGACGGGAAGCAGTACCACGATACGCCGCGCGACGACGCGGCAGGAGGAGACATGAAGAAGATGATCGCGGCGGCGCTGATCGGCGCGCTGTGGGGGAGCGCGCACGCGCAGTCGAGCGTGACGCTGTTCGGCCGGATCGGCGGCGGCGTGCGCTGGGTCAACGGGCTGCCGGGCGGCAGCCAGGTCGGCTTCAACAACAACATCATCGCCGGCAACGAGTTCGGCATTCGCGGCAAGGAGGATCTGGGCGGCGGGTTGAAGGCGCTGTTCGTGCTCGACGGCGCGTTCAACAGCGGCACCGGTGCGCTGAAAACGTCCGGCACGCTGTTTTCGCAGGCCGCGTATGTCGGCCTGGCCGGCGATTTCGGCCGCCTGACGCTCGGCCGTCAGTTCAACGCCGCGGAAGACCTCGGCATCGCGCTCGATCCGCTCGGAGGGCGCGGGCAATCGCTCGCGGTCGAGCCGGGCGTGCTGTTCGACGGCAACTTCTTCACGCTCGACTCGCGTTTCAACAACACGATCAAGTATCTCGGGCAGGTGGGTGGCCTGCGGTTCGGCGCGAACTATTCGCCCGGCGGCGTCGCGGGCAGCTCGCATGCGGGCACCAGCTATTCGACGGCCGCGATGTACACGTATTCGGACCTGATGGGCGGCGTGTCGTATGCGAAGACCTACAGCCCGGACGGCTCGCAGTCGGCGCAGACGATCCAGGCGGGCGGCACGCTGCAGCTCGGCCGCGCGCGCTTCTACCTGAGCTACGCGTCGCTGAACGTGAGCGCGAACAAGGCCGGCGCGCCGTCGCGGCGCGACGATATCCCGTCGTTCGGCGTCGTCGTGCAGCCGCTGCCGTCGGTGCAGTTGAGCGCGGCCGCGTTCTACGACCGCGCGCGCAATCTCGGCAACGTGTCGGGCGCGGACGGTCACAAGCTGACGACCTACGCGATCGCCGAGTACTTCCTGTCGAAGCGCACCGAGCTGTATGTCGAGGTCGACCGCAACGGGATGACCGGTGCGTACATGCGCGACCCGGCGACGATCGCGGCGCTGAACCTGCGGCGCGGTGCGAGCGCGACGACCGGTGTGTCGGTCGGGCTGATGACGCAGTTCTGAGTGTTTTTCAACGATTTTTCCGGAGTGTGATTCGATCATGCGTACTTCATCCCGACTGACCGCGGCGCTGCTGACGGCGGCTTGCTGGACCGCCGCCCACGCGCAACCCGATGCCGCGAGCGCGGCGGTCCCGGCATCGGCGGACGCGGCCGTGCAGGCATCGGCACAGGTGCCTGCGCCGGCCGACCTGTCGCCGGCACAACGCAAGGCGGCCGACCGCAAGCTGAAACGCCGCGTCAGCACGGCGCTCGCGCGCACGAAAAACCTCAACGTCACGCGCATCCTCGTGCGGGTGCGCGACGGCAGCGTGACGCTCAGCGGCTCCGTCACCGATACGAACCAGGTGAATCTCGCGGCGGCGGTCGCACGGCGCGTCGATGGGGTCGCGTCGGTGTCGAACCTGCTGCGCATCGACGGCCAGCAACCGTGATCGCCGGACACAAGGTCGTTTTCTTTCCACTACGAGGCATGACGCGATGCGAATTCATCGACGCTTTACTGCTGCCCGGCGCATCCGCCGGCTGGCCGACACCTTCGTGCTGGCGGGCTGGCTCGCGCTCGCCGCGAGCGCGCATGCCGTGCCCGCCGCAACCGACGCCGTCATGCCGGGCATGATGCAGGGCTTCCCGCCGCCGGCCGACCAGGTCGTCAACAGGGCGAACGCATTCACGCCGGCGCGCCTGCGCTGGGCGTTGGGCAATACGCGGCTGCTCGCGCCGACCGCCGGGATCCGGCACGCGGCCGCGCCGATGCCGTTGCCCGAGCAGCCGGCATCCGGTCTCGACACGCTGCCCGTGACGATCGGCGGCGAGACGCTGACGCTCGACGCCTACCTGCGCGCAACGCATACGGACGGCTTCATCGTCGTGCAGCGCGGCCGGATCGTCTACGAGCGCTACTTCGACGGCTTCCGGCCCGACCAGCCGCACGCGTGGGCGTCGATGACGAAATCGGTGACGGGCCTGCTGGCCGCGCAGATGATCGAATCCGGCGTGCTCGACGCGGGCGCGCCGCTCGCGCGCACGGTGCCGGAACTCGCCGACACGCCGTTCGGCAGCGCGACGCTGCAGCAGAACCTGGACATGGAGGTGCCGACCGCGTACGCACCCGGGATCCCGCCCGATCTCGGGCTGTTCGGCGCGGTCGGGCTGGTGCCGCACCGTGAAGGCGCGCCGGCCAGCATCGCCGACTTCTTGCTGACCGTGCAGCGTGTGCCGGACGTGGCGCCCGGCAGCGCGTGGTTCTATCAGAACGGTTCGCCGGAAGCCGTCGCGTGGGCGATGCAGCGCGCGACCGGGCAGTCGTGGAGCGCGCTGGTCGAGCGATGGCTGTGGCGCGATTTCGCGGAAGACGATGCGTACGTCGTCGTCGACCGCAACGCGATGGCGATGGCGAGCGGCGGGTTGTACACGACGCTGCGCGATGCCGCGCGCTTTGCCGAGCGCGTGCGCACGGGGTTCGGCGGCGCACGCGGCGCGCTGCCGGCCGCGACGATTCGTGCGGCACTGCAGCCCGCGCACAACGCGGCGCTGTTCGCGAAGGGCAACATGATCGCGGGCAAGGACGGCTATGCGTATCGCGACTACTGGTACCAGGTGAACGACGGCGACGGCTCGTTCGCGGCGGCGGGGCGGTTCGGCCAGTCGATTCTCGTCGAGCCGAAGACCGCACTGACGATCGTCAAGTTCTCGTCGTCGCCGGATTTCGCGCCGCGCGCGCTCGATGCGCAGGGCGCAACGAAACGGCCGCGTGCGGCGCTCGAGCGCGGCGATGCGCTGAGCGCGGTGGCGCGCGCGGTCGCGGAGAAGCTGCGGTAACGCAACCGCGCCCGCGCAGGCTTACCGTTCGATCTGCCGGTTCCAGCGCGTATCCCACTGCGCGCGGCGCGCATTGATCGCGGTCCAGTCGACGACCGTCACCTTGCGCACCAGGTCGTCGACGTTGCCGAGGCTTTGCTGCATCGCGGCGGGCATCTTCGCGACGCGGTTGGTCGGGATCTGCTTGCCGGCCTCGGCCGCCTTCGTCTGCGCGGGCGCGGACAGCAGGAACTGCGCGAGCTTCTGCGCCAGCTGCGGATCGGGATTGTTCGCGACCACGCACAGGTCGACGAGCAGCAGCACGGGGCCTTCCTTCGGGTTCGCATACGCGACGGGGATGCCCTTGTCCTGCAGGTCGCCCACACCCGTCGGCGTGAGCGGGAACAGGCCGGCTTCGCCGGTCTGCACCATCTCGGAGATCTTCGCCGAGTTCGGGATGTACTCGACGACGTTCGGCCCGACCGTGCTCGCCCACTTGCTGAAGCCGGGCTCGACGTTCTGCTCGCTGCCGCCGAGCAGACGGTTGATCGCGAGGAAGCCGTGCAGCCCGAACGTGCTGCTCGACGCCGACTGGAACACGACCTTGCCCTTGTACTTCGGATCGGCGAAATCCATCCACGACGTCGGCGGCGCCCAGCCTTTTTCCGCGAACAGCTTCTTGTTGTACGCGATGCCGGTCATCCCGAGCTGCACGCCTGCGCCGACGTCGTCCTTCATCCGCGCGAACGGGTACAGCTCCTTGAGCACCGGCGAATCGTCGAGCTTCTGGCACACGCCGAGACTGACCGCGCGCGCCATCACGCCGTCGTCGAGGAACGCGACGTGAATCTGCGGCTTGTTGCGGTTCGCGAGGAGCTTGGCGAGCACGTCCGACGACGTGCCGGGCACGACGACGACCTTCACGTTGTTCGCCTTCTCGAAGTCGGGCAGCACCTGGCTCGTATAGGCCTTCTCCATCGGGCCGCCATTCATGCCGACGTAGATCGTCTTCGTTTGCGCGAACGCGGGCGCACTCGCGCCTGCGATGCAGAGGGCGGCGGCCGCCGCGATCGTTCCGAGCAGTTTCATTTGTGGGTCTCCTCTTGGGGGAAAGGGGTGGTCGGCATGGCTTGGGGTGCGAAACGGCCGATCGAGAACGCATCGAGCGGCGTGGCGGTTTCGCCGGTCGTGACGAGATCGGCGAGCACGTCGCCGACGCCCGGCGCGAGCAGGAAGCCGCCGCCGGAAAAACCGAATGCATGCAGCAGGCGCGGCGTCGTGCGGCTCGCGCCGATGATCGGGTTGTGGTCGGGCGTGCAGCCTTCGACGCCGCTCCACGTGCGGATCAGCAGCGCGTCGCGCAACGCGGGCAGTAGCGCGCAGGCGTCGCGCATCACCGCGCGTGTCGTATCGACCGACGGCTGGCCGAACTCGCCGTCGCCGCGGCCGCGCCCGCCGCCGATCACGCAGTTGCCGCGCGCGACCTGCCGCGCGTACACGCCGCCGCCATATACACCGAGGTTGTGCGTGATGAACTGCGGCAGCGGTTCCGTCACCCACATGTTCGGGTAGATCGGCTCCATCGGCACGGCTTCGCCGAAGCGTTCGGCAATCGTGTTCGCCCACGCGCCGGCCGAATTGATCAGCCACGTCGACGTGCACGCACGGCCGCCTGCGTGAAAGTGGAAACGCGTGCCGTCGTGGTGGACGTCGCCGACCGGCGTGTGCTCGAACACGTCGGCGCCTGCCGAGCGGGCCGCGCGCGCGAACGCGGGCGACACGAGGCGCGGGTTCGCATGGCCGTCGGTCGCGCACAGCGAACCGCCGAGCGCCGCGCGGCCGAGCCACGGATAGCGGCGGCGGAACGCATCGCCGCGCATCAACTGCAGCGGCAGGCCGTGCTCGCCGGCGAGCGTCGCGTACGCGTCGAGCGCGTCGAGATCGGCGTCGCTGCGCGCGATCCGCAAGTGGCCCGACACGACGAATTCGCCGTCGATGCCGATCAGCTCGGGCAGGCGATCCCAGATGCGCCGCGCGCGCAGTGCGAGCGGCAGTTGCTCGGCCGGCCGGCCCTGGCAGCGCACGCCGCCGTAGTTCACGCCGCTCGCCTGCGCGCCGCAGTCGCGCCGCTCGAACAACCCGACGCGCAGGCCGCGCCGTGTCAGCGCCAGCGCGGCCGACGCGCCGACGAGGCCGCCGCCGACGATCGCGACGTCGTAATGCCGGATCTCACTCATCGCGCGCCTCGTCGGGAATCGCCGCGACGTCGTCGCCTGCGAGCGCGGCCGAGATCGGGAACGGCTTCACGGGCGGTTGCACGCGCAAGCGGCCGATGTCGGCAAGCGGGCGGCCGGTTTCGGCCGCCAGGACGAGCGCGGCCGCGTCGCCGCACATGCGGCCCTGGCAGCGGCCCATCCCGACCCGCGTCAGCGCCTTCAACCGGTTCAGTTCGGTCGCTGCGCCGCCACGGATGCAGCGGCGCAGCGTGCCCGCGTCGATCTCCTCGCAGCGGCACACGATCGTATCGTCGGCGCAGCGCGCAACCTGCTCGACGGGCGGCGCGAACGCCGCTTCGAGGCCCGCGCGGAAGACGCCGATGCGTGCGAGCGTGCGTTCGAGCGTCGCCGCATCGGGCTTGCCGGACGGCGAGGGCGACGCGATGCCCGCGTCGTCGAGCAACGCGAGCGCCGCGCGCCGGCCCGACGCTTCGGCCGCGTCGGCGCCCGCGATGCCCGCGCCGTCGCCCGCGACGTAAATCCCGCGCACCGACGTGCGGCCGGCCGCGTCGCGCTCGGGCAGCCATGCACGGTTGACCGGGTCGAAACCGAACCGGCAGCCGGCGAGATCGGCGAGCTGCGTTTCCGAACGCAGGCCGAAGCCGAGACCGAGCGCATCGCAGTCGAGCATGCGCGGCGGCGCACCGGCGCCGGCCGCGCGCCACGCGAGGCCCGTCACATGTTGCTCGCCGAGCACGCGCTCGAGCGTGACGCCCGTTTCGATCGCGACACCGTGCGCGCGCAGCCAGCCGATGTAATAGAGCCCCTTCGCGAAGGTGGAGGGCATGCGCAGCAGCGCGGGCGCGGCGGCGGCCTGGCGACGCAGCGGGCTCGTGTCGAGCACGGCCGCGACTTGCGCGCCGGCCTTCGCATACTGGTACGCGACGAGATACAGCAGCGGCCCCGTGCCCGCGAACACGATGCGCCGGCCGATCGCACAGCCCTGCGCCTTCAGCGCGACCTGTGCGCCGCCGAGCGTATAGACGCCCGCGAGGGTCCAGCCCGGCACGGGCAGCATGCGGTCGGTCGCGCCGCTCGCGACGATCAGGTGCGAATACGGCACGGTCACTTCGCGGCCGCCCTGCAGCGTATCGACGCGGCCCGCACCGCATGCCCACGCGAGCGTGTCCGGCCGGTAGTCGACGTGCGGCAGCAGCGCGGCCATGGTCCGGTGTACGGCGTCGGCCTTCGCGGCTTCGAACCCGTACAGCGTGCGCTTGCCACGCGCGAAAGCACCGTTCGCCGGCGGTTGCCGGTAGATCTGCCCGCCCCAGCGCGCGTTCTCGTCGATCACGACGGGGCGTAGCCCCGCGTCGACCAGCGCCTCGGCCGCGCGCACACCGGCCGGGCCCGCGCCGACGATCACCGGTTGGAGTGCATCGGTCATCGCGTGTCTCCGGCTGCAACGGGCTGCACACCGGTGAGAATCCGCATGCCATCGGCGATCGGCGTCGAGCATGCACGCACGCGTGCGCCTGCCTCGGTGCGCACCCAGCAGTCCTGGCACGCGCCGATCAGGCAGAAGCCCGCGCGCGGCAGGCCGCTGAATTCGCTGACGCGCACGCAGCGCTGCGCGACGAGAATCGCGGTGAGCACGGTGTCGCCGGCAAGGGCCTGCGCGGGGCGGCCGTCGAGCATGAACGCGACGGCGGTGCGTTCGCGCTCGGCGACGCGCACGAACTGCGCGCCGTCGGCCGCCGGGCCGGTTGAACGGGAAACGGGAGTCGTCATCAGTGTTGGCCGATCAGGATGCGGTTCAGGCCGTACACGCGATCGAGCAGCAGCATCGCGCCGGCGGTGATGAAGATGACGAGCGCCGACACCGACGCCATCATCGGGTCGATCGATTCGGTCGCGTACATGTACATGCGCACGGGCAACGTGACCGTCTGCGGCGACGTGACGAAGATCGACATCGTCAGTTCGTCGAAGCTGTTGATGAACGCGAGCAGCCAGCCGCCGGTGATGCCGGGCACGATCATCGGCAACGTGATGCGGCGGAAGGTCGTCCACGGGTCTGCGCCGAGCGAGCACGCGGCCTGCTCGATACTGCGGTCGAGGCCGGCGACGGACGCGAGCACGAGCCGCATCACGAACGGCGTGATGACGATCATGTGCGCAAGTACGAGCCACGCGAACGAGCCGGTCGCGCCGATCAGCGCGAAGAAGCGCAGCAGCGCGATGCCGAGCACGAGGCCGGGAATCACGAGCGGCGACAGCAGCAGCCCGTTCAGGAACGCGCGGCCGGGAAACGTCGCGCGGCCGATGGCAAGGCCCGCCGGCAGCGCGATCGCGAGCGACAGCGTCGCCGATGCGAATGCGAGCTTCAGGCTGTTGAAGAACGCGGTGACGAAGTCGGGGTAGTCGAGGATCGCGCGGAACCAGCGCAGCGACAGCCCGTGGGTCGGCAGCGTCAGCGTTTCGTCCGGCGTGAACGCGACCAGCACGACGATCGCGAGCGGCGCGAGCACGAACAGGATCACGAGCGTGTGGAACGCGAGGGCGAAGGGGCCGTTCTTTCTCATCGGGATGCGCCTCCGAGGCTGCGCGCATAGCGGCGTTCGAGCACGCGGTAGTAGGTGAGCATCACGACGAGGTTCGCGACCAGCAGCAGCACCGCGATCGTCGCACCGAGCGGCCAGTTCAGCGAGCCGAGGAATTCGTCGTAGACGGCCGTGGCCGCAACCTTCAGCCGGCGTCCGCCGAGCAGGCCGGGAATCGCGAATGCGCTCGCGGACAGCCCGAACACCATCAGGCTGCCCGACAGTACGCCCGGCATCAGTTGCGGCAGCACGATGCGGCGCAGCGTCGTGAACGGCGACGCGCCGAGCGACAGCGCCGCGTGCTCGGTCTGCGGATCGAGTCGTTGCAGCGCGGTCCACACGGGGATCACCATGAACGGCAGCATCACGTGCACCAGCGCGATCACGATCGCGAAGGTCGTGTATTCGAGCTTGTACGGCCCGAGGCCGACGAGCCCGAGCGTCCGGTTCACGAGCCCGCTCGTGTTCAGCAGCATGCTCCAGCCGAACGCGCGGACGACGATCGACACGAGCAGCGGCGCGAGGATCGCGAGCAGGAACAGCGAGCGCCACGGGTCACGCATCTTCGACAGCACGTATGCTTCCGGCGTGCCGACCGCGACGCAGATCGCGGTCGTGAGCACGGCGATGCCGAACGTGCGCAGGAAGATCGTGTGGAAGTACGACGAACCGAGCACGTCCGCGTAGTTGCCGAACTGGAACGCGGCGATCGCGCCCGTCGCCGGGTCGAAGCGGTAGAACGTCAGCACGAACGTCATCGCGAGCGGCACGAGCACGAGCGCGGCGAACAGCGCGAATGCGGGCGCGCACATCAGCCACAGCGGCGCATGCGCGCGCCAGGTCGCACGCGGCGTGGGTGCGGCGGTGCGTGCCGGCACGGCGTCGATGGAAACCGCGGCCGATGGCGCGAGCGTGGCCGGCGCGCCGTCGGTTGGGAGCGGACGGGTAGGCTGTCCCATTCAAGCCTCCCGGCGCATCACGCGCACGGCGTCGCTGTGCCAGTCGATACCGACCGGTGCGCCTTCCGCGAGCGGTTCCGCGCCTTCGTTCTGGCAACACACGAGCACCTCGCCGAGCGCGCTGTCGGCGCGGTACAGCCACTGGCTGCCGAGAAAGAAGCGGCTCGTGATGGTCGCGGCGAAGCGGCCGGCGTCGGGCGCGCACAGCCGCAGCTTTTCCGGACGGATGCAGACCGACACCGCGTCGCCGACACGCATGTCGCGTTCGCGCGGCGGCAGGTGCGCGGTACGGCCGGTTTCGGCGAGGTCGTGCCCGAGGTCGATGCGAATGGCGTCGCCGTCGTGCGCGACGATCGTGCCGGGCAGCAGGTTCGCCTTGCCGATGAACTGCGACACGAAGCGGTTTTCCGGGCGCTCGTACGCGCGGTAAGGCGTGTCGGTCTGCGTGACGCGGCCGGCTTCCATCACGACCACGCGATCGCTGATCGACAGCGCTTCCGACTGGTCGTGCGTGACCATGATCGTCGTCGTGCCGATCTTGCGCTGGATCGCGCGCAGCTCGAACTGCATGTCCTCGCGCAGCTTCGCGTCGAGGTTCGACATCGGTTCGTCGAGCAGCAGCACCGGCGGCTCGATCACGACGGCGCGCGCGATCGCGACACGCTGCCGCTGCCCGCCCGACAGCTCGCGCGGGAAACGGTGCGCGAGCGCGTCGAGACGCACGAGCGCGAGTGCCGCACGGATGCGCTCGGCGCGCTCGGCCTTGTCGACGCCGCGCATGTCGAGGCCGAAGCCGACGTTCTCCGCGACGCTCATGTGCGGAAACAGCGCATAGCTCTGGAACACGATGCCGAGCCCGCGCCGGTTCGGCTTCAGGTGCGTGATGTCCTGCCCGTCGAGCGCGATGCGCCCGCGCGTGACGTCGACGAAGCCGGCGATCATCTGCAGCGTGGTGGTCTTGCCGCAGCCCGACGGCCCGAGCAGCGACACGAATTCGCCTTGTTCGACCGACAGGTTGACGTCGGCGACGGCGGTGAGGTCGCCGAAGGTTTTCGTCAGATCCGTAAGCGTGAGAAACGACATGGGAAGCTCCGGGTTCGCACACCGCGTGGCCGGCGTGCCAATGACGCGGACTCTAGCCAGCCATATTTCGGAGCGTCAATTTCGAATTCTGCTCAACGGGATGAATTTCGGAAAAATTCCGGTGAACGGAATGGATTGGCGCGTGGCTCGCGAATCGTTCCGTTGAATGAGGTGGGGCCGAGCCGCGAAATGCACGCGTCAATCCCGTGCACACCCGGATGCCCGTGAAATTCAGGCCGGGCGACAATGGCGGCTACCGTATTCCGTTCAATGAAATCATCGAGGAGAGTCGGCATGCAGGAACCCCATTCGCCCGGAACGTCACCGGCCGCACGCGCGGCGCACCCGGACGAGGACGCCGCCGATCCGGCCGGCGCGCCGGGTACCGGCATGCTGCAGCGCGCGTTCGCGATCCTGCGCGCGCTCGCCGGCATGCAGCAGGACGGCGTGCGTGTCACGCATCTCGCGAAGGCCGTCGGTCTCACGCAGGGCACCGCGCACCGGATCCTGCAATCGCTGATCGCCGAGGGGATGGTCGAACAGGACGAGCAATCGAAGCTGTACCGGCTGAGCGTCGACTTCTTCGCGCTCGCCGCGCAGGCCGGCAACCCGAGCAGCATGCGTACGCTGTGCCGCCCCGCGCTGTTGCGGCTGTGTGCGAGTCTCGGCGAGACGATCTTCCTGCTCGTGAAGAGCGGATTCGACGCGGTGTGTCTCGACCTGTGCGAAGGGCCGTTCCCGATCCGCTCGTTCACCGGCGACATCGGCGGACGCATCGCGCTCGGCGTCGGGCAGGGCAGTCTCGCGATCCTCGCGTTCCTGCCCGAAGCCGAACGCGAGGAAGTGATCCGCTTCAATGTGCCGCGCATCCGCGGCTATGGCGTGCTCGACGAGGTGTACCTGCGCACCGAGATCGAACGCGTGCGGCAGCTCGGCTACGCGGGCCGCAACAGCGGCGTGCTCGACGGGATGGCCGGCGTCGCGGTGCCGATCCTCGATCGCACCGGGTATCCGGTCGGCGCGCTGAGCGTCGGCACGCTTGCGTCGCGCCTCGGCGACGACCGGATGCCGATGGTCGTCGAACTGCTGCGGCGCCAGGCCGATGCGATCGGGCCGCGCACCAACCCGTTCGACGCCGCGCTGCGGCGGCCGATGCACGGGCTATCCGGGAAAACCGCATAGACGCATCACACGTCGCCGTTTCGTCAGCTTGCTTACGCAAGCCATTCACGTCTGAGCAAAGCGCGCTGCGTCCAGCGGACGTGCGCGCTTTCGTTTCTCTTGCACGGGTGCACCGTCCCCGCTCATCTCCCCACCATTCGATTTTCAACTGCCGGCCAGTTGAACATTTCATTTCTTGATGTGGTTACGGCTGGATACCATCCAGCGAATGTCTATACAACCTGATCGGGCGTATGGGCAGGATCAAAAAAACACAACACGACATCGATGAACAGGTTTGGAGAAGAGGAGACGGAGATGGTGCGAATGAAGGGTGGGAAGACGGGCGCCTCACGCGTGGGCGCCGCTGTTGCAATGCTGTTCGCCGGCGCCGCGCACGCGCAGTCGACGGTGACGCTGTACGGGATCGTCGATGCGGGCGTGACCTACACGAACAACGCGAAGGGCCATGCGTTGTGGCAATTCACCGGCGGCAACGAATCGGGCCCGCGCTGGGGCTTGATCGGCACCGAGGATCTCGGCGGCGGCCTGAAGGCGAACTTCCGCCTCGAGAACGGCTTCAACGTCGCGAACGGCGCGCTCGGGCAGGGCGGCCGGATGTTCGGGCGTTCCGCGTGGGTCGGCCTGAGCGGCGCGAACTGGGGCGCGGTGACGCTTGGCCGCCAGTACAACTCGACGCAGGACATCCTCGGCTCGCTGCAGATGAGCAGCTTTCTCGCGCAGTACTCGACGCACCCGTTCGACAACGACGACATCAACAACACGTTCCGCACCAACAACGCGGTGAAGTACGTGTCGCCGACGATCGCGGGCCTGCAGGCGAACCTCGTGTACGGCTTCTCGAACTCGACCGGCTTCGCGAACGACAACAGCTGGAGCGCGGGCATCACATACGCGAACGGGCCGCTCAACGCGGGGGCCGCGTATGCGCGCGTGAACCATCCGGCGGTCAGCGCGAGCGGCGCCGTTGCTTCGGATAACTACTATCCGGCGTCGGAATCGGTGTTCGGTGCGAGCCTCGGGGACGCGATCCGCCAGCAGATCTGGGGCGCGGGCGGCAGCTACGCGATCGGGCCGGCCACGCTCGGCCTGCTGTATACGGGCTCGAACTTCGGGCAGGCGACGGGCGGCGCGCTGCGCTTCAACAACTACGAAGGCAGCCTGCGCTACATGATCACGCCGGCGCTGATGGCGGCGGCCGGCTACACCTATACGCAGGTCGCGCGCGCCAGCGACAGCGGCCACTACCACCAGGTATCGGCCGGCGTGCAGTACCTGCTGTCCAAGCGTACCGACGTGTACGTGAACGGCTTCTACCAGAAGGCGTCGTCGGGTGTCGGCCAGGCGTGGATCGACGGCACCGACAGCGCGTCGTCGACGACGTCGCAGGTGGCGGTGGTGGTCGGCATCCGCCAGAAGTTCTGATGTTCTGATGCATACGCGCGTCTTCCGGAGGAGGCACTCATGAAACTCAAACTGTTGCTGGCGGCGTTGCCGTTCGTCGGGATGTATGCGGGCGGCTCGATTGCCGAGGTGCGGCCGCTACTGTTCGGGCTGCCGTTCCTGCTCGTCTGGAACCTGGTCTGGATGGCGGCCACCGCCGCGATCCTCGCGATCCTGTTCCATCTCGACGAGCGCGACGCGGCCTGCGCCGGCCGCTCGGGAGACGCGCGATGAACGCTTCGATCATCATCATCGCGGCGTTCGCCGTGTTCGCGCTCGCGATCGGCGTGATGGCGCGCCGCGGCCGCAAGCTCACGCTCGAGCAGTGGGCGGTCGGCGGGCGCGGCTTCGGCTCGCTGCTCACGTTCCTGCTGATGGCCGGCGAGGCGTTCTCGACGTTCTCGTTCCTCGGCGCGAGCGGCTGGACCTACAGCAAGGGCGTGCCCGCGTTCTACATCCTGTCGTACGGCTGCCTCGCGTTCGTGATCGGCTACTGGATGCTGCCGGCGATCTGGCGTTACGCGAAGGAGCGCGGGCTCGTGTCGTTCGCCGATTACTTTGCGTCGAAGTACGACAGCCGTGCGATCGGCGTGCTGGTGTCGGTCGTCGCGGTGTTCGCGATGGTGTCGCTGCTGATGATCCAGTTGCGCGGGCTCGGCGTGATCGTGTCGGAGATGTCGTACGGGTTGATTCCGCAAGCGGCCGCGATCTGGATCGCCGCGACACTGATGGCCGTCTACATGGTCGTGTCGGGCATTCACGGCTCGGCCAGCATCGCGATCTTCAAGGACGTGCTGATCCTCGCGATCGCGATCTTCCTCGGCCTGTACCTGCCGATGCATTACTACGGCGGCCTGGGCGAGATGTTCGCGAAGATCGACGCCGCGCATCCCGAATTGCTGCGCCTGCCGGCGCACGGTTTCAACCTGAGCTGGTACAACTCGACGATCCTGCTCACGTCGCTCGGCTACTACCTGTATCCGCACGGCTTCACCGCGATCTACGTCGCGAAGGACGAGCGTGCGCTGCGCCGCAACGTGATCCTGATGCCGCTGTACCAGGTGCTGATCGCGTTCCTGTTCCTCGTCGGCTTCGCGGCCGTGATGACCGTGCACGGGCTCGAAGGCGCGCAGACCGATCTCGCGTTGCTGCGCCTCGTGAAGCAGACGTTCCCCGCGTGGTTCGTCGGCATCGTCGGCGGCACGGGCCTACTGACCGCACTGGTGCCGGGTTCGCTGATCATGCTGAACGCATCGACGACGATCGCGCGCAACATCTACCGCGAAGGTTTCGCACCGAACGCGACCGACCGCGAGGTGACGCGCGTCGCGCGGATCGCGCTGCCGATCTTCACGCTGGTGGTCGTCTACTTCGTGCTGCGCGGCGGCGCGACGTTCGTCACGCTCGCGATCTTCTCGTCGAGCCTGCTCACGCAGCTCGTGCCGATGCTCGCATCGAGCTTCCTGAAGCGGCCGTTCGGCACGCGTGAAGGCGCGTTCGCGGGCATCGCAGCCGGCGCGATCGTGATCGCGATGACGAACTACTATGGCGTGACGCTCGCGTCGCTGTTCCCCGGCGCGTCGAACACGCTGACGTCGATCAACCCCGGGCTCGTCGCGCTCGCGGTGAATGCAGTGGTGTTCATCGCGATCAGCGCGGGGCAGCGCAAGCTGAAGGCTCGGGTCGCGGCGCCGGTCGGGTCTGCGTGACGGCTGGATGGCAATGAAATCAATCGAACGACAACAGGACACTGTGCGATGACTTCCGAGGACAAGCGAGCGGACAACCGCGAAGCGATCGACACGCTGATCGCGAACGGCTGCGTGATCACGATGGATCCGCAGCGGCGCGTGATCGAGCACGGCGCGGTCGCCGTGAACGGCGATCGTATCGTCGCCGTCGGCCGCACCGATGAATTGCAGGCGCGCTACCGCGCCGCGCGCACGATCGACGCGCGCCGCAAGGCCGTGCTGCCGGGGCTGATCGATGCGCATGCGCACGCGGGCCACGCGATGCTGCGCACGATCGGCGGTGCGGACGGCGATGCATGGTCGGCCGCGGCCGAGACGATCTACACGCGCGCGTCCGACGAGGCGTTCTGGGAAGCCGAATCGCATCTCGCGGCGCTCGAGCGGCTGAAGGCTGGCGTGACGACGGGCGTGTCGCTGCTCGGCGGCGGAAATTCGATCATGCGCGTCGACGATCCGGTCTATGCGCGGCGCCATTGCGATGCGGTCGTGCGCACCGGCACGCGCTCGATCGTCGCGGTCGGCCCGTCGCGCCCGCCCGCACCGCGTGCGTACACGCGCCACACGCCGGACGGCAGCGACACGCGCGACATCGACTTCGACACGATGTATGACGTGTGCGAGCGGATCATCGACGAATGCCACGGCGATGCAGACGGCCGGATCCGCATCGCGCTCACGCTGCCCGTGTACGGGCCCGACCACGACCCGGAACTCGCGCAGTACGAGCGCGATTTCCGCGACCAGGCCGCACGCTACGGCGCGCTCGCACGTGAACGCGGGCTGACGTTCACGCAGGACGGCCACCGCGCGGGCACGCTTGCGTTCGCGCATCGCGAGCTCGGCCTGCTCGGCCCGACGTCGTTCATGTCGCACAGCATCGACCTGACCGACGACGACATCGCGACGTGCGTCGAGACGGGCACCGCGATCGTCCACAACCCGAGCGCGATCATGTCGATCATCGGGCGCTGCCCGGTGCCCGAGCTGATCGATGCGGGCGTGACGGTGGCGGTCGCGTCGGATGGCGCGGCGCCCGATCGCGGCTACGACATGTTCCGCCACATGTGGCAGTGCATGCATTACCACCGACGGCATTTCCGCGACCCCGACGTGCTGCCGCACGGCAAGGTGCTGGAGATGGTCACGATCGACGCGGCGAAGGCGCTGTCGATCGATCGCGAGGTCGGTTCGCTCGAAGCCGGCAAGCTCGCCGACATCATCCTCGTCGACCTGTTCCGGCCGCACATGATGCCGATGAACATGCCCGTGTATCGCGTGACGTGCTTCGCGAACGCGGCCGACGTGTGCATGACGATGGTCGGCGGAAGGGTGCTGATGGAGGATCGACGCGTGTTGTCGGTCGACGAAGGCGCGGTTCTCGAGCGGGTGAACGAAGTCGCGGAAATCACGATCGAGCGCAGCGGGTTGCGTCATTTGCTCGACGAGCCGAAGACACTGTGGGGGCGTAGCCGCTATTGATTGACAAAAGTTGACACGACGGGAAGAACTCTTTCCGGTGGTGCGGCACTAACGAATCCTCGCATGGATAGGAGTAGGCCTAAATGAACGTCAGGATTCCATTCGCCGCCGCCGCACTGATTCTTGCCCAGGCCGCGTGGGCCGCGGGCCCCGCGCCGGCGAAAACATGGACGATGAGCGCAATCCCCGGCGATCGCGCGGCGAGCGATGCGTTCGCCGCGATGAAGAAAGGTCACGCGGTGCCGGCATGGGTGACGAACGGCACCGAATCGCCGGGAACCACCGTCGTGTTCGGCGGGCACGACGTCTACGTGATGACCGCCTGCAAGCCGCACAACTGCGGGTCGGAGCGCATCGCGGTGCTGTATGACCCGCAGAAGAAGGTCATGTACGGGGTGCTGTCCGTCGCGGGCCCGAAGGAGGGCGCGGAGAAGCTGACATGGCTCAATATCGGCGGCGGTAGCGAATCGATCGACGGACGGACGATTCTGTATGCGGCACTGACGGGCAGCCTCGAGAACCACCCGGGCGCGTTCAATTACAAGTGACGCCGGCCGATTGACGGCCAGTCATGCATCAATCGCCGTCGTTGCACGAACGGGCAGGCCGAAGCGGAGCAGGGGTGTCGCGCAATCGTGCGCGGCGCCCCTTTTTCTTTGCCGGCGGGGCTCGGTCGTCATGCCGTTGCGACCATCAGCGGCGGTAGATGAATTCCAGATCGGTCGCTTCACCGACCCTGAAATCGTACGTGCCGACACGCTGGAACCCTGCCTTCTCGTAGAAGGTGATGGCCTTCGCGATGCCGGACCACACGCCAAGCCATACCGGGCCGGGGCGTTCCGTTGCCAGATAGTCGAGTGCGGAGTCGAACAACGCGCGCCCGGCACCGGTCCCTTGCGTACCGCGTCGAAGGTAGATCTGATGGATCTCCCCCGAACCGTCGGCAACTTCCGGGTGCGGGAGCTTGCACGGCCCCGCGTGTGCATACCCGACCAGCTGGCCGTCGTCGCTTTCGGCGACCCACGTGCGGCACCGGGGATCGTTGAGCTGGCCCGTGACCGTTTCTACCGAGTAGGTTTGGGTTTCGTAAGCGGCCAGATCGTGCGGCGGGTAGTCGATGTTGAATCCGTCATGCAGAAAGGTTTCGCGAAACGTGTCGCGCTTCAATTCGGCAAGCGGGATGGCATCGGACGGCGTGGCAACGCGGATCAACATGGAGGATGGCTTGATTCGTGGGTCGGGCAGACAGTTTATCCCGGGTGACGAGAGGCTTGCGAGCGCCTGGTTGACCTGCGTGCGAGCCGTGCCAGGGGCGTGTGCGCCCGAACCTGATCAATCGCAACGCAATCATGCCGATGCTGGTGGTTGACCGCCGGCGGACATGCTAGGATTTCCGACAAACAACTTCGGAGACTGCCATGCCGTTCATCTGCGAAAACGTTGAATGTCGTGCCGTGCTGGCTCGCGGGCAGGTCAGGCCCCATCAAGAGGACTCGGGATGGTGCTTCTACTGCCCGGACTGCAAAGCCAGGAATGAGTTGATGTTTGTCGACATGGCCGGCGGCGCCGTCGAGCTGGTTCAGCCGGAGCGAGCGAGCCCGCCGCACAAGGTCGTTGCAACGGCCCGAGCGCTGGAGGATGGCAAGTACGCGGCGCAGTTGAGCGTTCAGCGGGCGCTTGCCGTCAGGGGAACGTATGCGGCCGAAGAACACTGGGATGAGCTCGGTGTGTTCGGCGACGCGCAGGAAGCCGTCGCGCACGCGAAGTCTTTCGCAACGGACCTGTTGCAGCGCGCGGCATAGTCGCGCTGTTCGATGCTGACGGGCCGTGCATGTCGCGATCGCTCGCGACATGCGTCACGGCTTGTCCAGCACGGCGATACAGTCGATTTCGACGAGAAAGTCGGGATGCGGCAATGACGCCACGATCGCGGTACTTCGGGCCGGGAATTTCCCGGCCTGGAAGTATCCCGCGTAAATGCGGTTCATCTCCTTGAAGTCCTCCCGCCGCACCAGCATCACATCCACCTTCACCACGCGGTCCCATCCCGTGCCTGCGGCCTTGAGGATGCCCGTGACGTTCTCCATCGCCTGATTCATCTGCTTGGTGAAATCGCCGACGGCGAGCTTGCCGTTCCGGTCATAAGCGGGAATGCCCGACACGAACAGCAGATTGCCGGCTTTGACCGCAGGGGCGAGCGGCACAGGGATCGTGTACTGATCGGGGGCCTGCACATATTCGAGCGGTGTCCGGGCGGAAGCGGCCTGCTGACCCATGGGGGTCGTGCAGCCGCATAGAAGGAGGCCGGATCCGACGAATCCGGCAACAAGGAAGGGCGTTCGCATCGTGTTCTCTCCCGGGATCGGTCATGTGCGCGATCCGGCTGCGGCTGCTTTGCGAGACAGCGGATCGTGATCTCTTTCAGACAGTTTAGGAAATCGAAGAACGAGGGGTTAGGCTTCCCGCGCGGGAGGGCGCCGTCCCGAGAGCGGTGGATGAGCGGTGCGCTGTTTGTCCTACGAAAAAGCCGGCTGACGATCGGCGTCGACAGGTCGCGAAAATGAAGAAGGGGCGTCGTGCATTCGTGCACGACGCCCCTTCGCGCTTTCCGTTCTCGCCCGTCAGTTGTAGATATCGAACGAGAAATACTTCTTCGCGATCCGCTGATACGTCCCGTCCTGGATCAGGCTCGCGAGCGCCTGGTTGATCTGCAGGCGCAGCGCGTCGTCATCCTTGCGCACGCCGATCGCCGAACCCACGCCGAGCGTCTTCGGGTCATGCAGCGGCGGCCCCGCGAATTCGAAGTTCGCACCCTTCGCCGTTTTCAGGAAACCGAGGTCGGCCTGCACCGACGATTGCAGCGACGCATCGAGCCGCCCCGACAGCAGGTCCTGGTAGACGAGATCCTGCGTCTGGTACGTGCGGACGATCACCCCCTTCGGCTCCCAGTACGTGCGCGCATACGTCTCCTGCGTCGAACCCTGTTCGACGCCGACGCTCTTGCCCTGCAGCGACTCGGGCGTCGGCTGCAGGTTCGAGCCGCGCCGCGCGACGAGCCGGGGCGGCACGTTGTTGATCTTGTCCGTGAACGCGATCTGCGCGACGCGTTTCTCGGTCACGCTCATCGACGACAGCACGCCGTCGAACTTGCGCGCCTTCAGCGCCGGGATCATCCCGTCGAACGCGTTCTCGACCCACACGCAGCGCACCTTCATCCGTTCGCAGATCGCGTTGCCGAGATCGATGTCGAAGCCGACGAGCTTGCCGTCGGGCGCGAGCGATTCGAACGGCGCATAGCTGGGGTCGACGCCGAGGCGCAGGACCGCCGGGTCTTTCGCGGCGGCGGCGCCGGCCGTCAGCGCGAGCGCAACGGCCAGAACGAGCTTTTTCATGACTGTCTCCAATATCGATCGATGTCGTTTGTGTTGAAGCGAACCAGCGGCCGGCGGGCGTGACTGCCCGCGCCCGGCCATGCGCGGGCGGCTGGACGTTTCACCGGAAGCGGCCGGCGAAACGTCCGGATTCGAAAGGGGGGCCTTAGCGGGCGGCGCCGGTGATGCGCGCCATGTTGTGCCGGTAGCCGGCGGGCGAGAACGCGGCGTTCAGCGCGGCCATCGCGGCGATCACGCCGAGATGCATCCACCACGCGATCGCGAAGCCGCCGCCCGCGTCGCGCAGCCAGCCGATCAGCCAGGGGCTTGCCGCGACGGTCAGGAAGCCGATGCCCTGCACGAACGCGGCGAGCGCGCCGGCGAGCCGCGCATCGGGCAGGTGGTCGAGCGTGACGATCAGGCTCATCGAGAAGAAGCCGCCGAGCCCGAGGCCGACGCTCGCGACCCAGAGCCACGGCGCGAGCGCGGGCAGCGTCGCGAACCCGGCGAAGCCGGCCGCCTGCAGCGCGAGCGTGAGCCACAGCACGGCGCGGCGGTCGGGCGACCGTTTCGCGAGCATCGGCATCGCGAGCGCGCCGGTCGCCTGGAACAGCGCCATCCACGCGAGCAGGTTGCCGCTCGCTTGCGGACTCATGCCGGTGCTGCGGTAGAACGCGGGCAGCCACGCGACGAGGCTGGCATAGCCGCTGTTGCTGAGCCCGAAGAACAGCGCGAGCTGCCACGCGCGCGGAATGCGGGCGAACGCGGTGATCGGGGCCGACACGGCCGTCGCATGCACGGCGTCGCGGGGCGCCTTCGCGCGCCACAGCGCGAGCGTGACGAGCGCGGGCACGGCCCACACGGCGAGCGACAGATGCCAGCCGCCGTGTGCGGCGAGCCACGGGCTTGCGACCGCGCCGAACGCGCCGCCACCGACCAGCGCGGCCGAATAGAGGCCCATCGCGAGCGGCAGCCGGTCGACGAACCAGCGTTTCGCGAGACCGGGCACGAGCGCCTGGACCACGGCGACGCCGGCGCCCGCAACGATCGCGGTTCCGATCAGGCCGGCGCTGCCGCCCGTCCACAGGCGCGCCGTGCAGCCTGCGGCGATCAGCGCCAGCGCGACGGTCAGCGCGCGCTGCTCGCCCAAGTGTCGCGCGAGGCCGACTCCGACCCCGGCGACGACACCCATCAGCACGAACGGCAGCGTGGTCAGCAGCGCGGCCGCGCGAAAGCCGAGGCCCGTGTCGGCGCGCACGACGTCGAGCACGGGGCCGAACGCGGTCAGGAACGGGCGCAGGTTGAGGCCGGCCAGTACCAGCAGCGCGAGCGCGCCATAGGACACGGAAGCCGCATGCGGGCGGTGGGCGGCTTGCGCGGTGCCGGGGTCGGACATCGGGATGCTCCAGGGAGGGGCCGGTGGCCCGGTGATGCGATGCCGAAAGGGTAAGCGCGCGCTACGCCAGGTGAAAATTAAATATTCGACTGGGAATCAGTGCGGAATGCGATGGGTTTGCCCGGGTGACGGGGACGGATTGGGGGCGGCCGGCGATATGGCGCGGCGACCCATTCGTCGGATGAAGCGTGCGCCGTCAGGCGACGGGCATCTGCTCGGCCAGCGCTTGCTCGCGCGCGGCCACCAGCGTCCGGACGAGTGCGCGATCGGCCGCCGTTTCCGGCGTAAAGATCACGAGCGTCTGGTCGGGCCGGCCGCTCACCGCGAACGCCGAGTATTCGAGCGCGATTCGCCCGACGGCGGGATGGTGGATCTCCTTGGTCCCTTCCTCGTGCGAGCGGATATCGTGATCCCGCCACAGCGCGTCGAACTCGGCGCTCGTCGCGCGCATCTCGTCGACGAACGCCTGCACGGCCTGCGTCGCACCGCCGCGCGCGACGTCGGCGCGAAACGCGCCCACCGCGAACCGCGCGACGCGTTCCCAGTTCGCCTGCACGCCGCGCACGTGCGGATCGACGAAGATGAGCCGCAGGATGTTGCGTCGCTCCGGCGACAGCGTCGTGTAGTCGGTCAGTGTCGCGGCCGCCGCGTCGTTCCACGCGACGACGTCCCACGTCGCCGAGCGCACGATCGCGGGGCTCGCGTCGAGCGAATCGAGCACGTGCTGCACGCGCGGCGACACATGGTCGGTCGGGCGATAGCGCACGTCCGGCAGGTGGCCGACGCCGATCAGGAACAGGTGCTCGCGCTCGGCGTCGGACAGCAGCAGCGCGCGGGCGAGGCGATCGAGCACGTCGGCCGACGGCGCACCGCCGCGCCCCTGTTCGAGCCACGTGTACCACGCGATGCTCACGTGCGCGCGCTGTGCGACTTCCTCGCGCCGCAGGCCGGGTGTGCGGCGGCGCGTGGCCGGCAGCCCGAGCGCGGCCGGATCGAGTTTCTCGCGGCGGGCCCGAAGGTATGCGCTGAGCAGGTTGTCGGGGGCGTCAGCCATAGCCTGTTAGTTCGTTTACCGGTAAACCGTCACGACTTCACCGTGCGCGGCGATCGACAGATAGTAAGCCTCCATGCCATCCGGAGGTGTTGAACATGCGTGTCTTGGTTACTGGAGCGTCGGGCTTCGTCGGCTCTGCCGTCGTTGCCGAACTCGTTGCTGCCGGGCACTCGGTGCTCGGTCTCGCGCGGTCCGATGCGGCCGCCTCGTCGGTCGCGGCGGCGGGCGCCGACGTCCATCGCGGGTCGCTGGAGGATCTCGACAGCCTCACGCGTGGCGCCGAAGCCGTCGATGCGGTGATCCATACGGGATTCAATCACGACTTCTCGCGCTTCGCGCAGAACTGCGAGCTCGACCGCCGCGCGATCGAGACGATCGGCGCGGTGCTCGCGGGCTCGGCGCGGCCGCTGGTCGTCACGTCGGGCCTCGCGCTCGTCGCACCCGGGCGCGCGGCGACCGAAGACGATCCACACGTGCCGGTGTCGTCGGTCTACCCGCGTGCGTCCGAAGCGACCGCGGTCGCGCTCGAAGCGCGCGGCGTGCACGCGTCGGTCGTGCGCCTGCCGCCGTCCGTGCATGGCGACGGCGATCACGGCTTCGTGCCGCGCCTGATCGCGTTCGCGCGGGAGAAGGGCGCATCGGCCTATCTCGGCGATGGCGGCAACCGCTGGCCGGCCGTGCACCGGCTCGACGCGGCGCGCGTGTACCGGCTCGCGGTCGAACGCGGCGCGGCCGGTGCGCGCTATCACGCGGTCGACGATACGGGCGTGCGGTTCCGGGAAATCGCGGACGTGATCGGCCGGCGGCTGAACGTGCCGGTCGTCGCGAAAACGGCGGCTGAAGCCGGCGAACACTTCGGCTGGTTCGCGATGTTCGCGGGGATGGATGCGCCGGCAACGAGCGAGCACACGCGTGCATCGCTCGACTGGGCGCCGACGCAGCCGGGGCTGCTGGCCGATATCGACCGGCCGCGGTATTTCGAAAGCTGAGCGGATGGCGGGCCTGCCGCCGTTTCCAAACAGACGGCCCGCCCGCCTCGCCCCGTTCAGACCGTGACGACGATCTTCCCGACCTGCGCACCGGCTTCCATGTAGCGATGCGCTTCCGCGATGTCGTCGAACGCGAACGTGCGATCGATCGGCGGCTTCAACGTGCCGGCTGCGAGCCCGTCGACGATGAAGCGCTTCGCGCGTTCGAGCCGCTGCGCATCGCCGGTGATCTCGAACAGTTCGTAGCCGCGCAGCGTCAGGTGGCGTGCGAGCAGGTCCATCACGGGCACCGGGATGTCGCGCGTGTCGAGCGCGCCGTACTGGAAGTACGTGCCGTTCGTGGCCAGCGCGCGGAGCAGGTTCGCTGCATCCGGGCCGCCGACCGGGTCGAACACGAGGCGCGCACCGGTGCCGCCGGTGAGGTCCGCCACCTGCTGCGGCAGGTCCGCAGGGCTGCCGACGATCACGTGCTTCGCCCCCGCGTCGAGCAGCGCCTGGCGCTTCGATTCGCCACGCGTCAGCGCGATCGGCACCGCGCCGACGTGGTTCGCGATCTGGATCGCCGCTTGCCCGACGCTGCTCGACGCGGCGCCGATCAGCACCGCGTCGCCGCGCTGCAGCCCGCCGAGTTCGATCAACGCGCCCCAGGCCGTGACGAACATCATCCACGTCGCGGCCGCTTCCTCGAACGACAGGCTCGCCGGATGCCTGACCACCGCATGCACGGGCACGTTGACGACCTCGCCGTACATCCCGTAGTCGGCGAACGAGAACGCCGGCACGACGCTCACCGCATCGCCTTCGGCGAATGCCGTCACGTTGCGGCCGACCGCCGCGACGATGCCCGACGCTTCGTAGCCGAGCGCCGCGGGAAAGCGCGGCATGAACGTGTATTCGCCGCTGCGGTACATGACTTCCGCGCGATTGAGGCCGATCGCCTTCACGCGCAGCTGGATTTCGTCGGGGCCCGGCGCGGGTAGGTCGACGGTGTCGATCTGCAGGACGTCAGGGCCGCCGACGCGGTGGAAACGAACGATGCGGGACATGGATGGCTCCTTCAATGAACGGGTGTCGATGAAGGAGCATCGTAGGCGGGTACCCGCGCCGGAGAAACGCGCGGCACGATCATTGATTGTTATTCGACGAATAACAATCGACGCGGACCTGTTCTACGCCGGATAACGCCGCGCGAACAGCTCGTTCAGCCAGTCGATGAAGGCGCGTACCTTGTCGGGCAGGTGCGCGCGGTTCGGGTACAGCACCGAAACCGGCTTCGGCTCCGCCGGCACGCCGGGCAGCAGTTCGATCAGCTGGCCCGAGTCGATGCTCGGCTGCAGCGCGGGCCGCAACGCATGCACGATGCCGAGGCCGGCCAGCCCGCAGGACAGCAGCGCTTCCGAGTTGTCCGTGAGCAGGCTGCTCGCGAGCTTCACCGCGACGGCTTCGCCGTGCGGGCGGAACGTCCATTCGAGCAGCTTGCGATTGCTGCCGGTAAAGAAGTTGACGGCGCGATGCGCGCGAAGGTCGTCGAGCGTGCGCGGCAAACCGTGGCGGGCGATATACGCGGGTGACGCGCACGTGACCATCGGCACCGCGCCGACCGTGCGCGCGACCATGCTCGAATCCTTCAGCTTGCCGACCCGCACCACGCAGTCGATGCCTTCGCCGATCAGGTCGGCCGGCTGGTCGCTCGCGCCGAGCACGAGCTCGATCTGCGGATAGCGCTGCTGGAAATCGGGGAGTGCCGGAATCACGACCGTCTTCGCCAGCGCGAGCGCGATGTCGATGCGCAACCGGCCTTTCGGCACCGCGCGCTGTTTCGGGAACGACGCGAACGCGTCGTCGATGCTGCCGAGCAACTGCACGCAGCGCGCATGGAATGCCTCGCCTTCGGCGGTCACGCTGACGCGGCGCGTGCTGCGGTTCAGCAGCCGGACGCCGAGTTCCTGCTCGAGCTGCTGCACGGCTTTCGTCACGGCCGGCCGATGCAGCTGCAGCGCGTCGGCGGCCTGCGTGAAGTTGCCGCGTTCGACGATCTGTACGTAGATCTGCATCGCTTGCAGGCGGTCCATGGCGTTTCCGGGTGTCGTGGCGAGCGGCCATCTTCGCATACCGTCCGACACCCATGCGACGCCGCTTCGCAGCTGCCCGCCGTGCGTCGCGCGTCATTCGACCGGATGCAGGTCCTGCAAGAGCGTCGGCACGAGCTCCGACACGGTCGGGTGGATGTGCATCGCGCGGCTGATCGTCGTGTACGGCGCGCCCGCGGCCATCACGTCGAGCATCCCGTGCACGACTTCGTCGCCCGTCACGCCGAGGATCGACGCGCCGAGGATCGCGTGGCTGTCCGCGTCGACGATCACCTTCATGAAACCCTGGCTCTCGCCTTTTTCCACCGCGCGGCCGACGCGTGTCATCGGGCGCGTGCCGACGAGCAGCCGGCGGCCCGTCTGCTTCGCTTCCGCGAGCGTCATGCCGACGCGGCCGAGCGGCGGATCGACGTACAGCGCGTACGCTGCGATGCGGTCGGACACCTTGCGCGGATCGCCGTCGAGCAGGTTGGCCGCGACGATCTCGAAGTCGTTGTACGCGGTGTGCGTGAACGCGCCGCGCCCGTTGCAATCGCCGAGCGCCCAGATGCCGGGCACGTTCGTGCGTAACTGCTCGTCGACCTCGATATAGCCGCGCGCGTCGATCGCGACGCCCGCACGGTCGAGCCCGAGATCGTCGGTGTTCGGCACGCGTCCGACCGCGAGCAGCAGGTGCGAGCCCGCGACCTCGCGGCCGCCGCCCGCGCAGTCGAGGCCGACCGCGATGCCGCTGCCGTCGCGCCGCGCGCTCAGGCAGGTCGCATCGAGCTGCACGTCGATCCCTTCCTTCTCGAGAATCTCGCGCACCGCTTGCGACACGTCTTCGTCCTCGCGCCGGATCAGGTGCGAACCCTTCTCGACGATCGTGACCTTCGACCCGAAGCGGCGATACATCTGGCCGAACTCGAGCCCGATGTAGCTGCCGCCGACGATCACGAGATGCTCGGGCAGGAAGTCGACGTCCATCATCGTCGAGTTGGTCAGGTACGGCACCGAGTCGAGGCCCGGCATGGCCGGCACCTGCGCGCGCCCGCCGACGTTGATGAAGATGCGCTCGGCTTCGAGCACGTCGTCGCCCACGCGCACCGCATCGGCGCGCTCGAATCGGGCGTGACCCTGAAACACGGTCGTGTTCGCGAGGCCGCGCACCCACTGCTCGACGCCGTGGTTCGAGCGGCCGGAGATCTGGTCCTTGCGCGCCTTCACGGCTTTCATGTCGACGGTGACGGGGCCGCCGACCGACACGCCGTATTCGCCGGCGCGGCGCGCGAGCTGCGCGGCGTATGCGCTCGCGACCAGCGTCTTGGTCGGAATGCAGCCGGTGTTCACGCAGGTGCCGCCGAAACGGCCGCGCTCGATGATCGCGACCTTCATCCCGGCGGCGGACAGCCGCGCGGCGAGTGGCGGCCCGGCCTGACCGGTGCCGATGACGATCGCGTCGAAGTGTTGCGTCATGACGTCCTCCAGTGCGGGTGCAGCGAGGGAGCGTAGGCGGGCGAGCCGCGCGCGAGGCCGGCGCATGGTCGCGCGACGGCGAGCGCCTATGGTAGTCCTGTTGGCGTGCGCTCGCGAGCGCGGGAGAAGCGGGATGCGATGGAGTCTGACCGGGGCCGCGTCCGCCGCCGCGCGACGCAACCGGTCTCGGCGCGTTGCGCCGGCCGCGTCAGTCCTTGCGTTTCCATTGAGCGAACGACACCGGCCGGTGCGCGTCGGCGCGCGTGACGGTGACGTGGTCGGGCTGGTCGTCGAGCGGAAACGATTCGGTGACGATCTGGTTCGAGAACAGCCACCCGTGCGTGCGCGGGTCGTAGCGGAACGTCACGTAGTCGCTCCAGTGCTGCCCGCACGCGACGAAGTTCTGCACGGTGAAATAGCGGCCTTTTATCGCGAAGCCGTTGTCGGCGGCATCTTCGGGATCGAACGGATCGCACTGGCCGCCTTCGTTCGCGCGCAGCACGACCTGGTCGTTGCGCGCGACGAGCCGGAATGCGTGGTCGGCCTGTTCCTCGAAGATCAGCAGCGGGCGCGGCGACGGCTGCTCGCGCGTATCGACCGCCCGATGCACGACGACGAGAAAGCTGTGCCGCCCGTTGTCGAGATCCGGCCCGGCATGCGCAAGCAGCGGCTGGTAGCCGGGCGGCAACTGCGCGGCGATCGATGTCGGCAGGTCGCCGGCGCGGGCGTTGAACGAAAACGCGGCGAGCAGCGGGAGGAGCACGAAGGGCAGGCGGGATACGCGCATGACGGGGTGTCCGGTCGAATGGAAGAAAGCGGTGCCGACGGCGTGGCGGTTACAGATCCCGCCCGAGAAACTCGGTGCCCGGCACCGGGTTGAACGCGACGGGCGGCGCGGGCGTGAAGCCGAGCGACGCATACAGGTGCCGGGCGGCGGCGAACTCGGGCAGCACGTCGAGGCACATGCGTGCATAGCCGGCCGCCTTCGCGTCGTGCAGCAGCCGTTCGACGAGCTGGCGGCCGACGTTCAGCCCGCGCGCTTCGGGGCGCACGTAGACCCGCTTCATCTCGCACGTCGTGTCGTCGATCTCGCGGAACGCCGCGCAACCCACCGTGCGCCCGCCTTGCCAGGCGAGCAGCAGCCGCCCGCGCGGCGCTGCGTACTTGCCGGGCAGTGCGGCGATCTCGGGCTCGTAGTCCTGGAATTCGAGGCTGACGGTCGGGCTCGCGATGTACTCGCGAAAGATCGCCTCGACGGCGCGGGCGTCGTCGGGATAGCGGGCGGCGCGGATCTCGATCATGGGTGGAGGCGCGAATGACGGGAAAGAGGGCCAGCATAGCAGCGCAATGCCGCTTTCGGCCATGCGCGAAGCGTGCCAGAATCGGCGGCTCGACCGTCGAAAACGACACGCAGGCGTCGGCGATCCGGCGTCGCTCACCAAGGAGACTTCGATGACTGCATCGGCTGCCGTACTCGCCATCCTGGCTGCGCTGTTTCTCGGCGCGATGATTCCGGGCCCGAGCTTCGTGCTGGTTGCCCGCAATTCGATCGGGCTGTCGCGCCGCGACGGGCTGGCCACCGCGCTCGGCATGGGCATCGGCGGCATCGTGTTCGGCGGCGTCGCGCTGGCCGGGCTCTATACGCTGCTGCAGGCCGTCGAATGGCTGTACGTGGGCCTGAAGGTGGCGGGCGGCGCGTACCTGATCTACATGGCGTCGAAGATCTGGCGCGGCGCCGACCGGCCGATCGCGATGGACGATCCGCAGGCGATGGCCGGCGGCAGCGCGCGCAAGTCGTTCTGGACGGGCCTCACGACCCAGCTCAGCAACCCGAAGACGGCGATCTGGTACGGCAGCATCTTCGCGGCGCTGCTCCCGCAGCATCCGCCGCTGTGGTGCTATCTGGCGCTGCCGCCGCTCGTGTTCGGCGTCGAGTTCGGCTGGTACACGATCGTCGCGCTGTGCTTTTCCACGCGCCGGCCGCGCGAGCTCTACCTGCGCGCGAAGAAGTGGGTCGACCGCATTGCGGCCGGCGCGATCACGCTGCTCGGGCTGCGACTGATCCTGAATGCACCGAAAGCGGGAATCTGACCGCCTCCGTTCCCGATCTGCATCGCCCGGCGGCCGGCCATTTCCGTGGTTGGCCGCCGGCGCCTACCGCGCGAACGCGCATCGGCATCAGGCTTCGCTGAACCGCGCCAGCAGCGCCGCGAACCGCGTGTCGTCCGGAAATTCCTTCACTTCGTAACGCATCGGGCGATGCCCGGTGGCCGTCATCAGGTCGCCGCACGTGCGCAGCAGCTCCGCCATCGGCACGTAGGCCGACTGTCCGGTCGACTCGCGATGGAGTGCGACGATATCGGTCTCCGGCAGCAGGGAAGGCACGCCGTCGCTCCACACGCCGACGCTGAACAGGCTGCCGTCCTGACGCTTGTAGACGGAGTAGGTCGCCACGAAGATGTCGGTGCCGTCGCGCTCATGCAGGTCGTTGAGCAGCATCCGTTGATCCTGGTAGTCGCCCGCAAGCTCGCCGATCCGCAGCGCGTGCAGCTTCGCTTCGAGCCCTTCCGGCACGAAGCGCCGCCAGCCGGCGCCATCCCAGCGCAGCATCAGCGGCGGCAGCGGGCGCGGCTGCGCCTGTGCCTGTTCGGCGAGGTCGACCATCGCGGCGAGCCCGGCCGGGTTGCGGTCGCCGGTGAGCAGCAGCACCGCGCGGTTCGGCGCCATCACGACCGGCGCGCCGGCGATCGGCTGGCGGTGGAGCAGGTCGGTCAGCAGCAGCCGCGCCGCGTCGTAGGCGTCGTCGAACTGCGACAGGAACACCCCGTGCGGCAGCGCGGCCCACGGCTTCGACGATTCCGCCCGCAGGTTGTCGATCGCGATGTCGCAGGCTTCGTCGAACGAGACGCCCCATTGGTCGAGCGTCGCGGTCGGCAGGCGCGCGATGTTGAACTCACCGTCGTATGCGATGCCGATTTCGATGTTTTCGCATAGCGGCCGGAACGCCAGCGCCGTGATGCCGGGCTGCCCGGCCAGTTGCAGCGCGGCCACGCCGCGCTCGGTCGCACTGCGGATCACGGGCCGCAGCTTCGCGCGCGCGGCGGCGAAATCCGTCGGGATCTCGTGCTGCATCATCGCGTTCGCCTGGCGCTTCAGCACGGTGTCCCGCTCGGACGGCTTCGCGGCCGCGTAGTCGCGGAACAGGTTGTTCAGGTTGATGATGTTCGACGGGGCATCGGACTGGACGAGACAGCCCTTCTCGTCCTCGTGGCGCCACGTGCGCGTGTCGCCCGATGCGCGCAGCGTGGCGATCAGGCGTTCCGCGAAAGCCTGCGGGGTCGGCGGTTTGCCGAAACGGTCGCGCAGGCGCGTGACGAGATTGGCAAGCATCGTGGGCGGTCGGGCCGGGCCCGTCTGTTGTCGTTGTGGGTCGGTGGCGCCAGGTCTCGGGGGCGCCGCCCGCGGCCGGCACGCGTGGCTCGACGGGTGCTGCGATGGTAGCGCAACGCGGCAGGTATCGTCGGACGATATTCGCAACCGGCGGGCGACGCGGCGGCGGGCGACGGACGTTGGCAGGGGCAGGGGCAGGGGCAGGGGCAGGAGCAGGGGCAGGGGCAGGGGCAGGAGCAGGAGCAGGAGCAGGAGCAGGAGCAGGAGCAGGGGCAGGGGCAGGAGCAGGGGCAGGAGCAGGAGCAGGAGCAGGAGCAGGAGCAGGAGCAGGAGCAGGAGCAGGAGCAGGAGCAGGAGCAGGAGCAGGAGCAGG
>NZ_CABVPW010000013.1:0-189785 GCF_902499025.1 Burkholderia lata | reverse complement strand
AAGAAGGTCTGCGCTTCGCAATCCGCGAAGGCGGCCGTACGGTCGGCGCCGGCGTCGTCGCCAAGATCATCGAGTAATATCGACGATCCGCGGATCCCGACGGGGTCCGCGATTCCGCGGTATGCAGTCCGTACCGTCGAAACCGGGTGTCCAGCTTGCGCTGGCACCCGGTTTTGTTTTTCCGCCACGCGAAAGCGTGGGGCGAGAAACTCGCACCATCGCTCAAGAATTTCGTGTAGAATCGCGGACTTAGCAGTGGAAGTACCGTCCGGAACCTGATGCCTCGCTCCCCGCAGGCGTCATGTTTCACGTTCTTTTAGTGTTCGGCGATGCAACATCGCCTCGCTCTTTCCAAGGAATTGTCATGCAGCAACAGAAAATCCGCATTCGCCTGAAGGCTTTCGACTATCGTCTGATCGATCAATCGGCTGCCGAAATCGTCGATACCGCGAAGCGGACTGGCGCAATCGTCCGTGGCCCGGTGCCGCTGCCGACGCGCATTCAGCGTTTTGACATTCTGCGTTCGCCGCACGTCAACAAGACGTCGCGCGATCAGCTCGAAATCCGTACCCACCAG
This sequence comes from Burkholderia lata, assembly GCF_902499025.1. Lineage (GTDB taxonomy): Bacteria > Pseudomonadota > Gammaproteobacteria > Burkholderiales > Burkholderiaceae > Burkholderia > Burkholderia lata_C. Next base: position 189,208 of record NZ_CABVPW010000013.1, on the reverse strand, counting down.
CGCCTGATGGACATCGTCGATCCGACCGACAAGACGGTTGACGCGCTGATGAAGCTCGATCTGCCGGCTGGCGTCGACGTGGAAATCAAGCTGCAGTAAGGCTTCCGGCGCCGATCGGCTTGCCGAGCGGCGCTAAGTCTTTGATTGCTTGCGGAAAACGCGAGGTCGGGCTATAATGCTTGGCTTTTCGCGTATTCGCGAAGAAAAGTTGGGCCTTGCGTGCCCGGCATTTTGTAAATCAGCCCCGACCAATCGCAGTCGGGAATGGAGAAAATGATGAGCCTTGGACTCGTAGGTCGCAAGGTTGGCATGACCCGTATCTTCACGGCGGAAGGGGATTCGATTCCCGTCACCGTGCTGGACGTGTCGGACAACCGCGTGACGCAGATCAAGACTGTTGAAACCGACGGCTACACGGCCGTGCAGGTTGCATTCGGCTCCCGTCGTGCATCGCGCGTGACGAAGCCGCTGGCAGGTCATCTCGCCAAAGCCGGTGTCGAAGCCGGTGAAATCCTCAAGGAATTCCGCATTGACGCGGCCAAGGCAGCTGAGCTGTCGAATGGCGCCGTGGTCGGTGCTGATCTTTTCGAAGTGGGCCAGAAGGTCGACGTGCAAGGCGTGTCGATCGGTAAGGGCTACGCCGGTACGATCAAGCGTTACAACTTCTCCTCCGGCCGTGCTACGCACGGTAACTCGCGCTCGCACAACGTGCCGGGCTCGATCGGTATGGCGCAGGATCCGGGTCGTGTTTTCCCGGGTAAACGCATGACGGGTCACATGGGTGACGTGACGGTGACGGTGCAGAACCTCGAAATCGCTCGTATCGACGCAGAGCGCAAGCTGCTGCTCGTGAAGGGTGCGATTCCGGGCGCGAAGGGCGGCAAAGTCTTCGTGACGCCGGCCGTCAAGACCAAGGGGGCGAAATAATGGAACTCAAGCTCCTGAACGAAAATGGTCAGGAAGGTGCAGTGGTCAACGCATCGGACGTCGTGTTCGGTCGTGACTACAACGAAGCGCTGATCCACCAGGTCGTCGTCGCTTACCAGGCGAATGCTCGCCAGGGTAACCGCGCACAGAAGGACCGTGAGCAAGTCAAGCACACGACGAAGAAGCCGTGGCGCCAGAAGGGTACGGGCCGCGCTCGTGCCGGTATGTCGTCGAGCCCGTTGTGGCGTGGCGGTGGTCGTATCTTCCCGAATTCGCCGGAAGAAAACTTCTCGCACAAGGTCAACAAGAAGATGCATCGCGCAGGTCTCTGCTCGATCTTCTCGCAGCTGGCCCGTGAAGGCCGTCTGTCGGTCGTCGAGGACATCATCCTCGAAGCGCCGAAGACCAAGCTGCTGGCCGAAAAATTCAAGACCATGGGTCTCGACTCCGTGCTGATCATTACGGACACGGTCGACGAGAACCTGTACCTGGCTTCGCGCAACCTGCCGCACGTGGCGATTGTCGAGCCGCGCTACGCTGACCCGCTGTCGCTGATCTACTTCAAGAAAGTGCTGGTCACGAAGGCTGCGGTCGCCCAGATCGAGGAGTTGCTGTCATGAGCGAGATTCGCAAGAACGATCATCGTTTGATGCAGGTCCTGCTCGCGCCGGTGATCTCGGAAAAGGCGACGCTGGTTGCCGACAAGAACGAGCAAGTCGTGTTCGAAGTCGCACCGGATGCCACGAAGCAGGAAGTGAAGGCAGCTGTCGAGCTGCTGTTCAAGGTTGAAGTTGATTCCGTCAACGTGCTGGTTCAGAAGGGCAAGCAAAAGCGCTTTGGCCGTTCGATGGGCCGCCGCAAGGACGTGAAGAAGGCGTACGTTTGCCTGAAGCCCGGCCAGGAAATCAACTTTGAAGCGGAGGCCAAGTAATCATGGCAATCGTTAAAGTTAAGCCGACATCGCCGGGTCGCCGCGCGATGGTCAAGGTGGTCAACAAGAACCTGCACCAGGGCAAGCCGTTCGCGGCACTGCTCGACTCGCAGAGCTCGACCGCCGGCCGTAACAACAACGGTCGTATCACCACGCGTCACAAGGGTGGTGGTCACAAGCAACACTATCGTATCGTCGATTTCCGTCGCACGAAGGATGGCATCCCGGCAAAGGTCGAGCGTCTCGAGTACGACCCGAACCGTAGCGCGAACATCGCGCTGGTGCTCTACGCAGACGGCGAACGTCGCTACATCATCGCCCCGAAGGGCCTGACGGTCGGCCAACAGCTGATGTCGGGTTCGGAAGCGCCGATCCGTGCAGGCAACACGCTGCCGATCCGCAACATTCCGGTCGGTACGACGATCCACTGCATCGAGATGCTGCCGGGCAAGGGCGCGCAAATGGCGCGTTCGGCTGGTACGTCGGCCATGCTGCTCGCACGTGAAGGCGTCTACGCGCAGGTTCGTCTGCGTTCGGGCGAAATCCGCCGCGTGCACATCGAGTGCCGTGCAACGATCGGTGAAGTCGGCAACGAAGAGCATAGCCTGCGCCAGATCGGCAAGGCTGGCGCGAACCGCTGGCGCGGTATCCGCCCGACGGTGCGTGGCGTTGCGATGAACCCGGTTGATCACCCGCACGGTGGTGGTGAGGGCAAGACGGCTGCAGGTCGCGATCCGGTTAGCCCGTGGGGTACGCCGGCTAAGGGTTATCGCACCCGTAGCAACAAGCGCACGACGACGATGATCGTCCAGCGCCGTCACAAGCGTTAAGGAGTAGGCAATGGCACGTTCTGTTAAAAAAGGTCCGTTCTGCGACGCCCATTTGCTGAAGAAAGTTGAGGCGGCTGCAGCTTCGCGCGACAAAAAGCCGATCAAGACCTGGTCGCGTCGCTCGACGATTCTGCCGGATTTCATCGGCCTGACGATCGCTGTTCACAACGGCCGTCAACACGTTCCGGTGTACATCTCGGAAAACATGGTCGGCCACAAGCTTGGCGAGTTCGCACTGACCCGTACGTTCAAGGGTCACGCAGCCGACAAGAAGGCCAAGAAATAAGGGGCAATCAAGATGGAAGTGAAAGCAATTCATCGCGGTGCCCGCATCTCGGCGCAGAAAACGCGCCTTGTGGCTGACCAGATCCGCGGTTTGCCGGTCGACAAGGCGCTGAACGTTTTGACGTTCTCGCCGAAGAAAGCGGCTGGCATCGTGAAGAAGGTTGTGCTGTCGGCAATCGCGAATGCGGAGCACAACGAAGGCGCCGATATCGACGAGCTCAAGATCAAGAGCATCTACGTCGACAAGGCTGCATCGCTCAAGCGTTTCACCGCGCGCGCCAAGGGCCGCGGTAACCGCATCGAGAAGCAATCCTGTCACATCACTGTGACGGTCGGGAATTAAGGAGCCATACGATGGGACAGAAAATTCATCCGACTGGCTTCCGCCTGGCTGTCAGCCGCAATTGGGCTTCGCGTTGGTACGCGAACAACAACAATTTCGCGGCGATGCTGCAGGAAGACATCGGTGTTCGTGAATACCTGAAGAAGAAGCTGAAGAACGCTTCGGTCGGTCGGGTCGTCATCGAGCGTCCGGCGAAGAACGCGCGCATCACGATTTACAGCTCGCGTCCGGGTGTGGTCATCGGCAAGAAGGGCGAGGATATCGAGCAGCTGAAGACGGAACTGCAACGCCGCATGGGCGTTCCGGTTCACGTCAACATCGAAGAAATCCGCAAGCCGGAAACCGATGCTCAGCTGATCGCTGACTCGATCACGCAACAGCTCGAGCGCCGGATCATGTTCCGTCGCGCGATGAAGCGTGCGATGCAGAACGCGATGCGTCTGGGTGCTCAAGGCATCAAGATCATGAGCGCGGGCCGTCTGAACGGTATCGAAATCGCTCGTACGGAGTGGTATCGCGAAGGTCGCGTGCCCCTTCACACGCTGCGTGCCGATATCGACTACGCGACCTCGGAAGCGAAGACGACCTACGGGATCATCGGCGTCAAGGTGTGGGTTTACAAGGGCGACACGCTCGGCCGCAACGACGCACCGGTGGTGGAAGAAGTAGCCGAAGACAAGCGTCCGCGTCGCAATGCGCGTCCGGGCGACCGTCGTCCGCGCCGTGACGGCGAAGGCGGCGCTCCGGGTGCTCGTCGTGGCGCACCGCGCCGCGGCGCCGGCAAGCCCGAAGACGGCAAGACTGGAGAATAACGATGCTGCAACCGAAACGCAGGAAGTATCGTAAAGAGCAGAAGGGTCGTAACACCGGCAAGGCGACGCGCGGCAACGCAGTGTCGTTCGGTGAATTCGGCCTGAAGGCTATCGGTCGCGGTCGTTTGACCGCACGCCAGATTGAAGCGGCGCGTCGTGCAATGACGCGTCACATCAAGCGTGGCGGCCGCATCTGGATCCGGATCTTCCCGGACAAGCCGATTTCGCAGAAGCCGGCGGAAGTGCGTATGGGTAACGGTAAGGGTAACCCGGAGTACTACGTCGCCGAGATTCAGCCGGGCAAGATGCTCTATGAAATGGACGGCGTAACCGAAGAACTGGCACGCGAAGCGTTCCGTCTGGCTGCAGCCAAGCTGCCGCTGAAGACGGCGTTCATCGTGCGCCAGCTCGGCGCCTAAGGAGAAAATATGAAGGCTTCCGAACTTCTCCAGAAAGACCAGGCCGCGCTCAACAAGGAGCTGGCGGACCTGCTGAAGGCGCAATTCGGCCTGCGCATGCAACTCGCGACCCAGCAGCTCACTAACACGAGCCAGCTGAAGAAGGTTCGTCGCGACATCGCACGTGTGCGGACCGTCATGACTCAGAAGGCGAACCAGAAATGAACGATAGCGTGAAAACCTCGCTGAAGCGGACGCTGGTCGGTCGGGTCGTCAGCAACAAGATGGACAAGACCGTCACCGTGCTGATCGAGCACCGCGTCAAGCACCCGATCTACGGCAAGTATGTCGTGCGCTCGAAGAAGTACCACGCGCACGATGAAGCGAACACCTACAACGAAGGCGATCTCGTCGAAATCCAGGAAACTCGTCCTGTTTCGAAGACGAAGGCCTGGACGGTGTCGCGCCTCGTCGAAGCAGCTCGCGTCATCTAAGCGGGCAGCGCAGTAGGCAGTAACAGGCACTTCCCCGCGAAGTGCTTGAAATCGCAAAGTTTTTGCTTGCGTGACCAGGATTATTTGTTATAATCCTGGTCTTCCCTCTTTATGGGAGCCCCGTCGCGGGCGAAGTTGGTGGGGGAAGCGGACTGGCGCCTGCCTGTCCGAAAGATTCACCGAATTGCGATGGCGGGTTTCGTTTGCCGTCGCTGCTGTTCCAACCCAAGCAGCCGATTGGCTGACGGGACCAAGACTGACCGAATGCATCATGGTGGTGCATCCGGATTAAGTTGGGAAAGACAAACCATGATCCAGACCGAATCTCGGCTCGAAGTAGCCGACAACACGGGTGCACGTGAAGTCCTGTGCATCAAGGTGCTCGGCGGCTCGAAGCGTCGTTATGCCGGCATTGGCGACATCATCAAGGTGAGCGTCAAAGAGGCAACGCCGCGCGGGCGCGTGAAGAAAGGCGAAATTTACAACGCCGTGGTGGTCCGCACCGCCAAGGGCGTGCGCCGTCAAGACGGCTCGCTGATCAAGTTCGACGGCAACGCCGCTGTGCTTTTGAATAACAAGCTCGAGCCGATCGGCACCCGTATCTTCGGGCCGGTCACGCGTGAGCTGCGTAGCGAACGATTCATGAAGATCGTTTCGCTGGCGCCGGAAGTGCTGTAAGGAGTCGCGATGAACAAGATTCGCAAAGGTGACGAAGTCATCGTCGTCACTGGCAAGGACAAGGGCAAGCGCGGCGTCGTGCTGGCTGTCGGTGCAGAACATGTGACGGTTGAAGGTATCAACCTCGTCAAGAAGCATGTGAAGCCGAACCCGATGAAGGGTACGACGGGCGGCGTGGAAGCGAAGACGATGCCCCTGCATATTTCGAACGTCGCACTGGTCGACGCGAATGGCAAGGCGTCGCGTGTTGGCATCAAGGTCGAGGAAGGCAAGAAGGTTCGCTTCCTGAAGACGACCGGTGCTGTACTGAGCGCCTGACGCAGCGGAGTAAAAAATGGCTCGTTTTCAAGAGTTTTACAAAGAAAAGGTTGTGCCCGGCCTGATCGAGAAGTTCGGTTACAAGTCGGTCATGGAAGTGCCGCGCATCACCAAGATCACGCTGAACATGGGTCTTGGCGAAGCGATCGCTGACAAGAAGATCATCGAGAACGCCGTTGGCGACCTCACGAAGATCGCTGGTCAGAAGCCGGTCGTGACGAAGGCACGCAAGGCAATCGCAGGCTTCAAGATCCGCCAGGGTTACCCGATCGGCGCGATGGTGACGCTGCGTGGCCAAGCAATGTACGAATTCCTCGACCGTTTCGTGACGGTTGCCCTGCCCCGCGTGCGTGACTTCCGCGGCGTGTCGGGTCGTGCTTTCGATGGCCGTGGCAACTACAACATCGGTGTGAAAGAGCAGATCATTTTCCCCGAAATCGACTACGACAAGATCGACGCACTGCGTGGGCTGAACATCAGCATCACGACGACTGCGAAGACCGACGACGAAGCAAAGGCTCTGCTCGCCAGCTTCAAGTTCCCGTTCAGAAACTGAGGTTACCGTGGCTAAACTGGCACTGATCGAACGTGAAAAGAAGCGCGCCCGCCTGGTCGCGAAGTTCGCAGCAAAGCGCGATGCGCTGAAGGCGATCGTCGAAGACCAAAGCAAGTCGGAAGAAGAGCGCTACGAAGCACGCCTTGAGCTGCAGCAACTGCCCCGCAACGCAAACCCGACCCGCCAGCGTAACCGCTGCGCGATCACGGGCCGTCCGCGTGGCACGTTCCGTAAATTCGGCCTCGCGCGTAACAAGATTCGTGAAATCGCATTCCGTGGCGAGATTCCTGGCCTGACCAAGGCGAGCTGGTAATAGGAGAAACGTAAATGAGCATGAGTGATCCTATCGCCGATATGCTGACTCGCATCCGCAATGGGCAGATGGTCGAGAAGGTATCGGTGTCGATGCCCTCGTCGAAAGTCAAGGTTGCAATCGCGCAAGTCCTGAAAGACGAAGGCTATATCGACGATTTCGCCGTGAAGGCGGAAGGTGCGAAGTCCGAACTGAATATCGCGCTGAAGTACTACGCCGGCCGTCCGGTCATCGAACGCATCGAACGCGTATCGAAGCCTGGCCTGCGCGTGTACCGTGGCCGTAACGACATCCCGCAGGTCATGAATGGCCTCGGTGTGGCAATCGTGTCGACGCCGAAGGGCGTGATGACCGACCGCAAGGCGCGCGCTACCGGCGTCGGCGGCGAAGTCATCTGCTACGTCGCTTAAAGCCGAGGAGAGAGAAACATGTCTCGAGTAGGTAAGAGCCCGATCGCGCTGCAAGGCGCGGAAGTCAAGCTGGCCGACGGTGCAATCACCGTCAAGGGCCCGCTGGGCACCATCACGCAAGCGATTAATCCGCTCGTGAACGTGGCGAACAACGACGGCACGCTGAACCTGTCGCCGGTGAACGAAAGCCGCGAAGCAAATGCACTGTCGGGCACGATGCGCGCGATTATCGCGAATGCCGTGCACGGCGTGACCAAGGGTTTCGAGCGCAAGCTGACGCTGGTTGGCGTCGGTTATCGTGCACAAGCGCAAGGCGACAAGCTGAACCTGTCGCTGGGTTTCTCGCACCCGGTGGTGCACCAGATGCCGGAAGGCGTCAAGGCAGAAACCCCGACGCAAACCGAAATCGTGATCAAGGGGATCAACAAGCAACAAGTCGGTCAAGTGGCTGCGGAAGTCCGCGGTTACCGTCCGCCGGAGCCGTACAAGGGCAAGGGCGTGCGCTATTCCGACGAGGTTGTGATCCTCAAAGAAACGAAGAAGAAGTAAGGGTGCGCAATCATGGATAAGACTCAATCTCGCCTGCGCCGCGCTCGCCAGACGCGTATCAAGATCGCTGAGCTGCAGGTCGCGCGTCTCGCCGTGCATCGCACGAACACGCACATCTACGCTCAAGTGTTTTCGCCCTGCGGCACCAAGGTGCTCGCAAGCGCGTCGACGCTCGAAGCTGAAGTGCGCGCCGAGCTCGCCGACAAGTCGGGCAAGGGCGGCAACGTTAATGCTGCGACGCTGATCGGCAAGCGTATTGCCGAGAAGGCAAAGGCCGCCGGCATCGAATCCGTCGCCTTCGACCGCTCGGGCTTCCGCTACCACGGCCGCGTCAAGGCGCTGGCTGAGGCAGCTCGCGAAGCTGGGCTCAAGTTCTAAGGAAGGAATTCGTCATGGCAAAGATGCAAGCGAAAGTTCAGGCTGACGAACGCGACGACGGCCTTCGTGAAAAGATGATTTCGGTCAATCGCGTGACCAAGGTCGTGAAGGGTGGCCGTATTCTCGGCTTCGCCGCACTGACCGTGGTTGGCGACGGTGATGGCCGTATCGGTATGGGCAAGGGCAAGGCGAAGGAAGTGCCGGTCGCTGTCCAGAAGGCAATGGAACAAGCTCGTCGCAACATGTTCAAGGTGCCGCTCAAGAACGGCACGCTGCAACACGAAGTGCACGGCAAGCATGGCGCATCCGCTGTCCTCCTCGCTCCGGCGAAGGCAGGTACGGGCGTGATCGCCGGCGGCCCGATGCGCGCAGTGTTCGACGTGATGGGCGTTCAGAACGTCGTGGCGAAGAGCCACGGTTCGACGAACCCGTACAACCTCGTTCGCGCCACGCTGGACGGTCTGCGCAAGCAGTCCACCCCGGCAGACATCGCGGCGAAGCGCGGCAAGTCCGTCGAAGAAATTTTGGGCTAAGCCCGGGTGGTCACCATGTCTGAAAAAACTGTCAAGGTTCAGCTCGTTAAGAGCCTGATCGGGACCCGCGAATCGCACCGCGCGACCGTGCGTGGCCTGGGCCTGCGCCGACTCAACTCGGTCAGCGAGCTTCAGGACACGCCGGCGGTCCGCGGCATGATCAACAAGGTCTCGTACCTCGTTAAGGTCATCGCGTAAGCGGCCCTACGGATCAAGGAGTTGATATGGAATTGAATAACCTGAAGCCGGCAGCTGGCGCCAAGCACGCCAAGCGTCGCGTCGGCCGTGGCATCGGTTCGGGCCTCGGCAAGACGGCTGGCCGTGGTCACAAGGGTCAGAAATCGCGTTCGGGCGGCTTCCACAAAGTCGGTTTCGAAGGCGGTCAGATGCCGCTGCAACGTCGTCTGCCGAAGCGCGGCTTTACGTCGCTGACGAAGGAATTCGTCGGTGAAGTGCGCCTGAGCGACCTCGAGAAGCTGCCGGTCGACGAGATCGATCTGCTCGCACTGAAGCAAGCCGGCCTGGTCGGTGAGCTGACGAAGAGCGCAAAGATCATCGCGACGGGCGAGCTGAAGCGCAAGATCGTCGTGAAGGGTCTCGGTGCCACCAAGGGTGCGCGCGCTGCGATCGAAGCGGCCGGCGGTTCGTTCGCCGAGTGACACGCGTAGCGCGTCGTCACTTGCATTCATCGGAGAAGGTACTTGGCTAACAGCCCGAGTCTTGCAAAACCCGGTCGAAGCACGGCGAAATTCGGCGATCTGCGTCGGCGAGCGATGTTCCTGCTCCTGGCGCTGATCGTCTATCGCATCGGCGCGCACATTCCCGTGCCGGGCATCGATCCGGATCAACTGGCTAAGCTGTTCCAGAGCCAGGCGGGCGGCATCCTGGGCATGTTCAACATGTTCTCGGGTGGCGCGCTTTCCCGCTTCACGATCTTTGCGCTGGGGATCATGCCGTACATCTCGGCGTCGATCATCATGCAGTTGCTGGCGATCGTATCGCCGCAGCTCGAGGCGCTGAAGAAGGAAGGGCAGGCAGGGCAACGGAAGATCACGCAGTACACGCGGTATTTCACCGTGGTGCTCGCGACCTTCCAGGCGTTCGGTATCGCGGCTGCGCTGGAAAACCAGCCGGGCCTCGTCACCGACCCCGGCATGCTGTTCCGTCTGACGACGGTCGTGACGCTGGTTACGGGCACGATGTTCCTGATGTGGCTCGGCGAGCAGATTACCGAGCGTGGTCTGGGCAACGGTATCTCGATCATCATCTTCGGCGGGATCGCAGCAGGGTTCCCGAATGCCGTCGGTGGGTTGTTCGAGCTGGTGCGTACGGGTTCGATGAGCATCATTTCGGCGATCATCATCGTCGTTCTGATCGCCGCGGTGACTTACCTGGTCGTGTTCATCGAACGCGGTCAGCGAAAGATCCTCGTGAACTACGCGAAGCGCCAGGTCGGCAACAAGATCTACGGTGGGCAGTCGTCGCATCTGCCGCTGAAGCTGAACATGTCGGGTGTGATTCCGCCGATCTTCGCATCGTCGATCATTCTGTTCCCGGCAACGATTCTCGGCTGGTTCAGTACCGGTCAGCCGACGGGAAGCTGGATTTCCAATACGTTGCATAACGTTGCGGAAGCGCTGAAGCCGGGCCAGCCGGTCTATGTGCTGCTGTACACGCTGGCGATCGTGTTTTTCTGCTTCTTCTACACCGCACTGGTGTTCAACAGCAGGGAAACCGCAGACAACCTGAAGAAGAGCGGCGCGTTTGTTCCGGGCATTCGTCCGGGCGATCAGACCGCACGATATATCGACCGCATCCTCACGCGTCTGACGCTGGCCGGTGCGATCTACATCGTCTTCGTGTGTCTGCTGCCGGAGTTCCTGGTGCTGCGCTGGAACGTGCCGTTTTATTTTGGTGGAACGTCGCTGCTGATCATTGTCGTCGTCACGATGGACTTTATGGCGCAGGTGCAGTCGTACGTTATGTCGCAACAGTATGAGTCACTGCTCAAGAAGGCGAACTTCAAGGGCGGCAACATCCCGATGCGTTAAGGACTATGGCCAAAGACGATGTAATCCAGATGCAGGGTGAGGTTATTGAAAACCTCCCGAATGCGACCTTCCGTGTGAAGCTGGAAAACGGCCATGTCGTGTTGGGTCATATTTCCGGGAAGATGCGGATGCACTACATCCGCATCCTGCCTGGCGACAAGGTGACGGTTGAGTTGACGCCTTACGATCTGTCTCGTGCGCGGATCGTGTTCCGGGCGAAGTGATTTGAAAAAAGGGTATTATCATGAAAGTGATGGCATCGGTTAAGCGCATTTGCCGCAATTGCAAGATCATCAAGCGCAAAGGCGTCGTTCGCGTGATCTGCAGCTCGGATCCGCGCCACAAGCAGCGCCAAGGCTGACCGCGCGTTTGTTTGCGCTTTTTGTTTGAGGAAAAACAATGGCTCGTATCGCAGGGGTTAACATCCCGAATCACCAGCACACCGAGATCGGCCTGACGGCAATCTTTGGTGTCGGCCGCACCCGTTCGCGCAGCATCTGCGTGGCAGCTGGCGTCGATTTTTCGAAGAAGGTCAAGGACTTGACCGACGCAGACTTGGAAAAGCTGCGTGAAGAAGTGGGCAAGTTTGTCGTTGAAGGCGATCTGCGCCGTGAAGTGACGATGAACATCAAGCGCCTGATGGACCTCGGTTGCTACCGTGGTGTTCGTCATCGCAAGGGCCTGCCGATGCGCGGTCAGCGTACGCGTACGAACGCACGTACCCGCAAGGGTCCGCGTCGTGCAGCGCAAGCGCTGAAGAAGTAAGCGGAACTGACAGTTACAGGAAAACGTAATGGCTAAGGCTTCGAACACCGCGGCGCAACGCGTTCGCAAGAAGGTTAAGAAGAACGTCGCTGAAGGCGTGGTTCACGTTCACGCGTCGTTCAACAACACGATCATCACGATCACCGATCGCCAAGGCAATGCACTGGCATGGGCGACGTCGGGCGGTCAGGGCTTCAAGGGCTCGCGCAAATCGACGCCGTTCGCTGCTCAGGTCGCAGCCGAGTCGGCTGGCCGCGTCGCGATGGAATACGGCGTGAAGAATCTGGAAGTGCGGATCAAGGGCCCGGGCCCGGGTCGTGAGTCGGCAGTGCGCGCACTGCACGGCCTCGGCATCAAGATCACCGCGATTTCGGACGTCACCCCGATTCCGCACAACGGCTGCCGTCCGCCGAAGCGTCGTCGTATCTAAAGATGTGCTGGCACGTTCGTGCTGGCACATTGCCTGTCGCCGCCTAGCGTCGACGGGCGTTGCTTTTTTGATTGACTAAGCCCACCGTTCGCCCCAAAGGGCGCGAACTAGCGCGGATTCAGATCTGCGTGACTGATTGATAGAGGAATGCAAAGTGGCACGTTATATCGGCCCGAAGGCCAAGCTGTCCCGCCGTGAAGGCACCGACCTGTTCCTGAAGAGCGCACGCCGCTCGCTCGCCGACAAGTGCAAGCTCGACAGCAAGCCGGGTCAGCACGGCCGTACCTCGGGCGCACGTACGTCCGACTACGGTACGCAGCTGCGTGAAAAGCAGAAGGTCAAGCGTATCTACGGCGTGCTGGAGCGTCAGTTCCGCCGCTACTTCGCTGAAGCCGACCGCCGCAAGGGCAACACGGGTGAAAACCTGCTGCAACTGCTCGAGTCGCGCCTCGACAACGTCGTGTATCGCATGGGCTTCGGCTCGACCCGCGCTGAAGCGCGTCAGCTGGTGAGCCACAAGTCGATCACGGTGAACGGCGTCGTCGCGAACGTCCCGTCGCAGCAAGTGAAGTCGGGTGACGTCGTCGCGATCCGCGAAAAGGCGAAGAAGCAAGCGCGTATCGTCGAAGCGCTGTCGCTGGCCGAGCAAGGCGGCATGCCGAGCTGGGTTGCAGTCGATGCGAAGAAGTTCGAAGGCACGTTCAAGCAAATGCCGGAACGCGCTGACATCGCAGGCGACATCAACGAAAGCCTGATCGTCGAATTGTATTCGCGTTAATCCGATTGACGGCCGAGGTACCCCGATTGCGTTACGCAAGGAGGGGCCTCGGCTGTTTATTTTCTGGTTGTTACCGGTCAGCCTTATCGGTGTAACGAGCCGAGGGTATTGAAAAGGAAAGCCCATGCAAACCAGTTTGCTGAAACCCAAGATCATCGCCGTGGAATCGCTGGGCGAGAACCACGCGAGGGTGGTCATGGAACCGTTCGAACGCGGTTACGGCCATACCTTGGGCAATGCGCTGCGTCGCGTGCTGCTGTCGTCGATGGTCGGCTATGCGCCGACCGAAGTCACGATCGCAGGCGTGGTGCACGAGTACTCGACGCTGGATGGCGTGCAGGAAGACGTCGTCAACCTGCTGCTGAACCTGAAGGGCGTGGTGTTCAAGCTGCATAACCGTGACGAAGTGACGGTTACGCTGCGCAAGGAAGGCGAAGGCGTCGTCACGGCCGGCGATATCGAGCTGGCGCACGATTGCGAAGTCATCAACCCGAATCACGTGGTCGCGCACCTGTCGAAGGGCGGCAAGCTCGACGTTCAGATCAAGATCGAGAAGGGTCGCGGCTATGTGCCCGGCAACGTCCGTCGCTACGGCGAAGACACGGCCAAGATCATTGGCCGCATCGTCCTCGACGCATCGTTCTCGCCGGTTCGCCGCGTGAGCTACGCTGTCGAAAGCGCACGTGTCGAGCAGCGTACCGACCTCGACAAGCTCGTGATGAACATCGAGACGAGCGGTGTGATCACGCCGGAAGAAGCGATCCGTCAATCGGCCCGCATCCTGGTCGACCAGCTGTCCGTGTTCGCGGCGCTGGAAGGCACGGAAACGGCAGCCGAAGCGCCGTCGCGTGCTCCGCAGATCGATCCGATCCTGCTGCGTCCGGTGGACGATCTCGAGCTGACGGTTCGTTCGGCGAACTGCCTGAAGGCCGAGAACATCTACTACATCGGCGACCTGATCCAGCGCACGGAAAACGAGCTGCTGAAGACGCCGAACCTCGGTCGCAAGTCGCTCAACGAGATCAAGGAAGTGCTCGCTTCGCGCGGTCTCACGCTGGGCATGAAGCTCGAAAACTGGCCGCCGGCTGGTCTCGACAAGTAAGCCTGGTTGAAGCTGTAGTTGGCAAAGATGCGGATTTTCCTTTAAAATCCGCATCTTGCTTTTTTCGTTACCGGCCCGTGCACCCTTCGAGGTGTGATAGAAGAGCTGGATCAAAACTTTGAATCAAGGAAACTGAAATGCGCCATCGTCATGGTCTGCGGAAACTGAACCGCACGAGCAGCCACCGTCTGGCTATGCTCCGTAACATGTCCAACTCGCTGATCGAGCACGAAGTCATCAAGACGACGCTGCCGAAGGCGAAGGAACTCCGTAAAGTCGTCGAGCCGCTGATCACGCTCGGCAAGAAGCCGTCGCTGGCAAACCGTCGCCTGGCGTTCAACCGCCTGCGCGATCGTGACTCGGTGGCGAAGCTGTTCGACGTGCTCGGTCCGCGTTTCGCGAACCGTCCGGGCGGCTACCTGCGCGTGCTGAAGTTCGGCTTCCGCGTGGGCGACAACGCACCGATGGCACTGGTCGAGCTGCTCGATCGTCCGGAAGTCGACGAAACGGAAAACGTGCAAGAAGCTGAGTAAGCTTCCGGTACGCAGCAGTATCTGAAAGGGGCCGAGCAATTGCTTGGCCCTTTTTGTTTTTCCGGCGCCGGCTGCGATCGATTGTCGCAGGGCGGTGCCGGCAGCGTTGCGCAGGCTGCGCTACGATACGGGGCAGCCGGCGCGCTTCCCAGGTGGGCAATCCGCGTCGGCAGGAGCCGATAGACCAGCCAGGAGGGCGCGGATGATAGTGGTGCTGATGCTGACGACGGTGCCCGATGCCGAGACCGCCAAGGCGCTGTCCGACGGTGCGCTCGATGCGCGGCTTGCCGCGTGTGTGTCGGAGCTCGGTGCGATCAAGTCGCGCTACCACTGGCAGGGCAAGGTCGAAACGGCCGACGAGATCCAGTTGCTGTTCAAGACGAGCCCCGTGCGGGCGCTCGAACTGGAGCGATTTATTCTCGCGCATCATCCCTACGAGACGCCCGAAATCGTCTCGTGGCAGACGACGGCATCGGCCGCGTACGGCCAGTGGGTGACCAGCGAAACTCAACGTCTATTTCATGTTTAACGGTATGGCGCTTCCCGTGCGCGTGCGCGCGCTGCGGTTCCTCGCAGTCCTGTTGTCGTTCATGCTCGTGCTGGGCGGCCTGTCGGTCGCGCGCGCGGCCGACGATTTCCTCGATCCGTCGGTGGCGTTCAAGTTCAGTGCGAGCGAATCGCCGGGACAGGTGGACGTCCGCTTCAAGGTCGCCAACGGCTATTACCTGTACCGCGAGCGGTTCGCGTTCGCGGTGAAGAGCGGGCAGGCGACGCTCGGCGATCCGCAATTCCCGGCCGGCCACGTGAAGTTCGACCAGACGTTCCAGAAGAACGTCGAGACCTACCGTGACGAAGTGGTCGTGCACGTGCCCGTCAAGCAGGCGTCAGGCCCGTTCGAACTCGCAGTGACGTCGCAGGGGTGCGCGGACGAGGGCATCTGCTACCCGCCGGCCGAGCACGTCGTGAAGGTCGACGGCGCCGCGCTGGGCGCGGCCTCGTCGTCCGGCGATACGGCTGCTGCGGGCAGCTGGTTCGACAAGGTCACGAGTGCCGATTTCGCGCAGTCACTGCTCGAAGGGCATGGTTTCTTCACGATCGTCGCCCTGTATTTCGTCGCGGGCGTCGTGCTGAGCCTCCTGCCGTGTTCGTACCCGATGATCCCGATCGTGTCGGCGATCATCATCGGTCAGGGCACGCGCGCGACGCATGCGCGCGGCTTCGCGCTGTCGCTGACCTATGTGGTCGGCATGGCGCTGGTCTACACGGTGCTCGGCATCGCCGCGGCGCTGGTCGGCCAGAGCCTCGGTGCATGGCTGCAGAACCCGTGGGTGCTCGGCGCATTCGGCGTGCTGCTGACCGCGTTTGCCGTCTCGCTGATCTCGGGCAAGGACATTGCGCTGCCCGCGCGCTGGCAGAACGGCGCTGCGGAGGCATCGGGCGCGCGCCAGGGCGGCCATTTCGTCGCGGTCGCGGCGATGGGCGCACTGTCCGCACTGGTCGTCGGCGCATGCATGACCGCGCCGCTGTTCGCGGTGCTCGCCTTCATCGCGCACACGGGCAATGCACTGCTCGGCGGCGCCGCGCTGTTCGCGATGGGGCTGGGGCTGGGCGTCCCGCTGCTGGTCGTCGGCGTCGGGGCCGGGACGGTACTGCCGCGCGCCGGTGCATGGATGGACGGCGTGAAGGTGTTCTTCGGCATCGTGTTGCTCGCAGCCGCGCTGTGGATCGTGTGGCCGGTGCTGGCCGGTGGCCTGAAGATGGTGCTCGCCGCGCTGTGGCTGCTCATCGCGGCCGCTGCGCTCGGCCTGTTCACACCGAATGCCGGCGCCACGTCTATCTGGCGTCGTCTCGGCCGTGGCGTGGGCGCTGCGCTCGCGATCTGGGCGGCCACGCTGCTCGTTGGCCTGGCTGCGGGATCGACCGATCCGGTCAAGCCGCTGGCGGTGCTGGCGGCACGCACGGTTGCGTCCGGCGGTACGACGGCAGCAGGCGCAGCCGCTGCGCAGGACGGGCCCGCGTTCGTATCGGTGCGCTCGAGCGGCGAACTCGACACGCTGCTGAAGACGGCGGGCCAGCCCGTGATGCTCGACTTCTATGCCGACTGGTGCGTGAGCTGCAAGGAGATGGAGCATCTGACGTTTACCGACGCGCGCGTGCAGGCGCGGCTCGCGCAGCTTCACCTCGTGCGTGCGGACGTCACCGCGAACAACCCGGACGACCAGGCGCTGCTGAAGCGCTTCAATCTGTTCGGGCCGCCGGGCATCATCTTCTTCGATCGAAGCGGCAACGAGATCGGCCGCGTGGTCGGCTATCAGGCGGCAGAGACGTTCCTGCGCAGCCTCGACCGGGCTGCGGTCCCGACGGTATGACCATGCGTGTCGCGAGCGTGCCGGCGGCGAACCGGCGCGCTTGTGCGCCGTGAGCTGACGCAGGCCGGGACCGGCGGGCTCGATCGACGACAAATAAAAAACGGCGGGACACCGAAGTGTCCCGCCGTTTTTCTTTCCGCCCGCCGGCGGGCAATCAGCGTTGTGCTTTCAGCAGACGCGCGGCGTCGAGTGCGAAATACGTGAGCACGCCGTCGGCGCCCGCACGCTTGAACGCGAGCAGCGATTCCAGCACGACCTTGTCGTGATCGAGCCAGCCGTTCATCGCGGCGGCCTTCAGCATCGCGTATTCGCCGCTCACCTGGTACACGTAGGTCGGGAAGCGGAACTCGTCCTTCACGCGGCGCACGATGTCGAGGTACGGCATGCCGGGCTTGACCATCACCATGTCGGCGCCTTCGTCGATGTCGAGGCGCACTTCGCGCAGCGCTTCGTCGCTGTTCGCCGGATCCATCTGGTAGGTCATCTTGTTGCCCTTGCCCAGATTGGACGCCGAGCCGACCGCGTCGCGGAACGGGCCGTAGAACGCCGACGCGAACTTGGCCGAATAGGCCATGATCCGCGTGTGGATATGACCGTCGCTTTCCAGCATTTCGCGGATCGCACCGATGCGGCCGTCCATCATGTCCGACGGGGCGACGATGTCGACGCCGGCTTCAGCCTGCGCGCGCGCCTGATCGATCAGGATCTCGATCGTGTCGTCATTGATCACGTAGCCGTTTTCGTCGAGCACGCCGTCCTGGCCGTGGCTCGTGTACGGATCGAGTGCGACGTCGGTCAGCACGCCGAGTTCGGGGAAGCGCTTCTTCAGCTCGCGCACCGCGCGCGGGATCAGGCCTTCCGGATTGGCTGCCTCGCGGCCGTCAGGCGTCTTGACCGACGGCTCGATGGCCGGGAACAGCGACAGCACGGGCACGCCGAGTTCGACGCACTGCTCGGCGACATGCATCAGCAGATCGACAGACACGCGTTCGACGCCGGGCATCGACGGCACCGGCTGCCGTTCGTTGGTGCCTTCGACGACGAACACCGGATAGATCAGGTCGTCGGTGGTCAGGCGGTTTTCGCGCATCAGGCGCCGGGAGAAGTCGTCGCGGCGCATCCGGCGCGGACGATGAAGCGGATGGAAGCTCATGGCGATTGGGTAGAAATCAGGGCAGTAAGACCTTACGGAACCCTTAGGTCATTTTCGGGAGCGTTGGTATATGATAGCGATCGAGCGGCACGCGTCGCGTGCAGCTCCCCGCTTCTCCTCCCTGAGCGGGTGCCTGTCGTTTTTCGATTAGGCTGTTTGACCCGCCGTTCAACGGCGGGTTTTTTTATGAGCCGGCCGAAACCGCAGGCGCCGTCAGGTGCGCGCCGCCGATCCCGGCCGCGCGTTGCCCGATCATTGTGCTACAGGCGCGCTTTCTTCGTCGGCGACGGACGGCCGCAGCCAGCTCTCGATCAGCTCGTGCGCCTCGTCGAGCCCAATGCGCTTCATCGCCGAGAACAGCTGAACCGTCAGCTTGCCCTGAACACCCTGGTCACGATACGCATCGAGCCCCTTTTGCGTGGTTCGCAGCGCGTTGATACTTTCCTGCCGCGTCAATTTGTCGCACTTCGTCAGCAGCGTGTGGATCGGCTTGCCGGTCGGCACGAACCACTCGATCATGCGGCGATCGAGGTCGGTCAGCGGGCGGCGCGAATCCATCATCAGGATCAGGCCGCAAAGCTGCGAGCGGGTCGCGAGGTAGGACGACAGCAGCATTTCCCAGTGCGCCTTGGCGGCACCGGGCACTTCCGCGTAGCCGTAGCCGGGCAGGTCGACGAGATTCGCGACGGGCTCGGCGGCCGGGCCGACGGAGAAGTAGTTGATATGCTGCGTGCGGCCGGGCGTCTTCGACGCGAAGGCAAGCCGCTTCTGGTTGCACAGCACGTTGATCGCCGTCGACTTGCCGGCATTCGAGCGGCCCGCGAACGCGATTTCCGGCTGGACCGTCGGCGGCAGGTCGCGCAGATGGTTGACGGTCGTGTAGAAGCGGGCTTGATGGAGCAGAAAGGCCATGGGAACCGGAAGGACGGGCGGCGCAAGCCGCTTGGTGGAGGCGGGGTAGCCCCGATAGGCGCCGGAGCTTTCAACACGATATTGTACAATACGGCGGTTTTACCGAAGGCTACCGGGCGCCTGCCTCGCGCTTTTATGTAGCTTCTGCGGTAGACTGAACGCCGTCGTTTTTTGCAGAACCTCAAATTCCCACAAGACGAAACAGGGTGTGCGAATGAATCGACTGTGCAAGTCTCTGATGGTGCTTCAGGTTGCAGCAGGGTTCGTAGGTTTCGTAGCGGAGGCAAACGCGGCGGATGCGGCAAAGCCGGATCTCGACCGCGGCAAGGCGATTGCCGGGCAGGTCTGCGCGTCGTGTCACGGCGCCGACGGCAATAGCGCGTCGGGCAGTTTCCCGAAGCTTGCCGGCCAGCATCCCGAATATCTGGTCAAGCAGTTGAACGACTTCAAGACGCAGCCGGGCGCGAAGGGGCCGGTGCGTACCAACGCGGTGATGGTCGGATTCGCGAGCGCGCTGAGCGCGGACGACATGCGCAACGTCGCCGCGTACTACGGGTCGCAGACGACGAAGCTCGGTACCGCACGCGATGCGGCGACCGTGCCGATCGGCCAGAAGATCTATCGCGGCGGCATCGCGGAGAAGGGCGTTCCCGCCTGTGCGAGCTGCCACGGGCCGACAGGGCAGGGGATCCCGGTCCAGTATCCGCGTCTGTCGGGGCAATGGGCCGATTACACGGTCGCGCAGTTGACCGCGTTCCAGCAGGGTGCCGGCGTGCGTAACAACAACGAGGCGATGCATCAGATCGCAACGCGGCTGTCGGACAACGAGATCAAGGCCGTCGCGGATTACATCGCGGGCCTGCGTTGAGCGGTCAGCAGCGAGAATGACCGGGCGCCCGAAGGGCGGCCGGAGTCAGAACAAGAAAAGGGTGGGGCGCCGCATCGTTGCGGTTGCCTCGCCCTTCTTTTTTGTCGGCACGCGCCGGGCCAAGCCGGGATGGAGAGGCTTGCGGGAGATGGGGGGCTGCGCCCCCCGAGCGAATACAGTAAGCGAGGGGGCTGTTTCCCCTAAGTCGGAGTTTGAATGAGCGTTACCACGTCGGGGTTGCAGTCGAAGTCGGGTCAGGGTGCGTCGAGGCGCGCGATCGAGTTGATGAGCTCGATGCGCTTCGCGATTGCGCTGCTGGTGGTGCTGTCGATTGCGAGCATCATCGGCACGGTCCTGACCCAGGACGATCCGTATCCGAACTACGTGAACCAGTTCGGGCCGTTCTGGGCGGACATCTTCCGCTCGCTCGGCCTGTACAACGTGTACAGCGCGTGGTGGTTCATGCTGATCCTGATCTTCCTCGTCGTGTCGATCTCGCTGTGCGTGATCCGCAACGCGCCGAAGATGCTCGCCGATGCGAAGAGCTGGAAGGACAAGGTTCGCGAAGGCAGCCTGCGCGCGTTCCACCACAAGGCCGAATACACGACGTCCGGCACGCGCGCGACGGTCGCGGCAACGCTTGCCACATTCGTCACCAAGGCCGGCTACAAGCACGTCGTGCGTGAGAACGACGGCGCAACGCTGATCTCGGCGAAGCGCGGCGCGATGACCAAGTGGGGCTACATCTCCGCGCACCTCGCGATCGTCGTGATCTGTATCGGCGGCCTGCTCGACAGCAACCTGCCGATCAAATTCCAGATGTGGATGTTCGGCAAGAGCCCGGTCAACACGAGCGCGACGATCAGCGAGATCTCGCCCGACCATCGCCTGTCCGCGTCGAACCCGACGTTCCGCGGCTATGCGTGGGTGCCCGAAGGCCAGTTCGTGTCGACCGCGATCCTGAACCAGCCGAGCGGCTCGCTGATCCAGGACCTGCCGTTCTCGATCCAGCTCAACAAGTTCATCGTCGACTACTACACGACGGGCATGCCGAAGCTGTTCGCGAGCGACATCGTCGTGATCGATCGCGAGACCGGCCAGAAGATCCCGGCGCGCGTCGAGGTCAACAAGCCGTTCACGTACAAGGGCGTGTCGATCTACCAGTCGAGCTTCCAGGACGGCGGCTCGCAGATGCAGATGACGGCCTACCCGATGACGGGCGGCAATGCGACGACCTTCCCCGTGAAGGGGACGATCGGCAGTTCGGCGCCGCTGCAGATGCCGGGCAACGACGGCGACACGATCGAGTTCTCCGATTTCCGCGCGATCAACGTCGAGAACATGGCCGACGCGAACGGCAAGCCGGACGTGCGCGGCGTCGCGACGACGAACTCGCTGAAGGAAGTGTTCGACGAACGGCTCGGCTCCGGCGCGAAGACGTCGAAGCCGACGCAGCTCCACAATATCGGCCCGTCCGTGCAGTACAAGATCCGCGGCAAGGACGGCCAGGCGCGCGAATTCAACAACTACATGCTGCCCGTCGACATGAACGGCGAGCGTGTGTTCCTCGCCGGCGTGCGTGCGAGCCCGAACGACCCGTTCCGCTACATGCGGATTCCGGCCGACAGCCAGGATTCGATCGGCGAATGGATGCACCTGCGCGCCGCGCTCGAGGATCCGTCCGTGCGCGCCGAAGCCGCCGCGCGCTTCGCGCAGCGGTCGCTGCCGGGCACCGACGCGTCGCTGCGCAGCCGCCTGCAGGACAGCGCACTGAAGGTGCTGACCCTTTTTGCGGCGAGCGACGACAGCGTTGGCCGAGGCGCCGACGGCCAGCCGATCGGCGGGTTCCAGGCCGTGGCGACGTTCATCGACCGCTCGGTGCCGAAGGCCGAGCAGGAGAAGGCCGCGAGCCTGCTGCTGCGGATGCTCGAAGGCTCGATGTGGGAGGTCTGGCAGATCGCGCGCGAGCGCGCCGGCGAGCCGGCGGCGCAGCAGGGCACCGACACGATCCGTTTCGTGCAGAACGCGATCAACGCGCTATCCGACAGCTTTTTGTATGGATCGCCGGTCTATTTGCAGCTTGACTCATTCAAGCAGGTGCAAGCTTCGGTATTTCAGTTGACGCGCGCACCCGGCAAGAATCTGGTGTATCTTGGCAGCCTGCTGCTGGTCGCCGGCATCTTCTCGATGTTCTACGTGCGCGAGCGGCGCCTCTGGTTCTGGTTGAAGGACGCCGGTTCGGGCGTCGATGTGGTGATGGCAATGTCCACGGCCCGCAAGACCTTCGATTTCGAGAAAGAATTCGTGCAGACGCGCGACGCGGCCGGTGCCGCCCTGCACGCCGCACCTCGCGACGCCGCGCCCGCCCGTGCGGCATCGACGGCCCGTCCGCCTGCCGGCGACGGTTCCGATTCCGAGAATTCCACCCGGTAACATCATGGATCTCACGCAAGTTTCCTCTTCCCATCGGGCGTCGGCCCAGGCTCCGGCTGTGTCGCCGCTGTTCGACGACCGTCCGTTCCTCGCGCGCCTGTCGCTGTTCGACTGGCTGTTCGCACTGGCGCTCGTGGTGGGCGCGGGCTATGCGCTCGTGCACTACAACGCGCACATGGATTACTACGACAAGGCGGTGATGATCGGCACCGTGCCGGCGCTCATCACGCTCGGCTGGCGCTGGAAGCCCGCGCGGCTGATGATGGCGTCGATCGCCGTGCTGGCGCTGCTGTCGATCCAGATCTACCAGGGCGATCTCGCGCGCGCCGATTCGGCGTTCTTCCTCAAGTATTTCCTGTCGAGCCAATCGGCGATCCTGTGGATGAGCGCGCTGTTCGTGCTCGCGACGATCTTCTACTGGATCGGCTTGCTTGCGCGCTCGGAGTCGGGCTCCGCGATCGGCCAGAAGCTCACGTGGGTTGCTGTGCTGATGGGCTTCACCGGCCTGATGGTGCGCTGGTACGAGTCCTACCTGATCGGCGCTGACGTCGGGCACATTCCGGTGTCGAACCTGTATGAAGTGTTCGTGCTGTTCAGCCTGATCACCGCGCTGCTCTATCTGTATTACGAAGGCCACTACGGCACGCGCGCGCTCGGCGCGTTCGTGCTGCTGGTGATCAGCGCGGCCGTCGGCTTCCTGATGTGGTACTCGGTCGCGCGCGATGCGCAGCAGATCCAGCCGCTCGTGCCGGCGCTGCAGAGCTGGTGGATGAAGATCCACGTGCCGGCGAACTTCATCGGCTACGGCAGCTTCGCGCTGTCGGCGATGGTGTCGGTCGCGTACCTGATGAAGGAACGCGGCGTGCTTGCAGATCGCCTGCCGACGCTCGAAGTGCTCGACGACGTGATGTACAAGTCGATCGCGGTCGGTTTCGCGTTCTTCACGATCGCGACGATCCTCGGCGCGTTGTGGGCCGCCGAAGCATGGGGCGGCTACTGGAGCTGGGACCCGAAGGAAACCTGGGCGCTGATCGTGTGGCTCAACTACGCGGCGTGGTTGCACATGCGCCTGATGAAGGGCCTGCGCGGCACGGTGGCCGCATGGTGGGCGCTCACGGGCCTGCTCGTGACGACCTTCGCGTTCCTCGGCGTCAACATGTTCCTGTCCGGGCTGCACAGCTACGGCAAGCTGTAAGAATTCCGCTGTTCGTCCGACTATGAGACCGCCGGTGCACTGCGTGCCCGGCGGTTTTCTTTTGTAACGGGCGGGCGGTCCGGGCGTCGAACGGCGCAAGACGGGTCGGGTCGAACGCTCATGAAACTGCGCGCGGCGCATGCAGGAGGAGCAGCACGATGTGGATCAAACGCCCTTTGCGGAACGTCCTGACCGGCACGGATATTGCGTCGAGCGAGATTACGCCGCGCGCGGTATTCGAGAACCGGCGGCGCGTATTGCAGGCGGCCGGCCTCGTAGCAGCGGGCGGGCTGCTCGGCGGCAGCGGCGCGGCATTGGCCGCCTATGCGTCGCCCGATGCGCGGGCCGCGAAGCTGGCGGCAAAGACGAATCCGAAATTCGTCGCGGCCGACAAGGTGACGCCGTTCAAGGACATCACCACCTACAACAACTTCTACGAATTCGGCACCGACAAGAGTGACCCCGCGCAGAACGCGGGCACGCTGCGGCCGCGCCCGTGGCGCGTGAGCGTCGAGGGCGAGGTGCAGCATCCGAAGGTGTTCGATCTCGACGAACTGCTGAAGCTCGCACCGCTCGAGGAGCGCGTGTACCGGTTGCGCTGCGTCGAGGGATGGTCGATGGTGATCCCGTGGATCGGCGTGCCGCTGTCCGAACTGATCAAGCGCGTGCAGCCGACCGGCAACGCGAAATACGTGCAGTTCATCACGCTGGCCGATCCGTCGCAGATGCCCGGCCTCTCGACGCCGGTGCTCGACTGGCCGTACTCGGAAGGGCTGCGGATGGACGAGGCGATGAACCCGCTGACGCTGCTGACGATGGGCGTCTACGGGCAGGTGCTGCCGAACCAGAACGGCGCGCCGGTTCGGATCGTCGTGCCGTGGAAGTACGGCTTCAAGAGCGCGAAGTCGCTCGTGAAGATCCGCTTCGTCGACAAGCAGCCGAAGACGAGCTGGAACACGTACGCGTCGAACGAGTACGGGTTCTATTCGAACGTGAACCCGAACGTCGATCATCCGCGCTGGAGCCAGGCGACCGAGCGGCGCATCGGTGAGGACGGCTTTTTCACGCCGAAGCGCAAGACGCTGATGTTCAACGGCTACGGCGATCTGGTCGCGTCGATGTATCAGGGCATGGACCTGAAGAAGAATTTCTGAGGGCGACGGTGAGAAACGACATGCCCCCTTCGACGCTGACGGCCACGCCCACGCCCACGGCCGGCGCCGGTCCGGCTGCACGTGCCGCCCGGGCAGGTGCTGCTCGTCCCGCCGCGCCGCGCTGGCTCGCGCCGGCCAAGGTGCTGGTTTTCGCGGCCGGCCTGTATCCGCTCGTGCGTCTCGTGCTGTTTGGGCTGACCGACCGGCTCGGCGCGAATCCGATCGAATTCATCACGCGCTCGACGGGCCTCTGGACGCTCGTGATCCTGTGCGTCACGCTCGCCGTCACGCCGCTTCGGCGCATGACGGGGTTCGCCACGCTGCTGCGCTTTCGCCGGATGATCGGGCTGTTTGCGTTCTTCTACGCGACGCTGCACTTCACGACCTACCTGTGGTTCGACAAGTGGTTCGACGTCGTCGCGATCCTGAAGGACGTCGGCAAGCGCCCGTTCATCACGGTCGGTTTCGCCGCGTTCGTGCTGCTGATTCCGCTCGCGGTAACGTCGCCGCGCGCGATGGTGCGCCGGCTCGGCCGTCACTGGGCGACGCTGCACAGCGCGATCTATGCGATCGCGCTGTTCGGTGTGCTGCACTTCTGGTGGATGAGGGCCGGCAAGCACAATCTCGCGCAGCCGAAGCTTTATGCGGCGATCGTGGCCACGCTGCTCGGCTGGCGCGTCATTGCATGGGGATGGCGGCGCGTGCGCGCGTGACGGCGCAGCCTGGAAAAACAAAAGGCGATGACCGGAAAGTCATCGCCTTGTTTCACGCGCCGTGCAGGCGGCACGCCGTTACTTCGCGACGGCAGGGCTCGATGCCGGTGCGGGCATGGACGATGCGCCGCTCGACAATTCGGGCGACAGCGTGAGCGGTGTGCCGGACGAATCGGGCACACTGTCGGACGACGCGTTTTCATCGGTCGGCTTCACGTCCGACGGCGGCGTGTCCTGCTGCTGAAGTGGCTTGGGCATCGGAGGCACGGTGGGCAGATAGAGCGCGCCGCTTTGACCGCAGCCGGCAAGAATCGCCAAAGCCGCTACAATCGCGCTCATCCGGAAAACGACTCGCATGATCGTCCCTGAACAATTGAACCGATAGAGTTTAGCATGTCCGATACCGAATACCTGACCCGTGCCGAGGCCGTGCTGGCGGCCGTCGAGCGTACTGTCGACGACGCCAACGACGGCGATCACGACATCGATCTGGAGCGCAACGGCAGCGTCCTGACGCTGACGTTCGAGAACGGCTCGAAGATCATCGTCAACCTGCAGCCGCCGATGAAGGAAGTGTGGATCGCCGCGAAGGCGGGCGGTTTCCACTACCGTTTCATCGACGGCGAATGGCGCGATACGCGCACGGGCACCGAGTTCTTCTCGGCGCTCACCGAATACGCGACGCAACAGGCCGGCCTGGCGATCACGTTCAGCGCGCCGTAACGGCCAGGGCCGAAGCCGGGGCTACGCCCCGAGACGGTGCCCAAAGAAAAAGCGCCCCGCGGGGCGCTTTTTTCATGTCCGGGCCGATGGTCAGTGCGCGAACAGGTTCATGATGTCCTGCTTTTCCTGCTCGTCGACGTGCGGCACGGTGGCGTCGACGTTCTGCGCGGCCGGCGCCTGCGGTACGCCGACCGTCGACACGAAACCGTGACCCGGCGCGAACTCGGTGAAGTACAGCTCGCCGCCAAGCGATTCGACGCCGTCCGGCACCGTCGGCTTGAACTCGGGCACGCCCTTCAGCGCCGCGCCCATGTAGTCGATCCAGACCGGTAGCGACAGGCCGCCACCCGTTTCGCGATCGCCGAGGCTGCGCGGATTGTCGTAGCCGATCCACGCGATTGCGGCGAGCGTGTGCTGGTAGCCGGCGAACCACGCGTCGTGCGAGTCGTTGGTCGTGCCGGTCTTGCCCGCGAGGTCGGTGCGCTTCAGCACGTTGGTCCGCGCGCCCGTGCCACGCTGCGCGACACTCTGCAGCAGGCTGTTCATCACGTACGCGTTGCGTGCGTCGATCGCACGCGGTGCGTTCTGCTCGGCGACGAGCGGCTGTGCGCGCACGACGATCGCGCCGTTCGGATCGGTGACTTCGGCGATCAGGTACGGATTGACACGGTAGCCGCCGTTCGCGAAGACCGAGTACGCGCCCGCCATCTGCAGCGGCGTGACCTGGCCCGCGCCGAGTGCCATCGGCAGGTAGGCCGGATGGCGTTCGGCGTCGAAGCCGAAGCGCGTGATGTACTGCTGCGCGTACTTCGTGCCGATGTGGTTCAGGATCCGGATCGACACGAGGTTGCGCGAGCGCTGCAGCGCGGTGCGCATCGACATCGGGCCTTCGAAGCCGCCGCCGTAGTTCTTCGGCTCCCACGGCTGGCCGCCCGTTTCGGCGGCACTGAAATACAGCGGGCCGTCGTTGATCACGGTTGCCGGCCCGAGGCCCTTGTCGAGCGACGCCGAGTAGATGAACGGCTTGAACGACGAACCCGGCTGCCGCCACGCCTGCGTGACGTGGTTGAACTTGTTCTTGTTGTAGTCGAAGCCGCCGACGAGCGAACGGATCGCGCCGTCCTGCGGGACGATCGACAGGAACGCCCCCTCGACCTGCGGCAACTGCGTGATCGACCATTTGCCGGCGTCGTTCTTCACGACGCGGACGATCGCGCCCGGGCGGATGCGGCGATTCGGCTGCGCATTCGCCGACAGCGCGCCCGATGCGAAGCGCAGGTTGTCGCCTTCGATCGTCGCATTGCTGCCGTCGATGAACGCAACCGTGATCTGGCGCGGGGTGGCGGCCGTGACGACCGCGGCAATCAGTTCGCCGTTGTCGGGGTGTTCGAGCAGCGCGTCGTCGATCGCCTGTTCGCGGTCGTCGGCACCGGCCGGCAGCTCGATGAAGCCTTCCGGCCCCCGATAGCCGTGCCGGCGTTCGTAATCCATGATGCCCTTGCGCAGCGCGGTGTACGCGACCTGCTGGTCCGCGGAGTCGATCGTCGTGACGACGTTGAAGCCGCGCGTGTAGGTTTCCTCGCGGTACTGCGCGTACATCATTTGTCGGACCATTTCCGCGACGTACTCGGCGTGCACGCTGAAATCGCGGCCCGGACCCTTGACGACGAGCGGCTGTGCGACGGCCTCGTCGTACTGCTCGCGCGTGATGAAGTTCAGCTCGAGCATCCGTTGCAGGATGTATTCCTGGCGCACCTTCGCGCGCTTCGGGTTCACGACCGGGTTGTACGCGGACGGTGCCTTCGGCAGCCCGGCGAGCATCGCGGCTTCGGCGAGCGAGATGTCCTTCAGGTCCTTGCCGAAGTAGACCCGCGCGGCGCTCGCGAAGCCGTACGCGCGCTGGCCGAGATAGATCTGATTCATGTAGACCTCGAGAATCTGATCCTTCGTCAGCGCACGCTCGATCCGGTATGCGAGCAGCATCTCGTAGATCTTGCGCGTGTAGGTCTTCTCGCTCGACAGGAAGAAGTTGCGCGCGACCTGCATCGTGATCGTGCTCGCGCCCTGCGACGCATGGCCGTTCGTCAGCGCGACGAAGCCGGCGCGGACGATGCCGGTGAGGTCGACGCCGCCATGATCGTAGAAGCGCGCGTCCTCGATCGCGAGGATCGCTTTCTTCAGCGAGTCGGGCACGTCCTTGAAATGGACGACGTCGCGGCGCTCTTCGCCGAATTCGCCGATCAGCACGTGATCGGACGTATAGATGCGCAACGGCACCTTCGGGCGATAGTCGGTCAGCGCGTCGAGCGACGGCATGTTCGGCCACGCGACGACGAGCGCATAGCCGAGCACGAGGCCGCCGGCCACGACGAGCGCCACGCACATCGTGGCGAATCCGAGCAGGACTTTTTGCCACCAGGGCCGCTTTTTCGGCTCCGGGGCGGGAGGCGGGGACGTAGGGGTCGTGGATTGCATAGGCATACCGGAAAACAGTCCCGCGATTATAGCTGCCCGGTAAGACCGGTCCTGACGCGGGGGCTACCCGCCGCGAAGCCGCGGGTCTGCGTCCTTCCAGCATAGCCCGCGCGCGGCCGTCGCGAGCGGGCGTTGGCCGTTAGGCCGACTGTCGGTCACGCGCGCCGCTTTGCAGAATCAGGTCTCGGAAACGCGGCATGGGCCGCGACGATTTCGGGAGGCAGGGATGGCGGGACGATGGAGAGCGCGGTTTGCGCAGGGCGGGCACCGATCGACGGGAATCGACGTCGGTGCGGACGAGGTGAGGGTGGTCGTGCTGAGCCGGCAGGGTCGGGGCGCGGAGGTGTGCGTCGAGGGGCTCGAGCGGGAGCCGGCCGGGTTGGCCTGCGGGCCGGAAGATGCGCGCTGGGCGGCGGTCGCGCGTGCGCTGGCCGCAGCCGTGTCGAGGCTGGCGGCGGCCGGCGTGCGGTGCGACGCGCGCGGCGTGATGGCGTTGCACGATGACGAAATGCGCACCGCGACGCTCGACCTGGCCGGGCGGGACGACGTCGAGGACGCCGCGCGGCAGGCGGCCGAACGCATCTCGGGGCTGGCGCCGGACAGTCTCGCGTTCGACTGGCGGCAGGATGGCGGTGCGGGGGCGGGCGAGATCGAGGTTGCCGTGGCCCCGCTGGCGCTGCTCGAACGCCGGATCGATGTGGCCGCGCAGGCCGGTGTCGACCTGACGGTGGTCGACGGCGAGTCGGCCGCGGCGCTGCGAGCGTTGCGCTATGCCGCGCAATTCGACCCCGACGCGCAGGCGGGCTCCTACGCGGCGCTCTGGTTCCACGACTCGGGCGTGCACGGCTGGCGCATCGACGGTCCGCTTGCCGTACCGGTGCTGACGCTGTCCGGCGCCGTGCCGGGGGCGTTTTTCGACGCATTGCGCCGGCGCGCGCTCGGGGCGGTGAGTTGCGTACTCGTGGCCGGGGACGAGCGCTGTATCGCCCGCTTCGATACGTCCGTTGCCGAGATTGGCGACGTGCTCGGCACGGTTGCGGTGTCGTTCGACTGCACGGGCTGGCGCGGGCAGCCGTGCCAGCCCGCCGGCATGCCGGGCGGCCCGGCATGGGCGGTCGCCTTCGGGCTGGCATTGCGCGGGGTGTGGGAATGACGGCCTGTCGTGCGGAGCCGGGCGGCTTCAACCTGCTGCCGTACCGCGAGCGGCAGGCGCAGGCGCTGCGACGTCGTCGGGCCGTGCAGTGCGGTACGGCGATTCTGTTCGGTGTGCTCGGCGCCAGCCTGTGGACGGGCGCCGCTGCCGGGGCACGGTGGCGCGTCGATGCCGAGCGTGCAGGCGTGGAGGCGCGGCTGCGGCAGTTGCAGCCGCAGGTGGGTGCTGCGACGCGCGCCGCCAAGGCTGTGGCTGTTGCCGCGCAGCGCGACGCGCAGGCGGCTGCGCTTGCCGTGCCCTACCGGCACGTGGCGGGGCTGCTCGCCGCACTGGCGCAGGTGCGCGACGGCACCGTCCGGCTCGACGCGCTGCGCACGACGTCCGCCGGTGCCGTGCTCGATGCACGCGCCGCGAGCTACCGGGCGGCCGCGCGATGGCTCGCGGGGATGGCGCGCGAGCAACGTGGCTGGCGGATCGATATCGATGCGTTGAAGCCGGCTTCGGATGCGCCGATCGCGACCGGCGGGATGCCGTTCCGGTTCTCGGTCCAGTTGCGCTGGCACGACGCGCGGCCGTCCCGGAAAGCGTCGGGAGGTGGCGCATGACGGCGCACGTGCATCGGCTAGCACCGCGCGATGGCAGGTGGCTTGGCGGCATCCGGCGCGTGCCGCCGGCTGCTGCGCACATCGCAGGCTGCGGGCTCGCGTTCACGGCTGTACTGGCGGGCGGCATTCATCTGGCGAATGCCGCCGACTGGAGCGGGCTCGCGCACAGCCGCGCAATGCTGGCAGCGGCGCAGATGCGTGAGGCCGACGCGCGGCGCGTCCTGGCGGCCGCTGTACGGCAGCGAGACGTGCATCCGGCGGCGGCACACGGCGGTCGCTTGTCGCGTGCGCCGGAATGGGCCGCGTTGATGCTGGAACTGGCCGATCGCGCCGCGTCGAGCGGGCTGCGCGGCGTATCGATCGAACCTCTACGTACCGATGGTGCCGCGCAGGACGGCCGGCACACGGTACGCATCGTCGCGGAGGGCGGCTTTCGCGCGCTGCTGCAGATGGTTGGCGGGTTGGCGCGTTTCCCGGTGCTGGCGGTGCCGACTGCGCTGCGTGTCGAGCGGGGAAGGGAGGCCGCGCGGGTGGAAATGTCTGTCGACGTGTTTCCCGAGCTGCCGGCGGCAACGTCCGCGGGCGGGGAGACGCCGGTTCTGGCCGACACGCCCGGTGCCGATCCGTTCGGCGAGGCTGGCTTGTCTGAAGCGGAGGGCGCGGCGGCCCGCCTGGCAGGCACGATTCGCGATGGGCGCGCCGGTCTCGCGCTGTTCGACGACGGTGGCGGCGCGTTCACGGCCGTGGTGCCCGGCGAAGCGCTCGGGTCTGCGCGGGTGGTGCGAGTCGATCCCGTTGCCGTGACGCTCGCGACGGCGGACGGTGCGTACCGAGTCACGCTGGACGACGGGAGGCGGCCATGACGAAGCGTGGATGTCGGGTGCTCGTCGTCTGGGCCGGATTAACCGCGGCCGGTGCAAGCGCCTCGTTGCCGCCGCTGCCGACCGTCTGGCCTGCCGCATCAATGGATATGCCGGTGCCGGGCACGCCGTTGCCCCAAGGTGCGGTGGGCGGTGCGGACGACACAGTATCGGCGGAGGCCGGCCCGCCCCCGTTCGACCAGGCGGTTCGCGCGGCGCTTCAGGCGGAGGCCGCCACCCCGGCACCCGGGCTGGAGGGGCCGCCGATCCCGTTGGCGCCGCCGGCCCGGATCGGCGACGCAGCGGCACGGCAACCGGGCGATGCGGACGATACGCGGCGAATCTCGCTGAATCTTCAGGGCGCGGGGCTCGCGGCCGCGTTCGACGCGTTCGCGCGGTTCACCGGGCTCAATATCGTCGTCGGCGAGCAGGTGCGCGGCACCGTCTCGTTACGTCTGAACAATGTGCGTTGGCGCGATGCCTTCGATACGCTGCTCGACACGCACGGGCTCGCGATGTCCCGGCGGGGCAACGTGATATGGGTCACGCCGGCGGCCGAACTGGCCGCGCGCGAACGCGAGCGCTTCGAAATGCATGCACGTGCCGCCGATCTGGAGCCGCTTGCGAGCCGGACGTTCGCGCTGCACTACCCACGCGCGCAGGACGTGCAACGGCTGCTGGCCGGCGCGACCGGGCAGCGCCTGCTGTCGAAGCGCGGCGCCGCGGCAGCCGATCCGCGCACGAACCTGCTGTTCGTCACCGAGCTCGCACCGCGCCTCGACCAGATCGCGAGTCTGATCGACGCGATCGACCTGCCGTCGCGACAGGTCCGGATCGAGGCCCGCATCGTCGAGGGCGAGCAGGGCTTTTCGCGCAATCTCGGCGCACGCGTCGCGCTGCGGGCGCAGGAGCGGCCGCCGTCCGGCGAGAGCGCCACGTTCACGGCCGGCGCGCGCAACGCGCTCGACCTTGCTGCGCGGCCGCTCGGCGGCTTCGAAGCCGCGACTGCCGGTTTCACGCTGTTCGCCGCGCCGCTCAGCCGTGTGCTCGATGTCGAATTGAGCGCGCTCGAGGCGCAGGGGCGGGGTCAGATCGTCTCGAGCCCGCGCGTGGTGACCGCCGATCGCGTCAAGGCCATCGTCGAGCAGGGTTCGGAGCTACCCTATCAGGCGAAGGTCGGCAACGGCGTGAGCGGTGTGCAGTTCCGCCGGGCCACGCTCAAGCTCGAGGTCGAGCCGCAGATCACGCCGGACGGGCGCGTGGTGCTCGACCTGGACGTGACGAAGGACAGCATCGGCGAGCCGACGGCGGCCGGCCCGGCGATCCATACGAAACACGTACAGACGCGCGTCGAGGTCGAGAACGGCGGGACGGTCGCAATTGGCGGGATCTATGAGCAACTGAACCGGAACGATGTGACGCGCGTGCCGCTCTTGGGCAAAATACCGTTTCTGGGCGCGCTTTTCCGGCACCGCGCGCAGCGCGACCAGCGCAACGAACTGGTCGTCTTCATCACGCCGACCGTCGTCGATGCGCGCTGCGATGCGCGCGGCGCGGGCAGCGCAGATGCCGATAAAACGGGGCCGGAAGCCGCCGGCGCAGGCTCGACAAGGCAGCCGCTTTGCCAGTAAGCTGCGCCACACACCAGCAAGATTGAAGCAGAGGAAGCCGTTGCAAGCGCGGGACCCACATGCAAACGTATTTTTCGTCGGCCTTATGGGAGCGGGTAAGACCACCGTGGGCCGCGCGGTCGCGCGTCGTCTCGACAGGACGTTCTTCGACTCCGACCATGAAATCGAGGCCCGCACGGGCGCGCGCATTCCGGTGATCTTCGAGATGGAGGGCGAGGCCGGGTTTCGCGATCGCGAAACGCAGGTGATCGCCGATCTCA
This sequence comes from Burkholderia lata, assembly GCF_902499025.1. Taxonomy (GTDB): domain Bacteria; phylum Pseudomonadota; class Gammaproteobacteria; order Burkholderiales; family Burkholderiaceae; genus Burkholderia; species Burkholderia lata_C. The sequence goes on along the minus strand of NZ_CABVPW010000013.1, from coordinate 156,290 downwards.
CGCAGCGCGAGAACATCGTGCTCGCGACGGGCGGCGGCGCGGTGCTGCGCCCGGAAAATCGCGACTGCCTGAAAAACAACGGCATCGTCGTCTACCTGCGCGCCAATCCGCACGACCTGTGGCTGCGTACGCGCAAGGACAAGAACCGCCCGCTGTTGCAGACCGAAGATCCGAAGGGGCGTCTCGAAGCGCTGTACGAAGTACGCGACCCGCTGTACCGCGAATGCGCGGATTTCGTCATCGAGACCGGCCGTCCGTCGGTCAACGGTCTCGTCAACATGGTGCTGATGCAACTCGAACTGGCAGGCGTTATCGCCAAGCCGCTACAAGCATGATTACTGTCAACGTCGATCTGGGCGACCGCGCCTATCCGATTCACATTGGTGCCGGCATGATCGGCCGCGCCGAGCTGTTCGCGCCTCACATCTTGGGTTCGTCCGTCACGATCGTCACGAACACGGCGGTCGATCCGCTCTACGGCGATGCGCTGCGCGCGGCGCTCGCGCCGCTCGGCAAGCGCGTGTCGACGGTCGTGCTGCCGGACGGCGAGGCGTACAAGAACTGGGAAACGCTGAACCTGATCTTCGACGGCCTGCTGACCGACCGCGCGGACCGCAAGACGACGCTCGTCGCGCTCGGCGGCGGCGTGATCGGCGACATGACGGGCTTTGCGGCCGCGTGCTATATGCGCGGCGTGCCGTTCATCCAGGTGCCGACGACGCTGCTGTCGCAGGTCGACTCGTCGGTCGGCGGCAAGACGGGCATCAACCACCCGCTCGGCAAGAACATGATCGGCGCGTTCTACCAGCCGCAGGCCGTGATCGCGGACATCGGCGCGCTGGCGACCCTGCCCGACCGCGAGCTGGCGGCCGGCGTTGCCGAGATCATCAAGACCGGCGCGATCGCCGATGCGGAATTCTTCGACTGGATCGAGGCGAACGTCGACGCGCTGAACCGTCGCGACCCGGCTGCGCTCGCGCACGCGGTGAAGCGCTCGTGCGAGATCAAGGCGAGCGTGGTCGCGGCCGACGAACGTGAAGGCGGCCTGCGCGCGATCCTGAACTTCGGCCACACGTTCGGCCATGCGATCGAGGCCGGGCTCGGCTACGGCGAGTGGCTGCATGGCGAGGCGGTCGGCTGCGGGATGGTGATGGCGGGCGACCTGTCGGTGCGGCTCGGCCTGCTCGACGAAGCGTCGCGTCAGCGTCTCGATGCGGTGATCGCGGCCGCACACCTGCCGACCCGCGGGCCCGCGCTCGGCGACGCGCGCTACATGGACCTGATGCGCGTCGACAAGAAGGCCGAGGCCGGCGCGATCAAGTTCATCCTGCTGAAGCGATTCGGCGATACGCTGATCACGCAGGCGCCGGACGAAGCCGTGTTCGCTACACTGGCCCAGACGACCCGCTAACGGCGGCCCGGATGCCCCGGCGCCCCTGACATGGAGGAGACGTGAGCGAGACATCCAGCAGCACACTGCCCGAAGCCGGCCAAGCATCCACTGCGCCGGTGGTCGAGCCGCCGACGCTGGCGGCGCTGGAAGCCCATCTCGCTCCGTATGCCGCACATGCGTCGCAGTCGCGCGGCCGTCGCCATCCGGAAACACCGCCGGCGGCGCGCACCGAATTCCAGCGCGACCGCGACCGCATCGTCCACTCGACCGCGTTTCGCCGGCTCGAATACAAGACGCAGGTCTTCGTCAATCACGAAGGCGATCTGTTCCGCACGCGCCTCACGCACAGCCTCGAAGTCGCGCAGATCGCGCGCTCGGTCGCGCGCAACCTGCGCCTGAACGAGGATCTCGTCGAGGCGATCTCGCTCGCGCACGATCTCGGCCATACGCCGTTCGGCCATGCCGGGCAGGACGCACTGAATGCCTGCATGCGCGAGCACGGCGGCTTCGAGCACAACCTGCAGAGCCTGGCGGTCGTCGACGAGCTCGAGGAGCACTACGGCGCGTTCAACGGGCTGAACCTGTGCTTCGAGACGCGCGAAGGCATTCTGAAGCACTGTTCGCGCGAGAATGCGCGCAAGCTCGGTGCGCTCGGCGAGCGCTTCCTGCAGGGCCGCCAGCCGTCGCTCGAAGCGCAGCTCGCCAACATCGCGGACGAGATCGCGTACAACAACCACGACGTCGACGACGGCCTGCGTTCCGGCCTGATCACGATCGAACAGCTCGCGGAAGTCGAGCTGTGGCAGCGCCACTACGAGGCGGCGCTGGCCGAATTCCCGCACCTCGAAGGCCGCCGCCTCGTGCACGAGACGGTGCGCCGCATCATCAACACGCTGATCGTCGACCTGATCGACGAGACGACGCGCAATCTCGCGCGCGTCGCGCCCGCGTCGCTCGACGACGTGCGCGTCGCGCCGCCGCTCGTGTCGCACAGCGAAACGGTCGCCGCGCAGGCGGCCGCCCTCAAGCGCTTCCTTTTCAAGAATCTCTATCGCCACTACAAGGTGATGCGCATGGCGAGCAAGGCGCAGCGTGTCGTCACCGGGCTGTTCGATGCGTTCATCGACGATCCGCGGCTGCTGCCGCCGCCGTACCAGTCCGACGACACCGCGCAGCAGCCGCGTCTCGTCGCGCACTACATCGCCGGCATGACCGACCGCTTCGCGCTGAAGGAGTATCAGCGCCTGTTCGTCATCAGCGACAACTGACTGTCACAAACGATCACTAGACTTCGCCGGTTCAATGGCGATGGGAATGTTGCACGCGCTGTTGGTAACGTTTTCATAGGAGAGAGGTCGATGAAGAAGAAGCCTGCGGGGACACTGGTTCGTTCGATCGCGCTCGGCGGCGCGCTGATGTTCGGGGTGCAGCACGTGGCGCTTGCCGCCACGGAGATCCAGTTCTGGCACGCGATGGAGGCCGCGCTCGGTGAGCGGGTCAATGCGATCGCCGACCAGTTCAATGCGTCGCAGAGCGACTACAAGATCGTGCCGGTATTCAAGGGCACCTACGACCAGGCGCTCGCGGCCGGCATCGCTGCCTATCGCAGCGGCAACGCACCGGCGATCCTCCAGGTCTATGAAGTCGGCACGGCCACGATGATGCAGGCGAAGAAGGCCGTCGTGCCCGTCCACGACGTGTTCAAGCAGGCCGGCGTGCCGCTCGACGAAAAGGCGTTCGTGCCGACCATCGCGAGCTACTACAGCGACGCGAAGACGGGCCATCTCGTGTCGATGCCGTTCAACAGCTCGACGCCGGTGCTGTACTACAACAAGGACGCGTTCAAGAAGGCCGGCCTCGATCCGAACCAGCCGCCGAAGACGTGGGCCGACGTGCAGGCCGATGCCGAGAAGCTGCGCAAGTCGGGGATGGCATGCGGCTTCACGACCGGCTGGCAGGGCTGGATCCAGCTCGAGAACTACAGCGCGTGGCATGCGCTGCCGTTCGCGAGCCGCAACAACGGCTTCGACGGCGCCGACGCCGTGCTCGAATTCAACAAGCCGCAGCAGATCGCGCACATCTCGTTCCTGCAGCAGATGGCGAAGGACGGCACGTTCACGTACGCGGGCCGCAAGGATGAGGCGTCGGCGAAGTTCTACAGCGGTGACTGCGGGATCCTGACGACGTCGTCGGGCGCGCTCGCGAACGTGCAGAAGTTCGCGAAGTTCAGCTACGGCACGGGCATGATGCCGTACGACGCGAACGTGAAGGGCGCACCGCAGAACGCGATCATCGGCGGCGCGAGCCTGTGGGTGCTGGTCGGCAAGGATCCGGCGACCTACAAGGGCGTCGCGAAATTCCTCGCTTACCTGGCTTCGCCGGCTGTCGCCGCGAAGTGGCACCAGGACACGGGCTACCTGCCTGTGACGACCGCCGCGTACGACCTCACGCGCCAGCAGGGCTGCTACGCGAAGAACCCGAGCGCCGAAACCGCGATCAAGCAGATGCTGAACAAGCCGCCGCTGCCGTACACGAAGGGGCTGCGCCTGGGCAACATGCCGCAGATCCGCATGGTGGTCGACGAGGAGTTCGAACAGGTCTGGGCGCAGAAGAAATCGCCGAAGGACGCGCTCGATTCGGCCGCGTCGCGCGGCGACGAACTGCTGCGCCGCTTCGAGAAGTCGGGCGGCTGAGCCCGCATCGCATCGTGCCGCCGGCCGCGTCGCGTCCTGTACGGATGCGCGCGCCGGTCGGCGGCACGACCCCCTTTCCGCTACGCCTGACCGGATATCCGCGATGCAATCCCGTTCCCGTTTCGGTACGAGCCTGCTGCCGTACCTGCTGATCGCGCCGCAGCTCGCGATCACCGCCGTGTTTTTCCTGTGGCCGGCCGGCGTCGCGCTGTGGCAGTCGACGCAGATGCAGGATGCGTTCGGCACGTCGAGCGAATTCGTCGGTCTCGCGAACTTCACGCACCTGTTCGCCGATCCGCTGTATCTCGATTCGTTCCGCACGACGCTCGTGTTCAGTTCGCTCGTCACGGTGAGCGGGCTCGTCGTGTCGCTGATCCTCGCCGCATGCGCCGATCGCGTGATCCGCGGCGCGCGCGTGATCCGCGGCGCGCGCGTGTACCGCACGCTGCTGATCTGGCCGTACGCGGTCGCTCCGACGATTGCCGCCGTGTTGTGGGCATTCCTGTTCAACCCGAGCATCGGCCTGATCACCTATGCGCTCGCGAAGAGCGGCATCGTGTGGAACCACGCGCTGAACGGCGGCCAGGCGATGTTCCTCGTCGTGCTCGCGTCGGTGTGGAAGCAGGTGAGCTACAACTTCCTGTTCTTCTATGCGGGCCTGCAGGCGATCCCGCGCTCGCTGATCGAGGCGGCCGCAATCGACGGCGCCGGGCCGGTGCGGCGCTTTTTCAACATCGCGCTGCCGCTGCTGTCGCCCACCAGTTTCTTCCTGCTGGTCGTGAACCTCGTCTACGCGTTCTTCGACACGTTCCCGGTGATCGACGCGGCCACCGGCGGCGGCCCGGCGCAGAGCACGAAGACGCTGATCTACAAGATCTTCGCGGAAGGCTTCCAGGGGCTCGACATCGGCAGCTCGGGCGCGCAGTCGGTCGTGCTGATGATCATCGTCGTCGGGCTTACGGTGATCCAGTTCCGCTTCGTCGAACGCAGGGTGCAATACGCATGATCGAAAATCGCAAGGGCTTCGACCTGTTCTGCCACGCGGTGCTGATCGCGGGCGTCGTGCTGATCGTGTTTCCCGTCTACGTCGCGTTCTGCGCGGCGACGATGAACGCGCAGGAAGTGTTCACGGTGCCGCTGTCGCTCGTGCCGAGCACGCACCTGTTCGAGAACGTCGCGTATATCTGGGGGCACGGCAGCGGCGGCACGACCGCGCCGTTCGGCCGCCTGCTCGTGAACAGCTTCGCGATGGCGCTCGGCATCGCGGTGGGCAAGATCGCGGTGTCGATCCTGTCCGCGTACGCGATCGTCTATTTCCGCTTCCCGTTCCGCAACACGGCGTTCTGGCTGATCTTCATCACGCTGATGCTGCCGGTGGAAGTGCGGATCTTCCCGACCGTGCAGGTCGTGTCGACGCTGCACCTGACGAACACCTATGCGGGGCTCACGCTGCCGCTGATCGCGTCGGCGACCGCGACGTTCCTGTTCCGCCAGTTCTTCATGACGCTGCCCGACGAACTGATGGACGCCGCGCGCATCGACGGCGCGGGGCCGCTGCGGTTCTTCTGGGACGTCGTGCTGCCGCTGTCGAAGACGAGCATCGCGGCGCTGTTCGTGATCACGTTCATCTACGGCTGGAACCAGTATCTGTGGCCGATCCTGATCACGACGGAGGCGTCGCTGTCGACGGCGGTGGTGGGCATCAAGACGATGATCGCGAGCGGCGACGCCGCGACCGAATGGCAATACGTGATGGCGGCGACGCTGCTGGGGATGATCCCGCCGCTCGTCGTCGTGCTGGCGATGCAGCGCTGGTTCGTGCGCGGCCTCGTCGATTCCGAGAAATAAATGACGGACGGCAACCGGGAGAAAGACCAAGAATGGCTGCGCTGAGCTTGAAGGGCGTCAGGAAATCCTACGACGGCAAGCAGCACGTGCTGCATGGCATCGACGTGGAGATCGCCGACGGCGAATTCATCGTGCTGGTCGGCCCGTCGGGCTGCGGCAAGTCGACGTTGCTGCGGATGATCGCGGGGCTCGAGACGGTGACGGACGGCGAGATCGCGATCGGCGAGCGCGTCGTCAATATGCTGGAGCCGAAGGATCGCGACATCGCGATGGTGTTCCAGAACTATGCGCTGTATCCGCACATGACGGTTGCGCAGAACATGGGCTACGGGCTGAAGATCCGCGGGATCGAGCGCGCGACGATCGACTCGCGGGTGGCCGCGGCCGCCAAGATCCTCGAACTCGAGCCGCTGCTCGCGCGGCGGCCGCGCGAGCTGTCGGGCGGCCAGCGGCAGCGCGTCGCGATGGGGCGTGCGATCGTGCGCGAGCCGTCGGTGTTCCTGTTCGACGAGCCGTTGTCGAACCTCGACGCGAAATTGCGCGTGCAGATGCGGCTCGAGATCCAGCGGCTGCATGCGCGGCTCGCGACGACGAGCGTCTACGTGACGCACGACCAGATCGAGGCGATGACGCTCGCGCAGCGCGTGATCGTGATGAACCGCGGCTACGCGGAGCAGATCGGCGCGCCGGTCGACGTGTACGAGAAGCCGGCGACGGTGTTCGTCGCGGGCTTCATCGGCTCGCCGGCGATGAACCTGATGCACGGCCGGCTGTCGGACGACGGCGCGACGTTTACGGTCGCGGGCGGTGGCCCGGCGCTGCCGGTTGCCGGCGCGCCCGGCATCGGCACGGCGATCGCCACCGGGCGCGACTGGGTGCTCGGCGTGCGTCCCGAACACATGACGCCGCAACCGGGCGTCGCGCAGGCGACGCTGCCGGTCGACTCGTGCGAGCTGCTCGGCGCGGACAATCTCGCGCACGGCCGCTGGGGCAATCACGACGTCGCGGTGCGCCTGCCGCACGCGGATCGCCCGGCGCGCGGCACGGCGCTGGCGGCGGCGCTGCCTGCGCACCGGCTGCATTTCTTCGATCCCGAGACCGGCAAGCGTGCCGGTTGAACCTGCTGACCTTGCCAAGAGACCGACGATGACGACCCGTACCGACTGGTGGCCCTATCCGCGCGTCGTCGCCCATCGCGGCGGCGGCACGCTCGCGCCGGAGAACACGCTCGCCGCGCTCGACGAGGGCGCGCGCCGTGGCCACCGGATGGTCGAGTTCGACGCGAAGCTGTCGGCCGACGACGTGACGTTCCTGCTGCACGACGACACGGTCGACCGCACGTCGAACGGTCACGGCGCGGCGGCGGGCATGCGTTACGAGGCGCTGGCCGCACTCGACGCGGGCGCATGGCGCGACGCGCGCTTCGCGGGTGAGCGGATGCCGACGCTCGAGGCGGCGGCGGCGCGCTGCATTGCCCACGGGCTGGCCGCCAATGTCGAGATCAAGCCTTGCCCGGGGCGCGAGCGCGAGACCGGGCAGCGGGTGGCGGCCGACGCTGCCGCATACTGGCGCGATGCCGCGGTTCCGCCGCTCCTGTCGTCGTTCTCGTTCGATGCGCTGCAACAGGCGCGCGCGACGGCGCCGGCGCTGCCGCGCGGGATGCTTTACGAGGCCGTGCCGGACGACTGGCATGCGCAAGTCGTCGGCGCGCTCGGCTGCGTTTCGTTGCATGCAGACCACAAACAGCTCGACGAACCGCTCGTGCGTGCGATCAAGGCGGCCGGGCTGCGCATCCTGGTTTACACGGTGAACGACCTCGAACGGGCACGCGAACTCGCGCGCTGGGGCGTCGACGCGGTCTGTACGGACCGGATCGACCTGATTGCGCACGATGCGCTGGACGACATCGCCATCGTCTGACGGCTGTACCGACGGCCGGCGAAGCCGGCGTCGGGAACGTGCCTGACGCGAAAAAACGACGCCCCGGCGGGATTCCCGCCGGGGCGTTTCGCATCGTGGAGACGTTACGTCAGGAAAAATCCGCTACAAATTGCAGCAGGATTAACCATTCCCCAAATATTCGACTACGCTTAGAAGCGGTAGCCGACGTTCAGGTACGTCACGATCGGGTTCAGCGAGATGTGGGCCTTCGACGTTTCCGTCAGCGTACCGACCGGTGTCCGGCGGGCCGTCGTGAAGGTCGCGGTCACGCTGACCGGGATGTACGACATCGAGAAGCCGGCGAACCAGTGCTTCGTGAAGTTGTACGTGAAGCCGGCGTTGAACACGGGCGCCCACTGGTTGCTGGTCTGCGCGCTGGTCGGGCCGCCGAGCACACCGTTCTCGAACGCGCTGTTCGTGATCTTCGCGCCGGTGAACCAGATGTACGTTGCGCCGACGCCGACATACGGACGGAACTTCGCGTTGGCGTCGTTGAAGTAGTACTTGAGGAGGAGCGCGGGGCTCCACTGGTACGCGCGGCCAAGCGTACCAAAATTCGAGAACTGGCCCTTGCCGGTGATGTCGAACTTCGGCGGAATGCCGGCGATGAACTCCGTGGCGATGTGGTCGGTCACGAAGTAACCGGTCGCCAGTGCGAGCGTGTCGGCATCGCTGATGCCGGCGCCCGTGTTGGGAACCGATTGGTTGATGGGCGTGCCGCCTACGCCGTAGAGGAACAGCGGGTCGCTGCTGTCCTGCGGCGCAAGGTGCAGCCAGCCGGTGCTGACGTAGAAATCACCTGCGGATTGTGCATGTGCCGTACCGCCCGCGAAAGCGAATGCGAGCGCTGCGGCCCCCGTAATGGCCAGTTTTCGTTTCATTGTGTCTCCTCCGATCAAAGGCGTGCTCATTATGACGACTGCGTTTAAAACCAAACAAGCTCGTAAGTTAGAGTTTTCTCCCTAGGATTCGTACGACCGTACGCTTTCGCGCCCCGCGGGGACAGGCATTCTACGCAGGTGCGCATTTTCGGACCTCCGGGTATTTCCTAACGCGTTCAAACGGACATTCAGCATGGCACGGTTAGCACGACTCTACGTTCCCGACCAGCCGCAGCACGTGATACTGCGCGGCTTGGATCAGCAACCCGCGTTCGTCGACGACCAGGACTACGAACTCTTCATCGATTGCCTGAAGGCCGCCGCACGCGATCATCACCTGTCGGTGCACGCCTACGTGCTGCTGCCGCGCCAGGTGCAACTGCTCGTGACGCCGAGCGACGAAGCAAGCCTGCCGAAAGCGATGCAGGCCGTCGGTCGCCGCTACGTCGCGCATTTCAACCGGCGCTATTCGCGGCGCGGCACCCTGTGGGAAGGCCGCTATCGCGCGACCGTGATCGAAGGCGAGCGCTATTTCCTGCTCGCGAGCCGCGTGGTCGAGATGAGCCCGGTGCGCGCGCAGCTCGTCGCGACGCCCGAGGCCTATCGCTGGTCGAGCTACCGGCATCACGTCGGGCTCACCGTCGACAGCCTGATCACCGACCATCCGCTCTACTGGGCGCTCGGCAATACGCCGTTCGACCGCCAGCGCGCGTACAAGGAGCTGTGCGAGCAGCCGCTCGACGAGCGGCAGGCCGACCAGCTGCAGCAGGCGACGCTGAAGGGCTGGGTGCTCGGCGGCGAGAATTATCGCGAGTGGGCGGCGCGTACCGCGAACCGGCGCGTGTCGCCGCTGCCGCGCGGACGCCCCAGAAAGGTGCGTGAAAACACGCCGCCGATCCAGCAGTAACGCAGGAACGGCGGTTCAGGAGGCGGCGCTGCGGGCGCCGCTTCTTTTTGCACCAAAACGATACGGCCCCAATAAAATGGCACCAGATCGAGGCATGCATTTAATTGGGGCTCGATCAAGCGGTTTTTGTTGCTATTCCTTTGATTCGTCGCGTATATTCCGAATTCCGGTGGCCCGGGCGAAGCATGCCCAACCACTGTCGGCCGCGCCGTCTCCCGTCGGGAGCGGGATCGACGGCAACAAGAAAATGGTTCAACGGCCTCCAGGCCCCCTTTACGACGGTGTCCCCATGAACGACCACCAGCAGCCGCTCGCCGCGGTGCCCGCCGCACAAGGTCTGTATGACCCGCAAAACGAACACGACGCCTGTGGCGTCGGCTTCGTCGCTCACATCAAGGGCAAGAAGAGCCACGAGATCATTCAGCAGGGTCTGAAGATCCTCGAGAACCTCGATCACCGTGGCGCGGTCGGTGCCGATCCGCTGATGGGCGACGGCGCGGGCATCCTGATCCAGATTCCGGACGCGTTCTATCGCGAGGAAATGGCGAAGCAGGGCGTGAATCTGCCGCCGGCTGGTGAATATGGGGTCGGCATGATCTTCCTGCCGAAGGAAAACGCATCGCGTCTCGCGTGCGAGCAGGAGCTCGAGCGGACGGTGAAGGCCGAAGGCCAGGTCGTGCTCGGCTGGCGCGACGTGCCGGTCGACCATGCGATGCCGATTTCGCCGACCGTGAAGGCGAGCGAGCCGCTGATCCGCCAGATCTTCATCGGCCGCGGCAAGGACATCATGGTGACGGACGCGCTCGAGCGGAAGCTGTACGTGATCCGCAAGACGGCGAGCCACCGCATCCAGGCGCTGAAGCTCAAGCACGGCAAGGAATACTTCGTGCCGTCGATGTCGGCGCGCACGATCGTCTACAAGGGGCTGCTGCTCGCGGGCCAGGTCGGCGTGTATTACCGCGACCTGCAGGACACGCGCGTCGTGTCGGCACTTGCGCTCGTGCACCAGCGCTTCTCGACCAACACGTTCCCGGCGTGGGAACTGGCTCACCCGTACCGGATGATCGCGCACAACGGCGAGATCAACACCGTGAAGGGCAACGTGAACTGGCTGAACGCGCGTACCGGCGCGATCGCGTCGCACGTGCTCGCCGACGATCTGCCGAAGCTGTGGCCGCTGATCTACCCGGGCCAGTCGGATACCGCATCGTTCGACAACTGTCTCGAACTGCTGGTGATGGCCGGCTACCCGCTCGTGCACGCGGTGATGATGATGATCCCGGAAGCATGGGAGCAGCACACGCTGATGGACGAGAACCGCCGCGCGTTCTACGAATACCACGCCGCGATGATGGAGCCGTGGGACGGCCCGGCCGCGATCGCGTTCACCGACGGCCGCCAGATCGGCGCGACGCTCGACCGTAACGGCCTGCGCCCGGCGCGCTACCTCGTCACCGACGACGACCTCGTCATCATGGCGTCGGAAGCCGGCACGCTGCCGATCCCCGAATCGAAGATCGTTAAGAAGTGGCGCCTGCAGCCGGGCAAGATGTTCCTGATCGACATGGAACACGGCCGCATCATCGACGACAAGGAACTGAAGGACAACCTCGCGAACGCGAAGCCGTACAAGAGCTGGATCGATGCCGTGCGCATCAAGCTCGACGAGATCGAGCCGAAGGCCGAGGAAGTCGCGGCCGGCCGCACGCAGGGCGCCGCGCTGCTCGACCGCCAGCAGGCGTTCGGCTATACGCAGGAGGACCTGAAGTTCCTGATGGCGCCGATGGCGCAGCAGGGTGAAGAAGCCGTCGGTTCGATGGGCAACGACTCGCCGCTCGCGGTGATGTCGAACAAGAACAAGACGCTCTATCACTACTTCAAGCAGCTGTTCGCACAGGTCACGAACCCGCCGATCGACCCGATCCGCGAGAACATGGTCATGTCGCTCGTGTCGTTCATCGGCCCGAAGCCGAACCTGCTCGACACGAACAACATCAACCCGCCGATGCGTCTCGAAGTGTCGCAGCCGGTGCTCGACTTCAAGGACATCGCGAAGATCCGCGCGATCGACCAGTACACGGGCGGCAAGTTCAGCGCCTACGAACTGAACATCTGCTACCCGGTCGCCTGGGGCAAGGAAGGCATCGAGGCGCGCCTCGCGTCGCTGTGCGCGGAAGCCGTCGACGCGGTGAAGTCGGGCTACAACATGCTGATCGTGTCGGACCGCAAGACGGACGCCGAGCATGTCGCGATTCCGGCGCTGCTCGCCACGTCGGCGATCCACTCGCACCTCGTCCAGCAAGGGCTGCGCACGAGCACGGGCCTCGTCGTCGAGACGGGCTCCGCGCGTGAAACGCACCACTTCGCGCTGCTCGCGGGCTACGGCGCGGAAGCCGTGCACCCGTACCTCGCGATGGAAACGCTCGCGAAGATGGCCGAAGGGCTGCCGGGCGACCTGTCGCCGGAGAAGGCCGTCTACAACTTCACGAAGGCGGTCGGCAAGGGCCTGCAGAAGGTGATGTCGAAGATGGGCATCTCGACGTACATGTCGTACACGGGCGCGCAGATCTTCGAAGCGCTGGGCCTGTCGAGCGACCTGGTCGAGAAGTACTTCAAGGGCACGGCGTCGAAGGTCGGCGGCATTGGCCTGTTCGAAGTCGCGGAAGAGGCGATCCGCCTGCACCGCGACGCGTTCGGCGACAACCCGGTCCTGCGCGACATGCTCGACGCGGGCGGCGAGTACGCGTACCGCGTGCGTGGCGAAGACCACATGTGGACGCCGGATTCGATCGCGAAGCTGCAGCACGCGACGCGCAGCAACTCGTACCAGACGTACAAGGAATACGCGCACCTGATCAACGACCAGACCAAGCGTCACATGACGTTCCGCGGCCTGTTCGAGTTCAAGGTCGAGCCGACCAAGGCGATCCCGATCGACGACGTCGAATCGGCGAAGGACATCGTCAAGCGCTTCGCGACCGGCGCGATGTCGCTCGGTTCGATCAGCACCGAAGCGCACGCCACGCTCGCGATCGCGATGAACCGGATCGGCGGCAAGTCGAACACAGGCGAAGGCGGCGAAGACGAGAAGCGCTACCGCAACGAGCTGCGCGGCATTCCGATCAAGTCGGGTGAAACGCTGAAATCGGTGATCGGCGACGAGATCGTCAGCGACATTCCGCTGAAGGACGGCGATTCGCTGCGCTCGAAGATCAAGCAGGTCGCGTCGGGCCGCTTCGGCGTCACCGCCGAGTACCTCGCGTCGGCCGACCAGATCCAGATCAAGATGGCGCAGGGCGCGAAGCCGGGCGAAGGCGGCCAGCTGCCGGGCCACAAGGTGTCGGAATACATCGGCAAGCTGCGTTACTCGGTGCCGGGCGTCGGCCTGATCTCGCCGCCGCCGCACCACGACATCTACTCGATCGAGGATCTGGCGCAGCTGATCCACGACCTGAAGAACGTGAACCCGATCTCGAGCATCTCCGTGAAGCTCGTGTCGGAAGTGGGCGTCGGCACGGTCGCGGCCGGTGTCGCGAAGGCGAAGGCCGATCACGTCGTGATCGCCGGCCATGACGGCGGCACGGGTGCGTCGCCGCTGTCGTCGGTCAAGCACGCGGGCACGCCGTGGGAACTCGGCCTCGCCGAAACGCAGCAGACGCTGGTGCTGAACCGCCTGCGCGGCCGGATCCGCGTGCAGGCCGACGGCCAGATGAAGACGGGCCGCGACGTCGTGATCGGCGCGCTGCTCGGCGCGGACGAATTCGGCTTCGCGACGGCACCGCTCGTCGTCGAAGGCTGCATCATGATGCGCAAGTGCCACCTGAACACGTGCCCGGTCGGCGTCGCGACGCAGGATCCGGTGCTGCGTGCGAAGTTCCAGGGCCAGCCCGAGCACGTCGTGAACTACTTCTTCTTCGTCGCCGAGGAAGTGCGCGAGATCATGGCGCAGTTGGGCGTCGCGAAGTTCGACGACCTGATCGGCCGCGCCGACCTGCTCGACACCCGCAAGGGCATCGAGCACTGGAAGGCGAAGGGCCTCGACTTCTCGCGCGTGTTCTACCAGCCGGAAGAGTGCGAGGACGTCGCGCCGCGTCACGTCGACGTGCAGGATCACGGCCTCGAGCGCGCGCTCGACCACGTGCTGATCGAGAAGGCGAAGGCTGCAATCGAGAACGGCGAGCATGTGTCGTTCATCCAGCCGGTGCGCAACGTGAACCGGACGGTCGGCGCGATGCTGTCAGGCGTGATCGCGAAGAAGCACGGCCACGACGGCCTGGCCGACGACGCGGTGCACATCCAGCTGAAGGGCACGGCCGGCCAGAGCTTCGGCGCGTTCCTCGCGAAGGGCGTGACGCTCGACCTCGTCGGCGACGGCAACGACTACGTCGGCAAGGGCCTGTCGGGCGGCCGGATCATCATCCGTCCGACCAACGACTTCCGCGGCAAGTCCGAGGAAAACATCATCTGCGGCAACACGGTGATGTACGGCGCGATCGAAGGCGAATCGTTCTTCCGCGGCGTCGCGGGCGAGCGCTTCTGCGTGCGCAACTCGGGCGCGACGGCAGTCGTCGAAGGCACGGGCGACCACGGTTGCGAATACATGACGGGCGGCACGGTCGTCGTGCTCGGCGAGACCGGGCGCAACTTCGCGGCCGGCATGTCGGGCGGTCTCGCGTATATCTACGATCCGGAAGGCACGTTCGCGGCGAAGTGCAACAAGTCGATGGTCGCGCTCGAGCCGGTGCTGCAGCAGGCCGAGCAGGAGCGCACGGTCGACCGCGCGCTCTGGCATGCGGGCATGACGGACGAAGCGCTGCTCAAGGGGCTCGTCGAGCGTCATTTCCAGTTCACGGGTTCGCCGCGCGCGAAGTCGCTGCTGGAAAACTGGGACGCGGCGCGCCGCCAGTTCGTGAAGGTGTTCCCGCACGAATACAAGCGCGCGCTGGGCGAGATCGGTGCGAAGAAGGCGGCGAAGGAAGAGCTGGCCGCCTGAGCGACGAACGACATAGCGAATGCCGCGCGCGCATGATTGCCGCGCGCGGCTCCCCCACCCGATACACCGAACAGAAGAGCACCTTATGGGCAAGGCAACCGGTTTTCTGGAGTTCGAACGCCGCCACGAGGCGTACGAAGCACCGCTCACGCGCGTGAAGCACTACAAGGAATTCGTCGCGGCACTGACCGACGCGGACGCGAAGGTCCAGGGCGCGCGCTGCATGGATTGCGGCATCCCGTTCTGCAACAACGGCTGCCCGGTCAACAACATCATTCCGGACTTCAACGATCTCGTTTACCGCCAGGACTGGCAGCAGGCGATCGAAGTCCTGCACTCGACCAACAACTTCCCGGAATTCACGGGCCGCATCTGCCCGGCGCCGTGCGAGTCGGCATGCACGCTCGGGATCAACGACGACCCGGTCGGCATCAAGTCGATCGAGCACGCGATCATCGACAAGGCCTGGGCGGAAGGCTGGGTGAAGCCGCTGCCGGCCGAGCACAAGACGGGCAAGAAGGTCGCGGTCGTCGGTTCGGGCCCCGCGGGCCTCGCCGCCGCGCAGCAGCTCGCGCGCGCGGGCCACGACGTGACGGTGTTCGAGAAGAACGACCGCGTCGGCGGCCTGCTGCGCTACGGGATTCCCGACTTCAAGCTCGAGAAGTGGCTGATCGACCGCCGCATGCGCCAGATGGAAGCGGAAGGCGTGACGTTCCGCACCAGCGTGTTCATCGGCAAGGATCCGCTGCCCGAGTCGATCGGCAGCCTTGCGAAGGAAACCATCTCGCCGGACACGCTGAAAGAAGAGTTCGACGCGGTCGTGATCGCGGGCGGTTCGGAAACGCCGCGCGACCTGCCGGTGCCGGGCCGCGAACTCGCGGGCGTGCATTACGCGATGGACTTCCTGCCGCAGCAGAACCGCGTGAACGCGGGCGACAAGCTCGTCGACCAGCTGCTCGCGAAGGGCAAGCACGTGATCGTGATCGGCGGTGGCGATACGGGTTCCGACTGCGTCGGCACGTCGAACCGTCACGGCGCGAAGCAGGTCACGCAGTTCGAGCTGCTGCCGCAGCCGCCGGAAGAGGAAAACAAGCCGCTCGTGTGGCCGTACTGGCCGATCAAGCTGCGCACGTCGTCGTCGCACGAAGAAGGTTGCGAGCGCGACTGGGCGGTCGCGACGAAGCGTCTCGAAGGCAAGAACGGCAAGGTCGAGAAGCTGATCGCAGTGCGCGTCGAGTGGAAGGACGGCAAGATGCAGGAAGTGCCGGGCTCCGAGTTCGAAATGAAGGCCGACCTCGTGCTGCTCGCGATGGGCTTCACGCAGCCGGCGGCACCCGTGCTCGAGGCATTCGGCGTCGCGAAGGATGCGCGCGGCAATGCGCGCGCGGCGACCGAAGGCGATCGCTCGTACTACACGTCGGTCGACAAGGTGTTCGCGGCGGGCGACATGCGTCGCGGCCAGTCGCTCGTGGTGTGGGCGATCCGCGAAGGCCGCCAGTGCGCGCGCTCGGTCGATGCGTACCTGATGGGGCATTCGAACCTGCCGCGCTGAGCCGAATATCGCGAGCGGGTTTCGATGAAAGACGGGCGTCCGGAAGGGCGCCCGTTTTTTATGCGTGCGCCGGATGGCGGTTGCCGCTTAACATGCGCGAAACAGGGTGCAGGCCTTGGCCGATCGACGGCCGAAGCCTGTTTCAGCCACGAACGCGTCGCGCAGTCCATGTCTCGAGAAACCGCCCCGGAAATCACCCGACCGTGCTTGACGGACGACGGCCTGCGCGTCCGGCTGGACGAGGTCGTCGCGCTGCTGCTTTCGTTCGGATCCGGTCTTCACGTCGAGGATCACGCATTCGTCGGACGACAGCGGCCGATCGAAGTCGAGCAACACATTGCCGACGCGATCCACGCCCGGGTGGCGCTGGAGGGCTTCGCCCAGTTCACTCCGAGCGACGACGTGCGGAGCACCCTTCCGCTCGCGGCGATGCGCGACATGGTGGCGAACCTCGTGCAGGCCGGCATTCCACCGGTGTTCGCGTTCGTGTGCGACGAATTCTGGCTCACGTACTGGCGGCTCCACCGGATCGTCCAGGCGGCGCTGGGCGCCGACACCTACCAGTTGATGCCTGATTTCTGGGTATGGCACGTCCGTGCGAACGCGGGGCAGGCCGGCTGGAGCATGCACCGCGATGCGGGGGCGAGATCGCTGTTGCCGGACGGGCGCGCCGGCGCGCTGTCGCTGTGGATCCCGCTGACGCCGGTCGATTCGACCACCGGTTGCGTGATGCTGCTGCCGAAGCATCGCGATCCCGACTATGGGACGGATCGCGTGTCGCAGGCCGAATTCGACGTGCGGGACATCCGCGCGCTTCCCGGGCTCGCCGGCGACCTGATGATGTGGAGCCAGGCCGTGCTGCACTGGGGCAGCCGCGGCAGCCCACTGTCGGACATGCCGCGGATCAGCATGTCAATGGGCGTGCAGGTCGACAGCCTGGGGCCGCTGAACCCGCCGCTGCTGAAATCCGATGTGTTGCCGGATGCCGGGCTGCGGCTCGAACTGATCGCCAAGCAGATCCTGCAGTACGAGCGATTCGCGTCCATCGAACCTGCCTGGGCGCATTTTGCGCGCGTCTTGCTCGCCAGCGGATTGTCCGGGCTGGTCTTCGATATTCCGGTCGAATGGAGGCCTCACTGACGCAACGCAGCGTGCCCGCGTCGTTCGGGCGGGCGACCGCGGATAACTCGCTGATATCTTTCATTTTGTAATGTTCCTTGCGAACTGTCATATCATGTCGCCCCTCGGGCCGCATTCGCGGTGGTTGCATGTGACTGACCCTATTTACAAGGACTCTGGATGGAAGCATTCGTGCAAGGGCTGATCGACGCCGTCAACGGCGTGCTGTGGAACTACGTGCTGATCGCGCTGCTGCTCGGCGTGGGCGTGTGGTTCACGCTGCGGTTCCGGATGATCCAGCTGAAGGCGCTGTTGCTCAGCGTGAAGCTGGTCGGCAGCAAGGGCGAGCCGGGCAGCATCTCGTCGTTCCAGGCGTTCGCGACCGGGCTCGCGAGCCGCGTCGGCACCGGCAACATCGCCGGCGTCGCGGTCGCGCTGACGGTCGGCGGGCCGGGCGCGATCTTCTGGATGTGGATGACGGCGCTGGTCGGGATGTCGTCCGCGTTCGTCGAGGCGACGCTCGCGCAGATCTTCAAGGTGTCGCACCCGGACGGCAGCTATCGCGGCGGCCCCGCTTACTACATCCAGACGGGCCTGCGCTCGCGCGGCTTCGGCGTGCTGTTCTCGCTGTCGCTGATCCTCGCGTTCGGCTTCGTATTCAACGCGGTGCAGGCCAACGCGATCGCCGATGCATTCGACACGTCGTTCGGCTGGAGCCGCGCGACGGTGGGTCTCGGGCTCGTGCTGCTGACCGCGCCGATCATCTTCGGCGGGATCCGCCGGATCGCGGCGGTTGCGCAGGTGATCGTGCCGCTGATGGCAATCGGCTACCTCGCGCTCGCGGTCTATGCGGTCGCGACGCACATTGCGCTGGTGCCGGGCGTGATCGCGCTGATCGTGAAGAGCGCGTTCGGTCTCGAGCAGGCGGCGGGCGGCCTGACGGGCTATGCGGTCAGCCAGGCGGTCGCGATGGGCGTGAAGCGCGGGCTGTTCTCGAACGAGGCCGGCATGGGCAGCGCACCGAACGCGGCAGCGACCGCCAGCACGCGGCATCCGGTCGTGCAGGGGCTGATCCAGATGCTCGGCGTGTTCGTCGACACGATCGTGATCTGCAGCGCGACCGCCTTCGTGATCCTGCTGTCGGGCCAGTACGAGCTGGGCACCGGCATGGAGGGCGCGGCACTCACGCAGCGTTCGATCGCAAACCACGTCGGCGACTGGGGCGGCATCTACATGGCGTTCGCGATCTTCTTCTTCGCGTATTCGTCGGTGATCGGCAATTACGCCTATGCGGAAGGCAACGTCGAATTCATCACGAAGCGGCGCGGCGTGCTGCCGCTGTTCCGCGTCGCGGTGCTCGCGATGGTGATGTTCGGCAGCGTCGGGCAACTGCCGCTCGTGTGGGCAATGGCCGATACGAGCATGGGGCTGATGGCGATCATCAACCTGGTCGCGATCCTCGCGCTCGGCAAGTACGCGCACGCGGCATGGCGCGACTATCGCCGCCAGCGCGCGGAAGGCGTTGCCGATCCGGTGTTCACGCGCAACACGATTCCGGAACTCGCGAACGTGCTGCCGACCGACGTGTGGGGCGAGCATGGCCCGTTGCCGCAGCGTCCGGCCGCGGCTGATCCGGCGCGCGCGCCACGCGCGGTGGCGAGCGAGTCATGAACGGCGACCGGTTGCGCGTGTTCGTCGCGCTGATGCCCGATGCGGCATCGCGCGACGCGCTGCACGCGTTGCCGGTCACCCGTGGCGCGCGGCGTCCGCAGCCCGCGCAACTGCATGTGACGCTCGCGTTCGTCGGCGCGATCGAGCGGGCCTGTTGCGATGCGCTGGCCGCGTGCCTGCCGGCGCTTGCGGCCGCGCATGCGCTGCCGCTGATGCCGGTCGAACGGATCGCGTGGTGGCCGAGCCTGCCGCGCGCGCGGCTGATCGTCGCGGAACTGGCCGCCGAGCCCGCGTGTGCGGCATTGAATGCCGCGCTGTCGGCGAAGTTGCGCGAGCTCGGCGTGCCGTCTGACCGGCGGCCGTTCCGGCCGCACGTGACGCTCGCGCGGCTGCCGCACGATGCGGTCGGGCAGCCGGCGCACGGCGGTGCGGTGAAGCGGCCGGTCGCGCTGCGGTTCGACGCGCTCACGCTGTTCGAAAGCCGGCTGTCGCACGAAGGCGTGTCGCATCGGCCGATCGTGTCGGCGCCGATTGCGCGGGCGGACGGTGAGGCGGGCGGTCAGGCGACGCAGTGAGCGGCTCGCGATCCGTGTTGCGATTGCCGGGCGCCATATGTATCGCGTCAGCGCATCACGTCGCCGATATCGTCGGGCCTACCGGGCCTACCGGGCCTACCGGGCCTACCGGGCCTACCGGGCCTACCGGGCCTACCGGGCGTAGCGCGCGAGCGTCAACCCCGACAGATCGATCTCCGGATCTCGCCCCGTGACGAGATCCGCCACCACCTTCCCCGATCCCATCGACATCGCCCAGCCGGTCGAGCCGTGGCCCACGTTGAGCCAGAGCCCGCCGATCCCGCTCGCGCCCAGCAGCGGCGGCCCGTCGGGCGTCATCGGCCGGCGGCCGACCCAGAAGCGTGCCGATGCGCGATCGGCCGCGTGCGGGAACCAGTCGTCGAGCACCTTCATCAGCGTATCGAGCGCCTGCTGGCGCAGCGCTGCGTGCCGGTTGCCGAGTTCCGCCGTACCCGCGACGCGCAGCGTCGGGCCGAAACGCGTGATCGCCGTCTTCAGCGATTCGTCCATCAGCGCGGCGCGTGGCGCTCTTTCGTCGTCGACGACGGCGAGCGTCGCCGAGTAGCCCTTCACCGGATACAGCGGCACGTCGATGCCGTGCGGCCGCAGCAGGCCGGCGCTGTCGACGCCGAGTGCGACGCCGAGTGCGACGACGATCGCGTCGGCAGCGAGCCGCGCGTCGCGGTGCTGGCCGCCGGCGTTCGATGCGTGCGGATCCGGTCCGCCATCCTGATCGCCGTTACCGACGATCCGTACACCCCGCACCTGGCCGGCTTCGACATCGAGCGCCTGCACTTCCGTGCGAAAGCGGAACGTCACGCCGTTCGCTTCGCACAGCGCGCGCAGTTCGCGCGTGAAGCGTGCGCAGTCGCCGGCTTCGTCGTCGGGCAGGTAGATGCCGCCGACGGGCGCCTGCCGCGCCCAGCGCAGGCCCGGCTCGATCGCCGTGCAGCCGGCGGCGTCGAGCTCGCGAAACGCGATGCCCGCGTCGCGCAGTACCTTCAGCGCGGGCTGCACCATCTCGACGTCGAACGCGCCGCGCAGCAGCTGCAGGTAGCCGCGGCTCGCGCCGTAGTCGAACGGATGACGGTCGCGAAACGCGTGCAGGCATGCGCGGCTGTAGTACGCGATGCGCTGCATCCGCTGCTTGTTCACGCGGAACCGCTCGAATTCGCATTCGCGCAGCCAGCGCGCGATCCAGCGCCACTGCGCGGCGTCGAGCGTCGGCCGGAAGATCAGCGGCGACGCGGGCTTGAACAGGTACTTGAGGATCTTGCCGGGCATTCCGGGCGCGGCCCACGGCGTCACGTAGCCGGGCGCGATCACGCCCGCGTTGCCGAGGCTCGTCGCCTGCGCGACGTCGGCTTCGCGCTCGATCACGGTGACGTCGCAGCCTGCTTCGCGCAGGTGCCAGGCGGTGGTGACGCCGATCACGCCGGCGCCGAGAACGATCACGTGCATGCGGTTTCCGGGACGAAGCGGTGGCTCACGATGCGACGGCCGGATCGTCGGCGAGCGACTTGCCGCGCGTTTCCGGCAGCACGAGCGCGGCGACGATCACGAGCAGGTAGCCGCCGCCAGCGACGAGGCCGATCGCCTTCACGAGCGACATCGACTGCGACAGCGCACCGACGAGGATCGGGAAGAACGAGCCGAGCCCGCGCCCGAGGTTGTAGCAGAAGCCCTGGCCCGAGCCGCGGATCGCGCCCGGATACAGCTCCGACAGATAAGCGCCGACACCCGCGAAGATCCCCTGCACGACGATGCCGAGCGGGAAGCCGAGCAGCAGCATCGCGGTGTCGGTGATCGGCAGCATCGTGTACGCCATGCCGAGCGAGAACGAGCCGATCGCGAACAGGATGAACGACGCGCGGCGGCCGAGCCGGTCGGACAGGATCGCGCCGACCACGTAGCCGACGAACGAGCCGACGATCAGCACGACGAGATAGCCGCTCGTGTTGAACACCGACAGGTGGCGGACGGTCTTCAGGTAGGTGGGCAGCCACGTCGTGATCGCGTAGTAGCCGCCGAGCATCCCGGTGCACAGTGCGCTGCCGAACAGCGTCGCGCGCAGGTGCGGCGGCGAGAAGATCTCGAGGAAGTGGCCCGACACGCGGCCTTCGTCGCGCGCGCGGCGGGTGGCCGTGTAGATGTCGGGATCGCTGACGTTGCGGCGGATGTACAGGATCCACAGCGCGGGCAGGATGCCGATCCAGAAGCAGGCGCGCCACGCGACCTGCTCGGGCAGCAGTGCGAAGAACGCCCAGTAGAGGATCGCGGCCGCGCCCCAGCCGAACGACCAGCTGCTCTGCACGGTGCCGACCGCCTTCCCGCGATGCTCGGGCGAACGGATCGTCTCGGCCATCATGATCGTCACGACCGACCATTCGCCGCCGAAGCCGAAGCCCTGCAACGTGCGCGTCGCGAGCAGCTGCCAGAACGAATGGGTGAAGCCGGACAGGCAGGTGAACAGCGCGAACGTCGCGATCGTCCACTGCAGCACGCGCACGCGACCGTAACGGTCGGCGAGGATCCCGGCGACCCAGCCGCCGAGCGCCGACGAGATCAGCGAACTCGTCGCGATCATCCCGGCCTCGCTCTTCGTCATGCCCCAGGTGGCGATCAGCGTCGGAATCAGGAACGAATAGATCATGAAGTCGAACGCATCGACCGCGTAGCCGCCGAATCCGGCGTACAGCGTCCTGCGCTCGCGCGTCGACAATTCGTTGAACCACTGGAATGCCTGCATGCTTGCCGCCCCCTCTTTTGTCTCGTCTCGCGCTGCCGGATGGCGGCTATTTTACGGGCGGGATGCGGGGTGCCAAAAAGGCGAGTGCAGGTGCGTGGCGGCGCGGCGAGCGGTGAGGGCGGTGGGCGTGCGTTCGGGGAAGGCGCGATGGCCGATCGCGCTTGGGCGCCATGCGGGCCCTGGCGACGGCGATGATCCACGCGCCAGCGGGGCGCGCAGGCGCTTGCTTCAGAGCGTCAGGCCGCCGTCGACATGAACGACCTGGCCGGTGATCTGTCGCGCGGCGTCCGACAGCAGGAACGCGATCAGCGCGGCGACGTCGTCGGGTTCGGCGATCCGGCCGAGCGGTGTCGCCTGTTCGGCCTGCGTCCACACGGCGGCGTTGCCGGCGCTGGGCCCGTGGTCCTTGCGCGTGAAGCCCGGCGCGACCGCATTGACGGTGATGCCGCGCGCGGCGAATTCGGCGGCGGCGGAGCGCACCAGCGATTCGAGCGCGGCCTTCGCAGCGGCGGTGGCCGCGAACGGTGAGTCTGCGCGGTAGCGGTGCGCGACGAACGAACTGACCGCGACGATCCGCGGCGCGGCCGACGCTTCGAGCAGCGGCTGCGCGCGGCCCGCGAGCGCCGAGAACGCGCCGGGCATCGCCGCGAAGGCGGACGCGAGCGCGTCCGCGGCAAGACCGGAAAAGGATTGCCGCGCGGCGAAGCCGGCGTTGGCGACGAGATGATCGAGCCCGCCGAAGCGCGTGGCGGTTGCATCGACGAGCGACGCGGCGACGCGTGGCTCGCCGAGATCGCCGGTGAGCGTGACGCACTCCGCGCCGGAAGCCGTGCACGCGCGGGCGACGTCGGCGAGCCGGGCGCGCGCCGCGTCGTCCGCGCCGCGCGCGTGCAGCGCCAATGCGATGCCGGGTGCCGCGAGCCGCCGCGCGAGCGCCGCGCCGATCCCCGAACCGGCGCCGGTGATCAGCGCGATGCGTGCGATGTGCGCGGCGCGTGCGCTCAAGCCGCGACCTTGTCGCTGTCGCTCACGCGCTCGACGTTGATCGTGCCGACGTGGAACGCGGCCAGCGACTCGCGGTGCGCGATGCTGACGATCGCGGCCTTCGGCAGCCGTTCGGCGAACAGGTGATAGAGGCGTGCCTCGTTGTCGGCGTCGAGCGCGCTCGTCGCTTCGTCGAGGAACAGGAAGTCGGGCTTGTGCAGCAGCACGCGTGCGCCGGCCAGGCGTTGCTGCTCGCCGGGCGACAGCACGCGGGTCCAGTGCGCGGTCTCGTCGAGGCGCTCGACGTAATCCGCGAGGCGGCATGCGCGCAGCGCGTCGCGGCAGGCTTCGTCGCTGAACGCGTCGGCCGTCGCCGGATACGTGAGCGCGGCCTTCAGCGTGCCGATCGGCAGGTAGCTCGTTTGCGGCACGAACATCATCCGCGCACCGACCGGCGCATCGATCGCGCCGTCGCCGAACGGCCACAGGCCCGCGAGCGCACGCATGAACGTGCTCTTGCCGGAACCCGACTTGCCGATCACGAGCCAGCGCGAGCCGGGCTCGATCGTGACGCTGCCGATGTTCGCGAGCGCGTTGCCGTTCGGCAGCGCGAGCTTGAGCGACGACGTCGACAGCGTCGCGTCGTCGACGTAGTGCAGGTTGATGCCGCCGTGCTCGGTCGCGGGCGACAGGCTTTCCTTCAGGTGCGACGTGCCCATCACGCGCTTGAATTCGCGCAGACGGTTGACGGTGGCGCGCCACTCGACCAGGGTCGAGTAACTGTTGATGAACCACGAGAACGAATCGCTGACGGTGCCGAACGCGGACGAGATCTGCATCAGCACGCCGAACGAGAACGCACCCGCGAAATAGCGCGGCGCGGCGACGACGAGCGGGAAGATGATCGCGATCTGCCCGTAGAAGCTCAGCACGAACGTGAGCCGCTTCGTGTACTTCATCACGCGCCACCAGTTGTCGCGGATGCGCATGAAGAGGTTCTGCGCGTTGCCGGTCTCGGTCTTCTCGCCGTCGTAGAACGCGATCTGCTCGGCGTTCTCGCGCACGCGGATCAGGCCGAAGCGGAAGTCGGCCTCGACGCGCTGCTGCTGGTAGTTGATCGACACGAGCGGATGGCCGACCTTCTGGATGATCAGCGAGCCGACCACCGCGTACAGCGCGGCCGCCCACACCATGTAGCCGGGAATCGCGATCGGCGTCGCGCCGAGCGTGAACGTCAGCGCGCCAGCGAGCGACCACAGGATCGTGATGAACGACACGAGCGTGACGACCGTCGACAGCAGGTCGAGCGACAGCGCGAGCGTGGTCGTCGCGAACGACTGGAGATCGTCGGTGATCCGCTGGTCGGGGTTGTCGGCGAGGCGGTCACGTTCGATCCGGTAGAACGCGCGATCGCCGAGCCACTGGCCGAGAAAGCGGTCGGTGAGCCACTGGCGCCAGCGGAAGCCGAGCATCTGCCGCAGGTAGCGGCCGTACACGGCGAGGATGATGAAAGCGAACGCGAGCGCGGAGAACTGCATCAGCAGGTTCGGGAAGTCGTGGACGTCCTTCGACTGCAGCGCGTTGTAGAACTCCGCGTTCCACTTGTTCAGCCGGACGTTGATCCAGACCACGCAGAGGTTGATCGCGATGATCGTGACCAGCAGGCCCCATGCGATTTTCCATTCGGACGATACCCAGTAGGGCTTGATGAGGCTCCATGCGGATACCGGGCGCTCGTCCTGCGGCGCGTCGGAGGCGGAGCGGACGGGATCGATCGATTGGGTCATGTGCTTCCTGATGAGTAGCCGGCGCGCGGGCCGGGCGAAGCCGGGCGCGCGCCGCGATACGGCATGCCGGGACGCGGCGCCGACTGACGGCGGGCGTCCGGATGGTCGCCCGCGCGTCTTAAACGGCACTTAAGGCCGGCGGTGACGCGGCAACCGGCCGCTCGCGCGGCCGGCCTGCGGGCATTGTGCCAGAGCGGCGCGGCACGACGGCGAATTTGCCGCAAGGGGGACAGTTTGCGGCGCTTTCCGCTTTTATGGTCTAATGGCCGACGACGAAACAGGGGTGCTTCGTGGCGCGGCCGGCAGATGTTCCGGGCAGCGCGATGAGGCTGAGAAAAACCCTTTGCACCCGATCCGGGTAATACCGGCGAGGGAAGTTTCTGAACCCGCCGGGTCGCGCTGGCTGCCATCCCACATGGTCAGCGCCCTTGTCCCGCCCGGCCGGCCTTTGCTGCCGGTTTCGTCCTTTTGGGTACGCGCTTTGCGCGTTACGGAAGGAATGATGACCGCACAATCTTCAGTCTTTTGCATGGTTCCCGGCCCGATGTCGCGTGCGTTCGCATGCGGCGGCGCGTGCACGTCGACGTTCGTCGTGCGTGCTCGCGCGGAGGGCGCACGATGAACGTCCGTGACTCCCGACCCGATTTCGCGGTGCTCGGCGGCGGCCTCGTCGGCCGCCTGATCGCATGGCGGCTCGCAGGCGACGGGCATCGCGTCGCGCTTTACGAGCGCGGCGGCCCGGACGGCGAGCAGTCGGCCGCGTGGATCGCGGCCGCGATGCTCGCGCCGCTCGCGGAAGCGGCGAGCGCGGAGCTGCTGATCACCGAGCTTGGCGCCGCGTCGCTCGCGCGCTGGCCGCAGTGGCTCGCGGAACTGCCCGAACCCGTCTTCTTCCAGCATCACGGCACGCTCGTCGTCTGGCATCACGCGGACCGCGCGGAGGCGCCGCTGTTCGAGCGGCGCGTGCGCGCGAACGCGCCGGCCGACCTGTTCGACCACGGTTTCGTGACGCTCGCCGGCGCGCAGGTCGACGCGGCCGAGCCGGTGCTCGCGGGCCGCTTCGCGCGCGGCCTGCTGCTGCCGAACGAAGGCCAGCTCGACAATCGCCAGGCGCTGCGCGCGCTCGCGGCGGGCCTCGTCGAACGCGGCGTCGACCTGCACTGGCACGTCACGATCGACGATGCGAACCTGCCCGCCGCGCATTTCACGATCGATTGCCGCGGGCTCGGCGCGAAACCCGCGCTGCCCGCGTTGCGCGGCATCCGCGGCGAAGTCGCGCGCGTGCGTGCGCCCGGCATCGGGCTTACCCGGCCCGTGCGGCTGCTGCATCCGCGCTATCCGTTGTACATCGCGCCGAAGCAGGACGATCTCTATGTGATCGGCGCGACCGAGGTGGAGGGCGAGGACATGTCGCCCGTCAGCGTGCGTTCCGCGCTCGAATTGCTGAGCGCGGCGTTCTCCGTGCATCCGGCGTTCGGCGAGGCGCGCATCCTCGAACTCAATGCGCAGTGCCGGCCGACGCTGCCCGATCATCGCCCGGCGGTGATCTGGGACGGCGCGTCGACGCTCGCCGTCAACGGCCTGTACCGGCACGGCTTCATGATCGCGCCGGAAGTGGCGCACGCGGCGGTCGCGGTCGCCGAAGCCGCGCTGGGCGGCGCGTTCGGCGATGCCGACGCGTTCGCCGCGTGGCGCGACGCCGCGCGCTGGCCGACGCTCCTTCATCACCGCAACGACACGCGCCAGCCGGCCTGACGCGCGCTGCCGACCGAATTCGACGAAGCCTCATGGATATCCAGATCAATCAACAGACCCTGACGTTGCCCGACGGCGCAACGGTCGCCGACGCGCTCGCCGCGTACGGCGCGCGTCCGCCGTACGCAGTCGCGCTGAACGGCAACTTCGTCGCGCGCACGCAGCACGCGGCGCGCGCACTCGCGGCGGGCGACAAGCTCGACGTCGTGCACCCGGTCGCGGGCGGCTGAGCGCCGCCGGTTCGTCCCCGCTCTTTCAGGAAAACGACATGACGTCCCTCACCTCCGCCGACGCGTTGACGCTGTACGGCGAAACCTTCGCAAGCCGCGTGCTGATCGGCACGTCGCGCTATCCGTCGCTGCAGTCGCTGTCCGATTCGATCGCCGCGTCGCGGCCGGGGATGGTGACGGTCGCGCTGCGCCGCCAGATGACGGGCGGCACGGCCGAAGCCGGCTTCTTCGACCTGCTCAAGCGCCACGCGGTGCCGCTGCTGCCGAACACGGCCGGCTGCCAGACCGTGGCCGAAGCCGTGACGACCGCACACATGGCGCGCGAGGTCTTCGGCACCGACTGGATCAAGCTCGAACTGATCGGCGATGACTACACGCTGCAGCCCGACCCGGTCGGCCTGATCGAAGCGGCTGCGCAACTGGTCAAGGACGGTTTCAAGGTGCTGCCGTACTGCACCGAGGATCTGGTGATCGGCCGGCGCCTGCTCGATGTCGGCTGCGAGGCGTTGATGCCGTGGGGCGCGCCGATCGGCACCGGCAAGGGCGTCGTGAACCCGTACGGCCTGCGCGTGCTGCGCGAGCGGCTGCCCGACGTGCCGCTGATCGTCGACGCGGGGCTCGGCGTGCCGTCGCACGCATGCCAGGTAATGGAGTGGGGCTTCGACGGCGTGTTGCTGAACACCGCCGTGTCGCAGGCCACGCACCCCGAGATCATGGCGCGCGCATTTGCGCAGGGCGTCGAGGCCGGCCGTGCCGCGTATCTTGCCGGCCCGATGGACGCGCGCGAGACCGCGCATGCGAGCACGCCGGTCGTCGGGATGCCGTTCTGGCACCAGGACGGGGGCGGCGCATGAGCGCGCGTTTCGCCGATGCATTCTGGCCGCCGGCCGACGAACTGGCCGAAGCGGCCGAGCGGATTCGCGCGCGGCTCGGCGACTGGCCGGGTAGCGCGGCGCCGTGGCGGCTCTGCGTCGCGGTGCCCGACACGCCTGTCGACGGCGACGTGCTGATCGTTTCGGCGGGCGATCGCGCCGCGCAGGCGCGCGCATCGGCCGCGTCGCGGCCCGCGGCGGCGGGCGCGGTCGCGATCGAATTCGACGAGCAGGGCGCGGTGCTGCACACGGCAGGTGCCCGCTACGCACTCGACGCCGCGCATCCGCTCGGGGACGACTGGATCGCCGCGCTCGCCGCGTTCCTCGATTGCGGCTTTGCGCCGGTCGATGCGCTGGTGCTGGCGCTGGCCTGGCGCGACGGCGACGAAACGCACGCCGCCGATGCGTGGCCGGTCGACGCCGCGCGGTTCCCGCGTGTCGCCGGGCTGCCGGCCGCGCCCGAGCCTGCGTTCGCGCCGTGCCCCGCGCAACTCGGCCTTTATCCGGTCGTGCCGGACGCCGAATGGGTCGAGCGCGTGCTCGACTGCGGCGTGCGGACCGTGCAACTGCGTGTGAAAGGTGCGACGCCGGACGCGTTGCGGCGGGAAATCGCCCGCGCGGTCGCGGCCGGGCGCCGCTATCCCGATGCGCGCGTGTTCATCAACGATCACTGGCAGATCGCTGCAGAAGAAGGGGCGTACGGCGTTCATCTGGGCCAGGAAGACCTCGAAACGGCCGATCTGGCCGCGATCGCGCGCGCGGGCCTGCGGCTCGGACTTTCGAGCCACGGTTATTACGAAATGTTGCGGGCGCTGCACGAGCGCCCGAGCTACCTCGCGCTCGGCCCGGTGTACGCGACCGCGACCAAGGCTGTTGCCGCACCGCCGCAGGGTCTCGCGCGAATCAGCCGCTATGCGCGCTTCGCGGGCGCGCGGGCGCCGCTCGTGGCGATCGGCGGGGTGGGGCTCGATGCGCTGCCGGCCGTGCTGGCAACGGGCGTCGGCAGCGTCGCGGTGGTCAGTGCGGTGACGGGTGCGGCCGATTATCGGACTGCGCTTATTGCACTGCAGCAATGTTTTCCCGGACAATTTGACAATCATTGACCGCAGGGCCCGGAACGGCGTCACGACATCATTCCAATGCAGGCCCTATAATTCGGCGTTCTGCGTAAAAGGATTGTCCGCTCCGTGAGCCCCACTCCTACCGACACACTGCTGGAACTCCGCGACGTCGACTTTGGCTACGGCGACCGCCTCGTCCTGTCGAACCTGAACCTGCGCTTCGGGCGCGGGCAGGTTGTTGCGGTCATGGGCGGATCGGGTTGCGGCAAGACGACCGTGCTGCGCCTGATCGGCGGCCTCGTGCGTGCGCGCCGCGGCCAGGTGCTGTTCGACGGCGCCGATGTCGGCGCGCAAACGCGCGACGGCCTGTACGCGCTGCGCCGCAAGATGGGCATGCTGTTCCAGTTCGGCGCGTTGTTCACCGACATGTCGGTGTTCGAGAACGTCGCGTTCGCGCTGCGCGAGCATACCGACCTGCCCGAAGACCTGATCCGCGACCTCGTGCTGATGAAGCTCAACGCGGTCGGGTTGCGCGGCGCGCGCGACCTGATGCCGTCCGAGGTGTCGGGCGGGATGGCGCGCCGCATTGCGCTGGCACGCGCGATCGCGCTCGATCCGCAGCTCATCATGTACGACGAGCCGTTCGCGGGCCTCGATCCGATCTCGCTCGGCATCACCGCGAACCTGATCCGCACGCTGAACCAGGCGCTGGGCGCCACGTCGATCCTCGTCACGCACGACGTGCCGGAATCGTTCGCGATCGCCGACTACGTGTATTTCCTGGCCAACGGCGGTGTGCTCGCACAGGGCACGCCCGACGAGCTGCGCGCCTCGACCGATCCGAGCGTGCGGCAGTTCATCGACGGCGCGCCGGACGGCCCGTTCAAATTTCATTACACGAGCCCGCCGCTCGCAGCGGATTTCGGGCTCGGCGGAGGGCGCGCATGATCAGCGCGATCGGACGTTACGTCATCGGCGGCCTCGAGCGCGCGGGCTACGGCACGCGGCTGTTCGTGCGCCTCGTGCTGGAATTCTTCCCGCTGCTGCGCCGGCCGCGGCTGGTCACGAAGCAGATCCACTTCCTCGGCAATTATTCGTTCGTGATCATTGCCGTGTCCGGGCTGTTCGTCGGCTTCGTGCTCGGTCTGCAGGGGTATTACACGCTGAACCGCTATGGTTCCGAGCAGGCGCTCGGGCTGCTGGTCGCGCTGTCGCTCGTGCGCGAGCTGGGGCCGGTCGTCACCGCGCTGCTGTTCGCGGGCCGCGCGGGCACGTCGCTCACGGCCGAGATCGGTCTGATGAAAGCCGGCGAGCAGCTCACCGCGCTCGAGATGATGGCGGTGGACCCGATCAAGAACGTGATCGCCCCGCGCATGTGGGCGGGGATCATCGCGATGCCGCTGCTCGCCGCGATCTTCAGCGCGGTCGGCGTGCTCGGCGGTTATATCGTCGGCGTCGTGCTGATCGGCGTCGATCCGGGCGCGTTCTGGTCGCAGATGCAGGGCGGCGTGCAGGTCTGGGCCGACGTCGGCAACGGCGTGCTGAAGAGCATCGTGTTCGGGTTCGCCGTGACCTTCATTGCGCTGTATCAGGGGTATGAAGCGAAGCCCACGCCCGAGGGCGTGTCGCGCGCGACCACCAAGACGGTCGTGTTCGCGTCGCTCGCCGTACTCGGCCTCGATTTCCTGCTGACCGCGCTGATGTTCAGCTAAGCCTCAGCCAAGCCAAATTTTGGGATGACGATGAAAAAGACTGCTCTCGACTTCTGGGTCGGCCTGTTCGTGGTGGTGGGCTTCCTTGCGGTGCTGTTCCTGGCACTGAAGGTCGGCAACATGAGCTCGCTGTCGTTTCAGCCGACCTATTCGGTGAAGATGAAATTCGACAATATCGGCGGGCTGAAGCCGCGCGCGGCCGTGAAGAGTGCGGGCGTCGTGGTCGGCCGCGTGAAGACGATCGGCTTCGACACGAATACGTACCAGGCACTTGTCACGATCGACGTCGACGGCCAGTATCAGTTCCCGAAGGATTCGTCGGCGAAGATCCTGACGTCGGGCCTGCTCGGCGAGCAATATATCGGCCTGGATCCGGGCGGTGACACCGAAATGCTGAAGACGGGCGATACGATCACGATGACGCAATCGGCGATCGTGCTCGAGAACCTGATCGGCCAGTTCCTGTACAGCAAGGCCGCCGATGCGGGCGGTGCGAAGCCGGCAGCCGGTGCGCCGGCCGCGCCCGCACCGGTGGCGGTGCCGGCGTCGGCGGTGTCCGCTGCTTCCGGTTCGGCGGCTCAATAACCACACGAGAGAAAACAAGAGGGTAATGACCATGCAGACGATCCGCATCAGGCACGCCGCGCTGGCGGTAGCGGCAGTCGCCGCGTTGAGCGGCTGCGCGACCGTGCAGACGCCGACCAAGGGCGATCCGCTCGAAGGCTTCAACCGGTCGATGTACAAGTTCAACGACACGGTCGACACCTATGCGCTGAAGCCGGTCGCGAAGGGCTACCAGTACGTGGTGCCGCAGCCGGTGCGCGACAGCGTGACGAACTTCTTCTCGAACATCGGCGACGTCTACATCGCAGCGAACAACATCGTGCAGCTGCGGATCGCGGACGGCGTCGGCGACATCATGCGCGTCGTGATCAACACGGTATTCGGCGTCGGCGGCCTGTTCGACGTCGCGACGATCGCGAAGCTGCCGAAGCACACGGCCGACTTCGGGATCACGATGGGCCGCTACGGCGTGCCGTCGGGCCCGTATCTCGTGCTGCCGCTGCTCGGCCCGAGCACGTTGCGCGACACGGCCGGCCTGGGCGTCGACTACGTCGGCAACCCGCTTACCTATGTGAAGCCGGATGGCCTGAGCTGGGGCCTGTTCGGCGTCAACCTCGTGAACACGCGTTCGAACCTGCTCGGCGCGGGCGACGTGCTGGATGCCGCGGCGCTCGACAAGTATTCGTTCGTGCGCAACGCGTACCTGCAGCGGCGCCAGATGCTGATCAGCAACGCGCGCGGCGAGGCGGCCGCGACGTCGAGCAACGACGCGCTGCCGAAGTACGACCTGCCGGACGACGGCGCGGCACCGGCGGCAGCCGGTACGGCGGGCGCGGCGGCGGTGGGCGGTGCGACGGCGCCGGCAGGTGCATCGGGCGCGGCGGTGGCCGCACCGGCTTCGGGCACGGCCGAATCGCCGAACCCGGCGAGCGAAACGAACGTTCCGGCAATGCAGGTGGCGCCGCCGTCGCCGGGCGGGTTCCGCTTCCCGAGCATCCGGCTGCACTGACGGATTTACATTCGTTACAGCCGGAAACGATTCAGTCGGTAGCGTGCGCGAACTTGCGCGTAAGCTACCTGCTCCAACCTCCGCATCGACTCATATGCAGGTCACCATGATGAAAAAACTGTTCCTGATCCCCGTTTTCGCGGCGCTGTTCTCGTTCGGCAGCGCGGCTCACGCGCAAGTCGACCAGTCGAACCCGCAAGCGCTGATCAAGACCGCGACGCAGCAGGTGCTCGACGAAGTCAAGGCGCAGACGATCAAGCAGGGCGATACCAACCGCATCATCACGATCGTCAACAAGGACATCCTGCCGTACACCGATTTCCGCCGCACCACGCAGCTCGCGATGGGCCGCAACTGGCGCACCGCGACGGCCGAACAGCAGCAGCAGGTCCAGGAGCAGTTCAAGCTGCTGCTGATCCGCACGTATTCGGGCGCGCTGGCGCAGCTGAAGCCGGACCAGCAGATCCAGTACCCGCCGTTCCGCGCCGATCCGGCCGATACCGATGTCGTGGTCAAGACGGTCGCGATGAACAACGGCCAGCCGGTCCAGATCGACTATCGCCTGTACAAGTCGGCGAACGGCTGGAAGGTGTATGACCTGAACGTGCTCGGCGCATGGCTGATCCAGACGTACCAGCAGCAGTTCAACGAGAAGATCCAGCAAAGCGGCGTGGACGGCCTGATCCAGTTCCTCACGCAGCGCAACCAGCAACTTGCCGCCGGCAAGCAAGCGTCGTGAGTGGCTTCGAAGCCGGCTCCTCGCTGACCGTCGCGAGCGCGAAGTCCGCGCTCGCGGACGGTCTTGTGCGCATCGGCGCGGGCGCCACCGCCGTCGATTGCGCGGCGCTGACGCAGTTCGACTCGTCCGCGCTCGCCGTGCTGCTCGCATGGCAACGTGCCGCCAAA
The DNA here is from genome assembly GCF_902499025.1 of Burkholderia lata. GTDB lineage: Bacteria > Pseudomonadota > Gammaproteobacteria > Burkholderiales > Burkholderiaceae > Burkholderia > Burkholderia lata_C. The sequence continues at coordinate 123,088 of NZ_CABVPW010000013.1, read as the reverse complement.
GCGCGCGGTGCGACCCTCGACATCCTCAATCTCCCCCCGAAGCTCGCCAGCCTCGCGCGCGCCTACGGCGTCGACGCGCTCATCGAAGGCACCGGGCGACATTGACGCTGCCCGACCGGAGCCTGCCGCGCCGCCCGGCGCGCGCAAGCTTCAGGCCGCGTGCCTCCGGCACCGGCTCCACCAGCCGGTTTGCCCTATAATCAAGCGTTTTGCGGGGCAGCCAATCGGCGTCCGGCCCCCATTTTCATTCGCAGCAAGCACAGAATAGGCGTCGCGGCCCTGGCGTCGCGCACAGTCATGTCAGCCATAGAAATCCGTCACGTCAAGAAGCGCTACAAGTCGCTTCAGGCGCTCAAGGGCGTCAGCCTGTCGGTCGAGGAAGGCGAGTTTTTCGGTCTGCTCGGCCCCAACGGCGCAGGCAAGACCACGCTCATCAGTATCCTCGCCGGGCTAGCCCGGGCCGACGAAGGCAGTATCTCGGTGCGCGGTCACGACGTCGTCAAGGACTTCCGTGGCGCGCGTCGTGCACTCGGCGTCGTGCCGCAGGAGCTCGTGTTCGATCCGTTCTTCACCGTCCGCGAGACGCTGCGGATCCAGTCCGGCTATTTCGGGCTGCGCCGCAACGACGACTGGATCGACGAAGTGATGGCCAATCTCGACCTCACCGAGAAGGCCGACGCGAACATGCGCGCGCTGTCGGGCGGGATGAAGCGCCGCGTGCTGGTCGCGCAGGCGCTCGTGCACCGGCCGCCCGTGATCGTGCTCGACGAACCGACCGCCGGCGTCGACGTCGAATTGCGCCAGACGCTGTGGAAATTCATCTCGCGCCTGAACCGCGAAGGCCACACGATCGTGCTGACCACCCATTACCTCGAGGAAGCCGAGTCGCTGTGCGACCGCATCGCGATGCTGCGGCGTGGCGAAGTGGTTGCGCTCGACCGCACCGACGCGCTGCTGCGTCGCTTCGCCGGGCTGCAGCTCTACCTGCGCCTCGCGACCGGCGCGCTGCCGTCCGAGCTGCGCGGGCTGGAGTCCGACCCGGCCGCCCGCGCGCCGGGCGAGCACCTGCTGCGCCTGACGAGCTACGACGATGTCGAGCGGATCCTCGCGCAATGCCGCGCGGCGGGCTGCACGTTCGACGAGATCGAGGTCCGCAAGGCTGACCTCGAGGATGTGTTCGTCCAGGTGATGAACGGGGCAGACGTCATCGAGGGATTGGCATGAGCGGGTTTCAAACGCTGTTCTACAAGGAACTGCTGCGTTTCTGGAAGGTGTCGTTCCAGACGGTGTGCGCACCGATCGTCACGGCGCTGCTGTATTTGACGATCTTCGGCCACGCGCTGTCGGGCCGTGTCGAGGTCTATCCGGGTGTCGAGTACGTGAGCTTTCTCGTACCGGGCCTCGTGATGATGAGCGTGCTGCAGAACGCGTTCGCGAACAGCTCGTCGTCGCTGATCCAGTCGAAGATCACCGGCAATCTGGTGTTCATGCTGCTGCCGCCGCTGTCGTACCGCGACATCTTCGGCGCGTACGTGCTCGCGTCCGTGGTGCGCGGCCTCGCGGTCGGCACGGGCGTGTTCGTCGTGACGATCTGGTTTATCCCGATGCATTTCGCGGCGCCGCTGTTCATCATTGCGTTCGCGCTGCTCGGCTCGGCGATCCTCGGCACGCTCGGCCTGATCGCCGGGATCTGGGCCGAGAAGTTCGACCAGCTCGCCGCGTTCCAGAATTTCCTGATCATGCCGCTGACGTTCCTGTCCGGCGTGTTCTATTCGACGCACTCGCTGCCGCCCGTGTGGCGCGAGATCTCGCGTCTCAATCCGTTTTTCTACATGATCGACGGCTTCCGTTTCGGGTTCTTCGGCGCGTCCGACATCAACCCGTTCGAGAGCCTCGCGATCGTCACCGGTTTCTTCGTGCTGCTCGCGCTGATCGCGATGCGGCTGCTCGCGACCGGCTACAAACTGCGTCATTGATATCGACAGGCAGCGGCCGCCATCCGGGCGGCGCGCGCCGACAGGAGCCTTACACCATGTTGCCGACTCCCGAACAGGTCAAGCAATACATCGCCGGCGGTCTCGCCTGTACTCATCTGGAAGTCGAAGGCGACGGCCAGCATTTCTTCGCGACGATCGTGTCGGCGGCCTTCGAAGGCAAGCGGCCGATCCAGCGGCACCAGCTGGTCTATGCGGCGCTCGGCGATCGCATGAAACAGGAAATTCACGCGCTCAGCATGAAGACGCTGACGCCCGCCGAATGGCAGAACGCATAATCGGAAATCACTGAGTGCAAGTCACCGTCAACGAGCGCGACGCCGTCCAGAGCGTCGCCACGGCACACCCGGCCGCCAACGGGGAAGCGCATGGCCATGGGATGGACAAGCTCGTGATCGAAGGCGGCCACCGCCTGTCGGGCGAGATCGTCGTGTCGGGCGCGAAGAATGCCGCGCTGCCGATCCTGTGCGCGGGGCTGCTCACCGCCGATCCGGTCGACCTCGACAACGTGCCGAATCTCAAGGACGTGCGTACCACGCTGAAGGTGCTGAACCAGATGGGCGTGAAGAGCGAGACCGACGGTAGCCGCGTGCAGCTCGACGCGTCGCACGTCGACAATCTCGTCGCGCCGTACGAACTCGTGAAGACGATGCGCGCGTCGATCCTCGTGCTCGGGCCGCTGCTCGCGCGCTTCGGTGAGGCGAAGGTGTCGCTGCCGGGCGGCTGCGCGATCGGCGCGCGTCCGGTCGACCAGCACATCAAGGGCCTGCAGGCGATGGGCGCCGAGATCAGCATCGAGCACGGCTTCATCGAAGCCCGCGCGAAGCGCCTGAAGGGCGCACGCATCGTGACGGACATGATCACGGTGACGGGCACGGAAAACCTGCTGATGGCCGCGACGCTCGCCGACGGCGAGACGGTGATCGAAAACGCCGCGCGCGAGCCGGAAGTGAGCGATCTCGCCCACTTGCTGGTCGCGATGGGCGCGAAAATCGACGGCATCGGAACCGATCGCCTCGTGATCCAGGGCGTCGAGCGGCTGCACGGCGCGCGCCATTCGGTGATCCCCGACCGCATCGAGGCCGGCACGTTCCTGTGCGCGGTCGCGGCGGCCGGCGGCGATGTGATGCTGACGGGCGTGCGCCCGCACATCCTCGACGCGGTGATCGACAAGCTGCGCGAAGCCGGCGTGTCGATCGAGGAAGGCGACAGCTGGCTGCGCGTGAAGATGGATCGCCGCCCGTCGGCGGTCACGATCCGCACGTCGGAATACCCGGCGTTCCCGACCGACATGCAGGCGCAGTTCATGGCGCTCAATACGGTCGCGACGGGCACCGCGCAGGTCGTCGAAACCATTTTCGAGAACCGTTTCATGCACGTGCAGGAGCTGAACCGGCTCGGCGCGAACATCACGATCGACGGCAACACCGCGCTCGTGACGGGGGTCGAGAAGCTGTCGGGCGCGAACGTGATGGCGACCGACCTGCGTGCGTCGGCAAGCCTCGTGATCGCCGGGCTGCGCGCCGACGGCGAGACGCTCGTCGACCGCATCTATCACCTGGACCGCGGCTACGACCGCATGGAAGCCAAACTGACCGCCGTCGGCGCGAACGTGCGCCGCCTTTCCGGGAGCCAAGCATGACTGCGCCGCTGACCCTCGCCCTGTCGAAGGGCCGGATTTTCGAGGAAACCCTGCCGTTGCTGGCCGCGGCCGGCGTACAGGTCACCGAGGATCCGGAAACGTCGCGCAAGCTGATCCTGCCGACGACGAACCCCGACCTGCGCGTGATCATCGTGCGCGCGAGCGACGTGCCGACCTACGTCGAATACGGCGCGGCCGATTTCGGCGTGGCCGGCAAGGACGTGCTGGTGGAGCACGGCGGCTCGGGCCTGTACCAGCCGATCGATCTCAACATTGCGCGCTGCCGGATGTCGGTGGCCGTGTCGGCCGGTTTCGACTATGCGAGCGCCGTGCGCCAGGGCGCGCGGCTGCGCGTCGCGACGAAGTACGTCGAAACGGCACGCGAACACTTTGCCGCGAAGGGCGTGCACGTCGACCTGATCAAGCTGTACGGCTCGATGGAGCTTGCGCCGCTGGTCGGGCTGGCCGACGCGATCGTCGACCTCGTCAGCTCGGGCGGCACGCTGAAGGCGAACAATCTGGTCGAGGTCGAGGAGATCATGGCGATCTCGTCGCGCCTCGTCGTGAACCAGGCTGCGCTGAAGTTGAAGCGCACGGCGCTCAAGCCGATCCTCGACGCGTTCGAACGCGCGTCGCAGAATGGCGGTTGAGCGCATCACCGTAACGGAACTCCCATGTCCATCACCATCCGCAAGCTCGATTCGACGAGCGAAGGCTTCGGCGCCGAGCTGCGCGCGCTGCTCGCATTCGAGGCGAGCGAAGACGCGGCGATCGAGCAATCGGTCGCGCAGATCCTCGCCGACGTGAAGTCGCGCGGCGACGCCGCGGTGCTCGAGTACACGAACCGCTTCGACCGGCTGAGCGCGAACAGCGTCGCCGCGCTGGAGCTGCCGCAGGACGCGCTGCAGACGGCGCTCGACGGCCTCGCGCCGAAGGCGCGCGCGGCGCTGGAAGCCGCCGCGGCGCGGGTGCGCGCGTACCACGAGAAGCAGAAGATCGAGTGCGGCACGCATAGCTGGCAATACACGGAAGCTGACGGCACGGTGCTCGGCCAGAAGATCACGCCGCTCGACCGCGTCGGCCTGTACGTGCCGGGCGGCAAGGCCGCGTATCCGTCGTCGGTGTTGATGAACGCGATTCCCGCACGCGTTGCGGGCGTCGGCGAGATCGTGATGGTCGTGCCGACGCCGGACGGCGTGAAGAACGACCTCGTGCTTGCCGCGGCGCTGCTCGGCGGCGTCGATCGCGTGTTCACGATCGGCGGTGCGCAGGCGGTCGGCGCGCTCGCGTACGGCACGGCGACGGTGCCGGCCGTCGACAAGATCTGCGGCCCCGGCAATGCATACGTCGCGTCGGCGAAGCGCCGCGTGTTCGGCACGGTCGGCATCGACATGATCGCCGGGCCGTCGGAAATCCTCGTGCTGTGCGACGGCACGACCGATCCGAACTGGGTTGCGATGGACCTGTTCTCGCAGGCCGAGCATGACGAGCTCGCGCAGTCGATCCTGCTGTGCCCGGACGGTGCGTTCCTCGAGCGCGTCGAAAAGGCGATCGACGAGCTGCTGCCGTCGATGTCGCGCCAGGACGTGATCCGCGCGTCGCTCGAAGGCCGCGGCGCGCTGATCAAGGTGCGCGACATGGCCGAGGCCTGCCGCATCGCGAACGACATCGCGCCCGAGCACCTGGAAATTTCCGCGCTGGAGCCGCAGCAATGGGGCAAGCAGATCCGCCATGCGGGCGCGATCTTCCTCGGCCGCTACACGAGCGAGAGCCTCGGCGACTACTGCGCGGGCCCGAACCACGTGCTGCCGACGTCGCGCACCGCGCGCTTCTCGTCGCCGCTCGGCGTGTACGACTTCATCAAGCGCTCGAGCGTGATCGAGGTCAGCGCGGAAGGCGCGCAGACGCTCGGCGAGATCGCCTCCGAGCTCGCGTACGGCGAGGGGCTGCAGGCGCACGCGAAGAGCGCCGAGTTCCGGATGAAGCACTGACCGCGCGCCGCGCGGGGCCGCGGCTGGCGCCGATGCGCCGCCCGGCTCGCCCCTGAAGGCAGAGGGGCTGGAGACACACCTGTGCAGGGCGGCAGCCGCCGCCCTGCCGACCCATTGACGCCGGCGCGACGTACGCCGGCTTGAGACCATGACGACGCCACAAGACATCATCCGCCGCGACGTGCTCGCGATGACGAGCTACCCGGTGCCGGACGCGAGCGGGTTCGTGAAACTCGACGCGATGGAGAACCCGTACCCGCTGCCCGAAGCGCTCGCCGCGGCGCTCGGCGAGCGTCTCGCGCAGGTCGCGCTGAACCGCTATCCGGCCCCGCGCCCGGCCGCGCTGCTCGACAAGCTGCGCCACGCGATGGGCGTGCCGGCCGGCTGCGACGTGCTGCTCGGCAACGGCTCGGACGAAATCATCAGCATGATGTCGGTGGCGTGCGCGAAGCCGGGCGCAAAGGTGCTCGCGCCGGTGCCGGGCTTCGTGATGTACGAACTGTCCGCGAAGCTCGCGCAGCTCGAATTCGTCGGCGTGCCGCTGAAGGCCGACCTGACGCTCGACGTCGACGCGATGCTCGCGGCGATCGCCGAGCATCGTCCGGCGCTCGTCTATCTCGCGTACCCGAACAACCCGACCGGCACGCTGTATGACGATGCCGACATCGAACGGATCGTCGCGGCCGCGCGGCACAGCCTGATCGTGATCGACGAGGCATACCAGCCGTTCGCCGTTCGCTCGTGGCTGCCGCGCGCCGCCGAGTTCGACAACGTCGTCGTGATGCGCACGGTGTCGAAGCTCGGGCTCGCGGGCATCCGCCTCGGCTATCTCGTCGGTTCGCCCGCGTGGCTGACCGAATTCGACAAGGTGCGCCCGCCGTACAACATCAACGTGCTGACCCAGGCGACCGCCGATTTCCTGCTCGACCACCTCGACGTGCTCGACGCGCAGGCGGCCGATCTGCGTGCGGAACGCACGCGCCTCGCGCAGGCCGTGGCCGCGCTGCCGGGCGCGACGGTGTTTCCGAGCGCCGGCAATTTCCTGCTGGTGCGCGTGCCGGATGCGGCTGCCGTGTTCGACGCGCTGCTTACCGAGCGGGTTTTGATCAAAAACGTGAGTAAAATGCATCCGTTGCTGGCTGAATGCGTGCGGCTGACCGTCGGTTCTCCCGACGAAAACGCGCGCCTGCTGGCCGCTTTGAAACTCGCGCTGCCCGGTTGAGCCTCCTGGCGCCGCAGCGCGAAACGATCAATCCCCATTTACATCGACTCAGTCAAGGAATTGCCATGCGTGTGGCGGAAGTCGTTCGCAATACCAGCGAAACGCAGATCCGTGTGAAGCTCAATCTCGACGGCACGGGCCAGCAGAAGCTGGCTACCGGCGTGCCGTTCCTCGACCATATGCTCGACCAGATCGCTCGACACGGTCTGGTCGATCTCGAGGTTGAAGCGCATGGCGATACGCATATCGACGATCACCACACGGTCGAGGATGTCGGCATCACGCTCGGGCAGGCCGTCGCGAAGGCGATCGGCGACCGCAAGGGCATCCGCCGCTATGGCCATTCGTACGTGCCGCTCGACGAGGCGCTGTCGCGCGTCGTGATCGACTTCTCGGGCCGGCCGGGCCTCGAATTCCACGTGCCGTTCACGCGGGCGCGGATCGGCACGTTCGACGTCGACCTGTCGATCGAATTCTTCCGCGGTTTCGTGAACCACGCGGGCGTCACGCTGCACATCGACAACCTGCGCGGGATCAACGCGCACCATCAGCTCGAAACCGTGTTCAAGGCCTTCGGCCGCGCGCTGCGCGCGGCGGTGGAGCTGGACGAGCGTGCGGCGGGGCAGATCCCGTCGACGAAGGGCAGCCTCTGAACCTGAACTGACCGGACGGAGCGTCAAGGACAACCTCACGGCTTCGGCGCACGGCGCCGGCTTGCGATGGATCTGCTCAAATCGTTCATTTCGCTGCTTGCGCTGATCAACCCGGTCGGTGCGGTGCCGTTCTTCCTGAGCCTGACGGCGCAGCAGACGGATGCCGAGCGGCGGCGCACGATCCGGATCGCATCGGTGTCGGTGTTCTGCGTGATCACGGTGACGACGCTGCTCGGGCAGCAGATCATCAACTTCTTCGGCATTTCGGTCGGGTCGCTCGAAGTGGGCGGCGGGATCATCATGCTGCTGATGGCGATCAACATGCTGAACGCGCAGATCGGCAACACGCGATCGACGCCGGAGGAGCGCCACGAGGCCGAGCTGAAGGACAACATCGCGGTCGTGCCGCTGGCGATTCCGCTGCTCACGGGCCCTGGCTCGATCAGCACGGTGATCATCTATGCGGCGAACTCGCATCACTGGTATGAGCGGGCCGGGCTGGTCGCGATCGGCGCGGTCCTGGCTTTTCTGTGTTTCGTCGCGATGCGGCTCGCCGAGCCGATCGCGAACTGGATCGGCCGCACGGGCATCAACATCGCCACGCGGCTGATGGGTCTGATGCTGTCGGCGCTGGCGGTGGAATTCATCGTCAATGGACTGAGGGCGCTACTGCCTGCACTGAGATGAAAACTTCGATTGCGATTGTGGATTATGGGATGGGCAACCTGCGCTCGGTCGCGCAGGCGCTCAGGAAGGCCGAACCGGCCGCCGACGTGGCGATCGTCGACACGCCGGCCGCGATCCGCGCGGCCGACCGTGTCGTGCTGCCCGGCCAGGGGGCGATGCCCGACTGCATGCGCTGCCTCGGCGAATCGGGCCTGCAGGAGGCCGTGATCGAGGCGTCCCGCACGAAGCCGCTGCTGGGCGTGTGCGTCGGCGAGCAGATGCTGTTCGACTGGAGCGCGGAAGGCGATACGAAGGGCCTCGGCCTGTTGCCCGGCAAGGTCGTGCGTTTCGAGCTCGACGGCCGCCTGCAGGACGACGGCTCGCGCTTCAAGGTGCCGCAGATGGGCTGGAACCGCGTGCGCCAGTCGCAGCCGCACCCGCTGTGGGACGGCGTGCCCGACGACGCGTATTTCTACTTCGTGCACAGTTATTACGTGACGCCGGACAACCCGGCACATACGGTTGGCGAAACGGCTTACGGTGCGCCGTTTACGTCCGCGGTCGCGCGGGACAACCTCTTCGCGACCCAATTCCACCCCGAGAAAAGTGCGGAGGTCGGGTTGCGTCTGTATCGCAACTTCGTACACTGGAAGCCGTGAGCGTCGCGTGCGTGCCACAGTCGGCGGGCCTGAGCGGCCCGTCTTACGGGGCTCGCCCGCCTAAGCGCCGAAAGAGTTGTACTAAACTAGCGAGGCGGCGCGGTACCGGATTGGCCGGTACGCGCCGGATTCTTTTCTTTTTCCACGACGACACCCGATTGCTATGTTGCTGATTCCGGCCATCGATCTCAAAGACGGTCAGTGTGTGCGCCTCAAACAGGGCGATATGGACCAGGCCACGATTTTCTCCGAGGACCCCGCGGCGATGGCCCGCAAATGGGTCGATCTCGGCGCCCGGCGGCTCCATCTCGTCGACCTGAACGGCGCGTTCGCCGGCAAGCCGAAGAATCTCGAGGCGATCGAAGCGATCCTCGACGAAGTCGGCGATGAAATCCCCGTACAGCTCGGCGGCGGCATCCGCAGCCTCGAGACGATCGAGAAGTATCTCGACGCGGGCCTGTCCTACGTGATCATCGGCACGGCGGCCGTGAAGGATCCGGGCTTCCTGCAGGACGCGTGCACCGCGTTCGCCGGCAGCATCATCGTCGGGCTGGATGCGAAGGACGGCAAGGTCGCGACCGACGGCTGGAGCAAGCTGACCGGCCACGAAGTGATCGATCTCGCGAAGAAGTTCGAGGACTACGGCGTCGAATCGATCGTCTACACGGACATCGGCCGCGACGGGATGCTGCAGGGCATCAACATCGAGGCGACCGTGAAGCTCGCGCAGGCGGTCGGCATCCCGGTGATCGCCAGCGGCGGCCTGTCGAACCTCGTGGACATCGAGAACCTGTGCGAAGTGGAAGAGCACGGCGTCGAAGGCGTGATCTGCGGCCGTGCGATCTACTCCGGCGATCTCGATTTCGCGGCCGCGCAAAAGCGCGCGGACGAACTGAACGGCGAACTCGACAACGCGTAAGCGCGGTTGTCCCGCTCGCCGGGGCTGCCTGCAGGCGGCCCCGACCGGAAGCCTCGCGCGAGGCTTTCCGCAACCGGCCGTCCCATCGCGGCATTTGGCGCAACATCATGGCTCTAGCTAAACGCATCATCCCCTGCCTGGACGTGACTGCCGGGCGTGTCGTCAAGGGCGTCAACTTCGTCGAGCTGCGCGACGCCGGCGACCCCGTCGAGATCGCCCGCCGCTACGACGACCAGGGCGCCGACGAACTGACGTTCCTCGACATCACCGCGACGTCCGACCAGCGCGACCTGATCCTGCCGATCATCGAAGCCGTCGCGTCGCAGGTCTTCATTCCGCTGACCGTCGGCGGCGGCGTGCGCGCCGTCGAGGACGTGCGGCGCCTGCTGAACGCGGGCGCGGACAAGGTCAGCATGAACTCGTCGGCGGTCGCGAACCCGCAGCTCGTGCGCGACGCGGCCGACAAGTACGGCTCGCAGTGCATCGTCGTCGCGATCGACGCGAAGCGCGTGTCGGCCGACGGCGAGACGCCGCGCTGGGAAGTCTTCACGCACGGCGGCCGCAAGAACACGGGCCTCGACGCGATCGAATGGGCGCGCAGGATGGCCGAGCTCGGCGCGGGCGAGATCCTGCTCACCAGCATGGACCGCGACGGCACCAAGTCGGGCTTCGACCTCGCGCTCACGCGCGGCGTGTCGGACGCGGTGCCGGTGCCGGTGATCGCATCGGGCGGCGTCGGGTCGCTGCAGCACCTGGCCGACGGCATCAAGGACGGCCGCGCCGATGCGGTGCTGGCCGCGAGCATTTTCCACTACGGCGAGCACACGGTCGGCGAGGCGAAGCGCTTCATGGCCGACCAGGGCATCCCGGTGAGGCTGTGATGAATACGGAAACGAATGCATTGCCCGCGTGGCTCGACAAGGTCCGCTGGGACGACAACGGCCTCGTGCCGGTGATCGCGCAGGAAGCGTCGACGAACGACGTGCTGATGTTCGCGTGGATGAATCGCGAGGCACTGGCGAAGACGATCGAGACGCAGCGTGCGGTCTACTATTCGCGCTCACGCAAGCGCCTGTGGTTCAAGGGCGAGGAGTCGGGCCACGTGCAGCACGTGCACGAGGTTCGGCTCGATTGCGACGAGGACGTCGTGCTGCTGAAGGTCGAGCAGGTGTCGGGCATCGCGTGCCACACCGGCCGGCATTCGTGCTTCTTCCAGAAATTCGAAGGCACCGTCGACAGCGGCGACTGGGTCGCGGTCGATCCGGTGCTGAAAGACCCCGAACACATCTACAAATGACGCAATCGACCGAAGACACGCTGCTGCGCCTCGCGGCCGTGATCGATAGCCGCAAGGGCGGCGATCCCGATCAATCGTACGTATCGCGCCTGTTCCACAAGGGCGACGACGCGGTGCTGAAGAAGATCGGCGAAGAGGCGACGGAAGTCGTACTGGCCGCGAAGGACGTGCGCCAGGGCGGCGCGCCGACCGCGCTCGTCGGCGAGGTGGCCGATCTGTGGTTCCACTGCCTCGTGATGCTGTCGCATTTCGACCTGAGCCCGGCCGACGTGATTGCCGAGCTCGAGCGCCGCGAAGGGTTGTCGGGTATTGAAGAGAAGGCCCTGCGCAAGCGTCGCGAGCGCGAGGAAAACGGCGGCTGACAGACCCTTGTCGCGGGATGGCCACAGTGCGGTAAGCTGTAAGAATTGTCATCTAACAGGGGTAGCATCATGACCGATACGCCAAGCCAGTTTCCGCCGCCGTCGGTGCCGGGGGCCGCGGACGCCGAACGCCTGAACGGGCTGCGCACGCTGACTCACGTGCTCTACGGCCTCTATGCGTTTCATTGGCTGACGGGCGGCGTCACGGGCATCATCGCGATCATCATCAACTACGTGAAGCGCGACGATGTGGCCGGTACGCCGTATGCGGCTCACTTCGAGTGGCAGATCCGCACGTTCTGGCGCGCACTGATCGCGTATGTGATCGGGTTCGCGCTGATGTTCGTGGTGGTCGGATTCGCAGTGATGTTTGTCACATGGATCTGGACGCTGTACCGTATCATCAAGGGTTGGCTGTACCTGAACGACAACAAGCCGCTCGATCCGCAGGCCTGGTTCTGACCGGCCGCGCTCGGGCGTCTGCAGGAGCAACATGAGTCACGATCCGAATTGCCTGTTCTGCAAGATCGCGGCAGGCGAGATCCCGAGCACGAAGGTGCACGAGGACGACGAATTCGTCGCATTCCGCGACATCCGCCCGGCGGCCGAGACGCACGTGCTCGTGATTCCGCGCCAGCACCTGCCGACGCTGTCGGCGGCGAGCGAGGCCGATGCGCCGATGCTCGGCCGGCTGATGGTGCTCGTCTCGCGTCTCGCCGACCAGCTCGGCGTTGCGTATACGGGTGGCGAAACCGGTTTCCGCACGGTGATCAACACGGGCCCGGGCGGCGGGCAGGAGGTCTACCACCTGCACGCGCATATCCTGGCCGGCCCGCGCCCCTGGCAGCGGATGGGTTGACGGCGCGGGGCGTTTCCCCGCATCGATTGTCGAAGCCGGCGCGTTGCCGGCGATTTGCGCCGCATCGCGGCGTGGTTGAGGAGAGGTTTCATCATGGGTGGATTGAGCATTTGGCACTGGCTGATCGTGCTGCTGATCGTCGCGCTGGTTTTCGGTACGAAGAAGCTGCGCAACATCGGTAACGATCTCGGCAGCGCCGTGAAGGGTTTCAAGGACGGCATGAAGGACGGCGAAGCACCGGCGGACGCGCAGCAACTGCCGCGCTCGGGCTCGGTCGACGTCAACGCGAAGGAAACGACGCGTTCCGACTCGAACAAGGCGTAACGCCGGCACGCTGACAGGCATTCGCAATGCTGGATCTCGGTCTTTCGAAGATGGCGCTGATCGGCGTCGTCGCGCTCGTGGTGCTCGGCCCCGAGCGCCTGCCGCGCGTCGCGCGTACGGCAGGCGCGCTGTTCGGCCGCGCGCAGCGGTATATCAATGACGTGAAGGCCGAGGTCTCGCGTGAAATCGAACTCGACGCGCTGCGGACGATGAAGACCGATTTCGAGGCGGCCGCACGCAATGTCGAGACGACGATCCACGACAACCTGCGCGAGCACGAGAAGGAACTGAACGACACGTGGCATTCCGCGGTCGGCGGTCTCAACGAAGCGGCGGGCGACGCCGGTTCGACCGGTTCCGGCATGCCCGCCGCGCCGTCGTGGCGCGGCAGTTCGGCCGCGCTCGCGCCGAAGCGCCGCAACTGGCGCGTCAAGCAGGCGGCTGCGCCTGCCTGGTACAAGCGAGCGACCACTCGCCGCACGCACGTGCAGTCGGGCGCCGCGCGTGTCGCGCGCCACCAGCCGGCCAGCCTGCGCCGGCCGACGCGCTTCTTCTGAGCCGAGCGCATGCTCGCTCGTCAATCCTACCGAGGGCCGGCGTGAGCGACCCCCAGCAGACCCCGGGCGACGCCCCGGAAGAAACCTTCATTTCCCATCTCGTCGAGCTTCGCGATCGCATCATTCGCGCGGGCGCGGCCGTGATCGTCGTGTTCCTCGGGCTCGTCTACTGGGCGCCCGACATCTTCCGGCTGCTCGCGCGGCCGCTGATGCAGAACCTGCCGAAGGACGGCAAGATGATCGTCACCGACGTCACCGGCTCGTTCTTCGTGCCGATGAAGGTCACGATGCTCGTCGCGCTCGTGATCGCGCTGCCGATCGTGCTGTACCAGATCTGGGCGTTCGTCGCGCCGGGGCTGTACCAGCACGAGAAGAAGCTCGTCGCGCCGCTCGTCGGCAGCAGCTACGTGCTGTTCCTGTGCGGGATGGCGTTCGCGTACTTCCTCGTGTTCCCGACGATCTTCCGCGTGATGGCGCACTACAACGCGCCGCTCGGGGCCGAAATGACCACCGACATCGACAACTACCTGAGCTTCGTGCTCGGGATGTTCATCGCGTTCGGGGTCACGTTCGAGGTGCCGATCGTCGTCGTGCTGCTCGTCCGGATGGGCGTGCTGTCGCTGAAGAAGCTGAAGGAGATGCGACCGTACGTGATCGTCGGCGCGTTCGTGGTCGCCGCGGTCGTCACGCCGCCGGACGTGTTCTCGCAACTGATGCTCGCGCTGCCGCTGGTCGTGCTGTTCGAGATCGGGCTGCTGGCTGCGCGGTTCTTCGTGCCGAAGAAGCCGGCCGAAGAGGGCGAGGCGGAGAACGGCGAAGCCGCCAGTTGAAGGCGGCGCACCGGGCGGTGCGCGGCGCGGCCGGTCGTTTGGCCAGACCCGAGGGGCGACCCGGTGGCGGGTTAGTCGGCTGGAAAGCGGGCGGCGAGCCATCTTCCCGGCGACGAAGGTCTTTCGATACAAAGCAAAAGGGCAGCCAACCGGCTGCCCTTTTTCGTTTCCGATGTTTCCGATGGTGTCCGGCATGCGGCGGGATGCCGCTCGCCTGACGTCATTCGGTATCGCTGTCCTGCTCGTCGAGCGTCTGCTTCGGCGGCGGCGGGCGCTTGCCGATCACCACGTTCACGTCGAACTCCTTGCCCTTGCGCACGACGTGCACCTTGGTCGGCGTGCCGGGCTTGATCTGCGCGACGGTATTCAGCAGCTTCGTCGTGTCGGTGATCTCGTCGCCGTTGACCGAGACCAGGATGTCGCCCGGCTTGATGCCGGCCTTGTCGGCCGGGCCGCCCTGCAGCACGCCGGCGACGATCGCGCCCGATTTCTGCGACAACCCGAACGACTCGGCGATCTCCGGTGTGACGTCCTGCGGCTCGACGCCGATCCAGCCGCGCGTGACCGAGCCGGTCGTGATGATGCTCTCGAGCACCGTACGCGCGGTCGACACGGGGATCGCGAAGCCGATGCCGAGCGAGCCACCCGAGCGCGAGTAGATCGCGGTGTTGATGCCGAGCAGGTTGCCGTTCACGTCGACCAGCGCGCCGCCCGAGTTGCCAGGGTTGATCGGCGCGTCGGTCTGGATGAAGTTTTCGAACGTGTTGATGCCGAGGTGGTTGCGGCCCAGCGCGCTGATGATCCCCATCGTGACCGTCTGGCCGACGCCGAACGGGTTGCCGATCGCGAGCACGACGTCGCCGACGCGCGACTGGTCGGAGCGGCCGAGCGTGATCGTCGGCAGGTTCGTCATGTTGATCTTCAGCACGGCGAGATCGGTTTCGGGATCGCTGCCGATGACCTTCGCGGTGGCCGTGCGGCCGTCGGCGAGCGCGACTTCGATCTGGTCGGCGCCGTCCACGACGTGCTGGTTCGTTAGAATGTAACCTTCAGGGCTCACGATAACGCCCGAGCCAAGGTTGGCCGCCGGTTCGTCCTGCTGCTTGCGGGCGTTGCGGTCGCCGAAGAAGTAGCGGAACAGCGGATCTTTCGCGCGCGGGTCGGGCGGCAGCGAGCCGTCCTTGCTGGAGAACACGTTGACGACGGCCGGCATCGCCTTTTGTGCGGCTTCGGCGTACGACGTGGTCGCCGGCGCACCGCCGATGCCCGGCGCGACTTCCCGCAGCGCAACGATCGGCGTGGCGAGCTGCTTGCCGAGCTGTCCTTGCCGTTGCAGCCATTGCGGCTTGAGCGTCACGACGATGAACATCAGCGCGAGCAGCACGGTAACCGCCTGCGCGAAGAACAGCCAGAAGCGTCTAAGCATCTGAATGGATTAGAGGTTTATATGGATCGGATCGAACTTGAATTGTACTTGAACAATACCCTTGAAACCGCGCGCTTCAAGGACTATTGCCCGAATGGCCTCCAGGTCGAGGGGCGCCGCAAGATCGAGAAGATCGCCACCGGCGTGACGGCGTCGGTCGCGTTTCTCGAAGCCGCGCTCGAATGGGGGGCAGATGCCGTGCTCGTCCATCACGGCTATTTCTGGCGCAACGAGCCGCCGCAGATCACGGGCCGCAAGTACCAGCGCCTGAAGCTGCTGCTCGCGAACGACCTGAACCTGTTCGCGTTCCACCTGCCGCTCGACGCGCATCCCGAATTCGGCAACAACGCGCAGCTCGGCGACCGGCTCGGCCTGATCGGCGAACAGCGGTTCGGCGAAGGCGACCTCGGCTGGATGGCGACGCTGCCGATGCCTGTCTCGCTCGAACACTTCGTCGCGAAGGTCGAGCGCACGCTCGGCCGCACGCCGCTCGTGCTCGGCGATTCGGACATGCAGCTGCGCCGCATCGCGTGGTGCACGGGCGCCGCGCAAAGCTACTTCGACGCGGCGATCGACGCCGGCGCGGACGTGTTCCTGACCGGCGAGGTGTCCGAATACGTGACGCACACGGCCGCCGAGAGCGGCGTCGCGTTCGTTGCGGCAGGGCACCATGCGACCGAGCGCTACGGAATCCAGGCACTTGGCGCCCACTTGTCCGAAGAATTCGATATCGAACACCTTTTTATTGATATCCATAACCCGGTCTGAATGCCGGATTTGCGGCAGCGCATCGAAATTTCGCAATGTAGCAGATGCTTAAAAGTGAAATGATTTAATCGCTCCGATAGTGGGGGAAAACCCTTGACTATCAATCACTTCGAAGGGATTTTCATCTCCGGGCCTTGTAAATGGCGGCTCCATTCGAGCAAACTAGCGGCGGAATGGAAAGTCGTGACGGAAAATCCAACTCAGAAGTGGGGCGTGTGATGCGAGACAAGGAAGAGAAACGCGTCGACAGCGGCCGCCGTACCTGGCTGATTGCGACATCCGTAGCAGGTGGCGTAGGAGGCGTAGCCACCGTCATACCTTTCGCGGCGTCGCTTGCGCCGTCCGCGAAAGCGAAAGCGGCCGGTGCACCGGTCGAAGTCGACATCAGCGCGCTGAAGCCCGGTGAAATGGTGACCGTGCCGTGGCGCGGCAAGCCGGTGTGGATCCTGAACCGCACCGATGCGATGCTGGCCGACGTGGTCAAGGCCGACAAGGAAGTGGCCGATCCGACCTCCGAAAAGCCCTATACGATGCCGTTGCCCGCGTATTGCGCGAACGAATATCGCTCGCGGGCCGATCGCAAGAACATTCTCGTCGTGATGGCCGTGTGTACGCACCTCGGCTGCACGCCAAGCCAACGCTTCACGCCGGGTCCGCAGCCGAACCTGCCGGACGACTGGCCGGGCGGTTTCCTCTGCCCGTGCCATGGTTCGACCTACGACCTCGCCGGCCGTGTGTTCAAGAACAAACCGGCGCCTCAGAATCTCGACATCCCGCCCTACATGTTCACGTCGGCAACGACCCTCGTGATCGGCAAGGACGAGAAAGGAGAAGCGTGATGGCCGACAACAAGGAAGTCTCCACGACAGGTCTCACCGGCTGGATCGATCAGCGCTTCCCGCTCACGTCCACCTGGAAGAAGCACGTTTCCGAGTACTACGCACCGAAGAACTTCAACTTCTGGTACTTCTTCGGCTCCCTCGCGCTGCTGGTGCTCGTCAACCAGATCGTCACGGGCATCTTCCTGACGATGAACTACAAGCCCGACTCGACGCTCGCGTTCGCGTCGGTCGAGTACATCATGCGCGAGGTGCCGTGGGGCTGGCTGATCCGCTACATGCACTCCACGGGCGCGTCGATGTTCTTCGTCGTCGTCTACCTGCACATGTTCCGCGGGCTGCTTTACGGGTCGTATCGCAAGCCGCGCGAGCTCGTGTGGATCTTCGGCTGCGCGATCTTCCTGTGCCTGATGGCCGAGGCGTTCTTCGGCTACCTGCTGCCGTGGGGCCAGATGTCGTTCTGGGGCGCGCAGGTGATCGTGAACCTGTTCTCGGCGATCCCGTTCGTCGGCCCTGACCTGTCGCTGTGGATTCGCGGCGACTACGTCGTGTCGGACGTCACGCTGAACCGCTTCTTCGCGTTCCACGTGATCGCGATTCCGCTCGTGCTGGTCGGCCTCGTGATCGCGCACCTTGTCGCGCTGCATGAAGTGGGGTCGAACAACCCGGACGGCATCGAGATCAAGGCGAAGAAGGACGAGAACGGCATTCCGCTCGACGGCATCCCGTTCCACCCGTACTACTCGGTGCACGATTTCCTTGGCGTGTGCGGGTTCCTGATCGTGTTCGCGATGATCGTGTTCTTCTCGCCGGAGATGGGCGGCTACTTCCTCGAGGCGAACAACTTCGTCCCGGCGAATCCGCTGCAGACGCCGCCCGAGATCGCGCCGGTCTGGTACTTCACCGCGTTCTACGCGATGCTGCGCGCGACCACCGACCCGTTCAAGATCGTGCTGATGATCGTGATCGCGCTGCTCGGCGTGCTCGCGCTGATCCGCGCGCGCGGCAAGTGGAAGGCCGGCCTGCCGGTGCTGGCGGCGGCGATCGTCGTGTTCATGTACCTGACGGAGTCGAAGTTCTGGGGCGTCGTCGTGATGGGTTCCGCGGTGATCACGCTGTTCTTCCTGCCGTGGCTCGACCGCAGCCCGGTGAAGTCGATCCGCTACCGGCCGCTGTTCCACAAGGTGTTCCTCGGGATCTTCGTCGTGGCATTCCTGACCCTCGGGTTCCTCGGCACGCGGCCGCCATCCCCGGCTTCGACGCTGATCGCGCAGGCCTGTGCGCTGATCTACTTCGCGTTCTTCCTCGGCATGCCCGTCTGGACGCCGCTTGGCACGTTCAAGCAGCCGCCGGAGCGGGTGCGCTTCAAGCCCCATTAACGTGAGCGAGGAGAGAACGACATGAAGAAACTGCTTTCGACACTCGCGCTGATCGGGGCGACCGCGTGTGCGCTGCTGGTAGCGCCGGCGGTTCGGGCGGAAGGTAATTTTCCGCTCGACCGGGCGCCCGATAACACGGAAAATCTCGTTTCGCTTCAGCACGGCGCGCAATTGTTTGTAAACTATTGCCTGAACTGCCACAGCGCGAACCTGATGCGCTACAACCGTCTGACGGATCTGGGCATATCCCAGAAGGAGATCGAAAAGAATCTCCTGTTCACGACCGACAAGGTCGGCAACACGATGTCCGTCGCGATGCGGCCCGAAGACGCGAAGAACTGGCTCGGCACCTCGCCGCCCGACCTGTCGGTCGAGGAGCGTGCGCGTGGCCGCGACTGGCTGTATACGTATCTGCGGAGCTTCTACCGCGACGATACGCGGCCGAGCGGCTGGAACAACGCGGTGTTCGAGAACGTCGGCATGCCCCATGTACTGTGGCAGCTGCAGGGGCAGCGCACCGCCAAATTCGAAGACAAGACGGACGAGGAGACGGGCGAGAAGGCCCATACGCTCGTCGGCTTCCAGCAGGTCACGCCGGGGACACTGTCCGCGGTGGATTATGATGCTGCGGTTGCCGACCTGGTGGCGTACATGACCTGGATGTCCGAGCCGGCTCAGCAGACTCGCAAACGCCTCGGCGTATGGGTGCTGATCTTTCTCGGTGTCCTGACTTTCCTGGCCTGGCGGCTCAATGCCGCGTACTGGAAAGATATCAAGTAATCACGCCTGACCGGCGTGGGGCCGGCGCAAGGTGGAACCCCGGAAGGAGTTCGCCGAGTGCCGGCCCTCGGCTTTTTTGAGGAAACGCAAACATGATGGTTCTGTATTCCGGCACAACTTGCCCGTTCTCCCAGCGTTGCCGGCTGGTGCTGTTCGAGAAGGGCATGGACTTCGAAATCCGTGACGTCGACCTGTTCAACAAGCCGGAAGACATTTCGGTGATGAACCCGTACGGTCAGGTGCCGATCCTGGTCGAGCGCGACCTGATCCTGTACGAATCGAACATCATCAACGAGTACATCGACGAGCGCTTCCCGCATCCGCAGCTGATGCCGGCTGATCCCGTGCAGCGCGCACGTGCACGCCTGTTCCTGCTCAACTTCGAGAAGGAACTGTTCGTCCACGTCAGCACGCTCGAGAACGAGAAGGGCAAGGCAGCAGAGAAGAATCACGAGAAGGCACGCCTCGCGATCCGCGATCGCCTGACGCAGCTCGCGCCGATCTTCGTGAAGAACAAGTACATGCTCGGCGAGGAATTCTCGATGCTCGACGTCGCGATCGCGCCGCTGCTGTGGCGTCTGGATCACTACGGCATCGAACTGTCGAAGAACGCTGCACCGCTGATGAAGTACGCCGAGCGGATCTTCAGCCGTCCGGCCTATATCGAAGCACTGACGCCGTCCGAAAAGGTCATGCGTCGTTGATGGTGCAATGAGTGCATGACGGAGCGGGGGCGCGGCGTGCCGCGCCCCCGCTCCGGGTTCGAGGATTGTGATGCAAGAGATTTCAACGAAGCCTTATTTGCTGCGCGCGTTGTACGAGTGGTGCACCGATAACGGTTACACGCCGCATATCGCGGTGAGGGTCGACAACTCGACGCGCGTGCCGCGTCAGTTCGTGCGTGACGGCGAGATCGTGCTCAACATCAGCTTCGAGGCGACGAGCCAGTTGCAGATGGGCAACGAGTGGATCGAGTTCACGGCCCGATTCTCCGGGAAGGCGCACAAGATCGAGATTCCGGTTGCCAACGTGCTCGCGATCTATGCGCGCGAGAACGGGCAGGGCATGGCGTTCCAGGTCGATGCGGTCGCGGGTGAAGGTGCGGATTCGGGTGCGTTCGATGAAGATGCGGCGCAGGCCGATGACGCGCAGCGCGACGAGTCGCCTGCCGCGTTGACGCCGGTGGCCGACAGCGGCGCGAACGAGGAACCCTCCGAAGGCGCCGACGAGCCGCCGAAAACCGACGGCGATGGCGACGGTTCAAAAGGTGGCAGCAGACCTCGCCTCAAGATCGTGAAATGAGGTAAAATCTCGCGCTACGCCGGCTTAGCTCATCTGGTAGAGCAGTTGATTTGTAATCATCAGGTGGCGGGTTCGAGTCCTGCAGCCGGCACCAATACCCATGCGGGTCCCAGAGATGGGGCCCGCATTTTTTTGTTCTACCATCAAGGCGTCGTTCTACAAACCGCGTTAGTCCAACATCGGCCACCGCGAGCATCTGGTCGTCGAAGGACTACGCGAGTGACAAGAAAATTTGCACGAGACCACGCATATGCCGGGGGCAAGCGCGCTTATTAAGCCGACGATGACCGGCGGCAGCAAGCCAGAAGCCGTGATCGACGCATTGCGGACTCGCTGTTCTTGGTCCCATCTTCGTGAGGCGTTGAAGAAAGCCAATCTTCCCGCTGGTACGGGGTGGGCTGAATTGGGCGGTGTCGCGGAAGACAAGCAAGGCAATGGCCCGAAGCTCCGACAGTTCCTGTCGGACTATCATTGGGAACACGTCGTAGCTGGTGAGCGCTACGTTCACTTGTACGATTTGCCTTTGGATAGTAAGGCGAAGCTTCCCAATAAATGAAAAAGCTCGTATATGGCGGGTTCGATCTATCGTGCAGGCGCATCGTTTTATCTGCTGCGTGAACGATATCACGTCGCCTTTTTATGGTGAGTTACCGCGTTCGGTTTAACAGGCGCACCTTTCGGCATCGCAAGTATCATTTCTGTGAAAGACGGTTTTTCGATATCGACCGCAAGGTGTCCGTTTTTCATCTGAACGGAATTCGTTTTCTGTTGCTGTCCCGGATGACCATCCGCCAGTACAAATCCGTTTTTCGCACCTTTTGCGGTGATGGTGAACACGCCATTGGGGCTTATAAAATCCGGTATCGGACGATGGAATTCGATATCTTTGGGTGCAGTGACAATCGATTTAGGTGTGGCGGCATATGTTTCAAATTCCACCGCATTCAAATTCGTGTTGTCAACGCTCGAGCCACGAGTAACGAATTTTTCCAGAAACTGGAAATTCATAATGTGGTTCTGGCCGTAACCTTGATCCAAAATGTAATTCAGAAAACCCTTGTCCAGCTTGGTATTGTTGCTGTTGGCCTGAATCACTTCTGCGGATGCCACGTCTTTTTCACTGAAAGAAGACGTGAGGCGATGGCCTTCCATATCGTACATCGGGTTGGTCGCCCAGTTCGATACGGGAAATCGAAAACGCCCCGCCGATTTCTCAAGCGGGGCGCGTACTCATCAATACGAGTAGTTGTAGGTCACGGATTCATTGCCTGCGGGATTCAGAGTCGTGCTAGGCCGTCCGGTCGGATTGTGCCTAATCACAAAGGAAGCACCGTTACCGAATGGCAGATTATTGAAATCCTTAAGACTAACGCTAGTCCCCGGAACGATTTCATTGTGACAATAATTCGATTGCGACGTGTACGGCGGCAAATAGCAAACGGAAACGACATCGCTCGTTGCACCGATATACGACGTGGTTTGAACATCGATGCTAGTCAGTTTTTTGTTTGCGGTCAGCAGCGAGCCCGGAAAATCCGACCCGCTCAGCCCGAAATATGCGCCAGCTGTAAAACCGGCACCAGTCGAAAAAATGAGCGCTTGCGGCGGTGCCGTCGTTTTCTGAATCGAAGTGGTGCCGGCATAAGCGCCGACGACAGCCGACGACAGCAGAGCCGCCAAAGCGAATTTCTTCGTGATTTGTCGCATAGTGATTTTCTCAATAATTGGACAGATGATGTGCGACGAACCGGATGTGCATTCGTCTGATGAATTATCGGTGCCGTTGAGAAAATCTGTAGGGTTTGGGAAAAATTATTTTTTTTGCATCATTTTTCCGCCAATTTATCGAGCGGAAGGGCGTCGACGAACGAATCGTCGCGAACCGTCGTAGAAATTGGACTAGTCGCCTATTGAAGGAACGAGAAGAAATCCTCGGCGTATTCCTGAACAGAGTCGAATTTGTTGGTCTCGAGGGGGGCGGCGCGATAAGCCTTGATTACGACCTCCCACGGCATGCCACATACGGAAGCGGTCCCGAAGATCATTACGCCAACGGGTTCCGTATGAGACAGCTGGAAGATCTTGTTCCCGCCCTTGGAGTACCTGGGCTCGCCCTGACCGTTGGTCGTGGTAACCGCACTGTCAACTGCAGTGACAACCGCATACTTGTTGAGGACCGCGACTTCGCACGTCATCTGATTCCCACGGCGTTTGCTTGGGCATTCTTTGATCGGCAGCGCATCGGTTCCTCAATCGAGATTTACCGAGGGGCTCATTTACTCGGGCTGAGGGCACAGAGGGACCCCGCGGCGCGTCCTCACACAGCCCTTGCAGTGCGGGACGACGCGGTGAAACAACCGTGTCATAGCGATCGTGCTGCGTTTCCAATCCAATGCGGATCCTTGCGGCATAAGGCTGGCATGCCGACAAAGTCGGCAATTTCGAAAACGCGGAAATCTGCCAAGTTGTTGTAATTTATGAATATTTAAAGTGATTTGCAATCCTCAGGTGGCGGGTTCGAGTCCTGCAGCTGCACCAAATTGAACGAAGGGTCGGGAGATTTTGTCTCCCGGCCCTTTGTCATTTCAGCGTTCACATTCCTGGCTCGCTGGTTGTCGCTTGTTCCGTGTTGCGACAGGTAGCCCGGTCAGTTGTCGGCATCGATCGATGCGCCGGGAGAATCTCCATAGCAAGAACATACAAGCTCCGCTTCGGCGCACTGGCTACAGTACATCGCTCACGATCAACGCCCACCCGAACCAGGAGGCCATCATGAGCAAAGTGCTCGATTCCATCGTCGATGCCATCGGTACAACGCCCCTCGTTCGTCTCGACCGGCTGACGAAAGTGCACGGCCTCGAAGGCACCATTCTCGCGAAGCTCGATTACCTGAATCCCGGATTCTCGAAAAAGGATCGTGCGGCGCACGGCATCATCGACGAAGCCGAACGTAGCGGCGCATTGCAGCCGGGGCAGTCCGTCGTCGAGCTGACGTCGGGCAACATGGGCACCGGCCTCGCGATCATCTGCGGCGTGAAGGGCTATCCGTTCGTCGCAGTGATGTCGAAGGGCAACTCCGAGGAGCGCGCCAGGATGATGCGCGCGTTGGGCGCGGAGGTCGTGCTGGTCGATCAGTTGCCGGGCTCCGTTCCCGGACAGGTGTCGGGCGGCGATCTTGAACTCGTCGACCGCGAGGCGCAGCGTATCGTCGTCGAGCGCGGCGCGTTTCGCGCCGATCAGTTTCATCGCGACGGCAACTGGCTCGCGCACTACCGGACGACCGGGCCGGAAATCTGGGCGGCGACCGACGGCCGCATCGACGGGTTCGTCGATTTCGTCGGATCGGGCGGTACCTTTGCCGGTGTGAGCAAGGCGCTCAAGGAACGGAATTCCGCAATTCGCTGTTATGTCGTCGAGCCGGTCGGTGCTGCGCCGATCGCCGGGCAACTGGTCACGCGCCCCGAGCATCCGATCCAGGGTGGTGGCTATTCGATCGGCGATCTTCAATTTTTGAATGGTGTGCGCGCCGACGGCTATCTACAGGTCGCGGGCGATGAAGCGCTGCAGGTCACGCGCGAACTCGCGCAGAAGGAAGGGATCTTCGGCGGCTTTTCGTCCGGCGCGAACGTGGCTGCTGCGTTGCAGCTGCTGGCCGGCGAGATGCGCGGCAAGACGATTGCTGCGGTGATCTGCGATTCGGGGCTGAAGTATCTGTCGACCGATCTTTGGAACGGCTGATTGCGTACGGGGGAGCGCTGCGTTCGTGCACGATTGATGCCGGCTTCGTGAGGCTCGACTACATCCTCGCGCAACACTTCACAATAAAGGGCGACGCGATGTTTGCGTTTCCCTTTGTCGCATTCACGTTCCCTTTTCCAAGGACGCTTTCGGTAGCGCACATCGGATTATCGTACTAATGTGTTTCAGGATCCTAATTTTTAAACTCGTTGCTTGGTGCTGGTGAGGCTCTTATAAATATCCAGCAGGTAAAGCCAGGCCGATCTCTATTTTTCCCTGCAGGTGAATTGTCGCGATGGGTATCATGTGCTGCTTGGGTGTTTTCACAGTACATATGCCTCGTGGCGAAATGAGTGCGGGAGATTGAATGAAGCGACTGTTGATAGCACCGTCGTTGGTGGCAATTCCTGCGTTTGTTGTATCGACCATCATGGCGATGACGCCTGCGTATGCGGATGCCGTGATACAGAAAGATGCCGCTGCACTGAATACGAACGAAAGGGCTCGGCCGTTCGTGGCACAAGTTGTCGGACTCGAGTGGTTGAATCCGTTGCAGCGGCGCGACTATCCAACGCAATGGCAGGTTCTCTGGACAATGGGTCTTGTACAGCCGAACAAGAACGACGACATGGTTCGGACGATGCCGCAGAAATTTGCGAAGCTCCAGTCAATTGGTGCGCTGGTGTATGGCAACCAAGGAGAGGAAACCTTCAAAGGCTTCTATCACAAATACGTCCGTAAAGTGCTCGGACTGTTCGGTGATCGCTATGTAACGAACGCCAAGTATTTCTACACGGTCAAGTCCAAGAATAAGGATGACTGGCGTGAGCTGGCAGGCATCCGTGTCGAGTTTGCCGTGCCGGATAGATTGGACGCTGGTGAGGCTCAGACCTATCTGCAACAGAGCATCATCAGTGAGTTCAACATCGGGAATAAATATTTCCTGGATCTCTGGAGCAAAAACACGCCCCCCGACGTTCACGTCAACCAGGGCGGGGCAAACGCCGGTTTCACGTCGCTGAACCGCGCACTGGAGTACCTGCAGGCGAACCCGGACAAGAGCGCCTGGGTGATGAACTGGGACGCGCCGAGCTTCCCGCCGAAGGACGCGCAGATCAACGAGAACATGGTGGTGCTGTTTCTCGTCGGGCCGAACTTCAAGACGGAGCGCGAACCGCTCGCGTGGATCGGGCGAGCGGCGACGGGCAATGTCGGGGACTACGCGGCGAAGGCTGGCACCACGCGTGCGGCGCAGGCGTGGAAAGCCATCATCGACAGCGCGGCGCGCAACGCGGGCGTGACGGTGCCATCGTTGAACTTCGTCGTGCATGACGCGGGTGGCGACGAAGCATCGTCGGAGCGGATCGGCGCGTTGTCGCAGACGCTGACGGAAGTGCTGCCGGACTACAATTTTCGCGAGCAGACATTCAATACGCCGGCGCTGCTGGGCCCGATGGGCGCCGGTACAGCATTGACGGACGTGGTGCTGGCAATCGGTCGAGCGAATCACCTGGACGAGACGGTGCTGGTGGCGGGGACGACGGATGCGCAGCGCCCGACGGCGGTGGTGGTGGTTCCGCCATCGACAGTCACACTGATCGATCCAGACAAGGACTGGTTCCGTGCGCGGGGCGAGAACAATGCGTATCTGCCGTGGTGGGGGCGTCGCCACGACACCGACTACGGCATGCAAGGCTATTCCTACTGACCGGATAACCGGCCATGTGAGGCGTTATTCAAGTGGGCGACGTTCATAGCCACAGTGGCTACGACGAGACCGGTGCGTCAAACAGCGATGTCATGGGCCGCGCCCCTCCACGTGTTGGCGACTGCTGTACGTGTCCGGTTACACGGGCCTTGCGTTGTCGTCGAGGGCGATGGGCAGTTCGACATTGAGGGGACGCGCTGCTCACGATTGAACGGCCGCTTTGAACCGGTTTGCCCTTCACTACGAGGATCGGTTCGTCCGACCATCCGTGTGAATCTCAACCCATCGTGAACGCGGATATCCTGACACCCGCTCGCGTTGCTGCGGTGACTATGCGATCAAGTTTTCGATTGAAGGGCCCCGGTTGCTGACATTAAATGCAGTGACAAACAAAGCCCGTGTTGCCATACCGTTACACGATCCTGCCCCCTCGCGTCAGCAATATTTTTTGGCAAACGTCTACACACCACTCGAACAATCTCTCGCAGGTAGCACTCAAGAATCAGCAAAAAATGTCGTTAGATAAAACGATGGACTCGTGAGCCAATTCCCCAGATTCAATATCCCGATATGCTGGATCGAGAAATCATGCAGGTTCTGCCCGACGCAGGCAGAGACGAAGAACCGCTTTCCACGCCGGATGTGCACCGCAAGCTCAGCGCCACGCTGATTGATCCTCCGGTTGTGAAGACGGTGCAGCGCTGGCTGGAAGATATGCTCGAAAGCGGGCTCGTCGTAATGGAGCGGCGCGGGCGGGCCAAGTACTGGCGCAAGGTTGCGGGAGCGAGCGGCCTCGCCACGAAGGCAGCCGGCACCATGACGCACGACGAGGCGCTGGCGCTCCAGACACTACGTCGTTTTTCGACTTGGCGTATTCCGACGCTGGTCGCTGACACGTTGGCCCCGTTGTTCGAGGTGGCCGGCAAGCGGCTGGCTATTGTCAACAGCGAGCATGAGCGGCGCTACCGCAAATGGATCGACAAGATCGAGGTTGAGGTCGGTAGCTTCACGCTGCAATATCCTGAGGTCGATTCCGACGTCTTCGCACAAGTTTCACAAGCGCTCTTTTACGAGCAGCAACTTGAAGTCGTCTACCAGCCACGTACAAAGGTCAATAACACCGATGCAAAGGTCGTCCACCCGCTTGGTCTGGTTGAAGTGGGTGGGCTGGTTTATCTCGTGGCGGCGATGCCTCGCCATCCGAACCCGGCGATGTACCGGCTCGATCGTCTCCTGCGCGCTACCGTCTTGCCCGAGTCGTTTACCTATCCGCGCGGGTTCAGGCTCTCGGAGTATGTACGGGAGCAGCGTCAGTTCGATTTCATGGTCGAAGGCGAGGTCCATCTGAGGCTGCGGTTCACGAACGGTGCCGGCCATCATCTGCTGGAAGCGCCGCTGTCCGCGGATCAGCAGTTCAGCCAGAGTGGCGACACGCTCGAGGTGAACGGCACGGTGTTGTTGAGCCAGCGGTTGCGGTGGTGGTTGCGGGCGTTCGGACCGAACGTCGAGGTGATGGCGCCGGAGGGCCTGCGCTCCGAGTTGGCGGCAGAAGCGAAGGCGCTGGCTGGGATTTACGAAGGCGGGTGAGATCGTGACGGGCGCCGTGCCAGTATACGAACTGATTGCGGAGCATGTGCCCTTGCGCTACTAGATCGGTATCTCTCGACGGCGGTCGGACATGGTTTGTCTGAAGGGGGGGTAAGTTGATAAGGCGGCGCATCGAAGCCGTCCTCTTTCACCTCTCAAAGGACAGCACATGTTCACGAATTGCAATTCCTCCCCCCTGCAACATCTGGCCGCATTTGCGATTGTTT
The DNA here is from genome assembly GCF_902499025.1 of Burkholderia lata. Taxonomy (GTDB): domain Bacteria; phylum Pseudomonadota; class Gammaproteobacteria; order Burkholderiales; family Burkholderiaceae; genus Burkholderia; species Burkholderia lata_C. The sequence continues at coordinate 95,359 of NZ_CABVPW010000013.1, read as the reverse complement.
TTGTTGCGGCTGTAGTGGGAACCGTAGCCGTAGGAGCATATGTCGATTCGGCAACGAGCGATGCGCAACGCGGATGAATGGCGAGTGTCAGTTAGATCGCAAGTTTGAGGCAGCCCGTCACATATAACAAACAAACTACCAGAAGTGATATGCCAGTACGCCCAGCGCCCTTTACGTTGAAATGTAGTCAGTGCGGTTGGAAACATACGTTTGCCCCGCGTAGCGATGTCCTGATGCCGAACGTGGATACTCGTTCGCATTGCCCGTGGTGTGGTGCGCCTGCATTGATTCGGTCACAGTCGAATCTGATCGGACGGGCTTTCGCGAAATTCAAGCAGGTTTTGCAGCACAAGTGATTGCAGCAAAACGCACACGGGAATGATTTGCCAGACCGTGAGCGAGTCAAGGCATGACCCGTGCAGCGAGCATTCGTCGTGTCTGTCTTTAAGAACTTCATGACGGATTTTCTATGTCTATCGAGTTGGGGCGACATGCAACAAACTGACGGTACATCATCGAATGGCCTGCACCAGGCCGTATTGAACGAAATCGACGATTTGCTCAGGCAGCTCAAGCTCGACGCGACCGACCCGCGTGTTGCGAGCACGATGAAGCAAGTCGTCGATCTCGTCACTCCGATTCATGACGATCTTGCGAAGCGAATCGAGGCCTTGCAGCGACACGCGCGCTGGGACACATTTACGATCGCTTTTTATGGCGAAACAAATGCGGGCAAGTCGACGATCATCGAAACGCTGCGTATCCTGCTGCAAGAGCGCACGAAGACCGAGGCGCGCTCCGCGTTTCGCGCGAAAGAGGCCGAGTTCGGCATCAGCGAAGCATCGTTGGTGGCGCGTGCCGAGTCGATTGAGGCGAGCCGCGCGGCGCTCGACGCGCAGCGCGAGCAAGTCGCGGAACGTAAGACGCAACTTGACGTCGATCGCGATGCGCTCCAACAGGAACTGAATGGGCTGCATCTCGCGATTGAGGCGAAGAAGCGGGCCGCATCGTTCTGGCAAAAGCTCGTGTGGGCGTTCAGCAAGCTACCGGAGCAACGCGAACTCGTGCGTATAGGGCTGCAACAGCGGGAGCTTGCAGCTGCGCACGAGGCGCAGCGTGCACGGCTCGATGCGCAGCTCAACGTCGCGCAAACGGCGCTTCAGTCGCTCGAAGCCGAGCAGGCGAAGGCGCATGCGATGCTCAACAGCCTCGTGCCGTTCGCGGACGGCCAGATTATCGGCACGGGCCGTTCCGACTACACGCTCGACGCACACGGCTATGAATTCGATGCGAACGGTCAGCGCTTCGAACTGCTCGACGTGCCCGGTATCGAGGGTAAGGAAGCACGCGTTATCGACAGCATTCTCGGCGCGGTAAAGGCAGCACACGCGGTGTTCTATGTGACTGGCAAGCCTTCCGCGCCGCAGACCGGCGACAAGGACGGGCAAGGCACGCTCGAAAAGATTCGCGAGCATCTCGGCGATCAAACCGAAGTCTGGTCGATTTTCAACAAGCGCATCACGAATCCGATCCAGCTCGAAAAAGGCGAATTGCTGACCCAGGGCGAACGCGCGAGCCTCGCTGTGCTCGACGAGACGATGCGCGAGCATCTGGGCAACAACTATCAGCGTTATATCGCGTTGAGCGCGCAGCCCGCGTTTCTGGCGGCGGCCGATTGTCTCGTACCAGGTTCGGACACCGCGCGCAGTCGCGAGAAGTTCCTCGCGAAGGCGAGTCCCGCGGACGTGCTCGCGAGGTCGGGTTTCCAGTCGTTTCTCGACTGGCTGAGCAGCAGCATGGTGACCGACAGCGATGCGCGTATCCGTGCCTCGAACGTTCACAAAGTATGCAGCGCCGTGCAGACGGCGGCCGGCACGGTCGCGCTGATCCAGCGTGACAAGGTCGCACCACTTGCTGCGGACGTTCAGCGCGACTGGGCCCACGTTAGCGAGCAACTGGCACTCGCGGTGAGGGCGCTCGGCCCAGCGTTGCAAACACATGCGGACGCCGCGATACGCGCGTTCGAAACGCGCGTGCGCGAGCAGATTTACGAGCAGATCAAGGATGGCGTCGATAACGACGACGTAAAGGACGCGCTGGGCGCAGCGATGAAGCGCGAGCAGGCGAAGCTTGAATCGACCCTGCCGACGGTGATGGAGCGGGAGCTCGCGCGTTTCCAGCGGGACGTGAGCGATACGCTTGAACGCTTCCAGCGGCGCATCGAGGAACTACAGGATGCGTATCGGTCGATCGACACGCCGACACTCGGTAGCTTCGAGTTGAACATGGAGTTCGGCAGCGGCGTAAATTACATGTCGCTCATCGCGGCGCTCGCAGGGGGGCTAATGATGATCTGGAATCCCGCCGGCTGGGTGACGCTCGCCATTGGCGGAGTGACGCTTGTCGTGAGCATCGCGAAAGCAGTCTGGGGCTTCTTCGACAGTGATTACAAGAAATCGCAGCAGCGCAAGGCCGCGAACGAAAACATCGGGCGCGTCGTCGGTCGCATGGAAGACGCGATGAAAAGCAGTTGCGACAAGGTGATAGAGAGCGTTAAGACGCGCATTGACGAGATCGCCTCGGAAGTCGAGCAATCGGTCAATCAGGTGGTGCACATCAATTCAACGCTGATCCGCGTTAGCGCGAATCTCGCGCAATTTTCTACAACGATTTCCGAAACAGAGGCAGTGTAATGGAACAGACGCTCAAGTCTTTCAAGGAACGGCAGACGGAAACGTTGAAGGTGCTCAGCGATCTGCGGTTGTTCCTCGCGCAAGGCGAAGCGTTCGGTATCGACACCGATCCGAACGTCAAGGCGAAGCTCGACAATGCGATCCGCAGCGTGGAGGAGGACAAGCTGCGCGTCGTGCTGATTGGCGGGTTTTCTGAGGGCAAGACGGCGATCGCGGCCGCGTGGCTCGAACGGCTCGACAAGTCGACAATGAAAATCAGCCATGAGGAATCGTCGAATGCAGTGACGGTCTACGAGGCGAGCCCCGATTGTCTGCTGATCGACACGCCGGGTCTGTTCGGCTTCAAGGAACAGTACGACGCGCAAACCAATACGCTCGAAAAGTACAAGGAACTCACGCGCAAGTACGTGAGCGAGGCGCATCTCGTGGTCTATGTCATGGATCCGACGAACCCGATCAAGGAGAGCCATCGAGACGATCTCACCTGGCTGTTCCGCTCGCTGAACTTGCTGCCGCGCACGGTGTTCGTGCTAAGCCGCTTCGATGCGGTCGCGGATGTCGAGGACGAGCACGAATATGCGAAGCTCTTCGCGATCAAAAGGGACAACGTGGCAAGCCGCCTGCGCGATCTGATCGCGCTGACCGACGCGGAAGCCACGGAGCTCGCCGTGGTTGCCGTCGCCGCCGATCCGTTCGAGATGGGCACCGAATACTGGCTTGCGGACCTCGAGCGCTTTCGCGCGCTCTCGCGCATCGAGTTGCTTCAGCATGCGACGTCGGAAAAGGTTGCCGCGGCGGGAGGCATCGAGGCAGTTGTCGACGAAACGCGGCGCAGCATCGTGCGTGACGTGCTTGGCAAGCAATTACCTATTGCCGTCCATAACGACGATCGCATCGCGCAGGAAGTGAACCGCCTTGAAACGATGAATAACCAGTTGCGCAAGCAACTGAATTCATCCGATGAACGTATTGGCGATGTGCGCATTGGTCTGCGCAGCTTTGTGACAGATTTCTTCACCGACCTGATCTTGCAGGCGCGTGGCCAATCGATGGACACGTTCGCGGAATTCTTCGAGCGCAATATCGGCTCCGACGGCGTGGTGCTCAACGCGAATCTGCAAAACGCGTTCGATCAGCAGATGCGCTCGGTGAAATTCGAAGTCAGCAAGATGGCCGTCGGCTTCGACGCGGAGGTGAATCATTTCAACGCGAGCGTGCGTGCATACGGCAAGCAGGGAATCGATTATGTAGTCAAGAGCGGCCTGATCAACAACACGTCGGTGCTGGCGGCGCGGGATGGCATTGTTGGTGTCGCGAAGGTCGTTGGACTCGATCTCGGCAAGATGCTGAAGTTCAAGCCGTGGGGCGCCGTCAATCTCGCGAAGGGGCTCAACGGCTTGTTGTCGGCATTCGGTCTTGCGCTCGAAATCTGGGACTCCGTGGAGCAGATGAAGCGCGAACAGGCGTTTCGCAAGGTGCTCGACACGATGGTCGAGAACTTTGAGAACCAGCGCGCGGAATTGCTGGAGTTGATCGGCGGATCGCATTTCGAGGATCAGTTTTTCCCGGAACTCGTCGATTTGCGCGCCAACGTAACGGCGGTCGAGCAAAGCGTCGTGGCGGGGCGCGAGAAGCGTGAGCAATTCCATCGCTGGCGCGATCAGGGCGAAGCGATCGATGCGGAGTTCCGGACGCTGGATGCCGCCTGATCGAGCCTTCCGTTAATTCCACGGCCAGCCGGTGGTCTCAGTACGGGAGAGCCCGCATGGGCAACGGCTGGCCGTTCCCGATGGATGACGATTCTGATTCCTTTCCCGACAAAAGTGCAAAGACGCGCAGGCACTGTCGCAGGCGGTCCGGGAAGCAGGATGCGCTCAAGGCATAGGCGGACGTCGTCAAGCCGTTGCTCTTGAAAATCCTCTTCGGGCTCGGGGCAGAGCGCCAGTGCTCCCGCGAAAGCTTGTTGCGCTTGATGAGGGCGCAATAGCACCCTCGTGGCAGGCATTCGACGTCAATATCCGTCCATGAACAAAACCATTTCCACTTCGCGTAGCGTCCAAGGTTGCCATCCTGAGTCGCCCGTAGCCGACCTACGCTCACGGTTATTGAGCTCGTCGCGAATCGCACGAACGAGCGCGCTGCCTGCATAGACGCTGCTCCACTTCTGGTAGCCGCTGCGCCATCCCGTCAATGCATAGGGGTTACGCTGCGTTCGACTGCCACCCCGCCCTGGTACTCGGCCGATACGACCAAACTGCGCCGGTACCTCTCGATAGCCCTGATTCAGCAAGATCCGATCAATGCGTCTGATCAGCGAGTGCGCAACCCGGCTGTCCCAGATGACGAGACCATGCTCTGGTTCGAGATGGGCCGTTGCGAACGCGGCAACCTTCGTCCAGCCGCTGTTCATCCGTGCACCGTCTCGCACCCGGCCCTCGATAGCGGAAGCAAATACCGCCTCAACCTGCTGCCACTCGTAAGCTTGCCGCTGCGAAACCCCGCCCCAGACGAACACTCCTGCGGCGAACTCGACTGCCAGCCTTTTCTGGCCTTCCGACCATTTTCCGACTGAATCAGCGAGTTGCCGAGCAGTATCGAGCATCGGCGCGAGCACCGCGGACGTTTCGGCGTAGCCGGTGGCCGGATGCGGCCAAAAATAGGCATAGAGGCGCGCCCGCCAACCCGAGACAGGTGCACCGAGCGGCCGGTTGCGATACGTCGGGATGAACTCGTCCGTCTCGATATCTGTGACCAGCTGTTCGATTATTACGTTGGGGAAATCGGGTTGCACTGTTTGGTCACTTGTGTGCAATACATCGCCAGCGTCTTCTGTGTCCGCCATGTCCTCCTGCATGCCGTCGCCGGCGTCCCATGCATCAGCGATGGCCTCAAGTGCGGGGGCAACGCGTATTTCTTCGAGGAGTTCGCGTCCCAGGGCGGTAAGACGAACGCCTTTGACCGTAAGACCGCCTATCGGATTGACGGTCATCGCATGCTCCAGGAGATGAAGATTGGCATCCACCATTTCGAGCGAGGCCTGCTTCGCGTTGCGATACGGGGGAGTGGCCAGCATACGGCACATGATATCGAGCGCAAAGCGAACGCCAGTGCTGAGACGATTGGCCAAAGACTCATTCGCGGCAAGCCGCGGCATTGGATCGGTCAACGGGTTTCGTTCAGGTTGAAACCGCTTGAACCAGAAGTCCCATGCAGCGAGAAATCGAAGATCCGAAATTTGCTGACGACGTGCGTGTGGAAGCGTAATCACTTGATGGGTTCCTCGTTCGATGGTCTCTGTCTGTAAAGATGTCGTTGATTGCCTGCTCGTTGGCGCACGGTCGAACAATCGCTTCACCGGGTGATGGATATATCGGCAATCGGATGCCGAGGTTGAATTGCCGCGCGATTGCACCGGAGCGGATCGGAGCGCGGCGTCGATGGCAAGCCGTGTTTCGAGTGCCCCGCCTCGAATCTTCCTGCTGCATGTGTGCTCACTCATCGATTGGGCAGGCGGCGCGATCACGCCCAAAGCACGGGATATGAGCGGCGTAGTTTGCTGGGGGATCGTCCCCCGCGCCGCGCCGACGACTGTAAAGCAGGACGGGGACATTTCATGTCCCGATTGGGTCGTGCGTGCTTCGCTGTTCGCGCCGCTTGAGTTCAGGACAGTGATTGTCCCAATCGAGTCACAGACTGCTGGTTCAAATGCAATGGAGGGCACCAACACCATGACGAAGCAGAGCCATGAGTACAACAATCCCAACACCACGCGCCACGAGATTCGTGAACGGATCAACCGTGCGCCGCTTCGCATCGCGCTCAGGCTGTGGGGTTACGATGCGTCCCAGGCGCAGACGTGGATCGAATCCTTGCCCACGCTGGACGGATCACTCGCCTGGGCCCTTGCCGTCGCGTCAGACAATCGCGACGCCGATGTCGTCGTTCATATGGTCAAGCCGTCATGCCTGGTGGGTTCGACGTTCTGCTGGAACTGCATCGGCGCAAACCGGGCGATCCAGCGCAGGCTTTCCGTGTCCGGCACCGCACTCGTGTTATTTGCCGGTCATGCATGTCAGATGCCATCTGCGCGCACGGGGCAGTGGGTCGTGGCCGGGGGCCTGCCGCCGTGTGCGGCACTCTCCCAACTCTCGCATCTGATCGCCGCCGCAGCAGCGCCTACGTCGTCGGGAGCCAAGGCCGTGCGAAGCCATCTGCTCGAGATGATGGTGCGCGAATTGGACGGCGCGTGAACGTTGCGGGGCGGTTCTCATGACAAGATGGTCAGGTGATCGGCAGTGCCGGTTGCCACGAGGTGGATCGCCGAGGACATCGTGAGTGAGGTACGATCAGCAGGTTGCGCTCGCACAAGTCTTGATGTCCTGCCGGAGTTTGTCGCCGCGCAACAGCTTTACGAACTGCTTGGGTTCGCGTCCGCCGAGCCGATGGCGTTCAATCTCGTGCCGGACACGAAGTTCCTTAGCGTTGATCCGCAGCTTTACCGTGTCGGCGCAGACCTGAGCAAAAAAGAGGAACCCGTATTGCTGCGGGTTCCCCGCTGTCTGCAGGTGGCGCTTAAGTGTTGGGCTCGTTGTCGCCCTTGTCACCTGCAGCGACGATTGAGGGTTGGACTATGCTCGGAGCCCGGTTTTCCTGGTTGACGAGGGTATCAACGGTGGCGGTAGCCATTTCGCCTACGTCCCCGCACCGACCTGCATCACGTGTGCGGCGCGTAGTGCATCGCCGAGCATCTTTCCCATCGCCAGCCCGCATTTCTTCGCGAGACTGTCGGAATCGACGCACGTGTCGCCATCGGCGCGCACCTTGTAGATCGGATTGAACATGTAGCGCGTCCCTGCAGGCTTTTCTCGGGTCTCCGCGACCGGCTTAATCTTGACGTCGGAAACGGTCATCTGCCACGTCGCCCTGACAGGCGTGTCGTTGCGGCGCAAGTCGGACGCCGTGTACAGGCGAACCATGTGACTCGGATGCATTGCGTCCAGCGCATGCGGTATCGGATCGACGAACTTCATCACGTCGAGCTCGACGAGCTTCGTCGGTATGTCCGTCAACGTGCCCTGGATGCCTTCGCCGAGTCCTGCCAGATAGGCGCGGCCCTCGCTGCCGAATGCCGGCGAATCGAAGATCTTGCCATCCACGACGATCAGGATCCCGCTCGCCTGCGTGGGCGTGATGCCGGCCACGCTCTCGTCGACGAGAGTCGGCGTCGTCACGCAGCCGCTCACGAGCGCTGCAACCACGCACGTTGTCATTCCACGTACTGTTTTCATGACGGGTCTCCCGGGTGGGACGTCGTGTTTGTGCGATGCCATGCCGCCGAGTGCGGGATGTTCGCGTGATTGTGTTGGATGCGGCACGATTTGCCAACGCATCGCCCACGATCTGTCCGAACGTAATCGTGTCACCCGGGCCGCGAGCCCCCCCATCACATCTGCCTGAACAACCCCGCATACGCACGACTCACCGGCAGCATCTCCCGCTGCCCGTGCACGCGAATCCGCAACCGTCCCAACAGATCGCGCTCGACACGATCGATCGCTGCGTACGCAACGATCACGCCGCGATGCACCTGCGCGAACCGTTCCGGATCGAGCCGCTGCATCAGTTCCTTCAGCGGCGTGCGAATCACGAGCCGTTCGCCGGCCGTGACGACTTCCGTGTATTTTTCCGACGCCTGGAAGTACAGCACGTCGTCGACCGATACGAGCCGCGTTGCATCCTTCACGCCGACCGTCAGCCAGCGGATCGGCGCAGCGTCCCGCGCTTGCGCTGCCTGCTCGAGCGCATCGGCATGCGCGGGCGCCGGCCCGCCGCGTTGAAGCTTCGCGATACAGCGCAGCAGCCGCTCGTCCGTCACCGGCTTCAGCAGATAGTCGACCGCCGCACGATCGAACGCGTCGACCGCGTATTCGTCGTAGGCCGTGACGAACACGACATGCACGTCGGGCGCCAGTGCAGCGAGCTTCAACCCGTCGATGCCGGGCATCCGGATGTCGAGAAACGCGATGTCCGGGCGCGGCGACGCGTTCAGCGCGGCCAGCGTTTCGATGCCGTTGCGCGGCATCGCGACGATGTCCAGTTCGGGCCACAGCTGGCCCAGCCGCTGCGCGAGCGAGGCGGACAGGTTCGGTTCGTCGTCGGCGATGAGGGCGGTCGGCATGTCAGTCGATCGGAATCAGCAGGGTAGCGGTGACGCCATGCGCGGCGGCGGCGTTCGTCTCGACGGAGACGCGGCCACGCTCGCCGTGCAGCGTCCGGATACGCGCGGCGACGTTGGCGAGCCCGACGCCGCCATGCAGGCGCGTATCGCTTTTGCCGAGCCCGACGCCGGTATCGATCACGTTCAGTTCGAGGCTGTCGCCGCGCATCCTGCCGCGAATCACGATCACGCCGCCGTCGATCGACGGCTCGATGCCGTGCAGCAACGCATTCTCGACGAGCGGTTGCAGCAGCAGCGGCGAGAACGGCAGCGCGTGCAGTTCCGCCGGCACGTCGATCGCATATGAAAGCCGCTCGCCGAGCCGGATCGACGCGATCTTCAGCAACGCGTCGACGAGCTCGAGCTCGTCACCGAGCGTCGACGTCGCATCGCGCGTGCGTCGCAGGCTCGCACGCAGGTAGCGGTTCAGGCTGTCGAGCATCGTCGATGCACGAGCCGGATCGCGCTCGATCAGGCTCTGCACGTTCGCGAGCGTATTGAACAGGAAGTGCGGCTCGATCTGCGCCTGCAGCAGCGCCAGGCGCGCGGCCGTCTCGGCCTGGCGCGCTTCGGCCGCTTCGCGGCGCTCGGTCTCGAGTGTCGCTCGCATGCGCATCGACTGCAGGAACAGCGACACGCACACGAACAGGATCGCCGAGATCAGAAACGACGGCCCGTAGTTGTCCCACGTTCCGATGCGCGCGTGCCCGAACACGTGCGGCACGTTCCCGTTGATGATCGTCGCCGCGATCTCGTAGCCGATGAGCACGCTGGCCGGCGCGATCACGATGGTCTTCAGCGCGAGCCCCGGCTTGCGCGGCAGAAGCCAGTCGGCAGCGTGACTGAGCAGCAGCGCGCAGAAACCGATCGCGTTGGCGACGACGAGGTCGGGCAACAGCGGTTCCTGGAAATGGAGCGCCCAGAAACCCAGGCCGACGACCGAGTTGAAGCACGCGAATGCGAGCAGTGCGGCCGGATCGCGCAGCAATCGCGGCGCGGCGCCGGCGGGTGGCTGCGAAATCGGCGAAGGGTCGGACGTGGCTCGCATGATGTCGGGTAAGGATGGCGCACGATGCGCCGATGACCTGACCTTACTGCCGGACGGGCCGACTGCGCGCGCGATGCGACGAACGGCACGCGGCCTCGACGAAGCGCTTCGGCTGCCGACGGTTGGCCGGTTTCCGTCACGAGTGTAGTGGAAGGGGCGGCGGAAGGACACGGGGTGTGGCCGGTTTCGCGTCGAGCGTGAGCGCCGGCTGGCGCGTCGAACGCCGACCTTTCGGTTCAGAAGCTGCCGTCCTCCGGGTTCGTGGGCGCATCGGGCTTCCCGATCAGCCGAACGATCGTCGCCACGACGCGCAACTCGTCCGCGAATTCCAGCCGCCCGTCGCAAGCCCCGCCGCCTGCCGGGATCGCGCAGTACGGTGTCACCGTGTCCACTCCGATCAGGCGACTTCGACCATGTCCACGCTCCTTCACCTGAAGCCTTACGTGTACGTCATGTTCTGCGTGCTGCTGTACATCGGCATCAAGCGCTGCTTCCCGCGCGAGGTACCGGTTGCACGGCCGCTGATCTCGCCGTTTGCGTTCGGGATGCTCGGCATCGTCAGCATGAACGGACTCTTTCCGCATGCGGGCATCGACGCGAACGCGATCGCGCTGGCGGCTGTCCTGGGCGGCGCGGCGCTCGGCTGGCTGCACGCGAGCCGGTGGCGGCTCGAGTACCGCCCGGCGTCGTCGGGCCTGCGCGTGCGCCTGCCCGGCGACGCGAGCCTGCTCGTCACGCTGATGCTGACGTTCGTCGCCGAAACCGGCATCCATTACGCGGTCGCCGTGCACGCGCCGTGGGCGGCGACGGGCGGCTTCGCGATGCTGTCGTTCGCGGTATGGGGCGTGCTCATCGGGATGACGCTCGGGCGTGCGGCGAACGTGGTCGTGCGCGGCATGCGCGATGCGAACGGATCGGGGCGTGGGGGGTTCCCGTATTCGGTCGATCCGCGATGAAGGGGGCGAAACGGTCCGCGAGCGGGCAACTGACGGCCTGACGGGCGATGCGGCGTGTCTTCGTCAATCGTCGGGGCATCGAACCGGAACGGCGTGTAACGAACGCTATCTTGCGCCCCGTTTTCCTGTCATGGTCGCGTCATGGTGCGCCCATAACGTTGCACGTTCTCGTCGCGGCGGCACCGCCGGACCTGGAACGTGCGCAACCCGCTCGCGACGACGTGCCCGCGTCGCAGGCGGGGGCCGACCGGGATCTCGCTCCCGGCGGCGCAGCGGTCTTGCATCGCGCCATTTCATTCGAAAATACGATCGACGACGGTTCGAACCGGACCGCGGACGATCAGGAGACAGGGACCATGCTGAGTCCGCATGAATTCTCGATGCTGTTGCGCGTTGCGCGTGCGCCGGACAGCGTCGATCCGTCGAATCCGGCCTTCGCCGTGCTGGTCGAGAAGCGGCTGGTCGACGATACGCAGGTACGCATGAATGCCGTGGCCGCGCGCCCGGCGCTGACACCGGTCGGCCAGATGCTGCTGGCGCGCTTCGACGAAGCGGCTTGAGGAGAAGCGTCACGCCTTCACCGAAACGAAGGGCGTGACGCGTTGACGCGCCGGGTCGCTTACTGCGCGACCGGCACGGTCACGTCGCTGCCGAACCAGTGCATCGAGATCTTCTTCAGCGTGCCGTCCTTGTGCAGCGAATCGAGCGCGTCGTTGATCGCCTTCTCGAACTTCGGGTTGCCCTTGCGGAACGGGATCGCCATTTCCTGCTTGCCGCCGTTCAGCACCGCGCCCGCGCGCAGCGGCAGGTTCGACGTCTTGATCATGTACGGCAGCATCAGGCGATCGTCGAGCGTCGCCTCGATCCGGCCCGCGGCGAGGTCGCGCAGCTTTTCCGGCGCGCCCGGATACGTCTGCACCTCGATGCCCGGCACGGTGCGCGCCATCTGGTCATAGTTGGTACCGAGCGTCACGCCGAGCTTCTTGCCCTTGAAGTCGTCGAGCGACTTGAAGTTGCGCGTGTCGTCCTTGCGCTGGATCAGCTGGGCGGCCGAGTACGTGTACGGCTCGCTGAAGTCGAGCGCTTCCTTGCGCTGCGGGGTGATCGTGACCTGGTTGACGATCACGTCGAACTTGCCGGCCTGCAGGCCGGCGATGATGCCGCTCCATTCGGTCGGAACGAACTGCGTCTTCACGCCGAGCTTGCCGGCGACCGCGTTCGCGACGTCGACGTCGAAACCCTCGAGCTGGCCCGATGTGCCGCGCGAGTTGAACGGCGGATACGTGCCTTCGAGGCCGACGCGCAGCACGCCGGCTTTCTTCACTGAATCGAGCAGGTCGTCCGCGTGCGCGGCGACGGCCGTGAAGCCGAGGGCCGACGCGAGCAGCAGGCCCGACAGCAGGAACTTCGAACGTTTCATCGCAGATCTCCAGTGGTCAGCGGGTGTGGGGTGAGCGCCGGGCGCCGGTCGGGCGCGGCGGGCCGCAATACGGGCACGTAGACACTACTCGCAACCGCGCCGCGCCGGAAGTCGAATTGGCCCTGATTGCAATCGATTTCATCGGAATCGGATGACTTGGCGGTGCAAGCGGAATAGTCTGATCAAAGCCGCCCGTTCGGGTGTGTCTTAGCCATCGGGCCCGGAGTAGATCGCCATGGATTTCAGGTTTTTCGCCGACGTCGCAACTTACTCCCTCGATGACGGCGTTCATGTCGTCGGCCTCGCGGATCGCGATCCGCCGATCAGTTACGTGATCCTGCAACGAGGCGTGGAAGACGATGACCAGGATCAAGCGCTCGGCCACGACACGTATTACATGGAAGTTGGCGAGGACGGCGTCGCCGGCTATGGCGGCATCGACGCCGTATCGCTGCGCGGCGAGATGCTGAATATCTATCTGGCACCGGACGCGGCGTGGGCGAAAGGGTTGGTGCTGGTCACGATCGTGGTGCGCGCGACCGACGGGATCGAACAGGTGAAGCGGGGGCTGACGGCGATCTTCACGGGGACGCCGACTCGGCTGCACGTTGATTGACGTGCATCGGGAGTCGGGTGGATGCGGAATTGGCATAATCTCGGGCCGCCGCGAGGATCTCGCGGCTGGAGCACTGCAATCAACCCGGATATCACTGCACTACCCATGTCGACCGACGCCGCGACCGAAGTGTCGCTGAAACATATTCTCGAACGCCCCGGCGATTTCTCCGGATGGCTTTACCTGCCGCCGATGCCGTGGACGCCCGATACGGAGGGGGTATTCTCCAACGATACCGGCGATGGCAACGTCACGGTACCCGCCATCGCCCGGCAGTCCGGGTGGCAGATCACGCTCGCCAGCGCGACGATCGAGGACATCGTGATCAACGCGCACGACCAGATCGACGAGCCGAGCATTCACCAGCTGTTCGACGCGTTCGTGTTCTACATCGAAAACGACGAATTCATTCTGTTCTGACGGGACGCAGGTCACTCGCCTGCGGTACGTCGCGTTCAACTGGAGGGCACGATGCACGACATGAATCCGAAACCGTGCGCCGCTGATTTGCGTGATCGCGATTTCGACCTGATCTACGTTTATGCCGGCAGCTCCGGCGACGCACCTGTTCATGAAGAGCTACCCGCGCGCCAGGTCGAACCGGGCGTCTACGAATTACTGGCGTCACCCGGCCTCACGTTGAATCTCGCGAAAGGCGATCTTGTCCGCATCGATGCCCCCGATCGTCCGGCTACGGTGCTGAAACGAGGCGGAAACTACTGCATCCAGATCTACGGCGACGCGATCCCGGATCACGAGATCGACCGGCTCGCGAGCGAGGTCGCGTCCGAGCTGCGCGGCACGCTCGACGGTCGCCATGGCGGCTCGCTCGCGCTGTCGGTGCCGTCCGGTGCGGGCGGCGAGCGCATCCGTACTGTTTTCGACGGCTTTACGGAACGAACCGCCCTCGCTTGGTATTACGCAAACATCTACCGGAACTTCGAGGATCCGGAGGATGAAACGCTGCTCGACTGGTGGCTCGAGCGGTGACGCCGAGAAGACGAACGCAGGCGTGGCGGGACAGTCTACGGAGACCAGGATGAGGGTACTGTCGATTGCCGATGCAGGTGGCAACGAGTCCGAGCCGAGAGTCGGCGGCGGCGCACTGATCGGGAACATCGAGGACTGGCCGACCACGACATCCGGCGAACCGCTGCATCTGATCGCGTCGTTTCCGGCCGGTTTTCTGGGTATCGATCGGGGCAGAGACGAGTTCGTCTCGGTGTTCTCGTTCTACTCGAAGCACGACTACTTCGTCGATCGAATCACCTATCACGGCGATCCGTCCGAAATGCGCGTGATCGAAGAGGAGCGAACCACCCGCGTCGTCTTCCATGATCGAAAGCGCGTCGTGTCCGAGGCGGACGCGATACCTGCGAGAAGGCTGATTGCAGGCGAGCCGGCAGCTCGACCGTTTCAAAGGAGCGGGTTGGGCGGCATCCCGGGATTTCTGCAGAATGAAAACCTCGCAATCGATTCGAGATTCGAGTTCGCGCTGCAGTTGTACGGGGGAGACTTTCCCGACGGATGGTCCGATATCTTCGGATTGAGCGACGCGGTCGGCTATCTGTTTGTCGACAGGCTCGCGAGAGAGGGGCTGTTTTTCGTTCAGGTAACCTGAGAATTCGAAACGATGTGCACAGTCCACGTCATCGAGGAAGTTTACATCGGCAACCGCGCGCACGTGACGGAAGGGAAGCGCGGTGCGACAACGCTATGCAAGCCGCCGCTGCAATCGAAAGACTGAACGGCCTCGATCGCTCGACCGTCGCGTTCGAGGCGAGCAACGGAACGGTAATGACGATCGGTGGTGGTGGTGGCCGGTACGTCGTGTTCATTGCCTCACATGTTGACGCCGCGTTGCTGAACCTGACGACACCCACCGCGCCGATGGGCGAAACGATCGACCTGGTTGCTGGTGGCCAGCGAGGCAGCTATCGGGAGCGAGACTGCGTGGATTGCGCGACGGCCGTGCAGGCAGCGATTCATTTCATCTCGAGCGGCGGCGCCGATCCCGCGCTTTGCTGGCAACCCGGCTGACACGTCGATATGAACGCAGCGAACATCGACGGAGGTAGATCGATGATCCGGACCTCAACCACCGGTACGACCACGGTAGAAATCGAAGCGGCCGAAGCGTCCCTTGGCCGCGCGTTGCCATACTCGTTCGCGACCTGGCTGCTGCTCAACAATGGCCGGTCGCTCGGCGGATTGCTCGTGTTCCCCGTCTTCGATGCGCGCAATCCGCGCAAGACGTGGAATTCGATCGTTCGGCACTACAACGAGGGCTGGCGCGAGTGGCGAGACACCTTCGACCACACGGGCGCCGATTTCTCGAATCTGTTGCCGTTTGCCGAGTTCGGGACGGGTGACTACTATTGCTTCGACTACGGCCGGACCGACGCGTCGTTGGAGCCGGCCGTCGTCCTGTGGTCGCACGAGACGGGCGAGACGGCACACGTGGCCAACGATTTCGCCACCTTTCTGTCGATGCAGGGCCACGAGGGAGAAGGCGCGAATTGAATGTGACCGATGATCCAATGGCGGTGCGTGAACGCCAGGAGGCCGTGTGCGCGCGATACGGCATGAGCGCTACCGACCCTGGGCACAAGGTCGCCGTCGCCATGTCGACGCTCGGGCGAATGCCCGTCTATGGCACGCGCATCGCGCTGAAAGACGGAGATGACATCGGCTGGTTTTTCCATTGCGGGGAGTATTCGGACGCGGTCGATTTCTACCAGCCGTTGCACGCCGCCCACCTGGCGGCCTACCTGCCGCTGGTTCTGCCGTATCTGAGGTTGCCGCCCGGCGCGCGCTTCATCATCGATGCCGCCGGATACGAAGACGTCTGGATGGATTCGCCTGACGGTGACGCATCTGCGTGAGTTCGCAAAGGACTCTCCGCGTGACTGGGGCGTGCGTGATGCAGACGTCGCGAATCGACGATGCACAATAAAAAAGGACCGCCGGGCGGTCCTTTTTTCATGAAACAGCGCTCGAGCAATCGCGCTTGTTACGGCAACGAAATCGTCAAATTCGCCGACTCCGGCCCGACCTTGATCACCTGCGAATAAGGCGCCAGCGCCTGCAGCGTCTTGTCCTTCAGATACGTGTTGAGCCCCAGATACCCGAGCAGCGCAACCAGCGCGAACACCGCGCCGATCGCCCAAACCGGCACCTCGCGCTTCAACCGATGCGCGATCTGATCCGGCAGCGGCCAGTGCGGCGCGAACGGCGCCCGCTTGCCCTTCATGTGCGCGATCTCGTCACCCAGCCGCGCGGTGAGGTAAGCCAGCTTCTCCGGCCCTTCGAGCAGATACTTGCCCTGGAACCCGAGCAGCAGGCACATGTGGAACACCTCGAGCGACTGCAGCCGCGCCGCGCCCTGCGCGCGACATTCCTCGAGATACTGGAAGAACTTCTCGCCCGCGAGCTGTTCGCCGAACAGCACGAGCTGCAGCGGCCGGCGTTCCCAGTCCGTGCGGATCTTGAACTGCGACGACAGCACCATCTCGTCGATCGCCGCGCAGAACGCGAACTTCGCGCTGTACACATCTTCAGCCGCGATATTCAGCTTCTTCGCGCCGCGCTCGAAGTCCGACAGGAATTCCTGGATCCGCGTGCTGAACTCGCCCGCGCTCTCCGGCTCTCGCCCGTTCTTGAGCAGGAACAGCATGAAGAACCCGTCGTACAGCAGGTCGAGCAGCGAACGGGCCTGGAACGAGGCGTCGGTCGACGCCGGGGTATGCAGCGGTGCCGGCGCGTTGTCGCCGAACAGGGAAGGCGCGTAGCTCATGATGTGACCGCGATCAGTTCGAATTTCAGGTCATTGATGCCAGTCGGCGCATAGATCATCGCAGACTGGGCCTGCAGCATGCGCTCGTACAGCGCGCCGCGCGAATCGAGCGCGAAGTAGCAGGCGCCGGGGCGCACCGGAATCGCGGGCGGCACCTGCGGCGTGTACGAGAGCCGCACGCCGGGCATGGCCGACAGCACGAGCTTGTCGACGTCGTCGGGCGCACCGACCTTGAAGCGGGCCGGCACCGCATCGACGAGCTCGACGCTCGGCATGTCCGCGGACACCGCGAGGTAGAACTCGGTCTTGTCGTCGATCTTGCCGGAATCGAGCCGGCCGAGGTGGAACGACGGGCGCACCTCGTCGAGCGTGATCGCGAAGTAGCGCGTCGAGATCACGGTGTCGAGCAGTTCGCGCAGCATCAGGTCGAGACGCGCAAAGCTCGGGCCCGGATCGTCGTGGCGGTACACCGGCAGGTCGGCGAGCGTATAGCCCTTCGAGAACGTCATCAGCTGGCCCGCGAGGCGCAGCAGCTCCTGGAACAGCCGCTCCGGATGCAGCGCCGAATGCTGGTGCAGGTGCGCGAGCGTCGCGAACGCGGCGTTGGCGGTGTGCAGCAGCCAGAACGACGCGATGTCGCCCGAGCGGAACTCGATGATGTTCTTCGACGGCTCGCGGTGGAAGCCGTACAGCGCGTTCACCTTCGCCTGCAGCGCGTCGACGAGCTGGCGCAGCCGCTGGTGCAGGATCGGCGACGCGTCGATCGCGAGGCACGGCGGCACGAAGCTGTCGTCGATCTCGAAACCGGACGTCGCGGTGCGGCGCACGCGCACGAGCGGCACCGACAGCAGCTGGTCGCGCGGTTCACTGTGCGCGATCAGCTTGACCTGCGTCTTCAGGAACGTGATGTCGGCTTCGGCCGCGTCGGTGAAGTTGTCGCCGACGCTGGTCTGCTCGCTGACGAAACGCGTCATGAAGCCGGCGGCCGGATCGTCGCTGTAGTTGGTGCCGTTCTCGCGCAGCGGGTGCAGCGCCAGATAGAACACGAATTCGTTGATGCCGTCGGGCAGCGTGTCCAGCGCGATCGGCGGCGGCAGGTCGTCGGCCTGCGGCGCGGCATACAGCGCGCCGTCCGGGAACACGAGCGCGAGCTCGGCCACCCGCAGCACGTTGCTGCCGAGCGCATCGCGGTCGATGCGCACCGAGCGCACGCCCCAGTTGTACGGCTGGATCGCCTGGATCGATTCGAACAGGCGCGCTTCGTGGTACGCGTCCTGTCGCTGAAAGTGTTGAGGCCGGAGGAACAGCCCTTCCCCCCACAGCACCTTGGCCGAATAACTCATGTCAAATCCGGTTAATGTCGAGTTGCGATGTAATCGATTTGTTCGTGCCCGAATTAAATCGCCAATTGTTAACTCTTGTTAATTGACATTCGTGCGTCATGTTTAACCGCAGGACACCGAAGAAAGCAAATTCAGCGGTTGCGAAGGCGCACCCTGTTGCGGTGCGATGACAGTGCCGTCGGTGACCGTCATCGCGCAATTATGCAGGCCGATGATTATGCCGGATTTCTCCGACTTCACCGGATCGAACGTCAGTTTCCATCGTTGCAGTGCGGGATCGCGGAACAGCGCGACGATGCCGAATGCCTGCGCTTCGCGCGAAACCTTCTCGGTTGCCGTATAGCGCTGGCCCGGAATCAGCGTGATTTCACGCACGTTCAGCAGGTCGGCGCCCAGCGCGGCCTTTTCCTTGGTCGGATCCGTGAATGCGTCGAACGGCGCCTGCTGGAACGACGTCGGGTCCTTCAGCGTATAGAGCCGCACGACGAGCGCGAGCGGCTTGTTGTCGGTCGCGGCATTCAGGTTCGGCGCCGCGGCGAGCGTGATGCCGAGGTTGCGCGGCGGCTTCTGCGCGTCGGGCACCTCGGGCTTGCCAATGCCGGCGGCGGACATCACGGCGCTCGCGGCCGAGCCGAGCAGCGGGGCGGCCGCGCATCCGGCCAGAAGGGCGCAGGCAACCAGTGGCAGCGCGTAGCGAATCATCAACGATCTCATCGTATTTCCGGCGTGCTGCCTTTTATCCCTGTCAAATCTGCCGGGTATTTTCGCGTTCGCTGCGTATCCCCGGCATTGCACTGTTCAACTATTAAGCACGCCCGCGTCGCGGCAGGCGTCCGGAAATTTTTTCCGCCATCCGGGCGGCGCGTCGCGGAACCAGTAAAACTTGCCCATTCCGGCCAAAAGAAAAATCGCTGCGAGCCCGCTGCGAGAGGCCATTGGAGGGGGTAGCGCCCAGTTTTAAAAGGAATTACTCTTCACACGACGATTGAATTATGAAAAATTGATCGGTACTATACCCGCGCGCTTCTTGCAAAGCAAAAGAACCAGATTCTCAACGATTTAAAACTCACGCGCCGGTGGATATAACGATGAAAGACCGTCTCTTCGCAAAACTGTCTGGGGTAGTAGTGGCTTGCGGCGTGATCGCCGGTTGTGCGAGCCAGCCTCCCGCACCGCCGACTGCCGAAGTGTTCAACAAGTCACTGGCGGATGCGGACGCAGTTGCGAAGGCGGGGGACCAGGACAAGGCCCTCGGCCTGTATCAGCAGCTCGCGAAGTCGGATCCGACGCGCGAAGAGCCGTGGTCGCGCATCGCGCAAATCCAGTTCGCCCAGAACCACTACGGCCAGGCAATCGTTGCCGCGCAGGAAGCCCTGCAGCGCGACGCGACCGACCGTCAGGCAAAGAGCGTGCTGGCCGTGGCCGGCCTGCGGATCGCGACGCAGTCGCTCGGCGAGCTGCGCCAGGATTCGTCGCTCGCGGGCGACGCGAAGTCGGATGCGCAAGCGCTCGCGAAGCAGCTGCGCGACACGCTCGGCGAATCGGCGCTGTTCCCGCCGGAGCAGAAGGCACAACCGAAGAAGTACACGGGCCGCCGCCCGGTTCATCGTCCGAAGGTCGCGGCCGCACCGGCCGCCGAGGCTGCTGCGACCACCGCGCCGACGCCGCCGGCATCGAAGGGCGGCGCGGATCCGTTCGGCGCACTGCGCAACTGACCGCAAAACTGACGCGATAACCACAACTAACCTGGGAGCCGTCGAGATGGCCAAGAAAGAAAGCATTCAGAAAAGCTTGCAGAAAATACGGCCGCCGCGCGTCCAACTGACCTACGAGGTCGAGAAGGGCGACGCGATCGAGGTGAAGGAACTGCCGTTCGTCGTCGGGGTCGTCGGCGATCTGGCGGGCCAGTCCGAAATCGAGCAGCCGAAGCTGCGCGACCGTAAATTCGTCAACATCGATCGCGACAATTTCGACGACGTGATGAAGGCGATCGAGCCGCGTGCCGCGTTCCAGGTGGAAAACCGCCTGAGCCCGGAAGGCGGCAAGTTCGCAGTCGACCTGAAATTCCGTTCGCTGTCGGATTTCAGCCCGGACGAAGTCGTCGAACAGGTCGAGCCGCTGCGCCGCCTGCTCGAGGCACGCTCGAAGCTCGCCGACCTGCGCAACAAGCTCGCCGGCAACGACAAGCTCGAGGATCTGCTGTCCGATGTGCTGAAGAACACGCAGCAGCTGCAGGAGCTCGCGAAGGGCACGGGCGGCGACAAAGACGGCGAATGACGACGGAGTGTTGAGATGAACCAGCAAACGGCTGCGGCCCAAGCGAGCGGCGCGGAATACGCCGCCGGGACCTCGCTGCTCGACGACATCGTCGAGAAGAGCAAGGTCGCGAAATCCGATTCCGAGCATGCGCGTGCGAAGGACCTGATCGGCGAACTCGTGCACCAGGTGCTCGACGGCACAGTGATCGTGTCGGACAACCTGTCGGCCACGATCGACGCGCGCGTCGCGGAACTCGACCGCCTGATTTCCACGCAGCTTTCCGCAGTGATGCACGCGCCGGAATTCCAGCGCCTCGAAAGCACGTGGCGCGGGATGGACTACCTGGTCAAGGAAAGCAACACCGGCCAGACGATCAAGATCAAGGCGCTGCACGCACCGAAGCGCGACCTCGTGCGCGATTTCAAGGGCGCGAGCGAGTTCGACCAGAGCGCGCTGTTCAAGAAGGTCTACGAAGAAGAATTCGGCACGTTCGGCGGCTCGCCGTTCGGTGCGCTGATCGGCGATTACGAGATCTCGCGCCAGCCGGAAGACATGTACTTCATCGAGCAGATGTCGCACGTCGCGGCGGCCGCGCATGCGCCGTTCATCGCGTCGGCATCGCCCGAGCTGCTCGGCCTCGAGTCGTTCTCCGACCTCGGCAAGCCGCGCGACCTCGGCAAGGTGTTCGATACGGTCGAATATGCGAAGTGGAAGTCGTTCCGCGACGCCGAAGATTCGCGCTACGTCGGCCTGACGCTGCCGCGCTTCCTCGGCCGCCTGCCGTTCAATCCGAAGGACGGCCAGACCGCGGAGAACTTCAACTTCGTCGAGGACGTCGACGGCACCGACCACGACAAGTACCTGTGGTGCAACGCCGCGTGGGCGTTCGCTGCGCGCCTGACGGCCGCATTCGACGACTTCGGCTGGTGCGCGGCGATCCGCGGCGTCGAAGGCGGCGGCCTCGTCGAGGACCTGCCGACCCACACGTTCAAGACCGACGACGGTGAAGTCGCGCTGAAGTGCCCGACCGAAATCGCGATCACCGATCGCCGCGAGAAGGAGCTGAGCGATCTCGGCTTCATCCCGCTCGTCCATTGCAAGAACTCAGATTACGCCGCGTTCTTCGCTGCGCAGTCGGTGCAGAAGCCCAAGAAATACAGCACCGACAGCGCGAATGCGAACGCCGTCCTGTCCGCCCAGCTTCAGTACATCTTCTCGGTATCGCGCGTCGCGCACTACCTGAAGGCGATGATGCGGGACAAGATCGGTAGCTTCGCATCGGCGCAGAACGTGGAGACTTTCCTCAACCGGTGGATTTCGCAGTACGTCCTGCTCGACGATAACGCCTCGCAGGAACAGAAAGCGCAATTTCCGCTGCGCGAGGCATCCATACAAGTGTCAGAGATTCCGGGCAAGCCGGGCTCGTATCGTTCGGTCGCGTTCCTGCGCCCGCACTTTCAGCTCGACGAACTCTCGATTTCTCTGCGACTTGTCGCTGATCTGCCCAAACCGGCAAATTCATAAGCGAGTAAATCGCCCGGGCGGGCCGCCTGGGTAGGACGTTAAAACCACCTCTTTGGGGAGTCGAAGGGCCATGTTACATATGCACTTGCAGTTTGGTAGTCCCGCGGTGAAGGGCGAATCCGCGGACAAGGACCACCAGGGCTGGATCGAACTGAAATCGTGGGATCACTCGATCGTTCAGCCGCGTTCGGCAACCGCATCGACCGCTGGCGGTCACACGATGACGCGTTGCGAACACGGCGACATGATTTTCACGAAGGAAATCGATTCGTCGAGCCCGCTGCTGTACCAACACGCTTCGGGCGGCACCACGTTCGACGAGGTGACGGTCCATTTCTCGCGCGCTGATGGTGAAGGCAAGCGCGTGCAGTATCTGGAAGTCAAGCTCAAGTACGTGATCATCTCGAGCATCGCCCCGAGCGTTCGCGAAGAAGGTCTGCCGCTCGAGACGTTCTCGCTGAAGTACGCAGCTGTGCAGTGGAAGCAAACCCAGCAGAAGATCGGCGGCAACCAGGGTGGCAACACGCAAGGCGCCTGGAGTCTGACGAAGAACGACAAGACCTACGCGGTCTAAGGTCGGTTGCGGCAACGGGGCGCGCGGCGTCCCGTTGCCGTTTTCGCTGTGAATCCCGGCCGATGAAACGATTCGAACCCAGTTTTCTCGACAAGCTGTTCGACGACGAACCGCACCTGCCGGCCTCGGCAGCGATGCGGCAATTGTCGCTGGACGAGCTCAAGAACACGGTCGCCCGCGACGTCGAGGCGATCCTCAACACCCGTATCGCCCACACCGAAATCGAGCTGGCCGCGCTGCCGGAGTGCCAGAAGTCGGTGCTGACCTACGGGCTGAACGATTTCGCGGGGCTGAGCCTCGCGAGTCATTACGATCGCGCGTTCATCTGCAAGTCGATCCAGCAGGCCATCGCGCGCCACGAGCCGCGCCTGCAGCAGGTGCAGGTGACGTTCGAGCTGAACGAGCAGGCCACCAACGCGCTCTACTTCGCGATCCAGGCGCTGCTCGTCGTGCACCCGGCCGAGGAGCCGGTGAGTTTCGACGCGATGCTGCAGCCCTCGACGCTGCAGTATTCGGTCACGCGCGCACGCGCAGCAAGAATGCAGTAAATCATGCCGCCGAGCGGGCCGGACCGCCCGGTGGTGGATCAGGGTCCGGCAGGAAATATTGAGGTTCGGGGTCGTCGATGGAAGAATTGCTGCCGTATTACGAGCGCGAATTATCGTTTTTGCGGCGCTATTCGCGAGATTTCGCCGAACGCTATCCGAAGATCGCGGCGCGGCTCGCGTTGTCCGGCGAGCATTGCGAGGATCCGCACGTCGAGCGGATGATCGAGTCGTTCGCGCTGCTCGGCGCGCGCATCAACAAGAAGCTCGACGACGATTACCCGGAATTCACCGAGGCGCTGCTGGAAGTGCTGTATCCGCACTACCTGCGGCCGTTCCCGTCGTGCTCGATCGCGCAGTTCACGCCGGCGTCGCCCGGCCAGCAGACCGAACCGGTCGTGATCGATCGCGGCACCGAGCTGAAGAGCCGCCCGATCCGCGGCGTGCAGTGCCGGTTCCGCACCGCCTATGACGTGACGCTCGCGCCGATCCGCATCTCGGAAGCACGCTACACGCCGGTCGCGCTCGCGCCGAGCGCGACGGTGCTGCCGTCGAATGCGACGGGCGTGATCTCGATCACGTTCGAATCGCTCGCCGCGCAACTCGATCTCGGCGCGCTGAAGCTGCCGACGCTGCGCGCGCACCTGCACGGCGAGCAATCGTTCGTCGCCGCGCTGACCGACTGCCTGTTCGTCAACGTGCTCGGCGCGTATGTCGAGCCCGAACGCAACGGCCGCTGGACCGCGCTGCGCAAGCTGCCGATCGCGCATGCCGGCTTCGACGAGGAAGACGCGCTGATCGACTACCCGGCGAAATCGCATCCCGCGTATCGCCTGCTCACCGAATACTTCGCGTTCCCCGACAAGTTCGATTTCGTCGACTTCGACATCGCGGCGATCGCGCGCGCGACCGGCCGCTGCCAGCGCGCGACGCTGCATCTCGTGCTGCAGGACGTGCGCAGCGATTCGCATGTCGCGCGGCTGCTCGAGCTGCTGACGGCGAGCCACTTCCGGCTGTTCTGCACGCCGATCGTCAACCTGTTCCGCCAGCACGGCGAGCCGATCCGCATCACGCACCGCGCGGTGTCCTACCCGGTGATCGCCGAGGCGCGGCGCGCGTTCGCGTACGAGGTGTATTCGATCGATTCGGTGAAGCTCGTCCGGCAGCAGGCGCACGAGGAATCGGTGATCGAGTTCCGGCCGTTCTATTCGCTGCATCACGGTGAATCGGCGCGGATCGGCCATTACTGGTTCGCGCGCCGCAACGACTGGGTCGCGCAGAAGAGCCCCGGCTACGAAACCGAGATCTCGATCGTCGACATCGATTTCGAGCCGACGTCGCCGCAGACCGACACGCTGAGCCTCGACCTCACCTGCACGAACCGCGACCTGCCGGCGATGCTCGCGTTCGGGCTCGAAGGCGGCGACCTGTTCCAGGAAGGCGGCGCGCAGACGAGCGGCATTTCGCTGCTGCGCCGCCCGACGCAGAGCGTGCGCTTCGAGCGCGGCCGCGCCGCGCACTGGCGGCTCGTGTCGCACCTCGCGCTCAATCACGTGTCGCTGGTCGCGCACGGCCTCGCGCCGCTGAAGGAAATGCTGACGCTGTACGACCTGCGGCGCACCGCCGTGTCGATGCGCCAGATCGACGGCCTCGTCGGCGTCGAGCAGCGCGGTGCCGTGCAGTGGCTGCCCGGCAAGCCGTTCGCGACCTTCGTGCGCGGCATCGAGATCCGCCTGACGATCGACGAGGAGCACTTCGTCGGCGCGAGCCTGGCCTCGTTCGTGCGCGTGCTCGACAGCTTCTTCGGGCTGTACGTGCACCTCAACAGTTTCGTTCAACTAGTCGTCGTGTCGAAGCGCACCGGCGAGGAGATCATCCGATGCAAGCCCCGGACCGGCGAATCGATCCTGGCGTAGTCGATACGCTGCTCGACGAACCGCACCGCTTCGAGTTCTTCCAGGCGGTGCGCGTGCTCGAAGGGCTGTTCGCGCGGCAGGCGTCGGATGCACCCGGCGCGTGGCGGCAGGGCGACGTGGTCGCGCAGCGCATCGAATTCCGCAACACGCTGTCGCTCGGCTTTCCGCCGAGCGAGATCGAAGGCGCGCGCTCGTTCGACGACGACGGCACCCAGCTCAAGACGGGCGAGGCGCGCGGCGCCGCGCTCGCGGCCGGCGAGCTCGGCCACGTCGAGCTGACGCCCGCGTTCTTCGGGCTGCTCGGTGGGCAGGGCGCGCTGCCGCTGCATTACACCGAGCAGATCGTCGCGCGCGAGCACCTGAAGCGCGACCATGCGGCGCGCGCATTCTTCGACGTGTTCTCGAACCGCGCGACCGCGCTGTTCTATGCCGCGTGGAAGAAGTACCGGCTGCCGTTCCACTACGAGCTCGATCGCGACGAGCGCTATCTGCCGCTGCTGCTCGCGATCGCGGGCGTGCCGAGCGACGAGGTGCGCGACAGCCTGGCGGCCGGCGTGGGTGGCGTGCTCGACGAGGCCGTCGCCGGCTATGCGCTCGCCGCACGGCACCGGCCGATGTCGGCCGCGTACCTGCAGCGCACGCTGTCCGACTATTTCCGCGTGCCGGTGAAGATCGACCAGTTCGTCGGCAAGTGGTACGACGTGCCGGCCGACCAGTTGAGCGTGCTCGGCGAAGTCAACGCGGTGCTCGGCGCGACGGCGCTCGTCGGTGAGCGTGTGTGGCAGCGCGACATGCGCGCGCGGATCATCGTGGGCCCGCTGTCGAAGCGCGACTACGAGGCGTTCCTGCCCGGCGGCGCGCACGCCGTCGCACTGGAGCGGATGCTGACGCTGCTCGCCGGCGTCACGCTCGAATACGAGGTGAAGCTCGTGCTCAAGCGCACCGAGGTCGGCGCGAGCGTGCTCGGCGCAGGCTCGCGGCTCGGCTGGGACGCGTTCCTCTGCACGCGCGACGCGGTCGAGGACCGCTCCGACGCCCGCTACGAACTGCACGTGATTCACTGATTCCGAACGACAACAAACACGCAATCGAACCTGAGACTGAGATCGACGCCATGAGCACGCCTCTGAAGACCCTGATCACGAAACTGAATCCGCTGTGCCGCCACGCGACCGAGCGTGCGGCAAGCGCGTGCCTGGCGCGCGGCCACTACGAGGTCGATCTGGAGCACCTGTTCCTCGCGTTGCTCGAAGAAGCGACGGGCGACCTGCCGCTCGCGCTGCGCGCGAGCCGCGTCGATCCGCACGCGCTGCACGCCGATCTCGAGCGCGAACTGACGCGCCTGAAGACGGGCAACACGCGCACGCCGGTGTTCTCCGTGCACCTGATCGCGCTGTTCGAACAGGCATGGCTGATCGCGTCGCTCGACTCGCAGCTCGGCCGCATCCGTTCGGGCCACCTGCTGCTCGCGCTGCTGACCGCGTCCGATCTCGCGCAGTTCGCGCAACGGATGTCGTCGCAGTTTGCGGAAATGAACGTGACCGACCTGAAGCACAAGTTCGACGAGATCATGGCCGGCTCGAGCGAAGCCGAGCCGCGTCAGGCGGACGACGAGGGTAGCGACGTCGCGCCGGCCGCCGACGGCGCGGCGCCCGCTGCCGGCCCGTCGAAGACGCCCGCGCTCGACACGTACACGACCAACCTCACGCAGCGCGCACGCGACGGCAAGATCGACCCGGTGATCGGCCGCGAAGCCGAGATCCGCCAGGCGATCGACATCCTGATGCGCCGCCGCCAGAACAACCCGATCATGACCGGCGAGGCCGGCGTCGGCAAAACGGCGGTCGTCGAAGGGCTCGCGCTGCGCATCGCGGCCGACGACGTGCCGCCGCCGCTGCGCGGTGTCGCGCTGCACGTGCTCGACATGGGGCTGCTGCAGGCCGGCGCGAGCGTGAAGGGCGAGTTCGAGAACCGCCTGAAGAGCGTGATCGACGAGGTGAAGAAGAGCGCGCACCCGATCATCCTGTTCATCGACGAGGCGCACACGATCATCGGCGCGGGCGGCCAGGCCGGCCAGAACGACGCGGCGAACCTGCTGAAGCCGGCGCTCGCGCGCGGCGAGCTGCGCACGATCGCGGCGACGACGTGGAGCGAATACAAGAAGTACTTCGAGAAGGACGCGGCGCTGGCGCGGCGCTTCCAGGTGGTGAAAGTCGAGGAGCCGAGCGAGCCGCTCGCGGCCGCGATGCTGCGCGGGATGTCCGGCCTGATGGAGAAGCACTTCAACGTGCGGATCCTCGACGACGCGATCACCGAAGCCGTGCGCCTGTCGCACCGCTACATCAGCGGCCGCCAGCTGCCGGACAAGGCGATCAGCGTGCTCGACACCGCTTGCGCGAAGGTCGCGCTCGCGCACAGCGCGACGCCGGCGGCGATCGACGACACGAAGAAGCGCATCGAGCGGATCGATGCGGAAATCGCGTCGCTGGAGCGCGAGGCGGCCGGCGGCGCGTCGCACGACGAGCGGCTCGGCGAGCTGCGCGGCACGCGCGACACGGCGCTCGAACAACTTGCGAAGGACGAAGCGCGCTATGAAGCCGAGCGCGCGATCGTCGCCGAGATCACCGTGCTGCGCGACACGCTCGACAAGGCGCGCGGCCCGTCGGAAGACGGCAAGCCGTTCGACGTGCAGCTGGCGCGCGACAAGCTCACCGAATGCGTCGCGGCGCTGCATTTGGTGCAGGAAGGCGAGCCGATGGTGCCGCTGCAGGTCGACGGCCACGTGGTTGCCGAGATCGTCGCCGCGTGGACGGGCATTCCGCTCGGCCGGATGGTGAAGGACGAGATCGACACCGTGCTGAACCTGCAGCCGCTGCTCACCGCGCGCGTGATCGGCCAGGACCATGCGCTCGACGCGATCGCGCAGCGCGTGCGCACCGCGACCGCAAACCTCGAGGATCCGAACAAGCCGCGCGGCGTGTTCATGTTCGTCGGGCCGTCGGGCGTCGGCAAGACCGAGACGGCGCTCGCGCTGGCCGACATCCTGTACGGCGGCGAGCGCAAGATGGTCACGATCAACATGAGCGAGTACCAGGAAGCGCACAGCGTGTCGGGCCTGAAGGGCTCGCCGCCGGGCTATGTCGGCTACGGCGAAGGCGGCGTGCTGACCGAGGCCGTGCGCCGCAACCCGTATTCCGTCGTGCTGCTCGACGAAGTCGAGAAGGCGCACCCGGACGTGCTCGAAATGTTCTTCCAGGTGTTCGACAAGGGCGCGATGGACGATGCGGAAGGGCGCGAGATCGACTTCCGCAACACGCTGATCATCCTGACGTCGAACGTCGGTTCCTCCGCGGTGATGCAGGCGTGCCTGAACAAGCCGGCCGAGGAACTGCCCGATCCGGACGCGCTCGCGGAGACGCTGCGCCCGCAGCTGTACAAGACGTTCAAGCCCGCGTTCCTCGGGCGGATGAAGGTCGTGCCGTACTACCCGATTTCCGACGACGTGCTGGCCGAGATCATCGAGCTGAAGCTCGAGCGGATCCGCCGCCGGATCGAGGCGAACCACAAGGCGGCGTTCGAGTGGGACGAGTCGCTCGTCGATGCGGTGCTCGCGCGCTGCACCGAGGTCGACTCGGGCGCCCGCAACGTCGACCACATCCTGAACGGCACGCTGCTGCCGGAGATCGCGGGCCATGTGCTCGGCCGGATCGCCGACGGCGAGGCCATCGCGCGCATCGCGGTGCGCGCGGACGAGGCCGGCGAATTCACGTACACCGTCGAATGAGCTCGGCCGTGCAACACAAGCATTTGATGAACTGACCGAATCATGCCGATCAATCTCCCCGAGCTGCTGACGCCGATCAGCGATGCGTCGCCCAGCGGCGACGACCTGCTGTTTTCGAACGAATTCGACGCGATCCAGGACGCGCGGCGCTACGACGATCCGACGCTCGACCAGGGCGAATGGGTGACCGAGATCAAGGAGGCCGACTGGGGCTTCGTGGTCGACCATGCGGGCGAGCTGCTGCGCACGCGCACGAAGGACCTGCGGCTCGCCGTGTGGCTGACCGAGGCGCTCGCGCTCGAGGACGGCATCACCGGCCTCACCGAAGGCTACGCGCTGCTCGAGGGCCTGTGCCGCGACTTCTGGGACACCGTGCATCCGCTCCCCGAAGACGACGACACCGAGCACCGGCTCGGCAACGTCGCGTGGCTGTCCGGCCGCACGGCCGAGCTGCTGCGCGCGGTGCCGATGACGGACGGCGCGTCGAACGCGTTCAGCACGCTCGACTGGGAAGTGGCGCAGCACGTCGCGCAGGCCATCAAGCGCGACCCCGAACACGCGGACGACATCGCGCGCGGCAAGCCGTCGATCGAGCAGATCGATTCGTCGCGGCGCGTGACGTCGATCGCGTTCTACACCGCGTTGCTCGCGAACCTGAAGGCGTTCGAATTCGCGCTCGATGCGTTCGAGGAGCGGCTCGTCGAGCGCGCGGGCGATTCGGCGCCGAGCTTCCGGCAGGCGCGCGACGCGTTCGAGACCGTGTACCGGCTCGCCGAGCGCTTTGCGCGCGAGCAGGGCTATACGGGCAGCGCGCCGCACACGCAGTCGGCACCGCAGGCGCAGCCCGAGCGCATCGAGCCGGTGTTCGGCAATCCGATCCAGACCGAGGAGACTCACGTGCAACCGCAGCCCGTTCCGCGCCCCCCGGTGACGCAGATGATCGCCGGCATCCAGAATCGAGCGCAGGCCGTCGACCAGTTGCGCGCGGTCGCCCGCTACTTCCGCCAGACCGAGCCGCACAGCCCGGTCGCGTATCTCGCCGACAAGGCTGCCGAGTGGGCCGACATGCCGCTGCACAAGTGGCTCGAGAGCGTCGTGAAGGACGACGGCTCGCTGTCGCATATTCGCGAGCTGCTGGGCGTGCGGCCCGACGAGCAGTCGTAAACGCAAAACGGGCGGCGCATCGCTGCAGCCGCCCGTTATCCCGCGCCAGGTTGCGCCTCGCGGAGCAACCTGTGCCGTCCGTTACTGCCCCACCCGGAACTCGATCCGCCGGTTCCGTGCCCGCCCGTCCGCCGTATCGTTCGGCGCGATCGGCTGATCCGGCCCGACGCCCGTCGTCGTCATCTGCTGCGGCGGAATGCTCTTCGTGATCAGGTAGCCCTTCACCGAATCCGCGCGTGCCTGGCTCAGCGCGATGTTCGACGTGCGGTTCCCCGAGTTGTCGGTGTGGCCGATGATGTCGACCGTGCGGTTCTGCATCTTCGCGAGCGCGGCCGCCATCTGGTCGAGGATCAGCTTGCCCTGCGGCGTGAGCGTCGCGCTGCCGGTCTCGAACTCGATCGTCCGGTTCGCGAGCGTCTGGTCGAGCACGCCCTGTTCGGACGCCGACACGCGCAGCCCGTTCCTGATCGTATACGTCGGGTTCAGCGTGTTCGCCATGTCGCTCGCGAGCTGCTGGCGTTGCGCCTCGTTGTGCACCTCGCCCTTCATCTCGATCTGCGTGCCGTTGATCTTCAGCTGCCCCTTGCTGATCTGCTTGAGCTGCGCGCCGAGCAGCTTCTGCACGTTCGCGCTCCAGTTCGGCGGCGTGGCGACGTCACCCACTTCGATCTGGTCGACGACGTTCGTCGCACCGTAGGTATCGCGCAGCTTCTGCAGCACGGCGGCCTTGGTCGCTTCGTCGGGCACCTTGCCGCCGACGACCACCTGGCCGGGCGTCGCGTTCGCGGGCGGCGGGGTGACGGTGCTCGCGGTGCCGGCCGTGCCGTGCATGACGGCGCCGGAGGCCGTCCCCGGTGCGGCGCCGGTGTTCGCGGGCAGCGCGGTCGTCGCGACCGTGCCGTTGCCGACCGGCGTGACGGTCGCGCCCGTATTCTGCGCGAAGGCCGCGCCGCTGGCGAAGAGCCCGGCAGCGAGGAGGGCGGCGACGGCGGGTGAGAAGGCAGCCGAAAAGCGCGTGCGCCGGACGTGAATCGTGCGATGCATCCCGTCAGCCTCCGATGAACGCTTCGCGGAACGCGTCGATGGCGACGCGCAGCGAGAGCTGCGGTTGGTCGAGGTAGCTGACGAGCTTGCTGATCTGGTGATCGTTTTGCGCATGGGCGTCGATCCACTCGGGATCGTCGATGTCGATGTTGTGGGCGGCGTAGGTCTGCGGGTCGACGACGCTCAGCAGCGTCTTCGCCGACGCGCCGTTGAAGCCGATGATGAGCCGTTCGCGCTCGGCGATCGTGCCGATGAAGATCGCGAGCTCGAAGTCGGCCTGCGCGACGAACGGCGCGATCAGTTCGAGCCAGAACGCGGCGACGAGGCTGCGGTAGAACGGATCGACCGGCAGCGGCAGCGTGAGGCCGCGCTCGATGTGCGACGAGCCGCTCTGCATCACCGGCCGCAGCAGCGAGCCGAGCGCGAGCATCGCGCCGCGCAGCCGCACGGGATGACCGCTCTCGAGCAGCATCTCCTGGAGGCCGTACAGCGACTGGTGTTCGACGAAATCGTTGAAGGTGCCGTCATGCGACGTGCCGGGGCCGCCGACGTCGATCGGCACCTGCGTGTCGCCGAGCGCCTGCAGCGCACCGGGCGGCTCGTCCTTGCCGAGCAGCGGCGGGATCTGCGTGGCGACGCGCGACCACAGCCGCGCGAATGCGAGCGGGCTGCGCGCGAGGAACGCGAGCGGCCGGTCGACCTCGAGCGCCGTTGCGCCGAGGAACGGGAAGCGGCGCATCGACACGTCGTGGCTCGCGACCATGTGGCCCGCGATCGCGAGCTTGCTGCGCGAGCCGAGGAACGCGAAATGCATCGGCTTCGCATCCTCGTAGACGAGCTTCCAGCGCGGATCTTCCGCGAGCAGTTCGAGCGCCTGCGCGATCCAGCGGTCGAGCGTCTGCAGCAACTGCGGGTTGTGCGGGCTCTTCACGAAGTCGCCGCGCGACGGAATCTTGCCGAAGTAGGCGATCTGCGCCTGTACGGTTTGCGTCATTGCGCCCCCTGGGCATTCGTTGCGTTGACGGCCGCGACGGCCGGCGCTGCGGCCGGCGTGCCCGTGCCGGCGGTCTG
Source organism: Burkholderia lata (assembly GCF_902499025.1). Taxonomy (GTDB): domain Bacteria; phylum Pseudomonadota; class Gammaproteobacteria; order Burkholderiales; family Burkholderiaceae; genus Burkholderia; species Burkholderia lata_C. Next base: position 63,389 of record NZ_CABVPW010000013.1, on the reverse strand, counting down.
GGTCGCGTTCTGCGCGGCACCCGCGCTCGCGTCGGCGACCGACGACGGCAGCTGCAGGCCGCGCAGGCTCTGCTGCTGCGGCTGGTCACCGCCACCGCCGGACGGTTGCGACGTGCTGATGATGCGCATCGTCACCGACACGTTCACGCTGCCCTGTGCCCACGTCAGGTCGAAGGTGCCATCCGGACGGCGCTTGCGTTGCGCCGAGTTGATCAGCTTCTCGAGACCGTAGCGGCCCGGCTCGTTGACGAGCTGCACCGTGCGGCCGTCGAAGGTCGTCGCGGACAGCGTCGCGCCCGGTGCGCCCTGCGGGTTCGGCCACACGAAGTTGGTCCACTGCGGCGGCGTGTTGCGGTAGCGCAGTTGCTGGCCGTCGATCGCGATCGTGTACTCCGTCGTGCCCGTGCTCGGCTGCGGCAGGATCTGGAACACGGTCTGCGGCTCGGACGACGCGGCGGCGCTGCCAGCCGCACCGCCGGCGAGCGGCGCGACCCAGCGTGCGAAGCCGTTCGTGAAGTCCGGCGTGAGGCCGATGCCCATGTCGCCCCACGTGCGGGCGGCGAGGGTGTCGCCGCGGCGCACCGCGAGCGGCCCGAGCGTCGTGCCGACGAATTTCGCGATCGAGCCGTCCGGACCGAACACCTGCGCGATTTCACCGGCACCGGCCTCGACCTTCGCGCTCGCCGCGAACGGGTACTTCGTCGCGAGCGAGTTCTGGAACGGCTGGTAGACCTGCGCGTTCCACACCTTGTTGACTTCGGCGCTGGCCGGCTGGATCACGACCGCGAACGCCTGCATCAGCGGCCGCACGAGCAGCGGACGCAGCGACTTGCGTTGCGAATCGGTGAGGCCCGTCAGCATCTGCTCGTCGACGAGCTTCAGCGAATCGGCGAGTTCCGAACCGTTGCCGTCGAGCGTCTGCTGCATCAGCTGGCGCGCGCCCGGCCCCGGGTCGCCCTGGTTCTTGATCACGTTGAAGCGCGTACGGACCTTCGACAGCGAATCCATGTAGCCCTTGAGCATCGACGTGCCGTCATGCGTCGCGACGATCCGCGCGAGCCCGATGAACTCCTGGCCGATCGGACCCATCGGCACCTCGGCCGGATTGCCGTTGATGTCGATGTTGGCGGCCGCCACCTGGCCCGCCTGCGAGCGCGAGAACAGTTGCTTGACCCAGTTCACGACGCCCGTCTGCGCCTTCTTGATCGTCACGTTCGCGAGCGACGGGTTGTCCCACGACGTCTGGTCGTACGCGGTCTCGAGGATCTTGCGGATCGGCGAATCCTGCGGGTCGCCGAGGCGGTTCATCCCGTCGACGGCCTGGCCGAAGCTGCTGAAGCCCTGCACCGCGATGCCCTGCATGAACTTCTGCCAGTGCTGCGCGTACTCGGTCTTGTACATGCCGACGAGCGTCTTCTGGATCTGCTCGGGGCTGCCCTCGAGCGTCAGGTCGTCCTGCGTCGACGTGTTCAGCACCCAGTCCTTCGCCTGCAGTTCCTTGGTCGCCGCGTCGCGGATCGCCGGCTGCACGTAGTCGAACCACGCTTCGCGCGTGAACGTGCCCGGAATCGCGTAGCTGCCTGCCACGAGCCCCTGGTTGCCGTCGCCGACGATGCGCGCGATGGTCATCGGCGCGAAGCGGGTCGACGCGCGTGCCTTGATTTCCTCGTACACGCGCTGGCGGGCCGGCATCCCGCGCACGACGTGGCGCAGGTTCTCGCGGGTCTGGTCGACGAGCGCGAGGTTCGCGTCGATCATCGGCCAGTCGTCGTCATTCACACGCGACAGGTAGAACGAGATCATGCGCTCCGCGCTCTTGATCATCTCGTCACGCGGCATGTTGCCGCGATTCGTCTCGAGCCAGCCGCGCCAGAAGCGGGCGAGCTGGTCGGTCAGGTGCGCCTGCTCGACGTGACGCTTGTCGGACAGCATCAGGTACGTCTTGAGCGCGTTGTACGCGTCCTGCACGTTGGTCGGCGACGCATCGCTGTAGAGGCCGCCCTGCGGTGCGGCCGGCTGCTGGGCTGCGGCGGCCGGCGCGGGGCCGGACGCGGCCAGTGCGGCACCGGCCTGCGGCGCGGCGCCTGCCGCGTTCGTCGAGACCGGGATCGGTCCACCCTGCACGGCGCCCGACTCGGGCGGGCGCGTCATCGGGACGAGCTGTTCGGGGTGCGCGTTCACGTCCTTCATGAACGACGCGAGGTTCTGCGACACGGGGGCCAGCAGGATCTGGCGCACGCCGTTGTAATACTCGGTCAGCAGGTGCTGCTCGAGACGGTCGCCCTGGTACAGGCCGAGCGACACCGAAATCGGCTTGTCGCGGCGGAACTGCTCGAGCTGTTCGATCCGGTCTTCGAGGATGTCCATCGCCTGCAGGCGCGACTGCAGGTCGTTGCGGCCCTGCTGCAGGCGCGTGACGTTGTCGAGGTCGGCCTGCACGTTCGCGACGAGCTGCTGGTTGCCGATCGTCGACCAGGTCCAGCCGCCGAGTGCGAGCGCAAGCGCCGCGACGAAGCCGAAGAAGGTCGCGTAGCGCAGCCGCGTCTTGGTCGGGCTCGCGAACTGCCGTACCGTCTGGCGGTCCGCGAAGATCACCTTCGAGAACAGGTCGCGCAGGAAGAAGCCGTTCTTCGAGAACGCACTGTGCGGCTTCGGCAGCGCGGCGCCGTCGAGGCCGAAGCGATGCGCGATGCGCTGCGCGGCCGCGCTGTTGGTTTCGCCTTCCTGCAGCGCGCTGGTGAAGTAGAAGCCGCGGAAGATCGGCTTGTACTGGAACGGGTTGTTCTCGAACAGCGTCGCGAGGAACGCGCGCAGCGACGGCTTGATCGTCGAGAATTCGAGCGGGAAGCTCAACTGGCCCGGCGACAGCTGGTTGCCGCGCGACAGCGACAGCTGCGCGACGCTGATTTCCTTCAGCCCTTCGTAGAGTTCCTCGAAGTGCGTGTCGAACTGCGCGACGACGTCGCGCTTGTCGTCCGGCTCGTAGGGCAGGGTGGCGCCCCACACGCGGTCGTATTCGTGCTTGTCGCTGCTGCTGAAGAATTCGGTGAAGCCGGTGATCAGGTCGGCCTTCGTGAACATCACGTAGACCGGCGCGAACACCTCGAGCTTCTCCGTCAGCTCCTGAACGCGCTGGCGGAGATTTTTCGCGAGGTTGATCGCAAATTCGGGGCGGTTGCCGGTGAGTTCGGCGATGCTCGCGGTGACGATGATGCCGTTGATCGGCGCCTTCGGGCGATAGCGCTTGAGCAGGCCGAGGAAGCCGAGCCATTCGCTGCGGTCTTCTTCATGCACCGAATAGCGGCCGGCCGTGTCGAGCAGGATCCCCTCGGTCGTGAAGAACCAGTCGCAGTTACGCGTACCGCCGATGCCGTGGATCACGGCGCTGTTCTTGTCTGCGAACGGGAACTGCAGGCCGGAATTGAGCACGGCGCTGCTTTTGCCCGCGGCCGGGTTGCCGATCACGATGTACCACGGCAGTTCGTACAGCGCGGAGCCGCCCGACACCTGGCCGATCTTCGACGTCTTGATCGTCTTCACCGCGTCCGACAGGCGCGTGCGCAGCACGTCGAGGTCGGCGGTCTTCGAGTCGGGCGCGAGCGCGGCGGCGGCGGGCGCGGCGATCTTGCCGGTTTCCGCCTGCTCTTCCAGCACCTGACCGAGCTGCTGGTTCGCGCGCTTCACGCGCCAGCGGCGCACCAGCGCGACGACGAGCCACAGCGCGAGGATCGCGGCAAAGGCGATCGCCGCCCACAGGAGCGGCAGCTGCAGCATGTCGGCGACGATGAAGAGAATGGCCGCTAGCGCGACGATCCCGACGATCGAGAGCGTACGCGGATGAGTCAGCACGTTGAGGATGCGTTGCATAGGACGTTCAGGTTCCGGTGCGATTCGGTGAGGCGACGCAGGCGCGCCGAGCGGCAAGGGTGGCGCCGCGATGTGTCGCCATGCTGTCAAACGGGATGAAGGGGGCTGGCATCAATGCGCCCGCGGCATCGGAGAAGGCGCGCGCATTAATGAAAGGACGCTGTGAGATTTAAAACGGAAGCGGCGGCCGGAAAAAATCGCGCACTGGAATGCATGATTTTTTGCGCCGCCCATATCGTTTCCTGCCGGGATATTAAAAAGCCCCATGCCGCCCTCATTATTTCCTGTCCGGCAGCCCTGGCTAGCTGCCGCGTCCCAGTTTAAAACCGGGTTTATGGTATTCCACGTGCCCGAGATCCATCATTTTCCAGCGGCCCCCCCAGGTCAGGCCAACCTGTTCGGCGACCTGGCCATACAACTGGTAGCCGCGCATCGCCCACGGATCTTTCTCGGAAATGACCAGCTTGCCGTCGCGCAGGAATGCGTTGTCGGCCGCCAGCCCGAATTGGTGATAACTCTGGAAGGCTGCCGCGTTGGTCACGCTACCGCCCATCTGCGCCAGCCGGTTCTGCCGTTCCGGGCTCCGATAACCTTCCAGCAACGCCATTTCGTAACCATATTGTTCGTGCATGATCTTGTAGACCAGCAGCAAACGCGTACGGAAATCCGGATCCAGCAGGTTCCAGTCGCGGCTCGCATCCTTCAGCGCCGGGCGTACCTGTTCGACTTCCTTGGTGGCGAAGACTTCCGGCGGCAGCGGCGGGGGCGGCACGAGTTGTTCGCCCTGCAGCAGCGCGGCGATCTTCTCGTCGGGCACGCGCGCCGTGTCGTCGTACTGGAACAATTGCCGGCCGCGTAACGCAATGGCGACCAATGGCGGCGTCGCAAGAATACCTGCCGATACCATAATCATCAAGCGCCGGCGAATCAGTAAATTTTGCACATCGTTTAAAGCGCCGCGCGTAACGCTTGCCGATTTAACAATCTGACTTCGCGTACGCGAGGCGCGATCGTTCGCACGGCGCGTTAGACGGCCGTGAAACTGGGCGACGGATTCGAAAACGGTCGCGCGGATACCCGGTAAAAGCAACAGTGCCGCAACCGCTACGGCAAGGGCGAAATAGGCGACGAGTGCGACGGCAATCAAAGAAATCCCCGGAAATTGGAATTGATTGTGTTTTGCAATGCTTGCTCTTAGAATCAGGCTGCTTCGAGAGGCCGGGCTATATTATCGCGGTGAATTAAACCAGGATTCAATGAGACGCTGAATGAGTGCGCCGGAAAATTCAAATTCGAAATCTCCGCCCAGCCTGCTGTCCGATACCAAACCGGCAGGCGACGGAGCTCAGCAGTCGCGCATTCTCGCGAATCTGGAAGGACGTGTCACGCCGCCCGCCGAACCGGCGCGCCGTTCGCTGAAGGCGCCGATCGCCGCCGTCGTGGCCCTGGTGGTGGCCGTCGGTGGCTGGGGCGCGTGGCGCATGCAGCATTCGGGCGAGCAGGCTGTTGCCGTCACGGCCGAGGCTGCGCCTGCTGCAGCCGCGCCGGCGAAGGCCGCAGCGGCCAGCGATGCCGCCGTGCAGGTCGCGCAGAATGCCGCGCCCGCCGCATCCGCCGTGCAACCGGCCACGATCGTCAACGACGACGCAGCTTCCCGAACCGTTGCTTCCGCATCGTCCGCGTCCTCCGCGGACAACAGCCGCCTGTCGCGCGCGCTTGCCAACGGCGCCGACGACGCATCGGGTGCGGCCACGGCCGGTGCGGCAGCCGCTGCCGCTGCCGCGACGACCAAAACCGCGAAGGCCGACGCCGCGAAGGGCGCGAAGGTCGCAGCGCACGGCAAGACCGACACGAAGGCCGATGCGAAGGCCGAGGCCCGCAAGCATCACAAGGAACAGCAGGCCGAGCTCGCGCAGGCGAAGAAGCATCGCGACGCGACGCCGACCCGTACCGCGAAGGCGGGCGGCAAGGACGATCCGGATGCGGATCTGCTCGCGGCGCTCGTCGCGCGCACGAAGCCGGCCGACAAGAAAATGGCCGGGCAGAAGGCGCAGGTCGTGCCGACCAAGACGGCGGCGACGACCGGCTCGCTGGCATCGCGCGTGAAGGAGTGTTCGGAGCGCGGCTTCTTCGAGGATCAATTGTGCCGCTGGCGCGTCTGCGAAGGCCACTGGGGCAAGGATCCCGCGTGCCCGAGCGCCGCGCAGTCGGAGACGCGGCAGTAACGCGTCTTGCGCGTGCCGGCCTGTCGCACCTGCGCCGCCCGTTGGGCGGCGCGTTGCTTTTGGGGCATGGAATCGGCCGGTATGATGCGGCGTGACGCTGTCACCGGCACGTCACGCCCGTCGGGCATACGTCTCCTTTCCTTTTCCGGCGCGGGCCCGCGACCCGCTTTGCGCGGCGCGCCGCGCGCCGCACGACCTTCGACACGATGGACCTGATCGTACAGACTTACGGCGCCGATACGTCCGGCATGGTGTGCGGATTCCGCTTCGTTCCGGGCGGCTCCGGCGCGACGCTCGATGCCGACGCGGCTGCCGCGTGGCTGCGCACGTGCCGTGAGCACGATGCTGCATCGGGCGATTTCGTCTGGCTGCATTTCAATCTCGCGCACGGCGCGAGCGAGCGCTGGATGCGCACGCATCTCGGGCTGCCCGACAGTTTCTTCGCATTCCTGCACGAAGGCTCGCGCTCGACGCGCATCGAGCAGGAAGACGGCGCGTTGCGCGCGATCGTCAACGACGTGATGTTCAACCTCGAACTGACGCCGTCGGAGATCGCGACGCTGTTCGTCCACGTCGAGCGGCGCATCATGGTCACCGCGCGGCTCAAGCCGCTGCGCTCGGTCGACACGCTGCGCGCGTGCGTGCGCGACGGCGAGCAGTTCAGGTCGCCCGCGGAGCTGCTCGTGCACCTGCTGCGCGACCAGGCCGACCTGCTGATCCAGATCATGCGGCGCACGAGCGTCGACGTCGACCGCATCGAGGATCGCTTCCTGTCGCAGCGGCTCACGTCGAGCCGCATCGAGCTCGGCGCGATGCGCCGCACGTTGACGCGCCTGCAGCGCATGCTCGCACCCGAGCCCGGGTCGATCTTCCGGCTGCTCGCGAAACCGCCTGCCTGGCTGCATCTGGAAGATGTGCAGGAGCTGCGCGAATCGACCGAAGAGTTTTCGCTGGTGCTTGCCGATCTGGCGGGGCTCAACGAACGGATCAAGCTGCTTCAGGAAGAGGTCGGTTCGCGTCTCGACGAGCAAAACAACCGGACGCTGTTCACGCTGACGCTCGTGACCGTGATCGCGCTGCCGATCAACATCGTCGCGGGCTTCTTCGGGATGAACGTCGGCGGCGTGCCGTTCTCGGAGAACAAGCACGGCTTCTGGCTGATGGTGCTGCTCGTCGCGGGTTTTACGGGGCTTGCCGCGTGGTGGGCGTTCCGCCGGCGCGACGACCGCTAGCACCACCGGCGCCGCATCAGCACGTCAGCGCAGCAGCGCGATCGCGCGTTCGCCGATCACCATCCCGAGCAGGCCCACCAGCGCGACGAGCGGCGGGGCCGGCGAGCGCACGTGAAGCAGCGCGTACAGCACGCCGACACCCAGGCCCACCGCGAGTGACATCACGTAATCCATCATGGCAGTCTCCCGTGCGGTCCGGTGTCAGGGCTTGAGGATGACGCGCTCGCGCGCACCGGCCAGCACCGCGCGATACGCGTCGTGCGCGCGCTCGAGCGGGTACACGTAGTCGTCGCCGATCGGGAACGGGCGCAGCGTGCCGTTGCCGAAGCCGGGCGCGAGCGTGTCGAGGATCTGCGCGACCGCGGCGCCGCCGAGCTGCAGCGAATCGACGCCCACGAACGTGTGCTGGCCGCGATAGAACGCGAAGATGTCGAACGGCACGCTGCGGTCGATCGTCGAGATGAAGATCTGCCGCGCACCGATCGCCATCGACGCGTTCGCCGCTTCGAAGTACGGGCTGCCGACCGTGTTGTAGACGATGTCCGCGCCGCGGCCGCCGGTCGCCGCGCGCACCGCGTCGGCCACCGGTTCTTTCGACGCATCGATCATGTGCACGTCGCCCGATGCATGGCCGCGATAGCCGCCGGCGCTGCGCTCGACGCCGATCACGGTCGCGCCGTGCGCGGTCGCGAGCTGGATCGCGGCCTGGCCGACCTTGCCGTTCGCGCCGAACACGAGCACGACGTCGCCGGCCGTCGGCATGCCGGCGCGGCGCAAGCCCTCGTAGGCGGTGACGAACGGCACGCCGACGCCGGCCGCTTCGTCGAGCGTCAGCACGGCGGGCTTGCGGCGCACCAGCGGCGCGTCGAGCACGAGCCACTCCGCATGCGAGCCGTCGCGATGCACGCCGAGATCGCCACCCGAGCCCCACACCGGCGCGCCGATCCAGCCGTCCGGACCGCTGCGCACGATCCCGGCCCAGTCGCGCCCGGGCGTGCGCGGCCACACCGCGTGCGGCATGCGGCCGAGCGCGGCCTTCACGTCGCTCGGGTTCACGCCGGCCGCGCGCACCTCGATCAGCATCTGGCCGTCGGCCGGTACGGGCGTGTCGATTTCCCTGACGCGCGCGTCGAGCGACTCGATGTCGGCGGCGGGGGCGTCGAAGCGGATGCTGCGCATGATGATCTCCGTGGCGGTTGGCTGCCATGCGGCCGCGTGGGGCGGGGCGTGCAGCGGGTGAAAAGGATGAATGCAGTCTAGTCGGCCCGGTTTGACGCGGAAACGTGCAAAGGCGGATGATTGTTTTGCGATGGGCGCATAGCCAAATCCAAAGGCCCCCGAATGGACGACTTCCTTTCCCCGCATCTGGCGCTGTTCGTCGACGTGGTCGACCAGCAGAGCTTCTCGGCGGCCGCGCGCCGGCTGGGTGTCGCCGCGTCGTCGGTCACGCGGCGCATCGACCGGCTCGAGACGCAGCTCGGCATTCGTCTCCTGCATCGCACCACGCATGCGCTGCGGCCGACCGAGGCCGGGCAGCTGCTGTACGGGCGCGCGACGCGGATGCTGGCCGAGCTGCGCGGCCTGCAGGAAGACCTGCACAGCCAGCACGACGAGCCGAGCGGGCTGCTGCGGGTCGACTGTCCGGCACCGTTCGGCCGGCGGCACCTGATGGGCGCGCTGGCCGCGTTCATGCAGCGTCATCCGGCGCTGCAGGTCGACCTGGTGCTGACCGACAGCATGGTCGACCTGCAAGGCGCGCGGCTCGGTTCCGACGTCGATCTCGCGGTGCGCATCGGCCCGCTCGAGGACACGCGCTTCGTCGCGACCGTGCTGGCGCCACAGCGGCGCGTGCTGTGTGCGAGCGCGGCGTATCTCGCGCGGCGCGGCGAGCCCGAATCGCCCGACGCGCTCGCCGGACACGACTGCCTTGCCTGGCACGGTGCGCCGCCGCCGGGCGCGTGGCGCTTCGGCGAGCGCCGCCACGTGCCCGCGCAGCCGCGGTTTCGCAGCAATCATTCGGAAGCGTTGCTCGAGGCCGCGATCGACGGGCTCGGCCTCGCGCACCTGCCGACCTGGCTCGCGGGGGACGCGCTGCGCGACGGACGCTTGCGGGCGGTGCTGCCGCAGTTCGCGGCGGCGCCCGAGCAGGCGACGATCCACGTGTTGCGCCAGCAGGCGCGCGGCACCGCACGCGCGTCGCGGCTCGTCGCGTTCCTCGCGACCTGGTTCGCGCAGCCGGCGTGGGATGCCGCGTGGGCGTGACGGCGCTCAGGTGCCGTGCCGAAAGAAAAAACGGGCCTCGCATGCGAGGCCCGTCAAAGGTCGGAGAAGCCGGTACGCCGGCCGGCCGCCGCAGGCTGCGCGGCACCGGCCGGGTGCGCACCGTTACTGCGTGACTACCTTGCGCGGCTTGAAGATGCCCTGGTATTGCAGCGCCGGGCGTTCCTTCGTCACCGGCTCGATGCCGCCGAAGGTCGGCGTCTGGCGCAGCTTCATGGCAGCCGGCGAAGCGACCGAGCCGATCGACGTCGAGCGTGACGCCGGCGCGAGGTTGTTCGCGACGAGCAATGCGGCTTCGCTCTTCAGGTTCGCCAGCAGCACCGGATCGGTCGAGCCGTTGACCTGCGTGAGCAGCCCGCTCCAGGCCGCGTCGCTGTAGTTCACGACGTAGTAGTCGAGCCCGCTCGGGTCCGCGACCACGCCCGTGCAGCCGTCGATCCGCGTTTGCGTCTGCGTATCCTTCAGCGCGAGCGTCGTGCGTTTCGCGAGACCCTGGCCGTACGCGAGCGTGATCGGCACCGTCCACTGCAGGCCCGGATACGCGTTCTTGTTCGGGAACGGCTGCTGCTTCAGCGTGATGACCGTCTGGTTCTTCGTCAGGTCGCACTGCGTGTCGAGCGAGATCAGCGGCACGCCGGTCTGGCGGACGTAGCTGTCGCCGATCGCGCCGATCGCCTGGCCGCTTTCCTTCGACAGCGCATCCCACAGGCGCTTCGGCGTGCCGTTGCCGAACGAGTAGTCGACCAGGTACTGCTGAAGACCCTTGCGCAGCGTCTGTTCGCCGAGATAGTTCTCGAGCGTCTTCAGCACGTGGCCGCCCTTGTCGTACGTGAACGCGCTGGCGCTCAGCACGAAGTCGTTCGACGCCCAGCCGTTGAAGTTCGGCGCGACCGGGAACGCGTTCGGGCCGATGTCACGGTTGATCACGCGGTACTTGTTCTTCACCTGGTCGAGCCAGCTGAACTCGTTGGGGAAGAACTGGATCGTGGTCTTCGTCTCGAAGAACGTCGCGAACGACTCGTTGAGCCACACGTTGTCCCACCAGTCGGTCGTGACGAGATCGCCGAACCACTGGTGCGCGACTTCGTGCGTCAGCACCTCGTTACCGTAGTGCGACATCGGCTGGCCCGGCTGGGGCAGGATGTCGTCGGCGAACTCGAGGATCGACCCCCAGTTCTCCATCCCGCCGAAGTTCAGGTCTTTCTGCGCCTTGAACGCGTCGTTCGCGGCCACCGTATCGAACTTCGTGAGCGGCAGCGGGATGCCCGTGTAGCGGTAGTAGAAGTCGAGCGCCTGCTTGGTGCGGTCCATTGCCGGCTTCGCCCAGTCGCTCATGCCCGGCGGCGTGAACACGCGCAGGTGCAGGCCGCCCTTGCCGCCCGGCAGCGGGCTGGTGAAGTCGTCCTCGAAGGTGTCGAACAGGCCGCCGCCGAAGAACAGCAGGTACGACGGCATCGGCGGGGTCTTGTCGAACTGCACGAGCTTGTAGCCGCCGCCGACGTTGGTCGACGGCTTCTCGGCCGCATTCGACACGACACGCCAGCTCTGCGGCACTTCGGCCGTCACTTCATAGGTCGGGCGGAACGCCGGCTCGTCCCAGCCGGGGAACCATTGACGCGACAGGTTGGTTTCGCCTTGCGTGAGGATCGCGCCGCTCGTCTTGCCGTCGGTGTCCTTCAGGTCGACGCGGAAGATGCCTTCCGCGGCCGAGCAGCCCGGATACGGATCGTCGCCGCAGCTGCCGCCCGTCTTCGCGACCGGATCGTCATACGACTTGAAGTTGATGATGCCCGTCCACTCCATGTGCAACGAGTAGTTGCCCGGCGAGATCGAGCCGCTCACGGGGCGCAGCTGGTAGTAGTCGCCCTTGTCCTGCGGCGTCGCGATCAGCTGGATATTGCCCGGCTGCAGCGTGATGCGGCCGTTCGTGAACTTGATCCGGTGGCCGGCGATCACGATGTTGTTGACCGGCTTCAGCACCTTGATCTCGACGTCGGCGCGGCCGTCGAACGCGTTCAGCGCGTCGTTCGGGCGGAACCACAGCCGGTAGTTCACGGGCACCACGGTGTCCGGCAGCTCGACAGGCGATACGCTCTTGTCGACGTTGGATGCGCTTGGCGGCGCGGTGACGGTGGGCGACGAGCCCGAGTGCGGCGCGCCGGCGGAGCTGAGCGCGGAAGCCGAGCCCGCACCGCCGTCGTCGCCGCCGCACCCGGCGAGCGCGAGTGCGGCGACGAGCGGCAGATAACGCATCTTGCGAATATTGATCGACATGACTGAAACCTCGATTGTTGAAAGAATCGTTCAGTGCTGCGAAAGCGCCGGCAAAAACATTCCCCTCGCCGTTAATCAACAGCGATGAAAATGCCAATGACGGATTATTCGAAAAGACGGCGGCCGACTACGTGAAGGTAATCATGGTTTACTGCCCCCTCTGGATTTCCGGATGTCGGTTAACTTGCCGGTTCAAAATGGCCGGCGCGTGTTGTACTGAATTGATTTCGCGCGCACGACACGGAGCCGCACGCCCAGTGCGGGCGCGCTTTTCCCTTGAACAGACGACCTACGTGGCTGGCCGGGCCTGGTCGCAGGATGGCAGGAAGGCGTGTCGCCATTCCGTAAAATCACCGTCATGCGGCTTCAAGGTTTGTCGGCTTGCTCGAAGGATGCGTAAATATACTTGATGGTTTTGGGTAAAGGAAACGAAAAATTTAGAAATTGCATCTATTGAATTCACGGTGCTTGATTGAATGCTGGAAAGCATTAATGCGCTTTCCGTTTGACTGGTATTTTCGTAGTTTTAATCTATTAACGATCTCGCGTGGCTGCGAAAACTACGAAACCCGGCGCATGGGGCGCTCGGTACAATGCAGTGACGATCCGCTTACCGATTGCCGCGAGGAGGCCCTCCCATGCCACGAGCCCTGTTCCGTAGCGCGCCGCTGCGCACCGTGCTGATGCTGTTCGCCGCCGTGCTCCTGCTCGGCGGTTGCGCGGGGCTGACGCGCGACCCGGTGCGCGTGACGGTCGCCGGGCTCGACCCGCTCGTCGGGCAAGGCCTCGAAATGCGTTTCAGCCTGAAGCTGCGCGTGCAGAACCCGAACGACGCACCGATCGAATACGACGGCATCTCGGTCGCGCTCGACCTGAACGGCACGCCGTTCGCGAGCGGCGTCAGCGATCGCTCGGGCACCGTGCCGCGCTTCGGCGAGGCCGTGCTCGACGTGCCGGTTTCCGTGTCGGCCTTCGCCGCCGCGCGGCAGGCGTGGAACCTGCCCGGCGCGGCCGCGAACGGCGAGCTGCCGTATGCGCTGCGCGGCCGGCTCGCGGGCGGCGTGATCGGTACCGTGCACTTCAACGACGCGGGCACGCTGCGTCTGCCTGCGATGCCGGGGTGGGGCGGCTGAACCCGGCGAGCGCGACGGCGCGCGGCGCGAGCCGGCCCCCGCGCTTTGCCGCGCGGGCAAAGCGCGGTATGGTGTGAGTCGCGCGGCGCCCGCAATACAGTCGCGCCGCCCGTTGAAGCCAACCGTAACCGAGTACGCGTGACCGATTTCCCTGTTTTCCACTGGACCGACGCCGACGGCGCCGATCATGCCGTGCGCTGGCGCTCCGAAGCCGGCGTGCAACCGCCGAAGCGCGCGGTGCCCGCCGACGACCGCCTCACTGCCGACGCGGCGTACCGCCTTGCATGCGAGGGCACCGCGCTCGTCTGGCAGGGCGACTTCCAGAATGCGCGCCAGCTCGTGCAGGCGATGGCGCGCCGTGTCGAGCGCAAGCCGAAGAAGGCGAAAGCCGCGGCCGGCGTCGACGCCTTCAACCTGCATCGTCTCGCGCAGTCGCAGCGTGCCCGCACGCTCGGCATGCTGCTGATCCCGCTCGATGCCGACTACACGATCCCGCTGCGCCGCGCGCCCGACGTGCGTGCCGCATGCGAAGAGGCGTACGGGCCCGGCGGCGCACCGTCGGTCGTGTCGTTGCGGGAACTGCTCGGTCTCGTCGGCGCGCACGAATGGCGCAAGAAGGGCGTGCCGATCCCGGCACTCGGCGGCGCGCCGATCCATCCGTACTACGGTGTGTTCTCGCCGGTGCGCGGCGAATACGTCGAACTCGTCGCGCGCGCGCCGCTGCCGGCGACGTCGCTCGCGTTCGACATCGGCACCGGCACCGGCGTGCTGGCGGCCGTGCTTGCGTCGCGCGGCGTCGAGCGTGTCGTCGCGACCGACCAGGATCCGCGGGCGCTTGCCTGTGCGCGCGAGAACGTCGAGCGGCTGGGCCACGCGGATCGCGTCGAAGTCGTCGAAGCGGATCTGTTCCCGGCCGGCCGTGCGCCGCTCGTGGTCTGCAACCCGCCGTGGGTGCCGGCCCGGCCGAGCGCGCCGATCGAATACGCGGTCTACGATCCGGACAGCCGCATGCTGCGCGGTTTCCTCGCGGGGCTCGCCGCGCACCTCGAGCCGGGCGGCGAGGGCTGGCTGATCCTGTCCGATTTCGCCGAGCATCTCGGCCTGCGGCCGCGCGACACGCTGCTGCAATGGATCGACGAAGCGGGTCTCGTCGTGCTCGGTCGCGACGACATCCGCCCCGCGCACCCGAAGGCGATGGACGCCGACGATCCGCTGCACGCGGCACGCCAGGCCGAGGTCACGTCGCTCTGGCGGCTCGGCGCACGCGCCTGACCGCGCATTTTCGGTAAACTGTCGCCATTCCTCACGAATTCCCGTCGCCGGGCCGTGGTCGACCGACCGTGGCCCGGCGCCGTTTCACGATGTCGAACAAGACCCACGAAATCCGCCCGGAGCAGTCCGTCGAGCTGCTGAAGGAACTGCACATCCTCACCCGCGACGGGAAGCTGAACCAGGACAGCCGCCGCAAGCTGAAGCAGGTCTATCACCTGTTCCAGTTCATCGAGCCGCTGCTCGCCGTCGTGCAGGCCGACCGTGGCAGCGTGACGCTCGTCGATCACGGCGCCGGCAAGTCGTATCTCGGCTTCATCCTGTACGACCTGTTCTTCAAGCAGCAGCCGGGGCACGGCACGCCGGCGTTCGCGTCGCACGTGTACGGAATCGAGACCCGCGAGGAGCTGGTCACGCGTTCGGCCGAGCTCGCCGCGCGGCTCGGGTTCGGCGGCATGTCGTTCCTGAACCTGTCGGTTGCCGATTCGATCACGTCGCCGAAATTGCCTGAAACGGTCGACGTCGTCACCGCGCTGCACGCGTGCGACACGGCGACCGACGACGCGATCCGCTTCGCGCTCGCGAAGCGCGCACAGCACATCGTGCTGGTGCCGTGCTGCCAGGCCGAAGTCGCGGGCGTGCTGCGCAGGAACAAGGGCAAGTCGCTCGCGAATGCGCTGACGGAAGTGTGGCGGCATCCGCTGCATACGCGCGAATTCGGCAGCCAGATCACCAACGTGCTGCGCTGCCTGCAGCTCGAAGCGCACGGCTACCAGGTCAGCGTGACCGAGCTGGTCGGCTGGGAGCATTCGATGAAGAACGAGCTGATCATCGCGCAATACAAGAACCTGCCGCGCCGGCGGCCCGGCGAGCGGTTGAACGAGATCCTCGGGATGTTCGGGCTTGCCGAGCTGAACGCGCGATTCTTCGTGCCGGAAGCCGCGGCGGCGGGCGGCGAGGTCGCGGAGTCTACCGAAGGCTGACTGGCTGACGGCACGCCGCACGTTACACGCCGCACGTTGCACGCCGCGTCAGACGTCGTCGCCCGGCCGGCGCATCCATTCGCGCCAGCCTTCGTGGCCGAGGCGGCGCAGCGTTTCCTGATTCCTTTCGTAGATCGCGGATGCGTCCGGGAACGCGTCGACCGCGCGCGCGATGCTGTCCTCGCGCAGCAGGTGCAGGATCGGATACGGCGCGCGGTTCGTGTAGTTCTCGATGTCGTCGGGCTCGCTGCCTTCGAACCGGTACTGCGGATGGAAGCTCGCGATCTGCAGCACGCCGTCGAGCCGCAGTTGCCGCACCAGCCGGTCGGCAAAGAACAGCGCATCGTTGTAGTCGATGAAATCGGCGAACGCATGCGGGAAGATCACGAGCGTCGTGTCGACCTGCTGCGGGTCTGCCGCCTCGAGCGCGCGCAGCTCGGTTTCGAGCTCGGCGAGCGCGTCTTCCAGCGTCGTCGCTTCGCTGATCGCGTAGCGCACCTGCTCCTTCACATAGACGCTTTTCGCGAACGGGCACAGATTGAGCCCGATCACCGCGCGCGCGAGCCAGTGCCGCGTGGCGGCGAGGATGTCGTCGTGCGATTCGGGGCGGGTGTCGGTCATCGTGAAACCAGTCGAGCGGAAGGGCGGCGAGGGCCGCATTGTAGCGGGCGCGCCGTCACGCGCATGCGGCTTCGATCAACTGCGTGACGAGTGCGGGCGCGACGCCGATCGGCGTTTCGCCGTGCCGATAGGTCTGGCTTGCTGCGTAGATGCCTTCGATCACCAGCGCGAGCGAGTGGGCGAGCGCCTGCGGCTGCCGCGCGCCGGCGTCTTCGCACAGTGCGACGAGCCGCTTCATCAGCTGTTCCTTGTTCTGCGCGACGCGCTCGCGCGCCGGGTGCGACGCATCCGGGAATTCGGCCGCGACGTTGACGAACGGGCAGCCGCGGTAGTCCTTCTGCGTCGCGCGCTCGGCGAGATCGACGAAATACTGGATCAGTTGCGCTTTCGGCTGGCCCGGGTGCTTCGCGACGCTCGTGTTGAAGCGGTCGAAGAAACACGCATCCATCCGCTCCAGGTACGCGAGGATCAGCTCGTCCTTCGACGAGAACTGGCGATACAGGCTCATCTTGTTGACGCCCGCCCGCTCCACGACCGCCTCGACCCCAACCGTCCGAACGCCTTCCTTGTAAAACAGCTCCTCGGCGGCGCGTAGCAGGTGCTCCTGCGCGGTGGCGCCGTCGATCGGCCGGCGCGTGCGGCGCGCCAGCGGTTTGGCGATCTCGATGCCCGACATGATGACCCTCGACTGCATATTGAATTGCTTGACATGTTACCGATTGGTCACTACGATCGCAACACACTTGTGACCGGTCGGTAACAATGCCGATCGGATCGACAGACAAATGCCAAGCGTCGGCCCGGGTCAGCCGATGCAACGTGCGGCGGAGGTGGCCTGGCAGGGCGGGCGGAGCGGGTGCGGAGGCACCGGAGCCGCCAACTGGAGAACGCGAAGATGAACTGGGCGGTGACACGAATCGGCGGGCGCTTCCACTACGGATGGCTCGCGGCGGCGGTGGTATTCCTGATCCTGCTGGCGGCGGCCGGCACGCGCGCGACGCCGAGCGTGCTGATGGTGCCGCTCGAGCACGAACTCGGCTGGAGCCGCGCGACGATTTCGCTGGCGATTTCGGTGAACATCGCGCTGTACGGGTTGACGGGCCCGTTCGCGGCCGCCGCGATGCAGCGCTTCGGGCTGCGCCCGACCATCCTGACCGCGCTGACGGTGATGAGCGCGGGCGTCGCGCTGTCGTCGATGATGTCGCACAGCTGGCAGATGGTGCTGATCTGGGGCGTGATGGTCGGCTGTTCGTCGGGCGTCGTCGCGTTGACGCTGTCCGCGACCTTCGTCACGCGCTGGTTCCATGCGCGGCGCGGCCTCGTGATGGGCGTGCTGACCGCGAGCACGGCCACCGGCCAGCTCGTGTTCCTGCCGATGCTCGCGGCGATCGCGCAGCACCACGGCTGGCGGCCGGTCGTGCTGGTCGTCGCGGTGGCTGCCGCGATCGTGATTCCGCTCGTGGCGTTCCTGCTGCCCGAACGGCCGGCCGACCTGAAGCTGCGCCCGTATGGCGAACCGGCCGATGCGCCGCCCGCGCCCGACACGACGAAGGAGAACCCGCTCGCGGTCGCGTTCCGCACGCTGCTGACGGCCAGCCGCTCGCGCGATTTCTGGCTGCTGTTCTTCAGCTTCTTCATCTGCGGCGCGAGCACCAACGGCTACGTCGGCACGCACCTGATCGCGATGTGCAGCGACTACGGGATGACGGAAGTGCAGGGCGCGTCGCTGCTCGCGGCGATGGGCGTGTTCGACCTGTTCGGCACGACGCTGTCGGGCTGGCTGTCCGACCGCTACGACAATCGCGTGCTGCTGTTCTGGTACTACGGGCTGCGCGGGCTGTCGCTGATCTACCTGCCGCACGCGTTCGGGATCGATTTCTTCGGGCTGCCGCTGTTCGCGATGTTCTACGGGCTCGACTGGATCGCGACCGTGCCGCCGACCGTGCGGCTTGCGACCGACGTGTTCGGCAAGGCAGCGGCGCCAGTCGTGTTCGGCTGGATCGTCGCCGGCCACCAGCTCGGCGCGGCGTTCGCGGCACTCGGCGCGGGGCTGCTGCGCGCGAGCCTCGGCACCTACACGATCGCGTCGATGATCTCGGGCGGGCTGTGCATCGTCGGCGCGCTGATCGTGCTGCGGATCAACCGCGGCCCGTCGCGTGCAGCCGCGCAGGCGGCCTGACCGCGGCAATTCGATGGCCCGGCCCGCCGCGCGGCGGATGGCCGGGCAACGCACGCAAGGAGATTTGCATAGCGCGGGGGGATCGGGCGCGCATCGGCTCAAGCGGGTATGCTTGCGGTTCGCCAGGCGTTCGCGCCCCTTCATCGATGTCAGCGAGGAACCGCATGTCCGTCAAACCTGCTCCCACCACTGTTTCGATTCACGATCTGATCGCGGGCCGCTGGAGCCCGCGCGCGTATTCGGATGAACCCGTCAGCGCCGGCGATCTGCACGCAGTGCTCGAAGCGGCCCGCTGGGCGCCGTCCGCGTACAACGCGCAGCCGTGGCGCTTCATCGTATTCGACCGCACGCAGGATGAAGACGCATTCAAGCGCGCGTTTGCGACGCTGGTGCCGTTCAACCAGGGCTGGAACGCGCCGGCGCCCGTGCTGATCGCGGTGACCGCGCACACGCTCACGCCGAAGGGTGAACCGGCGCCGACCGCGCTGTACGACGCGGGCGCCGCCGCGATGTCGCTGGTGCTGGAGGCGCACGCGCTGGGCCTGGCCGCCCACCAGATGAGCGGCTTCGATGCGAAGGCGTTTCGCGACACGTTCGCGATTCCGGCCGACGTCGCGATTCCTGCGATCATCTCGCTCGGTCACTACGGCAACGTCGACAAGCTCGATCCGGTGCTGCGCGATCGCGAGAAGGCGCCGCGCACGCGCCATGCGCTCGGCGAGGTCGTCTATGCGGGCGCGTGGAGGAAGGGCTTCGACTCGGCCGCCTGACCTGACTGGCGGACGGGCTGCGTCGCGCATCCCGCCCGCATCTCCCCCCGGCGCGCCAGGCCGCGCGCCGTCGCCGCCGAGGCCCGTTGCGCGGTACCGGTGGCTGGCCCCGGTTGTGATCCCGCGGGCTTCATGTTAAAAAGCCCGTCCTTTCCGTTTTCGCGCCGGCCCTGCTGCGGCAACTTCCCATGACTTACTGCGCGATCGATTTCGGCACGTCCAATTCCGCCGTGGCGCTGCCCGACGGCGACGGCATGCGCCTCGCGCCCGTCGAGGGCGACCACCTGACGCTGCCCACCGCGATCTTCTTCAACAACGACGAAGAGACGGTCGAATACGGCCGTGCGGCGCTGGCTTCCTACATCGACGGTTTCGACGGCCGGCTGATGCGCTCGATGAAGAGCATCCTCGGCTCGCCGCTCGCGGAAACGACGACCGATCTCGGCGACGGCAGCGCGATCGCGTACACCGAAATCATCGCGCGCTTCCTGACGCACCTGAAGCGCAAGGCCGAAATTCGCGCGGGTGCGCCGATCGGCCGTGCGGTGCTCGGCCGGCCGGTGTTCTTCGTTGACGACGATCCGCGCGCCGACCGTCTCGCACAGGACCAGCTCGAGGCCGCCGCGCGGTCGGTCGGTTTCACCGACGTCCAATTCCAGTACGAACCGATCGCGGCCGCGTTCGACTACGAATCGCGCCAGCAGGCGGAGCGCCTCGTGCTCGTCGCCGACATCGGCGGCGGTACGTCCGACTTCTCGCTGGTACGTGTCGGGCCCGAACGAATGGCGCGGCTCGAGCGCAAGGACGACGTGCTGGCTCACCACGGCGTGCACGTCGCGGGCACCGACTACGACCGGCGTGTCGAGCTGGCAGCGATCCTGCCTGCATTCGGCTACCGTTCGCTCGACCCCGAAGGGCGCGAACTGCCGAACAAGATCTACTTCGATCTCGCCACCTGGCATCTGATCAACACGGTCTACACGCCGAAGCGGCTGGGCGAGCTGAAGCTGATGAAACACCTGTACCGGGAGGTGCAGCAGTACGACCGGCTCACGAGCGTGGTCGAGCAGCGGCTCGGGCATGCGCTGATGGCGCGCGCGGAAGAAGCGAAGATCGGTGTTGCGGCGGGCGGGGAGACGATGATCGACCTGAACGACGTGGAAGAGGATCTGCAGATCGCGTTCGATGCCGACCGCCTCGTCGACGCGAGCCACGACGACACCGCACGCATCGTCGACGCCGCGCGCGAGACGGTGCGGCTCGCAGGTGTTGCGCCGCGCGATGTCGGCGCGCTGTATTTCACCGGTGGCTCGACCGGCCTTGCGTTCCTGTCGGGCGCGCTCGCGGGGGCGTTCCCGGATGCGCAGCCGGTATTCGGCGACCGCCTCGCGAGTGTTGCGACGGGCCTCGGTATTCACGCGCAGCGATTGTTCGGCTGAATGCGGGCGGCTGAAAAGCCGCGATGCCGGGCGACCGGCGCCGAAAAACAAAAAGCCCCGCCGAAGCGGGGCTTTTTTACACGAATTATCGCGCCAAGCTTAGACCGGACGGATGTTCGCAGCTTGCAGACCCTTCGGGCCCGTCTTCACTTCGAATTCAACCTTCTGGTTTTCTTGCAGCGTCTTGAAGCCTTCGACGCGGATTTCCGAGAAGTGCGCGAACAGATCGTCGCCGCCGCCTTCCGGGGTGATGAAGCCGAAGCCCTTTGCGTCATTGAACCACTTGACGGTACCGGTTGCCATGTTACTTGTTCCTAAAAAGATAAAACGGGGCCGAGGCCCATGGTGTGCGGAAAATCAAGGAAGGGGTAATAGGACCAACCGGAGTACCGTTGATGGGCGAACTACGAAAGAACCAATTCACTCGCCACTTGAAATCCTGCGAAGTCCTTTATACGGCTTATCAACCGCGTGGTCAACCGTATTTCCATTCACTCAGGGTTATTGCGTAGATCAGGTTTACAAAGCTTGCAAACGATGCGAATTTTTTGTAGGGGCCGATCGATTTTGGCGCCACGTTTCAGGTGCAACCGTTAAACTACGCGCCGCGTGGACGGGTTGCCCTGATCGGGTGACTCGCCCCCCCAAAATTGCGTGCGCGGTGCTGTCCGAGCCGATCCCGGACCGCGGGCCGACCATGCTTTTTGAGACACAGGAGAGGATGTGAAGAGTTCTATTCAACGGAACATCGGCCCGTTTGCATTGATGCTGACGGGGCTGGGTTCGATTATCGGCTCGGGCTGGTTGTTCGGCGCCTGGAAGGCCGCGAAGATTGCTGGTCCGGCGGCGATCTGCGCATGGATCATCGGCGCTGTCGTGATTCTTGCAATTGCACTGACTTACGCGGAACTGGGCGCGATGTT
The DNA here is from genome assembly GCF_902499025.1 of Burkholderia lata. Lineage (GTDB taxonomy): Bacteria > Pseudomonadota > Gammaproteobacteria > Burkholderiales > Burkholderiaceae > Burkholderia > Burkholderia lata_C. The sequence continues at coordinate 42,194 of NZ_CABVPW010000013.1, read as the reverse complement.
CCCCGAGTCGGGCGGCATGGTGCGCTACGCGCGCTACTCGCACGGTTCGCTGGTCGGTTTCATCAGCGCATGGGCGAACTGGATCGCGATCGTATCGGTGATTCCGATCGAGGCTGAAGCGTCGATCCAGTACATGAGTACGTGGCCGTATCCATGGGCGCACGCGCTATTCGTGAACGGCGAGTTGACGGTACCCGGCCTGCTGCTGTCCGCGGTGCTGGTCGTCATCTACTTCCTGCTGAACTACTGGGGCGTGAAGGCGTTTGCCCGTGCGAACACCACGATCACGATCTTCAAGTTCCTGATCCCCGGCCTCACGATCCTCGGCCTGATGCTGACGAGCTACCATCCGGAAAACCTCGGCACCGCATCCAATGCAAGCTTTGCGCCGTACGGCTGGTCGGCGGTGCTGACCGCGGTTGCGACGAGCGGCATCGTGTTCGCGTTCAACGGCTTCCAGAGCCCGGTGAACCTCGCGGGCGAAGCGCGCAACCCGTCGCGCAGCGTGCCGTTCGCGGTGATCACGTCGATCCTGATCGCGCTCGTGATCTACGTGCTGCTGCAGATGGCGTACATCGGCTCGGTGAATCCGGCCGACGTCGCGCAGGGCTGGTCGCACTTCAACTTCAAGTCGCCGTTCGCCGAACTGGCGATCGCGCTGAACCTGAACTGGCTCGCGATCCTGCTGTACGTCGACGCGTTCGTCAGCCCGAGCGGTACCGGCACGACGTACATGGCGACCACCACCCGCATGATCTACGCGATGGAGCGCAACAACACGATGCCGAAGATGTTCGGCAACGTGCACCCGCTCTACGGCGTGCCGCGTCAGGCGATGTGGTTCAACCTGCTGGTCTCGTTCATCTTCCTGTTCTTCTTCCGCGGCTGGAGCTCGCTCGCGGCAGTGATCTCGGTTGCGACGGTGATCTCGTACCTGACCGGCCCGATCAGCCTGATGGCGCTGCGCCGTGCGGCGACCGACATCGAGCGTCCGCTGTCGATTCCGCTGATGAAGCTGATCGCGCCGTTCGCATTCGTCTGCGCATCGCTGATCCTGTACTGGGCGAAGTGGCCGCTGACGGGCGAGATCATCCTGCTGATGATCGTTGCGCTGCCGGTGTACTTCTACTTCCAGGCGAAGTCGGGCTGGACCGGCTGGGGTGACGACCTGAAGGCCGCATGGTGGCTGGTCGCGTACCTGCCGACGATGGCCGTGCTGTCGCTGATCGGCAGCAAGGAGTTCGGCGGTCACGGCGTGCTGCCGTACGGCTGGGACATGCTGGTCGTCGCGGCAATCGCGCTGGTGTTCTACTTCTGGGGCGTGAATACCGGCTACCGGACCAAGTATCTCGACGAGCGTGAATCGCACGACGAGATCCTCGAAGGGATCGGTGCCTGACGCGTGACCTGCCGCCGGATTCGGCGGCGGCAGCAAGAGCGTAAAAAAGCCCGCCCGAGCATCGCTCGGGCGGGCTTTTTGTTGGCGGTCTGCGGCCGTCGCGTGACGCTCAGGCGGCGTTGCTGGCGAACACGTAGTTCGTCATCGCGAGCACGCGCTGGTACGTGCCGAGCGACTGGATGCCGAGCTGGTAGTCGTCGTCCGCCGCGCCGAGCGCCGTGAACACCGGCAGCAGGTGCTCGTCGGTCGGATGCATCAGCGCTGCATGCGGCGCCTGCCGGCGGTAGTCGAGCAGCGCGTCGACGTCGCGCGCGGCCAGTTTCGCCTCGAACCAGTCGGTGAATTCCGCGACGCGCGGGTCCGCATCCTCCGGTGCCGCACCGAAATCGGCGGCGCGCAGGTTGTGCGTGATCTGGCCGGAGCCGATCACCATCACCCCTTCGCCGCGCAGCGGTCGGAGCGCGCGGCCAAGTGCGAAGTGGTGCGCGGCGTCCGCGCGCGGCTGGATCGACAGTTGCGCCACCGGCACGTCGGCTTCCGGGAACATCAGCAGCATCGGTACCCACGCGCCGTGGTCGAGGCCGTGTTCGGTCGTCGCGGTCTCGATGCCGGCCGCATTCAGCAGCCCCGCCGCGCGCTCGGCGACGTCGGGCGCGCCTGGCGCCGGGTAGCGGATGTCGTACAGCGCCTGCGGAAAGCCGTAGAAATCGTGGATCGTTTCCGGATGCGCGGCGATGCTGGCGACGGGCCGCTGCGTGCCCCAGTGCGCGGACAGCATCAGCACGGCGCGCGGGCGCGGCAATTCGGCAGCGAGGTGCGTGAATGCACCGGAAGGCAGCGTCGGGTCGATCGGCAGCGTCGGGGCGCCGTGGGACAGGTAGAGCGAAGGCAAGCGGTTCATGGCGGTGGCCTGCAAAGGGATTTGCCTGTGACTATAGGCGCGCACCGAGTATTGATAAATCCGCGTTGTGGAATTTGATTGACTCTTATTTGTTGATAATCCGGGCGGCGTCGCGCGTTCCACGGCAGGTGGGTGCTGTATTCGTGAAATCGAACGATTTTCCGAGTAAATCGGCGAAGATGCGCGAAGAACGGAGCTGCGGGCGTGCGCTTACTGCGCGTGCCGGATGCCGGCCCACGGCGTCGTCAGCGGTGCGCTGAGCGCGAACAGGTCGAGCACGCGCGTGACGGTCTGGTCGACCAGTTCCTCGATCGTTTTCGGCATCGCGTAGAACGCGGGCAACGGCGGGAAGACGATGCCGCCCATTTCGGTGACGGCCGTCATGTTGCGCAGATGCGCGAGGTTGAACGGGGTTTCGCGCACCATCAGCACGAGGCGGCGGCGTTCCTTCAACGTGACGTCGGCTGCACGCGTGATCAGGTTGTCGGACAGCCCGTGTGCGACGCTCGCGAGCGTCTTCATCGAGCAGGGCGCGATCACCATCCCGTCGGTCGCGAACGACCCCGATGCGATCGTCGCGCCGACGTCGCGCACCGAATGCACGACGTCCGCACGGCTTTCGACGTCGGCCTTCGACAACTTCAGTTCGTGCTGGATGTTGAGCCAGCCGGCGTTCGAAATCAGCAGGTGCGTTTCGACGTCGCCGGCGGCGCGCAGCAGGTCGAGCAGCCGTACGCCGTAGATCGCGCCGGTGGCGCCGGTGATCGCAACGATCAGCCGGCGTGGCGGCGCGCTGGGAGATGCCATCGAAAGGGGGCGGGGCGTATTACGCGGCGGCGAACAGTTGCTGCAGTTCGCCCGACTGGTACATCTCCATCATGATGTCCGAGCCGCCGATGAATTCGCCCTTCACGTACAGCTGCGGGATGGTCGGCCAGTTCGAGAATTCCTTGATGCCCTGGCGGATCTCGTCGTCTTCGAGCACGTTGACCGTCTTGAACTGGTCGACGCCGCAGGCCTTCAGCACCTGGATGGCGCGGCCCGAGAAGCCGCACATCGGGAATTGCGCGTTGCCCTTCATGAAGAGCACGACCTGGTTTTCGTCGACGATTTGCTTGATACGTTGTTGGGTGTCCATGACTGACCTTGCGTTAGCGGGGCGTTAGATCGAAATGATAGCGGATTTCAACCGGGTGGGCCGGGCATCAGCCCGGCAGGCGGCCGCCTGTCGTGCGTTCGATCGCAGCCAGATCGGCGAGCGATTCGACTGCGACGAAGCCGTGCGATGCAAGCACCGCGCGCACGGCCTCGGCCTGGTCGTAGCCGTGCTCGATCCAGAGCGTGCCGCCCGGTTTCAGGTAGGTGCCGGCGCCGGCGACGATCGTGCGGATCGCGCTGAGGCCGTCGGCATCGTCGGTAAGCGCGCCGCGCGGCTCGAAACGCAGGTCGCCCTGCTCGAGGTGCGGATCGTGCTGTGCGATGTACGGCGGGTTGCTGACGATCGTGTCGAATGCGAGCGCCGGATCGAGCGCCGCGTACCAGTCGCTCTGCAGCCAGTGCAGCGGGCCGCCGGGGCGGCCCGCGTCGAGCAGCTTACCGGCGTTGCGTTGCGCGACCTCGAGCGCGGCCGGCGAACGGTCGAGCGCCCACACGCGCGCATCGGGACGCTCGGCGGCGATCGATACGGCGATCGCGCCGCTGCCCGTGCCGAGATCGAGTACGGCCGGATGCGGCAGCCCGTCGATCGCATCGAGTGCGGCTTCGACGAGCAGTTCGGTTTCAGGGCGCGGGATCAGCACGTCGGGCGTCACGTCGAACGGCCGGCCGAAGAATTCACGCATTCCGACGAGCTGCGCGACGGGCTCGCCGGCCACGCGGCGTGCCTCGAGCGCGCGGTAGCGTTCGACCGCGGCCGCGTCGAGCGGCGCGTCGCCGCGCGTGATCAGTTGCGTGCGGGTCCAGCCGAGTGCATGCGCGAGCAGCACGCGTGCATCGACCGCGTCGAGCGGCGACGCGCGCAGCAGTTCGTCGGCGGTGGTGTCGGGCATCGCGGCCTCAGTCGGCATCGCCGAGCGACGCGAGCAGTTCGGCCTGATGCTCGCTGACCAGCGCGTTGATCAGTTCGTCGAGGTCGCCGTCCATGAGCGCCTCGAGCCGGTACAGCGTCAGGTTGATCCGGTGGTCGGTCATCCGGCCTTGCGGGAAGTTGTACGTGCGGATCCGTTCCGACCGGTCGCCGGAGCCGATCAGGCTCTTGCGCGTGGCTGCTTCCTTCGCGTGCTGCTCGTGATACTGCTTGTCCTTGATGCGCGCGGCGAGCACCTTCAGCGCGCGATCCTTGTTCTTGTGCTGCGAACGGTCGTCCTGGCACTCGACGACGATCCCGGTCGGGATGTGCGTGACGCGCACCGCCGAATCGGTCTTGTTGATGTGCTGGCCGCCCGCGCCGGACGCGCGGAACGTGTCGATCCGCAGGTCGGCCGGATTGATCTCGACCTCGCCGATTTCGTCGGCTTCCGGCATTACCGCGACCGTGCACGCGGACGTGTGGATGCGCCCTTGCGTTTCGGTGGCCGGCACGCGCTGCACGCGATGGCCGCCCGATTCGAACTTCAGGCGTGAATACGCGCCCTGGCCCGCGATCCGCACGATCACTTCCTTGTAGCCGCCGAGATCCGACGCGCTCTCCGACATCATTTCGACCTGCCAGCGCTGGCGTTCCGCGAAGCGCAGGTACATGCGCAGCAGGTCGCCCGCGAACAGCGCCGATTCGTCGCCGCCCGTGCCCGCACGGATTTCGAGGAAGATGTTGCGGTCGTCGTTCGGATCCTTCGGCAGCAGCATCTTCTGCAGCTCGGTCTCGAGGCGGCCCATGCTCTCGCGTGCGCTGCGGATTTCGTCTTCCGCGAAATCGCGCATCGACAGATCGCCGAGCAGTTCCTGCGCGGCCGTCTCGTCGCTGCGCGACTGGCGCCACAGCGCGTACTGTTCGACCACCGGGCCGAGTTCCGCATGTTCACGCGTCAGCTTGCGGTACTGGTCGAGGTCGGCCGTGACGTTTTCGCGGCTCAGCAGGTCGTTCAGTTCGGCCAGCCGTGTGGACAGCTGGTCGAGCTTGCGTTGCATGCTCGTCTTCATGGTGTGGAGCGGCGCTCCCGGGCAAGGGGTATTCGGAAAGGATAGGCCGGCGGGCGGCCGGCGGCAGGGCGATCGGCCGGCGCTAGTGGCCGGACTGGTCGTTCGAGCGCGGTGCGTGCTGGTAGAAGCCGCGCATCAGGTCGATCAGCGAATCGCGATCGGCGCCGTTCACGCGGTTGAGCGCGCTCGTCGGGCCGTGGATCAGCTTGTTGGTCAGCGCCTGCGACAGCGCTTCGAGCACGGCGGCCGGATCGTCGCCGCGCGCGAGCAGCTTCTGCGCCTTGTCGACTTCGGCACGGCGCAGTGCGTCGGCCTGCGTATGCATGTGACGGATCACCGGCACGACGCTGCGCGTGTCGAGCCATTGCATGAAATTCTGCACGCGCGTCTCGATGATCGTTTCGGCCTGCGCGACCGCTGCCTGGCGCGATGCATTGCCTTCGCGCACGATCGCGCCGAGATCGTCGACGGTGTAGAGGAACACGTCCTTCAGCTTGCCGACTTCGGGCTCGATGTCGCGCGGCACCGCGAGGTCGACCATGAAGATCGGCCGGTGGCGGCGTGCCTTCACCGCGCGCTCGACTGCGCCGAGGCCGATGATCGGCAGCGTCGACGCCGTGCACGATACGATGATGTCGAATTCGTGCATGCGGGTCGGCAGATCGGCGAGCGGCATCGCACGGCCGTTGAAGCGTTCGGCGAGCCGCTGGCCGCGTTCGGCCGTGCGGTTCGCGACGACGAGTTCGCGCGGGCCTTGCGCGGCGAAGTGCGTCGCGCACAGTTCGATCATCTCGCCGGCGCCAATGAACAGCACGCGCTGATCGGACACCTTTTCGAAGATCCGTTGCGCGAGGCGCACCGCGGCTGCGGCCATCGACACCGACTGCGTGCCGATTTCGGTGGTGCCGCGCACTTCCTTCGCCACCGCGAACGTGCGCTGGAACAGCTGGTTCAGATAGGTGCCGAGCGCGCCGGCTTCCGTCGCGGTGCGGACGGCGTCCTTCATCTGGCCCAGAATCTGTGTTTCGCCCAGCACCATCGAATCCAGGCCGGATGCGACGCGAAATGCGTGCCGGACCGCTTCCGACTGCGGCAGCGCATAGACGTGCGGCGCGAGCTCGTCGACCGGGATCCGGTGATACTCCGACAGCCAGCGGACCGCGCCTTCGCGTGCCGCACGATCGTCCGTCGCGCAATACAGTTCGGTGCGGTTGCAGGTGGAGAGAATTGCCGCTTCGGGCGAATTGGGTGCCTGGGGGCCGAGAAACAGGTTCTTGAACGTGACGAGAGCCGGCTTGATCTGCTCGAGCGGAAACGCCACGCGTTCGCGCAAGGCGACAGGCGCAGTGTGGTGATTGATTCCGATCGTGAGGAGTTGCATATCGAGGGCTATCGTTTAGCCCCATATTATAGCGTTTCAGCGATTTCCTCACTCGCCGCATACCGGGCATCAGCGTGGCGGGGCCGGGAATTTGGGGGCTCGATCGGTACGCGGTCGAGCTGATAGCCGTAGCCGTAGAGCGGCAGCAGCCGGTAGCCGCGCTCCGGAAGCAGCCGCAGTTTGCTGCGCAGCCGGGACGCATGGGTATCGAGCGTGCGCGACTTCATGTCGCGGCGGCGCGCCCACACCGTTTCGAGGATATGGGCGCGTGACACCGGCCGCGACAGGTTCGTGAACAGCAGCTGCGCGAACCGGAACTCCTTCGGCGTGAGTGAAACGATTGCGTCGCCGAAGCGAACGAGGCAATGCGTGGCGTCGAAAGCGTATTCGCCATACATTTCGCGCGAGCGGGTAGGCGGCCGGCGTACGCCGGCGCGCCGGCTCAGCGCGTTGACGCGCGCGAGCAGCTCGGGCCCGCTCACGGGGCGCACGAGGCAATCGTCGGCGCCCGCGTGCAGGCACGATACGATTTCGCTTTCGCGCGGCAACTGCATCACGGCGATGGCCGGCAGCCCCGGCAGGACCGTCTGCGCGCGCGGAATGACTTCCTCGGCCGGCTGGTCGCCGGCCCAGTGGCCGGTGATCAGCATGTCGCAGGTGTTGTCGGTGGCGAGCCACTCGAAGAACGCCGCGCTGGACGGAAACGCGTGGCACACATGACCACCCACAAAGAGCAGGTGGTTCAGGAGCGCGGCATGGCGCGCCTCCGGATCGATCAGAGCGATTCGCATGAGGATTTCTTCAATACGGCAGCCGGTGCGCGCTTGCCATAACGTCGAGTCGGCCCCTACACTCGAATGTTCGCGGCACCCGGCTGGTCTCGGGTTCGATGGATGAATCGATGCTAGCCGCTGGTAACGTTCACGCCTATGGGACGAATCTGAATTTATAGAAGGCGTCGAATGAACTGGTTTGGAATCCTTGTCCTGGGAGCGGCCGTCGGGCTGTTCGGCCGATGGCTGCATCCGATGCGGCGCACGGGCCGGCCGGCGTGGTGGATCGCGGTGCTCGCCGGCATCGTCGGCGCGGGCGCGGCCCGCATGGCCGGCAATCTCTCGGGACTGTTTTACGATGGCGAGACGCTCGAATGGCCGGTCTGCACCGGCGTCGCGTTCCTCGTCGTAGCCGTGACGGTCGCGCTGTCGGCCCGTCGCTGAATGCTCTCAGGTGAAATCATGAATGCCCGTCTTCCCGAAGTCTCGCCGGTGCCGGCCCGCCTCGCGCTGCTGCGTGGCGCCATGGCCCGCGAGGACCTGGCCGCCTATCTCGTGCCGTCCGCCGATCCCCATCTGTCCGAGTACCTGCCGGAGCGCTGGCAGGCCCGCCGCTGGCTGTCCGGCTTCACGGGTTCGGTCGGCACGCTGGTCGTGACCGCGGATTTCGCGGGGTTGTGGGTCGACAGCCGTTACTGGGTGCAGGCCGATGCCGAACTGGCCGGCACGGGCGTGCAGCTGATGAAGATGACGGGCGGACAGCAGAGTGCGCCGCACGTCGACTGGCTTGCGCAGAACGTGGCCGCGGGTGCGACGGTCGGCGTCGACGGTGCCGTGCTCGGCGTCGCGGCCGCACGCGGGCTGACGGGCGCGCTGAACGCGCGCGGCATCGCGCTGCGCACCGACCTCGACCTGCTCGACGCGATCTGGCCCGAGCGGCCGGGGCTGCCCGGCGATGCCGTGTTCGAGCACGCGGCGCCGCAGGCCGACACGACGCGCGCGAGCAAGCTGGCCGAAGTGCGCCGCGCGATGCGGGCGCAGGGCGCGCAGTGGCATTTCGTGTCGACGCTCGACGACCTCGCATGGCTGTTCAACCTGCGCGGCGCCGACGTCAACTTCAATCCCGTATTCGTTGCACACGCAATGATCGGCGCCGATCGCGCGACGCTGTTCGTCGCCGACGGCAAGGTGTCGCCGGCGCTGGCCGCGTCGCTCGCGCAGGACGGTGTCGACGTTCGCGCCTACGACGCCGCGCGCGCCGCGCTCGCGGCGCTGCCCGACGGCGCGACGCTGCTGATCGACCCGCGCCGCGTGACGTTCGGCACGCTCGAGGCCGTGCCGGCCGGCGTGAAGCTCGTCGAGGCCGTGAATCCGTCGACGTTCGCAAAGTCGCGCAAGACGTCCGCCGAGATCGAGCACGTGCGCGTGACGATGGAACACGACGGCGCCGCGCTCGCGGAGTTCTTCACGTGGTTCGAGCAAGCCGTGAACCGCGAGACGATCACCGAGCTGACGATCGAGGAAAAACTCACGGCCGCGCGCGCCCGGCGCCCCGGCTACGTGTCGGCGAGCTTCGCGACGATCGCGGGCTTCAACGCGAACGGCGCGATGCCGCACTACCACGCGACGCGCGAGTCGCACGCGACGATCGCCGGCGACGGCCTGCTGTTGATCGATTCGGGCGGCCAGTACACGACGGGCACGACCGACATCACGCGCGTCGTGCCGGTCGGCACGGTCAGCGACCTGCAGCGGCGCGACTTCACGATCGTGCTGAAGTCGATGATGGCGCTGTCGCGCGCCCGCTTCCCGCGCGGCATCCGCTCGCCGATGCTCGACGCGATCGCGCGCGCACCGATGTGGGCGGCCGGGCTCGACTACGGCCACGGCACGGGGCATGGCGTCGGCTACTTCCTGAACGTGCACGAGGGCCCGCAGGTGATCTCGCACTACGCGCCGGCCGAGCCGCACACGGCAATGGAAGAGGGCATGATCACGTCGATCGAGCCGGGCGTGTACCGTCCCGGCCAGTGGGGCATCCGGATCGAGAACCTGGTCGTGAACCGCGCGGCCGGGCAGACGGAATTCGGCGATTTCCTCGCATTCGAGACACTGACGCTGTGCCCGATCGATACGCGCTGCGTGCTGATCGAGATGCTCCACGACGACGAGCGCGCGTGGCTGAACACGTATCACGCGACGGTGCGCGAGCGCGTCGGCCGGCACCTGAGCGGCGATGCGAAGGCGTGGCTCGACGCGCGTACGCAGCCGATCTGAAACGACATGCGATAACGGCCGGACAACGGCCGAACGACAAAACCGAGGGCAGGCAATGGCGGACACCGCAGTGATCGTGGTCGACATGCAGCGCGGGCTGGTAGAGCGGGCGCAGCCCGCTTACCGGCTCGATGACGTGGTAGCGGGCATCAACCGGCTGACGGCGGCGGCGCGCGCGGCGAACGCGCCCGTGTGCTTCGTGCAGCACGACGGCGATGCGGACGACGACATCGTGCCCGGCACGCCGGGCTGGGAGCTGCATGCGGGGCTGGTCGTCGGGACCGACGACTGGCGCGTGCGCAAGCAGGTGAGCGACGCGTTCCACGACACGCCGCTCGCGGCGCAGCTCGACCGCAACGGCATCCGTTCGGTGCTGATCTGCGGCTATGCGACCGAGTTCTGCGTCGATTCGGCCGCACGCCGCGCGGCGCTGCTCGGCTACCGGACGACCGTCGTATCCGACCTGCACACGACGAACGAGCGTCCGCACCTGTCGGCCGCGCAGATCGTCGCGCACCATCACTTCGTATGGCAAAACAATACGCTGTCGGGCAACCCGGTGACGCCGCGCCCGCTCGCAGACGTTCTTTCGACGGAGTTCGCATGACGATCAAGGCCGTAGTGTTCGATTTCGGCGGCGTGCTGATCGACTGGAGCCCCGAGTACCTTTACCGGGAGCTGATTCCCGACGACGCGGAGCGTCGCTGGTTCCTCACGCACGTGTGCGCGATGGACTGGGTGATCCGCCAGGACGGCGGGCAGACGATCGAAGAGGGGACGGCCGAGCGCGTCGCGAAGTTTCCGGAGCACGAGGCGCTGATCCGTGCGTTCTACGCGCGCTGGCACGAGATGATCGGCGGCGTGCTCGACGAAGGCGCCGCACTCGTCGACCGGCTCGACGCGCAGGGGATGCCGCTGTTCGGGCTGACGAACTGGTCCGCGCAGACATTCCCGTATGCGTGGGACAACTTCCCGGTGCTGCGGCGGTTCAAGGAGATCGTCGTGTCGGGCCGTGTGAAGCTCGTGAAGCCCGATCCGGCGATCTACCGCGAGATGCATGCGCGGATCGAGCCGCACCTGCCGGGCATCGCGCCGCACGAACTCGTGTTCATCGACGACAACGCGAAGAATGCCGCGGCTGCGACGGCGCTCGGCTGGCACGGCATTCATCACACGAGTGCGGCGGCGACCGAGGCGCGGCTGCGCGAATTGGGCGCGCTCGCGTAAGCGGCGGGCGAGCAGCCAGCCATCAGATAAAAAAAGCGGGCCAGCGGCCCGCTTTTTTTGTTGTGCCGCTCCTGAAGCGGCCGCCCTCGGTGTCCGGCCCCGCGTTGCCGCGGTGCCGGGCACCCGTGCCGTGCCGGTCAGCGGCTGATCGGCTTGTAGCGCAGGCGCTTCGGCTTCGCGGCTTCCTCGCCGAGGCGAGCACGCTTGTCGGCCTCGTACTCCTGGTAGTTGCCGTCGAAGAACGTGACCTGCGAATCGCCTTCGAACGCGAGGATGTGCGTCGCGATCCGGTCGAGGAACCAGCGATCGTGCGAGATCACCATCACCGAGCCCGCGAATTCGAGCAGCGCGTCTTCCAGCGCGCGCAGCGTTTCGACGTCGAGGTCGTTCGACGGTTCGTCGAGCAGCAGCACGTTGCCGCCCGAAATCAGCGTCTTCGCGAGGTGCAGGCGGCCGCGTTCACCGCCGGACAGGTTGCCGACGATCTTCTGCTGGTCGCCGCCCTTGAAGTTGAAGCGGCCGATGTACGCGCGCGACGGCGTTTCGTACTTGCCCACCGTCAGCACGTCGGCGCCGCCCGAGATTTCCTCGAACACCGTCTTCGTGCCGTCGAGCGCGTCGCGGCTCTGGTCGACGTACGCGAGCTTCACGGTCGGCCCCATCACGACTTCGCCCGAATCCGGCTGCTCCTTGCCCGTCAGCATCCGGAACAGCGTCGACTTGCCGGCACCGTTCGGGCCGATGATGCCGACGATCGCGCCAGCCGGGATCTTCAGGTTCAGGTTGTCGATCAGCAGGCGGTCGCCGAACGCCTTGCTGACGTTCTTGAACTCGATCACTTCGTTGCCGAGGCGGTCGCCGACCGGGATGAAGATTTCCTGCGTCTCGTTGCGCTTCTGGTATTCCTGGCTGTTCAGCTCCTCGAAGCGCGCGATACGGGCCTTCGACTTCGCCTGGCGGCCCTTCGGGTTCTGGCGCACCCACTCCAGTTCCTTCTTGATCGCCTTCTGGCGCGCCGACTCCGACGCTTCTTCCTGCTTCAGGCGGTCTTCCTTCTGGTCGAGCCAGCTGCTGTAGTTGCCCTTCCACGGAATGCCGTGGCCGCGGTCGAGTTCGAGAATCCACTCGGCCGCGTTGTCGAGGAAGTAGCGATCGTGGGTGACCGCGACGACGGTGCCCGGGAAGCGCACCAGGAACTGCTCGAGCCAGTCGACCGATTCCGCGTCGAGGTGGTTGGTCGGTTCGTCGAGCAGCAGCATGTCGGGTTTTTCGAGCAGCAGCTTGCATAGCGCGACGCGGCGCTTTTCACCACCCGACAGGTGTTCGATCTTGGCGTCCCACGACGGCAGGCGCAGTGCGTCGGCGGCCACTTCGAGCTGCTGCTCGGGGCTGCCGCCGTCGCTCGACGCGAGGATCGCCTCGTACTTCGCCTGTTCGGCGGCGAGCGCGTCGAAGTCGGCGTCCGGCTCCGCGTACGCCGCGTAGATTTCCTCGAGCTTCTTGTTCGCCTGGAACAGGTCGCCGAGGCCGTCCTCGACGGCTTCGCGCACCGTCTTCGTCGGGTCGAGCTGCGGTTCCTGCGGCAGGTAGCCGATGTTCAGGTTCGGCATCGGCGTCGCCTCGCCTTCGATGTCCTTGTCGACGCCCGCCATGATGCGGATCAGCGTCGACTTGCCCGAGCCGTTCAGGCCGAGCACGCCGATCTTCGCGCCGGGAAAGAACGACAGCGAGATGTCCTTCAGGATCTGGCGCTTGGGCGGCACGATCTTGCCGACCCGGTTCATCGTGAAAACGTATTGGGCCATTTCGGTGTGAAAGTCAGAAGTGGTTGAGACTGCCGCGCAGCGCGCGGGCGTGGCGGCGTCGGGTGATTCGGTACGGAGCGTGCCGCGCAGGGCGCGGCGGCGTCGCCGCGTGTCGGCGACGCGAGCGGCTATTGTACTTCGCCGCCGAGTGTCGCTGACAGCGGCGGGCGGCCGCCGCTGTCCGGATTGGCCATTTGGCCGAGGCTACAGCCACGCGGCGACGCCGCCGTGCCCCGAGCACGTGCCGCGCCGGTGACGGCTGAAGCTGTACGTGCCGTCGCGGCAGCGCGCGCTCGCGCCTTCGGGTACGCGGCCCGATTTCGAATGCGCGGGTGCGTGCACGGTTTCGCCGTCGCGGTTGCGATACGTGTCGTGGCGGTCGAGATCGCCCTCGTTGCCGTAGCCGGGCGATGCGCGGTAGGCGTGCGCGGAAGGCGGTAACGCGGCACACGCGACAAAGAGCGCGGCGGACAAGGTCGCGATGCGTGTCGCGCGGCGGAGCAGGGCAGGCATGGTCTCTCTCGGTCTGTTGTTATCGGTTTCGGGCCGCATGTTAGCCGATCGGCAGAGGAACTGCGCCGTGAGGGGGAGTGACGTTACGCCGCGCCGGACATCGATGCCGCACCGTCGGCCTGCGCGGCGTCGAGGATCCAGCGGCGGAATGCGGCAACCTTCGGCCGTTCCGCGTGATGCGGCGGATAGACGAGGTAGTACGCGAAATCGTCGAGCCACGCGACGTCGGCGAGCTGCACGAGCCGGCCGCTCGCCAGCTCGCCGCGCACCATCGCGGCCGGCAGCAGCCCGGCACCCTGGCCGGCGACGATCGCCTGCAGCAACAGGCCCGAATCGTCGAACGCGGGGCCGCGCGGCGGGCCGAAATCGTCGATCCGCTGTGCGCCGAACCAGATGTGCCAGCCCTTGCGCTCGGCGTCGTGCAGCTGCGGCCAGCCGACGAGATCGGCGGGCGTCGCCGGCATGCCGAGCCGCGCGACGAGATCGGGCGACGCGAGCGCGACGATCTCCACCGTCAGCAGGCGCTCGCTGCACAGCCCGATGTAGCGCCCGAGACCATGACGGATCGCGACGTCGACGCCGTCGCGCGAGAAATCCGCCAGTGCGTGGCTCGTGACGACCTGCAGGTCGACGTCCGGGCAAGCCTCCCGGAACTGCGCGAGGCGCGGGACGAGCCACGCGGATGCGAAGAACGGCGTGACGCTCACCGTCAGCACGCCGCTGTCGGCGGCGCCCGACACGCGCTGCGACGCATCGGCGATCTGCCGGAACGCGTTGCGCACCGGCGGCAGGTAGTCGCGGCCGGCGGCCGTGAGCAGGATGCCGCGGTTGACGCGCTCGAACAGCTGTACGCCGAGATGCGTCTCGAGCGTGCGGATCATCTGGCTTACCGCGCCGGGCGTGACCGACAGCTCCTCGGCGGCCGCCTTCACCGACAGGTGGCGGGCGGCCGCTTCGAATGCGCGCAGCGCGTTGAGAGGTGGCAAGCGGGAACGATTCATTTAGTTTTTCTAAATCGAAAGTCCGACGAAATATCGTTTGAGACGATGCATACGCACGAGTACCGTTGACGCATCGGATCGCATGCTTCGCGACTGCCTGCCGGCAGCCGATGCGATCAACATAGTTCAACTATATCCATGAGGCAATCCTGTCGCCGCCCGGCGGCCGGTGGAACCTGAGAGGAGCATCGTCATGAACCGCCCGGGCGCATCGCGCCTTTTTTACGGCTGGTACGTGGTTGCGGCCGCGTTCGCCGTTACGTTCGTCGGTTTCGGCAGCGCGTATACGTTCAGCGCGTTCGTCGAGTCGCTGCAGCGGGATTTCTCCGCTTCGCGCGGGCAGATCTCGCTCGTGTTTTCGCTCGCCGGCTTCCTGTATTTCGGTTTCGGCATCGTCAGCGGGCCGCTTGCCGACCGCTTCGGCTCGCGGCGGCTGGCCGTCGCCGGGATGCTGTTGACGAGCATCGGGCTCGCGGCTGCCGGCGCCGCGCATACGCTGGTGCAGGTCTATGTCGCGTATGGGCTCGGTGTCGGGCTCGGCGTCGGCTGCGCGTACGTGCCGGCCGTCGGTGCCGTGCAGCGCTGGTTCGTGCGCCGGCGCGGCTTCGCGTCGGGGCTCGCGGTTGCCGGGATCGGCGTCGGTACGCTGGTGATGCCGCCGCTCGCGTCCGTGTTGATCGCGCAGGTCGGCTGGCGCGGTGCATATTTCACGCTGGCCGTGATCGCGGTCGTGATCGGCGCGGGGATGTCGCTGCTGATCGAGAACGATCCGCGCGGACGGGGGCTGCTGCCGGACGGGGAGGCGGCGCATGAGCCCGTGGAAGGCGGCGGCGCGAAAGTCACCGGGCGTGAGGCGGGCGCTTCGGCGTCCGCTGCAGCGTTGCGCCGCAAGCCGGCTGCCACTTCGATGTCTGCAGGCGCGACGGTGCGCGAAGCCGTCACGTCGCGTCCGTTCGCGAGCCTCTACGCGGCATGCCTCTTCTGCTCGTTCGGCGTGTTCGTCCCGTTCGTTCATCTCGTGCCGTACGCGCTCGATCACGGCGTTTCGTCATCGACGGCCGTGCTGCTGCTCGGCGCGATCGGCGTCGGCAGCACGGCCGGCCGCTTCTTCCTCGGCGGCCTCGCCGACCGCTTGGGCCGCCGCACATCGCTGCTCGCGATGTTTGCGGGCATGGCCGTCGCGCTCGTCGCGTGGGCCGGTGCCGGCACCGTCGCGACGCTTGCCGCGTTCGCACTCGTGTTCGGCGTGTTCTACGGCGGCTGGGTCGCCGTGTTGCCGGCGGTCGTGATGGACTACTTCGGCGGCCGCAACGTGAGCGGGATCATCGGCGTGCTTTATACGAGCGTCGCATTCGGCACGCTGATCGGGCCGACCGTGGCCGGCTTCATCTACGACGCGGGCGGCGGCTATCTCGTGCCGATCCTGGCCAGCGCCGCCGCGAATGCGATCGCCTTTGCGATCGTCGCGACGACGGGGCGTGCGTCGACGGCCGCCCGTGCGGCGCGCGGATAGGCGTGCTTCGCACGGCGCGCCGTCGCGAATTCCGGTAGGGTGGCCGGATCGTGAACCGAAGGCATCCAGCCGGGAGGCCCCATGACATTCGACGAAGTCCGGCAGATCGCACTGGCGTGGCGCGGCGTCGAGGAAGGTACGTCGTACGGCACGCCCGCACTCAAGGTGAAGGGCAAGATGCTCGCGCGGCTGCGCGAGGACGGAGACACGCTCGTCGTGAAAGGTGTCGGCCCCGACGAGCGCGCGTGGCTGATCGAATCGGAACCCGACGTGTATTACGTGACGGATCACTACGTCGGCTGGCCGATCGTGCTGGTGCGACTGTCGGCGGCCCATCCTGACGCCGTGAAAAACCTGCTTCTGCGAGAATGGCAGGCCGTCGTCCCCGCCAAATGGCGCGACGAGATGGCGCACGGCACGCGCTGACGCGTCGGTTGCGTCTGGCTGACCGCGTGTCGCCGGGTGCTTTCGGAGCGCTCGCGAGCCGCCGCGAACGGGTACAAGCGTTGCATCGATCGACGTCGATGCAACAAGTGGTTCCATCGAAATTCTTCAATTGGTTCTTAGTGAAGAACCGTTTGATGCTTACACTCCTTCGCTTCGAAGGCAGCTGACGAAAGCCGACGGAAAGGGCGCACGCGATGCGCCGGCGCCCTGCGCGCCGCATCGCACTCGCAGCTTCGCAGACTGCGTCGCGCACCATTCCGGAACGGCCCCCGATCCGGCTGAGCGCCTGCATCCCGTGCAGGTGCCGCATCCGGCCCGGCTCAAGAACCACAATCCCCCGTGCTGCCTTCACGCGATACCCGGCCATACCGGAACCGTTTTTTGGAGAGAGACAGATGAGTGGAAGCAACACAGGCCTCGGTACCGGCCTGAAGCAGCGGCACGTGACGATGATGTCGATTGCCGGCGTGATCGGCGCGGGCCTGTTCGTCGGCTCCGGCCACGCCATCGCGGAAGCCGGCCCGGCGTCGATCCTCGCGTATGCGATCGCGGGTGTGCTGGTCGTGCTGGTGATGCGCATGCTCGGCGAGATGGCCGTCGCGCATCCGGACAGCGGTTCGTTCTCCACCTATGCCGATCGCGCGATCGGCCACTGGGCCGGTTTCTCGATCGGCTGGCTGTACTGGTGGTTCTGGGTGCTCGTGATCCCGATCGAGGCGACCGCCGCCGCGACCATCCTCAATGCATGGTTCCCCTCCGTCGCGACCTGGATCTTCGCGCTCGGCATCACGCTGGTGCTGACGGTGACCAACCTCTTCTCGGTCAAGAACTACGGCGAATTCGAATTCTGGTTCGCGCTGATCAAGGTCGTCGCGATCGTCGTGTTCCTGTGCATCGGCGGCGCGGCGATCGTCGGCATCATTCCTGCCCCCGCCGTGTCGGGCGTGTCGAACCTGTTTGTGCACGACGGCTTCATGCCGCACGGTGCGAGCGCGGTGCTCGCGGCGATGCTGACGACGATGTTCTCGTTCCTCGGCACCGAGATCGTGACGATCGCGGCCGCCGAATCGGACAACCCGCAACGCCAGATCGTGCGCGCGACCAACTCGGTGATCTGGCGTATCACGCTGTTCTATCTCGGCTCGATTTTCGTCGTTGCAGCCATCGTGCCGTGGAACGATCCGCTGCTGCCGACGCACGGCTCGTATCAGCGCGCGATGGAGCTGATCGGCGTCCCGAACGCGAAGGCGATCATCGACGTGATCGTGCTCGTGTCGGTGGCGAGTTGCCTGAATTCGGCGCTGTACACCGCGTCGCGGATGCTGTTCTCGCTGTCCAAGCGCAAGGATGCGCCGGCATTCCTGCACCGCACCGATTCGACCGGCACGCCGCGCGCGGCCGTGCTCGCGTCGACCGCGTTCGGCTTCCTGACCGTGATCGCGAACTACCTGATGCCGGAACAGGTGTTCGGCTTCCTGCTCGCGACGTCGGGCGCGATTGCGCTGCTCGTGTATCTCGTGATCGCGATCTCGCAACTGCGGATGCGCAAGACACTCGAATCGAGCGGTGCGGACCTGACTTTGCGGATGTGGCTGTTCCCGTGGCTCACGTGGGCGGTGATCCTGTTCATCTGCGGCACGCTGACCGTGATGCTCGTGAGCGAGGATCACCGGATGGAAGTGGGGGCGACGGCTGTGTTGGCGTTGATCGTGTTGGCGGCATCGTGGCTCAATTCAAACGGCCAGACGAGTTCGACGAAGAAAACCGGACGCGTGCCGCAGTCGCGGTGACGTGATGGCCTGACGGATCGACAAAAAGCCCGCGCAATGCGGGCTTTTTTGTTGAGCATGGGGGGCTGCAGTTGGCCAATCGTGGTGCTCGTCTGTCAGGTTTTTCGAATGTATGGTCTGCAATTTGTAATATTCATGCCATTTCCCTAACATACGTTTTCCGCACCGCGCTTCTGGCTGGGGTGCGGACCGGCGCGTCGGTGTATCGACGTCGCTGGCGATTCGATTCCTGACTGACCTCCGCGATTCCAACGGGGTCGCGGCCTGACATAACGATTTAAACCAACAGGACGAAGCGCATCATGAAAACACTGAGAGTGCTGGGTATCGGGGTAGGGCTGGCATCGCTGCTGGTCTCGGGGCTTGGTCGTGCGGATGAGCAAGGCTACGTACTCGGCGGAGCAGTCTGGAAGCAGCCGCGCATTCCGGTCTGCTGGATCAATCCGACGGCGTCGGATGCCAGCGAGCGGACATGGGTTCAGCGGGCGGTCGAGCGGACGTGGGCGCGCAATTCGCAAGCGTATTTCACGGGCTGGGGGCAATGCCCGTCGGCCAATGCAGGGGACGCGATTCGCATCCGGATCGCCGACGTCGGGCCGTATGCCAGTGCGCTGGGTAAATTCGTTGTCAACTCGGAAACGGGCATGGCGCTGAACTTCACATTCCAGAACTGGAGTCCCGCATGTCGGGCATCCGATACGTCGCGCAGGCAGTGCATCGAATCGATCGCGGTACACGAATTCGGCCACGCCCTCGGGTTTGCGCACGAGCAGAATCGTCCAGATACCCCCACGGCCACCTGCAAGGACAGTCCGCAGGGCTCAAACGGCGACATCATGATCGGCGCGTGGGATCTGAACTCAGTGATGAACTACTGCAATCCGACCTATAACGGCGCAGGTGCCCTGAGCAGTACGGATCTTCAGACCGTGCAGACGTTCTACAAGGCGCCGTTGCGGGATGACAATTTCGCGTTCGATGCCGAGTTCTACCTGTCGCATTATCCGGATCTGCGGAACGCGTTCGGTGCAGATCATCAGGCCGCGCTCAATCACTGGAAGACCAGCGGTATCGCGGAAGGGCGGCGGGCCTCCCGCGAGTTTGACGTGACCTACTACCTGAGCCGGTATCCCGATCTTTACCAGGCGTTCCGCAACGACTACGCGGCTGCGCTCAATCACTGGATCACATACGGGATCCGGGAAGGGCGTCAGGGCTCGAGGGAAGTCGACGTTCAGTATTACCTTGCGAAGTACGAGGATCTGCGCGGCGCCTTCGGGAACGACTACCGTGCCGCGCTGGGCCACTGGGTCCGGAACGGGTTCACCGAGCAGCGACAGGCATCGGCAGAATTCAGCCTGACGAACTACTTCAACCGGTATCCGGACGTGCGCGACGCATTCAAGTACACGAACTCGTTCAACACCTTTGCGAATGACGGGGCGCTCGGGTTCAATCACTGGATCGAACACGGCATCACGGAAGGGCGCAACGGTAGGTGACTCCGGCTGGTGCAACGGCTTGAGCGCCGTGCAGCAATCGGAAAAAAGCCCGCATTCAGCGGGCTTTTTTATTACGGGCAGTGCGGCAACAACGCTCAGACGTTGAACAGGAAGTTCATCACGTCGCCGTCGTGCACGACATATTCCTTCCCTTCCGCGCGCATCTTGCCGGCTTCCTTCGCACCTTGCTCGCCCTTGTACGAGACGAAGTCGTCGAACGCGATCGTCTGTGCACGGATGAAGCCGCGCTCGAAGTCGGTGTGGATCACGCCGGCCGCCTGCGGGGCCGTGTCGCCGATATGGATCGTCCACGCGCGCACTTCCTTCACGCCCGCGGTGAAGTAGGTCTGCAGGCCGAGCAGCTTGAAGCCCGCGCGGATCACGCGGTCGAGGCCCGGCTCTTCCATGCCCATGTCGGCGAGGAACGCTTCCTTGTCCGCGTCGTCGAGATCGGCGATTTCCGCCTCGATCGCCGCACACACGGCCACGACCGGCGCATTCTCGCTTTCCGCGTACTTGCGGACCGCGTCGAGGTGCGGGTTGTTCTCGAAACCGTCGTCCTTCACGTTGGCCACGTACATCGTCGGCTTCGCGGTAATCAGGCAGAACGGCTTGAGCAGCGCCTCTTCGTCGTCCGACAGCGCGAGGCCGCGCACGGCCTTGCCCTGGTCGAGCTGCGCGCGCACCTTCTCGAGCACGGCGACGAGCTTGCCCGCTTCCTTGTCGTTGCCCGACTTCGCGGCCTTCGAATAGCGCGCGAGCGCCTTTTCGACGGTGCCGAGGTCGGCGAGCGCGAGTTCGGTGTTGATCACTTCGATGTCGTCGATCGGGCTGACCTTGCCGGCGACGTGGATGACGTTCTCGTCCTCGAAGCAGCGCACGACGTGCGTGATCGCATCGGTTTCGCGGATGTTCGCGAGGAACTGGTTGCCGAGGCCCTCACCCTTGCTCGCGCCCGCGACGAGGCCCGCGATGTCGACGAATTCGACGACGGCCGGCACGATACGCTCGGGCTTGACGATCTCGGAGAGCGCCTTCAGGCGCGTATCGGGCACTTCGACGATGCCGACGTTCGGCTCGATCGTGCAGAACGGGTAGTTCTCGGCGGCGATGCCGGCCTTGGTCAGCGCATTGAACAGGGTGGACTTGCCGACGTTGGGCAAGCCGACGATGCCGCATTTGAGACTCATGGAATCCTTCGGACGGGTAAGGCGGCGCGGCCGGACAGGGCACGGCGGCGCGGGAAAAAAGGGCGGCCGGCGCTTGGGGCGCGGCGGGCCGACGGTCAAAAGCGCTATTGTACCGTGCCGACGCCCCCGATTCCGGGCTGGACGCCGAACGGCCGATGCGGCGGGCCGCCGCGCTGCCGCATCGGCCTGCAATTCTGCTGATTTCCCGCAAAGTCCGGCCGCGTAAGGGTTTGGCCCCGCGGCTATAATGCCCGCCATGACTGCCCACCATACCTTCGACGTCGCCGTGGTCGGCGGCGGGCTCGTCGGCAAGACGGCCGCGCTCGCGCTGACCCAGTCCGGCTACAAGACAGCCTTGCTCGCCCGGCCGGCCACGCCGCGCCCCGCCGATCTCGCATTCGACACGCGCGTCTACGCACTGTCCTCCAGTTCGCAGGCCTTGCTCGAGCGGCTGCGGGTCTGGCAGGCGCTCGATCACAGCCGGCTCGCACCGGTCTTCGACATGCGCGTGTACGGCGATGCGCACGCAGAACTGCATTTCTCCGCGTACCAGGCTTCCGTGCCGCAGCTCGCGTGGATCGCCGAGTCGTCGCTGGTCGAGGCGTCGCTCGACGCCGCGCTGCGGTTCCAGCCGAACCTCACGTGGTTCGATGCGCGCGCGCAGGGCTTCGACGTACGCGACGATGCGGCCGTGCTCACGCTGTCGTCGGGGCAGGTGCTGGAAGCGGACCTCATCGTCGGCGCCGATGGCGCGCATTCGTGGGTGCGCTCGCAAATGGGGGCCAAAATCGAACGGCGCGACTACCGGCAGACGGGCGTTGTCGCGAACTTCAAGGCGTCGCTGCCGCACTGCGAGACGGCCTACCAGTGGTTCCACGAAGGCGAGATCGTTGCGCTGCTGCCGCTGCCGGACGGCCATGTGTCGCTCGTCTGGTCCGCGCATACCGCGCATGCGGACGAATTGCTCGCCCTCGATTCGGCGCAGCTCGCGGCCGAGGTCGAGCGCGTATCCCATGGCCAGGTCGGCACGCTCGACTGCGTGACGCCGGCCGCCGGCTTCCCGCTCGCGCTGCAGACGGTCGACAAGCTGATTGCGCCGCGCGTCGCGCTCGTCGGCGATGCCGCGCACCTGATCCACCCGCTCGCGGGGCAGGGGATGAACCTCGGGCTGCGCGACGTGGCGGCGCTTGCCGACGCGATCGCGGGCAAGGAAAGCTTCCGCAACCTCGGCGATACGGTGCTGCTGCGTCGCTACGAGCGTTCGCGCCGCGAGGACATCCGCGCGCTGATGGTCGCGACCGACGGACTGCAGCGGCTGTTCGCGGTGCCGGGCTCGCTCGCGAAGGCCGTGCGCAACGCGGGCATGGCCTTCGTCGGCGCGCAGCCGCTGGTCAAGCGCTGGCTCGTGTCGGCCGCGCTCGGCTGATCGATCGAACCTTCGGCCGCTTCGCCGGTCGGACACGGTTCCGTTACGGCGTACACTGTGCCGTGCACACCGATTGAGCTGAAGGAAGATTTCGATGAAAAAAACGATCCGCATCGCGTCGCTGGCGCTGGCCGTCACGATGGCGACGCTTGGCTGCACCGCGCAGGCCGACCAGACCACCGACAAGCTGAAAGCCACGCTGCAGGCCCGCCTCGGCAGCGACGCGCCGATCAAGAGTGTGTCGAAAGCGCCGGTCGCGGGCCTTTACGAAGTGAACCTCGGCACGCAGATCATCTATAGCGATGCGGCGGGCGACTACGTGCTGCTCGGCGATCTTGTCGACACCAAGACGCACAAGAACCTGACCGACGCACGCCTGTCCGAAATCAACAAGATCGACTTCGCGAGCCTGCCGTTCGCGAATGCGATCAAGGTCGTCAAGGGCAACGGCACCCGCAAGATCGCGGTGTTCTCCGATCCGAACTGCCCGTACTGCAAGAAGCTCGAGACGACGCTGCAGTCGGTCGACAACGTGACCGTCTACACGTTCCTGTACCCGGTGCTGTCGCCGGATTCGACCGTGAAGTCGAAGGCGATCTGGTGCGCGACCGACCGCGCGAAAACGTGGGAGGGCTGGATGCTTGACCACCGCGCACCGTCCGGCGCCGGTACCTGCGATACCACCGCGCTCGACAAGAACCTCGCGCTCGGCCGCGGGATGAACGTCACGGGCACGCCGACGATCTTCCTGCCGGACGGCCGCCGCCTGCCGGGCGCCGTGTCGGCCGACCAGCTCAACCAGGCGCTCGCCTCGAGCAAGTAACCGACCACACGCCGGGCCGCATGGCCCGGCCAGCGAGGGGCGCCCGCATCTGCCGGCGCCTCTCTTCGTTTCCGCCGCCGTATTCGACCGACCGATTGCCACGATGACCCAGCCGATCCGCTATTCGATTGCCCCGAAAGATCTTGCCGCGCACCTGTTCGAAGTGTCGGTGACGGTCACCGATCCCGACCCCGAAGGCCAGCGCTTTTCGCTGCCGGTGTGGATTCCGGGCAGCTACCTCGTACGCGAGTTCGCGCGCAACATCGTGACGCTCGGCGCATTCAACGACGCGGGCCGCAAGGTGCGGATCGCGAAGACCGACAAGCATACGTGGCAGGCCGCGCCCGTGAACGGCGCGCTGACGCTGCGCTACGACGTGTATGCGTGGGACCTGTCGGTGCGCTCCGCGTATCTCGACGAATCGGGCGGCTTCTTCAACGCGACGGCCGTGTTCCTGAGCGTCGCCGGCCGCGAGGACGCGCCGTGTGAAGTCGACATCGCAAAGCCGGCCGGTGCGGCGTTCCGCGCATGGCGCGTCGGCACCGCGTTGCCCGAGGCGCGCGGCACGAAGCGCTACGGGTTCGGCGCTTACCGCGCGTCGAACTACGACGAACTCTCCGACCATCCGGTGACGATCGGCGAATTCGCGCTCGCGACGTTCGATGCGCACGGCGTGCCGCACGACATCGTGATCGCGGGACGCGTGACGCAGCTCGACATGGAGCGCCTGCGCACCGACCTGAAGCGCGTGTGCGAAGCGCAGATCGCGCTGTTCGAGCCGAAATCGAAGAAAGCGCCGATGGACCGCTACGTGTTCATGACGCTGGCGGTCAGCGACGGCTACGGCGGTCTCGAGCATCGCGCGTCGACCGCGCTGATCTGCAATCGCACCGACCTGCCGGTGAAGGGGCGGCCCGAAACGACTGAAGGCTATCGCACGTATCTCGGTCTCTGCAGCCACGAGTACTTCCATACGTGGAACGTGAAGCGCATCAAGCCGGCGGCGTTCGTGCCGTACGACCTGTCGAAGGAAAACTACACGTCGCTGCTGTGGCTGTTCGAAGGCTTCACGTCGTATTACGACGACCTGATGCTGGTGCGCAGCGGGCTGATGTCGCAGGACGAATATTTCGCGGCGCTCGGCCGCACGGTTGGCGGCGTGCTGCGCGGTACGGGCCGGCTCAAGCAAAGCGTCGCGGAGAGCTCGTTCGACGCGTGGATCAAGTACTACCGCCAGGACGAGAACGCGACCAACGCGATCGTCAGCTACTACACGAAGGGTTCGCTCGTCGCGCTTGCCTTCGATCTCGCAATCCGCGCACAGACGCGCAACAGGAAGTCGCTCGACGACGTGATGCGCCTGCTGTGGCAACGATACGGCCGCGATTTCTACCGCGGCAAGCAGGCGGGCGTCGAAGAGAACGAAGTCGAGACGCTGATCGAAGAGGCGACGGGTGTCGCGCTTGGCCGCCTGTTCGCCGATGCCGTGCACGGCACGCGCGACCTGCCGCTCGCCGAACTGCTCGCACCGTTCGGCGTGACGCTCGCGCCCGATGTCGCGAACGGCGCGGCCGTGAAGCCGACGATCGGCGCGCGCTTGCGTGGCGGCGCGGACTGCACGTTCGCGGCTGTCTACGAAGGCGGTGCCGCCCATCGCGCGGGGCTGTCGGCCGGCGACACGCTGATCGCGGTCGACGGGCTGCGCGTCACGGGTACCAACCTCGACGTACTGCTCGCGCGCTACCGGCCGGGTGACAAGGTCGAGGTTCACGCATTCCGCCGCGACGAGCTGCGCACCGCGAAACTGAAGCTGGACGGCCCGGAAGTCACGCGCTACCGGCTGACGGCGGCGGCGAAGCCGGCGGCCGTATCGAAGGCCCGGGAAGCCTGGCTGAAGGGTTGAACGGTCCGAAGCGGGTATCGGGGCGCGATCGAGGATTGTTCTGCTGCTGCAACAATCCGTCGCCCTGAACCCGCTTTTTCGCGGTCATGCGGCCACGCACAATGGCGTCACTCGCGCTACCGAAGCGCAACCCTACTGGAGCCTGACATGACGACCATTCTGCAAATCAATTCCGCCGCGCGTTCGCAAGGTGCGCAATCCACGCTGCTGGCCAACGAACTGACGGCAAAGCTGCAACAATCGAACCCCGGCGCGAAGGTCGTGGTTCGTGACCTGCTGGCCGATGCGCTGCCGCACCTCGACGAATCGGTGCTCGGCGCGTTCTTTACGCCGGCTGACAAGCGCACCGCGGAACAGAATGCGATCGTCGCGAAGAGCGATGCACTGATCGCCGAGCTGCAAGCCGCCGACATCATCGTGATCGGCGCGCCGATGTACAACTTCGGCATCTCGTCGCAACTGAAGACGTACTTCGACTGGATCGCACGTGCAGGCGTCACGTTCCGCTACACCGAGAACGGTCCGGAAGGCCTGATCAAGGGCAAGAAGGTTCACGTGGTGACGGCCCGTGGCGGCAAGTACGCCGGTACGCCGAACGACAGCCAGACCCCGTACCTGCGCACGTTCCTCGGCTTCGTCGGCATGACCGACGTGAGCTTCATCTTCGCGGAAGGCCTGAACCTCGGCCCGGATGCGCAAAGCGCCGCGCTGGCCAGCGCACGCGAAGCGATCGCCGCCGCGTAAGGTCGATGCGGGTGCGACGCACCCGCTGCATCGCCTGATAAAAAAACGCCGCGTCCCGAAAGGGGCGCGGCGTTTTTGCATGCCGGCCGGCGAAAGCATCGCCGGCGGGGCGAGGCCGTTATGCGAGCGTTTCGGCCACTTCCGGCAGCCGCCAGTCGATCGGTTCGCGGCGCGCATCGACCAGGTAGTCGTTCGCGAGCGCGAAATGACGGCAGCCGAGGAAGCCGCGGTGCGCGGACAGCGGCGACGGATGCGGCGCCTCGAGCACGCAATGCGCGCTTGCGTCGAACAGCGCGCGCTTTGCCTGCGCGTGTGCCCCCCACAGCATGAAGACGAGCCCCCGATGGCGGCCGGCGAGCTCGCGGATCAGCGTGTCCGTGCACTGCTCCCAGCCGCGCTTCGCATGGCTCGCGGCGGCGCCGCGCTCGACCGTCAGCACCGTGTTGAGCAACAGCACGCCCTGGCGCGCCCAGGTGTCGAGGCAGCCGTGGCGCGGCGTGTCATGGCCGAAGTTGGCGGCGATTTCCTTGAAGATGTTGCGCAGCGACGGCGGCGTGCGCACGGCGGGCGGCACCGAGAACGCGAGCCCGTGCGCCTGCGGCGTGCCGCGATCGTCGCCGTGGTATGGATCCTGGCCGAGGATCACGACCTTCACATCGTCCGGGCTCGTCAGGCGCAGCGCGCGGAACACGTCGGTCGGATAGACCGTCTTGCCGGCCGCACGCTCGTCGTCGACGAAATGGCACAGCGGCGCGTACGCGTCGCTGTCGGTAAAGGGTTTCAGCACGTCGCGCCAGACCGCCGGCAGCGCGTCGAATTGCGCGGCGAGGTGCGGAACGTCGGCGGCAACCGGCTGCGGTGCCGTCGGGGTCGCAGCCGGCGCAGCGGCTTTCTTGGCGGGTTTGCGTCCGGCCGCGGGCGCTTCGGGCGCCGGGGACGGAATATCGGCCGGTGCCGTTTCCGGCACGGGATCGTCGAACAGCGACGCCTGTTGCGGCGCGCGGGAAGTCTTGCGGGTTGCCATGCGTGATGCGGGTTATTGCGCGCGCAGCCGGTAGCCGCGCTGCGCCTTGCTGATGTTGTCGGGAGCGAGGCCCGGCAGCGCTTGCTGCAGTTCGGCGGCGAGCGTTGCGAGCGCCGCTTCCGGGCCGTCGATCAGTTCGAGTTCGATTTCGCTGATCGGTTCGCGGCGCGTTTCATGTTCCGCCTGGACGACGATCTCGCCGAGGTCCACCGCGGCTTCGACGGTTGCGCCGCCTATTACGATGCGCCACAGCGTACGCGAAAAATCCGTTCGGAACAGTGCGGACAGCGTGCCGGCCGCGTCATTCAGCGCGGCGGCGGCTTCCGGCACGTCGCAGGCCGCGACGAGCGCATCGATCTCGAGCGCGTCGCCGGCGACCGGCAGTTCCCATTCGTGGCGGCGATGCAGGCCGCCTTCCGCGCTGCCGACCGTCTTGAACGTCTGCAGCCAGCCTTGTGGCGCGCGGCGCACGCGCACCGCGCTCTTCGAGCGGGCCAGCGCGAGATCGGGCGTGTCGTAATAGACGTTCGCGAGTGTGATGTCGTGACCGGGTTCGCCGGTCAGCGTCTCGAAGAAGCGTCGCGCGGCGTCGGCCTGGCCGGCCGGCAGCGCGAGCTTGATTTCCTTTTCGATCGCCATCAGAAGAACATCCGTGCGAGCTCTTCGCCCGGCTGGTCGGCACGCATGAACGCTTCGCCGACGAGGAACGTGTTCACGTTCGCCGCACGCATCGTGTCGACGTCGGTGCGCGACAGGATGCCCGATTCGGTCACGACGATGCGGTCCGACGGAATCATGTCGAGCATGTCGAGCGTGGTCTGGATCGACGTCTCGAACGTGCGCAGGTTGCGGTTGTTGATGCCGAGCAGCGGCGTCTTGAGCGTCAGCGCCTGTTCCATCTCGTTGCGGTCGTGTACTTCGACCAGCACCGCGAGGCCGAGCGAGTGCGCATACGCTTCGAGATCCTGCATCAGCGGCGTGTCGAGCGCGGCGGCGATCAGCAGGATCGCGTCGGCGCCCATCGCGCGCGCTTCCATGATCTGGTACGCGTCGACGATGAAGTCCTTGCGCAGCACCGGCAGCTCGCAGGCCGCGCGCGCTTCCTCGAGATAGCGGACGCTGCCCTGGAAGAACTGCTCGTCGGTCAGCACCGACAGGCACGCGGCGCCGTGCGCCGCATACGAGCGCGCGATGTCGGCCGGCACGAAATGCTCGCGCAGCACGCCCTTCGACGGGCTGGCCTTCTTGATTTCGGAAATCACGGCCGCGTGGCCGGCCGCGTGCTTCGCACGCAGTGCGCCGACGAAGTCGCGCAGGTCGCGCGCCGATGCGTCCAGCTTCAGTGCCTCGAGCGGCGCGCTGCGCATGGCCGCCGCGACTTCTTCGCGCTTGACGGCGATGATTCGGTCGAGAATGTCGCTCATGTGGATTCCTGCTTGATTCGTAAGGGGAGTCAGCGCTTGAACTGCTGCGTGAAGCGCACGAGTTCGTCGACTTTCGCGCGGGCCTTGCCGCTCGCGATCGCTTCGCGGGCGAGCTGGATGCCGTCAGCGATCGATTCGGCGACGTTCGCCGCATAGAGCGCGGTGCCCGCGTTCAGCGTGACGATCTCGCGCGCGACGCCCGGCTGGTTGTCCAGCGCGCCGAGCAGCATCGTGCGCGATTCGTCGGCATTTTCCACCTTCAGCGTGCGGTTCGACACCATCTGCAGGCCGAAGTCCTCCGGATGGATCTCGTATTCGTGCACCTGGCCGTCGCGCAGCTCGCCGACGAGCGTCGCCGCGCCGAGCGACACCTCGTCCATCCCGTCCTTGCCGTACACGACGAGCACGTGCTGCGCGCCGAGACGCTGCATCACGCGTACCTGGATGCCGACGAGGTCGGCGTGGAACACGCCCATCAGCTGGTTCGGCGCGCCGGCCGGATTGGTCAGCGGGCCGAGGATGTTGAAGATCGTGCGCACGCCGAGCTCGCGGCGCACGGCCGCGATGTTCTTCATCGCCGGGTGATGGTTCGGCGCGAACATGAAGCCCATGCCCGTTTCGGCGATCGACGCGGCAACCTGGTCGGACTGCAGGTCGATGTTCACGCCGAGCGCCTCGAGCACGTCGGCGCTGCCGGACTTGCTCGATACGCCGCGGTTGCCGTGCTTCGCGACTTTCGCGCCGGCCGCGGCCGTGACGAACATCGACGCGGTCGAGATGTTGAACGTGTGCGAGCCGTCGCCGCCGGTGCCGACGATGTCGACGAAGTTCGAGTTGTCCTGCACCTCGACGTGGTTCGCGAATTCGCGCATCACGGTCGCGGCGGCGGCGATCTCGCCGATCGTCTCCTTCTTCACGCGCAGCCCGGTGATGATCGCGGCCGCCATCACGGGCGACATGTCGCCGCGCATGATGAGGCGCATCAGGTGCAGCATCTCGTCGTGGAAGATTTCGCGGTGTTCGATCGTGCGCTGCAGCGCTTCCTGCGGGGTAATCGTCATCGTGAGGCTCCCGTCAGGCGGCTTGCGTGGCCGCGGCGCGGGCCTGCTTCAGGAAATTCTCGAGCAGCGCATGGCCGTGCTCGGACAGGATCGATTCCGGGTGGAATTGCACGCCTTCGATCGGCAGCGTCTTGTGGCGCACCCCCATGATTTCGCCGTCGTCGGTCCAGGCGGACACCTCGAGGCAGTCGGGCAGCGATTCGCGTTCGATCGCGAGCGAGTGATAGCGCGTGACGTCGAAGTGCTTCGGCAGGTCGGCGAACACGCCGCGGCAGTCGGTTTCGATCTTGCTCACCTTGCCGTGCATGATGGTCTTCGCGCGCACGACGCGGCCGCCGAAGGCCTCGCCGATCGCCTGATGGCCGAGGCAGACGCCGAGGATCGGCTTCTTGCCCGCGAATTCTTTCAGCACGTCGAGCGTGATGCCCGCGTGCTGCGGGTTGCTCGGGCCGGGCGACAGGCAGATCGCGTCGGGATTCAGGCTCGCGATTTCGTCGAGCGTGATTTCGTCGTTGCGGTAGGTGCGCACGTCCTCGCCGAGTTCGCCGAAGTACTGGACCAGGTTGTAGGCAAACGAGTCGTAGTTGTCGATCATGAGCAGCATGGTCAGTCTCCGGTCAGAAGTCGCTATCGAGGCCGTCCTGGACCTGTTCGGCCGCGCGCAGTACCGCGCGCGCCTTGTTCTCGGTCTCTTGCCATTCGGATTCGGGCACCGAATCCGCGACGACGCCGGCCGCCGCTTGCACATACAGGTTGCCGTTGTGGATCAGGCCCGTGCGGATCGCGATCGCGAGATCCATCTCGCCCGAGAACGACAGGTAGCCGACGGCGCCGCCGTACAACCCGCGCTTGACCGGCTCGAGTTCGTCGATCAGTTCCATCGCACGGACCTTCGGCGCGCCGGACAGCGTGCCGGCCGGGAACGTCGCGCGCAGCACGTCGTAGTTCGTCATGCCGGGCTTCAGCTTGCCTTCGACCGAGCTGACGATGTGCTGCACGTGCGAGTATTTCTCGATGACCATCTGGTCGGTCACGTGCACCGAGCCGATTTCCGCGATGCGGCCGACGTCGTTGCGCGCGAGGTCGATCAGCATCACGTGCTCGGCGATCTCCTTCGGATCGTTGAGCAGTTCGGTCGCGAGTTCCGCGTCGCGCTCGGGCGTGTTGCCGCGCGGGCGCGTGCCGGCGAGCGGGCGGATCGTGACGATCTGGTCTTCGCCGCGCTTTTCCTGGCGCACGAGGATTTCCGGCGATGCGCCGACCACGTGGAAATCGCCGAAGTTGTAGTAGTACATGTACGGCGACGGGTTCAGCGAACGCAGCGCGCGATACAGCGACAGCGGATTGTCGCGATACGGTTTCGTCAGACGCTGGCCGACCTGGATCTGCATCAGCTCGCCGGCCGCGATGTATTCCTTCGCCTGGCGCACGGCGGCCAGGTAGTCGTCCTTCTTGAACTCGCGGAACGTCTCGGTGCGCACGCTCGCCGACGTGACGGGCGGCTGCACGGTCGTGCGCAGGCGCTGCTTCAGTTCGCGCAGGCGCTGTTTCGCCTTCGTATAGGCCTCGGCCTGGCTCGGGTCCGCGTAGATGATCAGGTACAGCTTGCCGGCGAGGTTGTCGATGACCGCGACTTCCTCGGTCAGCAGCAACTGGATGTCGGGCAGGCCGAGATCGTCGCGCGGTGCGGTATTCGCGAGCTTCTTCTCGATGTAGCGCACCGCGTCGTAGCCGAAGTAGCCGGCGAGACCGCCGCAGAAGCGCGGCAGGCCCGGGCGCTGCGCGACCTTGAAGCGCGCCTGGAACGATTCGATGAACTGGAACGGGTCGCCGTCATGCGTCTCGACGACCTGGCCGTCGCGCACGACTTCCGACACGCCGTTGCGGGTACGCACGAGCGTACGGGCGGGCAGGCCGATGAACGAATAGCGGCCGAAGCGTTCGCCGCCGACCACCGATTCGAGCAGGAACGAGTTGGCGCCCGAGCGTTCGGGCTGGGCCAGCTTCAGGTAGAGGGACAGCGGCGTTTCGAGATCGGCGAGGGCTTCCGCGATCAGCGGGATGCGGTTGTAGCCTTCGTTCGCGAGCGATTGAAATTCGAGTTCGGTCATGTTCCGGTCCTGTTCGGGACGAGCGGCGCGTGCGCCAGGGATCACTTGACGCTGCGCGGGTTGCCGTCGGCGAAAGGGCGGTCGATCGAGAAGTGCCTGTTGCCGGCCGGCATTCCGGGCGTGAACGTCGCGAGCCTGCGGCCGAGCCTGAACGCAAGCGTTCGGACGCGGTAGAACTCGAGGTGGTGCGACGATCGGCGCGCGGATGCGCAGCGAGATAAAAAACGGCGCTGAAGACGTGCTTCAGCGTACCTCATCGAAGAGGTTAGCGCGACCAGCGACGCCAGGGCCAGGCTCCCCGGTCGATGCTGCTCAGACTCCGTTTTTTATTCAGAAACATGCAGATGGAAGAAATGATCAGATGGTTGGCCGGCCGGCGTTGTGCGCGGAGATCGCGCGAGCTGCGACCAGCAACGAATCGACTATACCATCCGAATTTATCGTTTGTATAGCTTTGCCATGGTTGTAGCCGTACGGCACCGTCAGCGTCGCCATCCCGGCCGCGCGGCCGGCCAGCGCATCGTTTTCCGAGTCGCCGATCGCGACTGCCGCATCCGGTGCGACGCCGAGCGCGTCGCAGGCCGTCAGCATCGGCAGCGGATCGGGCTTCTTGCGCGCGACGCTGTCGCCGCCGAGCACGATGCCGAAGCAATCGGCCAGCCCGTATTGCTCGAGCAGCTCGATCGCGAAGCGATGCGGCTTGTTCGTCACGCACGCGAGCCGGATACCGGCTGTACGCAGCGCATCGAGACCGGCGGCCACGTCCGGATAGAGGCGTGCGTGGCGGCCGTTGATTTTCGCGTATTCGGTCTGGTAGATCGCCAGCGCATCGTCGAAGCGCGCGTGCGCTTCGTCGGCCGGGAAGCGCGGCTCCAGCACGCTCTGGATCAGGTGTTCGGAGCCCTTGCCGACGTAGCCGATCACCTCGTCGCGCGACGTGGCCGGCGCGCCGAGCTGCGCGAGCATCCCGTTCAGGCCGGCCGTGAAGTCGTCGGCCGTATCGACCATCGTGCCGTCGAGATCGATCAGCGCCGCATCGATGCGCGGCGCGGCGAAGCGGATCGGGGCGGCGTCCGTTGCAGCCCCGGCCGGCGCATGGCCGGCGAGCGACGAGTCGGCCACGGCGTCAGCTCCGCTCGACGGTAGCGAGCGCGGCCCGCATCTCGTCGATCACCTTGCGGTAGTCGGGCTTGCCGAAGATCGCCGAACCCGCGACGAAGGTGTCGGCACCGGCCGCCGCGATTTCCGCGATGTTGTCGGTTTTCACGCCGCCGTCGACTTCGAGCAGGATCTCGCGGCCGGTGCGCTCGGTGTACGCGTCGATGCGTGCGCGTGCTTCGCGCAGCTTGTTCAGCGTTTCCGGAATGAACGACTGGCCGCCGAAGCCCGGGTTGACCGACATCAGCAGCACGAAGTCGAGACGATCCATCACATGGTCGAGGTAGTTCAGCGGCGTAGCCGGGTTGAACACGAGACCGGCCTTGCAGCCGTGGTCGCGGATCAGCGACAGCGTGCGGTCGATGTGATCGGAGCCTTCCGGGTGGAAGCTGATCAGGTTTGCACCGGCTTTCGCAAAATCGGGCACGATCCGGTCGACCGGGCGCACCATCAGATGCACGTCGATCGGCACCTGCACGTGCGGGCGGATCGCTTCGCACACGAGCGGGCCGATGGTCAGGTTCGGCACGTAATGGTTGTCCATCACGTCGAAGTGGATCCAGTCGGCGCCGGCGGCGACCACGTTGCGGACTTCTTCGCCGAGCCGTGCAAAATCGGCCGACAGGATGCTGGGAGCGATGCGGAATTGGGTCATGGCAGGGGAGCGGGGACGTTGCGGCGCAAAACCGTCATTCTACCGTCCGGCGACCCGGTGCGCGGCAGCGGGCCGTGCGGTCGAGGCCGGATTGCGCATAGAATGCCGAACCAATGCGGCGCGCCCGCGGCCCCGTTGCCCATGCCGGCACGGACAGTCATCTTCCAGCGGAAACACCATGAGTCAGTATCAATTCACCGTTTCGGTGAAAACCAGCTACTTGCCGGAACAATCCGACCCCGATCGCCGTCAATACGCATTCGCGTACACGCTGACGATTCGCAACACGGGACAGGTCGCGGCGCAGCTGATCGCGCGTCACTGGATCATCACGGACAGCGAGAACCACGTGCAGGAAGTGAAGGGGCTCGGCGTCGTCGGGCACCAGCCGCTGCTGCAGCCGGGCGAGCACTTCGAGTACACGAGCTGGGCCGTGATCGCGACGCCGGTCGGCACGATGCGTGGCGCGTACTTCTGCGTGGCGGAGGACGGCGAGCGTTTCGAGGCGCCGGTTGACGAGTTCGCACTGCACATGCCGCGCACGCTGCATTGAGTGTGCGGAGCGCGTCAGTGCGTTAGCGCGGCTGGCGGTCGTTGTTGCCGCGGGCGTGCTTCTTCCTGCCCGACGACGTCCACACGACGATGAAGATCAGCAGGGCAAGCGCTACGAAGGCTTCGAGCGCGAAGATGAGCATCGGATATTGGTCGAGAAAATCTGACATGGCGGTTTCCATCAAGAACGGACATTGTATGTGGTTTGGGCCCCGGTTGGCCGGGTGGGTTGCGGCGGCCGCGGCGGCGGCGTTGCTTGCCGCGTGCGGCAGCGCGCCGACGCGGACGTCGTCGCTGAAGCCGCCGACCGGCGCGGCGATCGTGCCGGGGCAGGTCGCCGCGAAGCGGCTCACGCCGGTTGCTTGGCAGCAGGTGCCGGGCTGGCAGGACGATTCGCTGATCGGCGCGACGGCCGCGCTGCGGCAGAACTGCGTGCGGCTCGCTCGCCAGCCGGCCTGGGCACGCGCCTGCGCGGCCGCCGACCGGCTCGACGAGCTTGACGTCAGCAGTGCACGCACGTTCTTCGAAACGTATTTCACGCCGTTCCAGCTTGCGAATACCGACGGTACGCTCGACGGGCTCGTGACCGGCTATTACGAGCCGCTGCTGCATGGTTCGCGCGTGCGGCGCGGCCCGTATCAGTACGCGCTCTACCGCTGGCCGGCCGGTTATCGCGCGGGCGCCGCGCTGCCGGTACGTTCGCAGCTCGAACGCGCCGGCATCCTGAATGGGAACGAACTCGTGTGGGTCGACGACCCGATCGAAGCGTTCTTCCTGCAGGTGCAGGGCTCGGGGCGCGTGTTGCTCGACGACGGTTCGGTGATGCGGGTCGGCTTCGGCGGGACCAACAACCAGCCGTACCGCTCGATCGGCAAGTGGCTGCTCGATCGCGGCGAACTGACGCCCGCTCAGGCGACGATGCAGGGCATCAAGGCGTGGGCGAAGGCGAACCCGAACCGTGTCGACGCGTTGCTCGACACGAACCCGCGGTTCGTGTTCTTCCGCGACATGCCGACCAAGGAAGATGCGCCGCATGGTGGCGCGGACGGCCCGATCGGCGCGCTGGGCGTGCCGCTGACGCCGGAGCGTTCGATCGCCGTCGATCCGTCGTCGATCCCGCTCGGCACCCCGGTATTCCTGCAGACCACGCGCCCGCTGTCGAATACGCCGATGAACCGGCTCGTGTTCGCGCAGGATACGGGCTCCGCGATCAAGGGCGGCGTGCGCGCCGACTATTTCTGGGGGCTCGGCGACGACGCTGGCGATCAGGCCGGTCGGATGAAGCAGGTCGGCCGGATGTGGCTGCTGTTCCCGAATTCGTGATGTGCGGCGGCGCGGGGTGACCTGGGCGCCGCTGATGCGTCAGACGCGGCATTCGTTGGAGTGAAGGTGTGCGTGGGAGCGTCGGTCTGATCGCGACGGGCCAGTGCGACGCCGGTTTTCGTGATGCGCCTGTTGTGTCGGCGGGTGCCCCAACTGCGTTTCTGAATGAAACAGCCCGATCGGCGTTTGCCGATCGGGCTGTTTCATTTGCAGTCACGGATTCACCGCGCGTCGTGCGTGCGCAGCGATTGCCGTCAGCCCTTGCGCTTGTCGACGACGCGTCGCGCCTTGCCGACCGATCGCTCGATCCCGTTCACGGGCAGCACGTTGATCACGGCCGTCACGCCGATCAGCGACTTGATGTCGTAGGCGAGCGCCTGTTTTGCCGCATGGATTGCCGCCGTATCCGGCGCGGTTTCCGGGCAGGGTTCGACGTTGAGCGTCAGCACGTCGAGCGGGCCTTCCTTCGTCAGCACGATCTGATAGTGCGGTGCGAGCGCGCGCTGCTTGAGCAATTGCTCCTCGATTTGCGTCGGGAACACGTTGACGCCGCGCACGATCATCATGTCGTCCGAACGGCCCGTGATCTTCTCCATCCGGCGCATCGTGCGGGCAGTGCCGGGCAACAGCCGCGTGAGGTCGCGGGTCCGGTAGCGGACGATCGGCAGCGCCTCCTTCGTCAGCGACGTGAACACGAGCTCGCCGAGTTCGCCGTCCGGAAGCACTTCGCCGGTTTCGGGATCGATGATTTCCGGATAGAAGTGGTCTTCCCAGATGGTCGGGCCGTCCTTGGTCTCGACGCATTCAGACGCAACGCCGGGGCCCATCACTTCGGACAGCCCGTAAATGTCGACCGCGTCGATGCCCATCCGCTGCTCGATCGCGACGCGCATGTCGTTGGTCCAGGGTTCCGCGCCGAAGATGCCGATGCGCAGCGAACTCTGCACGGGATCGAGGCCCTGGCGCTCGATTTCGTCGGCGATCGACAGCATGTAGCTCGGCGTCACCATGATGATGTCGGGCCGGAAATCCTGGATCAGCTGTACCTGCTTCTCGGTCTGGCCGCCACCGAACGGGATCACGGTCAGCCCCGCGCGTTCGGCGCCGTAGTGCGCGCCGAGCCCGCCCGTGAACAAGCCATAGCCGTAGCTCACGTGCACCTTGTCGCCGCGGCGCGCACCGGCGGCGCGGATCGAGCGCGCGACGAGATTCGCCCATGTGTCGATGTCGCCGGCCGTATAGCCGACGACCGTCGGCTTGCCGGTCGTGCCCGACGACGCATGAATGCGCGAGATCTGGTCCTGCGGCACCGCGAACATCCCGAACGGGTAACTGTCGCGCAGGTCGCTCTTCGTCGTGAACGGGAAGCGCGACAGGTCGGCGAGCGTCTTCAGGTCGTCCGGGTGGACACCCGCGTCGTCGAACTTGCGACGATAGACGGGGGAGTGGTCATACGCATGCCGGAGCGACCACTTGAGGCGCTCGAGCTGCAGCGCGGTCAGCTCGTCGCGTGAGGCGGTCTCGATCGGCTCGAGCGGTAGCGGGGTAGTCATGCCTGTCTCCAGTGTTTGTTATGTGCGAGCCGTCGACGTCAGCGGTCTTCCGGAATGACCGTGCCCTTGATCTGGGCGGATTTGCCGCGAAACATCGCGACGGTTTCGCCGGTCTGGTTCGTGACGCGGATGTCGTAGATGCCTTGGCGGCCGGCGCGCGCCTGCTCGATCGCCTCGGCCGTCAGCACATCGTCGCCGTGCACGGGGCGCAGGAATTCGATCGAGCAGCCGGCCGCGACCGTGTTCAGGTTGTACGAGTTGCACGCGAACGCGAACGTCGAATCGGCCAGCGTGAAGATGATCCCGCCATGGCAGGTCTGATGCCCGTTCAGGAATTCGGGCCGCACGCGCATCTGCAGGCGCGCGTAGCCGGCGCGTACTTCGGCGATTTCCATGCCGAACGCGCGGCTGCATGCGTCGGCGTCGTACATGGCCCGCGCAGCGGCACGGGCAAGCGAATCGGGGTCGAGCGTGGCAGTGGCGTTCGTCATGTCAACGCCCCTCGAAGCGCGGCGCGCGCTTCTCGATGAATGCCGTCACGCCTTCCGCATAGTCGTGCGACTGGCCAAGCTTGCGCTGCAGGTCGCGTTCCAGGTCGAGTTGCTGGTCGAGCGTGTTTGTGACACTGTCGCGCATCGATTGCTTGATCGATGCGATCGCGAGCGTCGGCTGCTGTGCGAGCTGGGTGGCGAGCTGGCGGGCTGACGCGACGAGGGTGTCGTCGTCGACCGCGCGCCAGATCAAGCCCCATTGTTCGGCCTGTTCGGCGCCAAGCTTGTCGCCGGTCAGTGCGAGCCCCAGCGCGCGCGCCATGCCGACGCGTTGCGGCAGGAACCACGTACCGCCCGAATCGGGTACGAGCCCGATCTTGACGAAGGCCTGGATGAAACTGCTCGAGCGGGCGGCGAACACGAGATCGCATGCGAGCGCGAGGTTCGCGCCGGCGCCGGCCGCGGTGCCGTTGACGGCAGCGATCACCGGAATCGGCAGACGCTGCAGGCGGCGGATCAGCGGATTGAAGTGCTCGTCGATCAGCGTGCCGAGGTCGGTGGACGCGCCCGGCGTGAAGTCGAGATCGGCCAGGTCCTGGCCCGCGCAGAAGCCGCGCCCCGCACCTGTCAGGATCAGCGCGCGTGCGCCGGCCGCCTCGACATCATCGAGCGCCGACTGCAGTTCGCGATGCATCGCCCGCGTGAAGCTGTTCAGCTTGTCTGGGCGGTTGAGGGTAATCGTGGCCACGTTCGAGGCCTGATCGATATCCAGCTGAATCGCCTGATAGGACATGCAGTGTCTCCTTCATGACTTCGTTATAGGCGCGCGGTGCGTGGGTTACACGCGTTCGATCGCGAGTGCGATGCCCTGGCCGACGCCGATGCACATCGTACAGAGCGCAAAGCGGCCGCCCGTACGCTCGAGTTGGTGGAGCGCCGTGGTCACGAGCCGGGCGCCCGATGCACCGAGCGGATGGCCCAGTGCAATCGCGCCGCCGTTCGGGTTCACGCGCGGATCGTCGTCGGCGACGCCGAGCATGCGCAGTACCGCGAGGCCTTGCGACGCAAACGCCTCGTTCAGTTCGATCACGTCGAACTGGTCGATGGTCATGCCGAGTTGGCGCAGCAGCTTCTGCGTGGCCGGCGCGGGGCCGATGCCCATCACACGCGGCGCGACGCCGGCTGTCGCCATGCCGATGACGCGCGCGCGGCGGCGCAGGCCGTACTGGTCGGCTGCCTGTGCATTGGCGAGCAGCAGCGCGCATGCACCGTCGTTGACGCCCGATGCGTTGCCGGCCGTCACCGAGCCGTCCGGGCGCACGACGCCTTTCAGCTTTGCGAGCGCTTCGAGCGACGTCTCGCGAGGATGTTCGTCGCGCGATACGACCACCGGATCGCCTTTCTTCTGCGGGATCGTGACCGCGACGATTTCGTCGGCGAGCGTGCCGTCCTGCTGCGCGCGCGCGGCCTTCTGCTGGCTGCGCAGTGCGAACAGATCCTGGTCGGCGCGGCTGATGTTGTAGTCGACCGCGACGTTTTCGGCCGTCTCGGGCATCGAATCGACACCGTACAACTGTTTCATCAGCGGATTGATGAAGCGCCAGCCGATCGTCGTGTCGAAAATGTCAGCCTGGCGTGCGAACGCGCTCGTGGCTTTGCCCATCACGAACGGCGCACGCGTCATGCTCTCGACGCCGCCTGCGATCATCAGGCGTGCCTCGCCCGCTTTGATCGCGCGTGCGGCCGTGCCGACCGCATCCATTCCGGAGCCGCACAGCCGGTTCAGCGTCGTGCCGGGCACGTCGGTCGGCAGGCCCGCGAGTAGCGCCGACATGCGCGCGACGTTGCGGTTGTCCTCGCCGGCCTGGTTCGCGCAGCCGTAGATCACGTCGTCGATCGCCGTCCAGTCGACGTTGCGGTTGCGCTCGATGAGCGCCTTGAGCGGTACCGCACCGAGGTCGTCGGCGCGAACATCTTTCAGGGCGCCGCCGTAGCGGCCGATGGGGGTGCGAATCGCGTCGCAGATGTAGGCGTCTGTCATGGGCGTATCGATGAGCAACGAACCCGCCGGGTGGCGGATTCGTTCATGGTAGAGAACGTGGCGGCGTTTGCACGTCGGCCATTCGGGTTATGCCGGTTGGCTGGCTTCCGCAGGTGCCGCTTTCGGCGCAACATGGACGCGGCTTTGCACCACGCGGAACCGGTTGGCGACGAACGCCGGGTCGGCCAGCGCCGCGTTGGCTGCCGGGTTCGCGCCCGTGCCGTGGAAATCCGAGAACGCTGCCGACTGGTTCACGAACACGCCGCCCGTCAGGTTGATCGACAGTGCGACACCGCCGCGCACCGCCGCGTCGTGGGCGGCGTCGACGATCGCATCGTCGGTGCTGTAGACGGAAAGGGTCAGCGCGCCATGTTCCGCCGCGATTTCCCCGGCCAGATCGAGCGACTGCGCGGTCGAGTCGGTCGCGATCACGAACGAGATCGGGCCGAACCACTCCTGCGTGAATTTCTTGCGATCGGTCACGTCGAGTTGAAGCACGAGCGGCGTGCGCACGCGGGCATCGGGGAACGCAGGGTGCTGGAGGGTCAGGCTGTCGGCGAGCACGCGGCCGAGCTGGCGGGCGTCATCGATGCGTGCGGTCACGCCTTCGTTCTGGATTGCGCCGATCAGCTCGACCGAGCGTGCCGGGTCGCCGGTGAGTTTTTGGACGGCAACGGCGATCGCCTGTGCGACTTCGTCGAAGCTCGCATGGCCGTCTGCTGTCCGGATGCCGTCGCGCGGCACGTAGATGTTCTGCGGTGCCGTGCACATCTGGCCGGAGTACAGCGCCAGCGAGAACGCGATGTTCTTGGCGGCGGCCTTCAGGTCGTCGGTCGAGTCGATCACGATCTGGTTGACGCCGGCCTTCTCGGTATAGACCTGTGCCTGGTGGGCATGGCGTTCGAGCCACGTGCCGTTCTGCGTGCTGCCGGTGAAGTCGATCAGCTTGATCTCGGGGCGCAGCGCGAGATCCTGAACGAGCGCGCCGTCATTGGGCTCGGTCGCGAGGAGCGTGACGACGTTCGGATCGAAACCGGCTTCGCGCAGCACGTCGCGAGCGATCCGGACGGTGATGGCGAGGGGCAGGATCGCGCCCGGGTGCGGCTTGACGATCACGGTGTTGCCGGTTGCCAGATCGGCGAACAGGCCCGGGTAGCCGT
Organism: Burkholderia lata; assembly: GCF_902499025.1. Taxonomy (GTDB): domain Bacteria; phylum Pseudomonadota; class Gammaproteobacteria; order Burkholderiales; family Burkholderiaceae; genus Burkholderia; species Burkholderia lata_C. The sequence goes on along the minus strand of NZ_CABVPW010000013.1, from coordinate 1,888 downwards.
TCCAGGTCGGGAAGGTGCAGCAGCCGAGTACGAGTCCGGTGCCGCGCGGGACGATCGTGTAGCGCTTGTGCATCGCGAGCGGCGGGTTCTTGCCTTGCGGCTTTTCCCAGTGAGCATCGGCCGGGATGCGGCGCAGTTCGTCCCATGCATAGGCGACTGCCTCGAGCGCGCGATCTTGCGCGTGCGGGCCGCCGGCCTGGAACGCCATCATGAATGCCTGCCCCGTGGTGTGCATCACGCTATAGGCAATCTCGAAGCTTGCGCGATTCAGGCGCGCGAGGATTTCGAGGCTGACGCCGACCCAGGCGCTCGGGCCGGCTTCGCGCCACGCGCGTTGCGCGGCGGCAGCGGCAGTGATCAGTTCGTCGGGCGTCGACTTCGGATACCGGATGCCCAGTGCAATGCCGTACGGCGACCGCTCTGCGCCGACCGTTTCGCCGGACGCCGGCTGATCGAGCGCGAACGTCTTGTCGAGCTGCGACTTGAACGCGGCTTCGCCATCTGCGTTCGCGCTTTCCCCGTACACTTTGGGGCTCGGCATTTCGGCGAACGGGCTCCAGTACCCGCGGCTCTCGATGGCGGCGAGTGCGTGCTTCAGCGTGTCTTCGTGCTTCGTGAACAGTGCATGGGTCATGGCGGCAGCCTGATGGACGTTGAGAGGGGTTGGATCGATTAATTAACCGACCGGTTGGTCGGAGAATGGTAGCATCAAACTATTCGCATGTGCGAGGCGTTTCTCATTTCATTGATCGAGGAGAAATAGATGGCTTACGAGAACATCCTGGTGGAGACCCGGGGGCGTGTCGGGCTGGTTACGCTGAACCGTCCGAAGGCGCTGAATGCGCTGAACGATGCGCTGATGGATGAGCTGGGCGATGCACTGAAGGCGTTCGATGCGGACGATGGCATCGGCGCGATCGTCGTGACCGGGAGCGAGAAGGCGTTCGCGGCCGGCGCGGACATCGGCATGATGGCGACATACTCCTATATGGATGTTTACCGGGGCGACTACATCACGCGCAACTGGGAGACGGTCCGCGAGATCCGCAAGCCGATCATTGCAGCGGTTGCGGGCTTTGCGCTGGGCGGTGGCTGCGAGCTGGCCATGATGTGCGACATCATCTTTGCAGCGGATACGGCCAAGTTCGGCCAGCCCGAAATCAAGCTGGGTGTGATGCCGGGTGCGGGCGGCACGCAGCGTTTGCCGCGCGCGGTGTCGAAGGCGAAGGCGATGGACATGTGCCTGACCGCCCGTTTCATGGATGCCGCCGAAGCGGAGCGCGCGGGGCTCGTGTCGCGCGTGTTGCCGGCCGCCACGCTGCTCGACGAGGCGCTTGCCGCCGCGGCAACGATCGCCGAGTTTTCTCTGCCGGCGGTCATGATGGTCAAGGAGTCGGTGAACCGTGCGTACGAAACGACGCTGGCGGAAGGTGTCCACTTCGAGCGCCGGCTGTTCCATTCGCTGTTCGCGACCGAAGATCAGAAGGAAGGGATGGCGGCCTTCGTCGAAAAACGGAAGCCGGTGTTCAAGCACCGCTGATCGGGCTGCCTGGGTAGGTTGGTCGGAGGCTGGTCGGTATCGGCTGTCGGCGTGATTGCCCGGCCCGTCGAGCCCGAAGCCCCCGTGCGCGTCAGCGCACGGGGGCTTTTTCAAAATATTTTCACAAAGGGGCTTGCGCAGATGGGGGCGGGTGCTTAGAATCACGCCTCTTTCGCGCTAACGGAAACGCGGCGCGGAAGAGGGAAGCAGGGCTGGTGGTGTGCTGGAGTCTGGAGCGCGCAGCTGGCCTGGAAGTTGAGCCCCGCAGTCACAACGATGTAGTGAAAAAAGTTGTTGACGATCTGCGAAACACGGTTCATAATCTCGCTTCTCTGCTGCTGAAAACGC
>NZ_CABVPW010000012.1:0-202426 GCF_902499025.1 Burkholderia lata | reverse complement strand
GCCCCACCGCAAGCCGATCTTAACCGAGTGTGACGTGCCAGGGATCTAGAGAGGCGTGCTTTATAGACCGCTTACGAAAAGGAAGTCGGCCTGAAGCGCTCAACTATCTACCAGCGAATACAGGACGGGACGTTTCCGCGTCCGATCCGACTGGGTGAGCGTGCAGTCGGCTGGCGAGCTTCGGATATCGAACAGTTTCTCGAGGATCCTGCCGGGTATCGTGCATCCGATGCGGAGGCTGGCAATGAGTGAGAAGCCCAAGGCGCTTTCACTTGATGCACGGCTCGATAACTGGGCAAGTGCGGGGCGAGGTCGACACGACGCGGCTGACGCAGTGCTCGTCGAGCAAGCGTGGCAGCGCTTGGCGCCGAGCCAAAAGGAGATGCTGCGGATGACATATCTGTGGCGTGCCGGCCGCGAAGTGGTATGTCGCCGGCTTGGCATCCCGCGATATCCCTGGTGCGGCTACGAACTCGAACTGGCCTCTGCGAAGCGAGCACTTGCCAGTCTGCTTACGACGACCTCATGAAGTAGTGTGCCGAGGTTAACAACCTGTTCCGGTGAACGCGCGAGAGCGCGACCGAGTACGCGTTAGCGGCCCCGATGTACCGACGTGTGCGCGTCAGCGTGATGGCCGTGATTCAACGAAAGCCTGCAAGTCTCAACCTGCACGATTTTCGCTTTCTGGTGCTGGAGTCTGATCCCCCTTGAGCCCGCGGTAAGCCTCTCCGGCGCCGCGGGTTCCTTTTTCCTTGCGCATCCGTCCCGGTACATCGGTGCATACCGATGGGAGATGGACCATGAGCACGAGTCCTATAGCTTGGAAAGATCAAGGTTTGACCGCGATGCGTGACGCATTGCGGTGTGGTTTTTTCGGCGTCGCTCTGTTCGCCGGAATGTCCGTCGTCGCGCCGGATCTGGCGCATGCCGATGATTGGGGCTGCCAGGTCATTCTTTGCCTGTCGAGTCCCGGCGGCCCAGAACAGTACAGCGAGTGCGTGCCGCCCATCGAGAAGCTTTGGAGCGCATTGCGTCACGGCGACCCGTTTCCCACTTGTGACTTTGGCGCGGGTGGCTCGCAAGGCACGTTCGCGACTAATACGTTCGCAAGCAGTGGATATTGCCGTGAAGACCTCCTGTATTGGGGCGGGCCTGAACAGAGCGAACTGTTGTGCCGGGCCTTCGGCGCGATCAACGTCAGCATCGACAACCAGCTTTATGCGCGTGTCTGGTGGGACGTTGGAGGTCCAGGGACGACGATTGCCGAATTCTACGGTACTGGCAGCACCCTGGTGCCCTACGATCCGATGCAGTCCGCAAAGTTTTTTCTACAAAAGATTAATCCGCGGGACAGCGGATTCGGTGGGGGGCACTGATCATGCCACTCGATTTCCTGACGCTCGCGAAACAGTGCACGCCGCAAATCTCGCCGATCACGATGGCGGCGGTGGTACGTACCGAGTCCGACTTCAATCCATACGCGATCGGCGTTGTGCGTGGTCAGCTTCTACGGCAGCCGTCAAGTGAAGCGGAAGCGATCGCCACCGTACGGGCACTCGAAGCAAACGGCTGGCGTTTCAGCGCAGGGATTGCGCAGATCAACCGCGCTAACTGGTCGCGGTATGGACTAACTGAACGTAACGTGTTCGATCCGTGCCGCAACCTGGCGACAGGTGCAGCGATTCTCATGGACTGCTTCACATCAGCACGTCGAGCATATGTCCATCCTCAGACGGCACTTCGAGCGAGTTTCTCGTGCTATGCAAGTGGCAATTTTTCCGCAGGTTATCGCACCGGCTACGTGCAGCGCGTCGTAAACAGCGCCCGGCAGCCTGTTCCCACCGTACTCGATACCGTTCCGGCCATTGCGCCGATTCCAGTCGTTTCTGGGACGCCGGATGCGTCTGTCGCGCGTGTGCGTCCCAAAACTGGGATCTATCGACCAGATCAACCGGATCGAAGCGAGACGCCATCTGGAGAACTGGGCGGTGATCAGGTTCGTAGTGCGGTGGTGTTTTAGGTAGCCGTTCGGGCAATTGCCGGTTGGACATATTTTTACTGGAGTGACCTATGAAATCAGGACTACATATTAATAGATTGATTCGGCGTGTAGCGGCACGTCTGTCTGATTCGAGTCATCTCCTGATGAAGACGCTCGCCGTCTTGACCTCCACGCTCTTGCTCGCCTCGCCGGCGTTGGCACAGCTCTCACAGGTCAACACATTTCTGAACACGATCCAGACAACGCTGCTTGGCGTAGGCGGTGTCATTTGCTCGATTTCGATCATCTGGGCGGGTTTCAGGATGATGTTCCAGCACGCGCGCTTCGGCGATATCGCGAACGTCTTTATCGGTGGGCTCTTCGTCGGCTGTGCGACGGTGATCGCCGGCATGCTGATCCCGACGAGCTGATTTCGAGAGCCGAATCATGAACCCGCTCAAGGATCCCGTCTTCAAGGGCTGCACCCGTCCCGCGATGTTGTGGGGCGTGCCGCTCGTGCCGTTCCTGATGATCGGCGGCGGCATGCTGATTCCGGCCGTCTGGGCGCTACTCGCGAGTCCTCCGGTAGGCGTTGCCGTCCTCTTTCTGATGATTCCGGTATTCGTCGCGATGCGCGTGATTACGCGGCACGACGACCAGCGCCTCGCGCAGTATGCGTTGCGCCTTCGTATGAGGCTCCGTCAGCGAAACCGCCGGTTCTGGGGCGCGCACGCCTACGTGCCTGTTTGCCTGAAGAGGAGGGCGTGAGATGCCGGCCGAACCGCCACTTGTGTCCGTCGCGAACCGGGAGGTGCAGCTTGCTGGCTATATTCCGTACGCGGTGCACGTGACCGACCAGGTCATCAAGACGCGCGAAGGTGACTACCTGCAGATCTGGAAGATCGCCGGCATTGCATTCGAAGCGGCAGATCCCGCCGACATCCTCGCGCGGCATGATGGTTTCAACCAGTTCGTGCGCGGGTTTGCGGGCGGGCATGTGGCGCTTTGGTCGCATCGCCTGCGCCGGCGCGTGTCGGACCATTTCTCGACGCAGTACCGCAACTGCTTCTGCGAGGAGCTGGCCACCCGCTATTACGCGAGCTTTTCCGGCTACCGGATGATGGCCAACGAGCTGTACCTCACGGTGGTCTACCGGCCGAACCGCACCCGGCTGGGACGCGTCTTTAGCCGCGCTGCACGCCGCACGCGCGACGACATTCGGCGCGATCAGCTAGACGCACTGAAGGTGATGGCGGAGCTGGCTGCCCAGGTTGAATCGAGTCTCAAACCCTACGATCCGGTCACGCTCGGCGTCTATACCCGGCAAAGTCCCTTTACTCGGAAGCCTCGCCGCTATTCGTCGGCACTGGAACTGCTCGGCTATTTGGTCAATGCGGTCTGGGAGCGCGAACCGGTGCCTGCTGGCTCGATTCGGGAGGCACTGCCGATCTCGCGCCTCTTCGTCGGGGCTGAGAAGGTCGAGATTCGCATGCCGACGGCGACCCGCTTTGCCGCGATGCTCGACCTCAAGGATTATCCGGAAGACACCGAACCGGGCATGCTCAACGGCCTGCTGTATGGCAACTTTGAGTATATCGAGACGCAGAGCTACACGATCTTCGACAAACCCAGCGCGAAAGAGGCGCTGGAGCGGCAGCGCAACCAGCTCATCGCGGGCGAGGATGTCGCAGTGTCCCAGGTCGAGGCGATCGATCGGGCGCTCGATGATCTGATCAATGGCGATTTCGTCCTTGGCGAATATCACTATTCGTTGGCTGTGCTCGGCGACACGGTGGACGAGATGTCCCGAGGCGTCGCGAAGGCTCGCACGCTCCTGGCGGATGCCGGTTTTCAGACTGCGCTGATCGATGTCGTCGCCGATGCAGCTTGGTTTGCACAGTTACCGGCCAACTGGCGCTACCGGCCACGCGCGGCATTGCTCACGTCACGCAATTTCTGCGGCCTGTCGAGCCTGCACAACTTCGCAACGGGTAAGCGCGACGGCAACCCGTGGGGCGAGGCGATCACGATCGTCAAGACACCCAGTGGCCAGCCGCTCTTCCTGAATTTCCACGCGACACCGGACAAGCAGGATTCGCTCGACGAGAAAGCGCTTGCCAACACCCAGATCATCGGTCGGGCCGGTGCGGGCAAGACGGTGCTCGAGCTGTTCCTGCTGGCGATGGCGACGAAGTACGGCATTACGGCTGTGCTGTTCGACAAGGACCGCGGCACGGAGATCGCGATACGCGCGATGGGCGGTACTTATACCGTGTTCCGTCGTGGCGAGCCGACCGGATTGAATCCATTCCAGATGGCGCCGAGCGAGCCCGTGATCGACTTCTGGGAGCGGCTCGTGCGCAAACTGGTCGACCTTGGCGAGCCTTTGTCCGCGAAGGACGAGCTCGACATCTCGCGCGCCGTGCGCGAGGTCGCGCGCATGGACAAGCCTCTGCGCCGCCTGTCGATGGTCCGGCAGCTCCTGCCGAATGTGGGTGAGAACAGCCTGCATGCGCGGCTTGGCAAATGGTGCGCGGGCGGGCGGCTTGGCTGGGTGCTTGATAACCCGACCGACCGCATCGATCTGGTGGATGCGAACCTGTTCGGCTTCGACGACACCGAGCTGCTTGACGACGCTGAGGTGTCGACGCCAGTGACGATGTACCTGTTGCACCGGACCGAAAGCCTGATCGACGGGCGGCGCTTCATCTACGTGATGACCGAATTCTGGAAACGGCTCAACGACCCGGTGTTCACGGATTTCGCGAAGAACAAGCAGAAGACGATCCGCAAGCAGAACGGGCTCGGGATTTTCGATACCCAGTCGCCTGCTGATGTGCTGCGCAGTGAAATCGCGAGTGCGCTGATCGAGCAGAGCGCGACGTTCTTCTTCCTGCCAAATCCGCGTGCTGACTACGACGACTACGTGCATGGCTTCAAGCTGACCGAGGCCGAATTCAATATTGTGCGCAACCTCGGGGAGAACAGCCGCCTATTCCTCGTCAAGCAAGGACATCACTCGGCCATTGGTCGGCTCGACCTTACGGGTCTTGGTGACGTGCTCGACGTGCTCTCCGGCACGACCGACAACGTGGAACTGCTTGACACGATCCGTGCCCACGTTGGCGATGCGCCACGAGACTGGCTGCCCGTATTCCATGAGCAGGTTGCGAAGCGTCGGGCGGCCCAGGTCAGCGCGCGTCAGTCGCAATCGCAGGAACCGGGAGGTGGGCGATGAGCGGCCTCTTTACCGCCGTGGGCGGAACCCTCGAGAACGGCATGGCCGCCTACGTCACGAATGTGTCGTCGGCGCTTTCCAGTGCGCTCGTGCCTGTCGTGACCACGGCCGTCACGATCTGGGTGCTCACCTATGGCCTCGCGGTGGCGCGCGGCGAAGCTCACGAGGCGGTGCCGGCCTTTGCCTGGCGAGGGCTGAAGGTTGCGATCACGCTGGCGATCGCGCTCAGCGCCGGGATCTACCAGCAGCAGGTCGTGACCGCCGTTGACGGTGTGACGTCCGGGCTCGCCCAGACGATCCAGAACGCAGCGAACACGACGGGCGGTGGGAATCCGGGATGCGGCGCTGCCAACGGCGTCAGCGTGGCGGGACAAGGAGCGGCGACCAGCATTTACCAGACGCTCGACTGTTACGACCAGCAGGTCGATCTCGTGATGGATGCCTATTTCAACAAGGCAACCCACGAAGGCATCAGCGTCAGCGGCCTTGCCGCCGCCATTGGCGACTTCCTGTGCGGACTGGTTGCCGCGCTCGGCGGGTCGATCTTCCTGATTGTCCTGGCCTTCGAGGTCGTGATGGCGCGCATGCTGCTCGATCTCGTGCTCGGCCTCGGTCCGATCTTCATCACCTGCGCAGCGTTCGCGCCGACCGCACGCTTTTTCGAGGCGTGGACCGCGAAGGTCGTCAATTTCGCGTTGTTGCAGGTTCTTGTTGCCGCCTTCCTAGGCATGGCGCTCACGGCATTTTCTGCCGATCTCGCTTCCTTTCATGCGACGGGCAGTCCACCCGGCGCCGATGCATCGGCCCTGGTGCAAACCATTTCCGCCTCCCTTGACGACGCCGCTGCGGCGGCCGCCGCGATTGGTCTGTTTGCGACAGGCGTGTTCCTCGCGATGGTCGGCTGGCAGTTGCCGTCCGTCGCGGCGGGCCTGTCCGGCGGCGCAACGCTGTCCGGCTTCGGGGCGTTCATGGCGGGCCTGGCCTCTCGGCACCTGGCGACCGCGATCGGACGGGGTTTCCGTGGCAAGGGACGCGGGCCGCGTCCCGGTGGCGAGATTCGTGACCGGACGGGCTCTGGTGGTGGTTCAGGTGGCGCGTCGGCGCCGGGTGCGATGCCGGCTTACCAGCGCGCAGCACGTGCGAATTTGGGCCAGCAGGGTAGTTGAAGAGGAGGTGATGACCATGAACGTACGAAGCAGATGGATGAGTACCGCATTCGTGTGGGCTGCATGGTGCGCCGGAGCTCAGGCGCAGGGTATCCCGGTCTATGACGCGCAGAGCGTGCTGCAGGCAATTGCCACCGTGGGCCAGCTCAAGCAGCAAGTACAGCAGGAAATCCAGATCTACCAGTCGACGGTGGGTACGCGTGGCTTCGGTGCGCTTTTGAGTAATCCGGTCGTCGCCAATTCGCTGCCGTCGAACTGGCAGAGCGTCTATACGGCGGTCCAGACCGGCGGCTACGCGGGGCTGACGGGCAGCGCGCAGGCGTTGCGCTCAGCGAGCCAGATCTACAACTGCGAGGACCAGACCGGGATCAATCAGCAGGTGTGTCAGCGTGCGCTCAACAAGCCATACCAGGACAAGGCGTTCGGCCTGCAGGCATACCAGATCGAACTGCAGGAGCTGAACCAGATCCAGAGCCTGATGCAGCAGATCGATGTGACTCAGGACCCAAAGGGCGTCGCGGAATTGCAGGCGCGTATCCAAGCCGAAACCACGGCGGTCGGCAACGAGATGACCAAGCTGCAGCTTTTCCGGATGCTGGCTGACGCCGAGGACAAGCTCGTCGCGGAGCAACAGAGCGAACTGGTGCTGAGCCGAGCGGGCAAGACCAACCGGCTGCAGGACCAGATGGTTCCGGCGTCGTTCGGAAACTGAGGGGATCACCATGTCCATGCTGACCTCTCTAGCGCTGGCCGGGTGCCTCACCTGGAGCCTCGCCGCATGCAGCAGCGGGCCACCGAAGCCAGTGTTGCCGGACGGCCTTCATCGCGTGCCGGTCAACCGCGTGCCTGTGCGTGACGTGCCGGCTACTCCGGATCAGCCCGCCGCTCCGGATGCCGGAGACCGGTCATGAGCGCGGCGCACGACTATGGGCGAGTGCTCGAAATAGAGGTGTCGCTGACTCACCTGCAGGAGCGTTCCGAACGGCGCGCGTGGCATGTCGCCTATGCGGCGATTGGCGTCGCCGTGCTCAGTACCGCTGCGCTCGCGGTGATGGTGCCGTTCTACCGCGTGGTGCCCTTGCCGATCGAGGTTGATCGCCTGACGGGCGAATCGCAGGTGATCGACGTGCTCGATGCGCGCCATGTGCATACGAGGGAGATACAGGACAAGCACTGGGTTGAGACCTATGTGCGCTCGCGTGAGCGATACGCGTGGGGACTGCTGCAGATGGACTACGACAGCGTGCTCGCGATGAGCGATGACGTGGTCGCACGCGATTACCGCGGCATCTACAGCGGTCCCGACGCGCTGGACCGGCAGTTGCGGGTCGGTATCGAGCGGCGGATCCGGATTCTTTCGATCACGCTGCCGCCCGACGAACCCGGTCATGCGGTCGTGCATGTCGAGCGCACGTCGTTCAAAAACGGCGAGGCCCATGCCGAGCCCATCCAGCGTTTCGTGATCACTCTGGCCTATACCTACCGGCCGCCGGTGTTCACGCGTGAGAGCGTGGCGATTGCCAACCCGTTCGGCTTCAAGGTTACGGCCTATAGCCGGGATGCGGAATATACGCCGCCGGCGTTCGGCGCGGCTGCGGGAGGTACGTCATGAAGCCGCTCCTATTGAGCATCGCGCTGATGAGCTTGCTGTTCGTGGGCTTGGCACACGCGGTCGATCTGCCCGGGTGGGGCAACGACTCGCGCGTTCGCCAAGTAATCTTTCGCGCGGATGAGGTGGTACGTGTCGAGGCGCAGCGCGGCTTTGCCACGCACATCGCGCTTGATCCGAACGAGCACATTCAGGTCGTAGCGCCCGGTGACCGTGATGGCTGGCAGGTGGTCGCGAGCAAGGGCGATCATGACGTATACCTGAAGCCCGAACTCGCTGCGCACGACTCGAATCTAGAAATCCGCACCGACCGGCGCAGCTACAGCTTCGATCTGGTGGTGTTGCCGATCAAGGCGAAGTTCGGCAACGAGCGTGTGATGTACCGCGTGACATTCGTCTATCTGGACGAGTTGGCAAAGCAGGTGCAGGGGGATTCGGATGCCGGGCTGGTCGCGCAACGTCTTGCGCAGCCGCCGGCCGTGCGTAACACGCGGTATTCGATGCAGGTTATGCCGAACTCCGACGACATCACGCCGACTGCGGCATGGGACGACGGGCGCTTTACCTATCTGCGCATCCCGAACAATCGACGTATGCCTGCGATTTTCCGGGTGGCCGACGATGGCACGGAAAGCGTGGTCGACAAGCACGTCGAGGGCGACACGATCGTCGTGCACGAGGTCGCGAAACGTTTTGTGCTGAGGCTTGCAGGTGAGGTCGTTGGAGTCTGGAACGACGCCTACGACATGGACGGCGTGCCACCCCATGAAGGCACGACGGCCAACGGGGTTAAGCGTGTTCTGCGGAGTCAGGGCGATGAATGACGATCCTCCGCGCAATGTGATTGAGCCCGACGATGCCTCCGGCTCGCAGCCTGGACTCGGCCAGAACGAGGCGGCATCGGCTACTCCTGCGGATCGCGGTATGCCAGCGCTGGGGCAATACCGTGGTGCCCGTCCGCGCGCCTGGTGGCTGACTCCGGTCGTGATCGTGCTGGTGGTTGGCGTGGGCGCAGTCTGGACCGTACACGGTTTCCTCGCACGGCGCGATGCTGAGGCGAAGGCGCGGCGCGATTCGGTGGCCGATACGTCTTCTCAGGGGCGGGTGTTCAAGGATCAACCAGTGCCGTCGGTTGCCAGTGCAGCCTCGGCGCCGACGCCCGCGAGCACGAATGCGGCGCATCCCACGCTTACGTCGGATGCGGCCGTCGCTGTTGCACCTGCTCGCACCACTCACGTCGTGGCGTCTCGCAGCTATTTCGATGCGCCGCTGCTCGCAACGGGCAGCGGACCCGATCTTGCGGGTGGGCCGCCCGGCACTCTGCACGCGAGTGGGATGGAGAGCGCGGCTTCGTCGGGTGCAGGTGGGGTGAACAGCCGTGCGGGGACCCCGGCGCAAGGGTCGGGGCAGGTAGGTGGCGCGCTTGCTCAGGCGTTGATGCCGACCCTCACGCCGCGCGTGCAGGCCGGGACGCTGGGTAACCGGAGTTTGGTGCTCGCGCAGGGGGCCAAGATCGACTGTGTGGGCGATACGGCCTTCGATTCGACCGAGGCCGGTATCTCGACCTGCACGGTGACGAAGAACGTGTATTCCGACGATGGCAACGTCGTGCTGATTGAACGTGGTTCGCAGATCAACAGCCAGTATCGCTCGAACATGTCGCCGGGCCAGAAGCGAGTGTTCGTGCTGTCGGCTCGAATCAAGACGCCTCTCGGCGTCACGGTCGAGATCGACTCACCTGCGGCGGATGCGCTTGGCCGTATGGGCATCGACGGCTACGTGGACAACCACTGGCGCCAGCGCATCGGCGCGGCGATGCTGCTTGGCATTTCCCAGGACGCGATCGGCTACCTGTCGACGCGCGGCGGCAACGCCAACGGATCGGTGGTGTTCCAGAGCACACAGCAGCAGGGCAACGACATGGCTACGCGCGTCCTCGACAACACGATCAATATCCCGCCGACGCTGACCCAAAACCAGGGTGCGGAGTTCACGATTGTGATTGCGCGCGATCTGGACTTCGGGGCGGTGTATGCGCTGCAGCCGGAGAGCACGCGATGACGCCATATGCGCACCTGTCGGATGCCTCCCGCGATCCGGTACTGGCACGGCTGCCTGACGACGCGTCGGTACGTGAATTGATGCGACCGTTCGCGCCGCTGCTTGACGATCCTGGTGTGACGGAACTTGTGATCAACCGACCGCAGCGCGTTCTGACCGAGAGCCCGCTCGGTTGGCACGGCCACGATTGCGGTGATCTCGATTTCGACCGGCTCATGTCATTCGCCGTAGCGGTGGCTACGCTGACCAACCAGGAAGTATCGACGCAGCATCCAATTTTGTCGGCGTTGCTGCCAGGGGATGCGCGTATCCAGATCGTGGTGCCGCCGGTCGTGCCGTCGCGAACGGTGTCGGTGACGATCCGTCGCCCCTCCGCACACGAGAAGACTCTCGATGCATACCGTGACGAGGGTCTGTTCGATGACACGGTATGGCACCGTCCGGATGGGCTCGATTCAGCCTTACCCACGTTGCGAGCCGAAAACCGCAACCTAATCCGATGCCTGGAAGAGCGCGACTGGGGCGCATTCTTCGACGGCGCGGTCACGAACAAGCTCAATATCGCGGTCGTCGGCAATACGGGGTCCGGTAAGACCAGTTTTATGAAGACTCTGTGCGGCTCGATTCCGGTGACCGAGCGGATCGTGACGATTGAGGATGTCCGTGAGCTATTCATTCGACACATCGAGAACTGCGTGCATCTGCTGTACAGCAAGGGCGGGCACGGTCAGGCGCGCGTGACGCCTGCGGATTTGATCGCGAGCTCGATGCGCATGCGCCCGGATCGCGTGCTGCTCGCCGAACTACGCGGCGCCGAAGCCTACGACTTCCTGAAGCTCTTGACGACGGGGCATGCGGGCTCGATCACGAGCTATCACGCTCCTAATGCGACCGTCGCGATCGAGCGCTTCGCACTGATGGCGAAGGAACACCCGGAGGCCGCCGCCTGGGACGATGCCGCGCTCAAACGCCTGCTATTCCTGACTATCGACGTCGTCGCGCACATGGAGGCACGCTCGGTACTCAATGCGATGGGAGAGCAGACCGGTAAGCGATGGTGCATGACGGAGGTCTGGTTCGATCCGGTGCGCAAGGCGCGCACCGCATTCGTGTAGGGAGCGGTCATGAATCAACCGCGTTCCCACTTGTTGCAGCATACCCGGACGGCCGCGATCACACTGACCGTGCTGGCATGCCTCTTTGGCGGGCTGGTGGCGTCGCTCTGGCTCGCGTCGTTCTTCCTGTATGCGAGCCTGCGGATCAATCCGCTACATGCGGGGCTATGGGCGTGGCTCGACGCGGCTCTGGCCTGGCGACACGGCATGATGCCGAATCTCGGTCGCAAACTGGCAGGGGCAGCGCTCTTTGGCGTGCTCCTGTCCTTTGGTGGTCCGGCCTTTGGCCTGCATGCTCTATTGACGAACTCGAGCCGACGTCGTCTCTATGGGAGCGCACGTTTTGCGAGCGAGTCGGAAATCCGTCAGGCGGGGTTGCTATGACGGCGCGTGTGCACTTCGATACCCCGCCCGCGATAGTCGTCGGGAAATGGCGCGGGCGCTACCTACGCTTCACTGGTCAGCAGTTCGTGCTGCTGGCGGCGCCGGCTCGTTCGGGCAAGGGTGTTGGCATTGTGATCCCGAATCTGCTCAGTTACCCTGATTCGGTCGTGGCGCTCGACGTCAAGCAGGAAAACTATACGGCCACGGCCGGCTTCCGTCGCGCGCATGGGCAGGAGGTTTACCTTTTCAACCCGTTTGCCGAAGACGGCCGCACGCATCGCTACAACCCGCTGTCGGCGGTTTCGGATCGCTTGTTCCGGGTGGGTGACATCCTCGCGATTGGCTACGCACTCTATCCCCCGGGCGGCCACGACGATTTCTGGAAAGACCAGGCGAGAAACCTGTTCCTCGGTATCGTGCTCCTGCTATGCGAATGGCGTGACGCGCGTCGGGCCGGCAAGGGGACGTCGATTCCCGACTACCCGGTCACGATGGGCGAGGTGCTACGGCAGTCATCAGGTAACGGCATGCCGGTCAAGACCTACCTGCAGCGTGCACTCGTCCAGCATCGCGACCTGCTATCGGGGCCATGCATCGATGCACTGAATCGCTTTCTGTCGAACGACGACAAGGTGCTGGCGAGTGTGCTGGCGACCTTCAACGCGCCGCTCACTATCTGGGCCAATCCGATTGTCGATGCTGCCACGAGCGCGAACGATTTCGACCTGCGTGATGTGCGCCGTCGACGCATGTCCATTTATATCGGTATCACGCCTGACCATCTGTCGGAGGCGGCGCTGCTTGTCAATCTAATGTTCTCGCAGCTCGTCAACCTGAATACGAAGCAGTTGCCGGAAGCCGATCCCACGCTGAAATTCCAGTGCCTCGTGCTGCTCGACGAGATGACTTCGATTGGGAAGATCCAGATCATCGCACGCGCGGTTGCCTACATGGCGGGTTACAACCTGCGCTTGCTGTCGATCGTACAGTCGATCGCGCAACTCGAATCCGTTTACGGGCGAGCCGATGCGCGCACCTTCATCACGAACCACGCGATGCAGATTCTTTATGCGCCGCGCGAGCAGAAAGATGCAAACGAGTATTCGGAAATGCTAGGCACGTTCACCGACCAGTCGCGTAGCGTGAGCCGCCCGAATTCGTTTTTCGGCGGCCGAGGTGGATCGAGCGAAAGCGTGTCGGAGCAGCGTCGGCCGTTGCTGTTGCCGCAGGAGCTCAAGGAACTCGGTCGCGACAAGGAAATCATCGTTCTCGAAAACACCAAGCCAATCATGGCCGACAAGATCTGCTACTGGCGCGATCCCGAGTTTGCGTCGCGTGTAGTAGCCGCACCATCCGTACCGTCCATGAACCTGGCCCACTTCAGTGCGGTGGCCGAGCGTCGGCTTCGCGATCTGCATCCGGACGAGATCGATCCGGACGGTGCCGGGCTGATCCATCTGCCGCCCGAGTACCTGGAAGTGCTGCAGGCGTGGGATCCGCGTGACCTGCCGCCGAACCTGGCCGACATCAGCGAGGAGGAGGCCGTGACCTACGTGGAACGGCATTTCATGCTGCTGGGAGTGCCAGCCAGCAAGGTTGCGCAGACGAGACGCCACTTGAGCGTGAACGATCTTGACGTGGCGGAGCTCGATTTCGTTGAGCCGGCTCGGCGTGCAGCCGCAAGCGGCCCGCGAGGGATGGGAGCCGTGCAATGACGAAATCCTATGTGGATGACGCGGACCGTGTGCGTGCCGCGCTTGCCGTGATTCCGGCCGATGACTACGAGACCTGGGTCGATATGGCGTTTGCGCTAAAGCAGGGATTCGGAGATGAGGGTTTTGAAATATGGGATGCGTGGAGCCGAACGGCTGCCAACTATAGCGAGCGCGCAGCACGGACCACGTGGCGCTCGGCTGGCGCGTCGGGCGGCAAGACGCTTGCCACGTTGTTTTGGCATGCGCGCCAGCATGGCTTCGATCTGAAGCGAACGAATTATCCCGACCGCATGACCGCCATACTCGCACCGTCTCCCGAGGTGCTTGCACAGCGGGAGCGCGAGGACGCGCAACGGCAGGCACGCCATGCGGCCGTTGCCCGCGAGGCCACGTCTATCTGGCAGTGGGCGAGGCCAGTCGGGCCAGAGCATCCGTATCTTGTGCGCAAGCACCTTGAGCCGATGGACACGCTGCGCGAACTGGATGCGCTGGAGCTGCGCGCGCTGCTCGGCTACACACCGACCGCTGAGGAAGAACCACTGACGGGGCGTGTGCTGATTGTGCCTGTCTGGAACGGAGCAATCTCGACACTGGAGCTGATCGACGAACACGGGCGGAAATCGGCACTTGCTGGCGGCGTGAAGAAGGGCGGCTACTGGATGACGGCGCCGATGCTGGTTCAGGCTAACGAATCTTCGCTGATCCTGATCGCCGAAGGCATGGCGACGGCATTGGCCGCTTCACGCGCGACGGACTGGTTCGCAGTGGCGGCGCTCTCTAGCGGGAACCTGGGGCAGGTGGCGCAGAGCCTGCGTGAACGGTATCCCGATGCGGATCTGATCGTGCTGGGCGAACTTGGCAGTGGCGAGGCGCCGGCCCGGCGGGCCGCGGAAGACGCGAAGGTGCATCTGGCCTGGCCGCGGTTTGCTGTAGATGCGCGCATCCACGACAAGGAGCCGAACGATTTCAGCGATATGGCGGTGTTGTCGGGTTTTGATGCCGTCGGCGAACACCTGCGCGCCGTGGCCCGTTCGGTTGTGAAGGCGGGCGGTCAACCGGATGTCTCCACCGTATCCGGCATGACTGTGGTTGAGGTGGATCAGCGTGAGGAGGATGGAAAAATGGGCAACGTCAAGGAAAGGCTGCTGGCCGACGAGGAAGGCCCACCGCGTCGCCGATCCTCGAAGCGCAGTGCGTCCAAACAGGCCGTGCCAGATGTGCCGACAACGGACGGTGCATCCGGATCGGCACTGCCATCGGTGGATCCTCCTCCCAGCGCAACGTCGGCTGCGGCCCCTCCGGTTACCGATCCTCCGCGCTTTGCGTCGTCGCGCCCGCCGGTCGGCGAGCTGCTGTTTGGCGTGGGTGACGTTCCCAACGAGGTCAAGGCGCTGGCGGAACACCGGTTCGGATCGCCGCTCAGGATGGGGACGCCGCGCGAGAACGGTGGGCCGTATCGCGGTGAGGTATTCAACACTGAGCATTACTTGATCCAGGAAGTCGCGACGCGCAGTGTCGTGTTTCACCGCAAGGATCAGATGACATTTGTGTCCGATCGACTGAAATGGATGGACGAAAATGCACGGCTGAACGGTTCCGACTTGCAGCTGGGTTACGACGGTGCTCAAGCGAAGGTCTATCCGTGGGATCGTGCGCGGGAGCTGCTGGAACGCGCGGTGGGCTCCCTGAAGAAGTCCGCCCGCGAGCTGAATTACAGCCCGAATCTGGAGGTGATGCTCGATCAGTTGCAGGCGAGATCCTGGACACGTATCCGGGAGGCGCGGGCGGCCGCGCTCGACAAATCGAGGGAGCAGGATGCATCCCGCGAAGCAGGTTCGACGCCTGACCGATAAGGCGCGGCAGTGTAGTGTCCACGTGCAACGCCGATCTTAAGGATGTGAGGTGATGACATGGTTCAGACAACTTCCGCTCACGAGGCCGATCCGGTCATCAACGTGATCGAACAGGACGTGCCGGGCAAAAGTGGCGGCCCCGCGCCGTCGGACGATCGTTGGGACGCGCTGGACTCGGTTGCGATGGGGGCCGTATCCGCTCGTCGCCGGCGCGAATTCGACGCTGCCCGTACGAGATTGCGCGATCAGGCGATCCGTGACGATGCGGTCACACCGCAACAGGTCGATACCCGATCACCGCTCGGGATGACGGCCGAGTTGGATCGTGGTCGTGCGCCGCTCGATCAGCCGCCCGAGCGCGTGCGCAAGCGCTACCTGCACGCGGGCAATCAGTATTTCCTGAAGGATGCCCCGTATCAGCTTGCGTTCGAGGATCTGGGGCCGTACCTCGTCACCGAGCACAACCGGCCGGACGTGGTCGAGTCGATGATCGACATGGTTCGTGCGAAATCGTGGCGGCGTGTTCGCGTGTCGGGTCACGAGGCATTCCGCAGCGAGGCGTGGCTGCAGGGCACGCTGCTCGGCATCGATGTGAGCGGCTACGAGCCGAAAGCGGCGGACCTGGCTCGTCTGGCGGAAGTCCGACAGGCGCGGCAGGACAATCGTATCGAGGTGGCAGCGGAGGTCGGCGCGACGGCCGCCGCGGGTCCGCACGGACGCGCAGATGATCGGATCGTGGCTTCGTCGGCGCGTCGGGTCGACGCCGGCGTGGCCGTTAACGGAGCCTCACCATCCGCATCAGTCAATGCGCCCGCATCGGAACCGCCTATCCCAGAAGCGAACCGGAACGCGGCAGACGAGGACGCCAACACTCCTCGGCGATACGTCGGCGAACTGCGTGAGCATGGTGGCGCTCCGTATCAGCACAATCCCGCGCGCAGCGACTCGTACTACGTGGTGTTTCGCGACCAGGCGGGAACCGATCAGGTGGTCTGGGGCGTGGATCTCGAGCGTGCAGTGAGGGAGGCGAATGCGGAGATCGGGCAGCAGGTGATGCTCGAAAACCTGGGCAAGCGCTTCGTCACCGTGCGGGTGCCAATCCTGGATGGTGACGGCAGGGTGATTGGTGAAGAGGAGAAAGACGTCTATCGCAATACCTGGCAGGTGGAGGTCGTGTCGCGGGATCGGATTGCCTCCGTCGCGTTGCCACAATCCGACAGTCCTGCGGTCGGCGAGAATCGATCGGTCGATTCGCATGCTGCGCCTGTTCCGGCGGAGGAACTGCATCGGCGTCGTGACGCACAGCAATCGGAAGGCGAACGAGCCTTGCATCTCGCCGTACTGACGGCAGCCATGCGTGAGCAGGGTTTCAGCGAGCGTTCGGTTACTCGCGTGCAGCAGCGTGCTGAACGCATGCTGGTTTCGTTCCAGAGCGCGGGCATTCCGGTCCCGACACCGAAGGTATTCGATCCGAACGCACCATCGGGCCGTGATCGTCGTAAGCGTCCCGCACCGGAACGCATGCCTGCCAGGGAGATCGACCGGACGCCACCTGAACCGTCACCCACGACACCGTCTCGTTGAGGTGAATCATGGTCGTGCGCGAGCGGTTGTGTGTCGAACTAGGTGCAGCCAGAGTGCACTGGGACGACTGGTGTAAGCGCCGTGGTTTGACGGCGGGTGAAGGCGTGCGTCAGTTGATCGCGAGTGCCATCCGCGGTGATGCGGACGGGGAATCCAGCGCGATCATGCCGGGCCTGCCCCCGCAGGTCATCGGGGAGCCGCGAAGTCGAATCGAAATCCGGCTGACCATTGCGGAACTGAGCGCGGTCGAACAGTGCGCGGCTGCGTCGGGTCTGAGTAGTAATCGCTGGATCGTGTCGCTAGTTCGCGCGCAATTGACGCGGGAGCCTCAGTTGGGCGAGCACGAATTGCGTGCGTTGTCCGTATCCAGTCAGCAGCTGGCTGGGATCAGCCGCTTGTTGGGCCAACTTGCGCGCACAAGCGGGACAGAGCTCGCGTGTCGGGACCTGACGTCTGAATGGGAAGATATGCGAAAGCGCATTGACCACCACCTGCATGCGACTGCGGCCGTCATTCGCGCAAACCTCGATCGATGGAGCCGCTGACATGCCTTACCCAAAAATCTACATCGACGCGATGCTCGTGAATTGGGGCGATCGGTTGTTTCACGAGCCGTTGCGGCATGCACGCACATCGCGGCTTTCCCGTGCGGGTATTCGGGACGCCGCCGCCCACATGCGCGCACAGGTCGCTCGCACGCTTAGGCGGACCCCGGAGGTCATGGTCAAGATCACCAACAAGGCGGCCAGCGCGCAGGGCATTGGTGCCGTGCGTCGGCATCTGCGCTACATCTCGCGTAACGGCAGGATCGAACTGGAAGACCAGAACGGCGACCGTATTGCCGGCAAGGATGCACTGCGTGATCTCACAAAGACCTGGCAGCTCGGCGGGTGGGGCATCCCGGAGACCAGCGCGCGCCGCGAGGTTTTCAACATCCTGTTGTCGATGCCACCAGGAACGGATCGGCTGGCGGTGCGCGATGCGGCGCGGGACTTCGCGGCGCTCGAGTTCGGCGACGGCCGCGCGTATGTCTTCGCGGCGCACGACGACGAAGCGCACCCACACGTGCATCTGAGCGTTCAGGTGCGTGGCCCGGACGGTCGCCGCCTGAATCCGCGCCACAAGGATATCCAGCGCTGGCGCGAGAATTTTGCGGAGAAATTGCGGGAGCACGGTGTCGACGCGAACGCGACGCCTCGGCGTGTGCGCGGCGTGACGCAACGCTATCCGAAGCCGGCCGTTGTCCATATGATCGCGCGCGGCGAAACGCCGAGGCACTGGAAGCCGCTTCCGACTGACGCGCAACGCAATGCGGGGTGGGGGGCGCACGGCGGCGTATTCGCCGCTTGGCGGGAGATGGCCTTCGCGATGGCGAGGTCGCGTACGCGCGAGGATCGTGTGATGGCCGTTGAAATGGCGTACTTCGTTGGATCCATGCCGGTGCAACGAGATCGGCCCGTGCTGGGGCGTGAGCAGGATGTCCGACGGGAGCAGCGGGAGCACCAGGTGCCGGATGCCGTGGATCGCTCAGAGGATGCCGCGCCGGATGTGGAGCGTTGACGTCCGGAGGGCGTGATGGCTGCCATACCTATCGTGCCGCGGATCGGAGGCAAGTGAATATGCCGGGATGGTTGAGCATGTGGAAATGCAGCACGTGGTCGGTGGCGCAGTGTTTACTGCACCACATGGCGAACTGATCTTCTATGGTTGGAACAGGGCGGATGATCCGACCGGGGCAATTTTGATGTCGGCCTTGATCAGATGGTGTGTCGACTGCTGGTTTCGAGGCTGGCATAGGGGGTAGTCTGGGTCCGCCCGGATCGTTCATCGATCGATAAACCAGACTGGTCCCGCCTTGAATGTCGCGAAGAGGAGAAAGAGCAGGGTGATCGCGAGAATCGGGATACCGTACAACGCTACCGGGAAAAATAGTACGAGTTGGAGCATTGATCCGCCCACACCAAACGGCAGGTCAGTGTCTCGGACGTTCTCGATGATCAGCCACATGACAGCTGCAAAACCCATTGTCATGAGGACCACGCCACCCGAGGTCGGTTCGTGATGCAGGATTGCGGTGCCCCACGCGACGTATCCCCACCAGAGGAGATTGATGCCGATGGCCGCAAGCCAGAGTCCTCGCAGGGTGAAGAAACTGTAGCCGAACCGACACCGGCAGTGGTGACCGAAGAGCTGGATACCCTTGGTAATTCCAGTAACTATGCCAAGCATAATCGCAATTTTCAGAATTTCCATGAATTAATCTCTCGGATATTTGGCTTGGTTACATCGCATGTTCGATTGCCGGGAAAAGGCTATAATAAGGTATTTATTGCTGATCGCTACTTTTTAACATAATAGATGGTAATTTCGTAAATACAAAGATATCTATTTATTGATATTTTATGCGCTGTTGTTGATTTTATTTTATCGAGGAAAAAATTTTCACCAGGAACGAAATTGTTGGTGGATGAGCATCACGTCGATGCATAGCGACCCGATGTTCAACAGTTTCGACATGTCTTGTTGTAGGGCGCGGTCATATACATCCAAGAGTAACTGGCTCCATGGGTTGTTATGGCGCGTGTCAGAAGTTTTTGTATATATTCCGGCAAGCGAAGAACTTCCATCTCGGTCGAATTTGGACAGGATGGGAATGTCGATCCGAGCGACGATGCGGTTGTCTTTCGTTGCAAAAGAAGGTTGATCGTCCCTCGCCAGAAAGACCAAAGTCGCAATGAGTTCAACGTCTTCATCCAGGCGACCATCAGCCGCATGACGCTCCTGAGCGACGGCAAGACGATAGGACATCATCATGTCCTTGCTGCGTCGGGTGATCCAGTGCTCGGCCCGTTTCAGTTCCACGTTGAGCATCTGCAGGCGGCCGTATTCCCGCACAGTCAATGTCGAGTAGCGCTCGCTTGACGGGAAGGGGACTGACATTTGTTCCATACCTGGCACCTGATGATGGGACACCGGACTTGCCTCGGGCCGGTCGTAACTGCCGAGTCTCCTCATCCAAGTCCTTGGAAACTACGAAGATCGTAGTATCTAACCAGGCTTTTTGCAACGATATTCGTAGCTTCGTTTGCTACGAGCTCCCATGAATGTCTGCTGCGCAATCTGTATTTGGAACGCGGCTAAAGGAGGCTCGCCTGAAGGCCGGGCTATCTCAGAAGCAGCTCGGGATCGAGGCGGGGCTGGATCCCTTTGTCGCCAGTACACGCATTAACCGCTACGAACTTGACATACACAAGGTGGAATACACCTTTGCTGTTCGTCTTGCGGAAGTGCTGCGTGTACCGGTCGCATTCTTTTACGCAGATGATGTGGAATTGGCTCGCCTGATTTTCGCGTTTGGCCGACTGCCGAATTCGCAGCGCAGCAAACTCGTGTCGCAGGCTGAGGCTTGGGCGGCCGAGTAGGGGGACTTGGCAGGGGCCAGCACCATTGTCCGGTTCGGGGGAGGTGGCTCAAACCGACCTGTTTTGTTCCGTCAAGGCGTGACGCCCATTGATGGATTGGATGCGCAAGCGATTGCGGTCGGCCGAGCTTCGTCACTGGATCCGCGGTTGGTCAATTGACCCGAGACGGATCGTGTAGCCGATTGCTTTACTCCGCCGTGGATCAAGCAGCCGCTGCATTCTGCTCGGATTCGAGGCGGCATCTGATGCCTCGTCATTGGACGCACTAAGCTGGGATGTAATGCATCGAAGTGATTGTTTCAATCGCCCGTTGAGGCTGGGAAGTTTGAGGTTGGACGATTCCCTGGCGCGCCATCCAATGCGGCCACATACTTGGCTGCCGGGAGAGCGATGCCTCTCCGCAGTCAGCCAAGTCGCGGGTGACGATGCTTACTCTTGAATCAGGAATCGATTCCGATTCTTGGCATCTTTGATCCATGACGGCGCGCGACCTCGGCCCGACCACGTAGCGCCGGTTTTCGGATCGCGATACTTCGCTTCCACCGGAGCCTTCGCCTGCGTGGCCGACCTGGCACGACGCGTGCCGAAAATATCCTTCTCAGTAACACCGTACGCGGCAACCTTGGCGCGGATGTCGTCGACGACAGCTTGGAACTCGGCTACGCGCGCGGCCTCGGTCTTCTCGGCCAAAGCGTCCATTTGAGCCTTCAGCTCCTTGTAACTCGCCATGTTGTCCTCCTCTGGTTGGAATGTGTGTACATGATAGCCGTTTTGACCTGCGGAAGATGGTGGATTGCACTCGAACGTACTCAGGGAAAATCGATAGGTACCTGGAGGAGTGCCGAACATGGTCGCATCGTCGAATGGGATGTTACACAAATTGAAATCGTCGGTGGATCAATTGAATGCGAGGCCGGCTGGGAATATTGTAGGGGCGACCCATGAGCAGTCAACCATAGTATAGACGGTGGATTTATTGAGTTCGATCGCAAGTTCGAGGTGTACAGCGACCAAGAGCCCATTGACGGAGCGGTGAGGCGAAGCTATGTGGCTGAACTAGCCGATCGTCAGTATCAGTTCGATTGGCTGTCCCTTCTAGCTCACAGGCTCGTTGTGGTGCTTGGCGAGCCAGGTAGTGGTGAGTCGGAAGAGTTGCGCTGCCAACATCGCCGCAATCCCAACAGCTTCTTCCCGAGGTTCGCGCAACGGGTTACTGAAGACGTTGAAACTATTATGTCGGACAGGGACCTTTCCAGCTTCCGGACGTGGAAAAGCTCAAGCCAATCTACGTTGTTCTTGCTGGATGCTGTTGATGAGTCAAAGCTCAAGCGGGATGACGACTTTCTCGTCGCACTCGACTGGCTCAGCGGAGCGCTCGCCTCAGCGCGCGAGAGGGCACGGCTGGTCGTCAGCTCTCGAATCAGAAAATGGTGGCCACAAACGGACTGTAGGGCAGTTCTACAGAGGTTTTCTGTCCCCAGCGATGGCGATAGGCCCACAACCGCCGCTGCCAAAATCTTGGTTGAGACAATTTTTCCGCTTAGGTCTCGCCAAGGTCGCTTATCTGAGGAAAGCAAGGGTGTGCGGGGTGCACAAGATTTTCTTGATGCTCTGGATCAGCACAATGCATGCCCGTTCCCGCCGCACGACAATGCCATCAATCGTGTGTTTGATTCGTTTGGAAAGGACGCGTTGTTAGCGCGGGAGTGGTCACTGCTTGCATAGTGACAAGCCGCTCAACTATGTGCTCGCTTGGGCTGTACCGTGCTACTGAAGGCGGTTGGTTTGTTTTGCAGACGGCGCCCCAAACCGGCGGTAGCCTATCCTGCGCTTCCTCATCTTTTGTCGTTTCATCTCGCCGTTCGCCAATTACCACTCGTGATACAGCGTGGTCATGCAGAAAGATGGAGCCGGGGTTGCAAAAAGACGCGTTCATAGCGCGCACGAAGGGCACGCGCCTCGCGCAACAAGACGATCCGCACGTAATCAAAAAAGCAGCGGATGGTACGGGTTGCGTTACGTCAATCCATAGATGCATGACGTTGGAAAACGAAGGGCTGCGAGCAACATGGACGATCGAGTTAGTGGTACATGTCACAGCAAAATCGACTAATTGAGCGCGTCACTGAATCAGCCGGAATGCAAACATAACGAGTAGGCGCCGACGCGAAACCGCAGCAAATCGCGTCGGCTGAATACAGGGGTTCGCTCCTCAAGCATCGCTCACGCGATCAGATACGTCCGACTCCGACTGTCTTCTGCTGCTTGAGGAATTGTCGATCGCGACTTCGTGTTGTTTCAGTGCGCCGATGAAAAATAATTTCCGATGCCGTGCAATTCCGGCCCATGCCCATGCGGTCCGACGCGCAAAATCCGGCTAGGTTTCGGGCATTGACGACCATCATTCCCCGCAGCAAGATGACATCAAGGCAGTGTGTCGAGGCGGATCATGCCGGTCGTAAAACACTTCACCCAAGCGCAATGGGACGCGGTAGCTCGCCGTCTCGACGCGCTGCCACCGAAGCCTGCGAACGAGCATCACGTCACTGTGCGTGACGCGGTGAACGCAATGCGGCTGCAGATTAGCGGCGCGCAGCAGAAGGGCTACACATTCGAAGAAATCGTTCGGCAGCTGGCGGAAGAGGGCGTCGACATCAGCGCCAGCACATTGCGCTATGCGATGCAACGCGTTGCGAAAGAACACAAGGCCGGGCGTGTGAAAAGAGCCGCCCCGCCGGAGCAGGATGGTGCGTCACCGCGAATCAATAAGCCGAAGCAAACGAGAGCGCCAACTGTCGATCAAGTAGAGAGTCGCGATCGCAAGGATAGTCGAAGTGCGGCGATCAACTCGGGGACCATGGTGATTCAGGACGCGTTTTCATTCGCGATCGCGCCGGACACCGAGAACCTGTAGAGGACGCATATGGTGACGACTTACCCTATCTATCTGGTGGGTGGCAGCAAGGGCGGTGTCGGCAAGAGCTTTGTTTCGCTCGCGCTGGCCGACTACCTCCAGCGCCGTGATCTCCCCGTCGCGCTGGTGGAAACCGATACGTCCAATCCCGACGTGATGAAAGCGATTCAGGACGAGGTACTCTGCATTGCCTATAGCCTGGATGAAGCCGATGGTTGGATCGGTCTGGTCAATTTCTGCGACGAACGCCGGGACGCGGCGATCGTCGTCAACACGGCGGCGCGCAGTCAGATGGGTGTTGCCCGCTTTGGCGCGACACTGGCCAGTACGCTCGGCGAACTGCGGCGTGAACTCGTCGTACTGTGGGTGATCAATCGGCAGCGTGACAGCTTGGAGCTGCTTCGCGCGTTCAGTCCGACATTTCCCGATGCAACAATCCATGTGGTTCGCAACGGCCATTTCGGTACGCCGGACAAGTTCTCGTTGTATCAGGCGTCGCAGCTCCGTAAAACGATCGAAGCACGGGGACGCACACTTGACTTCCCGGATCTGGCGGATCGCGTCGCGGATGAACTACGGAGTCAGCGGATGTCGATTCGCGCTGCGTCGGAAGCGATGCACATCGGCGAACGGGCGGAACTGCTGCGCTGGCGGTCGCTTTGCGACACGATGTTCTCGACCGTGATGGACAACGCCGGAACTGATGATGAGCCGTAGGCGGCCAGTCGAGCCACTGATCCGCCTGTTTCAGGAGGTGTCCGGCGAGGTCCCGGACGGGGCGAGTTTGGCTCGCATGCGCCGGGTGTCTGGCGTCCTGAACCTCCAGGACAACGACGCGCTCTGGTCCATCATCGCGGTACTTGAATACTACGCGCGCCTGTATGAGGCGATGCCGGAGCGTATTCGATGGGCGAGCGAGGGTAGTCTCGAAGCGGCGCGACGGGAGGTCGGCGGCGCGAACGATGCGTTGATGCAGCAACACCGCGACGCGCTGGAACGGTGCAAGGCGACGATCACATTGGCGGAGAGCCTGATTGAGGAACATGAGGCGCGGTACCGGGAAGCGTTGGCGAGTCTCAATGAGGCGACATTGACTGCGCTCGGCGCACGACTGGCCAGTCAGGTTGTGCGCTCGGCGGGCAATCGGATGATCGGTGCGGCGGCGGTCTCGGGGCGTGAGCAACGGAAGCGTCTGGATGAGGCGATCGGCACGTTCGGGCAAGCGGTCGACACGGCGGCAGTTGCGATGGAGCGGCGTTTTGCACGTGCCATGCGACGTTTATGGCTGGCGGGCGCGATCGCCCTCTGCTTGATGGTGCTGGTGACCGGTGGTTGGATGGACGGATGGTGGGGGCACCACCCGTCGGGTGTGGTGGGTCAAGCGGGGCACGGCAGGTCAGTAGACGGCAGGCTGTGAAGCGCACTGCCGTCTACTGTGTCGCGTCCTTGGATTAGGATCGACAGTTACGCGACGTCTGGGCCAGTTTGTGCCGCAGCTACCGATTCGGCGGTCGGGAAAGGCCACGGCGGCCGTTCGGTAGCCCCGACGGAAGGCTCGGCATCGTGAGGCGTGTGGTTGATGCGGTTGCCGTCATTCCCGGCTTCCTCATCGACCTCAACATCCTCTGCATCGTTGTCACCCTCGTCGTCGTTGCGGTCGGCCCATGAGTGTGATGCCGGAACGTCGCGATCGGTGACGATTTCCGGGAGCCATGCGATCTTCGCGAGGCGCAGTTCTGCCGCGGCTGCGGCGTCACCCTTTTTCATCTTGCCGAGATCGGCCGCGACGTTGGGAGAGACCGCGCCGGACACGACTTCCGCGATGCGCGCCTTGCTGACATGGTCGAAGTACGCCGTGCGCGTTGGCGTCCAGTAGCGGGCCATATCGAGACTCAGTGAGTCGGCCAGCGCGTTGATCGCGTGTGGCGCTTCCGATGTCGCGATACCGTCGAGCAGGGTGCCTGTGCAAAACGCGAGCAGGTCCAGCAGGGTCGTATGCGCATCCTGCCTGAGCAACCATTGCAGCAGATCGGCACCGTTCGCGGGTAGCGCACCGATCCAGCGCGTGCGCTGTGTCTCGATCGTGTTCCACGCCGGGCTGACAGGTAGGTCGTCCGCCGCGCGAAGAAGATTCTCGTGATTCTTGTTTCCAGAGAGCGCCAGATAGCGTGATGCGGCGGCGTGACCGTAGTGCTCGGGTAGCGCTTGCGGAACCAAGTGCTGCAATAGGGCCGCGA
Source organism: Burkholderia lata (assembly GCF_902499025.1). Classification (GTDB taxonomy): domain Bacteria; phylum Pseudomonadota; class Gammaproteobacteria; order Burkholderiales; family Burkholderiaceae; genus Burkholderia; species Burkholderia lata_C. The sequence goes on along the minus strand of NZ_CABVPW010000012.1, from coordinate 177,147 downwards.
GTGCCACGGTAGGCTGGACGATCAGTTCGGCGTGGACCGCAGCAGTGCGATGAGCGGTGAGCCGCTGGCAGAGCGCCGCGCTGTGGATCGGCTTGACCTTGGCTGGTGCGTCTGCCGTGTTCGGCGAGTTGACCTCGGATGAACCGGTCACGGTCGCGCCTGCTGCGTCGAACGCCGCACTGTTCTCGTGTCGCACGAGGCCGCGCTCGATGACGAGTTCGCCCTGCGAGCCGACAATCACGAGCGCGCCTGCTTCCGCCATCTGCGGTGCGTTCCACACGACGGCACGGCTCTCAATCGCGCGGATCGCGGCTTCTACTTGCCCGATTTCAGCGTCGAGGCGTTCCGCTTCCTCATCGGCATTGTCGTCATCCTCTTGTAGCGCGTCGAGTTTGTCGGTCAGTTCGTCGCACTGCGTGGTGAGCGTATCGAGTTCGCGCTGCTCGTCGTCGGTATACGGACGCTGACCCGGGTGCAGTCGGCCGTAACGGTTCAGCTCCAGCACGTCGCGCTCGATGCGCGTTTCAGTCCAGCCCCAGCCTTCCGCGCGCACCGTCTCGGCGGCTGCGTCGAGCTTCTGCGCGGCGAGGCGCTGCAGCAGGTCGGCATCGGCAATATAGCCAGCGTGCTCGTCATCGCTGAAGAGATCGCGGCGCACATAACCGCCCGCTGCCTCATAGGCGGCGAGGCCGACGAAGTGCACGAGACGACTGCGGCTCGCATCGATCTCGGCGTGAGTGATCGCCTGCCGCAGATAGTGCGGCTGACGCTGCCATTCGTTGGCTTCGAGCCACAGGTGTTCCTGCGTATCGTGATCATCCGCCAACGCGAGCGCGGCAAGCTGGTCGAGCATGATCGCGTCCTCGCGCAGCAGCGCTAGCAGCTTCGGCGACACATTGGCCAGTTTCATGCGCCGTTTGACGGTGATGGGTGAGGCGGAAAAGAGCGCGGCAATGTAGTCGACGCTACGGCCTTCATTAGCCAGCATCCGGTAGGCTCGCAATACGTCGAATGGGTCGAGGCCTTCGCGCTCGCTGTTCTCGATCAGCGATATGGCGAGTGCTTCTCCTTCGCTGACGATTCGAACCGGTACCGGATAGTTGGCGGCGATGTACTTCTGCTCGAACAGCAGGTCGAGCGCGGCTTCGCGCCGCTGGCCCGCGCAAACGCCATATTTGCGGTGTTTCCCGCGTGTGCCTTTGATCTCATGAACCACGAGGTTTTGCAGCAATCCTTTGGCGCGGACATTGGCGGCCAGTCCGGCGATGCCGGATAGCTGCTTGGTGCGCACGTTCAGCGGCGAGCGTTGGAGGCTGGAATACGACACGGTCACGATCGGCTGCTCGTTGCCGAAGTTCGTTTCGAGCAAGGCGGCAGGCTCCGTAGCGTCAACGGCGGCTGTGGAGGTTTCAACAGATTGGGCTTGCATGATCGACTCCTTAAAATAGGAAGGAAGATGCCGGGCCAGTAAGGAGCGGATGCGTCACGACGTGACCCGACGGGCGTCATGGCGCAAAGCCGGGCAGCAGGGCGACGCGGGTGCGTCGCCCCGAAGCCGTCACACTTTCAACTGGCGCATGGCGTCCGCGAGCATCCACAGCGCGCGGTTGAGCTTCACGTTCTGATCGATGCCGGTGATGGGGCGTGTGGACATCGCACGGCCCGAGCGCGACCGGCCATGCAGCCCGCCCTTGGTCAGGTTCTCCTGCACGCGGTTAAAGACAGTCCAGAGGTCGTCGCGGCGGTCCTCGAACCGGCGCGGGGCCAGCAACTGGCTTTCGCTGATGGGAGCCGGGGCGTCGGCCTCGGTCGGGTCGTAGCGCAGCATGAGCGCGGAGCGGGCGAACGCCTGTTGTTCGTCACGGTCGAGCGTCATCGCGCGCATACCGTCCTTCTGTTCGCGGATCAAGTCGAACTCGTCGAGCACGTCGAACGCACCGTTGATCACGTTCTGAGCGACGTTGCCCTTGTGCGGGACGCGGATATCGGCGATGTTCTCGCCGGCGACCATGCCGTTCTGGCACACAAAGCGAAACGTGCCAGCCAGCATCTGGTAGCTGCTGGTGCCGTCGTGCGAGTTCAGCAGCACGATTTCGTCGGCCTCTTCACCGGTGATCTGATCGGTATGACGTAGGCGGAGCATATGTTTGGTGAATTCACGCTTACCGGAATCGCGCACGCGGGTCTGGCAGATCATGAATGGCTGAAAGCCTTCGTTGCGCAGGCCGCGTAGCACTTCGATGGTGGGAATGTAGGTGTAGCGCTCGGAGCGGCTTTCGTGCTTGCCGTCCGCGAAAATGGAGGGGGCAACGCGGCGAATCTGATCGTCCGACAGCGGCGAATCGGCGCGCAGCATCGGGGAGCCGTAACGGAAAGAGGAAGCGAGTTGCATGGCAATCTCCACAGTCAAGGTTGAGGACCTGAACCGGGCGAAGGGATGTGACTTGCCGTTGCGGCCGGACACCTCCCGGTGGAACTCGGGGTTGGCGTTGCTGCCGCCAGGCTCCCGGATTCCCGCCCGTGCGACTGGAGGAGTCGATAGCGGGCAGGCGTCAAGGAAAGAGGCGAGGGAGGGGTGCGGGCAACACGGTCCCGAGCCCCTTGATGCCTGTCCGCTATCGGCTACGGTCGCGGGTCAAGGGCGGGAAACTGGGAGCCGGGTGCATGCTTATGCCGCGGGTTGAGCGGATCTTGGGGGAAACTGCGCGAATCGGAATTGTCCAACTAAGACCCGGACGGAAATTGGGCTAGCGTCACGAGTCGCTGATTTATGCGTGAGCCAATGCCAGAGTATTGATCAAATCGGCCCAATTCTTCGGTAACTCACGATGCTTGTCTAATAGCGGCGCGCGGCTGTAGACCCGAAAAATGATTTGCCCTGGTAGGCAGGTCAGTCTGAACTTGACGATGTCGAGTACACCTCAGCGCTCGCAATCACATTTCCAGAAATGACAGTCTCTATGAAGATTTGTGCACATTCATACTAACGGACCACGTACGGCGAGCTTGCGTTTTGCATGTCGCCTCAACGTCGAGCAAGCTTGAACATTCTCTTGTCCGATGAGCTGAGAGACCCAATCGAACTGGCGCTCCTGAACCTGCATTCTTGCGAAGCGAAGCGCGCGAAACATCGCTTCAGCCAATACCTGAGTTCCCAACCGTGTTTGCACGGGGGCATAGGCGAGAATGTCAACGGTCGTGGCAAGACGTAGTGACGCGAAACGCTCAGTGGCAATTCGTGTCGCTTTTTTCTCATCGATCGCAGCAGTAAAACCGTTACTGTGCGCAAAGGCGAGGGTCGCGGCTTCGCCGTCGTCGAGCGATTCTGATACCGACCCGCCAACCAGTTCAAAGAAACTTTCTGACGCGGGTCCCTCTAGTTTTTCAACGCGTAGATGTCGATCGAGTATCAGTAGTTCCAACTGCGCGGCTTCTGGCCGACCGTCTAGGGATCCTTTCTGGATTTCCTGAACGACATTGTCGGTCACCACGATTGGGGTGCCGAGCGCATGCAGGATTGAGTTGGAGTGGCCTGTCGCCAGCAAGTTGATGACCACACTGGCGTCCAGCACGAGCTCTGAATCTTTGTTAGTGATGCAACTTGAAAAGATCATCCGCCTCGTCCTCTTCCGCCGCAGCCTCGTCGAGCAACTCTCGAACGCGTTGCCGATCAAGTTTCAGCATTTCCGCCATTTGACCTTCGCTAATCAAATCCTTCTTCCAGGCGTCTATCGCCAACAAATAGAGCCTGGATGATTGTGGGTTGTCAACGTTGGTATCGTACTCAGTCGCCCCGAGGACTTGCCGGACCTGTTCATCGGTAATGCCACCATTATCCTTGAACCAGTCCCACGTTCCCTTCTTGGTCAGGCCTAGTTCTTCTAGTCTGATGACAATAGCTTGCCGAGATACTCCGAAGTAGTTAGCGAGGAGAATCACATGTCGACGCGTAAGGTGAGTTGCCCCCGTAGTCAATTCCTTAAATTTTTCCATCACTGCCCGCGTTGGCGTGAGGAATGCCCGTCCGAAAGCATTAGCGTAGCGCTCTTCGCGCGAATTGTCGTGGATTTCATCCTGGTAGACCTCGGGTCGCCGGCGAGTCGCTATGAAGTGCCCCAATTCGTGTCCACCCGTTTGCGTTTGGCGGTCCCTCCGATGGTTCGCATTAATCAGCACGCATGCTCCGACGGCATCGTCATAAGCAAATAAGCCCGATACTGACGATGCAAGCTTTCGACTATAAATTCGGATGCCGAGCTGAAGCTCCATAAGTGCGAACAAGTTTTGGATCGGTCCTTCTCCCAGACCCAGCCAATGTCTTAGGATTTGCGCATCGTGTTCTGCTTGGGCCCGGACGTCTCCAGGCATTATCGATTTTTCTGCAGGATAATTTCGCTGGCGTTGAATGCCGAGAACGCTTTCAAGCTCAACTTCGGATCGCACAAGATCGTTTAAGGTGCGTGCGGCCTGCTCGATTCCCTCGCTTGCCGTCGCGGGGAGCGACCGAAAACGAGGAATGAGATCAACATGGACGGCTTCGCGTCGAAGTAGCGAATTTACCGATATGCCGTAATGGCGACAAAGCGCCTGCAGCTCGTCAATTCGAGCAGTACGTTGACCTTTCTCGATAGCTACGAGAGTAGTGCGAGCAACGCCAGCGGCTTTCGCTCCAGCATCTTGAGTAAGATTCGCGGTTTCCCGTGCTATTTTTAATCTTTCACCAAGTTCCACTGGGCTTAGTTCTTGAGTTGACCTGGTCATGATGCTATATCCATCCATTTCCTGACGAACGATTGGGGTCCGAGATCGTTCGTGAATGCCGACCACTCCTTTGCATGCTGATCCAGAAGTCGGTCCAGCTTCTGGGAAACGCTTTCCAGAGGTTCACAGAGCGCCCCGGATAGGTCGCTCATTGCTCTGCGTCTGACCAAATCGTAAGTTGCAAAATCTCGAATTGCTGCGAAGTGATCGAAATGAAGAGTCCCGGCTATCGCATACTCGCGAAGAGCCTTAGTAATGTGATTAAACCCTGCCGCCGCGCCCGCTTCGAACGTAGGAGAGTTGAGCTTCTCCCACACGTAGTTGTCTGGAGGTTCAGACAGGTTGGCAGCGTGAACACTTAACCGGCGTAACAGGCAGGCTGCACAAATTCCACATTGACGTCTCGAATTTGAGACAGACACCTGTCTGGCGTTTTGCCAGCAAGAGCGGATTTCCAGCCAGTCTGCAGAGTCGCCATACGCATCGACGAATTCGCGCAGCGTCTCCCCTTTGGTCTTCCAGATTCTCGGAAAATGATAGTGGAGTCGATGCCCGAACAGCGCGTAAACAAATTTCTCCATCAGGACAGTAAAGACAGGGTAGTTCCGGTAATCGGCGTAGCCTTGTCCAACCGGTAACATTGCTGGGGCGAGGGCGCCTTGACCACTTTCCGGAACGATCGCCGTGGGCGCATCTATAAGATATGCTGCAATAGCAGCGATCAGGCTAAATTTGAAGCCACGAGTTCTCGCGCTGTTTTCAGCATTGTCATTGTCCAACTTGACTTCATATGGCAACGCCGCAAACGGTGCTATCAGTCGTTTCTTCTTGGGTACATCATGCCATTTGGTACCGACGCGAACGCGAACCAACCGATTACCAAGCCGTCGATGTTCCAATCCATACACGGCGCGTGAATCCATTCCTTCGCTGTAAGCAATGACGGCCTCGGCATTAGACGGAAACTCCAATCGATTTTGGGCTGGAAGAACTGCCTTCGCCTTGCGGGCGCGAAAATGAAAATGCCAATCGTCGCCGGTGAGAAAATTTAGGGCATTGGTGAGTGCAACAGACGCGGAGCGATCCAGCCACCTCGCGGGGTCGTGAACAGGGATGTGCACGTGAAAGCGTCGGCCCCAGTTCATGCTGCTGCGAGCAAGGCTGCGGTCACAAAACTCGACTGCTGCCGCAACCACGAGCGCATCATAGACTACAGGCTGCCAGTTCGTCGATGAAAACGTCTCCAGAACTCCGGTGTCAAAGCTGATGTTCCTTTCCAGCCTGCAGGCAAGCGTTCCTCTGCGTGGTCGTGCGTTTATTTCGACGATGTCGACAGCTAGTTCTTTGAGTTCCATGAATTGCGGCTTCATGCTCATCACAATGGTACCCCGTCGCCCAGCTCGGACCGCTTCCTCAGCGTGGACTTGTGGGCCGTCTCTGGTGCCACGAGGGCCAAGCCTAGCTGCTTTTCTGACATCCCTGAAATCGCGGTGTACAGCCGCACTCCCAGATCGTTGGCGCGCCGCATATTGGATTTTCTGAGGTAGTGCTCCTCAATCTGACGCGTGTTTGCGATACCTCGTTCCTTGGCAGCAAAGCCTATCGCCTCAAGGAACGCGTCCTCGTCCAGACGGCCGCTGTTCACGACATAAACGCCCCAAGCAACCGCGTTTAGTCCAAATACGGACCCGGCCGCCAAGGTTCTTGCTTCTTCAAGTTGCCGAAGCGCGATTTCCGGTAGGCCCAAGGAATTGTCGCGCCCCGTGAAGACGTCCTTGAGCGCTTTGATCACTGAGTAATCGACTTCTTTTCTGAAGTCGCGCGCGAGCGCGTGCTTTGCGGCGTCCGTTACCTGTTCGAGGTCGTAGGTCGACTGATCTCCGCGCTTGGCAAGTTCCTTCCAGGCCTTTCGCATTGGCAGACTTCTATGTGGTCCGTCGCTCATCGCACGCCTCCAGGTTTGTCAGAATTAAATTCCAAAAATCCGACATTGTCAATATTCTGTGGTGAGCGTATGCTTGTAGCACTGCAGTGCGACGAAGGAACGCAGGAATGCCCGAAACTGATGCGCGCTTTTGGGCCGACGGAACATGCCCCGCGGCGCTTGCGGCTTCGGCAACGCGGCAAAGTTCATCTCTTTTTGGATACCGTGAAATCGGGCCTTAAGCCATGCCAGAAGTTACCCTGCATCACTTTCATCGTGCCGCCGCAGACATTGGCGAGCGAGGCGACAACGACACGTTGCCGTTCGATGTCGACTCGCGTTGCGGCAACTGATGGCATCGAAGCAACGAGTAGTTCGGATGCTGGCGAGAACGCTGCCGACTTTCCGCGCTCGCCAGATATGGGCTTTGTCGCGTCCGCTTCTTAGTGTTTTTTTAGTGTTCGGACTGGGGTAAGGGAAGTTTAATTTTAGGGGCCGGAGCACAAAGCCCTGCTGGCATTGCCTCGGGACACAGGCGCGATTCAAAGTTAAATGAATTGTGAAGATTGGGGTGTTTCGCGAGGGGGCGGTGGAATCCGGCGGAGGGCCGACTGGCAGGGGGGACGAGCTCGACAACGTGACCGTGAGTGCGCGCTGCCGCACGAGCAGAAGCTACGGATGCTGTGTTACGGCTCTGGCTACGTCCACCAGACTCGATGTGGCGATCAAATGCCGGGCGACTTCGAGCGCGACGATCTGCATCGCGAGGTCATGCGCACGCAGGGGCGATTGACCGAGCGTTCTGCCTATGATCCGCCTGGTCGGAAGAAGGTCTGGCAGTGGGGCGGTTCATCAATCGGTATCCGGTCGGGTTGCCGGGTGGAGACAATCCGTATCGATACGCGTCGAATCCGATCGGCTGGATCGATTCGTGGGGATGGTGTGTTACACCTGCGGGTTCCCGCGGGGCCGCAGGTCAGCCGCTGCATGCAACCGCGACAACGACTGTCAAGGATCTCGGCACGGGTACCGTCACGAAGGTATATAAAAATGGCCAGCAAATCATGGGCGACAACATTTTTCAAAAAATAAAGGTTGAGGATGATGGGTGATGGTTTTGAGCATGCACGAAGCGCGCTGAGGTCATTTATGTTGAAAATGAATCGATGGGAGAGGGACTTTTATCAAAAGAAGCGTAGTGCCTTGGACGGTGGCCTTGATGTAACTTCCATCGACGAGCGCGCGCGGACGCATCTTTTGGAAATCCTGGAGCAGTGGGCGTTTCAGGATAAAACGAATCAAGGTCGTTTAATTGACCTGGGTTGTTCGGATCCGCCAACGTACGATCCTGAAACTGATGTTGAAGATAGTGTGGAGTCAAGTGGTGGAGAAGTGGTTTTTACTTTTCACCAGGCAGTTGGTTTGTTGACCGTATTCCGTTTCACCATGAAAAGAAGTGGCGAAGAATGGAAAATCAAGAAGAAGGAGTTTTTCAACTATAAGGAAAAGTGGCATCGGTCAGCGCTGTAACCGCGCTGTTCGACCTGCTTCTCGGGTCGAGCCTTGTCAAGACAAGCACATATCCTGATGTGCGTCCTTGCAATCCGGGTGGGCGGGGTTGCCCGGCGCGAACGAGCAAGTTCGTCCGATTCGTCCGGCACCACGGTGAAGAAATCGCGAACGCGAACAAGACGACGGGCAACGTGCACAAATACGACCGTGCCTTTCGGCGTTACGCCGACACCCCGCACATCACGACGCCATTCCTCCATGATCGGCAAACTTTCGACGATTTTCGTCGAGAAACCTGGAAAGTGGGATTTTTTCGGTCGCAACGAGGCGATATGATTTCTCCAGCCCCAATATTCGTCAGCCGCCCATGAAGTGCGCCAGCATCGCTCTGACGCGGCACCGCAAGCACGAGAGAGTTGTATGCCGGACACGCCATTCGTCATCGCCGAACACGCCCGCAGGAGAGCCGCTCAGGTCCGGTCCGGCGACGTCCCCGCCGCGTTGCAGGACGGCCCCAAGTGGGTGTGTCGGATCGTGCCGGATCAGGAGCCGCGGTGCGGCGCCGAACACCGGTCGGCTGCGAGCATGGCCGGCATGCTCGGCCGGCTGAGGCCGGCGAACGTCCCGTTGACGGACCCGGTCGCGAGCGCCGACGGCTGGCTGGCGCGTTCTTCGACCGACAGGGGCGGCCGGTGTCGAGCCTATGCGCACGTCGGCGCGGACCGGATACTCGAGATGGTTGGAATGCCGGCGGTCGGCCCGTGGCTCGACGAGCGCGACACCTGGTGGCCCGGCGCGTACGAACTGCCGCTGCTCGAGCAGTTGTCCGCGAGCGGATCACCGCTGCGCGACCTGCTTGGCGCGGCCGCATCCGCCCATCTGCTGATGAGCCTGACCGAAGTCGACGGCACCGCGCTCGTGACCGAATCGGACGACGGCATCGAGCGTCCGTTCCGTATTCCCGCGGGCGTGGATACGATCCATTTCGCCCCCGTATGCATCCGCGGTCCGGCGGCGCAGTGGCGCGAAACGCTCGTCACCGCGTTCGACCGCGTCCGGCATCTGGTCGGGCTCAGATCGACCCGCCCGTTCTATCTTTGACGCAAGCCCCCATTCTCCGGCAAGCCACGCCATGACCGATCCACTCGACACCTTCGACCGCAAGATCCTGAATATCGTCCAGCGCGATTGCACCGCGACTGCGGATGCCATCGCCGAACGGATCGGCCTGTCCACGTCCGCCGTGCAGAAGCGGCTGAAGCGCATGCGCACCGAAAAGATCATCTCGGCGGAAATCGCGGTGGTCGATCGCGCGGCCGTCGGCCGGCCGATGACGTTCATCGCGGCGATCGAGATCGAGCGCGAAAACTACGAGACGGTCGCCCGGTTCCGCGAGTGGTCGAAGGCGCACGATGAAATCCAGCAGATTTACTACGTGACCGGCTCCGTCGACCTGATCGCGATCATCACCGCACCCGACGTCGAGGCATACGACCGGTTGTCCGCGCGGATCATGCAGAGCAATCCGATGATTCGCCGGATCAACACGAATGTCGTGCTGAGCGCGGTCAAGGTCGGGTTGTTCGTGCCGGTCGACAAGGACGGCGACGACGCCCCGTCCACGGCCTGACGAGGGTGGTTCGCGCGGCGACGGCCGATCCGTCCGTTCCGCGTGACAAACCGCAACGCGTGACTGCCCGAATCGGTCGAAACGCATAATTTGTCGATCAGTTCGCATAACTAACATGTTTCCTGTAGTCAATGAACAGGAGGTGATCGAGATGGAACTCAAACTGGCATTGGTCGGCTTCGGCGGAGTCAATCAGGGACTGGTCGAACTGCTCAAGAAGAAACGCGCGCTGCTGGATGCATCGGGACTCGACGTGTCGGTGACGATGGTCGCCGATCTGCGGCTCGGGATCGCGACGAATCCTCGCGGCATCGCGCTGGATGTCCTCGACGAAACCGCCCGGCGGGGTGTCGACGCCGAAGCGCTCCGTCGCGATCCCGGCACGCTGGTGTCGCCGGACGTCGGTCTCGAGGCTGTGCTGAAGGCCATTGCGTCGGAGCACGTGGATGTCGTCGTCGAGGCGACCTTCACCGACCCGAACACCGGTGAGCCGGCACTGTCGCATTGCCGTACCGCCCTCGAATGCGGCAAGCACGTGATCACGACCAACAAGGGGCCGATCGCGCTCGCTCAGCCGGCGCTGGCTCGGATCGCCGCGCAATCGGGCGCGTGCGTGATGTACGAGGGCACGGTGATGAGCGGCACGCCGGTGCTGCGGCAGCTGGCGACGTCGCTGCGCGGCTGCGACGTCAACGGCTTCGCCGGCATCCTGAACGGTACGTCGAACTACGTGCTCGGCGAGGTCGAGGCCGGCGCGAGCTTCGATGCGGCGATCCGGGATGCGCAGCAGCGCGGCTATGCGGAGGCGAACCCCGCAGCCGACGTCAATGGGTCGGACGTGCAGCTGAAGGTCGTGATTCTGGCGAACGCGCTGTGGAACGCCGGCCTCACGCGTGGCGATGTGACGTGCCGCGGCATCGTGGAGCTGACCGAGCAGGACGTGCGCGCGGCGGCGGCGGAGCGCATGTCCTGGCGGTTGATCGGCTCGGCCGTCCGCCATCCGGACGGCACCGTGACCGCGAGCGTCGAGCCGCGCAAGCTGCCGGCCGGCCATCCGTTGCTTGCCGCGAGCGGCGTGACGAATGCGATCACGTTCGACACCGACGTGCTCGGCGGCGTGACGATCAGCGGGCCCGGTGCGGGGCGCGAGGAAACGGCGTTCGCGATCCTGTCCGACCTGATCGAACTCGCCGACAGGATCGGCGCCGTGCCGCACGAGGTGGCCGCATGAGCGCGCGCGATGCGGTGCTGACCGGCTGCACGGGGGCCGGCGTGGCCGATGTCCGGTCGCCGTATGACGGCGCGATCGTCGGCCAGGTTCGGCTGTCGCCCGTCGATGCGGCACCGGTCCTCGTCGAGCGCGCGCTCGAAGGGGCGCATGCGGCCGCGGCCATGCCGCGCAGCCGGCGGGCCGACATCCTGTTTCGCGCAGCAGCGATCGTGGAGGCGCGCACGGAGACGTTCGCACGCACGATCGCGCTCGAAGCGGGCAAGCCGTTGCGGCAGGCCCGCAAGGAAGTCGCACGCTGCGTGAACACGCTGCGCCTGTCGGGCGAGGAGGCGAAACGGCTGACCGGCGAGACGATCCCGTTCGACGGCTATCCCGGTTCCGAAGATCGCAGCGGCTACTACACGCTGGAGCCGCTCGGCGTGATTCTCGCGATCACGCCGTTCAACGACCCGCTGAACCTCGTTGCACACAAGCTCGGGCCGGCGATGGCGACCGGCAATGCGCTGATCCTGAAGCCCTCGCTGCTTGCGCCGCTGTCCGCGCAGGCGCTCGTCGAGGTTCTGTGGGAAGCCGGTGCGCCGCGCGACGCGCTGCAGATCGTGCACGGCGGCGCGGATATCGCGTCCGCGCTGGTGCGCGACCGGCGGATCCGGATGGTGACCTTTACCGGGGGGCCGGAGACCGGCGAGGCCATCACGCGCCAGGCGGGCCTCAAGAAGATCGCGATGGACCTCGGCGGAAATGCGCCGGTGATCGTGATGGCCGACTGCGACCTGAAGGATGCCGCCGAAGCATGCGTGTCGGGCGCGTTCTGGGCGGCGGGACAGAACTGCATCGGCACGCAGCGGATCTTCGTCGCCGAGGCCGCGTACGAGCCGTTCGTCCGTTACTTCGTCGAGCTGACCGGCAAGATGGTCGTGGGCGATCCACTGGACGACGCGACCGACATGGGGCCGATGATCGGCGAGGAACAGGCGGCCCGCATCGAACACTGGGTCGACGACGCGGTCGCCGGCGGTGCGACGGTGTTGAGCGGCCATCGGCGGCGCGGTGCGCTGTACGAACCGACGGTGCTCGTGGATGTGCCGCGCGACGCGCGCGTATGGACCGACGAGGTATTCGCGCCGGTCGTGACGATCGAGAAATTCACCGACCTGGAGCAGGCGCTCGACGCGGCCAATGCGTCGGAGAGCTGCCTGCATGCAGGCGTGTTTACCAACCGCCTGGAGGTGGCGCTCGGCGCGGCGGAGCGGCTGCAGGCGGGCGGCGTGATGATCAACGATTCGTCCGACTACCGCTTCGACGGCATGCCGTTCGGCGGCTTCAAGCATGGGTCGCTGGGCCGCGAAGGGGTCCGGTTCGCGATGACGGAAATGACGCAGCCGAAGGTGGTCTGCTTCAGGCGCAACCGGCGGCTGTCGAGCTGATGCGCGAGCGCCGGCACATGACGGGCCGGCGCGGCGCGAACCGGAGCGGTGTGTGTGCAACGTAGCGGAGAAGGAGTCGAGGATGCCAGCAGCAATTCCTGCATGCAAGCCGGCGGTGGACGCGCTGGTGGTCGAGGATATTCACAAGTCGTTCGGCGGTGTCGAGGTGCTGAAGGGCATCTCGCTGACCGCGCGGAATCATGAGGTCGTGTCGATCCTCGGCAGCAGCGGGTCGGGCAAGAGTACGTTCCTCAGGTGCATCAACTTGCTGGAAATGCCCGACCGTGGCCGGATCTGCGTGAACGGCGAAACGCTCGCGCTGAAGCCGGCGGGCCGCGACGGCGCGCTTGTCGCCGCCGACGCGCAGCAGGTGATGCGCGTGCGCCGCAAGCTCGCGATGGTGTTCCAGCAGTTCAATCTCTGGGCGCACATGACGGTGCTGCAGAACGTGATGTTCGTGCCGCTGCGCGTGTTGGGCGTACCGAAGCGCGACGCACGCGACAAGGCGATCGCGATGCTCGAACGGGTCGGGCTCGCCGGCAAGTGCGAGCACTATCCGAACCAGCTGTCGGGCGGCCAGCAGCAGCGCGTGGCGATTGCACGCGCACTCGCGACCGATCCCGACGTGATGCTGTTCGACGAGCCGACGTCGGCGCTCGATCCCGAGCTCGTCGGCGAAGTATTGAAAGTGATGCGCTCGCTGGCCGACGAGGGGCGCACGATGCTCGTCGTCACGCACGAGATGGGCTTTGCGCGCGAAGTCGCGAACCGCGTCGTGTTCGTCCACCAGGGACGAATCGAGGAGGACGGCAGTCCCGACGAGGTGTTCGCGAGCCAGAAATCGCCGCGCTTCCAGAAGTTTCTGTCCAGCATCATCTGATGCGGATTCAATGCCAACCGGAGGGGAAATCATGAAGAAGCTGCTTCAGTCGCTGTGCGTGGGCGCGGCACTGCTCGGATCGGTCGCGCATGCCGAGCAGGTCGTGCGGATCGGCACGCTCGCCGATTACGCGCCGTTCGAATACAAGGATGCGTCCGGCAAGCTGCAGGGCATGGAGATCGACATCGGCAAGAAGATGTGCGACACGATGAAGGTCAGGTGCCAGTGGGTGACGATGGATTTCGATGCGCTGATCCCGGCGCTCAAGGCGAAGCAGATCGATGCGGTGCTCGCGCAAATGTCGAAGACGCCGGAGCGCGAGCAGTCGGTGGATTTCACGCGGATCTTCACGACGGCACCCGTGCAGCTCGTCGCGAAGCAGGGCTCGGGTATCGCGGATGGCGCGGCCGCGCTGCGCGGCAAGACGATCGGCGTTCAGACCGCGTCGACCCACGAATCCTATCTGCGCCGCCGCCTGCCGGCGAGCAAGTCGGGGATCAACGTGAAGGTCTATCAGACGCTCGACGAGGCCTGGCTCGACCTGGAGGCCGGGCGCGTCGATGCCGTGCTTGCCGACAACACGGTCGCGTACGACTGGCTGACGAAGGCCGGCAGGAAGGAAGGTTTCGACTTCGTCGGCAAGCCGATCGCCGATGCGGAGATCTTCGGCGACGGTACGGCGATCGCGGTACGCAAGGGCGACGCGCCGCTGAAGGCGCTGTTCGACAAGGGGATCGCGCAGGTGCAGGCGGATGGCACGTTCGCCGCCGCCAACAAGCGCTATTTCCCGTTCAGCATCGCGCCGCAATAGCCGCGCATCGGGACCGCGCGGCCGCCGCACGGCGGCCTGCACGATCCGGGCCTCACAAGGAGCGATATCACGATGGACATTCTGGTGAACTACGGCGCGCAGATCGCGGCGGGTGCGCTCGTCACGCTGGAACTCGCGCTCGCCGCGCTGTGCGTCGGCATGCTGCTCGGCATCGCTGGCGCATCGGCAAAACTGTCGGGCGTGGGCTGGCTCAGGCATGCGACCTATGCGCTGACCAATTTCCTGCGCGGCATTCCCGAGTTCCTGATTCTGCTGATCTGCTATTTCGGGCTGTCGCGTCTGCTCAACACGCAATTCGATGGCGCCTTTGCCGTGAGCCCTTTCTCGGCCGGCGTGATCGCACTCGCCGTGGTGTTCGGCGCCTATTCGTCGGAGATGTTCCGCGGTGCATTCATCGCGGTGCCGGCCGGACAGATCGAGGCCGCGCGCGCGTACGGGATGACACGCCTGCAGACACTGTGGCACGTGCGCCTGCCGCAGGCGTGGCGCATCTGCCTGCCGAGCCTGAACAACATGTGGCAGAACCTGCTGAAGGACACGTCGCTGGTATCGATCGTCGGGCTCGAGGACATGCTGCGCAAGGCCAACATCGCCGCGCAGTTCACCAAGCAGCCATTCGTTTTTTACGTGACGGTCGGTATCGTCTACTTCGGCTTTCTCGCCGCTTCAAACCCCGTATTCGCGTGGCTCGAGCGCATCGCGGGCCGTGGTTACGCACAACGCACCTGACGAGGGCCATGCGATGAACGACTTCCTTTCCCTCATCGAGCAGTCCGGCCCGGACGTCGCGCGCGGTGTATGGATCACGCTGCAACTGCTGGTGCTGTCATGCACGTTCGCGTTCGCGCTCGCGGTACCGCTTGCCGTCGCGCGCACATCGGAGCGCCGGTGGCTGTCGGCACCGAGCCGCCTGTTCATGTCGGTGTTTCGCGGCACGCCGCTGCTGGTGCAGATTTTCGTGCTGTATTACGGGCTCGCGCAGTTCTCGATCGTGCGTGCGTCGCCGCTGTGGCTGCTGGTCGGCGGATCGTTCTCGTGCGCATTGTGCGCGCTGACGCTCAACCTCGCGGCCTATATGGCGGAAGACATTCGTGGCGGCATAGCCGGCGTGCCCGCCGGCGAGAAGGAAGCCGCACTCGCGTTCGGGATGAGCCGCTTCATGCTGACCTGGTTCGTGGTCGTCCCGCGCGCGATCGGCATCGTTGCGCCGACGCTCGGCAACGAGATCGTGCTGCAGCTCAAGTCGACCGCGCTCGCCAGCACGATCACTGTGCTCGACCTGACCGGTGTCGCGCGGCGCATCTCCATCGAAACCTATACGACCGACGCGCTGATGCTGGCCGGCATCGTGTACGTCGGTATCACGGCAGTGCTTTCGACCGTGCTCAAAAGCGTCGAAGGTCGGCTGAATCGCCATCTGGGCAACGTGCGTGCCTGACGGCACCGCGTAGACACGACACAACGAACGATCCGGAGAACGAAATGGGATACAGGCTTGAAACGCTCGCGCTGGCCGCGGACCGCGACGTGACCGACGAGAAGACGGTCGCGCCGGCGATCCACTATTCGGCCGTGTTCAAGGCGGCCGGCAGCGAGGAATTCGCGGAGATGTCGAGCGTGCCGCAGCATCCGCGCAACTACACGCGCTACGGCAATCCGGTTCACGAGCGGGTCAAGGCGATCATGGCGGAGCTCGAGGGCACCGAGACCGCGCTCGTCACCGCGTCCGGCATGGGCGCGATCGCGACCGCGATCCTCAGTGTCGTGCAGGCCGGCGATCACGTGATCGGCCAGACGCGCCATTACATGAGCACGACGAAAATGCTCGACGACATGCTGCGCCGGTTCGGCGTCGAGGTGACGTTCGTCGACCAGACCGACGCGGCCGCGTTCGATCGTGCGATCCGGCCGAACACGCGGCTGATCGTGCTCGAATCGCCGGTCAATCCGCTGCTGCTCGTGACCGACATCGCCGCGGTGACCGAAGTTGCCAGGGCGCGCGGCATCCTGACACTCGCGGACAACACGTTCGCGTCGCCGGTCAACCAGCAGCCGCACCGGCTCGGTGTCGACATCGTCGTGCACAGCGCGACCAAGTATCTCGGCGGCCATCACGACCTGACCGGCGGCGTGATCTGCACGAGCCGCGCGATCGCCGAGCAGATCTGGCATACGCACATCACGCTCGGCTCGGTGCTGTCGCCGATGGACGCGTGGCTGCTGCTGCGCGGGCTGCGCACGCTGCCGATGCGCGTCGAGCGGATCAACGCGAACGCCCAGGCGCTCGCCGAGTTTCTCGAGGCGCACGCGAAGATCGAGCGCGTGTTCTACCCGGGCCTGCGCAGCCATCCGCAGCATGAACTCGCGTGCCGGCAGATGCGCGGCTTCGGCGGCGTGGTCGCGTTCGGCGTGCGGGGCGGCTATGGCGAAGCGCAGCGCTTCGTCGAGGCGCTGCGCTTGCCGCTGAACGCGGGCAATCTCGGCGGCGTCGATTCGCTCGCGATCCATACGGCATCCATGTGGGCGGGCACGATGTCGGCGGAACAAATGCGCGCGGCCGACATCCCGCTCAACTTCATCCGTTATTCGGTCGGCATCGAGCATGTCGACGACCTGAAAGCCGATCTCGCGCAGGCGCTCGAGCAGATCTGACACGGACCGGCGCACGCGGTCGTTCGACCCATCGGGCGGGCTGCGCCGGCCTTTGAATCGATCCGGGCGCGAGCGGCCCGGATTGCAACGACGGAGCACGGACTATGCATGGCATCACGGTACTCGACGGCGGCATGGGGCGCGAACTGGCGCGGATGGGGGCGCCGTTCAGGCAGCCGGAATGGTCGGCGCTCGCGCTGATGGAAGCGCCGCATTACGTCGGCCTCGCGCACGACGCGTTCATCGCGGCGGGCGCCGACGTGATCACCGCGAACAGCTATGCGGTCGTGCCGTTCCATATCGGCGAGCAGCGGTTCCGTCGCGACGGTGCCGCGCTCGCGGCACTGGCCGGGCAACTTGCGCGGCAAGCCGTGGATCGCGCAGTGCGGCCGGTGCGCGTCGCGGGGTCGCTTCCGCCGACCGGCGGCTCGTATCGGCCCGACCTGTTCGACGCGGCGCGTGCCGATGCGATTCTGGCGACGCTCGTCGATGGACTCGATCCGTACGTCGACCTGTGGCTGGCCGAGACGCAGAGCCTGACCGGCGAGATCGACGCGGTCCGTCGCGCGCTCGGTGCGAATCCGAAGCCGCTCTGGGTGTCGTTCACGCTGCGCGACGAGGTCGGCGCCGACGCGGGTGCCGGGCCGGTACTGCGATCGGGACAGACACTCGACGAAGCCATCGACGCCGCCGTGTCCGCGCGCGCGAGCGCGCTGCTGTTCAACTGCAGCCAGCCGGAGGCGATGGGTGCGGCGATCGAGACGGTGCAGCGTAGGCTCGCTGGAATGGGCGCGGGCGCGGCGTTGACGATCGGCGCGTATGCGAACGCCTTTCCACCGCAGCGCGCCGATGCGCGTGCGAACGAGGAGCTCGACGCATTGCGCGGCGATATCGATCCGCCCGGCTATGCGAAATGGGCGGAGCAGTGGCTCGCGCTCGGTGCGCAGATCGTCGGCGGCTGTTGCGGAATCGGCCCCGGCCACATCGCGGCATTGCGCGACGCGGTCGATGCGCGCGGCGTGGGGCACACCGGGTCCGGCCAATGAAGATCGACGGCCTGGACCAGAAGATCATCGACGCATTGTGTGCCGATGCGCGGATTCCGCTCGCGGTGCTGGCCGACAGGATCGGTTTGTCCAGGCAGGCGGTCCGGCACCGGATCGACCGGCTCGAAGCGCTGAAGATCATCGCAGGCTACACGGTGCGGCTCGCGTTGCCCGACGACGTCGCACCGGTGCGTGCCGTGATGCTCGTCTACCGCAAGGACCGGATGCGCGGCGCGGACGTGCTGGCCGCGCTCGAGCGGATCGCCGAGGTACGCGACTGCGCGGTTCTCAGCGGCGAGGTCGATTTGCTGGTGCAGATAGAGGCGGCCACGCATGAGCGCATCAGCGACATCTGGGCGACGATCAGCGCATGGGACGGCGTGCAGAACATGACGACCAGCTTCGTGCTCGACTCGGTCGTTCATAAGCGGTGACGGCCCGGCGCCGTGGCTGAAGGCCGGCCGGCGCCGCCTGCCATCGATACGGGTCGGGCCGATCACGACCGCGCACCGCGTACCGATGTGGCGGGGCAGGGGGCTTGCCGTCGGCCCGCTGTCCGTCGATCGGGTTCGCGTCCGCTTTCGTGTCGTCGAGTCTCGCCGCTTCAGGCGCCGAGCAGGCCGCGTGCGGCCAGGTTGGCGTACAGGGCGCGCACGCCGAAGGTCCACGGGGCGATCTCCGTGCAAAGCCGCACGGTATTGACGAGTGCGCCGAGCGTGGGCGTCGAGATGACGACGCGGTCGCCCAGGTGATGCGTGAACCCGCCGCCGGGCGCGTCGCGGTCCTGGATCGGCGAGAACATCGTGCCCAGGAACAGCATGAACCCGTCCGGATACTGGTGATGCGCGCCGCAGGTTTGTGCGACGAGGTCGGCAGGGTCGCGGCTGATCTCGCGCATGTGGCTGATGCCGTCGAGCACGAAGCCGTCGTCCGCGCCTTCGACGCGCAGCGACACGCTGGCCTGCCGCACGCTGTCCAGCGTGAAGCCGTCGTCGAACAGCCGCACGAACGGGCCGATCGCGCACGAACCGTTGTTGTCCTTGCACTTGCCAAGCAGCAGCGCCGAGCGGCCTTCTATGTCGCGCAGGTTCACGTCGTTGCCGAGCGTGGCGCCGACCGGCGTGCCGGCGCTGCTGACCGCGAGCACGATCTCGGGCTCCGGGTTGTTCCACACCGACACGGGCAGCAGGCCCACGTCTGCGCCGAAGCCCACCGCAGACATCGGCTGCGATTTGGAGAACACTTCGGCGTCCGGGCCGATTCCGACTTCCATGTATGGCGACCACGCGCCGCGGCGCTCGAGTTCGGCCTTCAGGCGCATGGCGGCTTCCGAACCGGGAACGATCTTCGACAGATCGGTGCCGATGGTCGCGGCCATGGTGTCGCGCACGTCCCGCGCCTTGGCCGGATCGCCGCCGGCCTGTTCCTCGATGACGCGTTCGATCAGGCTGACGGCGAAGGTGACGCCGCAAGCCTTGATGGCCTGCACGTCGCACGGTGCGAGCAGGTGCGTGGCGCCGGACGTGCCGTCCAGTGCGGCCTGCAGCAGCGGCTCGACACGGCCCAGCGATTCGCCGGGGGCCGCGCGCGCGATTGCGGCTGCGTCGGGGCGGTCGAACAGGTCCGCGGTGGTCGGCACGGTGCGCGAGATGTCGAACATTTCGCCGCCGCGCACGGCAACGACGCTCGGGCCCGCGTGGGCGCCATCGTGCCGCCAGACGCGGCCGATCAGCAGCGCGTGTGCGAGGTCGTGCGGCAGGCATTCGGAAACGGAAAGAGTACGCATGGTCAGCTCGGCGGGAGTCGTGGGGCGATGGGATCGACGGGATCAGTGGGAGTGGCGCGGGTTGCCGCGCTGCTCGATGACCTTCAGGTACAGCGTGGCCGGTTCGAGGCAGCCGCCGGTGGACAGCTGGCCCACGAACCGGCGATAGAGTTCCTGCCAGGGCGTCTGCGCCTGCGGCGCGGTGAAGCCGGCAGTCTCGCGGCGGCGCGCGAGTTCCGCTTCGTCGACGAGCACGTCGACGCTGCGGCGATTCAGATCCACGCGGACGCGGTCGTTCGTGCGCAGCAGCGCCAGGCCACCGCCGACCGCCGCCTCCGGCGACACGTTCAGGATCGACGGGCTGGCCGACGTGCCGCTCTGGCGCCCGTCGCCCAGGCATGGCAGCGACGTCACGCCGCGCTTCACGAGGTCGGCAGGCGGTGCCATGTTCACGACTTCCGAACTGCCCGGGTAGCCGACCGTGCCGCAGCCCCGGATCACCAGGATGCAGCGTTCGTCGATGTTCAGCTGCGGGTCGTTGATGCGGGCGTGATAGTCCTCGGGGCCGTCGAAGACGATGGCGCGTGCCTCGAAGGTGTTCTCCGCGCCCGGCTCGGCAAGGTAGGTCTGGCGGAAGGCTTCGCCAACCACCGACATCTTCATGATGGCGCTGTCGAAGAAGTTGCCTGACAGCACCATGAAGCCGGCGCCGTGCATGAGCGGCGCGTCGGGCGTCCGGATCACGTCGCGATCGGCGTCCTGCGCCGCGTCGGCGATCTCGCCGATCGCGCGGCCGGACACGGTCAGGCAGTCGCGCCGCAGCAGGCCGGCCGAATCGAGCTGGCGCAGCACGGCGGGCACGCCGCCGGCGCGGTGGAAGCTTTCCCCGAGGTATTCGCCGGCCGGCATGCAGTTGACGAGCAGCGGCACGGATTCGCCGAAGCGCTGCCAGTCGTCGAGGCTCAGTTCCACGCCCATGTGGCGCGCAATGGCGATCAGGTGTGGCGGGCAGTTGGTCGATGCGCCGAGCGCGGAGGCGACCACGATGGCATTCTCGAACGCCGCGCGCGTCATGATCCTCGACGGGCGCAGATCTTCGCGAACGAGCTCGACGGCGCGCTTGCCGGTGGCGTAAGCCATCTGGCCGCGTTCGCGATAGGCGGCGGGGATGCTCGCACACCCCGGCAGCGACATGCCGAGCGCCTCGGCCAGGCTGTTCATCGACAGCGCCGTGCCCATGGTATTGCAGTGACCGATCGACGGCGACGATGCCGTGGTCAGCTGCATGAAGCCTTCGTAGTCGATATCGCCGGCGGCCAGCAGGTTGCGGGCGTGCCAGATCACGGTGCCCGATCCGACACGCTTGCCTGCGTGCCAGCCGTCGAGCATCGGTCCGCCCGACAGCACGATCGCGGGCATGTCCACGGTGGCCGCCGCCATCAGGCAGGCGGGCGTGGTCTTGTCGCATCCGGTGGTGAGGACCACACCATCCAGCGGAAAGCCATGCAGCACTTCCACGAGCCCCAGGTAGGCGAGGTTGCGGTCGAGCGCGGCGGTGGGCCGGCGGCTTTGCTCGGCCAGCGGATGGACGGGGAACTCCATCGGAATGCCGCCTGCGTCGCGGATGCCCGCCTTGGTGCGCTCGGCCAGCTCGAGGTGGTGGCGGTTGCACGGCGCCAGGTCGCTGCCCGTCTGCGCAATGCCGATGACGGGACGTCCCGACTGCAGTTCCTCACGTGTCAGCCCATAGTTCATGAAGCGCTCGACATAGAGCGCGGTCATGTCCGCATGTGCGGGGTCGTCGAACCACTCCTGGCTGCGCAGACGGCGAGGGGCTTGTGACATGGCGGGCTGTCTCCGAAGCGATCATTCAGTTTTGCGTGCCGGATAGTTACCGGTAACATGACGTCGATGTTAGCACGGGGTTTTTGCGCTGCGTAAGGGGATTTTCGTGTGAATGGGGCAAGCAATGGAGATCGCGCGACGCACCGGGCACGGGTTTCCGGGGCAGCGAACCGTGCCGCGTCGACACGCGTTGCTCGTCACGCGGGCTTCTCTCCGATGCGGCGCAGGTGCGGCGTGAGGGGAGGGGCCTGTACGCGGTCCCGCACGCCGCGCAACGATACGCAGCCGTTCTCGCACGGGCCGGCCAGCCCGTGCCTTCGGCCCGTCAGGCGCTTTCCCGCGCGACGATCGAGTAGTCGATTCGAATCCGTTGCGGCTCGATCCGCTCGCCGCCATCGCGTGCTTGCAGTGCCGCCAGCAACGCCTCGCCCGTGCGCAGGCCGATGCCGTACGCGTCGACCGACACCGTGGTGATGGTCGGGTGGCAGGATGCAGCCACCTCGAAGTTCCCGAAGCCGGCCACGGCCATGTCCGCAGGCACGGACAGCCCGCGCCGATGGCATTCCATGATTGCGCCGAACGCCGACATGTCGCTCACGCACATCACCGCGTCGGTGTCGGGCCACGTCTCCAGCAGAGCCGCCATCGCGGGCCCGCCATGACTCATGGTGATCGGCGATTCGCCGAGGCGCACGATGCGCGGCTCGCCGAGTCCGAGTGCCTTGATCTCCGCCTGATACCCCTTGAGCCGGTCCAGGCCGCGGCGATCCAGTTCGCTGGCGCCGCCGAGAAAGCCGATGCGCTGGTAACCGCGCCCGGCCAGGTGCCGCACCATCGCACGCGCGGCCCGCACGTTGGAGAAGCCCACCGCGGTGTCGATAGGATGCGTGGGCAGGTCCCACATCTCGACGACGGGAATGGCCGAGCGCTGCAGCACCTGGTGCGTCGCATCGGTGTGCTGCGCACCGGTCAGCGCGATGCAGCGCGGCTGGTGACGCAGCATGGAGCGCACCAGTCGTTCTTCCCGTTGCAGGTCGTAGTCGGTGTCGCCGAGCAGCAGTTGCAGGCCATGCGGTTCGAGCGTATCGGTGAGGCCGCGCACGGTGTCGGAGAAGTTGGAGCTCGACAGCGACGGCACGAGCACCGCGACGAACTCCGAGCGCCCCGACGACAACGCACCCGCGGCCGCGTCGGCCACGTAGCCGAGCTGATCGATGGCCTGGCAGACCCGCGCGCGCGTTTCGGCGGCCACGCTGTGGCCGGCGAGCACGCGCGACACCGTCATCTTCGATACGCCGGCCAGGCGCGCTACGTCGGACATGCGGGGCGGTCCGGCAGGCCGGACGGCGGTGGGGCTGGGCATCGGAATGGCGATCCGGGAGAGAAATCAGGAAAGGCTACATCATACCGGTGCGAAATACCGGGCAGGCCGCCCGCGCCCGTTGCGCCTGCACCTGCACTAGGGAAACTCCCCGTTCGCCGGCACTTGAAGTCGTCTGTCCCGACATGCTAACTTGGAAATGTTACCGGTATCAAATCGCCGGTGGTTCCCGTTGCCTCGTCGGCGTTTTTTTTGTGACGGGATGTTATCGGTAACATCAACGTATCAACGAACGCGCCGGTACGAAGAAGACCTACACAATCAGGAGACAAACCGATGCCGTCCATTACGCAGACCGCTGCCGCATCGGCCGCGGCCGACTCGTCGGAAGACGCCCTTTATCGCAAGGTCATGCGGCGCGTCCTGCCATTGTTGCTGCTGTGCTACGTCGTGGCTTACCTGGACCGCGTCAACGTGGGCTTCGCCAAGCTGCAGATGCTCGACGACCTGAGCCTGAGCGACGGCGTCTATGCGCTCGGCGCCAGCATTTTCTTCTGGGGCTACTTCCTGTTCGAGATGCCCAGCAACCTGCTGCTGCACCGCTACGGCGCGCGCTTCTGGATTGCGCGGATCATGATCACCTGGGGCATCGTGTCGTCGTCGATGGCCTTCATCGTGCCGCTCGCGCAGTTCTTCCACGTGCAGACGACCACCATGTTCTACACGTTGCGCTTCCTGCTGGGCCTGTGCGAAGCCGGCTTTTTCCCCGGCGTGATCCTGTACATGAACTACTGGTTTCCGGCACGCCGCCAGAGCGTGGCGATGTCCGGCTTCCTGGTGGCGATCCCGCTGAGCCTGACGCTCGGCAGTGTGGTGTCCGGCTGGCTGATGGAGCAGACGCACGGCCTGTCGGGCATGAGCGGCTGGCAATGGATGCTGCTGCTGGAAGGGCTGCCGTCGATCGTGGTGGCGTTCATCGTGCTGGCCTGCCTCGGCGACGGCCCGCAGTCGGCGAAGTGGCTGTCCGCCGAGGAAAAGGCGGTGCTGTCGCGCAATCTCGAAGCCGAGGCCGCGCACAAGTCGCACAGCGTCGGTGCCGCGCTGCGCAGCCCGCGCGTCTGGCTGCTGACCTTCATCCTGCTCACCTTCAATACCGGCTTCTACGGACTGGCGTTCTGGCTGCCGTCGATCATTCGCGCGTCGGGCGTGCAGAGCCCGCTGCATATCGGCCTGCTCACCGCCATTCCGTATCTGACGGCGATCTTCGCGATGGTGTGGAATGCCTCGCACTCGCGCAAGACCGGCGAACGCCGCCTGCACGCGGCGATTCCCGCGCTGATCGGCGGCGTCGGCCTGATCATGAGCGCGGCGTGCGCGCAGCACGTGGCGCTGTCGATCCTGTTCCTGACCATCGCCACCTGCGGCATTCTGGCGCTGATGCCGATCTACTGGACCTTCCCCGGCCAGATCCTGTCCGGCACGGCCGCGGCCGCGGGCATTGCGCTGATCAACTCGGTGGGCAACCTGTCCGGCTTCACGGGCTCGATGATTACCGGCATCGCCAAGGAAATGACCGGCAACATCAACAACGGCACCTATGCGCTGGGCGCCTGCCTGCTGGTCAGCTGCGGGCTGATCGCGCTGATTCCGCGCGCCATCCTGCAGCCGCAGGCCAGACTGTAGATACTTCGCAGTCCGTCTCGTGCGGCGTCGTCGCGGCGAGCCTGATCGGGCGGTCGCTGTCCGCGACTGGCGTCACTGCGACGGCAACGTGGGGGCGTTGACACGGTTCTTCGCGGCGCTGTGCCCGGTGACAGCATTACCGACAGTGGGGCGGGAAGCCGCCCTCGCTGTCGGACGAGCGCGGAGTGTACCTGCGCGTCGAGCTTCCCGTCGCGTGCCTGCGTAGCCCCCCCATACGCGGATTCGACAAGATTCAGTCGAGCCCGCCCTGGCACAGGTACTTGATCGTCAGGTAGTCGTCGAGTCCGTATCGCGAGCCTTCACGACCGTAGCCCGACTCCTTCACGCCGCCGAACGGCGCGGCCTCGCTCGCGAGGGCGCCTTCGTTGATGCCGACGATGCCCGTTTCGAGGCGCGCCGACACGCGCGTGATCCGCCGCACGTCCTGCGTGTAGAAATACGCGGCAAGGCCGAACGGCGTGTCGTTCGCGGCGTCGACGGCTTCGTCCTCGGTCCCGAACGGGAACAGCGCCGCGACCGGGCCGAAGGTTTCCTCGCAGGTCAGCCGCATGTCGGCGGTGGCGTCGGCGAGCACGGTCGGCGCGTAATAGTTCGGCCCGAGTTCGGGCACGCGCTTGCCGCCCGTGAGTACGCGTGCGCCGCGTTCGATCGCGTCGCCGACGTGGCGGGCGATCTTGTCGACCGCGCGTGCGTTGATCATCGGGCCGATCTGCGCGGCCGGGTCGGTCGCCGGCGCGACCTTCAACGCGGCGACACGCGCAGCGAGCTTCGCGGCGAACGCGTCGTAGACGCCGGCCTGCACGTAGACGCGATTCGGCGACACGCAGGTCTGACCGCCATTGCGGAACTTGGCGGCCATCAACCCGTCGACCGCGGCATCGAGGTCAGCATCGTCGAACACGATGAACGGCGCATTGCCGCCGAGCTCCAGCGACAGCTTCTTCAGCGTCGCCGCAGACTCGCGCGCGAGCAGCTTGCCGACGGGCGTCGAGCCGGTGAACGTGATCTTGCGCACGCGGCCGTCGGCGAGCCAGTCGGCCGCGGCATCGACGCCGCGCTCGCGCGACGCGGCGATCAGGTTCAGCACACCGGGCGGCACGCCGGCTTCCTGCGCGAGAAAGGCGAGCGCGAGCGCGGTCAGCGGCGTGTCCTCCGCGGGCTTCGCGACGACCGTGCAGCCGGCGGCGAGCGCGGGCGCGATCTTGCGCGCGATCATCGCGAGCGGGAAATTCCACGGCGTGATCGCAGCGACGACGCCGATCGGTTCCTTCACCGCGCTGAGCCGCTTGCCGCGCTGCTGCTGCGGAATCAGGTCGCCGTAGGTGCGCGTCGCTTCTTCGGCGAACCACAGCACATACGACGCGCCATAGGCCACTTCACCACGCGCTTCGGCGAGCGGCTTGCCCTGTTCGTGCGACATCAGCTTTGCGAGATCGTCGGTGTGCGCGACGATCGCCGCGTGCCACGCCCGCAGGATCGCGGCCCGTTCGCGTGCGGGCGTCGCACGCCATGCAGGCAGTGCGCGTGCTGCCGCGTCGGTCGCGGCGCGCGCGTCTGCGGCGCCGCTGTCGGGTGCGCGGGCAACGGTCTGGAGCGTCGCCGGATCGGTGACGTCGAAGCGGCGGCCGTCGATCGCATCGCACCACGCGCCGTCGATCAGGTTTGCAGTCCGAACGAGTTCGGTGCGGGACAGTGTAAGCGGCATGACAGGTCCTTGAATGAAACGGTTCGATGACGGTGGGGAGCGCGCGCGGCTACGCCGCGCGGCGCGCTGACTGTCGCGTTCGAGGGTGACGCGCGCCGCGGGTCAGTGGCGCTCGCCGAACAGCGATTCGAGCGGGTAGTGCCGCTTGACGAACGGCGACTTGATGATCACGTAACTGAAATATTTCTCGATGCCGATGTTCTGCTCGAGCAGCCCTTCGACGATCGTCTGGTAATGGCTCACGCTGCGCGTGATGAACTTCAGCAGATAGTCGTAGCCGCCGCTCGCAAGGTGGCATTCGACGATCTCGTCGACATTGCGGATCGCCGCGACGAAGCGATCGAAATCTTCGCGACGGTGGTCGGCCAGCGTGACTTCGGTAAACACGACCTGCACGTCGCCGAGTTTCTCGAGCTGGATGTGCGCGCCGTAGCCGCCGATGTAGCCGGCCTTCTCGAGCCGCTTCACGCGGATCAGGCATGGACTGGGCGACAGCCCGACCGCATCGGCCAGCTCGACGTTGGTCATGCGGCCGCGCTTTTGCAACTGGGAGAGGATGCGCAGGTCGATGCGATCCAGCTTGCTGTCCGTCATGTTCACGTGAGAGGGAAAAAATGGAATGTCCGGTTACTTTAGAGTCGAACGAAGGCCGCCACAAGCCCCGCTTTCCCTTGGCCGGCTCATGCCGGCTGGGCATGCGCCGCGTCGAGCGCGCGTTGTACGCCCGCGTCGGCCAGCACGTCGTCGAGCGTCTTGCGCACGCGTTCGAACATCAGGTCGAACTCGCCCGCGGTGAAGCTCAGTGCCGGCGCGAAGCCGAGCACGCCGTCGCCGAATGCGCGAAACACCACGCCGTTCGCGTACGCGGCCGCTGCGATCTTGTCGGGCACGTTCAGCGCCGCGTCGAAGCGCGTCTTGCGTGCCTTGTCGGCCACCAGTTCGAGTGCGCCGAGCAGGCCGGCCGAACGCGCGTCGCCGACGAGCGGATGCGTACGCAGCGCGTCGAGGCCCGCGGCAAATCGGGGTGCCATCGCCTGGCCGTTCGCGAGCAGCCCACCTTCGTGATAAAGCTTCAGCACTTCGAGGCCGATCGCCGCGCTGACCGGGTGCGCGGAATACGTATATCCATGACCGACCGCGGCCGACTCCGTGCGGCTGCCCGCGATCCCTTCGTAGATTTCGTCGGACATCAGCACCGCCCCCATCGGCGCATAGCCGGCGGTCAGGCCTTTCGCGACGGTCATCAGGTCCGGATCGACCTGTTCCGTCTCGCACGCGAACAGCGGGCCCGTGCGACCGAAGCCGGTGATCACCTCGTCGGCGACGAACAGGATGCCGAGGCGCCGGCAGGCGTCGCGCATCGCCTTCAGCCAGCCGGCCGGCGGCACGATCACGCCGCCGGAGCCTTGCACGGGCTCGCAGAAGAACGCGGCGACGTTGTCGGCACCGAGTTCGGCGACCTTCGCTTCGAGCGCGGCGACCGACGCGACGATCAGTGCCTGCGGATCGTCGCCGAGCGGGTGGCGATACGGGTAGGGGGACGGAATGTGGTGCTGGTCCGCACGCGGCAGGTCGAAATGGCGGTGGAACGCGGGCAGCGCGGTGAGACCGGCGCCGATCGACGACGAACCGTGATAGCCGCGTTCGAGCGCGATCATCTGCTTTTTCGACGGGCGGCCGGTTGCGTTGAAATAATGCGTGATGAAACGCACCGCGGAGTCGATCGCGTCCGAGCCGCCGAGCGTGAAATACACGCGGTTCAGCGACGGCGGGGCGAGCGCCGCGAGCCGTTCGGCGAGTTCGATGGCCGGTTGCGAGCCGAAATGGAAATAGCCGGTCGCATAGGGCAGCTTCGCCATCTGCGCGGCGGCGGCCTGCACGATGCTGTCGCGGCCGTAGCCGACGTTCACGCACCACAGGCCCGAGAACGCATCGAGCAGGGTATGGCCGTCGGCGTCGCGCAGGAACACGCCGTCCGCGGATTCGAGCACGGTGACGCCGCGCGCCTCGTGCGCGCGATAGTTGACGACGGGATGGATCAGGTGTTGACGATCGGCTTCGATCAGCGCGGCTTGGTTCATGGCAGGGCGGGACTCTCGTCGGGTGTCAGCGGTGAGGTCATGCTACCCAGCGAGCAATTCGCACGCGCCTTCAATTTGCGGCCTGAAACGTATGGATGCGGCGTTTGCACCGCGCGCTTCGGCATTTTCTGCTGCGCCGCCCGCGAGGCCGGGCGAACGCGTCAGTAGCCGCGCGCGCGATCGACGACGCCGATCATCGGCTGGCCCGCGCGATGGCGCGCCAGGTTCTCGAGCACCGCATCGACCGCGGTGTCGGGCCGCGTCGCGCTGGCAATGTGCGGGGTGATGCGAATGCGCGGATGCGTCCAGAACGGGTGGCCGGCCGGTAACGGTTCGGGGTCCGTCACGTCGAGGATCGCGCTGTCGAGCCGGCCGCCGTCGAGCGCGGCGAGCAGCGCCGTCGCATCGAGCTGCGGGCCGCGCCCGACCTGCACGAGCGACGCGCCGTCCGGCAGCGCATCGAACACGCGCGGGCCAAGCAGGCCGCGCGTGCTGTCGGTGAGCGGCAGCAGGCAAACCAGGAGGTCGGTGCGGGCCAGGAACGCGTCGAGCGCCGCGTCGCCCGCGTAGCAGTCGACGCCGTCGAGGGTGCGCGGTGTGCGGCTCCAGCCGGCGCACGGGAAACCGAAGCGCCGCAACGTGTCGAGGACGGCCTGGCCGAGCGTGCCGAGCCCGAGCACGCCGATGCGGCGCGACGCGGCCGCGCGCACCGGCTTCTCGCACCATGCCTGCGCGCGCTGTTGCGCCGCGTAGTCGAACAGGTCACGGTGGATCGTCAGCACCGCCTGTGTCACGTACTCGACCATCCCTTCGACGATACCCGGCTCGATCATCCGCACGACCGGGATGTGCGCGGGCACGCGCGACAGGTCGAACTGGTCGATGCCGGCGCCCACCGAGAACACGACCTCGAGGTTCGGCAGCAGCACAGCCGGGTCGTCCGGCGGTTGCCACGCGGCGAGGTAGCGCACCGTGTGCGGATCGCCGAGGTCCGGCCAGATCCGGAACGCGAGGTCGGGTGCCCGTTGCGCGAAGCGCTGCGCCCATTGCGCGCCGCGCACCGGGTCGGCCTTGTACAGGAAGCTCATCGTGCGTGCCGCTCAGCCGAGCGCCTGATTGACGATCGCGAACGTGCGCAGCGCCGGATCGCGCGCCGGCGCCGCGCCGCGCACCATCGCGACGACGGTATCGACGCGCGGCAGCCCGAGCCCCTGCAGCCAGTCGGACAGCCCGCTGTCGCCCGGCACGTCGAGGCGCACGAACATGCCTTCGTGCAGCGCGAGCCAATGGCTGATGAGGGCTTGCGCGCGCAACGCGTCCGGTGCGATCACCGGGCCGATCACGTGGCCGCGGCCGAACCGGCGAAACAGCGCGAAGCCGAGCAGTTCGCCGTCGCGATCGAGCGCGATCCCATTCGCGACGTCGAGCAGCGCATCGATCACCGCATCGCGCGGGTAGCCGGCCGCGCGCGATGCGAGCGCGGCGAGCCGCGGGCCGTCGTTGGTGCCGAGCGGCCGCAGGCGCTCGCCCGGCGGCAGCGAGATCAGCGGCGGCTGGAACGCGGCGCCCTGGTGCTGGTCGATCGTGCCGATCGCCTCGAAGCCGAATTTCTCGTACAGCGGCTCGCCGGCCGGCGTGGCGTGCAGGAACACGGTTCGCGCGCCGAGGCTGTCGACGACGCGCGTGAGCAGTTCGCGGCCGATGCCGCGGCCCTGGCGCTCGGGCGACACGATCACCATGCCGAGCGACGCGTGCGACTCGCCGAAGTGCCAGCCGAGCGCGGTGCCGACGATGCCGGATTCGTCTTCCGCGACGAAGCCGCTGCCGAGCTGGAACGCAAAGCGCCAGTCGTCGAGCCGGTGCGGCCACTTGACCGCCTCCGACAGCCGGTGCGCGGCGGGCAGGTCGGTTTCGGCGAACGGGCGATAGAAAAGCGTGCGGGAAGGATTGAGGTCGGCCACGCCGGACTCCGGATTGGTAGGAATGACCCGCTCACTCTGCCAGCGACACCGCGGCCCGGATAGGACGATTCGCCTGTTTTCCGGCAGCGGCGGCCGCGCGGGCGGGATCGACGCAAGCCGGCTCGATCGGCGTGCGGGAACGCGTGGTTCATGCGGTGATTGGCCCGTCGTTCCGGCCGTTGCTACAGAGTGAACGCCCGTACGGCGGACGCACGGCGGTGCGCCGCTTCCAGCCGCACCGCAGCACGGCAGCACGGCAGCACGGCAGCACGGCAGCACGGCAGCACCGCACCACCGCACCACCGCACCACCGCACCACCGCACCACCGCACCACCGCACCACCGCGGCCGTACGGGGTACGCGCGTCGCGGCTTCGCGCACCGTGTCGGCCGGCCTGCGCACCCCGCCCGGGACAGCACCGCAGATCGTGCCGTGAAGGGCGCGCAACACGCGGCGATTCTGCGCTTTGAGCGGCGCCGAACGACGTGCGAAGGCATTTTTGCCTTGATTCAATTTCGTACAACCCAGCCCGTCCCCGGCCCTGCCGGGGCTTCACACCGACAGGACGTCACCATGATCCAATTTGAACCGAAGTTCATCACGTTCGACTGCTATGGCACGCTGACCCGCTTCCGCATGGCCGACATGGCGCGCGAGGTCTACGCCGACCGGCTGTCGCCGGTCGCGCTCGAGGAATTCGTGCGCGCGTTCGCCGCCTATCGGCTCGACGAGGTGCTCGGCGCGTGGAAGCCGTACCGCGACGTCGTCGTCAACGCGATCCGGCGCACCTGCGAGCGAGTTGGCGTGAAGTTCGACGAAGCCGAGGCGGAAAGCTTCTATCTGGCGGTCCCGACCTGGGGCCCGCACCCGGACGTTCCGGCGGGCCTGTCGCGGCTGGCGCAGAAGTACAAGCTGGTGATCCTGTCGAACGCGTCGGACGACCAGATCATGAGCAACGTCGACAAGCTCGGCGCGCCGTTCCATGCGGTATTCACCGCGCAGCAGGCGCAGTCGTACAAGCCGCGGATGCAGGGCTTCGAATACATGTTCGGCAAGCTCGGCTGCCGGCCGGAGGACGTGCTGCACGTGTCGTCGAGCCTGCGCTACGACCTGATGACGGCCGAGGATCTCGGGATCCGGCACAAGGCGTTCGTCAATCGAGGCCATGAACCGGGCACGCCGTTCTACAACTACTACGAGGTGTCGGACATCGGCCATCTCGCGACGCAGCTCGGCTTGTAATCGACGCATCGGCCGCGCGGTCGCGCAACCCGTCCGGCCCGGCACGCGGACGGGAACAGGCCCACGGTGCCGTGCCGGCCGTGCTCCGGTCTTCACGCCGGCCGGCTTCGACGGCGCGGGCAATCTTCTGAACTTTCAGCGGATGGCCTGGATGGCCCGGATGGAACGGATGGCATCCGGGCGCGACGGCGGCCCGCCGCGGCCCGCAGCAAATCATGCTGCGCAGGTGGCCCAAAACGGTCGAATCGTGTGGTGCAGCCGCCCCGAATCGAGACAACCCGCATTTTGGCGATGCTTAAATGAATTCCATGTGCAAGACGTTGCATCCGCCACCAGCAGGCGGGCGCGGCGGATTTCTCGAACACGCTGGCCCCCACTTTCTACAGTCAGGAGCAGTTCGGATGAGCGACGATATCGACAACGGCGGCGGTAACGGTGGGTTCACGCGCCGCGACATGATGCGGGTCATGGCGGCGAGCGGCATGATGGCCGTCGGCACCGGCGGCGGCCTGCTTTCCGGCATGCAATCGGCCTTCGCCGCGCCCGCGCCGAAACGCGGCGGCAAGATCCGGGTTGCGAACGAATCGAGTTCGACGGCCGATACGCTCGACCCGGCGAAGGGCTCGACCGGCGCCGACTACATTCGTTTCTTCATGTTCTACAGCGGCCTCACGCAGCTGGATCAAAGCCTCACGCCGCAGATGAACCTCGCCGAGTCGCTGCATACGACCGACGCGAAGACGTGGGTCATCAAGCTGCGCAAGGGCGTCACGTTCCACGACGGGAAGCCGGTCGGGCCGGCCGATGTCGTGTATTCACTGATGCGTCACAAGAATCCGGCCACCGCATCGAAGGTCAAGCCGCTCGCCGACCAGTTCGCCGATGTGAAGGCGAGCGGCCCGGACGAAGTCACGCTCACGCTCGTCAGCGCGAACGCCGACCTGCCGGTGATCCTCGCGACGCCGCAGCTCGTGATTTGCAAGGACGGCACGACCGACTTCGCGACCGGCATCGGCTGCGGCCCGTACAAGCTGAAGTCGTTCAAGCCGGGCGTGTCGACCGTCGGCGTGCGCAACGACAGCTACTTCAAGCCGGGCATGCCGTATCTCGACGAGATCGAGCTGATCGGCATCACCGACAGCGCCGCGCGCCTGAACGCGCTGCTGTCGGGCGACGTGCACCTGATCAACGCGATCGATCCGCGCTCGACGCAGCGGGTCGCGTCCACGCCGGGCTATGCGCTGAAGGAAACCAAGTCGGGCCTGTACACCGACCTGATCATGCGCAGCGAAAACCCGATCACCGCGAACCCCGATTTCGTCGAAGGGATGAAGTACCTGTTCGATCGCGAGCAGATTCGCTCGGCGGTGTTCCGCGGTTACGCGGTGATCGGCAACGACCAGCCGATTCCGCCGGGGCATCGCTACTTCAACGCGTCGCTGCCGCAGCGGCCGCACGATCCGGACAAGGCGAAGTTCCTGTTCCAGAAGGCCGGCGCGCTGGGCACCGCGCTGCCGCCGATCTATGCGACGTCGGATGCGAACGGCTCGATCGAGATGGCCGTGCTGATGCAGCAGGCCGGCCAGAAGATCGGGCTGAACCTGCAGGTGAACCGCGTGTCGGCCGACGGCTACTGGTCGAACCACTGGATGAAGCACCCGCTCGGCTTCGGCAACATCAACCCGCGCTCGAGCGCCGACGTGCTGTTCACGCAGTTCTTCAAGTCGGATGCGCCGTGGAACGAGTCGGGCTGGAAGAACGCGAAGTTCGACCAGCTGCTGCTCGCCGCGCGCTCGGAGACCGACGATGCGAAGCGCAAGCAGATGTATGGCGACATGCAGGTGCTCGTCTCGCAGCAGGGCAGGATCGGCATTCCGGCATTCATCAGCTTCCTGGACGGCTACGACAAGCGCCTCGGCGGCCTGGGTTCGATCCCGACCGGCGGGATGATGGGCTTCATGTTCGCCGAGCACGTGTGGTGGAACGCCTGACGCCGTCGCGTGCCGATGCCGCGCGACCGGTGCGGGCAGCCGCCCCGGTCGCGCGCGACCTTACCCGGAGTGCCGCTTCATGAACCGAATCCTGCTCGGCCTGATCGGCCGGCGCATCGCGGTCACCGCGCTGACGCTGCTGATCGTGTCCGCGATCATTTTCACCATCACGAACCTGCTGCCGGGCGACGCCGCGCAGGCCGCGCTCGGCCAGTCGGCGACGCCGGAGACGGTGGCCGCGCTGCGCCAGCAGTTCGGCCTCGACATGCCGGCGCACGTGCGCTACCTGCACTGGCTCGCGGGGCTGCTGCACGGCGATTTCGGCCGCTCGCTGTCGGGCGACATGCCGGTGTCGGAGATGATCGGCGGACGCTTGCCGAAGTCGCTGGCGCTGGCCGCGATCACGACCGCCGTGTCGGTGCCGATCGCGCTGCTGCTCGGCATCCTCGCGGCCGTCAAGCGCGAGTCGGTGGTCGACCGCGCGATCAGCCTCGGGACGTTGTCGCTGGTGGCGACGCCGGAATTCCTGATCGCGACGGTCGCCGTGCTCGTGCTGGCCGTGAAGCTGCACTGGCTGTCCGCGCTGTCGTACAGCGGCCCGATCGAAAGCCTGCACGATTTCCTGCGTGCGTATGCGATGCCGGTGCTGACGCTGTGCGCGGTCGTGATCGCGCAGATGGCCCGGATGACGCGGGCCGCGGTGATCGAGCAGCTGAGCGCATCGTATGTCGAGATGGCCGTGCTCAAGGGCGCGAGCCCCGCGCGCGTCGTGCTGCGCCATGCGCTGCCGAACGCGATCGGGCCGATCGCCAATGCGGTCGCGTTGAGCCTGTCGTATCTGCTCGGCGGCGTGATCGTCGTCGAGACGATCTTCAACTATCCGGGGCTCGCGAGCCTGATGGTCGATGCCGTCGGCAACCGCGATTTCCCGCTGGTCCAGGCGTGCACGCTGATCTTCTGCGTCGCCTACCTGACGCTCGTGCTGTTTGCCGACCTGTGCTCGATCGTGTCGAACCCGAGACTGCGGACCTGAGCGTCCCGTCCTCCTTCCGAGATGCCGCCCATGCACCCGACCGAACCCGTTCAACGCAGCAGCGCGCTGCCGCCGTCAGGCGACCAGCCGCCACCGTGGGGCGGCGCGACGCCGCCCGCCGCACCTGCCCCCGACCAGCCGCGCAAGCGCCGCGCGGCGCGCCTGCAACTGACGACCGGCGGCCGCGTCGGCCTGTCGATGGTCGCCCTGATGCTGTTCATCGCCGTGTTCGCACCGCTGCTCGCGCCGCATGACGTCGGCACGATCGTCACCACGGACGTGTTCGCGCCGTTCGGCGCGAAGCTGCCGTTCGGTTCCGACTTCCTCGGCCGCGACATGCTGAGCCGGATCCTGTACGGCACGCGGCTGACCGTGTTGCTCGCGCTCGCGGCGGTGCTGCTCGCCGCGCTGACCGGCACGACGCTCGGGCTGCTCGCGACCGTGTCGGGCCGCGCGGTCGACGAGACGATGAGCCGGCTGCTCGACGCGCTCACGTCGATTCCGTCGAAGATGTTCGCGCTGATGTTCGTCGCCGCGTTCGGCTCGTCGCTGCCGCTCCTGATCCTCACGGCCGCGGTCAGCTACATGCCGGGCTCGTACCGGATCGCACGCGCGCTGGCGATCAACATCAGCACGCTCGAATTCGTGCAGGTCGCTCGCGCACGCGGCGAGAGCGCGCTGTACATCGCGTGCGTCGAGATGCTGCCGAACATGATTCACCCGATGCTCGCCGATACCGGGCTGCGCTTCACGTTCGTCGTGCTGCTGCTGAGCGGTCTGAGCTTTCTCGGGCTCGGCGTGCAGCCGCCGTATGCGGACCTCGGCTCGCTCGTGCGCGAGAACATCGCGAGCCTCGGCGACGGCTCGGCCGTCGCGATCATGCCCGCGGTCGCGATCGCGATCCTGACGGTGGGCGTCAACCTGTTGATCGATGGCCTGCCGCATCGCGGCCGCCGCAAGGGCGCGGCTGCGGCCGCGGGAGAACACTGATGCGAGATGAATCGACTCCGCTCGTCGAGGTGCGCGGGCTGCGCGTGGTCGGCGGCCGTCCGGGCGGCGCGGAAACGACGATCGTCCACGACGTCGACTTCGACATCCGGCGCGGCGAGGTGCTCGCGCTGATCGGCGAGTCGGGCTCCGGCAAGACGACGATCGCGCTGTCGCTGATGGGCCATGCCCGTGCCGGCTGCCGGATCGCCGGCGGCTCGGTGAAGCTCGGCGGCACGGACGTGTGCACGCTGTCCGCGCACGCGCTGACCGCCTTGCGCGGCCGCAAGGTCGCGTATATCGCGCAGAGCGCGGCCGCCGCGTTCAACCCGTCGCGCACGATCCTCGACCAGGTGATCGAGAGCGCGCTGATCCACCGGACGCTGACGAAGCGCGATGCGCAGGCGAAGGCGGTCGAGCTGTTCCGCGCGCTCGCGCTGCCCGAGCCGGAGACGATCGGCAAGCGCTATCCGCACCAGGTATCGGGTGGCCAGCTGCAGCGGCTGATGGCCGCGATGGCGCTGATCACCGATCCGGAACTGGTGATTCTCGACGAGCCGACCACCGCGCTCGACGTGACCACGCAGATCGACGTGCTGCAGGCGTTCAAGAGCGTGATCCGGCGCTACGGGATGAGTGCGGTGTACGTATCGCACGATCTGGCGGTGGTCGCGCAGATGGCCGACCGGATCGTCGTGCTGAGCGACGGCGTGATCCGCGAAGCGGGCGAGACCGAACAGATCCTGCATGCGCCGGCGCATCCGTACACGCAAAGCCTGATCGCGGCCGTCACGCCGGCCGATGGCGAACGCGATGCGAAACCGGTGCAGGCCGCGCCGGTGCCGCTGCTCGACGTGCGCGGCGCGATCGCCGGCTATGGCGGCCGTACCGCGAAAGGCTGGCCCGCGAAGGTGATCCTGCACGAAGTGGACCTGCGCATCGGGCGCGGGCAGACGGTCGGCGTGATCGGTGAATCGGGCTCGGGCAAGACGACGCTCGCGAAGGTGATCGCGGGCCTCGTGCCCGCGACGGCCGGGCAGATCCTGCTCGACGGCGAGCCGCTCGCGCTCGACATCGGCAAACGCTCCAAGGAGCAGCACCGCCGCGTCCAGATCGTGTTCCAGAACGCCGATACCGCGCTCAATCCGGTGCATACCGTCGAGCGCACGCTCGCGCGGCCGCTCGCGTTCTATCACGGCATCAAGGGCGCGCGTGCACGGCAGCGCGTCGCGGAACTGCTCGAACTCGTGCGGCTGCCGCAGGCGGTGGCGGCGCGGCGCACCGGCGAGCTGTCCGGCGGGCAGAAGCAGCGCGTGAACCTGGCGCGCGCACTCGCGGCGGAGCCCGACCTGATCCTGTGCGACGAGGTGACGTCGGCGCTCGACACCGTGGTCGGCGCCGCAATCATGGATCTGCTGCGCGACCTGCAGGCGAAGCTCGGCGTGTCGTACGTGTTCATCACGCACGACATCGCGAAGGTGCGCGCGATCAGCGACGACATCGTCGTGCTGTATGCGGGCCGTCGCGTCGAAACCGGCAGCCGCGATGCGCTCTGCGCGCCGCCTTACCACCCGTATTCGCACCTGCTCGTATCGTCCGCGCCGGAGCTGCGCGCGGGATGGCTCGACGACGCGGCCGAGCGCTGCCACCGGCCGCTCGTGCCGATCGGTGCGAGTACGGACGATGCCGGGCTGTGTCCGTTCGTGTCGCGTTGCGCGATGCGGGTGGATGGCGTCTGCAACCGGACGGCACCGGTGCTGCGCACGCTAGAAAACGGTGCGCAGGTGCTGTGCCATCGCAGCGAGGAAGACCTCGCGCGGTTCCAGGCGGAGCCGGTCGCGCATGGCGCGACGCCGGTGCAGCCGGTGCGCCTGTAGCGCGGCGTCATGCGTTCATCGTGCTCGACGGCTGCGGCTAGCGGCCTTCCGCATAGTGTGCTGCGGCGGTCGTGCAAAACGGTGAATCGTGCGTGCGCCGTGCACGAATACGCGGCAACTGCGCTTTCTGATGCTGATTAAATGGTTTGCAACGGGCGATCGCCGATCGCTGTCGCCGGACTGCTCGAGAAGGATCCGATGAAATTCGATTCGTACTGGCTGGATACCCGTCCCGCGTTTCGCGACGGCTGCGAAGGGCCCGTCGAAGGGCGCGCCGACGTGGTCGTGATCGGCGGCGGCTTCACCGGCTTGTCGGCGGCGCTCGCGCTGGCCCAGCGAGGTATTTCGGTGGTCGTGCTCGAAGCCGCGCAGATCGCGGGCGAAGCGTCCGGCCGCAACGGTGGCCAGTGCAATACCGGGGTCGCGCAGGACTACGCGTCGCTCGCTGCGCGGATCGGCGTGGAACCCGCCAGGCAGTTCTATCGCGCCTACGAAAACGCGGTGAAGAGCGTCACGGCGATCGTCGCCGAACACGCGATCGACTGCGATTTCCGGCAAGCGGGCAAGCTGAAGCTCGCCGCAAAGCCGCAGCATTTCGCGGGGCTCGCCAAGACGTTCGACGCGTTGCGGCACGATGTCGATCCGGACATCGAACTGATCGAGCCGTCGCGCATTCGCGATGAAGTCGCGTCCGACGGCTTCTACGGCGGCCTGTTGCAACGCAACGGCGTGCAGATGCACATGGGCAAGTTCGGCGTCGGCCTGGCACAGGCGGCCGTGCGCGCCGGTGCGCGCATCTTCGAGCAGGCGGCCGTCACGCGGCTCGAGCGGCTCGACGGCGAGCGCCACCGGATCACCTGCGCGCGCGGCACGCTGCTCGCCGATCGCGTGCTGGTGGCGACCGGCGCGTCGCAGCACGGGCCGTTCGCGTGGTTCCGGCGGCGCATCGCGCCGGTCGGCAGCTTCATCGTCGTCACCGAGCCGCTGCCCGACGCGCAGCTGAACCGGCTGTTCCCGTACCGCCGTGCGTACGTGACGTCGCGCCAGATCGGCAACTACTTCCGCGTGACGCCCGACAACCGGCTGCTGTTCGGCGGCCGTGCGCGCTTCGCGATGTCGAGCCCGCGCTCCGATGCGAAAAGCGGCGACATCCTGCGCGCCGGCCTGGCCGGCTATTTCCCCGAGCTGGCCAACGTGCGGCTCGATTACTGCTGGGGCGGGCTGGTCGACATCACCGCCGACCGGCTGCCGCGCGCGGGCCAGCACGACGGGCTCTATTACTCGATGGGCTACAGCGGCCACGGCGTGCAGATGTCGGTGCACATGGGCCGCGTGATGGCCGACGTGCTGTACGGCGCGGCCGCATCCAATCCGTGGCGCGAGCTCGACTGGCCGGCGATACCCGGCCATTTCGGGCACGCGTGGTTCCTGCCGTTCGTCGGCGCGTATTACCGGGTGCAGGATTTCCTGCACTGAACCGGCTGCCCTCGGGAGGATTCGATATGACCGCACGATCCGGTTGCCCGCTTGCCTTCGGCGAAGGGCGCTGCCACCGGTCCGGCGCCGGCGACGCGACGATGGAGCCGGCCGAGCCGGTCCCGGTCGCGCGGTGCGCCGCGCAGGCTGCTGGCGTGAAGGCGGCCGCATGAGGACCGCGAGCATGATGACCCTGTTCCACGATCCGGCCGAAGACGCGTCGCGTCGCGTACCGCGGGTTCCGCGGCCCGTGTCGCCGGCGATCGAGGACGTGCTGCGCACGATCGACGCGTCGTTCGCGCAGCCGCTGAACCTCGACACGCTCGCGGCGGTGGCCGGATTGAGCGTATCGCGTTTCACCGCGCGCTTTCGCAGCGAAACCGGGCTATCGCCGCACCGGTATCTGTGCCTCGTGCGGGTGCGGCGTGCGCAGGACCTGCTGCGCGCCGGTCTCGCGCCGTCCGTCGTCGCCACCGACGTCGGCTTCTTCGATCAGAGCCATCTGTGCCGGCATTTCCGGCGGGTGCTCGGGATCACGCCGCGCGATTACGTCGTGGCGCGGCCGGGTGCCGGGCCGGCGCGACCGTCGTCGACGCGCACGCGCGCCGAACATCGCGACGTGTCGTGTCATGTCGCGTAGGCACAGGCGGAGCGGCGTGCACGCGTGAAAATGTCCGGCGCAAGCGCCGGTGAACGACGATTTCCGATCTCGCGCGGCGGCTTTCGACCATGTCGCCGCGCACTGCACAGGAGCAGAAATGACCGCAGCTTTCGTGTTGCACCGCGCCGACGGTGCGCCGTCATCCACCGCGTTCCGCAAGGGGGCGTTCGGCGAGAACGACCCTTTCGCGCAACATCGGGAGATGGCGTGGGAAGGGCCCGACTCGATGGCCGCCGGGCGTATCCGTTTCGTGGGCGAACTTGACGTTCCGGCTTATCCGCACATCGAAACCCTCGTTGTCGTCGAAGGAGAGCTGACGCTCGAAGCGGCCGGCGCCGCGCCGTTGGTGCTGGGCGCGGGAGAGGGGGCGGTCATCGGCGGCGGCACGGCGCTTCGCATCGGCGCGCAATCGGGCGTGCTGGCCATGTTCTGCGTTGCCGCATGCCCGCAGCCGACGAAGCGCGGCCTCTTTCCGCTGCGTGCCGACGCCGACTTCAAGCCGTCGTCGTCGCTGCCCGCAGAGGTGCTGCTCGGCCCCGCTCCGCAATGCCGCAGCGACAATGTCTTCGTCGACGACGGCGCCGGGTATTGCGCGGGTACGTGGGATTCGACGCCTTATCACCGGATCGTTCGTCCGCATCGCGTGAACGAATTCATGCTCCTGCTGGCCGGCTGCGTACGGTTCGCCGCGCCCGACGGCAGCGTGCTGTCGCTCGGCGCCGGCGACGCGCTGTTCGTGCCGCGCGGCGCACCGATCGGGTGGGAAAGCAGCGAACGCGTCGCGAAGTTCTACGTCGTGCAGAACGTCCTTGCATCAACCGATCGAGACTGACCATGTCCCCACCGCTGCGCCAAATAGAAACGTCGCCCACGCCGCCGGCTTCGGCCGACGTCGTCGTGATCGGCGGCGGCATCATCGGCGTCTTCACCGCCTACTATCTCGCCCGGCGCGGGATGTCGGTCGCGCTGGTCGAGAAAGGCCGAATCGGCGCCGAGCAGTCGAGCCGCAACTGGGGCTGGTGCCGGCAGCAGAACCGCGACGCGCGCGAGTTGCCGATGGCGAGCAAGAGCATCGATCTGTGGGAGCGCTTCGCCGCCGAATCCGGCGAAGACACGGGCTTTCATCGCTGCGGGCTGCTGTATCTGAGCAATGACGAGGCCGAGCTGTCGCGCTGGGCCAGCTGGGGCGACTTCGCGAAGACCGCGGGCGTGACGACTTACATGCTCGACAGCAAGCAGGCCGGCGAGCGCGGGCACGCCACCGGGCGGCAGTGGAAAGGCGGCGTGTTCTCGCCGACCGATGGCACGGCCGATCCGGGCAAGGCCGCGCCGGCCGTGGCGGCGGCACTGATGAAGCTCGGCGGCAGCGTCCACCAGTACTGCGCGGCGCGCGGCATCGAACTGGAGGGCGGTCGCGTCGGCGGCGTCGTCACGGAGGCGGGCGTCATCAAGACCCGGACGGTCGTGCTCGCGGGCGGCGCATGGGCGTCATCGTTCTGCCGCCAGCTCGGCATTCGCTTTCCGCAGGCGTCGATC
Organism: Burkholderia lata; assembly: GCF_902499025.1. Taxonomy (GTDB): domain Bacteria; phylum Pseudomonadota; class Gammaproteobacteria; order Burkholderiales; family Burkholderiaceae; genus Burkholderia; species Burkholderia lata_C. The sequence goes on along the minus strand of NZ_CABVPW010000012.1, from coordinate 136,066 downwards.
CGTCAGTCGATCCTGAGCGTGTCGCCGATCGAGCATCCGCTGCCGGATGCGCTGTATACGTCCGGCGTGTCCGTCACGCGCCGCAGCGACGGGCGCTACGCACTGGCGATCAGCGGTCGCGCACGCGTGGACCTGACGCCGCAGTTCCTGCGCTTCGCGCCGCAATTCGTGCCGATGTTCGCGAAGCGCTGGCGCAACCTGCTGCCGGGCGGCCTCGAAGGCGTGCGCGGCGGTCATGAAACGCTGAAGCGCTGGCGCCTCGATGCGCCGACCCCGATGGAGGCGGTGCGCATCCTCGATCCGAAGCCCGACATGCCGACGGTCACCGAAACGTACCGCCGTGCGGTCGAACTGCTGCCCGAACTGCGCGAAGCGACGATCACGCACGCGTGGGCCGGCTTCGTCGACAGCACGCCGGATGGCGTCCCGGGTATCGGCGAAGTGCCGGGCGTGCCGGGGCTGATCCTGGCGGCAGGCTTTTCCGGGCACGGCTTCGGCATCGGTCCCGGTGCCGGTCACCTGATCGCGGATCTCGCCACGGGTGCGCAGCCGATCGTGGACCCGATCCCATATCAGCCTGGCCGGTTCGCCGATTCCGCATGGGGCAAGGTGGCCGATTTCTAGTTTGAAGCCGTCCCGCGGACGACGGTGGCAACGCATGTGCGTGCCCTGTGTAAACCGACCCAACGACACCCTGAAATGAATTCACCCATCGATTCACCGGTTCGTCACCTGAAGGAAGCCGGCAGGCTCGATCGCCTCTTTATCGACGGCGACTGGGTTTTGCCGGACGGCGACGACCGCTTCGCGGTCGTCTGCCCGTCCACCGAGGAAACGCTGTGCGAGATCCCGCTCGGCAACGCACGCGACGCTGACCGCGCCGTGCAGGCCGCCCGCAACGCGTTCGAGCGCTGGGCCGCGACCTCGCCGCAGCGCCGCGCCGCACTGCTCGATCGCGTGCATGCGTTGATGCTGGAGCGCGCCGAACGGTTCGCCACGGCCCTCGCGATGGAAATGGGCGCGCCGATCAGCTATGCGCGCGCCGCCCACGTGCCGTTCGCGGCCGAACATATCCGGGTTGCGCGCGACAACCTGGCCGGTTATCCGTTCCGGACACTGCGCGGAACCACTGCGATCGTGCGCGAACCGATCGGCGTATGCGCACTGATCACGCCGTGGAACTGGCCGATCTATCAGATCACGGCGAAGGTCGGCCCGGCGCTTGCGGCAGGCTGCACGGTGGTGCTGAAGCCGAGCGAGCTGTCGCCGCTCAGCGCGTTGCTGTTCGCCGAAGTGATCGCCGACGCGGGCGTACCGGCGGGCGTGTTCAACCTGGTGAGCGGTAGCGGAACGGAAGTCGGTGCGTCGCTGGCATCGCACCCGCAGGTCGACATGGTGTCGATCACCGGATCGACGCGTGCCGGCGTGCTGGTTGCGCAAGCGGCGGCGCCGACCGTCAAGCGCGTCGCGCAGGAGCTCGGCGGCAAGTCGCCGAACATCGTGTTGCCCGATGCGGACCTGGCGCGCGCCATCGCGCCCGGCGTGGCCGCCGCGTTCCGGAACATGGGCCAGTCGTGCAGCGCGCCGACCCGCCTGATCGTGCCGCGCAGCGTGCTGGGCAGCGTCGAGGAGCGGGTGGTTGCGGCGGTCGACCAGATGGTCGTTGGCGATCCGTTCGCGGACGCGACGACGCACGGCCCGCTGGCCAATCGCGCGCAGTTCGGCAGGGTCGCGCAGATGATCGATGCGGGCATCGACGAACGGGCGAAGCTGATCGCAGGCGGCCCCGGCCGGCCGGCGGGATTCGACCGCGGCTTTTATGTGCGGCCGACCGTCTTTTCCGAGGTCCGCACCGACATGACGATCGCGCAGCAGGAGATCTTCGGCCCGGTCCTCGCGATCCTTCCGTACGACACCGTCGACGAAGCCGTCGCGATCGCGAACGACACGGTGTACGGGCTTGGCGCACATGTGCAGGGCACCGACAAGGAACGCGTGCGCGCGGTGGCGGCGCGCATCCGGTCGGGGCAGGTGCATCTCAACTATCCGGCATGGGATCCCCAGGCGCCGTTCGGCGGCTACAAGCAGTCGGGAAACGGCCGGGAGTACGGGATCGAAGGGATGGAGGAGTACATGGAGGTCAAGTCGATCGTCGGGTTCGGCGATTGACGAAGCTGCCGCGAGCGATCCGCCGGCAGTCCTGATTTGAATCGGTTTGCTTCGTCAAGGTGCAGAGATTGGAAAACGCCCTCCTCCCCGAAACATTGCTGAAAACCCATCACGCGCACTGGGCGACCTTGCGCCGCGACCTGCATGCGCATCCCGAGCTGCGGTTCGAGGAACACCGGACGGCCGACGTCGTGGCCCGCGAACTGGAAGACCTCGGCTACGCGGTGTCACGCGGGCTGGGCGGCACGGGCGTCGTCGCGAGCCTGCCCGGTGCGGATCCGGGTCGCGGCATCGTGCTGCGCGCGGATCTGGATGCGTTGCCGATCCACGAGGCGAACGACTTCGCGCATGCATCGTGCGAGCACGGAATCATGCATGCGTGCGGGCACGATGGCCATACCGTGATGTTGCTCGGGGCCGCGCGCATCCTGAAGGCGTTGCCGCAGTTGCCGGGCTCGGTTCATTTCGTGTTTCAGCCGGGAGAAGAGGGCGGCGCGGGCGCGCGCAAGATGATCGACGACGGGCTGTTCGAGCAATACCCGACGGAAGCGGTATTCGGGATGCACAACTGGCCCGGTTTGCCGGCCGGGCATTTCGGGTTGCGCACCGGCGCGATCATGGCCGCGGGCTCCCGGTTCAGGATCAAGGTGACCGGCAAGGGCGCGCATGCGGCACAGCCGCATCTGGGCATCGATCCCGTTCCGCTTGCCTGTTCGATGGTGCTGCAATGCCAGACCATCGCGGCGCGGCACAAGGATCCGGTGGATCCCGCCGTCATTTCCGTGTGCATGTTCCATGCGGGCACGACCGACAACGTCATTCCGGACAGTGCCGAGCTGCGCGGCACGATTCGTACGCTGTCCTCGGCATTGCTGCAACAGCTGCAGCGCGACGTCCGGCTCATGTGCGAGGGGCTGGCCGGCGCATATGGCGCGCAGGTCGACGTCGAGTTCTTCCAGTACTACCCGGCGACGGTCAACACGCCGGCCGAGACGGCACGCTGCGAAGCGGTGATTCGCGACACGTTCGGCGATGAGCACCTGTATCGTGACGTGCCGCCGAACATGACGTCCGAAGACTTCGGCTTCATGCTGGAGGAGCGGCCCGGCGCATACGTGCTGATCGGCAATGCGCCGGCCGGCGCGGCCGCGGCGGCGCTGCATCACCCGAAATACGATTTCAACGACGACATCATTCCGGCTGGGGTCCGCTATTGGGTCGCGTTGGCGCGGGATTATTTCCGTTGAGGGTGTACGTCAACGTGCCATACCCGAGCTGGTCGAAGCCGCCGCTGGTCGAGCCGTAATCACCGCCGCCGCCTTCCGGACGCACCCGCTGGGCGTAAGCGGCAACGCCCGGCGCATCGAGCTTCTTCAGTACCACATAGTGGTTGTAGAGCAATTCCCAGATCGGCCGCGTATCGCCCCGTGAACCCGGCGAAATCACCGGCTGCGTCGCGAGGCTGTCGGAATACGACGTGTAGGGCACGTCCTGGCCGAGGTTGTAGCGCGCGGCGTATTCGGCTCCCTTCAGCAGACGGTTGTCGTCATACCCGAACAGATCGTCTCCCTGGTTCCACGCCATCTGGCAGAACGCGCCCGCCAGCGCGAAGTCGAGCAGGGTGTGTCCCTGGTCGCGGCCGCTTTCCTGAACCTGGCCGAGCCCGTCCGGATACAGCGTCCAGACGAGGTGTTCGATCGAGCCGTTGCCCGCACCGTGCTTGAAATACTCGACCGCTTCGGAATAGATGTCCCGACGGTCGGCAAGCACACCGATCGCCAGCATCGACGCCATATTGGCCAGATCCCAGTTCGCCCAGTAATGGTCGCCCTTCGTGCCGTTGTGACGGGTCAGGAAGTCGTGGTTCATCGGATAGAACACCGTGAGCATCATCGACTGGAAACGACGAAAATCCGTCGCTTGCCATTGCGGCGACGTGCGCAGGATTTCCGCGGCGTTGGCCAGTTCATAGCCGTAGATGCCGGACGCGAGGAACTTGTCCGAGTTGCCGCCGATCATCGTCAGCTTGTCCGACCAGGCGTTCAGGATCCCGATGGCCTTGCCGGCATAGGCATCGTCACCGGAGACCTTCCAGCGCAGCGCGAGCGCATAGGCCGCTGCCGCGTCGTTGAACAGCAGCGAATAGTTCTCCGCGTGCTCGGGGTTCTTGCCGCGATAGACGGCATCCTGCGGACGCGGTGTCCAGCCCAGTGATGCGTGCCGGTTGGCGATCAAGCGCTGCCATCCTTGCAGCCATGGCTGTTTGCCCTGCGCCACGTTGATTCGCATGCGCTGGAAGTCCTGTTCACTGTGCAGCAGCCCCGGATGCGCGAACGGCTTCGCGTCGATATCGGACGGTGCTTGCACGGCCGCCACAGTCTGCTTCGCGTCTCCGCTGGTGTAAGCGTTCGCCGGGTGGGAGACGCAGACCGAGAGACTGGTCGTGGCGACGATTGACGCAATGAGTATCGATTTTCTGGACATCGGCAGATGAGCCTCGATGACGGAATGAACGGGGGTACCCGCGCCCTGTTGCGAAAGCAGAGCCCGTATCAGATCAACGAGCAGTCGAGAATGGCGTTGACGCTGTCGGCGCACGGAGCCGTTGTTTTTTGCCCGGATGCGCTCGACCGCGTGGGCCACGATATCGTGTACGGATGACGCGTCGATGTCCGGTTTGACGTTGCTGGCCGTGATGCGGCCGTGACCGTTCTCACACAGCCCGGTCACGCCAACCGGACCTACGAACTGGCGGGGGATCATGCTTATTCGCTGGCGGAGCTGGCCAGCGAAGTGTCGACGCATACCGGTCGGTCGATCGTCTACAATCACCTGCCTGCCGCGGACTACGAGGCCGCGTTACTCGGATTCGGTCTGCCGAAGATGATTGTCGATACCATCATCGATGCCGACCTGAAAGCATCGTCAGGTGAACTGGACAGTGCGTCCCGCGATCTTTCCAGGCTTCTCGGACGGAGCACCACGACGCTGGCCGAGGCGGTCAAGGTGGCGCTGACGTAATCGTGGATGGAATGAGGCCATTGAGGTGATCGGGCATGAGCAGAGACGCGAAGATCGAGCGAGTGGACTTGCCGCACACCTCACGGCTGAACCCGGCCTACGGCAGGGCGGATTTTGCCGACGCATTTTCGGTCGTCCTGCCGGAGACGGCCGCCCACGATGCAGAGCCGCTCGCAAGGCACCTCTTCGAAAAGCAGATCGGATGGGTGGCGATGCTGCTGAGCATCCGGGACATCCTCGTCCGGCCCTTTGGCCTCAAGCGATCGGTTGATCTTCTGGCCAAAGGGGATGACCGGATAAGTTTCTTTCGCGTATTCGAACGCTATCCTGACGAGATCATTCTCGGCGAGGACGACACGCATCTGAATTTCCGCGTGTCGGTACTCGTGCAGCCACCGTCCCGGAGCGGCCCCCGTCAACTGATCGTGTGCACGCTCGTTTTTTACAATCACCCGCTCGGCCGTGCCTACATTGCGTTGATCGCACCGTTCCATCGCAGGGTGGTGCGAGCCTCGCTTCAGCGGGCACAGCAGGAAGGATGGCCGCCCGCATGACGACAACTGTCGTGCGGCAGCGTCGCCTGCCGCCAGGGCAGCGCAGCGACACCTACGCGCAAACGCCTACCCGATACAGGGTCGTTTGCCGATAGACGGCACCGGGACGCAGGATGGTGTCGTGATCGCGTCCCGCCATGTTGACTTGATTCGGAAAGCAGCCGGCTTCGAGACAGAGTGCGGCGTGTTGCCCGCAGCGCATGCCACCGTTTGCGCGCACGCCGTCCAGGCCGTTGCCGGTATACAGCTGCACGCCGCGCTGATCGGTCGACACCGTGAGTTCGCGGCCGCTTTCCGGGTCGTACACGTGTGCGATCGGCCTGACACCCGGCGTGTCGTCGCGCAACACGTAGCAGTGGTCGAAGCCGCGTGCTCGTGCAAGTTGCGCATGCGGCCAGTCGAGACGCGCGCCAAGCGGCGCACTCCGTCGAAAATCGAATGCCGTGCCGGTCACGTCGGCCATGCCGGTCGGGATCAGCCGGTCGTCGATTTCGAGGAACCCATCGGCGTCGATGGTCAGCATGTGGCCGCGCACGTCGCTGCCCGGGCGCCCATTCAGGTTGAAATAGCTGTGATTCGTCAGGTTCAGCGGCGTGGGCGTGTCGGTGATGCCGGTGTAGTCGATCGTCAACGTGCCGTCGTCGCCGAGCACGTAGCGAACCTGCACCGTTACGTTGCCCGGGAAGCCCGCGTCGCCTTCGGGAGAATCGAGCCGCAGCGTCAGCCCGCCGCTGTCGTCGACGACGTCCCAGCGCTGGCGGTGAAAGCCGTTTGCGCCGCCATGCAGCAGGTTGCCGTTCTCGTTGTGGTCGAGTGGATAGTCGATGCCGTCTAGCGTGAATCGCGCATCGGCGATCCGGTTCGCCCAGCGGCCGATCGTCGCGCCGAAGTAGGCGCCCGATTCGACATACTCCGCGGGCGTGTCGTGCGCAAGCACGATATCGGCGAAGCGCCCTGTGCGGTCGGGTGCGAGCCACGACACGACGGTCGCGCCGAGGTCGCTGATGACGACGCGCATGCCGTGCGAGTTTCGCAACGTGTAGCGCTGCACGGGCTCGCCGTCGTGCAACGCACCCCATGGTTCGGAATGCAGACGAGCAGCGCCGGGCGTCAGTTGGGGGGAGTCGGTTTCGATATGCATGGACGGATTCGAAGTGGTCGGCAAGCTTCAGGTCGCAGCGACGGTGCGTTCCTGATATTCACGCGGTGTGCATCCCAGCTCGCGCCGGAACACCGCGTACATGTACTGGAGTGACGTAAAGCCGCAGCGGATCGCGACCTCCGCGCTCGACGCCTGCCGGCCGGCAAGCAGCGCCTGTGCGGCCTCGAGCTTGTGGCGCAGGATTTCCTGATGCACGGTGCGCTGCAATTCGCGTCGGAAGTGTTCTTCGAGCAGCGAGCGCGACACACCGACATAGTCTGCGACCTGCTCGGTCTTGATGCCCTGGCACGCGTACTGGCGAATGAAGTGGCGTGCGCGCATCACGTGCGGGCTCGCGAGCGGCTGGTGGCGCGTCGACTCGAGCACGTTGATCCCGACCGGCGGCACGAGAATGCGCTGCCCGGGAAAGCGCGCGCCACGCAGCATCCGGTGCAGCAGGTGCGCGGCGGTGCGGCCCATTTCCTCGGTGCCCTGGATCACCGACGACAACGGAATGCGCGTCAGCGTGCGCGTGAGCGGATCGTTGTCGATGCCGATGATTGCCACCTGTTCGGGCACGGCGATGCCCGCGATCAGACACGCCTGCAGCAAGTGCCGCGCGCGCGCATCGGTCACCGCGATCACGCCGACGGGCTTCGGCAGCGCATGCAGCCAGCCGATCAGTTGCTCGATTGCGTGATTCCAGCCCGAGGCGCTCGTCGACAGCCCGCGATAGATCGGCGCATCGAGCCCGTCGGCGCGCGCGAGCTGGTCGAACGCGAGCTCGCGCTGCTGCGCCCAGCGGTTCTCCTGCGCGATCGGCAGGCTGTACATCGCGAAATGCGCGAGTCCCGCACCGATCAGGTGCGTGTACGCGAGCGACACGAGCTTCGGGTTGTCCGTCGCAATATATGGGACATCGTCCGGATACTGTGCCGGATCCTCGTACGACGAGCCGACCGCGACGATCGGCAGCGGCGAGCCGGCGAGCGCGTTGGCGACGGCGGGATCGTCGAAGTCCGCGATGATGCCGTCGCCGTCGAAGCGTTCGATGCCGGTGAGCCGGCAGCGGAAGTCGTCTTCGAGGAACAGGTCCCACACGACGCGTGTCGTGTGCAGGTACTGGCCGATGCCGCTGATGATTTCGCGGTCGTAGACCTTGTTCGCGTTGAACAGCAGCGCGATGCGGTGCGGTGTCTGGGCGGAAGGGGCGCGGGGCATCTCGGTCTCGGGGCACGCGCCGCGCAGGCGCCGTGCCGTTGTCTCCGGGGCGCGCCATGGGGCGGCGGCGCGCGGTGGTCTGGCGTACGGCGATTGTAGGACGGAACGCGCGCCGCGCGAGAGCGGCTGGCAAGAAACATTAAGCGTGCTGCGCAATTTCGCAATTGCCGGCCGGCAGGGGCGCGGGCACGATCCAGCCAAACGAATTCGGCTGCGTGCGTCGCCGCGACGCGCGTTGCGCTGCAACAAGACCCTGCACGGAGACGCCATGTCGTATTTCGAACACATTCCAGCGATTCGCTACGAAGGTCCGCAGTCGGACAATCCGCTCGCGTACCACCATTACGACCCCGAGCGGCGCGTGCTGGGCAAGACGCTCGCCGAGCATCTGCGGATCGCGGTCTGCTACTGGCACACGTTCGTGTGGCCGGGGCATGACATCTTCGGGCAGGGCGCATTCCAGAGGCCGTGGCAGCAGCCGGGCGACGCGCTCGAGCGGGCGCGGCAAAAGGCCGATGCGGCGTTCGAGTTCTTCACGAAGCTCGGCACGCCTTTCTATACGTTCCATGACACCGACATCGCACCGGAAGGCGACAGCCTGCGGGAATATGCGGCGAATTTCGCGCGGATGGTCGACTATCTCGGCGAGCGTCAGCAGGCGAGCGGCGTGCGGCTCTTGTGGGGCACGGCGAACCTGTTCTCTCATCCGCGTTTCGCGGCCGGCGCCGCGACGAACCCGAACCCCGACGTGTTCGCGTGGGCCGCGACCCAGGTGTGTCATGCGCTCGACGCGACGCACCGGCTCGGCGGCGAAAACTATGTGCTGTGGGGCGGGCGGGAAGGGTACGAGACGCTGCTCAACACCGACCTGAAACGCGAACGCGAGCAGTTGGCCCGCTTCCTGTCGATGGTCGTCGAGCACAAGCACCGGATCGGCTTCACGGGCGCGCTGCTGATCGAGCCGAAGCCGCAGGAGCCGACCAAGCACCAGTACGACTACGACGTCGCGACGGTGCACGGCTTTCTCGTGCAGTACGGATTGCAGAACGAGATCCGCGTGAACATCGAGGCGAACCACGCCACGCTCGCCGGCCACTCGTTCCATCACGAGATCGCGAACGCGTTCGCGCTCGGCGTGTTCGGCAGCGTCGACGCGAACCGCGGCGATCCGCAGAACGGCTGGGACACCGACCAGTTCCCGAACAGTGTCGAGGAACTGACGCTCGCGTTCTACGAAATCCTGCGCCACGGCGGCTTCACGACCGGCGGGATGAACTTCGACGCGAAGGTGCGCCGCCAGAGCACCGATCCGGAAGACCTGTTCTACGGCCACGTCGGCGCGATCGATGTGCTCGCGCTCGCGCTCGAACGCGCGGCGGTGCTGGTGGAGAACGACCGGCTCGACGCACTGCGCCGGCAGCGCTACGCGCAGTGGGACGACGCGTTCGGCCGCAAGATCCTGTCGGGCGACTATACGCTGCAGTCGCTCGCGGCCGATGCGCTGGCGCGCGGGGTGAACCCGCAGCATGCGAGCGGCGCGCAGGAGCGGTTCGAGAACATCGTGAACCAGGCGATCTACGGGCTGCGCTGACGCCATGTACATCGGGCTCGATCTCGGCACGTCGGGCGTGAAGGCGGTGTTGCTCGACCGCGACGGCGCGGTGCGCGTGAGCGCGAGCCGCCCGCTCGCGGTGAGCCGGCCGCGGCCGCGCTGGTCCGAGCAGGCCCCGCTCGACTGGTGGGACGCCACCTGCGGCGTGCTTGCCGCACTCGTCTCCAACGCGCGCACGGCGGGTATCGATCCGCGCGACATCGACGCACTGGGACTGACCGGCCAGATGCACGGCGCGACGCTGCTCGATGCGCATGGCGCCGTGCTGCGCCCCGCGATCCTGTGGAACGACGGCCGGGCGGATGCGGAGTGCGCGGAACTCGAACAGCTTGCGCCTGCCCTGCGCGCGGTGGCCGGCAACGTCGCGATGCCGGGTTTCACCGCCCCGAAGTTGCTGTGGGTACGTCGTCACGAACCTGACGTATTCGCACGCATCGCCCACGTGCTGCTGCCGAAGGACTACCTGCGCTACCGGCTGACCGGCGCATTCGCGACCGATCCGTCGGATGCCGCCGGCACGCTGTGGCTCGATGTCGCGAAGCGCGACTACGACGACACGCTGCTTGCCGCCTGCGGGCTGTCGCGCGCGCAGATGCCGGCCGTGTTCGAAGGCAATCGCGTCACCGGCACCCTGCTGCCGGCCGTCGCGCGCGCGCTCGGGCTGCGCGAGATCCCGGTGGTGGCCGGCGGCGGCGACAACGCGGCCGGCGCGGTGGGTGTCGGCATCGTGCGGCCCGGCGATGCGTTGCTGTCGCTCGGCACGTCGGGCGTCTATTTCGCGGTGTCGGACGGGTTTCGCGCGAATCCCGAATCGGCCGTGCACAGCTTCTGTCACGCGCTGCCGCAGACGTGGCACCTGATGTCCGTGATGCTGAACGCGGCCGGCTGCGTCGACTTCACCGCGCAACTGGCCGGCTACGGCGGCGTGGCGGCGCTGCTCGACGATGCGCAGACGAATGTACGTGCGAGCCGCCCGTGGTTCCTGCCTTACCTGAGCGGCGAGCGTACGCCGCACAACGACGTGAATGCGAAGGGCGTGTTCTATGGGCTCACCCCCGACACGCAGCGCGCGGATCTCGCGAACGCGACGCTCGAAGGCGTCGGCTTCGCGCTGCTCGACGGCATCGACGCGTTGCATGCGGCGGGGCTTGCGCCCGACAGCATCACGGTGATCGGCGGCGGCTCGCGCAGCGCGTACTGGACGCAGATGCTTGCCGATCTGAGCGGCCGCGCGCTGACCTTGCGCGCGGGCGGTGAGGTGGGGCCGGCGCTGGGCGCCGCGCGCCTTGCGCATCTCGCGCTCGAACCGGATGCGCCGCTCGACGACGTGTGCCCGCAGCCGCCGGTCATCGCGGTGCGCGAGCCGGACATGGCGCGCCACGCGTGGTATCGCGACGTGCGGCGGCCGACGTTTCGTGCGTTGTATCGCGCGCTCGAACCGGTGTTTGCGACCGGCGCTTGACGTGCGGATCGCTGACGCGATGCTCATCGCACGATGGCGTGCTTTGCAGTGACTCGATGCGGGCGGCGCATTTCGGCGTCGGCCCGGCGTTCGTGAGGTTGTCCAAAAACAAGGAGTTGGAGACATGAGATCCGTGACGCGTCGTACCGTATTGAGTTCGCTTGCCGGCGCCGCTGCGCTGGCGATCCTCGCGCTGGGCACGCCGCTCGCGCATGCGAGCAAGGACAAGCCCGAAATCGGCTTCTGCATCGACGACCTGCGCGTCGAGCGCTGGTCGCGCGATCGCGATTATTTCGTCGCGGCCGCGACGAAGCTCGGCGCGAAAGTATCGGTGCAGTCGGCCGACGCGAGCGAGGAGCGGCAGATTTCGCAGATCGAGAACCTGATCTCGCGCGGCGTCGACGTGATCGTGATCGTGCCGTTCAACTCGAAGACGCTCGGCAACGTCGTCGCCGAAGCGAAGAAGGCCGGCATCAAGGTCGTGTCGTACGACCGGCTGATCCTCGACGCGGATGTCGACGCGTACATCTCGTTCGATAACGAGAAGGTCGGCGAGCTGCAGGCGCAGGGCGTGTTCGATGCGAAGCCGAAGGGCAACTACTTCCTGCTCGGCGGCGCGCCGACCGACAACAACGCGAAGATGCTCCGCGAGGGCCAGTTGAAGGTGCTGAAGCCGGCGATCGATCGCGGTGACATCAAGGTCGTCGGCCAGCAGTGGGTACCCGAATGGAGTGCGTCGACCGCGCTGCGGATTACCGAGGATGCACTGACCGCGAACAACAACCGGATCGATGCGATCGTCGCGTCGAACGACGGCACGGCCGGCGGCGCGATCCAGGCGCTCGCCGCGCAGCATCTGGCCGGCAAGGTGCCGGTGTCCGGGCAGGACGCGGATCTCGCGGCGGTCAAGCGCGTGATCGCCGGCACGCAGACGATGACCGTCTACAAGCCGCTCAAGCTGATCGCGAGCGAAGCGGCCAGGCTTGCCGTGGATCTCGCGAAGGGCACGAAGCCCGCGTTCAACGCGCAATACGACAACGGCAAGAAGAAGGTCGACACGGTGCTGCTGCAGCCGACGCTGCTGACCAAGCGCAACGTCGACGTCGTCGTGAAGGACGGCTTCTATACCCAGGCGCAGCTGGCGAGCCAGTAACGACGCGACGCGCGGGCAGCTCACCGGCGCGCCCGCGCGCATCCTGCGAGGCATGAACGAATGACGGAACCCTTGCTGACGATGCGCGGCATCGTCAAGGAATTCGATGGCGTGAAGGCGCTCGACGGCATCGACCTCGCCGTGCGGCCCGGCGAATGCGTCGGGCTGTGCGGCGAGAACGGCGCGGGCAAGTCGACGCTGATGAAAGTGCTGTCGGGTGTCTATCCGCACGGCACGTGGGACGGCGAAATCCGCTGGGAAGGCGCGCCGCTCGCGGCATCCGGCGTGCGCGACACGGAGCGGGCGGGCATCGTGATCATCCACCAGGAGTTGATGCTCGTGCCCGAACTGTCGGTTGCCGAGAACATCTTCCTCGGCAACGAGATCACGCTGCCGGGCGGGCGCATGCACTTCGCGGCGATGGTCCGGCGCGCCGAGGAACTGCTGCACGAGTTGCGGATCGATACGATCAACGTCGCGCAGCCGGTCATGAACTACGGCGGCGGCCACCAGCAGTTGATCGAGATCGCGAAGGCGTTGAACAAGGACGCGAAGCTGCTGATCCTCGACGAACCGTCGTCGTCGTTGAGCGCCGCCGAAACGCGGATCCTGCTCGACATCGTGCGTGACCTGAAGCAGCGCGGCGTCGCATGCGTCTACATCTCGCACAAGCTCGACGAGGTGGCGGCCGTCTGCGATACGGTCACCGTGATCCGCGACGGCCGTCATGTCGCGACCGAGCCGATGCGCGCGCTGACGACCGACCGGATCATCGCGATGATGGTCGGCCGCGAGATCCGCGACCTGTATCCGCGTGAACCGCACGAGATCGGCGAGGTCGTGCTGGAGGCACAGAACGTGACCTGTCGCGACGTGACGAACACGCGCCGCAAGCGGGTCGACGACGTGTCGTTCAGCGTGCGGCGCGGCGAGATCCTCGGTGTCGCCGGGCTCGTGGGCGCGGGCCGCACCGAGCTGATGCAGGCGATCTTCGGTGCGTATCCGGGCGCATGCACGGCGACCGTGCTGATGAACGGCCGGGTGCTGTCGATCCGTTCGCCGGCCGACGCGATCCGGGCCGGGATCGCGATGGTGCCCGAGGACCGCAAGCGCCATGGCATCGTGCCGCAGCTCGGCGTGGGCCACAACATCACGCTGGCGGTGCTGCGGCGTTTCGCGGCGCGCGGGCGGATCGACGCGGCCGCCGAACTCGACGCGATCCGCACCGAGATGCAGCGGCTGTCGGTGCGCGCCGCGCATCCGTTCCTGCCGATCGCGAGCCTGTCCGGCGGCAACCAGCAGAAGGCGGTGCTCGCCAAGATGCTGCTGGCCGAGCCGCAGGTGCTGATCCTCGACGAGCCGACGCGCGGCGTCGACGTGGGCGCGAAGGTGGAGATCTACCGGCTGATCTTCGCGCTTGCGAAGCGTGGCGTCGCGCTGATCGTCGTGTCGTCTGAGCTGCCCGAAGTGCTCGGGCTGGCCGATCGTGTGCTGGTGATCGGCGAAGGCGAGCTGCGCGGCGATTTCGTCAACCAGGGCCTTACGCAGGAACAGATTCTCGGCGCCGCGCTGAAACCCGCGCGGCTGCCCACCGAACCCACCGCAGCGAGTGCAACATGAATTCCGAACTTTCTTCCTCGACCCCGGCGACGCCGGATGCAGACGCGCGTCGTCGCGCCGGCCGCGCTACGGGGCTGCCGTTGCGCCAGGTCTTCGCGCGCTACAAGCTGCTCGCGCTGCTGTTGGCGGTCGTCGTGATCTGGGCGTTTTTCTCGGTGCTGACGGACGGTGCATTCGTCACGCCGCGCAACGTATCGAACCTGCTGCGGCAGATGTCGATCACCGGCATGCTCGCGTGCGGGATGGTGTTCGTCATCATCGCGGGCGAGATCGACCTGTCGGTCGGCTCGCTGCTCGGGCTGCTCGGCGGCGTCGCCGCGATCCTCGACGTCAACCGCCACTGGCCGGTCACGGCGACGGTCCCGGCCGTGCTCGCGCTCGGCGTGTTGATCGGGCTCTTCAACGGCTGGTGGTCGACCTATCGGCGCGTACCGTCGTTCATCGTCGGGTTGGGCGGGATGCTCGCGTTTCGCGGGATCCTGCTCGGCGTGACGGGCGGCTCGACGATCGCCCCCGTGTCGGACGGCTTCGTGTTCATCGGGCAGGGCTATCTGCCGCGCGTGGTGGGGGACGGCCTCGCGATCCTGCTGTTCGCGCTCGTGTTGCTGCTGGTGGTGCGGCAGCGCGCGACGCGGCGGCGCTACCGGCTCGCGGTCGCGCCGCCGTGGCAGGACGTCGCGAAGATCGTCGGCGCCGGTGCGGTGCTGTTCGCGTTCGTCGCGACGCTCGACCGTTACGGCGGTATCCCGGTGCCCGTGCTGCTGCTGCTCGTGCTGCTCGGCGTGTTCTCGTGGATCGCGACGCAGACCGTGTTCGGCCGGCGCATCTACGCGGTGGGATCCAACCTGGAGGCGACGCGGCTGTCGGGCGTCGATACCGATCGCGTGAAGCTCGCGATCTTCGCGCTGATGGGGTTGATGTGTGCGTTTGCCGGCCTGGTGAATACGGCGCGGCTGGCGGCGGGGTCGCCGTCCGCGGGGACGATGGGCGAACTCGATGCGATTGCCGCGTGCTTCATCGGCGGCACGTCGATGCGCGGGGGGGCGGGCACCGTCTACGGCGCGCTGATCGGCGCGCTCGTGATGGCGAGCCTCGACAACGGCATGTCGATGCTGGACGTCGACGCGTACTGGCAGATGATCGTCAAGGGCGCGGTGCTGGTGCTGGCGGTGTGGATCGACGTGGTGTCGCGGTCGAACCGGCGGTGACGAACCTGTCGGCCGGAGGCGACGAGAGGACGACCATGGAAAGAAACACGATGCGCGTGCCGAACGTTTCTACGTCAGCGGAGGCGACGCTCGGGGAACCGGATGTCGGTCCGGTGCTGGGCCTCGGTGATCCGCGCGACCGCCGGGTCATCGCGGATGCGCTGCGGGTGCTGCTGCGCGAGCGTTCCGAAGCGCTCGCGTTCGCGATGCGTATCGCAGACGAGTGCGGCCGTTCCCGGCCCGATGCCGCCGATTTCGCGCTAAGCGACATCATTCGGCTGGCGCGTATCGTCGAGCGGGTGGAGCGGGACGGCGCGTTGAAGAACGATGCCGTTCCAGCCGGTGTGCGCTGACGGCGACGCCACTCACCGCGCCTGCTTAACAGGCGCGCCGCTATCACGTCCGTCTCGGTGCGAGTCGCGCTCGCCGATTCCGGTGCGGACGCGCGTTGCCCCGAAACCTCGATCGCAGGCAGCGACAACGCCTGGGCATCGGCGGCGCTCAGGTCGGCCGTGCCGACGACGATGGTCATCGGTGCGGCCGCCCGATTCTTCCTGCTCATACCCCGTCCCTTGATGTGATCTGCGTTCGGGCATGGCCGATGACCTCGCGCCGACGTCTGTGTTCCAAGCAGTACATTTGCGCCGGCATTTAAGGCAAATGAGACGCATGCGCAATCGTAGGGTGATGACGCCGCGTCCAATATGAAGTAGCCGCCAGCGGGGCGGCGGCCGGAGGCCTCTGGTCGATCATGAGAATCGTAAAATTCCGAATGGCGGGAATCTGGGTAATTTCGGACGATGCGAGACGAATCATGGGTAGGTGGGATTCACTGAAATATCGCAGAAATGGTCGATGAGTCGTGTGTGGCAAGGATGGCATGTATGTTTTTGGGTGTTTGACAAATCCCGTAATTCGGGATTACAGTAAAACCCATCTCATTCAAACCGTCGAGCGGCCGCATGAACATCCCACAGTTGGACACCGATACCGGAACCCGAAGCGGGGCGAGCGTCGTGCTCGAGACGGCGCGCAATGCCGGCGTCGACGTCTGTTTCGCCAATCCCGGCACCACCGAGATGCCGTTCGTCGGCGCGCTCGATACCGTGGCGGGAATGCGCTCGATCCTCGGGCTGTTCGAAGGCGTGTGCACGGGCGCCGCGGACGGCTACGGCCGCATGGCCGGCAAGCCCGCGATGACGCTGCTGCATCTCGGGCCGGGTCACGCAAACGGCATTGCCAACCTGCACAACGCGCGCCGTGCGCGCACGCCGATCCTGAACATCGTCGGCGATCACACGCGCGATCACCTGAAGTACGACGCGCCGCTCACGTCCGACATCGAGTCGCTCGCCCGCCCCGTGTCGGTGTGGTATCGCAGCGTCGCGCGCGACACGGATCTCGCGACCGATACGGCCGATGCGATCTCGGCCGCGATGGGCGCGCAGCGCGGCGTCGCGACGCTCGTGCTGCCGGTCGATCTCCAGTCGGTCAAGGTGCGCGATGCGGTGTCGCCCGCCGTCGTTCGTCCGGCTGCGGTGACGTTCGACCCCGGGCAGGTCGAGCGGGTCGCGGATCTGCTGCTCAGCGGCCATCGCGCGGTGCTGCTGATGGGCGGCCGCGCACTGTCGGCGCGCGGGCAGCGCGCGGCGGCGCGCATCGCGGCGGCGACCGATACGACCTGCTTCAGCGAAACCTTTCCGGCGCGCGCCGAGCGCGGCGGCGGCCTGCCGGACATCGACCGGCTGCCATACTTCCCCGAGCCGGCGCTGGCCGCGCTCGCCTGCCGGCGCGTGGTGCTGGCGGGCGCGCTCGCGCCCGTCACCTACTTCGGCTACGAAGGCATTCCGGGCGAACTCGCGCGGCCCGAAGACATCGTGACGCTCGCCGCACCGGGCGACCCGGCCGACGACGCGCTCGAAGCGCTGGCGGATCGCATCGGCGCGCCGGCGCACGCCGACGGCGTGCCGGTCGAGTGCTGGCCGGTCGAGGAGGGGCCGCTGACGCCGCAGGCCGTCGGCCGCGTGCTGGCGAATGCGTTGCCCGACGACGCGATCGTGTCGATCGAGGGCGGCACGTGCGGCTATCCGTTCGTCACCGCGTCGGCGCGCGCCCGTCGTCACACGATCCTCACGAATACGGGCGGCGCGATCGGCCAGGGTTTGCCGGTCGCGCTCGGCGCCGCCGTCGCGTGCCCGGAACGCCGCGTGTTCGCGCTGCAGTCCGACGGCAGTGCGCAGTACACGATCCAGGCGTTGTGGACGATGGCGCGCGAGCGTTTGCCGGTCGTCATGCTGATCGCATCGAACCGGCGCTACGGCATCCTGCAGACCGAACTCGCGCGCAGCGGCTTGCCGGCCGACACGCCGCACGCCAGCCGCCTGACGTTGCTGGACGATCCGCCGATCGACTGGCTCGCGCTGTCGCGCGGCTACGGCGTGCCGGCCGAGCGCGCGAGCACGACGCAAGCGCTGGTGCAGGCGCTCGACGACGCGCTCGAGTACGCCGACGGGCCGACGCTCATCGAAATGTGCCTGTCCTGATCGCGCAACCCGCTTTCCCCTTCAATCCCGACTCTCACCTTTCATCGCTATGGATCTGCAACTCCACGGAAAAGCCGCGTTCATCACCGGCGGCAGCATGGGCATCGGCAAGGCCGTCGCGCTCGAGCTGGCCCGCGAAGGCGTCAACGTCACCATCGCCGCGCGGCGCATGGAACACCTCGAAGCGGCCGCCGCCGAGATTCGCGCGGAACTCGCGCCGCTGGGCGACACGGCGGGGGCGATCCTGCCCGTGACGGTGGACACGACCGACATGGCGTCCGTCGAAGCGGCGATGGCCGCGAGCGTCGAGCGCTTCGGCCGGCTCGACATCCTGCTGAACGGCGCCGCGCATCCGGGCGGCCTCGTGCGGGCGGAGCTGGAACACGCCAGCCCGGAGGGGTTGCTCCAGGACATCGACATCAAGGTGGTGGGCTACCTGCGCTGCGCGAAGGCGGCCGCGCCCTACATGCGGCGCAACGGCTTCGGCCGGATCGTCAACATCGGCGGCCTCACGGGCCGCGGCAGCAAGCAGCTGTCCGGCATGCGCAACGTGGCGATCGTGCACCTCACCAAGACGCTGTCCGACCAGCTCGGCCCGTCCGGCATCACGGTCAACACGATTCACCCGGGCGTCGTCGAGACGCCGCACATCCACGAACTCTACGAGAAAGAGGCGCAGAAGCAGGGGCTCACGGCCGCGGAGGTCGAGGCGAACTACGTGAAGGTCACGCCGATCCGGCGCGTGCTGCAGCCGGAAGAAATGGGGTGGATCGTCGCGTTTCTCGCGTCGCCGAAATCCGGCTCGATCACCGGCGAGTCGATCGGCTGCGACGGCGGCCTCACGCGCGGCATTTTTCTCTGACCCAAGGAGCATTTCATGACCGCAACCGTACTGGTCGCCACGGCCGGGCAAGGCATCCTGCGCTCGAACGACGACGGCAAGACCTGGCATCGCCTCGGGCTCGCCGAGCCGATCGAATTCGACGGCATCGTGCGCGCGCTCGCGGTGGACCCCGCGACGCCGTCGCGTGTCTATGCCGGCGCCGATGCGGGGCTGTGCATCAGCGAGGATGGCGGCGCGCACTGGTTTCGTCCCGAGAACCTGCTGAACGGGCAGACGGTCTGGTCCATCGCGATCGATCCGGCGAACCCCGCGGTGCTCTATGCGGGCACCGGCGCACCGTCGCGCGCCGCGCTGTACAAGTCGAGCGACGCCGGCCTGACGTGGGAGAGAACGGCGCCCGAGTTCCCCGAGTTCTGCGCGGGCGTCAATCGCCCGCGGCTGCTGACGATCTGCGTGGATCCGGACGACGGCCGCAACGTCTGGTACGGCGTGGAGGAGGGCGGCGCGTGGCGCAGCCGCGACGCCGGCGCGAGCTGGGCGCGCGTGGACGGCCCCGGCACGGCGATCCGCAACAGCGACATTCATGCGATCGCCGTGCTGTCCGCCACGGCGGACCGGCGCAAAACCACGGTGCTGCTGACGGTCAACGCGGTGTACGTGAGCGAGGACGATGGCCAGACCTGGGACGCCAAACAGTCGCGCGACCGCTTCGACGGGCTGTACTACACGCGCACGGTCGTGCAACTGCCGGAGCCGGAAGGCGACCTGCTGATGGCGATCGGCGACGGCACGCCGGGTACCCGCAGCCGCATCTACCGCTCGACCGATCGCGGCTACGCGTGGCACGAGACGGATCTGCAGACGCCGCCGAATTCCACCTTCTGGGCGTTCGGCGTCCATGCGGCCCGGCCGGCGCTCGTCTATGCGGGCACCAAGTACGGGCACCTGTTCTGCTCGCGCGACGGCGGCCGGAACTGGGCCAGGGAATGGCGCGATTTCAGCGAGATCACGGCCGTCGCGTGGACGCCGTTCGAAGCGCCGCTCGTCGCCCACGCGCAGTCGATCAATTGAGTGGAGCGAACGATGACACCGTCCGACATCCAGCGGGACGCCGAGCGCGCGAACGCGAGCGGACTGCCGCTGCCGACCCCGCGCGTCCAGCGCACCCACCTGTCGCTGTTCGTGCGCGACCCCGTGCGCTCGAGCACCTGGTACGCCGAGGTGCTCGGCATGACGGAAACCGCGCGCGGCGAGCAGTGGGTGTTCATGTCCTTCGGCCAGAAGCACCATGACATCGCGCTGATCCGCGCGGCGTCCGACGCGGAGCTCGGCACGATCGGCCTGCAGCACTACGGGCTCGAAATCGCCGGCGGCCTGACCGAACTGCGCCGCCTGTACGGGATGCTGATTCGCCGTCACGTGCCGATCGTCAAGATCACCGATCACAAGGTCGGGATCGGCGTGTACTTCACGGACCCGGACGGCAACCGCCTCGAATTCTTCTGCGAAACCGTCACCGACGACGAAGAGGGCAAGCGCGTGCTGCACCTGTACAACGCACCGAGCGACCCCGCGCAGCTCGAGCCGCTGTTCGACTGACGCGCCGGTCTTCCATTTCCGCATGACCGACACTTAATAGAGGATTCCTGATGAGCAAGATCGCCAATTTCGAAGGTTTTCATATCCGCAAGTGGTACACGCAGATCGAGGATTCGCTCGCGAACGAATCCGGCCAGCTCGCGGACGGCGAGCCGCTGCGCAAGATCGTGATCGCCGCGGCCGTTCACAACCCGTATGCGGGGCGCTTCAGCGAGAACCTCGACGACCTCGTGCGCCCGTCGCCCGCGCTCGGCAAGGAGTTCGCGCGGCGCATCGAGTCGCTCGCCGCGGGCCGTGCGATCGAGAGCTACGGCAAGGCCTGCCTGGTCGGCTCGGCCGGCGAGTATGAACACGGTAACGCGTTCCTGACGTCGATCTTCGCGGAGCCGATCCGTGCGGCGCTGGGCGGCGGCAAGTCGTGGGTGCCGTCGAGCGGCAAGCGCGGCCCGGTCAACACGGTGATCGACGTGCCGCTCGCGCACAAGGATGCGCTCTACGTGCGCTCGCACTACGACACGGTGACGTGCCTGTTCCCCGATGCGCCCAACGACGACGAAGTGCTGGTGATCTTCGCGTTCGCGACGCGCGGCCGCCTGCATGCTCGCCTCGGCGGGTTGAAGGCGAGCGAGATCGTCGGCCGCGACGGCCTGGTCTGATCGCGGATGCCGGCCGGGGAGGAGAGGATGAATACGGCATCCGTCAACGAGGGGTGGGTCGACAGCGACGGGCTGCGGCTGCACTACGTGAGCTGGGGGCGCGACGATGCACCGGCGGTGGTGATGCTGCACGGCTTGCGCAGCTACGCGCATACGTGGGAGCCCGTCGCCGATGCGCTGGTCGATCGCTACCGCGTCGTCGCGCTCGATCAGCGCGGCCGCGGACGCAGCGACTGGGATCCGCAGCGGGACTATTACGCGGCGGCCTACGTGCGCGATCTCGACGCGTTGGTGCGCGCGCTCGACCTGCAACGGTTCGTGCTGGTCGGGCATTCGATGGGCGGCGCCAATGCGTTCGTCTATGCCGCGGCGCAGCCGGAGCGGCTCGCCGGTCTCGTGATCGAGGACATGGGGCCGGGCGCGTCGGCCGGTTCGCAGGGTTCGGAGCGCATCAAGCGCGAGCTGAAGGAGACGCCCGCCGCGTTTGCGTCGTGGGACGAGGCGCGCGCGTTCTGGCGGCGCCAGCGGCCGAACATCACGGAATCCGCGCTCGATTCGCGCGTCGTGCACTCGCTGAAGGAGGACGAACCGGGGCGGATCGCATGGCGTCACGACGCCGACGGGATTGCGGCGGCGCGGCTGGCCGCCACGCCGGCGCAGCTCGTCCACCTGTGGCCGCTGATCCTCAACCTGCACGTGCCGACCCTGTTGTTGCGCGGCGGCGAATCGGACTTCCTGTCCGCGGACGTGGCAGCCGAAATGGCGGCCGCCAACGCGGGAATCGAGCGGATCGACATTCCCGGTGCGACGCATTACGTCCATGACGACCAGCCGGCGGCATTCAATCACGCATTGCGACCGTGGCTCGATCGTCTGGACGATCCGGCGTGGCGGGCGGGAGTCTGACGCATGAACCTGAACCATGCGAACCGGACGTCGGTCGCGATCGTCGGCGCGGGGCCGAACGGCGCGGCGATGGCGAACCTGCTCGGTCTCTATGGCATCGAGACGGTGATCCTCGAGAAGGCGCCGCAGATCGTCGAGTTTCCGCGCGCGGTCGGCATCGACGACGAGGCGCTGCGGCTGTTCCAGACCGCGGGCCTCGCCGACGAACTGAGCCGCGACATCATCCAGAACGTGCCGCTGCGGATGTTCAAGGCGAACGGCGAATGCTTTGCCGACATCCGCCCGTCGATCCGCGAATTCGGCTGGTGGCGGCGCAACATCTTCATGCAGCAACTGGCCGAGCGGACGCTGCGCGACGGGCTGGCACGCTATCCGCACGTGTCGTTGCGGACCGGCGACGAAGTGGTCGGCCTCGACCAGGACGACGAACGCGTCACGCTGCAGGTGCGCCGCGCCGACGGGCAGCACTACGCGCTCGAGGCCGACTACGTGGTGGCGGCCGACGGCGGCCGCAGCCCGATGCGCGAGTGGCTGGGCGTCAAGCTGGCCGGCACCACCCATCCGATGAAGTGGGTCGTGGTCGACGTGAAGAACGCCGGGCTCGACCAGCCGTGCACCGCGCTGAACTGCGACCCGCGCCGCCCGAACGTCTGCATCTACCTGCCGTTCAATTTCCGGCGCTGGGAGTTTCTCGTGTTCCCGCACGAGGACGAAGAGGCGATCGCGCAACCGGAATCGATCCGCGCGCTGATCGCACCGTACGTCGACGATGTCGACCGCCTCGAGATCGTGCGCGCCAGGACCTACACGCACCATTCGCGCGTGGCCGAAAGGTTCGTCGTGGGCCGCGTGGCGCTCATCGGCGATGCGGCGCACCTGACGCCGCCGTGGATCGGCCAGGGCCTGAACGCGGGGTTGCGCGACGTGGGCAATCTCGCGTGGAAACTGGCGGGCGTCGTCAACGGCGCGTTGCATCCCGGCGTGATCCACACGTACGAATCGGAGCGGCGCGATCACGCGAAGGCGATGATCGACCTGGCGGACACGTTCGGCGCGATGCTGATGCCGACCAGCCGGATCGTCGCCTTCCTGCGCGATCGCTTTCTCGGGCTCGCGCGGTTTGCACCGGGCCTGAAGGACTACATCCTGCAGATGCGTTTCAAGCCGATGCCGAGCTATACACGGGGCGTCGTGCTGCCGGAGGCGCCGGACACCGCGGTCGGCAGGATGATCGCGCAGCCCGACGTCGAGACGGCCGACGGTGTGCGCCGCAAGCTCGACGACGTGCTGGGCCCGTGGTTCTCGATCGTCGGCTGGCAATGCGATCCGCAGGCCTGCCTGAGCGACGACGACCGCGCGTACTGGGCGGCGCTGGGCGCGACGTTCGTTCAGGTCAATCGTTCGCGCAGCGGCACCGGTCGCGCGGGGCGGTTGGCCAGCGGCCACGGCAGCACGTGCGTCGAAGACGTCGACAACGCACTGGCCGACTGGTTCGACCGGCATGCGGGCCCGCTCGTGGTGGTGCGCCCCGATCGCTACGTGGCCGCGCAGACGGATGCCGTGGGAATGGCCGGCGTGACCGCGGCCTTTCAGGCGTTCGCGCCGCGACAACAGGAGGAAGCCCATGTTTGTTGAGCAACGCACCTACACGCTGGTGCCGGGCGGCGTTGCCGAATATCTGCGGCTGTACGCGGAAGGCGGGCGCACGGCGCAGGAGCAGGCACTCGGCACGATGGTCGGCTGTTTTGCGACGGAAGTCGGGCCGCTGAACCAGCTCGTCTATCTGTGGGCGTTCGATTCGCTGGACGATCGTGCGCGGCGGCGTGCCGTGCTGATGGCCGATCCCGAGTTCAGGACGTTTCGCGGCAAGGTCCGGCATCTGCTCGTCAGGCAGGAAAACCAGATTCTCCGGCAGGAAATCGGCGGCCTGTTGCGTGCGCCGAGCCAGGACGCGTGATGCGATCGTCGCACCGTCCGCGCCCATCGTGCAGTCTCTACCGAGGTATCCGTCTTGATTCCGTTTACACCGCTGACGTCGCACATGACGCCTGATGCGCCCCACGATTACGCGCCGCTCCATCTGTATGTCGATGGCCGGTTCCTGCAGGCCGACGGCCGGCGCACGCAGCCCGTTCTCGATCCGGGAACCGGCCGCGTGCTCGGCGAATTGCCGCATGCGACAGCGGACGATATCGACGCCGCGGTGCACGCCGCGCATCGCGCATTCGCGGCGTGGCGGCGCGAGTCGCCGCTCGTGCGCTCCGACATCCTGCGCCGCGCCGCCGCGCTCGTGCGCGAGCGGGCCGACACGATCGGCCGTCACATCACGATGGACCAGGGCAAGCCGCTGCGCGAGGCAATCGCCGAGGTCGTGACGTCCGCCGAGCAGCTCGAATGGCATGCGGAGGAGGGGCGCCGCACCTACGGCCGCGTCGTACCGTCGCGTTCGCCCGACGTCGCGCAGACCGTATTGCGGGAACCGATCGGCGTGTGCGCGGCGTTTTCGCCGTGGAATTTCCCGTTCAGCCAGGCCATGCACAAGATCGCGGCCGCGCTCGCGTCCGGGTGCACGCTGGTCCTGAAAGGGCCCGAGGAATCGCCGAGCGCGATCGTCGCGCTCGCGCGCATCTTCCACGATGCCGGATTGCCCGCGGGGTGCCTGAACATCGTCTGGGGCGCACCGGGCGACGTGTCGAAGCAACTGATCGAATCGCCGCTGGTGCGCAAGATTTCGTTCACCGGCTCGGTGCCGGTCGGCAAGCAACTGGCCGCGCTCGCCGCGTCGCACATGAAGCGCATGACCATGGAGCTGGGCGGGCATGCGCCGGTGCTCGTCTGCGCGGATGCGGACATCGAGCGCGCCGCGACGATGCTGGCCGCGTACAAGTTTCGCAATGCCGGGCAGGTCTGCGTGTCGCCGACCCGGTTTTTCGTGCAACGCCCGGTGTTCGAACGGTTCGCCGCCGCGTATCTCGACGCGGTCGGCAGGATTCGCGTCGGCTACGGGCTGGAAGACGCGACCACGATGGGCCCGCTCGCGCATGCGCGACGCGTATCCGAGATCGACGCATTCGTTGCCAACGCCAGGGCGAAAGGGGCGGAGATTGCCGCGGGCGGCACGGTCCTGCCGGGGCCGGGGCACTATTTCGCGCCGACGGTCGTGCTCGGCCCGTCGCGCGACACGCGCCTGATGAACGAGGAGCCGTTCGGTCCGATCGTCGGGATCGTGCCGTTCGACGCGCTCGACGATGCGCTCGCCGAGGCCAACCGTTTGCCGTTCGGCCTCGCGTCGTATGCGTTCACCGAATCGG
The DNA here is from genome assembly GCF_902499025.1 of Burkholderia lata. Classification (GTDB taxonomy): domain Bacteria; phylum Pseudomonadota; class Gammaproteobacteria; order Burkholderiales; family Burkholderiaceae; genus Burkholderia; species Burkholderia lata_C. Next base: position 111,046 of record NZ_CABVPW010000012.1, on the reverse strand, counting down.
CGCGCAACGCGCACCGGATCAGCCGCGCGCTCGAAGCCGGCATGGTCAACATCAATCACTTCGGGATGGGGCCGGCGGAGATCCCGTTCGGCGGCGTGAAGGACAGCGGCTTCGGCAGCGAGGGAGGAACGGAGACGTTCGACGGTTACCTGGTCACCAAATTCATCACGCAGATGAACTGACCGTGTGCATGTCGACGTTCACGCGTGGCGTCGGATGCGACGGCGCGCGAATCGTCAGGTGGCGGCGCCGATCTGGGCGGTGGCGTCGATCAGGAGCTTGCCGAGCACGTGCTCGTCGAACAGCGCGAAGTGTTCGGCGCGAAAGACGAGCGACAGGCTGCTGTTGATCTCGCCGCTGCTGGCGGTGCGGATCGGCGCGGCGATGCCGACGAACCCTGCGTCGAGTTCGCCGCGCGAGATCCAGTATCCCGCGTCGGTGATCTGCTGGCAGGCGCGCCAGAACTGCGTCCAGTCGGCCGCGAACTCGCCGAGCTCGTCGTTGTGTCGTTCGTGCAGGCGCTTCAGGCGTGCACGCGACATCGCGGCCACGATCACTTTCGACGACGCACCCAGGAACAGCGGCATGATGCGGCCGCGGCCGAATCCCAGCTGCAGGTTCTCCGCGCCGGTTTCGTGCATGACGTTGATGATCTGCTCGTCGAACAGCGTCGACACGAGCGCATCGCCGCCGGTGACCTGGACCAGCTTCTGGATGACGGGCTTCGCGGCGGTGAGCGTCGGGTCCGACTGCCGCATGTTGTAGTCGAGATGGATGATGCGCGGGCCCAGCGTATAGCGGCCGTTGCTGCCGACGAGCAGGCCGACGGACGCCAGTTCCTTCACGTAGCGGTAGCACGTGGTCCGCGAAAAGCCCATGTGTTCGGCGATCTCCTCGGCGGTCATCGACGTCGCGGACGACGAGAAGACGTCGAGGATGGACAGCATTTTGGTGAGGCTCGACATGACGTGATCCGGGGTTCAGGCGGCTTGCGGCAATGAAACGGGAAGGACGAACGCGGCTGGCGCGGCCGGGCTGCGGCACGGCGTGCGGCACCGCGGGCGACAGGGTCGTAGTCTAACTTAAGTCGCGCAGGCGGTAAGCGGAACCGTGCCGGCGAAAGTTCGGGAAGCGGGCCGGCCGCGGTGCAGCGGATCGCTGCGCCGCCTATTGATTGGGATTCCTATTTTAATCGGGAAAAGCATGACGAATCGATGTCGTCGCCGTGCCGCCGGTTCACGCGCGCATCGATCGGGAAAATTCAATGAGGAGAAGAAGATGAAAGCGTGGTTCCGGATGGTGGCGTTGTGCGGTTGCGGTGCCGCTGCACCGACGTTCGCCCAATCGAGCGTGACGCTCTACGGTTCGCTGGACACGGGCGTGACCTATACGAGCAACGTGGCGGCTGCCCCGCATGGCGGGCGCCAGCTCGCGTTGCAGGCGGGCGTGTCGCGCAACGACGTGTGGGGCCTGACGGGCAGGGAGGCGCTCGGCGGCGCCAACTTTGCCGTGTTCCGGCTCGAAAGCCAGTTCCAGACGTCGGACGGCACGCTGACCGTGCCGGGCTCCGCATTCAGTTCGCAAGCGTACGTCGGGCTCGGCGGCGACTGGGGCACCGTGACGCTCGGGCGTCAGTTCGATTTCGTCGGCGATCTCATGCCGTCCTTCGCGGTGGGCGCGAACACGCCGGCCGGCCTGCTCGCGTGGGGGTTGCCGGCGAATGCGTCGGCAGGCGGCGCGCTCGACAACCGCGTGTGGGGCGTTCAGGTGAACAACGCGGTGAAGTACGTGAGTCCGACGTTCGGCGGTATCGCGTTCGGCGGCATGTGGGGCTTCGGCAACGTGCCCGGCTCGGTCGCGCGCAGCAGCGTGCAGAGCGCGATGCTGTCCTACACGCAGGGCGCGTTCAGCGCCGCGCTCGCGTATTTCGGCCAGCACGACGTGACCGCCGGCGGCAATCTGCGCAACTTCTCGGGCGGGGCCGGCTACAACTTCGACCGGTTTCGCGTCTTCGGCATGGTGTCGGACGTGCGGATCGGCGCTGCCGCGCCGTTGCGGGCAACCACCTACGACGCCGGGCTGACCTGGTCGGTCACGCCGTCGTTGCAGCTGGGCGGCGGCTTCCAGTTCCAGCAGCGCGGCGGCGACGTCGGCTCGGCCAATCAAGTCACGCTGAGTGCCGATTATTCGCTGTCGAAGCGTACCGGCCTGTACGCGGTGCTCGCCCGCGGGCACGACAGCGCTTACGGTGCCCAGGTCGAGGCCGCGCTCGGCGGCGCGGCGGCCGGCTCGACGCAGACCGCGGTGCGCGTCGGCTTGCGGCATCAGTTCTGACGGCACGGGACAGCACGGGCTGCCGCGTACCTGATACGCGAGCCCGTGCATCAACCGCCGGGTTCAGAACCGATGCATCATCCCGATGCGCAAGGCCAACTGATTGCGGCCCGACGACTGTCCGGCGGTGCCGAGCACGTGCGCGTAGTCGAAATCGGTGCCGGTGTGGCCGGTGGCATGCTGGTATGCGCCCTGGATGTACGTCGAGGTCCGCTTGCTGAGGTCGTAGTCGAGCATCATCGACAGCTGGTGCCAGCTCGGCGATCCGTCGCCCGCCGCCGTCGTGACATGGGCATGCGTGTAGGTATACGCCGCGCCGAGCCAGACGTCCGGCCGGAAGAAGTACTGGCCGTTGACCTCGAAGTTGTCGAATTTCCACGCGTGCTGCGAGCCGGCCGCCGGCTGGTTCGCGAAGTAGAGATTCGATTCGGGGTTGGTCACGTCGACGTGCGAATACGCGGCGGACAGCGTCAGCTTGTCGCTGAACTTGTACGACGCCCCGGCATCGATGGTCTGCTGCGAGCGGCCGCTGAAGACCGTATCGTCGCTCGACAACGCACCGGCCGCGGTCGCGCCGCCGTTGTTGGCCCTCAGGTACGCGACGGCGGCGGAAAACGCGCCCATCTGATATTGCACCGCGGCACTGTACACCCGGTTCCGGGCGAAGCCGCCCGCCTGGTTCGAGAGCCCGTAGAGCACTTCGCCCTTGAAGCCGGCGTATGCGGGCGACACGTACTTGACGCTGTTCTGGATGCGGTAGTCCCAGTCGGCATTGTCGTTGTCGTACGGGTGGGCGCCGAAGTCGCCGAGCCAGTTGCCGGTGGCCGTGAACGGGCTCCACATGTCGAGCGTGGGATCGTACTGGCGGCCGAGCGTGAGCGTGCCGAACCGGTCGGAATCGAGCCCGACGTAAGCTTGCCTGCCGAACATCCGCGATGTCACGCCGAGCGCCCCGGTGCTCGCGTTGAAGCCGTTCTCGAGCTGGAAGAGCGCCCTCAGCCCGCCGCCGATGTCTTCCGTGCCTTTCAGCCCCCAGTTGCTGCCGACGGTGTCGCCGCTCACCATCTGGTAAGCCTTGCTGCCGCCCGCGTTGCTCGTGAAATTGACGCCTTCGTCGATCAGGCCATAAAGCGTCACGGTGCTCTGCGCATGGGCAGTCAGGCCGAATCCCATGGCGCCGGCGGTCGAAACGACCGCAATCATCCTCTTCATTGTCGATCTCCTGGTGAGTGCCGCTAGGGCGATGCGATACCGTTCCCGATGGCGTGCCGGTGCCCCGGACGCCCGGGTGGTCCGCTTATAGTTAGTAAAACGAAATGGTTGGGCAGAAAAGGACCGGGCGCCACGATCGGGCGGCCCGGGTGCCGAACGTTGCCGGGATCCCGGCAACGGGTCGGAGCGGCGTTACAGCATGCGACGGAGTACGTCGTTTTCGCGGTTCGAGTCGAAGAACCGGTGTTTCAGCGCGGCGAGGATATGCAGCACGACGAGCACGAGCAGCGTGTAGGCCAGTGTCCGGTGCAGCCACTGGAATGCCTCGAACCAGTGGTCGTTCTTCGGCAGCAGCTCGGGTACGCGGAAGAAAAAGAACGGCACGCCGTCGCTCTGCGTATACGTGCTGGACATCGAATAGCCCATCAGCGGCACGATGATCGCGAGCGCATACAGCAGGGTGTGCGCGATCCTGGCGAGCTTGCGGTCCAGCTTCGGCAGGCTCGACGGCAGCGGCGGCAGCGGCTTCATCGACCGGATCGCCAGTTGCGTCACGACCACCAGCAGCGTGAGCACGCCGAACTCCTTGTGGGTCGGGTAGTACCAGTCGAACTTGGCCGGCAGGTTGTCGTCGAGCCGGACCATCGTCCATCCGGTCCAGAGCTGCGCGCCGATCAGGACCGCCCTGACCCAGTGCAGCAGCCGCAGCACGAGCGGGTATTTCTCGACCGTGAATGCAATGGCCTGGTGTTCCATTTGGCTAGTCTTCCTTGAAAGCGAAATTGCAACCGGCGGGACGCCGGTCGTCGATCTTCGTCGAGCCCGGGCCGGATGGCGATGCGCACGAACCTTCGACGAAAGATCCGTGCGCCCGGCGGTCCGTGCGGTCAGGCGATCGATCGCGAATCCGCGCAGCACTCCTGCAGCGCTTCGCGCAACGTCATCGCGATGAAGTCGGCCTCGCCCTGCTGCAGCGTCAACGGCGGCGACATCACGACCTTGTTGGCGATCGCCCGGACCAGGACCCCGCGCCGGCGCGCGGCATCGGCCACGCGCGCCGCGAACCCCTTGCCCGGATCGAGCGGCGTGCGGCTGGCCTTGTCGGTGACGAGATCGAGCGCCAGCATCAGCCCCTTGCCGCGGACGTCGCCGACGGTCTCGAAGTCGGCCTTCAGCGGCAGCAGTTGCTCGAGCAGCCGCTGGCCGACCCGTGCCGCATTGCCTGGCAGATCCTCGGCTTCGACGATGTCGAGCACCGCGAGCGACGCGGCGCACGCGAGCGGATGCCCGCTGTACGTATAGCCGTGCATGATCACGTGCGAGAAGCCCGCGCCCTGTTCGATCGCCTGCGCGATGCGCCCGTTGTACAGCGTCGCGCCGAGCGGCACGTAGCCGGCGGAAATGCCCTTGGCGACGCACAGGATATCGGCGGCGACACCCCATCCGCGGCTGCCGAGCAGGCTGCCGGTGCGGCCGAAACCGGTGACTACCTCGTCGGCGATCAGCAGGATGCCGTTGCGGTCGCACACGGCGCGCACGCGCGCCCAGTAGTCGGCGGGCGGGACGATCAGGCCGCCCGCGCCCTGTACCGGCTCCGCGACGAATGCGGCGATGGTCTGCGGGCCGTGGTACGCGATCGTTTCCTCGAGCTGCCGGATGCAATGCTCGACGAGTTGCTGCGGATCGTCGCAGTTCCACGGGTTGCGATAGAGCCACGGCGTGTCGAGCAGCACGCAGCCGGGCAGCAGCGGGCCGTGGTTGTAGTGGTAGACGCCGTTGCCGCCGATCGACGTGCCGCCGACGTGCACGCCGTGGTAGCCGTTGCGCAGCGACAGGAATTTCGTGCGCGACGGTTCCCCCGCGGCGACCCAGTACTGGCGTGCCATCTTGAGCGCGGTCTCGATCGCGTCGGAGCCGCCGCTGCCGAACATCACCCGCTGCATGTCCTCCTGCGCGAACATCGCGCACAGGCGGTCGGCGAGGTCGTACACGCGCGGATGGGCGACGCCGTCGAAGGTCTGGTAGTACGACAGCTCGTCCATCTGGCGGGCGATCGCGGCCTTCACTTCCGGCCGGTTGTGGCCGACGTTGACGTTCCAGAGTCCGCCGACGCCGTCGAGCATGCGGTGGCCCTCGACGTCGTACACGTAGTTGCCGTCGCCGCGCTCGATGATCACGGTGGGGGTCGTGTGCCCGGCGGCTGCCGAGCTCATCGGGTGCCAGAATCGCTTTTGTCGCTTTTGGTAGTCCATGGTCTTTCTCTCACGAAGTGCTTGAACACGATGCGGCGCGCTGTGCGCCGCGGGATCACAGGGCTGCGCTGATGATCTTTTCCTCGAGGTACGAGTCGAGCGCGGCCTTCGACAGGTCGCGCCCGATCCCGCTTTGCTTGGTGCCGCCCCACGGCAGGCGCGCATCGATCGGGCTCCATGCGTTGATCGCGACCGCGCCGACGTCGAGCCGCTCGGCGACGCGGTGCGCGGTGCCGACGTCCTGCGTCCAGACCGACGCGGACAGGCCGAACGGCGTGTCGTTGGCGATGCGGACGGCTTCGTCCTCGGTGTCGAACGGCATGACCATGCCGACCGGGCCGAACACTTCGTCGCGCGCGATCCGCATGTCCGGATGCACGCCGCCCAGAATCGTCGGGCGCATGAAGCAGCCGCGCGGCGGCACCTGTTCGTCGCCTGCGAGCATGACCGCTCCTTCGGCGAGCGCCCCTTCGACGTGCGCACGCACGCGTGCGAGGTGGCGCGGGTTGATCAGCGCACCCATCTGCACGCCGGGTTCCGACGGCGGGCCGACGTGGATGGTGCGGGCGGCATCGGCGAGCCGCGCTTCGAGGGCGGGTGCGATCGAGCGGTGTGCGAGCACGCGCGAGCCGGCCGCGCACGTCTGGCCCTGGTTCGCGAACATGCCGGCCATCAGCGACGGGATCGCACGGTCGAGATCGGCGTCCGCGAAGACGATCTGCGCAGCCTTGCCGCCGAGCTCGAGCGTGACGCGCTTGAAGGTCCGGGCCGCTTCGGCGGCGATCGTCCGGCCGACTTCGGTGCTGCCGGTGAAGCTGATCTTGCTCACGAGCGGGTGCGCGACCAGCGCGGCGCCGACTTCCGAGCCGACGCCGTGGACGATGTTGACGACGCCGGCGGGCAGGCCGGCTTCGCAGACGAGTTCGCCGAGACGGGCGAGCGCAAGCGGCGTGTCCTCGGACGGCTTGATGACCACCGGGCAGCCGGCCGCGAGCGCCGGTGCGAGTTTCCACACGGCGATCATCAGCGGCGCGTTCCACGGGATGATCTGCGCGGCGACGCCGACCGGCGCACGCCGGGTGTAGTTGAGTGTCGGGCGGCCCATGAAGCCGTCGGTCGGAATCGTGCGGCCCTCGAGCTTGTCGGCCCAGCCGGCGAAGTAGCGCAGCGTGTCGATGCTCATTGGGATGTCCATCATGCGCATCTCGGCGAGCGGGCGGCCTTGTTCGACGGCCAGGCATTCGGCCAGCGCGTCACGGTCGCGCTCGATCAGGTCGGCGAGCCGGAGCAGCCAGCGCGCCCGGGCCGGTCCGCCCGCGCGTGCCCAGGCGTCGTCATGCAGCGCGCCGTGTGCGGCGCGTACGGCGCGATCGACGTCTTCGGCGGTCGACGCCGGCACGGCGGCGACGTAGTCGCCGGTCGCCGGCGCCAGCTTGTCGAAGGTACGGCCGGCAGATGCGTCGCAATGCCGGCCGCCGATCAGGTTCTGAATTTTCATCATGGTGTCCGTGTTTCACAGGGGCGAGTCGTCGGGCCGCGCCGGTCGTGGCGGTGAGGGCTGTCACGGCACGGCTTCGACGTCGGGTTCACTGTATGTCGATGAAGCGGCGGGCCTTGTCCGCTATCGGCAATCGTTGCCGCGTGACCGCGATAGGGAATACCCGCGCGGGGGCCGTGCCGGCGCGATGCATCGATGCATCGCGTGCCGATCGCGGGACAGCGTCAGGGGTGGGGCGAGACGATGCCGGTGCCGCCAGCGGCACCAGCCGGGGGGAGCGGTTACGGCGTGGCGCGTCCGAGTTCGCGATACAGGTCGGGATCGTTGCGCTTCAATCGCAAGGCGGCGCGGACGCCGAGCGCGCCGACGGCAACCAGGAAATACGGAAACATCGCGACGAAGGTCGAATCCGATCCGCTCAGCACGGACAGGTTGCGCACGACCAGCACGAGGCACGCGCCGAGCGCGATCACGCTGACGAGCGGCGCGATCAGGCGGTGCACGAGGCCGGCGTCCCGGTGGTCGCGCGCGAAGAACGCGATCACCGAGGCCGCCACGAGGATCTGCACCGCGATGATGCCGATCGTGGCCAGCGCGCTCATCCACGAGAACACGACCGCGAACGGATCGAGGCGGAAGGCGGCGGAGCCGACGATGGCCGCGAGCGCGATCACCGTCTGCACTTTCCCGGCGACGTCGGGGCAGCGATGCACGGGGCACGTGTGACCGAGCTTGCGCCACAGCACGCGTTCACGGCCCATCGCGTAGAAATAGCGCGTGATCGTGTTGTGGAACGACAGGATCGCCGCGAAGAGGCTCGTGACGAGCAGCACGTTCATCGCGTCCGTCGCGATGCCGCCGAGCAGCCGGCCGCTGACGGCAAACCAGAGATTGGCCGGATCGTGCGCCGCCTGCGCGGCGATCTGGGGCTCGCCCCATGCCTCGACGATCGCCCACGACGACAGCGCGTAGAACGCCATGATGAGGATCACGGCCAGGTACGTGGCGCGCGGGATCGTGCGTTTCGGGTCGCGGGCTTCCTCGGAGAAGATGGCCGTTGCCTCGAAGCCCATGTACGAGCCGAGCACGAACACGAGCGCGGTGCCGAGCCCCGGTGCGAACACCATCGCGGGGCTGAACGGTTTCGCGCTGAAGCCGCCGGTGCTCGCGCCGTGCGCGACGATCGCGAGATCGAGCAGCATCACGATCGCGATCTCGCCGATCATCAGCATGCCGAGCAGCCGGCCGCTGAACTCGATGCGTCGCGCGCCGCAGAAGTGGACGGCGACGACGCACGCGAGCGCGAACGCCCACCACGGCACGTCGACGCCGTAGTGGCGCTGGATGCTGTCGTTCAGGAAGAAGCCGAACATGCAGTAGATCGCGATCTGCACGGCGTTGTACGCGACGATCGCGACGAACGCGCCGCCCACGCCGGCAGGACGCCCGAGCCCGTTCGCGATGTACGCATAGAAGGCGCCCGCATTCGAGATGTGCCGGCTCATCGCCGCGTAGCCGATGCTGAAGATCAGGTACATGACGCCCGCCAGCACGAATACGCCGGGCACGCCGGGGCCGTTGCCGAGCGAGAACGCCGCGGGGGTCGCGCCGACCATCGCGGTGAGCGGCGCGGCTGCGGCGACGACGAAGAAGACGATGTGTGAAAGTCCGACGGCGTTCTTGCTGAGCCCTGCTTCGGACCGGGGTGACGATTCGTTCATGAGTAGTCCCGCTGACCGGATCGTCCGTCAGGAATCGACACCGGCATGCCTGATCAATATCCCCGTGCCGCGGGCCGATCCTGACGAACCGGCCATGGATGCTGCCGTCCGCCGACGGCACAGGTGTGCGCTTGGACGGCCGCCCGGTGCAGTGCGATGCGGAACAGGCCGACGACAAAATTTACGGTGCCGAAAAAGCGGGCGTTGTCCGCTATCGGCAATCCGCATGCGCCGGGTGGCAGGGGATTACCCGGATGCACGGCCGTGACGCGTCCGCAGGCTCAGCTCAGGCGCGGCGTGTGCGACGGCAGCTCGTGGAAATGTTGCTGGTAGTACGCGGAAAAACGCCCGAAGTGGCAAAAGCCGAATTGCGCGGCCGCGTCGCCGATCCGCATCGTTTCGGGCGTCGTCCTCAGGAAGCGCCGCACGGCGTTCAGCCGGATCGAGCGCAGGTAGGCCGTCGGCGTGGTGCCGACGACGTTCTGGAAGCTGTATTGCAACGTGCGGCGGCTGATTCGAAGGTGATGACAGAGATCGATGACCGTCGGCACGTCGTCGCTTTCCAGTGCGATCTCCTGGCTGCGGCGAACGATATAGCTTTGCGTCGATGCCGACGGCAGCGCGCCGGCATCCGGATCGTCGGACTGCACGAGGTCGAGCAGGATGCCGACGACGCTGTGCGCGAGCACGCGTTCGTCGAAGCCATCGCGGGCCGTGAGCGAACCGCTGTCGAGTGCCTGGCAGAGCACGCGTTCGAGGCCGTCCAGCGCATGGCGGTAGCGCGTGGGCGAGATCGGCAGCACCGGCTGCTTCAGGACCCGAGCGGGCAGGTTCGCGAGTTCGTCCAGTTCGCGATCGGCCGTGAGCGTGCGATCGATCGTGAAGGCGAGCACTTCCGTGTCGCACGGCAGGTGGGCGACGAACTCCTCGCCGCCGCGCAAGGTCAGCAGGCTCGGGCGCTCGACGGTGCGCCCCTGGACCACCGGCGCGACGGTACTGGCGATCGGCAGCGCGAAGCAGAGGCGGTCGCGCGGCGCCAGGCCGTGCTGCATCACGCGCTGGTTGATGCGTTCGCGAAAGACGTGAAAGCGCTGGCCGGCAACCTGGCGCAGCGTGGTCGTGGCCGTGCCCGGACTGATCTGGTCGTAGTGCTGCGACCAGTTCACGATCGCCTGGGAATGGAGGAACACATCCGAGAAGCACAGTGTTTCAGCGTGCAGGTTCATGGTGAGGCTAGTGCATCCCGTCTCGAAATCGATGCCGGCCGAGGCCGGCTCATGCTGCCCGGGCGGGGGCAGAACGACCGCGCGATGCGCGATCCGCCTGGATGGCTTCCGGAAGGTGCGGGTCAACCCGCCCGGTCCCGCCGACGATCATATCCAGAAAAAAACACCGGGTGACGCGGAAGAAAAACCGCGTTGCCGCTCACCGAGCGAGCGCGTCGCGCAGGGCGGTGTGCTTGCAACGAAAATGAAAGAAAGCCCGGAATTCAGGACTATAAAGACGATTGTTTGGGTGTGCACGCGCCTTTTGTTATTAAAATCCCATTATAGGGGATTTGAATTTATGACGAGATGGGGTTTACGCAGGGTGCCGCGCGATGCGGCGAGGACGAAAACGGGCGCAGGCGCCCGTGCGTCGGTCAATCCAGGTCGCCTTTCAAGGCGGGGCACCGCGGCGCCCGCCCGCTTCGCCTGAGCCGGGGCTCACGCCGAGGCCGCCCTCGGGCGGCCTCGCTGCAGGGATCGATGCCCGATGCCGGTTACGCCGCCGACAGCGTGATCGATACGCCCGTCGCCGTATAAACGGGCGTTGCCTTGAACCCGTCGACCGTCACCGTCGCGAACTTCGCGGCTGCCGCCGCGCCGTCGATCAGCGCGATCGTATCGCCGGCCTTCGGCGTGTAGCCGTTCACGAACGTCACGTGCAGCGTGCCGCCCGTGACGGTGAGCGGGCCGCCCACGCGCAGGCGTCCGCCGCCGTTGCCGTCGATGTCGAGTTCGAGCGTCGTGTTGTCGAGTTGCGTATAGCGGGTCGCGATCGTCACCGGTGCACCGGCCGCGATCTTCACGCCGCCGCCCGAGCCGACGTACACGTCGCCTTTGCCGAACGCCGTCGCCGACGCGGCCGCCAGCGTGCCGCCGCTCACCTGCGTGCCGCCCGTGTAGCTGTTGTTGCCCGCCAGCGTCAGCGTGCCGTTGCCTTGCAGCGTCAGCTTGCCGGCGCCCGCGACGTCGTTGCGCCACAGGTCGGCCGCATTGAGCCCGCCCTGCGACGCATCCATCGACACGATCACGTTGCCGTTGAACGCGCCGTAGCCGTCGGCTGCCGCGAACAGGTTCAGGCGCCCCCAGCCTTCCGCATCGTCCATGACCGGATAGCCGGACGGCAGTTCGGTGGTCTTCAGCACGACGCGGCGCTGGTCGGCGCTCAGGTACGGGAAGCGCGTCTGCAGCAGGATCTCGGCACCCTTCGGCACGACCGGCGGCGCATTCGTCGATTCGATCGCACCGAAGCCGAACGTCAGGCGGCGCAGGAACGCGGCCTTGTTCGTCGCGTAGTCGGCGAACCGGTCGGTCGTCGCCGTACCGGAGTGCGCGAATGCGGAGAACGTCGTGGCGGTCGTTCCCGTCTGTTGCTGCAGCGCCTGATGGGCTTGCGTGTAGGCGGCCTGCGCGTCACCGGCGTACGCGGTCAGGTTCGCCGCACTGACGGCCAGCGCGAGCATGCGGCCGCCGATCACGTCGAGCGGCGAGTGCATGCCGGCGAGGATCCGGTTCTCGCCGAGCTCGAGGCCGCGGCTGACCATTTCCTGGAAGCGTTCCGGCACGAGCCACGCCATCGTCGTCGCATCGCGCATCGCTTCCGCCTCGTGGCCGCTGATGAAGCCACCGTCGGTCGCGGGCGTCGTGCTTTCCGCCGGCACGAGCGTCGGCGCGACCACCACGCTCGTGCTCCAGCGGTACGGGCGCGCATATTTGAAGAAGCGCTTCGACGGTTCGGTCGACGCGTTGTTGCCCATTTCGTTGAGCAGGTCGACGACCTTCCCGAAGCTCGCGTTCGTGCTGCTGCCGACGCCGACGTTGTTGCCCGAGTCGTTGTACAGCACCGTCGTCGCGTCGGACGGAATGCTGGTGATGCTGGTCGTCTGCTGGGCGGCGGTGCGCCACGCGGTGGTGAGCGGGCCCATGCCGTCGGTCACGCTGAACCCCTTGCCGCGCCGGTCGTCGTAGTACGCGGCATCGGCCTGCTGCTGCGTGCGCGCGGTCGTTGCGTTGACCACATACTGCACGTTGGCCGACAGCACGGTGTCGTTCAGGATCGTGCCGCACGGTGTGCCGTTGCCGGGCAATCCGGAGCAGGTGGACGGCGAGATGGCCGGAAACGCGCCGTTCGCCGGCGCACTCACGCCCGCGTCGACCAGCATCGTCGACGGCTGCCAGAGATCGAGGAAACGGCTCACCACGCGCACCGCGGCGTTGGTCGACAGCGTCGCATAGCGCGCGTCGCCGCGCTGGTTGGTCGCGATGTTGTCGACGAAAGCGGGCACGCTCGGGAGCGGTGCGCTGTCGACGAAGCCGGGGTCGGCGGGCGGCGCCGGGACGGCTGCCGCGGTGGTGCCGGTCGACGTGACGTCGTCGCCGCCACCGCAGGCAGCCAGCACGATCGCACTCGACAAGGCTGCGACGTGCAGCGGGAAACGGCTTCGTGACGCAAACATGCAAGACTCCATCCTGATGGTCGAAGATGGCGAATTGTGGTGATCGATCGTTACGCGGCCGTTACGGATTTGTTTCGCGCCGAATGCAATGCGCGCGAATTCCCACTATCTGGTTAATTCCGGATGCTGAGCATGTCAGTCACCGGATTTGATGCGTCCAGTGAGGACGCGCGCACGGTGAGAGCGCTATGCGCCGGCCGCGCGTGTGTCGAGCCGGAACAGCGATACCGCGTCGGCCAGCCGGCCTCCCTGTTCTTCGAGCGACTTCGATGCGGCGGCTGCCTGTTCGACGAGGGCCGCGTTCTGCTGGGTGACTTCATCCATTTGCGTAATGGCCAGATTCACCTGTTCGATGCCGCGGCTCTGCTCGTTCGACGCGGCAGCGATCTCGCCCATGATGTCGGTCACGCGCGCGATCGCGTGCGTGACCTGGTTCATCGTCTCGCCCGCGTTGTTCGCGATATGCGAGCCGTCCTGGATTTTCCGGACCGATTGCGAAATCAGCTCGCGAATTTCCTTCGCGGCGCTCGACGAACGCTGCGCGAGACTTCGCACTTCGCTGGCCACCACGGCAAAGCCGCGGCCCTGTTCGCCGGCGCGGGCGGCCTCCACGGCCGCGTTGAGCGCGAGGATGTTGGTCTGGAATGCGATCCCTTCGATGATCGCGGTGATCTCGGCGATCTTGGCGGAGCTGGCGCTGATGTCCGTCATCGTGTCGACCATCAGGCCGACTGCCGTGCTGCCGCGCTGGGCGACCTCCGATGCGTTGTTGGCCAGCCCGCTCGCCTGCTGCGCATTGTCGGCGTTCAGGCGGACGGTAGACGTCAGCTGCTCCATGCTCGACGCGGTCTCCTGCAGCGATGCGGCTTGCTGTTCCGTGCGGGAGGAGAGGTCCTGGTTGCCGGACGCGATTTCGCCGGCGCCGGTCGCGACGTTGCCGGAGGCGGTACGGACTTCCGAGATCAGGCGGGTCAGGTTCGCCTGCATGTCCTGCATGGAAGCCAGTACGCTGCCGACCGGCGCGGCACCGTTCGAGGATTCGGCGCCGAGATCGCCGGCGGCGATACGGCCCGCGATGTCGCTGAGCGCGGCCGGCTCCGTGCCGAGCGAGCGCAGCAGGCCGCGGGTGATGAAGACGCCCGCGATCACGGCCGCCGCTGCCGCCGCGATACACATGACGATCAGCATCAGTCGTCGCGAGGCATAGCGGTCGCCCGACTCCGTCACCAGTTGCGCGCCCCGCGTGCGCGCGTACGTCGCATAGGCGTCGGTGGCGGCGACGAGCTTGGCCAGCAGCGGTCGACACTGTTCGTTGATCATCGTGATGGCCTGATCCCGGCGGTTGTTCGCCGCCGCGTCGACGATGGCGCGCGCGACGGGGCCGTACTGCGCTTCGACCACGCCGATCTGCCGGACCAGTTCGCGGGACTTGTCGGAGGCGCCGCTTCCCTCGCGGACCGCATTCGTCAGTTCGCCGAGCAGCGCGCCGACTTCGCGGTCGGCCTGCAGCGCCGCTTCCTTCTCGATGTCCGCGTCGCGCGGCGCGCTCGCCAGCACCTGGTTGCGGGCGGCGATCGCGCGCCGGTCGACCGCGACGCGAACCTTGTCCGCGAGGGTTGCGCGGGTGTTGGTGCCGTTGACGTAGTTCTCGAATGCCGCGTTCGCATTGCCGAGCGATACGATGCCGAGAATGGAGACGAGCAGAACCATGCCCGTCAGGAGCGCGAAAGCCAGGGTCAGCTTCGTGCGAACCGTTAATCGTTGATCATTCATATGAGAAGTCCTGTTGCCTTGATATCGAGTAGGTTTCCTGATTATCGGAACGGTGCGTGAACAATTTAGGACTGGCGCATGGGGCAATCGTTTGCGGGTCGCCGGCCGCCGAAAAAATGCAGAACCGACCCGTGGCAGGTCAAGCCACGCGAGCGTGTTGCTCGGTTTCCGCGCAACACACGCGATTCCTGCCTTCGCGCTTGGCACGGTAAAGCGCCATGTCCGCCTGATGCGACAGCGCGTGCACGGACGGGGGGCGCGCGCGATGGCCGGTCGCGCAGCCGATGCTGACGGTGAAGGCCGGGACGGTTTCCGCAAACCCGTCGAGCCGGTTGCGTTCGACTTCGCGGCGAATCGCCTCCGCGACCTGCGCGGCACCGCTTTCGTCCGTATCCGGCAGCACCGCGACGAACTCCTCGCCGCCGTAGCGCGCGGCGAGATCGCCGCGCCGCCGCGTGTGCGTGCGGATGCATTCGGCGAGAAAGCGCAGTGCCGTGTCGCCCTCTGCGTGGCCGTGCCGGTCGTTGTACTGCTTGAAGTGGTCGGCATCGATGAACAGGATCGACAGGCTGCCGTTGCTGCCCCGCTGCAGCCGCTCCCATTCGTCGGCCAGCGCGATATCGAGCGCGCGGCGGTTGCACAGGCCCGTCAGCGGATCGGTCCGGGTGAGGTCCATGAGCAGCGTCTGCTTGCGAAGGTTGTCCCGCAGCGCAAACGCAAGCAGCCAGACCACCGCGCAGAACAGCGCGCTGATCACGGTGGCGGAGATGCCGACCGTCCACGACAGGCGCGTAAAGCCGGCCAGCACGTCGCGCTCGGCTGGCGCGACGACGGCGATCAGCGGCGTGCCCCGCACCCGCTGGTACGTATACAGCCGCAGGGTGCCGTCGATGGTCGACCGTGCGGGATAGAAGCCCGAATCGCTGTTCACCATGCGGTCGAAGGCTTTCGAGTGACGCAGGTTGTTCATCTGGTTGTCGTTCAACGACGGATTTCTCGCGAGGATCGTGCCGTCCGCGCGCAGGATCGCGCTGACCCCGTTCGGCCCGACATCGAGGCCGGACAGGAGCTGCTCGAAATAGGCGAGGTCGATGGCGACCACCGCGATGCCGTTGAACGTATGATCCGGCCGGTCGATGCGCCGCGACAGCGCGATGGATTCCTTGCCGCTGCGCGAGCGTGCGCGATAGGCCTCGGACACGTAGAGGCCGACGTTGTCGGCATCGCGATGCACCTTGAAGTAGTCGCGATCGCTGAAATCCCAACGATGCGTGGTGCCGCAGCATCCGTCGATCAACTGGCCGCGCTTGTCGGTCACGCCCATGCCGGTGACAAATTGGGCTGCGGTGCGCTCGAACAGCAGGTCGTGCCGCAGCCCGGCATCCATGCGCCGCACCGCGGGCTTGCCGAGATCCGTCGCGAGTGCGACCAGCGCGTTGTTCGACGTTTCGACGGTGCGCGCGATCTGGCTCACCAGCACGGCGGCGACGTTGCGCGACGTCTCATGTGCGTGCTCGATCACTTCGTTGCGCCCGGCCCACAGTGTCGCCGCGCTGATTCCTAGCGCGGCAAGCGACATCAGCGTGCCCAACGCCCCGACGACAAGATGGTTGCGTCCGGCCCAGTCGGCAATTTTCTCGATCGAGGTGAATGCGGGCATGCTCGTGCTCGTATGGGGGGGGGCGGCGGCAATGGCTCCGGCGCGGGTCAAATCCCGGTTAACGGCACGGTTAACAAAAAATCGAGGCCGGCATGGCCGCCAGTCGACGCGCGCGATCGCGCAACGGGAGCGCAAACGTGTGCGACCGGGTACGGGGGACGGGGCACGGCGGTTCGGGGCGGAACGATGTACTGCGACACGCGCCGCTGATGCGCGGATTGATAACCAATCGACATCAATCCTTCCAAAAATCGCACTTATCGTCTGCCCGGTATCGAGTGAACATGCCGGAAAACGACAATCGACCCGCCCCTCCCGCCTATTTCTGGATCTTCAGGAGACACCCCGATGCACCCCTCGTCCAGCCTTCCGAACGAACGTTCGAAGGCCGCTGCGGTTTTCCGCGTCACCGCCGGGAATTTTCTCGAGCAGTTCGACTTCTTCCTGTTCGGCTTCTATGCCACGCAGATCGCCAACGTCTTCTTTCCCGCACAAAGCGAGTTCGCATCGCTGATGATGACCTTCGCCGTGTTCGGCGCCGGCTTCCTGATGCGGCCGCTGGGCGCCATCGTGCTGGGCGCGTACATCGACGACGTCGGCCGCCGCAAGGGCCTGATCGTCACGCTGTCCATCATGGCGAGCGGCACCATCCTGATTGCGTTCGTGCCGGGCTACGCGACGATCGGCCTGCTGGCACCCGCACTCGTGTTGCTCGGCCGGCTGCTGCAGGGCTTCTCCGCCGGGGCCGAACTGGGCGGCGTATCGGTCTATCTCGCCGAGCTGGCCACGCCCGGCCGCAAGGGTTTCTTCACGAGCTGGCAGTCCGCGAGCCAGCAGGTCGCGATCGTCGTCGCAGCAGGCCTCGGCTTTGCGCTCAATCAATGGCTGAGCGCATCGGCCATCGCCGCATGGGGATGGCGCGTGCCGTTCTTCGTCGGCTGCATGATCGTGCCGTTCATCTTCATGCTGCGCCGTAACCTGGAAGAAACCCATGAGTTCAAGGCGCGCAAGCACCGTCCGGGCATGAAGGAAGTGTTCGGTACGCTGGTGCAGAACTGGGGCGTCGTGGTTGCCGGCATGATGCTGGTCGCGATGACCACCACGAGCTTCTATCTGATCACCGTCTACGCGCCGACCTTCGGCAAGACGGTGCTGCATCTGAGCACCGCCGACAGCCTGCTCGTGACGCTGTGCGTCGGCGTGTCGAACTTCGTGTGGCTGCCGATCGGCGGTGCGCTGTCCGACAGGATCGGCCGCCGGCCGCTGCTGGTCGGCATGACGGTGCTCACCGTCGTGACCGCGTACCCGGCGCTGTCGGTGCTCGCTCACGCGCCGTCGTTCGTCAACATGCTGCTCGTCCTCCTGTGGCTCTCGTTCATGTACGGGATCTACAACGGTGCGATGGTCGTGGCGCTCACGGAAGTGATGCCGGTGCAGGTGCGCGTCGCGGGCTTCTCGCTCGCGTACAGCCTCGCGACGGCCGTGTTCGGCGGCTTCACGCCCGCCATCTCGACCGCGCTCATTCACATGACGGGCGACAAGGCCGCACCGGGCTACTGGATGAGCTTTGCCGCCGTGTGCGCGCTGCTTGCGACGTTCGCGCTCTATCGTCGCGGTGCCGCGACGCTGACGCCGGCGCATTGAAGCGGCATCCATCCGGAATGCTCCGTTACTCGAACGAACCAATACGAATCCGCACGACCACGACCATGAGAAATCTGCTCCTGAAGTTTTGCGCGACTGCGCTCGTTGCCACCACGGCAGTGGCTGCCAACGTGCAGGCCGCCGAACTGCACGTGATGAGCTCGGGGGGCTTCACCGCCGCCTACAAGCTGCTCGGCCCCCGGTTTGCGTCCACGACGGGCAATACGCTCGATACCGCGCTCGGCCCGTCGATGGGCAAGTCGCCGGAAGCGATTCCGAACCGGCTCGCGCGCGGCGAGCCCGCCGACGCCGTCATCATGGTCGGCTATGCGCTGGACGACCTGATCAAGCAAGGCAAGGTGATCCCCGGATCGCGGGTCGAGCTGGCCGACTCGCGCATCGGTGTGGTCGTGCGCGACGGCTCGGCGAAACCCGACGTCGGGTCCGCCGAAGGCCTCAAGCAGGCGCTGCTGCACGCGAAGTCGATCGCCTACTCGGACAGCGCGAGCGGCGTGTATATCGAACGCGAGCTGTTCAGGAAGCTCGGCATCGAGGAGCAGGTGAAGTCGAAGGCAAAGATGATCCCGCGGATCCCGGTGGCATCGGTCGTCGCGAACGGCGACTACGAAATCGGCTTCCAGCAGGTGAGCGAGTTGCTGCCGGTCAAGGGGGCGACCTTCGTCGGCAAGATCCCCGAATCGCTGCAGTCGGTCACGCGCTTCGCGGCCGGCATCCCCGTTGGCGCACAGCATCCGAAGGAAGCGAAGGCGCTGCTCGACTATCTTGCGTCGCCCGATGTGCAGGCGGACGTGAAATCGACCGGACTGGATTCCGTCCCCGCTCATTGAGCCGGATCGACGGGAAGGGTTGCGTCAGGCAGCCTTCCCGTCACTGTCGGCATGGGCCGCGGTACCGACCGTATCGGCCCCGTTCGCGGAGTCCGGCCCCACTGAGGCGAGCGTCTGCACAAGACGCGTACGATCGCATGCGCCTTCCCACGACGACACGAAGATCACCGCACAGGCATTGCTGATCACGCTCGTCAGTGCGCGTGCCTCGGACATGAAGCGATCGATGCCGACCAGCAGTGCCACGCCGGCGACGGGCAGGTCGGGCATGACGACGAGCGTGGCGACCAGCGCCACCAGCCCGCTACCGGAAACACCGGCCGCGCCCTTCGACGTGAGCAGCATGATGGCGAGCATCACGGCGATCTGCGACGCGGAAAGGGGGACATCGCACGCCTGCGCGATGAACAACGCGGCGAGCGTCAGGTAGATCGCGGTGCCGTCCAGGTTGAAGGAATAGCCCGCCGGCAGCACGAGCCCCACGACGCCCTTGTCGCAACCGAGCGACTCCAGCTTGACGATCAGGCGTGGCAGGACGGGCTCCGACGAGGATGTCGCAAGGACGATGAGCAACTCCTCGCGCAGGTAGCGCAAGAGTCGCCACAGCGTAAAGCCGTGCAGCCGCGCGAGCGGTGCGAGCACCAGCGCGACGAACAGCGTGCAGGCCACGTAGAAGGACAACATCAGCTTCGCCAGCGAGCCGATCGAGCCGATTCCGAAGCGGCCCACCGTGAAGGCCATCGCGCCGAATGCGCCGATCGGCGCGAGTCGCATGATCATCGCGAGCACGCGAAAGACGACCTGGGCGACACCGTCGATCAGTGCAAGAACGGGCCGGCCGGCCCGCGGGTGTGCGTTCAGCGAGAAGCCGAACAGCAGCGACAGCAGCAGCACCGGCAACACCTCGCCTTTCTCGAACGCGCCGAGCATCGTATCGGGGATCACGCTCAGCCCGAACGCCACGAGCCCGTGCGGTTGCGCATCCTTCACGTACGGCGCGAGGATGCGCGAATCGAGATGGTGGACGTCGATGTGCATGCCGGCACCCGGTCGCAGCACGAACGCGGTGACGAGCCCGATGGCGAGCGCGACGGTGGTCAGCAGATAGAACAGCACGAGAGCCCGCACGATCGTGCGACCGATTGCCTGCCCGTTCGCCAGTGACGTGATGCCCGAGACGATCGTGCAGAAGACGATCGGCGCGATGGTCATCCGTACCAGGCCGACGAATGCGTCGCTGAGGGGCTTGAGCATCGCGCCTGCTTCCGGCCATACGTGACCGACGGTCACGCCGAGCATCATCGCGAGCAGGACCTGCACATAAAGCGATCCAAGCAGCCTGGCCAACCTCACTGTACGGTCTTCCTTCGTGTCTCTTCTGTCGTTGTCACGCCGATGCACCGCTGCTTGCGATACCGGCACGCTTCGCTTCGATGATCATCTGGTGAAACGCTTCGGCGGCCGGGGTGAGCGGTCGTCCACGTCGTTTCACGATGCCCACGCGTCGTTTGACGATCGGCTCGACGAGCGGCACGCTCGTGAGGATCGGGTGGTCGTGCCCGGGCATCGCCATCGACGGCACCGCGGCGACGCCGAGCCCCGCTTCGATCAAGCCGAGCAGGGTCGTCACGTGGCGCGCTTCGCACACGCTCGGCCCACGCGGTGCCACGGCGGCAAGCGCCTGGTCGAGCAACAGGCGGTTACCGGAAGTCTTGTCCACCGACACGTAATCGTGCTCGTAAAGTTCGTTCCAGGTCACGCGCTTCTTGCGCGCGAGCGGATGGTCGCGGCGGCAGGCCGCAACGAACCGCTCCTGGAGCAGCACCTTGAAATCGATGTCGGCCTCCTGGCTGCCCATGAAGCTCACGCCGAAATCGGCCTCGCCGCTGATGACGGCGCCCAGCACCTCGTTTGCGCCCGCATCCAGCAGCTTGACCCGGATGCGTGGAAAGCGGTGATGATAGCGCGCGATGATGGTGGGCAGAAAGTAGTAAGCGACCGACGGAACGCACGCAATGGTCACATGGCCCAGGCGGCTCGACGACACGTCGCGAATGCCGAGCAGGGCGGCGTCGAGATCGTCGAGCAGTTGTTCGGCGCTCTGCGCGAACACGCGACCGACGGTGGTGAGGGTGACGCTACGCGTCGTGCGCTCGAAGAGCCGCACGCCGAGCGCTTCTTCGAGCTTGTCGATCCGACGACTCAACGCGGGCTGCGAAATGCTGACCGTTTCCGCGGCCTTTCGGAAACTTCCCGTTTCCACGACCGCGCGAAACGCCTGCAAGTCGTTCAAATCGAAGTTGATCCCCACGGGCAAGTCTCCGCATCTCAGATGCGGCGTATTTTGCATGATTCTGCCGCGACGATGCGGCCGTGATGAAGCAGGACCGTGCAACGCCCGATTCATGCGACGAACCGCGGAACGTCGGCGGCAGAACGAAGCCGTTCGGGTTGAACGTTACTCGCGCGCGATCGGCGCACGGCAATGGCGTCTTCGCGGACACGTTGCGTACGAACCGCGTGCGTGCGCCAGTCGTCGAGGTGGTCGACGCCGGCCGCCATCAGCGGGCCGGCATCGCCAACGCATCAATACGTCAAACCGAATCCGAACGGATACAACGGATGCGCGGTATCGTGCGGCATGTCTTCCCGCTGTGCCGCGACTTCCGCCATCGACGACGGCAGCTCGAACGGCAGCTTTCCTTGCGGCTGGCCTTTCCCGGTCAGCACGTCGAACAGCGCGGCATCGGTCACGCCGAAATTGGCGAGGATCGCGGTGGCCTTGTCCTGCACGTTGGTCAGGATCGCGGGGCGATCCATGTACACCGAGACGATCGACTTCGGTGCCAGCGCGGCCTGCTTGATTGCCTCGTAGTCCGCACTGCCGTCGACGAACGCGAGGCTGCCTTCATGCTGCATCGAGCCGAACATGTAGTTCGGGTGCAGCGTCTGATAGGGCGTGCTCACGCGGAGAATCGCAACGTCCGCGGCTTGCGGCGTATCGACGACCTGATAGCCGTATTGCCGTGCGACGGCGGGATCGATGCCGTACAGCCAGACTTTCTTGACGGATGCCGTCATCGGCAGCAGCTTGCCGTTGTTCTGCAGCAGCACCATCGAGCGGCGCTGCGCATCGAGTGCCTGCGCCTGGAAGTCGGCGTTTCCGACGATCTTGCCGGCCGCGCTTGCATCGACATACGGATGATCGAACAAGCCTTGCTGGAATTTCTGCAGCAGGACGCGATAGGCCGATTCCGACAAGCGGTCTTCCGACAGTTGCCCGCGGTTGACGGCGTCGATGAGGTCGCTCGGATCGTCGTCACCACCGAACTGGTCGATGCCGGCATTGACGGCCCGCACGAAACGCTGCACGCGGGTGGCGCCTTCCATCCCCCAGGGCATGCCGAGTCCGACGAACGACGGGGATCCCGACGACACGCCGTTGATGCAGTTCGTGTCACAGTCGTCGGCGATCAGCCAGTCGGACACGATCACGCCCTTGAAGCCGTATTTGCCTCGCAGCAGGTCGGTCAGCAACGGCTTGTCGTAAGCACCGCCGACGGGCTCCAGCGTGATGCCGTCGACCGTCACCGTCATGTCCGGTTCGGAGTAGGTCGGCATGACCGAGCCGACGTTGGCGGCAAAGGCGCCTTCGAACGGCTTCAGGTGATAGGCAAAGTTGTTGCCCGGATAGGTCGCATAGCGGCCGTAGTAGTTGTGGCTGTCGAACCCGAGTTTCTGCGCGCCATATCCGGCCCAGTGCTTGACGACGGCGATGACGCTATTGGCCTGGATGCCGTTGCTGCCGCCCTGGAAGCCTTCGATATAGGCCTGGACCTGCGTGCGCGCGAGATCGGCGTCTTCGCCGAAGGTGCCGTTGATGCGTGGCCAGCGCGGCTCGGTCGCCAGGTCGGCTTGCGGTGAAAGCGCTTCGGTAATGCCGACCGCGCGATATTCCTGGCGCGCGATGTCGCCGAATTTTCGCGTGAGGGCCGCGTCGCCGATTGCGGCGAAGCCGAGCGTTTCGGGCCACTGCGAGAAACCGCTGCTGCCTGCGCTCGCGCCGAGCGTGTACTGGAAATGGTTGCGCGGGTCGGAACTGATCGACACCGGGATGCCGAGCCGGGATTGCTCCGCCAGCGTCTGAATCTGGTTGTATTGGTCGGCCATGGTGTGCGCATCGGCACTCATGCGCGTGATGTAGGTGTTGACGCCCCGCTGATTGATGAGCGTCTTGAGCGCCGCCAGATCGTAGGCGGAGCCGGTGCCTGAACCGGTCGTGTCGTTCAGCACCGGTGCGGTGCCGTGCATCATCAGGCCTGCTTTCTCGGCCAGCGTGAGGCGGCCGACGAGGTCGCGCGCGCGCACGTCGGCACTGAGTCGCCAGTCTTCGTAGGGTTCGAGCTGGCCGCTCTTGTCCATGTCCTTGAACTTCAGGCCGTCCCGGGTGATCAGGTTCAAGGTCGTATAGCCGAAGTCCTGTTGCGTGACCGGCGTGGAAGACGAGTCGACGCCGCCGCAGGCATACAGCCCGAGGGCGAGCGCGGTGCCGGCTGCGGCCCATGCCGAACGGCGAATGGCTGGTCTCGTGAAGCGTTGCATGCTTGTCTCCTGAATCGGTTGTTTTAGGCGTGGCCGTGACGCATTACAAATAGCCGCTGGCCACTTTACCGATCTGTTTCAGGAGACGTTTTGCCGTCGGGTGCAGTTTTTGTCCCGGTGGAGCACGATGTGTCAGGCGATGCGCAGGGGCGGGTTTTCAGCGTGATTTGCCGGCATGGACAGGTCAGGCAGGACATCCGGGCTCGCCGTCCACGCGACGCCCGCCGGCACGCGTCATCGCATGGTCAGCCTGAATACCGGCAGCGAGAAGCGCATAATGTTTCGATGTCGACCCTTGGCTGGAAGAGGGTTTTATGCGCTGCGCACTATGCGGTTCCGAGAATCCTCCCGGTGCGAGGTTCTGCCAGGAATGCCAGGCCGTGCTGTCGCGCACGTGTCCGCAATGCGGGCACGACGTAGCGCCGGCGGCCCGCTTTTGCAGCAACTGCGGGACGCCGCTGGCCGCGCCCACGGCCGTGTCGCCGCCGTCCCGGCCATCGGGCCGGGAGCCGCCGCCTCCCCCCGTTCATTACACGCCCGATCACCTTGCCGAGCGGATCCGCGCCGAACACGCGGCCATGGAAGCGCGCGGCGAACCCGCCGGCGAGCGCAAGACCGTGACCGCACTGTTCGCAGACATGGCCGGGTCGACCGCGTTGATCCACGATCTCGATCCCGAAGTGGCGCATCGCCTGATCGTGCCGGTGGTCGAGCTGATGATGGAAGCGGTCCATTACTACGAAGGGTACGTAGCCAAATCGCTCGGCGACGGCATCCTCGCGCTGTTCGGCGCGCCGATTGCCCACGAAGACCATGCCCAGCGCGCGCTCTTCGCGGCATTGCGCATGCAGCAGGCGATGCGGCAGCACGGCGATCGCATTCGTCTGCAGGAAGGCATCCCTCTGCAGATTCGCGTCGGTGTTCACACCGGCGAGGTCGTCGTGCGTTCGATCCGCACCGACGACCTGCACACCGATTACGATCCGCTCGGGCATACGATCCACATCGCGTCGCGGATCGAGGGCATCGCGGCACCGACGTCGATTCTCGTCAGCGAGTCCACCCACAAGCTGGCCGAAGGCTATTTCGAGTTCAAGGCGCTGGGAGCGACGCAGCTCAAGGGCATCCCCGCGCCGTTGTGCGTGTACGAGGTGCTCGGCCTGGGGGCACTGCGCACGCGCCTGCAGCTGGCCGCGCATCGCGGTCTCGCGCGCTTCGTCGGCCGCGAATCGGAAATGGATCACCTGAACCGGGCGCTGGAGACCGTGAAGGCCGGACAGGGGCGCGTGGTCGGCGTGGTGGGGGAGGCCGGCGTCGGAAAGTCTCGCCTGTTCCACGAGTTCAAGGAGCGTTCGCGGCGTGGCGCGCTGGTGCTGGAGACGTTTTCGGTATCGCACGGCAAGGCGTATTCCAACTTGCCGCTCATCGAACTCCTGAAGAATTATTTCCAGATCACGACCCAGGACGACGAGCGGCGCTGCCGGGAAAAGGTCATCGGCAAGGCGCTCACGCTCGAGCGCAGTTTCGAGGACCTCGTGCCGTACGTCCTCTATCTGCTCGGCATCGGCGAAGGCGGGCCGGTACTCGTCGAGATGGATCCGCAGATCCGGCGCGAGCGTACCTTCGACGCGATCAGGCAGCTTCTCGCACGAGAGAGCCGGAATCAGCCGGTCCATTTGCTGTTCGAGGATCTGCAATGGCTGGACCGTGAAACGGAAGCCTTCCTCACCTACCTGATCGACCACGTGCCGGACGCACGGATCCTGCTGCTGGTGAACTACCGGCCCGAGTATCAGCCCGCATGGGCGTGCTCGGCGCAGGGGAGCACACTCCGGCTCGAACCGCTCGGCCCCGCCGATGCGCAAGGGCTGCTCGCGGCACTGCTCGGCGAAGATCGCACGCTCGTGCCGCTGAAGCAGCTCATCCTGGACAAGACGGAGGGCAATCCGTTCTTCATGGAGGAAGTGGTCCAGACGCTCGTCGAGGAGCAGTCGCTGCTCGGTGAAGCCGGGCGCTATCGCATCGTGGAGACGCCGGCGGCGCTGCATATTCCGACCACCGTGCAGGGCGTGCTCGCCGCGCGTATCGACCGCCTTCCGATTGACGAAAAGGAACTGCTGCAGGCACTCGCGGTGATCGGCCACGAGTTTCCGTTCAGCCTGATCCGGCGCATTTGCGGCGAGGCGGCGCGGGACGACGAACTGCGGCGCCTGCTCGCGCATCTGGAGGCGGCGGAGTTCATCTACGAGTGCCCCGCGTTTCCGGAAGTCAATTACTCGTTCAAGCACGCGCTGACCCAGGAGGTGGCAGGGCGCTCGCTGCTCACGGAGCGGCGTACCGCGCTGCACGAGCGCACCGCGCAGGCGATCGAGGTGCTGTTCCCGACCCGCATCGCCGATTACTGCAGCGAACTTGCGCACCACTACAGTCAGAGCGGCAACCTTCCCAAGGCTGTCGAATACCTGCATCGAGCGGCTCAGCAGGCGTTGCGCCATGCCGCCCATCACGATGCAATGCATCACCTCGACGCGGCGCTGGCGTTGTTGAAGGGCTTGCCGGACACGCCGGCGCGGGCACGTTGGGAGCTGACACTGCTGCTTGCGCTCGGGCCGGTCCTGATGGATGTGCGCGGGTATGGCGCCACGGAGGTGGGCTCGATCTATACGCGCGCGCTCGAGTTGTGCGAGCGCACCGGCGACGCATCGCAGCGCTTCGCGACGCTGCTGGGATTGCGGATGCATCACGTGGTGCGCGGCGAGTATGCGCTCGCCATCGAACTGGGCATGCAGATGCTCGGTACGGCCCGGGATGCGAACGATTCAGGCTTCCTCATCGAGGCCCATAGCGCGCTGGGTTCGTGCCTTTTTCTGCAGGGCGATTTCGATGCGGCTCGCACCCAGATGGAACGGGCGCTGGCGCTCTACGATCCCGAGCAGCATCAGGCGCACGTCTTTGCACACGGGGTGGATCCCGGCATCCGCGCACTCAGCTTCCTCGTGCTGATTCTGTGGATCCAGGGGTATCCCGACCAGGCGCTCGCGCGCAGCGTCGAAGCGCTTGCGCTCGCACGGACCTGTTCTTATGGACCCTCTCTGGCGTTCAGCCTGACTTACACCGCGCATTTGCATCAACTGCGACGGGAGCCGGTGCTGGCCGCCGAGCGCGCGGAAGCGGTCATAGCCGTATCGACCGAGCACGGATTGCCGTACTGGCTCGCGTGGGGGACGCTTCTGCGAGGGTGGGCGATGAGCGCGCAAGGCAACCTCCAGGACGGCATTGCGCAGATGCGGCTGGGCCTCGACGCGCAGCGGGCAGCCGGGGGCGAGGACCAGCGTCCTTTTTCCCTCGCGTTGCTCGCCGACAGTTACTGGCGCGCGGGTGACAGGAAGGCCGCACTGGGCATGCTGGAAGAGGCCATGGCGATCGTCGAGCAATCCGGCGAGCATTGCTACGAGGCCGAACTGTTCCGTCTCACGGGTATCTATCTGGCTGGCGGGGACGGCACGCGAGGCACGGCACCCGAATGCGCCGATGAAGCCGTCGACTGCTTTCACCGGGCGATCGCGCGAGCGCGCCGGCAGGGCGCCAGGGCGCTGGAACTGCGGGCAGCGTCGGATCTCGCCCGGCTGTTGCAACGGCAGGGGAAGACCGAGGAGGCCGCGCAAGTGCTGCGCGACGTCTACACCTGGTTCACGGAAGGCTTCGATACACGCGACCTGCAAGAGGCAAAAGCGCTGCTGGACGCATTGGGCGCGCACGCAGGATGACCGGACCTGCGGCGTACGACGACGCATCGTGTGACCACGTGGCGTCCGCGAACCGCCGCTGCTCGAGGAGACGGGCATGACAACCACGCACACGAGACGCCGCCACGATGGTCCGCGCAAACCGATCGCGCTGGCGCTGCAGGGGGGCGGGATGCACGGCGCATTCACCTGGGGCGTGCTCGACCGGCTGCTCGAAGACGGCAGGCTCGACATCGAGGGTGTCTGTGCAACCAGTGCCGGCGCGATGAACGCCGCCGTACTCGCGTACGGGCTGCAGAAGGGCGGCGAGGACGGTGCGCGCGAGGCACTGCACGACTTCTGGCAGGCTGTCGCACGCTCGGCGGAGCGCTACAACCCGTTGCGCTGGGTGCCGTGGCTGAAGGGGACGCACAGCTTCGGGCTCGATCATTCGCCGCTGTATGCGTTCACCGACATGATGCTGCGCGTGTTTTCGCCGTATCAGTTCAATCCGAACAACCTGAATCCGCTGCGCGAAGTGCTCGAGAGCCAGGTCGACTTCGACACGCTGCGCAAGCACTGTCCGATCCGGTTGTATCTCTGCGCGACCAACGTCGAGACGGGGAAGATACGCATCTTCACGGGAGAGGATGTCAGTGCCGACGCGGTACTGGCATCGGCCTGCGTGCCGACACTGTTCCAGGCGGTCGCGATCGACGGCGAGTACTTCTGGGATGGCGGCTACATGGGCAATCCGGCCATCTATCCGCTTATCTACAATTGCACGACGCGCGACGTCGTGATCGTGCACATCAATCCGCTCGTGCGCCGCGGTGTACCGATCACGGCAGCCGAAATTCTGAACCGCATCAGCGAGATCAGTTTCAACTCGTCGCTGATGCGCGAGATGCGCGCCATCGCGTTCGTCACCGACCTGATCCAGCAAGGCACGATCAAGCGCGGCGAGATGAAGGAAATGCTGATCCATTCGATTCGTGCCGACGACGCGCTGAGCGCGCTGAGCGTATCGAGCAAGTACAACGCGGACTGGGGATTTCTGAGCGAGCTGCATGACCACGGACGACGTGAAGCGGATGCATGGCTCGCGCATCACTACGGAAACATCGGACAGCGGTCGAGCATCGACATTCGCAGGGAATTTCTCTGAGCGCATGGCGGTCGTGCCGGCGTGGGGCGAACCTCCGTCACCGCCGCGGCCAAGGAGCGAACGTGAACCAGACACAGGCGCGGTTCGTCGCATTGTGGTCGGGCAGTGGCGGCGCGCATGCCGAGGAGGTCTATCGCTTGCTGGCGGGATGCTATTCGGAGCCGATGCGGCACTACCATACGCTTGTACACGTCAGACGATGCTTGCGTCATGTCGACCTCGCGCGCGGCGCGATTCCCGAACCGGATGCGGTCGAACTCGCGCTCTGGTTTCACGACGCGATTTACGTCCCTGGCGCGAACAACAACGAACAGCGCAGCGCCGACTGGTTCCGGCACCTGGCAGCGGGGCGAATCGGCGCGTGCGACCGGATCTGCGCGATGATTCTCGCGACGACCCACGTCGGCATCGCTGCGGAACTGGATACCCGTTTCGTATGCGACGTCGACCTGGCCGCGCTTGGCGCGTCTCGCAGGCGGTTTCGCGAAGACGGCCGACTGCTCCGGGCGGAGCGCCCGGATCTCGACGACCGGGCTTACGACCTTCATGAACGGACGATTCTTCGCGGGCTGCTCGCACGCTCGCGCATCTATCTGACCGATTTCTTCTACACGCGCTGCGAGACGCGTGCGCGCAGGAATATGAGCTGGCGGCTGGGCCTGCCGATTCGGGCGTGATGACGAGCAGGTGCGGAGCGTCAAGCCGTCTGCGGAACGACCGGTCACGGCGTTCCGAATGAATTGGCGGTTTATTCAATGCCGCAATTGAAGTCGAACCAAAACAGGTCGGAATGAAAAAACGATTCAAATGTTTGATTCGAATTAAAAAACTATCAATACGAGACGTTTATTTTTCCGATTTTTGTGGATAAGGTTCGGTTCGGTGAAAGTGATTTGTCAGAAAGCACGGCGATTAATCATCGCGTGCCGCGGTTTCATCTGGCCGCCGCTTTTGCCGATCAGTGTGCGCGACGACGCGTCGACAGGAATCTCTGCCCGGGATCTTGCGGCAGCCTCGATGGGCGCATATCCGTTCCGACATCAATGCCATGAGGGCTCATGAAAAAGATCATCCGCAAATACGTTGCTTCCGTGATGCCATGCTCGTTGGCCGGCGTGGCGCTGTTGGTCGCCGCGGCCGGCGCTCACGCGCACGGCCGTTTGACCGAACCGCCTTCGCGCATCGTGCTGTGCACGCAAGGCCAGAATCCGAACTGCCCTGTCGACGCCTGGCACGCGAACGCGATGGAGAACGGCAAGTTCTTCCCCGCGACGCAAAGCGGCCTGTCCGATCCGTTCGCGCCGGCTGACGCGAAGAATGCCGCACCCCCTGCGGACGGCGAAATCGCCGGCGCCAGCACGAATGGCCCGCTGCCCGTGCTGAACGAGCAGTCGCCGAGCCGCTGGCAGAAGATCCCGCTACGGCCGGGCGCGTTGCAGAATTTCAAATGGGAATTCAGCGCCGTGCACAAGACGCGTCGCTGGAACTACTTCATTACACGCGCCGACTGGAACCCGTCGGACAAGCTGACGCGCGCGCAGTTCGAGCCCACGCCGTTCTGCACGATCCAGAATCCCGGCCAGCCCTACTGGGATCCGAACGCGAACCTGGTGCCGCAGCAGCCGACCGTTCATCAATGCCGGTTGCCGATGCGTAGCGGTTACCACGTCATCCTCGCGGTCTGGGAAGTCGCGGATACGGCGATGGCGTTCTATCAGGTCGTCGATGCGATCTTCACCAATGGCGAGACGACACGCAGCCCGTTCTGATCCTGCTGCGACATGACGCGCCCGGCGATGCCCGGGCGTCATGAATTGACGAACGCCGGCCAGGGGTGCGGCGGACGGCACTGATCCGGCAACCGGCTATCCGGCGACCACCTGGTTGCGGCCCAGATGCTTCGCGCGGTACAGGCGTTCGTCCGCCTTGCGCAGGATCGCGTCGATCGTTTCGCCATCCCGACCGAATTCGGAGGCACCGACGCTCACGGTGACCGTGATCGGTTCGCCGATGCCTGCCTCGAACGGCGCGCCCGCGATCGCCGAGCGGATGCGCTCGCCGACCGACTGGGCGGTGTCCAGCGCGGCTTGCGGAAGCAGCACCATGAATTCCTCTCCGCCCACCCGCGCGACGCCGTCGTACGGCCGGATCGCGTCGGTGCATTTGTCGACGAAGCGTTGCAACACCTGATCGCCCGCCTGATGACCGTAACTGTCGTTGATCGCCTTGAAGTGGTCGAGATCGAGCGCGAGCAACGAGAACGGCGCGCCATGGCGCTTTGCGCGGTTGATTTCCGCTTCGACGCTTTCGATGAATTGCCGCCGGTTGGTCGCGCCCGTGAGCGGGTCCGTGGCCGCCAGATGCTCGAGCTTTTCGTTGGTCCGTTGCAGTTCCTGCAGCGCTCGCTCGGTCCTTGTCATCGCCTCCCTCAACCGGGCAAACAGTTCGGCCTGGCTGTAGATCTTCGAAAACGAACGGGTCGTATGAAAGGCCTGCACCACGCCGAAACTGAGCAGGAAGAAACCGGCCGCGAAAATCGCATGCGCCAGCCACCACATGTGATTCCACGGCCGCCCGAGGATGAAGGCGAGCGACGAGAGCGCGAACGCCGTGACCGAAATGCCGTAGATCGTCATCAGTGGGGAGCGGATGCGGCGCATGACCAGCGCGATGACGTTCACGGCCGAAAGCAGCAGTGCGCCGCCCTCCATCGACAGGCGTACCCACAGGTTGCCGGCCACCGGCGAGTAGGCGATCACGGCGACCGCGACGTCGACGAGCCCGAACAGGGCGAGCCACGGTAACCAGATGCGGGGATTGGCGCGGGTTGCTGCGCTGTCGGCCTTGTGACTGTAGGTAAGCTGCCCGACGAGGATCAGGATCGACATGGTCAGGCGCGAAGCCGGTCCGTACAGCAGGAACAGCCAGATATTGTGATGCGCCATGCCGGTGAACGCGCCATGCAACGCATAGACGACGGAAAAGCCCAGAAAGCCCAGCGTAAGCCAGCGCAGCAACGGCTCACCCGACAGGCGATAGCAGCGCCAGCAGACATACGTGACGAACGCGCCTTCGAGCGTGGCCGCTGCGATCGCCAGTTCGTGAAAGGCGTGATTCTCGAATTTCAGCGACGGATCCTGGAAGAAGTACAGATAGGCGATCAGATACGCAGGCACCAGCGCGAAGCCGACCAGCAGGAGCCTCGCGTACGCGCGGGTGACCAGTTGGGCGGTGCGGGTCGACGCTTGGGCGGTGGCATTGACGGTCATGTTCGGCCTCCGGGTTCGGTGGATGAATCAAGGGTGGGAACGGCAACGTCACGTCATGGCGGGTCGGTCGTCAAAACGCTGAGGCAAAAGCATGTCGTCTGAATTTCGCCGATTTGAACAATCGGCCAAATGGCTGCGAGATATCTGTTTGAATTATCGAATGGCGACAATTGCAATCTGGCAATGTGATCGCCTGAATATTTTCAGGTTTCGATATTGGTGGAAATAATCGATTCCAGGGTTGATGCCTGATGATTATGTAGTATAACAAAGCGAAGCGAGGGCGCCGGATTGAAACTTCACTACATTGGCCGCCTTGCTGCAGGCTCACCATCTCGGGCCGGCGTGACAACTTCGCGATACCGCTTGCATCGCGTTGTCGAGGACGTCCGGTTCTGAACGAAAGTGGGGATGCCATGCTTCATCGGCATTGACCGAAGTCGTAGCGTTTTCCGTCGTTGATATAAAAAGCAGAATCAGTATAGAAATTTTTCATCGAATGGCAATTCGTAAGGTTGATTTCTTTTGAATTCGACCTGGGCGGAGCTTTTTCAATCGAAAAGGGGAAACCATGAACCAAATCGGAATTGAGGGCATGAAAATGAAGAACAACCAAACCGGATTCATGAAGCGATCGACCTTGAGGGGCGCGCTGGCGCTTCTGTTGGCATGGTCGTCTTTCGGCACCGGCGCTGCCACGGCGGCCGGGACGAGCACCGGCACGGCGCCGGCATTCGTCTATAGCCCGTACAAGGACGCGACGATTTCGATGAACTGGAACACGAACGTCATCTCGACGAACGTCACGGGTCAGATGAGCCCGGTGCTGTCGGTCCTGCCAACCGGTGTACGGACGCTGACGCTCGCGTTTGCGACCGGTGAATGCGGGAGCGAGAACTGGGCGGGCGTCGACGGCGGCGCGATGGCGGCCGCCAATGTGCCGCTTTTCACCGCGGCCAATGTGAATTACGTGATTTCCACCGGCGGCGCGGCGGGCATGTTCACGTGCGGGACGGATGCGGGCATGGCGGCCTTCATCAATCGTTATGCGTCGAACAACCTCATCGGGATCGATTTCGATATCGAGGGCGGGCAGACGCAACAGGTGATCAACGATCTCGTCCAGCGCGTGGCCGTCGCCCAGCAGAATTATCCCGGCCTGCGCTTCAGCTTTACGCTCGCGACACTCGCCCCTTCCCAGCAGGGGGCAACTACGGCCGCCTCCTGGGGCGCCAGCGCACCCGACAGCTTCAACGTGTATGGCGACTGGGTCATGCAGGCGATTCAGGCCTACGGCCTGAAGAACTACACCATCGACCTGATGACGATGGACTACGGGTCGGCGGGAGCGGGGAACTGCGTGGTCGCGAACGGCACCTGCCAGATGGGACAGTCGGCGATCCAGGCGGCGATGAACCTGCACGATCACTGGGGTGTACCGTACAGCCAGATCGAGCTGACGCCGATGATCGGCGGCAACGACGTGGCCGGCGAAACCTTCACGCCGGCGGATGCAGACACCGTTGCGCAGTTCGTGAAACAGAATGGTCTCGTGGGTGTCCATTTCTGGTCGCTCGATCGTGACGTCGATTGCCCGCCCGGCACCGCATCGTCGACGTGCAACTCCATCGGTGGAGTCGGTACGCTCGGTTATACGAACCGGTTTGCCAACGACCTGGCGCCTGGCCAGTGAACGACGCGGGGCCACGGAGGAGACCATGCGGGCCGTCCACATCATTGCGATGACGTGCCCCGTGGTCTCCGACCTCCGCGACCGGTAACCGGAGGCATCGTCGTTGTCGCGGGCCGGGTGGCCGGCACGCGCCGGATGCGCTCGCCGGGGCGGCGGGTCAGCTTCCGCTCCGGCCAGAAAATGAGGTGAAAAGGATGAGAATGCAGGCGAGAATTGTCATCCGGAATCAAATAATTCAGCCAAGTGATCGAATTGCTGTAAATAAAATTATCGTGACATCGGTTCCAGTTTTGTTTTTGGAAACGCATGGGTTTTGTTTTTAATTTTGATGCGTCAATGGCGTTAATGGAAAACTTCGAATTTCTCTGGCCGCAGTCGCCACGCCGACAAAAATCGACAAATCGGAACAGATAGGCGCAGTGTTCCCGCCTACCATCCGCACGTACCTCGCGCATTCCCGCACCACCGCAGCATCGGCAGATGCATCGCCCGTGTTCCGCTGCACGTGTCTCCCTGGCCCCCCACATCCTGACAAGCCGCCAACAGGCAAAGGATTCGCCATGTCCGCAAGATCGTTCGCTCCATTCATGCTGATGCTGCTGCTTGCGGCGTGCGGAGGCGACTCGGATTCATCCATGCCCGGCAGCGCATTCGCGGCAGCCTCGGCGCGCGCGTCGCAGGCCACCGCGTGGAAACCGCTCGTGCCGGGTACGAGCTGGCAGTGGCAGATCGACGGCAACCGGATTAACGAGACGGTGCTGGACCGCGTGAACAACCCGCGCAAGATGTTCGACGTCGACATGGAGCTGACCGATGCCGGCACGATCCAGCGCCTGAAGGCGAAGGGTATCTATGTCGTCTGCTACATGGAGGTAGGCGGGCGCGAAGATAACCGAGGAGACGCCGGCAAGTTCCCGGACAGCGTGCTCGGCAACCCCGTCGAAGGATACGAGGATCACGAACGCTGGCTGGACATTCGCCAGACCGCGATCCTGATGCCCCTGATGCTGGCGCGTCTCGACCAGGCGAAGAAAAAGGGCTGCGACGGCATCGAGCCGGACCTCGACGACAGCTATCGCCAGGAAACGGGCTTTCCGCTGACGCGTGACGATCAACTGCGTTACAACACGGCGCTGATCGCCGCTGCGCACGATCGCGGCATGTCGATGGGCCTGAAGAACGGCTCGGGTATCGCCACCGCGATGGCGAAAGTGGCCGACTGGGCGCTCAACGAGCAATGCAACCGATTCCACGAGTGCGGCGACTACGCGAGCTTCATCGCGCTGAACAAGGCCGTGTTCAATGTCGAGTACACGCGCCCGGACGGCATGAAGCTCGCGGATTTCTGCCCGGCGGACAACCAGGCCAGTTTCGACGGCATTCTGAAACTGTCGAGCGACACGCTTGCGGCGCTGCCGCGCGCGGCCTGCCGGTTCGAGTGAGCGGCGGCGTGCGGAGGACGGGCTTGTTCGCGGTGAAGCGGTCGGGCCTGCCGCGCACGCGTCGGTCCTGACGCTTCATCGCGGTCGAGCATTGCGCGGTAGCCGCGGAACGGGATGCGCGCGACACCGATTTCTGTCGGGCGAATCGGCGGCTATTTCGCGCGCTCGCACTCGCACTCGCACGATGTTTTGCGTCAAGGTGGATCGTCCGGCATGCCGGTCGGACGACGGCTGCCGGATCGTGTCGTGTCTCGCCGAGTGCGATCGCTTCGGCAGTGATGACGACATCGGCATCGCGATGTGCTCGGACGGATCGCGCGGAGCCGGCTGATGCGCGAGTCGCTCGACCACGACGCGCGGGTAGCGCGCGTGGCGCCGCGGGACGAGGTATTGCGAATCCGTTGCAACGGGTATCGGTTTCGTACGGCGCGGGCTCGTGTATGGAATTCGCTTGCGTTCGCATCGATCCATTGCTATCACAGTGACACGGGTCGCAACGCGCGCTACGCGCGTGGCCTTTTTCATCTGCGTGAACCTGTCCACAAAAGGAAACGATCATGGTGACTGCGCCCATTGCCAAAAAAATCATGATCATTCGTCACGCGGAAAAGCCGGCCGACAACGGCAAGCCGTACGGCGTGAACGCGAACGGGGAGCAGGACAAGGAGAGCCTGATTCCGCGCGGCTGGCAACGCGCCGGCGCGCTGGTTGCGTTGTTCGATCCCGCGCGAGGCCCGCTGCAGAGCGCGGCGCTCGCGAAGCCCGGCGTGCTGTTCGCGGCGGGCGTGGCGCCGCATGCGAAGAGCCAGCGGCCGACCGAAACGGTCACGCCGCTCAGCCAGCGCATCCCGCTCGAGCTCGACACGACCTATACGAAAGGGCAGGAGGCCGACGTCGCGACGGCGGCGCAGCGTAGCCAGGGCGCCGTGCTGATCTGCTGGCAGCACGAGGACATTCCCGCGATCGCCGCCCATCTGCCGTTGTCGAACGGACCGGTGCCGTCAAAGTGGCCGGGCGAGCGCTTCGACATCGTCTGGGTGTTCGACCTGCAGCCGGGTACCGGGCGCTACGTGTTCAGCCAGGTGCCGCAATTGCTGCTGGCAGGCGACCTGCCGTCGGTCATTGCGTAGTGACGGTGTGTATCTGCCGTTACGAAGTCGGCGAGGAACCCGCGGCGACCACGATCGCCAGGCGGGGCAAGGCGAAGCGCGGAACCAAGGGGAAGCAAGGTCGCGCGTGAGGCCGCCGGGCGGCCCCGGTGCACGCTGCCACCCGGGACCGTCCGGCGTCTCGATCAGAACTTGTGACGCAGCCCCAGCGCGACGATCTCCTGCGATTTCGTGCCGGCGTAGCCGTACGAACCGATCGACGCCTGCGCATCCTGCGTGACCAGCTGCCCGCTCGCATTCACGACCTGCTGCTGGCCGCTCGCGTGCTGGTACGCGCCGATCAGATAGAGGTCGGTGCGCTTCGACAGCGAATAGTCGGCGCCCACCGACACCTGGTGATACTTCGCGTCGACGTTGCCGCTCGCCTTCGTGTACGCATAGCCGATGCCGAGCAGCAGCGGCGCCGATGCCTGGTACGTGACGAACGCGCGGCCGGTGTTGTACTTCTGCGTGTTGGCGAAGCCGGCGAGCGAATCGCCGTCACGGCGGTACTGCGCGTTGCTGTAGCCGACGCCCAGCGTGACCGGGCCGATCGCGTACTGCCCCGCGACCTGCGCGATGCCGATGCTCTTCGCGCTCAGGTAGCCGCTGTTGATCGGGCCGTCGAAGATCGCATCGGACGAACCGCTCCAGCCGGTGGCGCGCGCGGCGCCGTTCACGTTGTTGGTGTAGAAGTAGCCGCCGGCGATGCCCAGCGGGCCGTTGTTGTACGCGGCTGCGATGGCGTACGTGAGGCCCGAGCCCGTCGAGCCGGCGACGCCGCCGAAGCCGTACATCGCCTCGACCTGCAGGCCGGACAGCACCGGTGACGTGTACTTGACCGTGTTGCTCACGCGCAGGCTGTTGTCGTTGTTGTCGACGTCGCCCGGCGTCGCGAAGATGCCGCCGAAATAGTTGTCGCCGGTGACACCCTGAACCAGGTCGACGACCGGATCGTACTGGCGGCCCAGCGTGACGGTGCCGTACTGGCTGCTCTGCAGGCCGACGAACGCCTGGCGGCCGAATATGCGTCCGCCCTGGCCGAGGCGGCCCGTGCCCGAATTGAAACCGCTTTCGAGCTGGAACACGGTCTTCAGCCCGCCGCCCAGATCCTCGCTGCCTTTCATGCCCCAGCGGCTGCCCGACAGGTTGCCGCTGCCCATTTGCCACAGATTGTTGCCCGTGCCGCTGTTGCCGTGAACGTACGTGATCGACGTGTCGATCACGCCGTACAGCGCGACGTTCGACTGTGCGTGCGCTACGCCGGCGACACCCAGCAGCGACAGCGAGAGAGCGGACAGTGCGAACTTCTTCATCGTTGAATTTCCCATGCGAGAGCGATGCTTGTTTAATTAAGGACTATGAATCAATTGAACGGTTGATCCGAGCGCGCGCGGCGAGCGTGTCGACCCTTCGTTGTATCCGTCAGCCGGAGTCGACCGGATGGCCGGCGACGCAGTTTCCGGAGACACGGCAGTGTTGCGGCCCTCGGTGACACGCACATGAAAAACCACAAAACAGCAGAAATCGGCTGAAATTGCCACGACGCATTGCGGGCTCGGGCGATGAGGGCCGACTAGCGGCGAGGACGCGCGCATGTTGTGCCGTGTGCTGTTCCGATATGCGTGTGAATCGCGTTCGAGCAACACCGTTGGGTCTTTTCGGCATGTCGTCTGAACGTCGACGGCGGATTCGATCGGCGTGGTCGACGCACATGCGAGTGCGAGGCACAGCCAGATCGATGCAGATTCCCGCCATGTCATGTGATGGCAAAATATGCCAATTCATGCTGTTTTGTGGTTTTTCATGCGGATGTCATGTCGCGCTGAGATAGTGCGGAATCGGGCGGCAGTCCCGGGAGCGAACGGCGCGGGCCGGCCTGTTCGCCCTGCTCATGGGGAGCCGTCCATGGGACGCGGTAAGCGGCAACCGATGCGCACGCCCCGAAGGGGCGGCGCGCGTCATCTCGACAGAAGGAAGGTGCAATCGTGAATGCCATCGCAGCGGCAGATTCTTATGACGTGATCGTCGTCGGTGCCGGCATCGTCGGCCTCGCGCATGCCTATACCGCGGCGCTCAAGGGGCTGCGCGTGTGCGTGATCGAGCGCGATGCCGCCTGCGTGGGCGCGTCGATCCGCAATTTCGGCTTCGTCACCGTCACCGGGCAGCACGCCGAACATAGCTGGCGGCGTGCGCGGGCGAGCCGCGAGGTCTGGGCGGACGTCGCGCCGCAAGCCGGCATCGACGTGCTTCACCAGGGCCTGCACCTGATTGCGCGTCGCCCCGAGGCGATGCACCTGATCGATGCGTTCATGCAGACCGGCATGGCCGATGGATGCCGGGTCATGACACCCGACGAAGCGGCGGCCGTGGCGCCGGAGCTGCGGCTGGACGGCGCGCAAGGCGTGCTGCACAGCCCGCATGAACTGCGCATCGAGCCGCGTACCGCGATCGGGTTGCTGGCGTCATGGCTGGCGGAACGTCTCGGTGTGCGGTTTCGCTACGGCGAGATGGTGCACGAGGTGCGCACGCCGTCCGTGCGTACGTCGCGCGGCGTGCTGCACGCGGAGCGCGTGATCGTCTGCGGCAACGCGGACAGCCGCCACCTGTACGGCGACTGGTTCGCGCGTCACGCAGTCCGGCTGTGCCAGCTGCAGATGCTGCGCGTGCGACCGCGCCGCCGGCTGGCGCTGCACGGCGCGGTGATGAGCGACCTGAGCCTGTTGCGTTACGCGGGGTTCGCGGCGCTGCCTGCTGCCGACGCGTTGCGCACGCGCCTGAAGGCGGAGGAGCCGGTGTGCCTCGGTTACGGCATCCACCTGATCGCGGTGCAGAGCGCCGATGGCAGTCTCGTGGTGGGCGATTCGCACGAATACGGCGCCGCACCGCTGCCGTTCGCGACGCAGGAGATCGATGCGCAGATCCTGCGCCTGCTGCACGAGACGCTCGATGTGCCGGAGCTGGACATCATCGAACGCTGGACCGGCAGCTACCCGTCGGCAGCCGATGCCGATTGCGTGATCGAAGCGCCCGACGACGGCACGCGCGTCGTCGTCGTGACGAGCGGCGCCGGGATGAGCACGGGCTTCGGGATTGCGCAGGACGTGTTTGCAGGGTGGTGAGGGCGCCGGCAGGCGCGTCGCGCAGCCGCGGGGT
Source organism: Burkholderia lata (assembly GCF_902499025.1). GTDB lineage: Bacteria > Pseudomonadota > Gammaproteobacteria > Burkholderiales > Burkholderiaceae > Burkholderia > Burkholderia lata_C. Next base: position 72,180 of record NZ_CABVPW010000012.1, on the reverse strand, counting down.
TTGCTGGATTCGCGCGGCCGATGTCGACGGGGCCGCCCGCGCTGTGCCGGTCGGTCTTATCGATAACGCACGTCCCTGACATGCGGACCTGTCTGCGTGCCGGTCACCTGCGGCACGGTGCGCACTGGACTGCGCCCGCCTGGACGAAGTCGCGCACGCTGTTCCAGGCACGGCAGTCGGCGCGATTCTCGGGATCAACAAGCGTTTCTGGTCGAGCATGGTGTGATCTCGATGCGCAGCAACGCGTGATGCAGTGTCCGGCCGCTACCAGCCTGGATCTGTCTGCACGGCCGGGCGCACCGCCCGCCGCCAAAACCTCTTCGCTGTCATAATCCGCGCATCCGGCGGCAACGCGTGCCGACGGATGCGCGTGCCTGCCCATACCCATGTCCGACCTGTTTTCCGCTGAACCGCACCGTCCGCTGGCGGATGCGCTGCGCCCCACGTCGCTCGACGACGTGATCGGGCAGGCGCATCTGCTCGGCGCGGGCATGCCGTTGCGCCGGGCGTTCGAATCGGGCAAGCCGCATTCGTTGATTTTCTGGGGGCCGCCCGGCGTCGGCAAGACGACGTTGGCACGGCTCACGGCGCAGGCGTTCGATTGCGAGTTCGCGGCGTTGTCCGCGGTGCTCGGCGGCGTCAAGGACATTCGCGCCGTCACGGCTCGGGCACAGCGGGTGTTCGACGAAGCAGGGCGCCGCACGATCGTGTTCGTCGACGAAATCCACCGCTTCAATGAAACGCAGCAGGCCGCGCTTTTGCCGTCCGTCGCGTCGGGCGCTGTCGTCTTCATCGGCGCGACGACCGAAAACCCGAGTTTCGAAGTCAATCGCGCATTGCTTTCACGCGCACGCGTGTACGTGCTGAAGCCGCTGGACGACGACGCGTTGCGCGCGCTGTTCGTGCGGGCGCACGAAACCGCACTCGGCACGCTTTCGTTCGACGACGATGCGCGCGACCAGCTGATCGACCATGCGGACGGCGACGCGCGACGCTTCCTGAACCTCCTCGAACAGGTGAGGGCAGCGGCTGCATCGGCGGGCGTGACGACGATCGACGGCAGTTTCGTCGAGCGCGCGACGACGTCCGGCGCGCGTCGCTTCGACAAGGGCGGCGAGCATTTCTACGACCAGATTTCGGCGCTGCACAAGTCGGTGCGTGGCTCGAACCCGGACGCCGCGCTGTACTGGCTGTGCCGGATGCTGGACGGCGGCACCGACCGCCGCTACCTCGCCCGCCGGATCGTCGCGATCGCGTACGACGACATCGGGCTTGCCGACCCGGCCGGGCTGCGGATCGCCGACGATGCGGCCAAGACCAGCGACCGGCTCGGCGCACCCGATGGCGACCTCGCGCTTGCGCAGGCCGTGCTGTATCTCGCGTGCGCGGCGAAAAGCAATGCCGGCGGGACGGCGCTTATGCAGGCACGTGCCTTCGTGCGGCAGGATCGGCCTCGTGACGTGCCGGCACATCTGTGCGACGTGCGTGCCGAATTGATACCTGAACTCAGGCACGCTTACCGGAATCCGCACGACGAGCGTGACGGCTATGCGGCTGGCGAAAACTACCTGCCGGACGGCGTGCGGGAACCGCACTGGTACCAGCCGGTGCCGCGCGGTGTCGAGGCTGGGATCGCGGAGCGGCTCGACGGGTTGCGTCGACTCGGCCGGGAAGCGGGCAAGCGGCGCTGACGAGCGGCGGAAGCCGCTGCTGTGAAGGCCCGATTTCTCTGAGATGCTTTCGCGAGCGATGCGCCAGCGGGCATGACTTCAGGATTCGATCGGGGATTTTAGTTTGTTTAGCGAAACAGTCGAATCACGAATTTGTCTAGTCATCCTGATCGAAAGATCTTAAGGAATGCACCATGTTCGTGCCGAGAATCACCGTCACGAGGCAAGCCGGATCCTTGTTATTAGGGGATTTCCCGCGTTCGGCCGGTTTTTTTTGATCAACGCTTGTCGCTCCGTTTTTCTTCTTGCATGCTTGTATAGACAAATTCCTGAGGCCGCTTGCATGACCGAAGGGATGACGAACTTCAACGCAAGGAGAAATCTCGTGAACGGCAAGCGCATCAAGTGGGCAGTCAGGACGATCGGCATCATCGCAGCGGCAGCGGCCACGCTTGCCGCGCCAGTGCAGGCGAAGGAATGGAAGACCGTGACGGTGGCGCTCGAAGGCGGCTACGCGCCGTGGAACCTCACGCTGCCCGGCGGCAAGCTCGGTGGCTTCGAGCCTGAGCTGCTCGCCAACGTGTGCGAGCGTATCAAGGTGCAGTGCAACATGGTCGCGCAGGACTGGGACGGGATGATTCCTGGGCTTCAGGCAGGAAAGTTCGATGTCCTGATGGATGCGATCTCGATCACGCCGGAGCGCGAGAAGATCCTGCTGTTCTCGCGTCCTTATGCGGCCACGCCCGCGACGTTCGCCGTCACCGACACGAAGATCCTGCCGAAGGCGGCACCGGGCGCGCCGATCGTCAAGCTGTCGGGCGACGCGAATGCCGACAAATCCACCGTCGACGGGCTGCGCAAGCAACTGAAGGGCAAGACGATCGGCATCCAGTCGGGCACCGTCTACACGAAGTTCATCAACGACAGCTTCAAGGACATTGCGTCGATCCGCGTGTACAAGACCTCGCCCGAGCGCGATCTCGACCTCGTCGCCGGCCGCATCGACGCATCGTTCGACGATGTCACCTACTACGCGGCGAACAACGCGAAGAAGGACAACGCATCGATCGTGCTCGCGGGCCCGAAGCTCGGCGGGCCGATCTGGGGGCCGGGCGAAGGGCTCGCGTTCCGCAAGCAGGATGCCGATCTGAAGACGAAGTTCGATACGGCGATCGGCGCCGCACTCGCGGACGGCACCGTGAAGAAGCTCGCCGACAAGTGGTTCAAGACCGACGTCACCCCGTAAGCGCACGTCCGGCCGCCGCCGCGCAAGCGGCATGAGCGACGCGCGGCGGCGCGCATCCTGCCGATCCTATCAACGCTTGCCGGGAGGCACGCATGGCGATCCTTGAAATGCTGGGCTTCGGAACCGAAGGCTGGGGCGGCGTGCTGCTGCTCGCCGCGCTGATGACGGTTGCGCTGACGCTTGCCGCGCTCGCGGTCGGCGCCGTGATCGGCGCAGGTATCGCGGCCGCAAAGCTGTCGCGCTATCGTAGCGCCCGCCTGCTCGGCGACCTGTATACGACGGTGTTTCGCGGCGTGCCCGAACTGCTGGTCATCTACCTGTTCTATTTCGGCGGCTCGACACTCGTCACGGCCGTGGGCCAGTGGTTTGGTGCGGAAGGCTTCATCGGTGTACCGCCATTCGTGATCGGCGCGCTCGCGGTCGGGATGATTTCCGGCGCGTACCAGGCCGAGGTGTATCGCGCGGCCGTGCTCGCGGTGTCGAAGGGCGAGCTCGAAGCGGCGCGCTCGATCGGCATGCCGCGCAGCATGGTCCTGCGCCGCATCCTGATTCCGCAGGTCCTGCGCTTCGCGTTGCCCGGCATCGGCAACGTGTGGCAGCTGAGCCTGAAGGATTCGGCGCTGATCTCGGTCACCGGGCTCGCCGAGCTATTGCGCACGAGCCAGATCGCGGCGAATTCCACTCATCAGTATTTCGTCTTCTTCGTCGCGGGTGGCGCGCTCTACCTGGTCATGACGGGGCTGTCGAACCGCGTGTTCAACCGGGCCGAAGCGATCGTCGGCCGGTCGTTCCGCCGCAACTTCGCACGCAACTGACGGAGGGCGCACATGTCACTCGATTTCGACTTCCTGTTCGACACGCTGCGCCAGCTGCTCGCGGCGGTACCGACCACGCTCGGTCTGTTCTTCGCGTCGCTCGTGCTCGGCGGCCTGCTGTCGCTCGTGATCGTCACGATGCGCGTGTCGCCGCGCTGGCTGCCGAACCGCTTCGCGCGTGCGTACATCCTCGTGTTCCGCGGCTCGCCACTGCTGATCCAGATGTTTCTTGTGTACTACGGGCTCGGCCAGTTCGGCGTGATCCGCGAGAGCTTCATGTGGCCGCTGCTGCGCGAGCCGTACGTGTGCGCGGTGCTCTCGCTCGCACTGTGTACGGCGGGCTATACGGCCGAGATCCTGCGCGGCGGACTGATGGCCGTGCCGGTCGGGCAGATCGAAGCAGGCTATTCGATCGGCCTGTCGGGCTTCGCGCTGCTGCGCCGCGTGATCGGCCCGATCGCGCTGCGCCAGTGCCTGCCCGCGTATTCGACCGAAGCCGTGCTGCTGGTCAAGTCGACCGCGCTCGCCAGCCTCGTGACCGTGTGGGAGGTGACGGGCGTCGCGCAGCAGATCATCCAGCAAACCTACCGGACGACCGAGGTGTTCGTGTGTGCGGCCCTCATCTACCTGGGCCTGAATTTTGTCGTCGTGCGCGTGCTCGGCGCGCTCGAATGGCGGCTGTCGGGCCACCTGCGCGCGCCGAAGCCGTCCGGCCCGCCCGCTGCCGGCGCACGCAATGCGCGGAGTGTCGCATCCTGACCGCGTCCTTCTTTCCAGGAGAATTCGATGAACACCGCTGCTCCCGTCGCCCTGTCGGTCAGGAACATCCACAAGTCGTTCGGCGATCATCACGTGCTGAAGGGCATCTCGCTCGATGCGCATGAAGGCGACGTCATCTCGATCCTCGGTGCGAGCGGATCGGGAAAGAGTACCTTCCTGCGCTGCCTGAACCTGCTCGAAACGCCTGACGACGGCTCGGTCGCGCTCGCCGGCGAGGAACTGAAGATGAAGCGTGCGCGCGACGGCAAGCTGCATCCGGGCGACCGGCGCCAGGTCGACCGCATCCGCTCGCAGCTCGGGATGGTGTTCCAGAACTTCAACCTGTGGTCGCACATGACCGTGCTCGACAATCTCGTCGAAGGTCCGCTGCGCGTGCAGAAGCGCAGTCGCGCGGAAGCGGTCGAGGAGGCGGAGGCGCTGCTCGCGCGCGTCGGCCTCGCGGACAAGCGCGGCTACTATCCGGCACACCTGTCGGGCGGCCAGCAGCAGCGGGTCGCGATCGCACGCGCGCTCGCGATGCATCCGAAGGTGATGCTGTTCGACGAACCGACGTCGGCGCTCGATCCGGAGCTGGTCGGCGAGGTGCTGCGCGTGATGCGCTCGCTCGCGGAAGAAGGGCGCACGATGCTGGTTGTCACGCATGAGATGGGCTTCGCGCGGCATGTGTCGAATCGCGTGATGTTCCTGCATCAGGGCGAGGTCGATGCGGACGGGACACCTGGCGAACTGTTCGGCGGCCAGTGCTCCGAACGCTTCCGCCAGTTCGTGTCGAGCCATCATGACCGCGCCGCGAACTGAGGCCGCCATGACCGTATTCCGTTCGGCCCGGCCGCTCGACTGGCGGCAGATTGCGGCGGTGGCGGCCGGCGCGCCGCTCGCGTTGACCGACGAGGCGCGCGGACGCGTCGTCGCGGCGCGCGAACTCGTCGACGCAATCGTCGCGCGCGGCATTCGCGCGTATGGCGTCAACACGGGCGTCGGTGCGTTGTGCGACGTGATCGTGTCGCCGGCCCAGCAGGGTACGCTGTCGCGCAACATCCTGATGAGCCACGCGGTCGGTGTCGGCGCGCCGCTCGGTGCGGCGGAAACGCGCGCGATCATCGCGGCGGCGATCAACAACTACGCACACGGGCATTCGGGTGTGCGTGCCGACGTCGTCGACCAACTGGTCGCACTGCTCGAACACGATTGCCTGCCGGAAGTGCCGGCGCACGGATCGGTCGGCTACCTGACCCACATGGCGCACGTCGCGCTCGTCTGTATCGGGCACGGCCACGCGCGTCATCGCGGCGAACGCGTGCGTGGCAACGAAGCGCTGCGCCGCATCGGCCGCGAGCCGCTGGCGCTCGGTGCCAAGGAGGGGTTGAGCCTGGTCAACGGCACGCCGTGCGTGACGGGGCTCGCCGCGCTCGCGCTCGACCGCGCGGAGCGGCTGCTCGACTGGGCCGACTGGATCGCGGCGACGAGTTTCGAGAATCTCGGCGGCCAGCTCGCCGCGTTCGATCCGGCATCGCTGGCGCTGCGCATTTCGCCTGGCATCGGGCACGTCGGCGCGCGCTTGCGGGCGATGCTTGCCGATAGCGCGATGCTCGCCGCGGCGAGCGGACGGCATACGCAGGATCCGCTCAGCCTGCGCACGATTCCGCATGTGCACGGCGCAGCGCGCGACGTGCTGGCGGTCACGGCGGAAGTCGTCGACCGCGAGCTCGCGTCCGTTACCGACAATCCGATCGTCGCGGGCACGCGCGACGCGCCGACCGTCCATTCGCAGGCGCATGCGGTCGGCGCGGGCATCGCGCTCGCGATGGACAGCCTCGCGGCCGCGATGGCGCAGGTCGCGGCGATTGCCGAGCGGCGGCTCGACCGTCTCGTCAATCCGCTCGTGAGCGGGCTGCCGGCGTTTCTCGCGGCGCCGGGCGGCACGTGTTCAGGGTTCATGATCGCGCAGTACACCGCGGTCGCACTGGTTGCGCAGAACCAGCGGCTCGCCGCGCCCGCAAGCCTCGACGGCGGCATCACGTCGGGCCTGCAGGAAGATCACCTGTGCCATGCGACGCCGGCCGCGCTGAAGGCGCTCGATATCATCGAGAACACCACACGCGTGCTCGCGATCGAGCTGCTGGCCGCCGCGCAGGCGTACGATTTACAGGAGAACGGCGCGTCGCGGGCGGCACCGACCGACGCGCTGTGGCGTTACGTACGCGAACGCGTGCCGGCGTATCACGACGACCGGCCGCTCGCGGACGACATCGCGAGCGCGGCCGCCATCGTCACGGGTGTGCCGCCATCGCCGGTGTGAAGCAGCGACGGTGCGACGGTCGGCAGGTCATCCAATCTTCATTCGATCGAGGGCGCATGAACGAAGCGGAACGATACACGGCTGCCCGGCCGGGGGCCGTACCGGGCGATGACGTGCCGGCGCGCGCGCTGCCGGCCTACCAGCAGATCAAGCGCTATGTGGTCGAGCGGATCGCGAACGGGGACTGGAAGCCCGGCGGCGCGATTCCGACCGAGGCCGAACTGGTCAAGGAGTTCGGCGTGGCGCGGATGACGGTGTCGCGTGCGCTGCGCGAGCTGACTGCCGAACGCGTGCTGACCCGCATCCAGGGTGCGGGCACCTTCGTCGAGCGCCGTCATTACGAATCGACGGTGCTCGAAATCCGCAACATCGCGGACGAGATCGCGGAGCGCGGCCATCGGCACAGTGCACGCGTGCTGATGATCGAAAGCAGCGACGATCCCGAAGCGATCGAAGCGCTTGGGCTTCGCGCGGGGCCGGTGTTTCATTCGCGCATCGTGCATTGCGAGGAGGGCGAGCCGATCCAGTTCGAGGATCGCTACGTCAATCCGGCGCTGTTTCCCGCCTATCTCGAGCAGGATTTCACGGTCGAGACGCCGAATCACTACATGGTGCGGCTCGCGCCGATCCAGCGTGCGGAATTCCGCATCTACGCGCAGAAGCCCGATGCGCAGGTGCGCCGGCATCTCGTGATGGAAATCGGCGAACCGTGTCTCCTGTTGCGGCGTCGCACGTGGGTCGGCGGGCTGGTTGCGACGTCGGTGCAACTGTGGCATCCGGCGTCACGGTTTCATCTGGCGGGGCGGGTGTAGGCAGGCGTGTCCGCTGCTCACGGTCGCCGTCGTTGCCCGAAGGCGATCGTGCGTTCGCGTCGCCGAGATCCGGGCACGCGCATCGAACGTGACCGACCGCCGAGCGCAGGTTCGATGCATCGGCGGCTGAGTGGCGGCGCGTTCGATGGCGAATCGGACGATCAAGATCGCCCGGCTCGCGCGGTCGCCGGGCAGAACTGAGCGCGCAGGGGGATCGAGCCGGTGGTCAATGACCGGTGCGGCTCACCGGCCCCGGATGGCACGCCGCATTTCACGGCCGCATTGCACGGCTGAAGTCACACGAGAACCGGCCGCGGAGGCCGGAAACGGCGGCTTCAGCCGCCGGTGCGTGTCTGTGGTTGGTACGCGACCCGCGGCGATACCTGACCGCGGGCCGCGCTTTGATGCACGGTCATGCAGCCGTCACGCGTGACGGCGCGCACCGCATTCGCCGCAGAACAGGTCGTCGGCGGCCATCGGCTTATGGCACTGCGCGCACGCGGAGGCTCCGTCCGCGGCGGGCGATTCCGTATCCGACGCCGGCAGCGAAGCCGTGCCCGCTGCGCCCGCCGCACCGGCGGTGTGCGCGTCGCGTGCTTTTGCGAGGCGATCGGCGGCGCGCTCGCGCGCCTGTTCGGCGTGGCGTTTCGCATCCGCGACGTGCTGGCTCAGCTTCTCTTCCGTCGCGGAGAAATCGACGCCGCTGACCGTCTGCAGATAGATGAGGCACGTGCCGTTGACGAACGTCAGGAACGGAATCACGAGGCCGATTGCGATCAGCAGGCCGTTGCCGAAGCCGTACGCGCCCAGGTAGGCCATGCTGCGGTAGTCGAATCCACCCAGACCGCCGAGCGCGCCCTCCGTCGCATCCGCGCCGAGACCGTAGGCGCCCATCCCGTATGCGCTGGCATGCCGGCCGGCGCCGCCGAGCATGCCCATCAGGCCGCCCAACGGGCTGGTGCCGGTGGCCGCCGAGATCGACGACGCGATCGCGGCACCCGTGCCGAGAATGCCGAACACGATCGCGGACAGGACGCCGACGAGCAGCAGCAGCCCGAACATCCTGACGATCACGCCAAGCAACTGGCGGCGGCCGATCTGCATCAGGCGCGCGGCGGTCTGCAGCGTCGAATTGCCTTGCCAGATGGCGGGCGCGGCAAGCGGATAGCCGACGTACCACATGCCGGCGAAGATTGCGCCCGCGACGATCGCCGCGACCGGATACGCGATCGCATACAGCAGCGGGCCGACGCCCGGGATCTTGCAGACCAGGAACACGATCAGCAGTGCGAGCAGCAGCAGTATCCAGCCGATGGCCAGCAGCACGCCGATCCCGAGGAGGCGGTGGACGCTGAACGTCGCCTGCAGCAGCGCGTCGACGAATCCGACCGACTCACCCTGCGCATCGCGCATCAGTACGATACCGACCGCGGAATAGCCGATCAGCGAGACCGCGAGGGTTGCGATGAAGAACAGCAGGCCGAGCACGGGGCTGTGACGGAGTACCTGGATCGTGAGCATGGCCATCAGCATGCTGGCGACGATCGCGAAAGCGCACATCGCGAGTGCGCGCCAGTTCGTGACGGCCTCGGCGGCGCGCAGCAGTCCGAACTTCCCCGACACGGGGGCTTGATCGAGCGTTGACATCGTTGAATCTCCTTGCAGGTGCGGGCCGGTCAGTGTGCGGCGGGGGCGTCGAGCAGCGCGACGACGGTGGCGCCGTCGACTTGCGCGAGCTGGATGCTGGATTGCCGGGTCGAGCCCGGCTTGCCGTTCAGGTAGACCTGGCTTTTCAGCGTGTACGTGCCTTGCGGCGCACCGGACGGCAGTTTCAGCGTGAAGCTGTTGTCGAATTCGCCGCTGCCCGGCGTCGCGTTGACGACCTTCTCGCCGCGCTTGAACTGCTCGCCAGACGGCGCATAGACGGTCACGACTTCCTTGACTTCCTGGACGGGCTCGTTCGTGCCGGACACCGCGCGAATCTGCGAGGCCAGCTTGATCGGTTCGCCGGTCTTGACGGCGGAGCGCGGCGTCACGACCGTGGTGTAGGCGTCGATCTTCGCGTAGGGCGGCAGGTTGTTGCGGTTGTTGGCGCGGTAGTCGCGATCGACTTCGGCCGCCGTCTTCGTCTGCCGCGTCGCGACTTCGATCACGGCGCACGCGGCAAGCCCGGCAACCGCGCCGCCGATCGCACCCTTGGTGCCGCCGATCAGCGCACCGACCAGTGCGCCGCCGGCGCCGAGCGCCGTACAACGCAGCACGGATTCGGACGAGATCCCGCCGGTGCCGTTCTGGGTGGCGCAGCCGCTGGCGAGCAAGGTGACCGCGCAGGCCGCGGCGAGGGTTTTCTGGATTGTCATGTCGGTCTTCTCCGGCGCTTCATTCAAGTGTGCTGTTGTTGCGCAGTGCATCCATCTGCCGCGCCTTCGCCTTGTCGATGAGCGTCTTCGCCGGGCGATTGCCGGGCTCGATCGCAAGGACGCTTTCCGCCGTCGCGACGGCCTTGTCGTACTGGCCGCGCGACAGGTCGCCCTGTGCGCGTTTCAGCAGGCCATCGACGGCGGGCGCGGCCGGGCTGGCCGCCGTGGACGGGCGGACGGGCGCTGTCGGACGCGGCTTGCTGCGCGGTGCCTCCGCAACGGCGGCGGGTGTGGACGGTGCGGGCGTGTCGTCCTGCAGTTTCGCGAAGGGCGACGACTGTTGCGCATTCACGGATGCCGGCGGTGCATTCGGCGCGGGCGGTGTCGCGGGCACCGAAGCCGTCGCGACATTCGTGACGACGGCGGGGCCCGACGCGGGCGAGGTCATGGCTGCGGCGGCAGTGGCCGTATCGATCGGCGCGGACGCCGGTGCGTCAGCCGGCGTCGTTGCAACGACCACGCTGGCGGCGACGGAGCTCGGTCCCGCGATGTCCGATGCGGCGTTGGCCGTGACGGCCGGAACCGCGGATGCGGCGGCCGGTTCGGGTGCGGCGGGTGCGCTCGCCTGGCGGCCGTGCCACCAGAATGCGCCGCCCGCGCAGGCGACGGCGACTGCAACGCCGGCTGCAACGATCTTGAGTTTTGCCGACGTATCGTCGTTCGTCGTGGCGGCCTGCGGTATCGGCCGGGGCACCGCGCCGGATTCGGGGCGCATGGACGGGGCTGACGCCGACGGCGCATCGGGCTCCGGTACGTCGTGAGGCTCGGTAACCGCTTCGACGGCATGCATTTCGGCGGCGGCGAGCGCTGCGTCGGTATGTGCCGATGCGCCCGTAGGCGCGGACTGCACATCCGTGACGACGGACGAGACATGCGACGCAGCGACCACGTCGCCGCGATCGTCTGCCGCTGCCGCGTACGTTGCGGTGGCTGCCGCGTCGTGCGATTGGAGCGGCGCGCTCACGCGACCCGTTACCGTATCGGCGATATCCGTGACGTGCGCGATGTCTTTCGGGAAGGTGTTCGCCGCCGGTGATTCGGCGACGATGTCCGTTTGCGTACCGCATCCGTCGGCGGTGCGGTACGCAGGCTCGTGCAACGATTCCGCGGCCGCGTATCCGGGTTGCGGCGTTGCTTCGACCGGTGGCGCGGGCACCTCGACCTCGATCGCGCCGGCGTCAATGGCCGATGCAACGGGCGTCCCGCACTTGTTGCAGAAACGCTGGTTCGGCGTCAGGACGGCGTCGCAGCCCCGGCACGGTGTGCCGGCTGCTTCCGGCCGCATGGCTGCAACCGGTGTTCCGCATTGCTTGCAGAACTTCAGCCCGCCGGGCAGATCGGTTCCGCAGTGGGTGCACGCAGTCATAATTCAGTAATCCTCTTCTTTTGATCGATCGACGTGACGTCGCCGTGCGGGCATGCGCACGTTTGTCCGAATCGCGGGATGGCGGCGTACCGGCCGCGTGCTACGAAGGCAAGCGACGCGGAGCGGGCCGCTCAGCGCGGGATATCAGGCGGAATTGGGTCGGCCGCGCGGGAAGTGCCGGCGTAGAGAAGAAGAGATCCGGCCGACGTGAATTGGCACGCACGGCCCAACGGATCCGGATGCCCCGGTATTGAATGGCGAGTTCAAGCTTTCCCCGTTTCAGTCGCCAGATTGAATCCGGCTGACTGTTTTCATTATTTCAATTGATAATACAAATGGTCTTCTGCAGCGGATATTACACTGAAATTACGAGGTTTTGCCATCCGTAAGGCACGTGACGGAGCGTGTTTTCGCATGCAAACCTGACCGAATGCGCGGCGCGCACCGTCACCAGCCGGGTGGTGGATTCATCGCGGTGACCACGCGGTTACGCTGCGTGCCGTGGCGCACGCAGGTCTCACCCGCACACTTTGGGACCCGATTGCGGCTGGCGCCATGCCACACGCCGCCGTCTCCAGGGCAGTTGTTGCGCCGCTCGCTCGTGCAACTGCAGTTTCCATTCCGCGATTCTCGTCGACATCGAAGGGAATATCGCTCCGGAGGATTGCTTCCTGAGCCGGCAGATCGTCGACCATCCGCGCGAGAGCGTCGTGCGCTTCTTCGACGATTTCACCGACCGCACCCGCACGGTGCCGGCCTGCGCCAGTGCACTGTACGGGGTTAGTCTGCGCCACAAGGTACGGTCCGAAGCCGTTGGCGGGATTTTCCACTCGATGGTCGACCTGTCCGACAACGATGGTCTGATCGCGGAAATTCATCGGTTTGCAGTTCCCCGGAATTTCCATGCACGGACGAGCTGACGCGCTCGGCCGTGCATGGAACTCACCGCGTCGTTGACGCGCACCGTCGTCAGAATTTGTGCCTGATGCCCGCTATGAAACCCAACTGCGTCGAACCGGTCGCGGCGCTGACGCCGTTAAAACCCTGCAGCTGCGAACCGATCAAGCCGCCTCGATACAACGAGTAATCGGCCTCGAGATACACGTCGGTGCGGCGCGACAGGTCGTAATCTGCGACCAGCTGAACCTGCGTGGCATTACCGTTTCCGCTCGCGGTTTTGCCGTCCTGAAGCGTACGCCAGACGTTCGCGGCAACATGCGTCGAGCGCCCGATCGTCTGGGTAACGCCGCCGAAGAACATTTGACGCGATGAGAACCTGGTATATCCCAGCGCCGACAGCTGGGCCGGCGTGAACGGGCCGTTCGGAATGATGCCGACAAAATTGGGGTCTTCGCGGTTGACCACCCACCCGGCGTTGACTCGCGTATCGCCGAATGTATACGCCGCGCCGGCAGTCCACGCCTTGAAATGGGCGGAAGTATTCGCTGCATCGCGTGTGTCGAGGTAGGCCGCGGCGAGCCGCAACGGCCATGCGGGCGCATAGGTGACGGACGCACCGATCTGGCTACCCGCTCCGAACGCACCGGCCTGGCCACCGAATGCGTACGACAGCTCCAGTATGACGTCGCTCCAGCGAGCGGCGTACTTCACCATGTTGCTCGTCCACGTGCCCTGACCCATGCCGACCTCGGGGCGAAACTCGTAAACCGTCGGAATCCAGGCGTTGCTGATATAGCTCAGTGCGACTGCATCGGCCAGAGGATTGAGCTGTCGACCCAGCGTCAGGCGTCCGAACGTCGAAGACTTGATGCCGATGAACGCCGTGTTGAAGAATGGTAGGGCGGGGTCCGTCGTACCGCTGTTCGTGAAGAAGCGGTTCTCGAGCTGAAATACGACAGTGTTGCCGCCTCCGATGTCTTCCGCGCCACGGAGCCCCCAGTGGCTTTCGCTGAGGCCTCCGTTGGACAGCTGGACGACGTTGTCACCGGACTTGTCCGCATGGGTGGTGTAGCGCACTGCCGTATCGATCAGGCCATACAGCGTGACGGAGGATTGGGCATGTGCCGATACGTCGTGCAACGCGAAACCGGCCAGCAGTAGCGTAAGCAACGCGGATTTCGGTCTGAAGCGACGATGTGCTTCGTTGGACGCAATGCATCGGCCACGCGCAGTGATCTCCATATCCATGTGTCTCCTTTTTTGTTTGGGTAATTGGTTCGCGGATTGATGAATGCCACCATCAATCAATTTATAAGTAATCCGAATAATAAAAATCTAAGAATAGACAACCCGGAGTCGCTTCCGGATGCCGGACAAATCCGGTACGGCCCCGGCGCCGGCTTACGTTGTCGGGTTGTCCTTCGGTTGAGAAATCACGTTTTGCTCGTATAACGCATCGATTTCGTTATCTGTAAAACCGAACTCTGAAAGCACTTCCGTCGAATGCTGGCCGACGTAGGGTGCCGCCGAGCGTGCGTGCGGCGATTCGCCGTCGAAATGGAGCGGGAGCCCGAGCGAACGCGTGGTGCCGCCGTCGGGCCGGTCGACCTCGATCACCATCGACGTCGCCTTCGACTGCTCGTGCTCGAGTGCCTCCCCGACATTCTGTACGGGGCCGGCCGGCACGCCGGCCAGATCGAACTGCTCGACCCAGAATGCGGTGGGATGCGCGGTGAGTGCAGCCGTGATGAGCTGTTCCAGCGCTGGCCGGTTCACGACGCGCGATCGCGCATCGCCGAAGCGCGCATCCTGGGACCATTCGGGGTGGCCGAGCACTTCGGTGATGCGCGTCCAGTTGGACTGGTTGGCGCCACCGATCGCGATTGCTCCGTCCTTGCACTTGAACACCTGGTAAGGCGCAATCAGCGGATGAGCCGTACCCATCGGGCGCGCGACATCGCCATTGAAGAAATAGCCCGCCGCGAACCAGTACATCTGTTGCAGCGAGGCCTGCAGCAGCGAGGTTTCCACCCGGCCGCCCACCCCGGTGCGCAGGCGCTTCACATAGGCGGTCATGCAACCGAGCGCGGCGAGGATGCCGGCATTGATGTCGGCGATCGAGCTGCCGGGCTTGGCCAGCTCGCCGTCGCTCGATCCCGTGACGCTGATCAGGCCCGCGAACGCCTGCAGCACGAGATCGAAGCCGCCCTTGTCGCTCAGCGGGCCGTTCGGGCCATATCCGCTGATCGAGCAATACACGAGCTGCGGATTGCCGGCCCGAAGATCCTCATAGCCGAGGCCCAGCGCATCCATCTTGCCGCGCCGATAGTTCTCGGTGACGATGTCGCAGCTCGCCGCGAGGCGCTTGATCACGTCTCGGCCCGCCGGCTGACGGATATCGACCGCCACCGATCGCTTGCCGCGATTGATCATCATGAAGCTCGGCGGAATGGCCGGCTGGCCCGGACGCGCATATCCGCGCGAATCGTCGCCGCCGGGGAATTTCTCGATCTTGATGACGTCGGCGCCCATGTCCGCGAGCATCAGCCCGCAGATGGGGCCGGCCATGATCTGGGCCAATTCGAGGACACGAACCGACGCAAGCGGGCGATCGTTGGGTTGCATCATGATGTGCCTCACTCGCCCTGGAATGTCGGTTTGCGGTTTTCCGCGAACGCGGCAAGTGCCTCGGCCATATCGTCGGTGCCCAGGCTGTACTTGAAGGCTTCGAACGCTGCGACATCGTCATATTCGCCGCGCGCAGCCTGGTTCAGGATTGCCTTCATCGAAACCACCGGAATCGGCGCCATCGCGAGGAGTTCTTCGGTCCACTTGCGAATCTCGGCATCGAGTGAGTCCGGTGCCACCAGCGCGTCCAGAAAGCCGATCCGGAGCATCTCGGCGGCGTCGATCGTCCTGGACGTCAGGAACAGCTTCTTCGCAGCACCGAGCCCCAGCCGTGAAACCCAGCGCCGAATCCCGTGGCCGTAATAGTGCAGACCCAGGCGTGCGGCGGGCATGAACATCCTGATTCCGTCCACGCCGATCCGGAAATCGCACGACAGCGCAAGGTCGGTCGCACCGCCGTAGACCGGCGCGTGAAGGCGCGCGATCGTGACGGCCCGCGTGTTCTCGATCGCATCGCACAACGCTTCGAACAGGCTGTCCTGGGTGTCTCTCCTGTCGCTGACGGCTTTCCCGAACCGCGTCAGGTCGAAACCCGCGCTGAAACTCTTGCCGCTGCTTTCGAACACGATGACGCGAACGGCCGGGTCCGCGTCCAGTCGATCCAGATGGCCACGCAGCACGGCGACATCGTCCGGTTCGATACGATTGTGGGAAGCCGGCCGATGAAGCCTGATCGTCGCGACGGCGCCGTCGATTGCAAGCGATGGGGGTTGTGCGACCGGGTCCGCAGCGAGAGATGATTCCGCGTCGGAGGGGGAGTGTCTGTCAGGATGGGCGCTCATGATGATCTCCAGGAAATTGATTCAAGGGAAAAGGGGGCACGGCAAGTTCATGTTGCTTGCTGCTCGTCAATCCTCGAGCGCACGCCGAGCCGGGCCCGCGAGGATCGAGCCGCGTCGCAACATGACCACGGCACCGGACGCGAGGAGCAACGCGATGCAATACAGGCCGATGTCGAGACTCCCGCTCAGTGTCTTGATGAAGCCGACGGCGGCAGGGCAAACTGCGCCGGCAATGCCTGAAATGGTGGTGATGGCTGCGATGCCGGCTGGAGCCGCCTCTTTGGGCAACGCCGCTGTCGCCACTGCCCAGAAGACCGGAAGCGCCGAGACCAAGCCCATCGTGCTCAGTGAAAGTAGCGCGAGCGACTGCCACAGCATGTGTGGCGTGAGCGTCGTTGCGGCGAGCCCGAGCGCGGCCAACCCGATGGCGGCCGTGAAGTGGCCGCGATGGGTGCCGAGGGCATCTGAGCGTCGCCCGACGACCAGCATGGCCACGGCGCCCAGCGAATACGGGACGAGCGAATAGAGCCCGATGTGCTGGATGTTCGTGACGCCCAGCCCCTGGATCATGGAGGGTGCCCAGAAGCTGAGCGTATACACGCCGCAGTTGAGCGCGAAGTAGAGGTAGGCGAGCGTGAGAAGAGAGGGATGGCGCAGCGCCGCGATCAGGCCATGATGTGTACTGTTGTTCGTCGGCGCGGCAGCACTTTGCTGCGCGACGATCAAATTGCGTTGGGCCGGCGTCAGCCAGCCTGCGTGCTGAGGCCGATCCGGCAGCCAGAGAAAGGCCGCGATGCCGAGCAGCGAACTCGGCAGGCCTTGCAGGACGTACATCCACTGCCATCCTCGCAGGCCGGATACCTGATCCAGATGATGAATCATCCAGCCGGACAGAGGGCCGGCAATCACGCCGGCGGTGACGCCGGCGGACATGAAGATGGCGATCGCGCGCGCGCGTCGTGCCGGCGGAAACCAGAGCGTGAGATACAGCACGATGCCCGGAAAGAATCCGCCTTCGAACACTCCGAGCAGGAAGCGCACCGTATAGAACCCGTACGGACTCTTGACGAACATCGTCGCCGCCGAAGTGATGCCCCATAAGAACATGATTCTGAGGAGCGTCTTTCTCGCGCCGATTTTCTGCATGAGCAGATTGCTGGGGATCTCGAAGAAGAGATAGCCGACATAGAACATGCTTGCGCCGAGGCCGTACATGGCGTCCGAGAAACCGAGGTCAGGTTTCATCTGCAACTGCGCATAGCCGATGTTGATCCGGTCGAGGTAATTGAAGACGTAACAGACGAAGAGCAGCGGGAGCAGGCGGCGCAATGCCTTTCGATAGGTCTCAGCTTCGAAGCGAAGACGGTCCGCCGCTTCCGAGTGAGCAAGCGCAATCTCGGCAAGAGGGGCCGACAGCGCTGCCTGCGCTCCGGGTTTCGATTGCATGAGGGTGTCTCCGGAATATCGTTGTGAAGGAAATCGGGATCAGCCACGGGTCCGTAGCCGATCTGATTGCCAGAAGTCGTTGGGATCGTATTCCGGGGGGCAGTCAGACGACTGTCATGTAGATTGCAATCCGAGGGATAGCACTAGCGCATGACGAGCGGCGCCGGTGCCGGGCGCGCCAGTGGGCACCCGACAGGCGAAGTCGTCCGGGGAAACGGGGTGGCAGATGCCACGGCGGCGTGGACCGAGGCAAGCAAAGGGACGTGCGCCGGGCAGATCCGTATCTTGAGGAGCCGAACCGCGCGTAATTCCTAGTCGTCTTGACCGATGCGCTGCAGCGCATCAAAGTCGAGAAGGTGGACGTTGCCGTAGGCCTGGCTGATCAGGCCTTGCTTCTGCCACGTCAGCAAATGGGAACTGACGACCTGACGGCTCGCCCCGATCAGTTTTGCCAGATCCTCGTGCGTGACGCGAATGCTCGTGTCTGCCGGCGGCAAGGTCGTCCCGCTTACGGCGCGGGCGAGCGCGACAAGGCGTTTGGCCAGACGCGACGGCACGTCGAGCAGCATCTGGTCTTCGATGACGTCGAACAACTCCTGCGAGCGTTCGGCCATGCGCGACACGATCAGCGAACCGAAGTCGGCGTGGGTGCCGAGCAGGGCCCGGAAATTTTCCACCGGGATATGCCAGAGCCGGCACGGAAGATCGCAGATTGCCCTATGAGACCGCACGCGTCCCGAAACGGAAGCGAGTTCTCCGAAGGTGGAGCCGGGCCCGAGTATGGTGAGCAAGCGCTCGACACCCGACGCCGTTTCGCGGTTGAACCGGACTTGTCCGGAAAGAACGGTGTAGAAACCGTTGGGCGAGTCGCCGCGGCTGAACAGCACGTGGCCGGTGTCGCATTCCAGTACTCTGGATTGGGCGAGTAGCGCTTTTCTCGTTGTGGCCGTCAGCCCGGCCGCCCATGTGTCGAGGAGGGATTCGTCCAGGTCGGGAGTCGGCATCGATGGTTTCCTGGGATAGGCATTGTCCCCGTAGGTGCGGGAAGTATAGGGCACGACGACTTTTCCAGACGATCGGGATCGGGTTGCCGGAGGCGTTCCGACGAGTGAGTGAGCGTTTGGGTTCTTGATGACGCTCGCGAAGGCATCGGCGAGCAGTCGGGCGGTCGCTTTCGAGTGCTTTCTCGCGGCGGTTCTGGACAAACACCGGCGGCCCATCTATAGATGACGAAGCGATGTCGGCGGTTACGCTTCCCGTTTGCTTGCCAGACTCTGCGCTGCCGGAACAGCTTGCTCTGGCGTTGGCTCCGTCATCTCGGGAATTTAAAGGCTTTGGACCACGGCAGACCGTTACGATGCTGAAGTCAAGGCCGTGCCAGGTAACCAGTGATCAGCGACCATGAAATCTACAGGACGGAAAAAACGCATGGATTTTGACATCAAGCCCACGAGATTGATCGCAGCAAGGGAAAAGGCGTTGCGCATGAAAAGTCTTGTTCTTGCTACCGCACTATTGGTCACGACTGCGGTTCCAACGATTTCCTGTGCCTCTGGTTCGCAAGCAAACCTCGAAAGCGGTTGTGACGGCACAGAGACGTGCGTGCCCAAACTGCCGGGCGTCGACGAGCGAACTCGAGGAGGTGTCATGAAAATAAATCAAGCGGGCCTCGGCCTGATCAAGCAATTCGCGGGACTGCGCCTTTCCGCCTACTACAACGTAGTCGGCATTCTCACAATCGGCTACGGCCACACCGGTCCGGATGTCAAGCCTGGCCTCACGATCACCGAGGCCAAGGCCGACGAGCTGCTGAACAGTGATCTTGCCCGCTTCGAAAGCGGCGTCGGCGATCTGGTGAAGGTGCCGCTAAGTGCCAACCAGTTTTCAGCGCTGGTCAGCTTCAGCTGGGATCAGGGCCTCCGAACGCTGCGAAGCTCGACCTTGTTGCGTCTCCTGAACCAGGGTGACTACCGCGGCGCCGCGCAACAGTTCCGGAGCTGGGACAAGGCAGGTGGCCAAGAGCGGAAAACCCTGCTCATGCGACGGGATGCGGAACGCGCGTTGTTCGAGACTCCCGCTCCGGCATAACCGTCGCAACCTTGATGCGAAATACGCTGTACTTGTCGCTGTGGCTTGCCATACATGACATGATCAGCTGGCGATTTCGGGGGGCATGATCGTGAAGCACGGCGACGCCATTTGCAACGCGAAGCACGAACATGCGGCCGAGTGGTTTGCATCCACGCGATATCGAAGCGCGCGCGTAGATGGGATAGGACAGTTCGCTGCGCTCCGGATTGGGCGGAATCGCGTTGGCCAACTCGCTGGGGCGCGCGCAACGAGGGGATGCGTGTCGGTCCCCATGCGAACCAGGGTGCCTTGTCGTCAGGTATTGGGCGAAACCTCAGCAGTCACAGGCTCGGCCGCCGTCGCCGATTCGTCGGCAAGCACCCAGCCAGTTCCGAAAACCGTCCCGTTCGAATGTGGCACGATGTGGCCGGTTGCGTAAGCTGCCCGCGTGGAGCCGGTAGCCCGCGACAAGCCGGACATTGTCAGTCGCCGTTCGACCATCAGCGACGAGAGGATGCACCCTGACAATTCCATTTCAATTCGCCATTGAGATGCGGCCATGGATTACATCGAAAGCATGCGGATTTTCCGGACGGTGGTCGAACTGAAGAGCTTCAGTCGGGCCGCGGAGCATCACGGCATGGCGCCGCCGGCGGTGTCGCGCACCATCGCGGCACTCGAGCAGAAAATGGGATGCCGGCTGTTGAACCGCACGACGCGCCGCGTGTCGCTCACCGAAGCCGCGGAGCGTTTCTACGAAAGCTGCGTGCGCATCATTGACGAGGTGGACACGGTCGAGGCGGAGGTGGCCACGCAGACGCGCGAGCCGAGCGGCGTGTTGCGGCTCGTCGCGCACACGACCGCGACGATCCACCGGCTCGTTCCGCTGATCGCGGACTTCAAGCTGGCGCATCCGAAAGTCGCGCTCGACGTCACGTTGACGGAGCGGCCGGTCGACCTGGTCGGCGAAGGCTACGATCTCGGGATCGTCGTGCCGTTCATGCTGATCAGCGAGACGACCGTCATCCGCCGGCTCGAGCGAATTCCGTTCGTCATCGTCGCATCGCCGGACTATCTGCAGCGTACCTCGACGCCTCGGCACCCGTCCGACTTGAACGACCACCTGTTCGTGCCGCTGTCGCCGTCGATCCGCCGTCCCGACTTGCGCTTCGTGGTCGACGGGCAAGACGTGAACATCACGCTGCGCTTCGACGTGTCGTCCAACAGCCCCGCGTTCAATCGCGAAATGGTGCTGCGAGGCTTCGGCATAGGCATCGCGCCGCTTGCGCTGATCAATCGCGAGTTGGCATCCGGCACGCTGCAGCAACTGCTCGCCGATTTCCCGCTAGCAGATGAGGGTATCGAGCTCCAGCTTGCCTACAGCAATCGCACGCTGTTGCCTGCGAAGGTGCGTGCGTTCATCGATCATGCGGTCGCTTTCTTCGGCGCGTCGGCTCAGGCCGGCACTGCCTGAAACGCGGGGTAGTCGACATAGCCCGTGGCAGTTGCCCCATAGACGTTCGGCCAATCGATGTCTGCCAGTGGGGCATCGACGGCGAAGCGCGCCGGGAGATCCGGATTGGCGATGAATGGGCGGCCGAACGCGACCATGTCGACCAGACCGTCGTCGATCAGCCGGTTGCCGCGTGCACGATCCATGTCGACGTTCGCGATGATGTTGCCGCGATAGTGCGTGCGAAAGTGGCGGAACATCCCGTCGCCCGCGAGCGCGGCCAATGGCGTGGCGGACAGATCGGCCATCGCCCCCATCAACAGCAGGTGCGACAGTCCGTACTGGTTGAGGCGCCCGATCACATACTCGGATGTCGCGAGCGTGTCGTCGTGAGAGACGAATTCACCCGTTTCCGACGTGGCGGGCCCTGTCTTGATGCCGGTGCGATGCGCGCCGATCGCATCGACGACCGCGTCGAGCACCTCGAACAGAAAGCGCGCGCGGTTCTCCGTCGATCCGCCGTACTCGTCGGTTCGCAGGTTCGTACGGACGTTGAGGAACTGGTTGAACAGGTAGTGATATCCGCCCTGGATCTGCACGCCGTCGAACCCTGCGTCGATCGCATTGCGAGCGGCGCGACCGAAGGCGGCAACGGTCCGGCGGATTTCGTCGCGGTCCATCGCGCGCGGTATGACCGTGTCCTTGCGGCCGGTCGTGGTCACGCTGTGCTGTCGCGGATTGACTGCGGAAGCGGAGGGCGGTGCGTTGCCGTCGAGGAAGTCGGGGTGGCCGATCGAGCCGGTATGCCACAGTTGCGCGACGATCCGGCCGCCTGCTCGATGAACGGCGTCCGTCACGGTACGCCAGCCCCGTATTTGCGCGTCGCTCCAGAGCCCGGGTACGTCGGCCCAGCCGACCGCCTCGGGGCTCACGAAGATGCCTTCGCTGACGATCAGTCCGGCCGATGCACGCTGCGCGTAGTACTCGGCGTGCAAAGCTGTCGGTGCGAGGTCGGGATTGCGCGCGCGCATCCGGGTCAGCGGTGCCATCACGATGCGGTTGTTCAATTCGAGCGTGCCGAGCCGGATCGGCTCGAGCAGCGGCTGGTGCGTGTCGGTTTGCATGGTTTTCCGTGGGGCTTGTCGAATGTGGACGCTCAATGCGTGGCCAGCGCGAACGCTTGTTCGGTGTGGAAATCGATGCGTCGAAAGTCGATCGACACCAGGAGCGGCTCGTCCACTTTTTGTCCTGCTCCGTCGTACGCGAACACGCGGCGCGACATCGGGACGATGACACCGTTGATCTCCTGGTAATTCGATGCATAGTTGGCGCCCGGCGCGCCGTCCATCACGTCTACCGTGTAGTCGTGCCGCCGTAGCAAGCCGTCCTCGCCGAAGTAGGAGATCTGCTCGCGGCTGTGGCTTGCGATCGAATCCGGAAACGTGACCTTCAGACGCCGCCAGACCTCACCGTTTTCTTCCCATGCCGGCAGTTCTTCCGTGCGGAAGCCGGGATAGGTATAGAGGAAAGGGATCGTCAGGTAGGTCCAGAGCGCATAGCCGGTGAAGTACAGCGCGTGCAGGCGATCCCAAGGCGTCATCTGGGTTTGCCCTCGATATGACGCACGGGGATCGCGCAGCGTCTCGGCAGCTCCGCCATGCTGCGAATCGATGCGAACGACGTCAGGCTCGAAGCTGCCATGCCAGCCGCCCGCCGCTGCGATCGCGACGGATTGTTTGCGCAGATTCGCCGTGACGCCGATGTCGTGGAACAGGCCCGGTTGACCCTTGACATGCCAGATGGCGCCGCCGATATCGAGTGCCGCCGAGACGGTGTGCTGCTTCGACCAGTTGTCGATCCCGCCGTGCGCGGCCAGCGCCAGTTCAAGTAACGTGCTCATCGCAGTCTCCTTGTGCCGACGTTACTGTTCGCCGGGAAAGGCCTGCCCGAACATCGGGTAGCCGCCCGCCGATTCGCTGCGCTTCGCTTCGTTCTGCAGCACGTCCCAGTGTTCGACCAGCTTGCCATTCTCGATGCGCAGGATGTCCATCGCGATCAGCGCGACGGGGCTTGCCGAATTCGTGTATCGGCTGTGCACCCAGACGAAATCGCCGTTGGCGGCGACCATGTCGTATTCGAAGCGCAGGTCGGGCATCGAGTCCACGAGGCCGAACAGCCCGTCGCGGCCGGCCGGCACGTGCTGGCTGTGCTGTATGTAGTCGTCCGACCAGAACTGCGCGGCCTTGTCGTAGTTCTTGTGGTTGAACAGCGTGTCCAGTGCTTCGAGAACGAAAGCGATGTTCTTTTCTTCCAGTGCGGTAGTCATGATGTGTGCTCCAGTAACGGTATGTCGGATCGATCGCAGTGCGCCACGCATGTCGCGGCGCGTGCGGCTTCATTCGACGGGAATCGGGTTATCGACGATGAACTGGTTGAATTGCTCGACGAACGCGTGCTCGTTCGGCCCCGCGTTGTCGCGCAGCTGTTTCGCCGCTTCGACGATGACTTCGGTCGTCGCGGTCTCGAGCAGCTTCAACGTCTCGGCGATGAATGCGTCGACCGGCATCGCACGCGGATCGTCGCTCTTGTGCACGAGATCGGTGTTGACCCACGGCGGCGCAATTTCGAGCACGCGCACACTGGTGTCGCGCAGTACGAAGCGCTGCGACAGCGTGTACGAGTGGATCGCGGCCTTGGTCGCCGAATAAAGCGCTGTCGCGGCAATCGGCACGTACGCGAGCACCGAGCTGTTGTTGATGATGGTTGCGTCGGGCTGTTGCTTCAGGTGCTCGACGAATGCCGCGCTCACGCGGACGGGGCCGAGCAGGTTCGTATTGACGAGGCGCACGGCCTGCTCGTCGTCGAGCGGGCCGCCCGCGTCGTCGAACGGCATGATGCCCGCATTGTTGATCACGACGTTCAGTGTCGGATAGCGCTTGATCAACTGCGCGGCGACCGTCCGGATCTGCGCCGCGTCGCCGATATCGAGTTCGACGGTATCGATGCCGGGGGTGTGCTGCGCGATTTCATCGAGCAGCGCCTTGCGCCGGCCTGCAACGATGACCTTGTTGCCGCGGTGGTGAAACGCTTCTGCCAGTGCGCGGCCGATGCCCGACGTTCCGCCGGTGATGAAGATCGTATTTCCGGTCAGTTTCATGATGTGTACTCCTGAGTGAATGATATGGATCGAGCTGCTTGAAAATCGGTGAGTCGAACGATTGTCTCGGCTAACCGGCCGCGAGATGACGTTGAAGGAACCCGCTTGCCGCAAGCAGTGCGGGGGCATGCTTGAAAATGTCGGTGCGCGTCGTGTTTGCGTAGCGCGCACATTCCGTCGGAACCCCTGCGGCGATCAGTGCCGCCGCGTAGTGTTCGGCCTCGATATGCAGCGGGTCGTGTGCAACGCTGGCGATGTAGGTTGCCGGCAAACCGGCAAGACGGCGCGAATCGAGCGGCGCGGCATACGGATGCAAGCGCTGCGCGAGGGTAGGCAGATAGGCGCGATAGCCGGCTGCGAGCAAGTCGAGACCCGGGGCGGCCGACATCGTGGATCGGCCGATGCGCGTCATCCCGGGGTCCAGCAGCGGTGCAAGCAGGACCTGCGCGCGGATGCCGATGTCGCCACGGTCGCGGGCGATCGCGGCGAGGGCGGTGGCAATGTTCCCGCCCGCGTCATGGCCTGCGACCGCCAGTTGCCGGTGGTCTGCCCGGACACCGCCTGCTTCCGAGCGCGCCCACCGCAGCGCGCGATACGCATCTTCGACGGCGTTGGGGAACGGAAAGGCCGGTGCAAGCGAGTAGTCGACCGACAACACCCATGCACGCACGGCCTGGGCCAGCGCTTCGCACACGCCGTTCGTGTCGTCGAGCGACCCGGCAGTGAACTGGCCGCCGTGAAAATAGAGGAGGATCGAGAGCCGGCGCCGTTGTGCCGATGGCCGGAAGCTGCGCAGGACAATGGGCTGGCCATGGCCGGTAATGCGTACTTCCTCGACCAGCAAATCCGAACGGGATACGGTAGACATACCATTCAACGCGCAGCGTTCTCGCTTTCAGGAACATGCACGAATTGTGGTCGTTACCGCGGAACCGATAAATCCCGCGTCCACCCCAACAGTGTTCTCTTGAAGAGAACAATGCCCGGCGTTTACGCAATCGGCTCCTCTTCGTCGTCGCCGGCCGGGTCGATCGCGTTGTCGTCGTCGGTATCGATGCTCGTCGGGCGGCATCGCGCATCGGTTTCCGGGTTGCTGCTCATCCGCGGGTGAGTACGAAAGAGCTCCGCGATCCAGTCGACGAACGCGCGCACGGTAGCGGAAAGGTGGCGGTTGTGCGGATAGACCGCCGAAATAGGTAGCGGCGGCGGCTGCCATTGCGCGAGGATTTCGACCAGCTCGCCCGATTCGAGGTACGGCTGCGCCATGAAGCGGGCGCCCTGGACGATGCCGAGACCGTTGAGCGCGCTGACCAGGTAGGCCTCTGCATCGTTGACCGCGAGCGCACCGCGCATCTTCACGTCGACCGTACGGCCGTCGACTTCGAAGGTCAGCGGCATGATCCGGCCCGTGCGCCCCCAGTAGTAGTTCACGGTGCGGTGATTGGCGAGCTCGTCCAGCGTGAGCAGGGTGCCCGATTCGCGAAGATAGGCCGGGCTTGCCACGGTCACGCCCTGGTAGACGCCGACGCGCCTGGCGACGAGCGACGAATCCTGAAGCGTGCCGATACGCACCACGCAATCGATACCTTCCTGCACGAGATCCATCGGCTTGTCGCCAAGGCCGAGCATCAGGTCGATGTCGGGATAGCGCGTCTGGAAATCGCCCATGGCCGGCATCACGATGAGGCGCCCCAGCGCGCCCGGCATGTCTACCCGCAGCTTGCCCCGCGGGGCGCGCTCCTTGCCGAGAAACGAGTTTTCGAGATCGTCGATGTCGGCGAGCACGCGCACGCAACGTTCGTAATAGGCGGCGCCGTCCGCCGTGAGATTGAGGCTGCGGGTGGTGCGTTGCAGCAGGCGCGTTTTCAGATGCGCTTCCAGACCCTGGACGATCACGGTGACGCGCCCGCGCGTCAGGTCGAGCGTCTCCGCCGTGCGCGTGAAGCTCTTGGTTTCCACGACGCGAGCGAATACTCGCATGGCCATCACGATGTCCATTGGTCACTTGCCTCGACAGAACGATGCGTTGAGACCGGCGACACACGCGGCGATGTCGACGCATCTCGCATCGTCGCGATATCGGGGCCGTTACGCCATGCGCGAAGTCTAAACCGCAGCGACCGACGCTGCCAGACGCACGATCATCGACGGGGCGTCGCGTCCGTCGTGCAGACAGGCGGGCGGCCGGCGCGGAAGGGCTTAAACTTTGCCGTTCATGCGGTCCGATTCCTGTCGATGGAGGATTCCCGATGAAACTGGTGGGTCCGTGGCTGTCCGGCTATACGCGCCGGGTAGGCATCACGCTGAATCTTCTGAACATTGCGTTCGAGCATCTGCCGTATCACGCGTACCTGCAGCCGGAACGCGTGGCGGCCTACAGCCCGATGAAGCGCGTGCCGGCATTGCAGCTCGACGATGGGCAGGTGCTCATCGACAGCGCCGCGATCGTCGACTATCTGGACAGCCTCGTGGCGCCGGCCAGGCGCCTGTTGCCGGAAGCCGGCCCGGAGCGCGTCCAGGCAATGCAATTCGTCGGCTACGCGAGCGCCTGTTACGACAAGCTGGCGCGCTATTGCGATGAACTGATGCTGCGTCCCGAAGCCTACCGGCTCGCACATTTGCTGACGGGTTATCGGGAACAGATGAAGATCGGATTCGACGTCCTGGACAGCGTGTCCGCACGACCCTGGCTGCTCGGCGAACGCGTGTCTCAGGCCGACGTCATGACCGTGATCGCATTTCAGGGCGCAGCGACGGTGATGCCCGACATGGTCAACGGCGACGCGTTTCCGCGCCTCGCGGCGCTCGCGCAGCATGCGATGCAATCGACGGCGTTTTCGTCGACGCTGCCAGACCTGAACGACCTGAAAGCGTCGGGACTCGTCGGCACGGGTGCCGGGTAGTCGTGCAATCAATCATCGCGCGAGCCACGCTGGCGAGCGCGGGAAACGCCCGTCGAAAAACTCGTCTTTATTGCCGGGCCAGCGCCTGCTGGCCGCCGAAGTCCGTCGCATCGGCGCCCTGGGCCGCACGCTGACGCGCAATCTTTTCCTCGGCAGCGCGCAAGCTTTCAGCGTAGTAATAATCCATCGGGTTGTATCCGGCCTGCTCGAGCTCGATGAGCTCCTGGCGGACCTGCGCGCGCGTCAGCGGCTGGCTGCTCTGGGCGAACGCGAACGCCGGCGCGGCGAATACCGATGCGACGGCGATGGTTCGGATCAGGGGTTTCATGGCGATGACTCCGGAGATTGGGCGACGCGACACATGTCGAGTTCGTTGACCGGAGCTTAGGAGCGACCACGGACCCGATAAATGGGCATCGCCCCAAATCGGTATTCCGTTTCGGACAAAAATGCCGACGCGGGGCTTCACACCCGCCGGCGAGCCTGCCAGCCTGTTCTCCCGCGCGCCACACCGGGCAAGCCGACGCATCGCGCAGCCGATCCTTGCGCAAAACAACAACAATCTCATGGCGCGAGCGGCATCGCTTGTCGGCGCCTGCGTCACTACGCTTCGGGTCATGGACTCGAATGACTTCCCCGACGACGACTGTTTCGCGCTGCGCCAGGCCTCCCGGCATATCTCGAGGCTCTACGAACGCCACCTGTCCGAAGTCGACATCACACCCACGCAGTTCAGCATCCTCGGCATGCTGGATCGTCATCCGCATTCGACGATGACCGAGCTGGCCAAGGCGATGGTGATGGACCGGACGACGGTCGTGCGGGCGCTCCAGCCGTTGCTCAAGCGCGGCCTGGTCGCCGCGTCGGAGAAGGGTGACGGGCGGCGCCGGCTGCGCTTCGTGCTGACCGGGCGAGGCGCCGGGAAGCTGGACGAGGCGGCAGCCTACTGGGTCGCCGCGCAGGACAGCTTTGAACGCAGTTTCGGCGAACGGCAGGCGGCGCATCTGCGCAGCGAACTGTTTCGAATGACGCGCGACGAGTCCGAACTGTAATCACGCAATAACCGATTCGTGCAGACCCGCGTACCGGCGTGCGAATCCACTGATGTCGATGTGTGCATATGCACCAAAAAACTTTGCCGAATTTCTAACCTGACGAGCGTACAGAAATGGAAGCGAAGAACACCTCCCGCCCCAAGCCGCGATCGAGTGCGCTGACGGCCTCGATCAGCGCGATGGCCATGGCGTTGAGCCTGGCCGGATGCGTCAACTACGCGGGCATCCATAGCGACAAGCACATTGCCTCCCCCGCGACGTACGAGACGAAAGCGAGCCTGCCGGCCGAAGGCGGGCAGTGGCCGGCAATGGACTGGGCCGGCCAGTTCGGCGATCCGCAACTTCCCGCGCTGATCGACGAGGCATTGAAGGGCAACCCGACGATCGACCAGGCGCATGCCCGCATCGAGCGCGCCACGTCGTACGTGGGCACCGCAAAGTCGGCGCTGTATCCGAATGCGACGGCCAGCTACGCGTGGACGCGCCAGCGTTATACGGAAAACGGCATCGTGCCGCCGCCGTACGGCGGCTCGTGGCAGAGCGAGAACACGCTGCTCGCGAGCGCTTCGTGGGATCTCGACCTGTGGGGCAAGAACCGCGAGCGGCTGCGCCAGGCGGTCTCCTCGGAAAAGGTGGCGGACGCCGAAGCCGAGGAAGTGCGCATCACGCTCGCCGCGTCGGTGGCGAGCACCTATAACCGGCTGGCCCAGCTCTATGCGCTGCGCGATATCCAGGTTCGCGAAGTCGGCAATCGCGAGACGATCTCGCGCATCACGAACGGCCGCGTGAACGCCGGACTCGACAGCAACGTGGAGCGGCAGACGGCCAACGGCGAAACCGCGACGAGCCGTTCCAGCGTGAGCGATCTCGACGGGCAGATTACGACGGTGCGTTACCAGCTCGGCGCGCTCCTCGGCGCGGGCCCGGATCGGGGCCTGCAGATCGCGAAGCCGTCGCTCGGCATCGGTGCCCGTGTCGCGCTGCCCGACAACCTGCCGGCCGACCTGCTGTCACGCCGCCCGGACATCGTCGCTGCCTACTGGAAGGTGGACGCAGCCGTTCACGACGTGAAGGAAGCGAAGGCCGAGTTCTACCCGGACGTCAACCTGTCGCTGGCCGCCGGCCTCGATGCGTTCGGCTGGGGCCGCTTCCTGACGGCGGGCAGCCGGCAGTTGCAGGCGGCGCCCGCGATCCATCTGCCGATCTTCGACGCCGGCGAGTTGCGTGCGCAACTGAAGGGGCGCTATGCGGACTTCGACTACGACGTCGCCACCTACAACCAGACGCTGATCAACGCCCTGTCGGATGTCGCGACACAGGTCACGCAGATCCGCTCGACGGACCAGCAACTGGTTGACGCGCGGCAGGCGCTGGACGCGCAGACCAGTGCATATCAACTCGCCGTCGCTCGCTACCGGGCAGGGCTGACCCAGCAACTGCAGGTGCTGAACGCGGACGACAACCGGCTGGCGGCCGAGACGGCCGTCGTCGATCTCGAGATGGGCCGCCGCACGCAACAGATCGGCCTGATCCGCGCACTCGGCGGCGGCTTCGACGCGTCGAGCGCCGGTCTCGCCGCGACGGCACAAACCCCGATTCCCGGATCGCCGGCACCCAAGACGGCGCAATGAACGACTTGTCCGGTGCGTATGCACGCGCCGGACGGCAAGACACATACCTCGAACTTCACTGGAGCGAATGATGAACACCCCTGATGCACAACCGACCGATGAACCCGTCAAGAAGCCGGGCAAGCGCAAGGCGCTGCTCGCCCTGGTAGCCGCGTCCCT
Organism: Burkholderia lata; assembly: GCF_902499025.1. Taxonomy (GTDB): domain Bacteria; phylum Pseudomonadota; class Gammaproteobacteria; order Burkholderiales; family Burkholderiaceae; genus Burkholderia; species Burkholderia lata_C. The sequence goes on along the minus strand of NZ_CABVPW010000012.1, from coordinate 42,528 downwards.
CGGAATCGCCGGTGCTGCCTACGGCGCCTACTACTTCCTCGACGCGCGCTATCACGTCGACACCGACGACGCGTACGTGAACGGCAACGTCGTGCAGATCACGCCGCAGGTGTCGGGCACGGTCATCGCGGTCAACGCGGACAACACGCAGATCGTGAAGGCGGGCGAACCGCTCGTGCAGATCGATCCGGCAGACGCGAAGATCGCGCTGCAACAGGCCGAGGCCAACCTCGGCCAGACGGTGCGCAAGGTTCACGGTCTCTATGTCGACGACGACAAGTACCGCGCAAACATCGCGGAACGGCAGTCCGATCTCGCGAAGGCGCAGGACGACCTGCGGCGCCGCCTGTCCACCGGCATGGCGGGCGCGGTATCGGACGAGGACATCTCGCATGCGCGCGATGCGGTCCGGTCGGCGCAGGCCTCGCTCGACGCCGCGAAGCAGCAGCTCGGCTCCAATCGCGCGCTGACGTCGAACACGACCGTCGACCAGCACCCCGACGTGATGGCCAGCGCCGCGCGCGTGCGCGATGCGTATCTGGCGTATTCCCGCACGACGTTGCCGGCCCCCGTCACCGGCTACATCGCGCAACGTTCGGTTCAGGTGGGCCAGCGTGTGTCGCCGGGGGCCGCGCTGATGTCGGTCGTGCCGCTGAACCAGGTGTGGGTCGATGCGAACTTCAAGGAATGGCAGCTGCGCCATATCCGCATCGGCCAGCCGGTCGAACTGATTGCCGATGTCTACGGTTCGTCGGCCGTGTACCACGGCAAGGTCGTGGGCTTCACGCCGGGCACCGGCTCGGCGCTCGCGCTGCTGCCCGCGCAGAACGCGACGGGTAACTGGATCAAGGTGGTGCAGCGGCTGCCGGTGCGGATCGAGATTCCGGCTGCGGAACTGGAGAAGCATCCGTTGCGCGTCGGACTGTCGATGAATGTCGACGTCAACGTGAAGGATCAGGGCAGCGCCGGCCTGGAAGCTGATCCGCCGTCGATCTACAAGACCGACGTGTTCGCGAAGTACGGTGACAAGGCCGATGCCGCGATCGCCGACATCATCGCCGCGAACAAATGACCTCCCGCCGCTCGCCGAGCGGGTGCGCCGAACCGCGTGCGCCTGCTTCGCCGGACCTACCGTAACCGGATCATTACCATGAACACCAATCATCCGAATCCTCCTCCGCTGACGGGAGCAACACTCGCGCTGGGCTCGTTTGCCGTGGGCCTTGCGGGTTTCATGACCGTCCTCGATTCATCGATCGCCAACGTCGCGATCCCCACCATCTCGGGCAACCTCGGCGTATCGGTCGACGAGGGCACCTGGGTCATCACCGTTTTTGCCGCCGCCAATTCCGTCGCGATTCCGCTGACCGGCTGGCTGACGCAGCGGCTGGGCCAGGTGCGGCTGTTCGTCGGCTCGATCCTGTTGTTCGTGCTCGCTTCCTGGCTATGCGGCATCGCGCCGTCGCTGCCGATCCTGCTGTTCGCGCGCGTGCTGCAGGGCGCCGTGGCCGGGCCGTTGATCCCGATGTCGCAGGCGCTGCTGCTCAGTTCCTGGCCAAAGGCGAAATCGTCACTGGCGCTGTCGCTGTTCTCGATGATCGTCGTGACCGGGCCGATCGTCGGGCCGTCGCTGGGCGGCTGGGTGACGGACAGCTACGCGTGGTCGTGGATCTTCTACATCAACATCCCGGTCGGGCTGTTCGCGGCGGCGATGGTGTGGATTCTCTACCGCAAGCGCGACACGCCGACCCGCAAGCTGCCGATCGATTTCGTCGGGCTGACGTTGCTGATCGTCTGGGTCGCGTCGCTGCAGGTGATGCTCGACAAGGGCAAGGACCTCGACTGGTTCTCGTCGAACACGATCATCGTGTTGACCGTCGTCGCCATCGTGGGGCTCGTGCTGTTCGTCATCTGGGAGCTGACCGACAAGAATCCGGTGGTCGACCTGACGCTCTTCAAGCAGCGCAACTTCCTCGGCGGCACGATCTCGATCGCGGTCGCGTACGCGATCTTCTTCGGCACACTGGTGCTGTTGCCGCAGTGGATGCAGGAGTACCTCGGGTACCGCGCGGTCGACGCCGGGCTCGCCACCGCGCCGCTCGGCATCTTCGCGGTGATCGGCGCGCCGATCATGGGCAAGCTCCTGCCGCGCTCGGATGCACGCGTCATCGGCACGTTCGCGTTCGTCGGCTTCGCGATCGTCTACTACATGCGCTCGTTCTTCTACACGGACCTCAGCGAGGGCTACATCATCCTGCCGACGTTGTTGCAGGGCATCCCGATGGCGCTGTTCTTCGCGCCGCTGACGGTGATCATCCTGTCAGGCCAGCCGCCGGAAAAGGTGCCGGCCGCGGCAGGGCTGTCGACCTTCGCGCGGATGTTCTTCGGCGGGATCGGCACGTCGCTCGCGGGCGTCGTGTGGAACAACCGGACCATCATGCACCACGAGATCCTCACGCAGCAGTCGAGCCCGACCAACCCGATCTTCAATGCGCAGATGGATGCCTACCATTCGACACTGGGCCTCGGTCAGGGCTCGTCATATGCACTGTTCGACCACGTGGTGCAGACGCAGGCGGCGATGCTCGGACTGAACGACGTGTTTTACGGCGCGGCGCTCGTCATGATCGTGATCATCCCGCTGATCTGGATCACCAAGCCAGGCAAGGCCGGTGGATCGAGTGACGCGGCCGCGGCTGCGCACTGACAGGCGGCCGGCGAAGGGGGCGAGATCGAATGATCGCGGCCCCCATCGGCAGGTGGCCGGATTCAGGCAGTCTCGATCGCAAGTGCGATGCCCTGGCCGCCACCGATGCACAGCGTGACGACGCCGCGCCGGATACCGTCGCGCCGCATCGAATGAATCAGACGGGTGGTGAGCACCGCACCCGTCGCGCCGATCGGATGCCCATGCGCGATTGCGCCGCCTTCGACGTTGACGATGTCCTCCGGAATGCCGAGCTGGCCAGCGACGGCAATGGGCACGACCGCAAACGCTTCGTTGATCTCGAAACGCTCGACATCGCCGAGCGACCACCCGGCACGCTCGAGCGCGATTTTCACCGCCGGGACGGGACCGAGGCCAAACATGCCGGGTTCGACGGCGGCGACGCCGAATGCCACGAGGCGCGCGCTCGGTGCGATGCCGTGCGTATCCGCGAATGCGCGACTGGTCACCAGCATGGCCGATGCGCCACTGTTCAGCCCCGGCGCGTTGCCGGCGGTGATCGTACCGTCGGGGCGGAATGCCGGTTTCAGCTTCGCGAGTATGTCGAGCGTCGTATCCGCGCGCGGCGTTTCGTCCCGCGCGAACGCGATGCGGGCCTTGCGCTGCAGGACCTCGACAGGCACGAGTTCGGCATCGAACTTGCCGTCCGCGAGCGCAGTGGAAAAGCGCTGCTGCGAGCGGAGCGCCCAGTGATCCTGGCGGTCTCTCGAGATGTCGAGCTGGCTCGCGAGATCCTCGGTGTGCCAGCCCGAATGCTGGTCGGAGAACGCATCGACGAGCCCGTCGCGCAGCATGCTGTCGTGGATCGGCGCGTCGCCCATCCGGTATCCCCGGCGTGCGCCGTCGAGCAGGTACGGCGCGCGCTCCATGCTTTCCATCCCGCCCGCAATCGCCGCGTTCGCGAAACCCAGCAGGATGTCTTGCGCGGCATTGACGACCGCCTGTGCACCGGAACCGCAGACGCGGTTGACCGTCAACGCTGGTACGGCGACCGGCAGGCCGGCGCCGATCGATGCCTGCCGGGCAGGGTTCATCTTGTTACCGGCCTGGATCACGTTGCCCATCACGACCGTGTCTATCGCTGAACCGTCGATACCGCTGCGTCGAAGCGTTTCGCGCACGGCGATCGCGCCGAGCTCGGTGGCGGGCGTGTCTTTCAGGGATCCGTTGAATGTGCCGATCGGCGTGCGAACGGGATGGCAGATGACAACTTCAGGTGTACTCATGACAGTTTCCTCAATCGATTGACATCGACGCGGCAGCGGCGGCGGGGAACGCCGCGCGGTTCGCGTCACCTTTGCTCCGTCGGATCGAGCGGCTCGCCGTGCAACGTTTCCGTGCGATGTCGGCCGGACGTGTTGTTCGCTTTGACTGGTGTGAGCGTGCACGGACTATCCGTCCGTGCCGGGCATCCCGGTACGGACAAACCGTGCTGCAACCGGATTCGGGATCGCGGCCGCTCGTGTGAAGAAACGATATCTATGCATATGCATATTGTCAATGCGTCAGGCGACGTGACGGTCAGACAGGGAGCGGGTGAGGGGGGGCTCTACGGGGCTGTCGACAAGAGGAGTGCGGCGTGCCAATCCGTAGACGATGCGGGGCCTTTCGCCCGAGCGTCAACGACGCTTCAGGTGTTCGTCGCGTTCGAACAACTCGACCACCCAATCGATGAACACGCGTACTTTCGCGCTTAGGTAGCGGTTCGGTGGATAGATCACGTAAACGGGATTGGGGGGCGGCTGCCAGTCCTCGAGGATCGGCACGATCTTGCCGGCGGCGATCGCTTCGCGCACCGCATACGCGGGCGCCTGGATGACGCCGAGGCTCGCAAGCCCGGCGGCGAGGTAGGCATTCGTATCGTTCACGACGAGCCGATGGTCCAGCGTCAGTTCGCTCTTTTCTCCGTCGATCTTGAACTGAAACGGCAGCGCGCGCCCGCCACGGGCCGGGATCATGCCGAGGGTCGGCCACTCGCACAGGCCATCCGGCGATGTTGGCGTACCGTGCATGTCGAGCAACGCACGCGTCGCACAGGTCGTAAAGCCGAAGCTGCCGATCTGTCGCGCGACCAGGAACTGCTCGTCGATCTCGCCTATCCGGATCGCGCAGTCGACGCCTTCGGCGACCAGATCGATTCGCTTGTTGCCGATATCGAGTTCGATCGCGATATCGGGGTAGGCGTCGTAGAAACTGCCGAGTGCCGGGGCAAGCACGAGCGTGCCGATCGCCGCGGCCGTATCGACGCGGATTTTGCCGGAGGGTTTGGCCCGGCCGCGCGACGTGGAGGCTTCGATTTCGGCGAGTTCGGCAAGCAGGCGTACGACGCGCTCGTAATAGATCGCACCTTCCGGCGTGACCGTGACCGAGCGCGTGGTGCGATGCAGCAAGCGAACCTGTAGATCTTCCTCGAGCTTCTGGATCAGCCGCGTGACCGTCGCATTCGGCATGTCGAGCGTGTCGGCCGCTTTCGTGAAGGTGCCGGCCTCCACCACACGGACGAAAACGTTCATCGCTGCGATGCGATCCATGACGGACGACTCCGGTCGAAAGGGAGTCGCCATTAAACCGCAATCCTGCTGCACGTCGCTAGCACGTGGATATGCCGATGGCGGCGTGGTGCTGGTCTCCGGACAGGGCATGACGCAAGCTGCCGAGCGGATGCGCGGCGTGTTCCCGGCGTGCGTTAGGTGGGCCGGCGAGCGACGATCAGCCGGGCGGTCAGGATCTGCACGACTTCGCCGTGCTGGTTGATCGTTCGGGAACGCAGCGTCAGCGATCCGACCGGGCGCGAGCGCGACGGCACCAGTTCGACGACTTCGCTTTCGACATGCAGCACGTCGCCGGGCCGCGTGGGCAGCTTCCAGTCGACTTCGCCACCGGCGCCGAGGAGGCCGTTGGCCAGTTTCGGGCCGCCCGACACGAGCAGCCGCATCGTGATGGCGGCCGTATGCCAGCCGCTGGCAGCGAGTCCGCCGAACATCGTGGCGCGCGCCGCTTCCTCGTCGAGATGGAACGGCTGTGGGTCGAACTCCGCGGCGAATCGCTTGATGTCGTCGGCGCGGACTTCGTGCGTGCCGCTGACGAACGTGTCGCCGACAGCAAGATCGTCGAAATAGAGGGGTTGCAGGCTCATGGGCGTTACCCGGTACGCAGGATGAGATCCGGACGATCGCGCGGGCGTTGTCGTACGGGCCTGTATCCAATGTAGGGGATGTGTCGGCGCCGAGTAAGCGGGGCGGGATGAATGCGGCATTCACGATTCGTCAATAATCGGCTCGCAAGATCGGGGGCTTGAACCGTCGGCGCGTCGCTTCGCGACTCGTATGACGAAACGAGTCACGCAGGTTCCATGGCTTGTTTCGCGTTGGCCCGATGGCATGTGTAGCAGCCACCGGCGCGCAATGGATCATTCACGCGAGTGACAGGTCTGCGTCGAAAGTTACCGCCTCATTGACACGTCGCACCGTCGCTTGATCGGACGGCGCGACGTCATCCGTCAGAGCACCCCAAGCGGATTGGAAATGCGCAGCTTCCATTTTCCGTCGCGGCCCCGCTTCATCACCTGTGTCGCCGTGCCCGCGTCGGTATGCTGGCTGCCGTCGGGGAGACCGACCGTCAACGTCCAGTCGAGCAGCGCGAGCGCGATGTCACCGCTCACCAGCGTACGGCGAACCTTGTTGGAAATCCGCGGGCGCAGCTTCAGCAACTCAGTGAACGGACCGCGTAGCGCGTCACCGTTGTTCACGACGATCTCGCCGTTCGTCAGCCGCATCGTCGCGTTTTCGGTGAACAGGGCAATCACGGCATCGACGTCGCCGGCATTGAACGCCGCATCGAATGCCGCCGGCAGCTGCTCGGGCGTGCGCGGCACGGGCTCGAGTTCGTCGATGAACCGCCGGATGGCGGCAGCCACCGTGGACGACGCCTCCAGCGGCGACAAGTGGCCGACGCCGGGCAGGATCTCGAGGCGCGCGTGGGGGATTCTCGGCAGCAGCTCGCTGCGCAGTGTCTCGACGCGATCCACCTGGTCCTGCTCGCCGGCGATCACGAGCACCGGTACATCGATCGCCGCGACATCGGCGGTGATGTCTTCGAGCATCGCGACGTTCGGCCACGCGGCCTTGGCCTGCGGCGCGCCGCGCAGACTGTCCTCGATGACCTGCTCACGGCGCTCAGGCGACAGCGGGCTACCGGTCAGCACGTTGTCCAGCACCCAGCCGACCGATTCGCGTGACTCGTAGGCACTCACCATGACCGCGCGCTGCTCGTCGGAAAGCACCATCGGCGACGGCGGTGACGGCGCGACGAGCACGAGCCCTTCCAGCCCCGGCAGTCGGCGCGACGCAAGGAGCTGTGCCGTCTTCCCGCCCATCGAATGACCCACGAGCACGTAGCGCGTCAAACCGAGGGTCTCGATCACGCGTTGCGCGTCATCCGCCAGATCGGTGATCGTGTAGCCGTCCGCCGGTGCGTCCGAATGGCCCCAGCCGCGATGGTCGGTCGCGACGGTCCGAAAGGTGTCCGACAGCTCGTCCGTCACGAACTGCCAGGTGCGCGACGACCCGCCGTAGTAGTGCAGAAAGACGACCGCGCGGTCGCCGTGCCCTTTTTCGCTGACGTGAATCCGGATGCCATTTGCCTCGATGTCCATTTCCATGCTCCTGACGTGTTTCATGTGGGTTGACGGTGGGGCCCTCGTCTGGCGCAACCAGTGTTCGGACCGTGATGACATCGTAGATAGTGGCGCCCAGTTTGATAATTGGCGTTTCGTGACGATCAGTCGATAATCCAATTATCGAATCGAGGAGACGGATCATGGACCGCTTTACCTGCATCGGCGTGTTCGTCGCCGCCGTCGACGAAGGCAGTCTGGCCGCCGCCGCCCGTCGTTACGGGCTCTCGGCGGCGATGGCCGGCAAGTACGTGAGTGCGCTCGAGGCCGAACTGAACGCGCGACTGCTTCAGCGCACGACCCGCCGACTGAGCCTGACCGATGTCGGTCACGCGTACTACGACCGGTGCAGACGGATCCTCGAAGCGTTTGACGAGGCAAATCGTGAAGCCAGCGATTCGCAAAGAGACGCGCGCGGCGTGTTGCGCGTCGCTGTGCCTGTAACGTTCGGCGCGATGCATCTGGGCAGCGTCGTCGCGCGCTATATGGACGAGCATCCGCACGTCAACGTCGAGGTGCTGTTGAGCGATCGCTATGCCGACCTGCTCGATATCGGTGCGGATCTGGCCATCCGCATCGGGCGGCTGCCCGACTCGGGCCTCGTCGCGCGGCGGATCGCGCCTTGCCGCATGATCGTGTGCGCGTCGCCTGGCTATCTGCAGCGACATGGCACACCGCGTACCCCTGACGACCTGCGGCGCGCACAACGGCTCGCGTTCAGCGAGGCCGTGTCCGCCGGCGACTGGACACTGATCGACCGGAATGACCGCGCGCATGTCATCGATGGACCGTGCCGGATGAGCGCCAACAACACGCAGATGCTGCTCGCGGCTGCGCTTGCTGGCGCTGGCGTCACGTACGGGCCGAGCTTCGTTTTTGGCGAACATGTCGCCCGTGGCGAACTGGTCGCGTTGTTGCCGGACTACCGCGCATCGGACCTGACGATCCAGGCCGTGTACCCGAGTGCGCGCCACGTGCCGCTCAAGGTGCGCCGGTTCATCGATCACCTGGTTCAGGCATTCGGTGACACGCCTCCCTGGGACGTCCATTCGAGCGGCGATGCCCGGAGGAACGTCGACGGCGGGTCGTAAAACGCTCGTAGCCGTAGATGAGATCGCTGTCGCGCAGCCGCGTGACAAACGAAACGCGTTCAGGTATCCGGCTTCGGCAATGATCGGTTTGCAAGATCGGAGGCTTGAAGCGCGCGGATCGACATTATTGTTCTGCATGGAAAGTCGCATTGATCCTGTACCGCTAGGGCGGAAACCGCTTCATCGCTAGACTGGGTGCACGATGAAGCAACGGCCCAAATCCGTGTCGCAAGCCGCACCGAATGACATCCGGACGGACCGAGCAGCGCGAGCACCATGCGGAGGTAACGATGAACAGGATCGAGAACGCATCTGATTCCTGTCGCACGATCGCGTCGGGCGTGCCGGTGGAGAACCTCCGGCGCGTATGGAGGGCAGGGGACGGATCGTCGATCTGCATGCGATCGATCGAGCCATCGGACCTGGAGCTTGAGCGCCACTTCGTCGAGAGACTGTCCGGGGAAAGCCGCTACATGCGGTTGATGTCGGGCCGGATGCCGAGTGAAGCCGAGATGATCCGATGGACCCGTATCGATCGTCGGCGGGAAGGTGCGCTCGTCGTGACGATCGCGGCAGGCGCTCGCGAACGGCTAATTGGCGTGGCGCGTTACGCGATGATCGAGGGCACTAGCGATATGGGTGAATGCGCGATCGTAATCGACGATGCATGGCACCGGCACGGTCTTGGCCGACGTTTGCTGGCGAGCCTCATCGAGCTTGCCACACGCTCAGGTGTCAAACGGCTGCTCGGCACCACGTTGAGCGAGAACATCGCGATGCTCGGCCTGGCGCGCAAGCTCGGATTTGCGGTGTCCCGGGCGCCGGAGATGGCATCCATCATGAACCTGTCGCTTGACCTGACTGGGCAATGCCTGGTTCGTGGAGAACTGGATCGGGCCTGATGCAACGAAGGCAGAAAAGAGGGTTGCGGCCCAGGGCCTTCCGGTGAGCAGCGCCGCCAGCCATTGAGCGTCGGGTCGGCGAAACCTTGAAAGCGGGGGCGTCTGAATTCAAAGTGGCGGCGAGCCCGCGCCCCGTCGTCACGAATCTGGAAACTGCCTCAGCTCCTCGAGAAATACCGACGACGCTCTGGGCAGCGGCTTGTCGTTGCGTGTAATCGCCACCAACGGACCGATGTTCTGGAAGCCTTTCTGGTATTGGATCGCAGCACGGTCGGCATTCAAAGTTAAATGAAATGTGATCACTCCCCGCCCCGCCGCAAAATTTTGCACAATGGCGGCAGCGCGGCCCGTTGCCGCGATTCACCCCCGGGAACCCGGCCAGCCGGACCGGGGCCGGCCCGAACCGATACCCGACCTCGGCACCGACGTGCCGCCGCCCGCCGCCATGGACCAACCGAAACGCATCCTGATCGTCGAGGACGACGCCGATATCGCCGACGTGCTGAGCCTGCACCTGCGCGACGAGCGCTACGAGGTCGTGCACAGCGCGGACGGCGCCGAAGGGCTGCGCCTGCTCGAGCAGGGCGGCTGGGATGCGCTGATCCTCGACCTGATGCTGCCGGGCGTCGACGGCCTTGAAATCTGCCGGCGCGCGCGTGCGATGACGCGCTACACGCCGATCATCATCACGAGTGCGCGCTCGAGCGAGGTGCACCGGATCCTCGGCCTCGAACTCGGCGCCGACGACTATCTGGCCAAGCCGTTCTCGGTGCTCGAACTCGTCGCACGCGTGAAGGCGCTGCTGCGGCGCGTCGATGCGCTCGCGCGCGATTCGCGGATCGACGCGGGCACGCTCGACATCGCCGGGCTGGCGATCGACCCGATCGCGCGCGAAGCGAGCGTCGACGGCACGCGCATCGACCTCACGCCGCGCGAATTCGACCTGCTGTATTTCTTCGCGCGACACCCGGGCAAGGTGTTCTCGCGGATGGACCTGCTCAATGCCGTGTGGGGCTACCAGCACGAAGGCTACGAGCACACGGTCAACACTCACATCAACCGGCTGCGCGCGAAGATCGAGACCGATCCGGCCGAGCCCGTGCGAATCCTCACCGTGTGGGGCCGCGGCTACAAGCTCGCCGCGCCCGGCCAGCGGGACGCATGATGAAGCTCACCCTCACCCAGCGGCTGTCGCTCGTGTTCTCGGTGCTGCTGCTTGCGTGCTCGGGCGCGTCCGCGTGGCTGCAGATCCGCGCGAACGACATGCGCGAGCAGGAAGTCGTGCAGGGGCTGTCGCGCGACCTGGCCGCCAATATCGTCAACAGCGTGACCCACAGCGCGCCGCTGATGGACGCGAACGGGCTGCGCCCGGATGCCGTGCGCACGCTGTTCGGCCAGCTGATGGGCGTGAACCCGAGCGTCGAGGTGTACCTGCTCGACAACGCAGGACGCATCAAGGGCGACGATGCGCCGCCCGGCCACGTGAAGCGCGACCGCGTCGATCTCGCGCCCGTGCAGCGCTTCATCGCCGGCGAGCCGCTGCCGATCCTCGGCGACGATCCGCGCAGCCCCGATGCGCGCAAGGTGTTCAGCGCCGCGCCGCTGCAACTGGCGGGGCAGCCGCCGTCGGGCTACATCTACGTGGTGCTGCTCGGCGAGGCGCACGACCGGCTGGCTGCGCGCGTCGACGCGGGCAACGTGCTGCGCACGACGCTGTGGTCGATGGCGCTGGTCGCGCTGCTCGGCCTGCTCGCGGGCCTCACCGCGTTCAGCTTCATCACGCGCCCGCTGCGCCGGCTGACGGACGCAATGCGCCGCTTCGACGCGAACGGCGTGCCCGACACGCAGCCGCCGGTGCCGCGCTCGCGGCCGGGCCGGCGCGGCGACGACATCGTCGTGCTCGAATCCGCGTTCGCGCAGATGGCCGACCGGATCGGCGACCAGTGGCGCGCGCTGACGCACCAGGACCAGCAGCGGCGCGAGCTGATCACGAACATCTCGCACGACCTGCGCACGCCGCTCACGTCGCTGCACGGCTATCTGGAGACGTTGTCGCTGAAGTCGGACTCGCTCGCCGAGACCGAACGGCGGCGCTACCTGTCGATCGCGCTCGCGCAGAGCGCGAAGGTCGGCCGGCTCGCGCAAGCGCTGTTCGAGCTTGCGCGGCTCGAATCGGGCGGCGTGCAGGCCGAGCGCGAGCCGTTCTCGCTCGTCGATCTCGTGCAGGACGTGTTCCAGAAATTCGAGCTGACCGCGCAGGCGCGCGGTGTCGCACTGCATGCGCGGATTCCGCCGCGGGTGCCGGTCGTGTCGGCCGATCTCGGGATGATCGAGCGCGTGCTGACCAACTTGCTCGACAACGCGCTGCGGCACACGCCTGCGCACGGCGAGGTCGAGGTCGCGCTGGAGCCGCGCGGCGACCGCGTGCTCGTGACCGTGGCCGATACCGGGGAAGGGATTCCGGCGGCGCGGCGCGAAGGGTTGTTCCAGCGGCCGCAGCGGCCGATGAGCGGCGGCGCGGTGACGAGCGGCGGGCTCGGGCTGCTGATCGTGCACCGGATGCTGGCGCTCAACGGCAGCAGCATCCGGCTGGTCGACCGGGCCGGGCGTGGTGCGGTGTTCGAGTTCGCGCTGGCGGTGGCCACACCTGCTGTCGGCGACGGGCGCTGACAGCCGTCAATGCCCGCGCTCAACCGCCGCGCTTGCGCCGCACGTCGCTCGGCGTCATGCCGGTCCAGCGCTTGAACGCGTGGCGGAACCCCACCGCGTCGCTGAAGCCGAGCGTCAACGCGATGTCCTCGGTGCTGAGCGTGGTCGTGTTGAGGTAGTCGATCGCGAGCGCCTTGCGCACGCTCGCCAGCAGCTCGCTGTACGACGTGCCTTCGGCTTCGAGCTTGCGGCGCAGCGTGCGCGACGTGATGCACAGGATCGCCGCGATCGCGTCGATGTCCGGAAACTGCCCGGGCGTGCGCGTGAGTTCCTGGTACACGCGCCGCGTGACGCCGGCCTGGCTGCGCAATTCATCGAGCAGGCTCGCGCAATGCGACGACACCTGCGCGGCGGTAATCGGATTCGCGAGCTGCGGCGCGCGCGTGAGCCACGCGGTCGGGTAGCTGAGCACATGATGCGGCTGGTCGAATGCGATCGGGCATTCGAGCGCGTCGGCCAGCAGCGCCACGTGCGCCGGCTGCGGCTGCGCGAACTGCGCGCGCGCCGGCACGCACCACGCACCCATCACGTCCTTGATGATCGTCACGTGCAGCGCGAACTGCATGTCGACGAGGAAACGGTACAGCGGCTCGTCGAGATCGGGCAGCGCGACTTCGTGCCGGTCGGGAAACTGCCACGACGCGGTATCGCCCTGTTCGACCCAGCGGATCGCGAGCATGCCGTTGGCGAGCCGGTGATACTTGACGGCCGATTCGAACGCGTGCGCGAGCGATTCCGAGCACAGCATCGCGTAGCCGTACATCCCGTAGCTCGACACGTGCAGCCGGTGGCCGACGCGCACGCCGAGATCGGTGCCGTCATAGCGGCCGATCGCATTGCGCGCGGCCGTGAGGAACTGCAGCGGCGACGTGAGCGTGAACGGGTCCGCGACCGCGGCCGGCGTGAGGCCGGTGCCGTCGAGCACCGCGACCGGGTCGAGGCCGGCTTGCGCGGCCACGTCGAGCAGCACGGCCAGCTTGGCCGGCGTGAAGCGCTGCTCGCGCAACGCGTTGGGTGTCTCGACGTCCGGCAGGCGGGCTGCGCGGGCGGTCGTCGGGGTCAAGAGCGCACTGCGCGGCATGGGAGCATCCTGCGTCCGAATCGATATCGTTTACGGCACGCAATTCTGCGCGGGATCGGTCCCAAACGCCACAGGGTTCACCCTGATACGTGCGCCGGCGCAACCCGGCGCGGCCGGCCCCGAGCGCTTTCGAGCGGCCTCAACCCGCCTGGAACACGCCGGCCTGCCATGCAAACGGCTTGGCGAGCCGGTTCCACGTGTTGATCTGCGCGACGATCAGCGTGAGCGTGGCCAGTTCGTCGCGATCGAAATGCGCACGCGTCGCGTCGACGAGTGCGTTATCGATCGCGTGCTCGCTGATCAGCGTCAGCGCTTCGGCCCAGCGCAGCGCGGCCTGCTCCTTCGGGCTGTAGAGATCGGGCGTTTCGTGCCACACGGGCAGCAGGTTGTAGCGCAGCGGATCCTCGCCCGCGTGGATGCCTTCCTTGATATGACGGTCGAGGCAGTAGGCGCATCCGTTGAGCTGCGACACGCGTGCGCGCACCAGTTCTACGAGCTTGAAATCGTGGCCGGTGTTGTTCGCATATTCCTCGACGTTGAGCACGACGTCGAGCAGCCGGGCGGGAAGTTGTCCAAACGAGATGCGTTCTGGCATGGCGACTGACCTTTGAAAGAGCGGGATAGGATCGTTGGGTGGACTGGCCGTGTTGCTTGATCAGGCGCTGCACGCTGACGCAATCTGCGTAATATGTGCAGTAATCCTGATTGTCTGGTGGCGGGATCGACCGACGAGACGGGGTGACGATGCGCGCATGGCCCGTTGTGCGGATGGTGTGTATCGGCGGCATCGGCTGCGGTGCGCGGCACGTTCGGCCGTGGCGAACCGGAAGCGAAGCGATCGTATCAGGCGCGACCGGCGACCGGAATCGCCCGATCCCGTATGGTGTTCATGCAAATGGACCGATAGTGGGGCCGGCTGACGCAGGCCGAAGTGACGGCATCGTGCGGTATTGTCTAGACAAGCGCAGACCCCCGCGTGTCCGTTTCGATCATCTTTTCGGCCGCCCGGATCATTTTCAAAGCGCGCCGCGCGGGCGATAGTCGCCGATCAGGCGATGGTCCGCGCTTCTCCGGCGTGCAGGCCGTCGTGCGAACGGCGCGGCCGGCGCGCCGTCCCCCGTGGAGTGAGACATGACGAAGAGACACTGGACCGGGTCGTATGGCTCGATCCCCGCCGAGATCGATGCCGATCGCTTTCCTTCCGTAAGCGCGTTGCTGGACAACGCGATGCACCGTTTCGCCGATCGCCCGGCGTTCCACTCGTATGGCCGCACGCTGACCTATGCCGACGTCGACCGCCTGTCGACCGCGCTGGCCGCCTATCTGCAGCAGGTCGTGGGTGTCCGCAAGGGCGACCGCGTGGCCGTGATGCTGCCCAACGTGCTCGCGTTTCCGGTCGCGTTCGTCGCGGTCGCGAAGATCGGTGCGATCCAGGTCAACGTGAACCCGCTCTACACGGCGCGCGAGCTCGAGCATCAGCTCAACGACGCGGGCGTCGAGGTTGCCCTGGTGTGCGGCGGGTCGATGGGCACGTTCGCCGAGGTGGTCGGCGGCACGCGAGTGCGCACCGTGCTGAGCGTCGGGCGCGGCGATCTCGGCGTCGTCGATGCGCCGGCCGGGACATGCGACGCGCTGCCGCCCGGTTCGATCCCGCTCGCGGACGCCATGGCCGCCGGCGAAGCGCTCGCGTTCGAACCGGTCGAACTCGGCGGCGCGGACCTGCTGCTGCTCCAGTACACGGGCGGCACGACCGGCCTGTCGAAGGGCGCCGCGCTGTCGCACCGCAACCTCGTCGCGAACATCGAGCAGTTCGGCGCGATCGTGCCGGCCGCGCGCGAGCCGGGCGAGGAGGTCGTCGTCACGGCGATCCCGCTGTATCACATCTTCGCGCTGACGGTGAACTTCCTGTCCTACTTCGCGATCGGCGCGCAGAACTGGCTGATCGCGAACCCGCGCGACATGGACGGCTTCATCGACGTGCTGAAGGCTGCACGGCCGACGGTATTCGTCGGCGTGAACACGCTGTACGCGGGGCTCGCCGGCCATCCGCGCCTGACGGAAGTCGACTGGTCGCGGCTGAAGCTGTCGGCCGGCGGCGGCGCGGCCGTGATCGACGTGATCTCGTCGCGCTGGAAGGCGGTGACGGGCAACTTCATCCGCGAAGGCTACGGGCTGTCGGAAACGTCGCCGGTCGTGTCGTTCAACCCGCAGTCGATCGACTCGTTCACGGGCACCACGGGCCTGCCGCTGCCGTCGACCGACGTGAAGCTGCTCGACGACCAGGACAACGAGGTGGCGATCGGCGGCGCGGGCGAGATCTGCGTGAAGGGGCCGCAGGTGATGAGCGGCTACTGGCAGAAACCGGACGCGAATGCGGCCGCGTTCACGGCCGACGGCTATTTCCGCACCGGCGACGTCGGCGTGTTCGACGAAGCCGGTTTCCTGCGGATCGTCGACCGCAAGAAGGACATGATCATCGTGTCGGGCTTCAACGTGTACCCGAACGAGGTGGAAGCCGTGGCCACCGCGGTGCCGGGCGTCGCCGAATGCGCGTGCATCGGCGTGCCGGACGCGCGCACGGGCGAGGCGGTCAAGCTGTTCGTGGTGCTGGCGCAGGATGCCTATGTGACGGAGGAGCAACTCGTCGCGCATTGCCGCGAGAGCCTCGCGGCCTACAAGGTGCCGAAGCTCATTCGCTTCGTCGACCGGGCTGCCGAAGTCGACCGTCGGCAAGATCCTGCGCCGGGAACTCAGCCGCACCGACTGATGGCGTCGGCGCGCCGCGCAGCGCCCGGCGCGCCGAGGGCCCGGAAGGCTCCGCGCGAGCCGCTCAAGTACAATGCGAGCGGTTCGATCGACGGGGACGCGATGACCGGTTCAGATTCACTTTCCGCCCAGCCCGGGCCCGCGCCGGCGCCCGGACGTGCGTTGCCGTCGCCGAGCGCGACGGTGCCGATCTCGCTCGTCAACGGCTTCCTCGCGAGCGCGGGCGTGCAGCGCGACGTGGTCGAGCGCTACCTGCGCGGGGCCGGCATCCCGATCGAGCTGCTCGGCGAACCGCATGCGCGCGTGACGGAGGAGCAGTTCTCGACGCTGTACCGCACGCTCGCGATCGACCTCGACGACGAGATGCCCGGCATCTTCTCGCGCCCGCTGCGCGGCGGCACGCTGAAGTACCTGTGCCTGAGCCTGCTCGATGCGCGCAACCTCGAGACGACGCTGCATCGTTTCGGGCAATTCTTCCATATCCTGCTCGACGACTTCTTCGTCGAATCGAAGCGCGACGGTCTCGTCGCGCAGGTGCTGCTGCGCCCGAACGATGCCGTCGGCCCGATCGGCGCGCTTGGCCAGGAGTTGATGCTCAAGCTCGTGCACGGCGTGTGCTCCTGGCTGATCGGGCAGAAGATCCCGCTGCTGCAGATCGAGTTCGCGTGCCCGCGGCCGCGCCATGCGGTCGACCACCTGTACTTCTTCACCGGCGCCGTGCAGTTCGACTGCGAGCGCACGCTGATGCGCTTCAGCGCGGACTACCTCGACGCGCCGATCCGGCAGAGCAAGCGCAACCTGCGCAAATTCCTTGCACGCGCCCCCGGCGACTGGATCTTCGAATCGTTCAGCGAACAGCTCGTGTGCCATCGCGTGCGGCAATATCTGTCGGAAGCATTGCCCGACCTGCCGGTGATCGACCACGCGGCCGAGCACCTGCATTGTTCGGTGCGCACGCTGAGCCGCCACCTGGCCGCCGAAGGGACGACGTTCCAGGTGCTCAAGGACGAGCTGCGGCGCGACATCGCGATCCAGCGGCTGACCGACACGCCCGACACGATCGCGGCGATCGGCGCCGACATCGGCTTCGACGATCCGAGCGCGTTCCATCGCGCGTTCCGGCACTGGACGGGGAGCACGCCGGGCACTTACCGGCGGCGCGCGTAACACATCGCTTCAAGCTTCAAGGTAGCCGGTTCCCATAACCGGATACCTTCGCGCGCGTCCCATGGATGGCTCCCCCAGGCGACTTGACCGGACTTGCGTGTTCATCGCCGGGTTTCGGTCGCGCGCGCCAGTTTGCGCAGATCGACGATCGACGCGGCCAGTCCGGCCAACAGCAAGACGGCGAGTACCAGGTAGTCCGGCGTCTCGCGAATCACGGCCGCGAGTGCGCTGTCCGTCGCGGGGGACCAGACCGCCTGGATCAGGCAGTAGGCGATGAACCCTGCATCGGCGATCGCCAGCGCGAGGGCGGCCGACAGGAGACCGACGATCCGCGCCACCTGCAGCCACGATCCACGATGCGCGCTCACTGCCGGTTGCGCAGCCGGTAGCCGACGCCGCGCATCACCTCCGGCATCCCGGACGCGCCCGCGCATTCGAGCTTCCTGCGCAGCCGGCTGATATGGCTGTCGACGGTACGCTCCAGCGCATCGACGTCGGCGAGGCAGGCGTCGATCAGCTCGCTGCGCGTGAATACGCGGTTCGGCGAGCCGGCCAGGTGGGCGAGCAGC
The DNA here is from genome assembly GCF_902499025.1 of Burkholderia lata. Taxonomy (GTDB): domain Bacteria; phylum Pseudomonadota; class Gammaproteobacteria; order Burkholderiales; family Burkholderiaceae; genus Burkholderia; species Burkholderia lata_C. Next base: position 24,840 of record NZ_CABVPW010000012.1, on the reverse strand, counting down.
CGGAACTCGGTCAGCGTCAGCGAGACGCTGGTTTCCCCGGTGTCCGCACGGACCGTGGTCAGATAGCTTTGTGTATCGATTTCAAGGTTGCCGACCTTGATGAAGCGTCCCGACGTGGCTGTTTCGAAGCGACGCAGGATCGCCCGGATGCGCGCGACCACCTCGGCCGGATTGAACGGCTTCGTGATGTAGTCGTCCGCACCGAAACGCAGCCCCTGCAAGCGATCGATCTCGCGGTCGAGCGCCGTGACGATGACGATCGGCGTGTCGCCGCGGCGGCGCAGTTCGACCAGGACTTCCCAGCCGTCCTTCCTCGGCATCCTGACGTCGAGCAGGATCAGGTCGGGCTTCAGCACGGGCTGCACGTCGAGCACGGCCTGTCCGTGACCGACGCGGTAGGTGCGAAAGCCGTCGTGGGCGAGGTAGGCGTCGAGTATTTCGGCGATCTCCGGATCGTCTTCGGCAATGAGTATCAGAGGGTTCATCGGGTTCACTGGAAGTGAGCGTGACCGGTAGGCGGGCCGGCGGCGCGGCACGTGCGCCGCCGGGCTTCACCGTGCCTTCAGTCGTCGCGAGCGGATCGGCGACGACCCATGGCTCAGTTGCTCGCCACGCTGTTGGCGGGAGGCACGTCGGTGTCGACCAGGCCGCCGCCGAGCGCCTTGTAGAGCGCAACCGCGTTGTCCAGTTCGGCGTTGCGCAGATCCAGCAGGGCCTGACGCGCGGCATACAGCTGCCGCTGCGAGTCGAGCAGTTCCAGTCGGCCCTCGATACCGGCGCGGTAGCGCAGGTTCACGAGGTCGGTACGGCGTTCGGCGCTCTTGACGACTTGCGTCTGCGCGTCGATCTGGCGACTGAAGGTTTCGCGCCCGGCGAGGCCGTCGGCCACTTCGCGGAACGCGGTCTGGATCGAGCGTTCGTACTCGACGACGGCGCTGGACTTGCGCACTTCTGCAAGATTCAGCTCGGAACGCAGCCGGCCGCCCTGGAAGATCGGCAGCGTGACCTGCGGCGCGAAGCTCCACACGCGCTGACCGCCGTCGAACAGGCTGCCCAGCCCCGGGCTGAGGAAGCCGATCGACGAGGTCAGCGACAGGCGCGGGAAGAATGCCGCGCGCGCCGCGCCGATGTCGGCGTTGGCGGCCACGAGATTCTGCTCGGCCTGCTGGATGTCCGGCCGGCGGTACAGCAACTCCGACGGCAGTCCGGGCGGCAGTTGCGTCATCACCGGTTGGCGTTCCAGTGACAGCGGGTCGGGCAGGTTCTTCGGCAGGTCGGTGCCGACCAGCAGCCGCAACGCGTTGCCTGCCTGTTCGACGGCGCGCGAACGCGCTTCGAGATCGGCGCTGGCGCTCGCGACCTGGCCCTCGGCCTGCGCGATGTCGACGCCGCTGGCCTGATTCGCCTCCTTGAGCCGGCGGGCGAGATCGAGCGATTGCCGCCAGTCGTTCAGCGTGCGTTCGGACAGCGCGCGCTGTTCCTGCGCGAGGCGCTCGGCGAAATACGCGTTGGCCACGGAGCCGACGAGCGCGATCTGCACCGCGCGGCGGCCGTGATCGGTCGCGAGGTAGCGCGCGAACGCCGCATCGGACAGCGATTTCACGCGGCCGAACAGGTCGATCTCGAACGCGCTGACGCCGACGTTCACGCCGTACTGGTTCTGCGTGTTTTCGAGCAGCGGCGGGTTCGATTGCGAGTCGGCGGCCGTGCGCTGGCGAGTGAAGCTTGCGCCGGCGCCGATCGACGGCAGGCGCGCGGAACGCTGGATGCCGTACTGCGCTTCGGCAGCCTGGACGTTCAGTGCGGCCAGGCGCAGGTCGCGGTTGTTCTCGAGCGCGAGCTCGATCAGGCGCTGCAGGCGACGGTCGCCGAACATCGTGCGCCAGCCGAGATCCGCCGCGTTCGCGTGCGGGTCGGCCGCGGCAGCGGTCGTATAGGCGGTCGGCACCGGCATCTCGGGCCTGACCAGCTTCGGCGCCATCGAGCACGCCGACAGCGCGAGCGCGGCGGACACGGCAGCGGAAAGAATGAGTAATCGCATGGCATCAACCTTGTTGTTCAGGGGTCACGGTGGCGAGCTTCTTGCCGGATGCACGCCAGGCCGAGATGCGTTCCTGGATGCTCATCACGAACACGAAGAACACCGGGACGAAGAAAATGGCCAGCACGGTGGCGGTCACCATGCCGCCGAACACGCCGGTGCCGATCGCGTGCTGCGTTTCGGCGCTCGCGCCGGTCGCGATCATCAGCGGTACGACGCCGAGGCCGAACGCGAGCGAGGTCATCAGGATCGGGCGCAGACGCAGCTTCGATGCCTGCACGGCGGCTTCGATGAGCCCCTTGCCTTCCTCGCGCAACTGCTTCGCGAATTCGACGATCAGGATCGCGTTCTTGGCGGACAGGCCGATCACGGTGATCATCCCGACCTTGAAGAACACGTCGTTCGGCATGCCGCGCAGCAGCACCGCGCCAATCGCGCCGATCAGGCCGAGCGGCACCACCAGCATCACCGACAGCGGGATCGACCAGCTTTCGTACAGCGCGGCGAGCACCAGGAACACGACGATCATCGACAGCACCATCAGCATCGGCGCCTGCGACGCCGACTGGCGTTCCTGCAGCGACTGGCCGGTCCACTCGACCGCGAAGCCCGGCGGGAGTTGCGCAGCGAGACGCTCCATCTCGGCCATGGCCGCGCCGCTCGACTGGCCCGGGGCGGCGGTGCCCGAGAGTCGCGCGGACGGGTAGCCCTTGAAGCGCACCATCTGCAGCGGCGTCTCGGCCCATACCGGGCGAACCACTTCAGACAGCGGCACCATGCCGCCGGCCGCGTTGCGCACGTACAGCTTCATCACGTTGTCGATCTGCATGCGCGCGGGCGCATCGGCCTGGATAATCACCTGCTGCATGCGACCCGCGTTCGGGAAATCGTTCACGTAGGTCGAACCCATCGCAGTCGACAGCGTGTCGCTGAGCGTCGTGAACGACACGCCGAGCGCCTGCGCCTTCGCGCGGTCGATCTCGAGGCGGATGCTCGTGCCGGCAGGGAGGCTGTCCGGGTACACACCGGTCACGACCTTGCTTTGCGCGGCGAGTTCGAGCAGCTTGACTTCCGCTGCCTTGAGCGCCGCCGTGCCCTGGTTGGCACGGTCTTCCAGACGCATCGAGAAGCCCGAGCTGTTGCCGAGTTCGTCGATGGCCGGCGGCAGCAGGCTCATCACGGTGCCTTCGGTCACGCCGGCCATTGCCTGCTGCGCGAGCATGCCTTCCTCGATCGTCGACGAGCCGCCGCGGTTCTTCCAGTCCTTCATCACGGACCAGTTGATCGCCGCGTTCGGACCCTGGCCCGAGAAGCCGTAGCCGATCACGGAAATGCTCGACTGGATTGCCGGACGCGAAGCAAGATGCTTCTCCAGCGTCTTGACCACGTCATGCGTACGCTCGGCGGTAGAGTCTGCGGGCAGCAGAAAGCTGGTGATGAAGTAGCCCTGGTCCTCGTCCGGCAGGAACGACGACGGCAGGCTGCGGAAGCCGAACACCAGTGCACCCGAAATCGCGACGAACACCAGCATCACGCGACCCGTGCGGCCAACCAGGCGGCCGACGCGCGTCTCGTACCACTTCGTCAGGCGATCGAAGCGGCGGTTGAACCAGCCGAAGAAGCCGCGTTTCTCGTGATGGCCCGGGTCGAGCGGCTTGAGCATCGTCGCGCACAGGGCCGGCGTGAGCGTCAGTGCCAGCAGCGCCGAGAACAGGATCGACACGGCCATCGACATCGTGAACTGCTTGTAGATCACGCCGACCGAGCCACTTGCCATTGCCATCGGCAGGAACACCGCGGTCAGCACCAGCGTGACGCCAATGATCGCGCCGGTGATTTCCTTCATCGCCTTCGACGTTGCGTCCTTCGGCGACAGTCCTTCCTCCGCCATCAGGCGCTCGACGTTCTCGACGACGACGATCGCATCGTCGACGATGATGCCGATCGCGAGCACCATGCCGAACATCGTCAGCACGTTGATCGAGAAGCCGGTCATCAGCATCACCGTGAACGTGCCGAGCATCGCGACCGGTGCGACGATGGCCGGGATCAGCGTATAGCGCACGTTCTGAAGGAACAGGTACATCACCAGGAACACGAGCACCATCGCTTCGAGCAGCGTGTGCAGCACCTTCTCGATCGAGATCTTCACGAACGGCGACGTGTCGAGCGGGATCGAGTAGGTCATGCCCGACGGCATCGACTTGCTCAGTTCGGCCATGCGCGTACGGATCGCGTCCGCGGTCTTCACCGCGTTGGCACCCGGCGCGAGCTGCACGCCGGCGAGGGTGGCAGGCTTGTTGTTCTCGCGGCTCACGAACGTGTAGTTCTGCGAGCCGAGTTCGACGCGTGCGACGTCGCCGAGCACGACCTTCGAGCCGTCCGCGTTTGCGCGCAGGACGACCTTCGCGAACTCTTCCGGCGTCGTGAGCTGGCCCTGCGCGGTGAGCGGCACGGTCACGCGCTGGCCCGGCAGCGCGGGCAGCGCACCGAGGCTGCCCGGCGCGATCTGCACGTTCTGCTGACCGATCGCGGTCGTCAGGTCGCTCATCGACAGGCCGAAATTGATCAGTTTCTGCGGATCGACCCAGATGCGCATCGCGCGTTCGGAGCCGAACTGCAGCACGCGCCCGACGCCGTCGACTCGCCGCAGTTCCTCGGACACGCTGCGCGCCATGTAGTCGGCGAGTGCGCCTTCGTCGAAGCGGCCGTTGTCGGAGCGCAGGCCGATCAGCATCAGGAAGCCGGACGACGCGGACTCGACGATCAGCCCGTTCTGGCGCACGGCTGCCGGCAGGCGCGGCTCGACCGACTTGATCTTGTTCTGCACGTCGACCTGCGCCATCTCCGGATTGGTACCGGGCTTGAACGTCACGGTGATCTGTGCGGAGCCGGACGTATCGGCCGACGATTCGAAGTACAGCAGGTTCTTGACGCCGGACAGTTCGCGCTCGATGAGGCTCAGCACGCCGTCGTTCATCGTCTGCGGCGTGGCGCCCGGGTAGCTCGCGGTGATCGTGACGGAAGGCGGCGCGACCGACGGGTAGCGCGCGACCGGCAGTTGCGGGATCGCGATCAGCCCCGCCAGGATGATGAAGAGCGCGATCACCCACGCAAATACAGGGCGGCGGATAAAGAATTCAGCCATGACTGGAGGCTCCTCGTGACTCAGTGCGCGGACGCGGTGGCTGCCGCGTCGGGCGACTTCCAGTCGGTTGCGGCGGCCGGCGCGCCGTCGACGAGGCGTTCCATGCCTTCGACGACGATCTTCTGGCCGGCCTGCAGACCCGACTTGATGCGGTAGCTGCGGTTCGTCAGTTCGCCGACCTCGACAGCCTTCAGATGCGCGGTGCCCTTCGCGTCGAGCACCCACACCTGCGGCTTGCCGCCGGCGCGCACGACCGCCTGTTGCGGCACCATCACGGCGTTCGCGTAGTGCGCGCGCGGGACCCGGGCACGTACGTACATGCCCGGCAGCAGCTGACGCTGCGGGTTGTCGACCAGCACGCGCAACAGCACGTCGCCGGTGCCCGGATCGACGTTGACGCCCGAGAACAGCATGCGGCCCTTCACGTCGTAGCGCGTATCGTCGTCGCGCAGCACGGCGACCGGAAGGCCGTTGCCCGTCGCGTCCGGTTGCGCCGCGAGCGCGCCGCGCAGCGATTCGAGCGATGCGGCCGGCTGGCGCACGTCGACATAGACCTGGTCGATCTGCTGGATGCGCGCCATCGGCCGGCTGTCGCTGCTCGACACGAGCGCGCCCTCGGTTACGAGGGCCTGGTCGATACGGCCTGAGATCGGTGCTTCGACCGTCGCGAACTTCAGGTCGAGCTGGCGGCGCGCGAGCGTTGCGCGGGCCTGTGCGACATCGGCGGCGGCCTGATCGCGCTGCGACACGGCGTCGTCGTACACCTGGCGGCTGATTGCGTCGGCCTCGACGAGTGGCTTGAAGCGCGCCGTCTGCACCTTTGCACGTTCGAGCGCAGCCTGCGCACGCTGCAACGACGCGGCGGCCGTATCCATTTCGGCCTTGAACGGCGCCGGATTGATCTGGAACAGCGACTGGCCTGCGCGGACTTCGGTGCCTTGCTCGAACAGGCGACGCTGCACGATGCCGCTGACCTGCGGCCGGATCTCGGCGATCCGGACGGCCGCGACGCGGCCCGGCAGGTCTTCGCTCACATCGAGGGGCGAAGCGGCCACTGTCATCGCCGCGACCGGGGTGGCTGGCGCGGCGGCCTGCTGTTCGGCGGGCCCGCAACCCGCCAGCATCGCCGCCACCAGCGCACTGACGGCACCGTAGCAGCATCGTTTCTGAATCTTCATGTGGACTCCATGGGACGCAGGCACCCGATGGCCCGCATTTTCGGATCGCAGTGTGCGTGTGCCCGATGGAGGTTTTTGTGCGGAAAGATGGAGGTTTGATGGAGGAGGGAAAAATTCGGGAGGGATGCGGAAGCGGGTCAGACTGCCGCGCTGCACGCTCCCATAACCGGCAACCTTCTCACGCTCCCATGAACGGCTCCCATGGGCGATTCCGAAGGCGGGAATCACCCACGCATGCAGCTGGCGAACCCCGAAGCCGGCCTGTCAGGCCGTGACTGAGGCCGCCGCAGCGTGCACCTTCGCCGCCCGCAGATGCCGATCGCGATCAGCGAGCCAGTCCTTCCGCTCGCCGCGCCAGCCTACCGCGTGGATCCGGTCCATCTGGCGCGCGGCCACGGTTGCCGCGCAGGCCAGGCCGGAGAACGGGATATCGAGCAGGCGCCAGTGGCCGGCATGCGGCGTATCGACCTCGCGGAATGCCCCCGCGAGCGGCGCCAGCGCATCGAGCGTGGCGCCGTGTCCGCTTCCACACGCATTCGAGATGCTGTCCAGCCGCAGCTGATCGCGCGATACCGGATCGGCGCGCGCGCTGGTCTGCACGATGCCCAGCCCGATCGGGCCACGCGCGATCGCGATGACGATCCAGATCCCGGCATGGCCGACCACGACGTCGAGCCCGTCCAGCAAGTCGCAGCCCGCGACCGCGATATGGTCGGCATCGCGGTCGATCAGCGTCAGCTCGTCGGCGGCGCGGCCGGCCAGCGTTCCCAGGATCGCGCGCAGCGCCGACCGGCCGATCGCGAAGCGCCGGGCATGCGCGCGATTGGGATGCGTCCTGACCCGCCGCAGCTCCGTCTTCGACAGGCAGAGATGACCTTGCTCGCTGGTGACGAGCTGCCATTCGCCGCGCAGCCGCCACAACAGCACCTCGCCTCCATCGGGGAGCTGCGACGGACATGACGCAAGCGTGTGCGAGCCTGTGATCGTCAGGGCGGGATAGCGCATGCCGGCCCTCGTGTTCGTGGCGAGTGCGGCGCGGCGTGGCGCGCCGGCCCCGTCATGCCTGTGGTCCGGCCTGTCATGCGTCATCCCCCGAATGCTGCCGCGTGAGCCGCGCGGCGAGCGAAAGGGCCTGTCCGAACGACGCCACCGCATGATGCGGAATCCCGAATGCCTTGACGGCGGTTTCGCCGTGCGCGGCCACTTCGGCGCGCCGGTCGGGATCGGGTTCGACGCTGACGAGCGCCTTGCAGACGGCGCCCAGCGCGTCCTTGTTCTGCTTGAGCCAGACCGCGCGATGCTTGCGGTCGTCGTGGCCCTCGTCGGTATCGAGCTCGATGTAGACGATGATGAATGGCTCGCCGTGGCGCATCAGCGCGGCGATCTCGCGTTCCCAGCGGGGCGCGTAGCCCGGTGTCGCGTGTTCGGCGCAAAACACGCAGGCCGGAAAGAGATGGATGTCGTGCAGCGTGAAATCATTCGGATCGAGAGCGGGCATCGAGGTTTCTCCGGTGGATGAGCGACGGCGAAGCGTCGGGACGGTCGTGCGGCGGCGGTCAAGGTGCGTTGGCTGGTGTTGTGCTGGCCTGCGTGACCGGCGGCGCATCGCGCCAGCCGACGCCGAGCGACTTGTAGAGCGCGATCGCGCCTTGCACCTGCGCGAGCCGGCTGAGTGCGAGCGCATCGCGTGCGCGGTACGTTGCGCGCTGCGCGGTGAGCACCGACAGGTATTCGCCGAGGCCGTTGCGGTACAGCCGCGTCGCGCGCGACTGCGCATCCTGGCTGCTGTCGACGGCTGCGGCGAGCGTGGCCTGCCGGTCGCGCGCGGCGCCGATCGCGACCAGCGCGTCCTCGACATCGCGAAACGCGCCGCGGATGCGCTGCTCGTACGCGAGCCGTGCGGCCTCGGCCGCTGCACGCGCGGCGTCGACGCCGGCTTTCGCGCGGCCGCCGTCGTACAGCGTCTGCGTGCCGTCGAGCGCGACCGACCAGGCGACGCTCGCGCCCGTGAACAGGTCCTGCACGAGGCTTGCGGTCGTGCCGAGGCTCAGCGGAATCGCGAAATGCGGAAACTGCTCGGCGCGCGCGACGCCGATCTGCGCGGTCGCGGCGGCAAGCCGCCGTTCGGCCGCGCGAATGTCGGGGCGCTCGCGGATCACGTCCGACGGCAGCGTGACGGGCAATGCGGGTGCGACCGGCAGCGTCGCGCCGGGCGCGCTCAGCGTGTCGCGCAGCGTTTCCGGAAAACCGCCGACGAGCACGCCGATCGCGTGGGCGAACTGCACGACATCCCGATGCAGCGGCGGCAACGTCGCCTGCGCGAGCTGCAGCTCGGCCCGCGCCTGCGCCACCGCGAACGACGTGCCGAGGCCGCGCCGGTTCGATTGCTCGGTCAGCCGCCGCGTCGCGTCGAGGCTCGCGACGTTGTCCGTCGCGATCCGCAGCCGCTCCTGGGTCGCGCGCAGCGCCGCGTAATCCGACGCGAGTTCGGCCAGCAGGCTCACGAGGATCGCGTGACGATCGTCGTCGAGCGCATCGATCTGCGCATCGGCCGCTTCGACCGCGCGTCGCGTGCCGCCGAACAGGTCGAGTTCCCACGATGCATCGAAGCCGAGCCGGTAGGTGCGCGACTGGCCGATCCCGGGCGGCCAGTCGAGCGCCCGCGACGAACGCAGCGCGTCGGCGTTCCCGCCCGCGGTGATGGTCGGGCCCAGACGGGTCGCGATCTGGTCACGCTCGGCGCGCGCCTGCAGCAGCCGTTGGCGCGCGATCGCGAGATCCTGGTTGTGCGCGATCGCCTGCGCGACCAGTGCGTCGAGCTGCACATCGCCGAACGCGCGCCACCAGTCCTGCAACTGCGCGGGATCGGTGGCCACCGTGTCGCGCGGCGCGCTCCAGCCGGGCGGATGCGCGGGCTGCTGCGCCACGTAATCGGGGCCGACCGTCGTGCATGCGGCCAGCGCGCATGCACACGCCGCGGTGAGGGCACGCACGTAGCGCGTCGCGTGCAAAGGAGTGAACGGGCATCGCATCGTCGCCCCCTTCACATCCACGCATGCAGCCACGACGCGAGCCGGCCGCGCGGCGTGCGCTCGTGCCCGTGTACGCCGACTTCGACGCTGCATGTCATGCCGGCCGCCAGCAGCACACTGGCCGGCACCTGGTCGATCTCGATGCGTACCGGAATGCGCTGCGCGAGCCGCACCCAGCTGAAGGTCGGATTGACGGCCGGCAGGCCGAGCTCGTCGAGCGTGCCGTTCTCGTCCGCGATGCCGCGGCCGATGCTCGTCACGTGCCCGCTCAGCAGCGGATCGAAGCCCATCAGCCGGATCGTTGCGGGCGCACCCGTCGCGATGCGGCGCAGCTTGGTTTCCTCGAAATAGCCGGTGATCCAGAAGCTGTGTGCATCGAGCACCGAGATGCCGGGCTTGCCTTCGACCGCGTAGTCGCCATGACGCAGGCGCAGCTGCGTCACGTAGCCGTCGACCGGCGAGCGCAGCGTCGTGCGTGCGAGATCGAGCTTCGCGACGTCGAGCGCGGCCAGCGCCTTGCGATGCTCGGCTTGCGCGATCGCCACCGCGCGGCTCGAGCGCTGGATATCCTCGCGCGGCACGAGATCGTCGAGGCCGGTGCGCCGCTGCGCTTCGTCGCGCTTCTGGCGCATCGATTCGGCGGTCGCGGCGACCTGCGCTTCGGCTTTCTCCACCGCAAGCGCGAAGCGCTGCGGATCGATCCGGTACAGCACGTCGCCTTTCGCGACGCGCTGGTTGTCAGCCACCGCGACTTCGACGACGGTGCCCGACACTTCGGGCGCGATCCGCACGACGTGCGCGCTGACGCGTGCGTCGCGCGTCCACGGTGCGAGGACGTACGCATGCCAGAGCGCGGCGACCAGCACGATCGCGACGGCCACCGTGGCGAGCGTCAGCAGGGAGCGGGTGAGGGGGTTGAGCGACATGACGCGATACGTTCCGACGGGAGACTAGAAATAGAGGATCAGCGCGGCGACCAGCACGAGCGAAATCGCGAACTCGAACAGCGCCGGATGCCACACGCGGCGCAGCACGCCGAGCCGGGCGAGCAGTGCGCGCACGGCCATGTAGAGCGGCACGGTCGCGCACGCGTAGACGAAAAAGGGCGGCAGGTAGATACCGGCCAACGGGAATTCACTGAGCATCGCGGGCGCGCTCCGGAACGGCGGTGAAATAGGCGGCGTACGTGTGCAGCAGCACGTAGACGTCGGCGAACGCGGCCATCAGCCACTTCAGCTCGGTGTTGCCCGGCTGCGCGGCGGCGAGGCCGGCGAGCGCGTGCGCGGCGCGTCGAGCATGCCGGGCCGCGTGTGCGGGAGCCGTCGCATGCCGCGCGAGGCCGGCGAGCCCGGCACGCACGGTTCGCTGCGCGCTGTCGGGCAGGCCGTCGCGCGCGGCGCCGCGGCGAATCCGCAGTAGTTCCTTGCCGACATGCAGCGACGCGAGCGCCTCGATGCTCGCCTGCGTCATCGCGGCCGGCTGGCTGGCCAGCAGCGCGCCGAGCTGCGCGATGCGGTGCTGCTGGCGCTGCTGCCAGCCCGCCGCCGTGACGCGCCGGCCGGCCACGAGCGCGAGCGTGTCGTCGCGGATCGTGCGGCGCAGCCGCGTCGCGTCGGTGGCCAGGTTGCGCGGCAGGATCAACCGGAACGTGAGCAGCGTGAGGAAGGTGGCGAGTACCCACGCGACCGACTGGTTGAGGAACAGTGCGATGTCGGGGCGGAACGGATTGGTCGCGCCGGTCAGCGTGTTGAACGCGACGAGATACGCGAGCCCCGCGAGCATGGTCTTCGGCACGCTCGTCGCGTAGATGCCGGGCATCCAGAACAGCGCAAGCGCGACGACGAGCAGCGGAAAGCCTTCGATGCGCGGCAGGATGCCGAACGCGCATACGAACGCGGCCGGCACGGCCAGCACCGTGCCCTTGATGAACGCCTGCGCGCCGGCGGCCGGGTTGCCGGCGGTCGCGAGCAGCGCGCAATACGGTGCGACGACGAGCAGCATCATGTCGCCCTGGTTCCAGCCGGTCACGAGCCAGAACGCGCCGGAGATCGCAATCGCGCAGGCCGAGCGCACGCCGTTGCGAACGGCCGCGCCCGTGTCGCGGTGAAAGTGCACGCGCGCAGGGCGGTAGCCCGGCCGCGGGCGCTGCAGTTCGACGAGGCCGTCCAGTGCCGCGCAATAGTCGTCGATCTGTTCGATCAGCCGCTCGCCGGCGATCAGCAGCGCCGCGTCGTCGCGCGGATGGCCGAGCGCAATGCCGTCGAGCGCCGCACGCAGGCCTTTGCGCGCATCGGCCAGCAGCGCAAGCGCGCGCGTCGCGCCACCGGGGCCGTCGGCCAATGCGTCGGCGGCGGCCTGCCACGCGGCCGCAAGACGCGGCTGCAGCGACGCAACCGCTTTCGCACCGGGACTGTCGGCCGGCAGCGGCGGCATGCCGCCCGCGAGCGCGCCGAACAGCGATGCCATCCCGTGCCGCACGGCGGCCGCACGCTGCGCGAGGTCTTCCGATTCGGCCTTGCCGAGTGCGAGCAGATCGTCGATGCCGTAGATGCCGGCGAACAGCGCGTGCCGCTTGTCGTCGGCGGGCGCCGCCGCGAGGCCGTTGCGCTGCGCGGCGATGACCCGCGCGACATCGGCCGTGACGCGCGTCACCAGCGCTTCGAGCTTCGCATGCACGTCGCGCGTGCCGAGCAGCATCGACACGAGGCTCAGGCACAGCACGCCGATCGCGACGGTCGAGCCGCGCCCGATCACGTGCTCGAAGGTCAGCTCGGGATGCTGCATCGCGCCGTAGGTCGCGAGGCCGATCGTGTAGCCGGCCACCACGGTGCCCGACGCGCGGAAATGGCGCAGCAGCGTCATGCCCGCGACGCAGACACCGAGCCAGAACGCGAAGCCGAGGATGAACAGCAGCGGCTGCTGTGCGAAGCAGCCCATCAGCACGAACGCGACGACCATCCCGGCGACCGTGCCGACTACGCGCCACACGCCCTTGCCGATCACCGCGCCCTGCACGGGGTTGATCACGAGCAGCACCGTCGACGCCGCCGAGTATGGGGTTTCCAGTTGGAGCAGGTACGCGACGCCGAGCGCGAGCGCGGCGGCGATGACCGAGCGCGCGACATACGCGCGGCGCGGCGTGAAGATGTCGATGCGCGCGATCAGCGCCGCGGCCGCGCGATTCAGGCGGCGGGGCGGCGCCGCGACGGCGCGGGTCGGATCTGCTGCGTCATGCACTGCGCTCGCTCCGTGAGAAAGGACGAAGCCAGTCTACGGTCGAGCGATGCATGCGGAACAGTGACGTCTTTGCACTCGACGAGTGCGTGCGACGCATGCGTCATGCGTGCGCCGGATGCAGCGCCGGCTGGCCGGTGCACAGCCCGCGCACGACACGCCGCAACCATTGGTGCGCGGGGTCGCTCTGGAAGCGCGGATGCCACGCCTGCGTGATCAGCACGGTTTCGAGCGGCACCGGCAGTTCGAACGTGCGCACGCCGAGCCCGGCCCGCACCGCGCCGCGCGCGAGATGCTCGGGCAGCGGCAGGATCAGGTCCGATGCCTGCAGCGCGAAGATCGCCGCATACGGGGTCGGCACGACGAGCTGCACGTGCCGTGCGAGCCCGCGTGCGGCGAGCGCGTCGTCGATCGGCCCCGCCGACTTGCCGCGCCGCGAGACGCCGATATGCGGCCAGCGCGCGAAGCGTTCCGGCGTGATGTCGTCGTCGAAGATCGGGTGATCGTCGCGCGCGAGACCGACGAAGGTCGTCGTGAACAGCGGCTGCACGCGAATCTCCGGTCCCAGGCGGCGCGATGCGCTGATGAACAGGTCGATGCGGCCGCTGCGCAATGCGTCGTCATCGATGTCGTCTTCCTCGGGCATGAAGCGCAGCATCGCGCGCGGCATCCCGCGCGCCATCTCCTCGAGCAGGCGGCTGCTGTGCAGGCCGACGAAGATGTCGTTCGCGCGCACGTTGAACTGCTTGTCGAGCGTGCCGAGATCGATTTCCGTGGACGGGGCGAGCAACTGCGACGCGCGCTCCACGGTTTCGCGGACGACGCCGCGCAGTTCGAGCGCGCGCGGCGTCGGCACCATCTTGCGGCCCGCCTGCACGAAGATCGGATCACCGACCGTTTCGCGGATGCGCGCGAGCGTGCGGCTCATCGCGGGCGGGCTGAGGTTCATGCGGCGTGCGGCGCCGACGACGCTGCCCTCTTCGAGCAGTGCGTCGAGCGAAATCAGCAGGTTCAGGTCGGGTGCCATCGGCTTCTCCGTGTCATCGCGTGCATGCGGCGCAGTGGTAGTGCGGGATACGCGCGCACAGCGTGACTGCAGCGCACGCAACGATTGCGTGCGGCATCGCGCGTGACGCACGCATCGGTGGTGCGATTGCCCGGCGCCGGCATCGGGTGGCAGCGAGTGGACGGCGGCAAACGCGCCGGGTTTCGGCGCCTGCCCGTCATGGTCGACCGCCGGGCAGGCAAGGCACGCCGGACTTCATGGAAATCTCGTGCATCGATGCGCCGCCGTTGTCAGCAAAAGGGAAGCGGTGCCGCGTCGAATGCCTTCCCCTGGGCGGCGAAACCGGAAATTCGCAACGTGTCGGTGCAAGTGATCCAATCATAGGATGATTGGATCACTTGAATCTTACATGATGCAAGGTCGACCGCAAGTGTTGCCCGGATGCCGGGCTGGTTTCGCCCGCAAGCGGGCACACCGGGATCGGTCCGTGCCGGATCGGCGAAGCGACGTGATCGCGGCCGTCGCCGCGTTGCGCGGGACGGGCCCGTCAGCCGGCGGGCGTCTCGTGGGTCTCGTGGGTATCGAGCCAGGTCATTTGCGGCTTGAGGATCGCAAGGGTCGCGCGAACCGCCTTGTTCTCGTCGCGCTGCTCGATCGCGTCGAGCAAGGCCTGGTGCGCCTGCAGGTCCGGCTCGGGAATCGCGGCCTTGTCGAGTTCGACGAGGACGTCCTCGATGTTCGCGAGGATCGACCCCGAGAAGTAGCGATACAGCGCTTCGAGCGCGTGATTGTGAGAGGCGGCGGCCACGGCGATATGAAATGCGCGATCGCGCTCGACGAACTTCTTCACGTCGCGCGTTGCTTCACGCTCGCCGCGTGCCTTCAGCAGCTTGCGCAACGTCGCGAGATCCTCGTCGGTGCGCCGGCGCGCCGCGTAGCGCGCGCATTCCGTTTCGAGCATGCATTGCAGCTCGAGATGGTCGCTGCGCGCGGCGCGATCGACGTCGCGCATCGTCTCGGCCGGATCGACATTGCGGCGCACATAGGTGCCGTCGCCCTGACGCACGTCGAGCACGCCGGAATACGCGAGCGTGCGAACCGCTTCGCGCACCGTGTTGCGCCCGACCTCGAGCTGCTTCGCGAGATCGAGCTCGGTCGGAATGCGCTGACCGACGCGCCAGATGCCGGAAGTGATATTGGATTTGAGGATCTCGATTGCCGAATCGACGAGCGAGTGCCGAGTGGCCGGGGGCAGGCTTGACATTGCGTGTTTCGCTTGAAACTGGAGGGTGTCGCTATCCTATCATCCGATCATTCGCGTTGATCGTTCAGGATAACGATATTCAAGCGTGACATTTTGCTAACGCCAGACGAATGAACCTGCGGCCGATCGATGCGCGCCGCACATTCGTCGATTGCGTCCGCCGGCATTTACCCGCGCCGCGTCGGCGTAAATGATTCCCGTTCGCTGTTCAGTCGAGGCCGCCGTTGCATGAGCGGCCCGTCTCCCTACTCAACGGCGCGGCGTATCCGCCGACGTCCGTCTCCGCTTCCCGGATAACCCGAGATGAATCAGTCACACACCGGCCGCCATGCGCGGCCAGGATTTCCGTTGCCGCGCGCGGCGTTGCGGCGCGTGCCGGGCTGGGCGGCCGCACTGGCCTGTACGGCCACGATGCCGGTTGCCGCTGCGGCGCAGGATGCGCCGAACGCGGGCGAGCCCGCGAATGCGCCGATGCTCGCGCCGATCGTCGTCGACGGGCGACGCGAGACGGGCGTCGGTCCCGTGAGCGGCATCGCGGCCGATGTGTCGCGCGCGGGCACCAAGACCGACACGGCGATCGTCGAGGTGCCGCAGGGCCTGTCCGTCGTCACGCGAGAACAGATGGACCGGCAGGACGTGCACAGCGTCGGCGACAGCCTGCGCTACACGCCGGGCGCCTACGCGGACTCGCGCCCCGGCGGCGTGCTCGAGAGTGTGTTCCTGCGCGGCTTCGGCGGCTTCGCGGCAGCGGCGATCAATCCGCAGATGCTCGACGGCCTGCCGCTGCCGAAAGGCGTGAACTGGGCCGCGAGCGTCGTCGATCCGTGGACGCTCGAACGCATCGACGTGTTGCGCGGCCCGGCGTCGGTGCTGTACGGGCAGGCGAGCCCGGGCGGCATCGTCGACATGGTCAGCAAGCGGCCGACCCGCGACGCACAGCACCTGCTCGCCGTGCAGACCGGCAACCGCGATCGCGGGCAGCTTGCATTCGACTTCAGCGGGCCCGTGACGCAGGACGGTACATGGCGCTACCGGATCGACGGCCTCGCGCGCCGTGCGGACGAGCAGATCGATTATTCGCGGCAGCAGCGGATCGTCGTCGCGCCGTCGCTGACGTGGCAGCCGAACGCCGATACGAGTCTCACGCTGCTGGGGTCGTTCCAGCGCGACCCGCACAACAACTTCGCGGGCTGGCTGCCGGCCCTCGGTACGCTTTGGCCGGATGCGGGGCGGCGGATTCCGACGCATTTCTTTTCGGGCCTGCCGGGCTTCGACACGTATGACCGCACGCAAGCGACGATCGGCTATGCGTTCGAGCATCGTTTCAACTCGACGTGGAAGGTCCGGCAGAACGTGCGCTATACGCACCTCGATGTCGACTTCGCGGGCGCGGCCGTCAATTTCATCGCGCCGTACCTTTCGCCCGGTGTGCTGAACCGGTCGCTGTCGTGGTCGCGCGAGCACGTGAACCATCTCGCGCTCGACAACCAGGCCGAGATGCGCGTGATGACGGGGCCGGTCGAGCATACGGTGCTGGCCGGGCTGTCGTATGAGCATGCGGTGGCGAACCTCGTCGGATCGGGTTTTGGCGTGGCACCGCCGCTCGATACGCGGGCGCCCGATTACGGGCAGCCGTATGCGGTGCCGCCGGTCGCGCAGCAGACGCGCCAGACGCCTGACCGGATCGGCGTTTATCTGCAGGATCAGGTGCGCTGGGATCGGTGGGTTTTCACGCTCGGCGGGCGTGAGGAGTGGTCGCGTACCACGACCGACGACCTGCTGCGGTCCGCGAGCGTGCGGCAGAGTACACGGGCATTCACGGGGCGCGCGGGGGCGGTTTATCTGTTCGCTAGCGGCTTTGCGCCGTACCTGAGCTATTCGACTTCGTTCGAGCCGGCGCTCGGCACGCGCTTCGATGGCCAGCCGTTCACGCCGATGAAGGCGAAGCAGTTCGAGGTCGGGCTGCGTTATCAGTCGCCGGATCGGTTGCAGAATGCATCGATCGCTGCGTTTGATATTCGCCAGCGCAATGTCCTGACCGCCGATCCGGAGCATCCGTTCTTCAGCGTGCAGACGGGGGAGGTGCGATCGCGCGGGATCGAGCTGGAAGGGCGTGCGCGTGTGTGGAAGCAACTGGATGTGATTGCTGCGTACACGTATCTCGATACGACGGTGCAGGCCGATACGGATTCGACCGTCGTCGGCAAGCGCGTGGCGGCGGTGCCGCGGCATCTCGCATCGCTGTGGCTGGACTATGCGGTTGAGCGGCCGGGGTTGCGCGGGTTGAGGGTGGGTGGGGGCGTGCGTTATGTCGGGCGCAGTGCGGGCGACAACGTCAATACGTTCGATGTACCGGCTGTCGTGCTGTTCGATCTCGGGCTGTCGTATGACCTGGGTGTCGAGCGGCCCGCCTGGAAGGGGTGGCGCGTCGCGGCGCATGTGAACAACCTGTTCGACCGGACTTATGTATCGTCGTGTTTTTCGGCGGGTGGGTGTTTCTATGGCACGCGGCTGATGGTGACGGGGGATGTCAGCTATCGGTGGTGAGCGCACGCGAATGGGGCTGCTGCGATGCCGGTGCGGGTTGCGCGTGTGCGACTGGCCCGCCCGAGCCGCCGCCCGGATACACTGACGCCTTTCGCCGTATGCGTCGCGGCAGCGTGGGCCGTCGGCTGCGGATTCGTGGAGAGATCACCCATGAGCATCGTCGTTCGTCGAAAGCAGATTGCCATCCACCTGTACCGGGTGCTGGTTTCGGGCGCGCTGATCGCTTCCGTCGTCGGCTGCGCGGCGACGGCGGTCGAAGACACGTCCATCGCGCCGGATCTGCATGAGACTGTCGTCAAGGTCCCGGTCGACGAAGGGGCGAGCACGCGGGACATCGTTGCCACCACCTACATGCCGGACGGCCCAGGGCCCTTTCCGCTGATCGTGCTGAGCCACGGCAGCCCGCCGGATCCGCGCGACCGGCCGAAGGTGCGCCGCTACCGCGCGTTGCCGCAGATCCGG
This sequence comes from Burkholderia lata, assembly GCF_902499025.1. Classification (GTDB taxonomy): domain Bacteria; phylum Pseudomonadota; class Gammaproteobacteria; order Burkholderiales; family Burkholderiaceae; genus Burkholderia; species Burkholderia lata_C. The sequence goes on along the minus strand of NZ_CABVPW010000012.1, from coordinate 6,928 downwards.
ACATTCGTGCAACTTGGTTTCGCTGTCATCGTGCCGATCCGCCGCGGGTACGGGGCGACGGGCGGGGTCGATGAAGAGGATGCGGGTTCGTGCCGGCATCCCGATTACCTCGCTGCGGGCCAGCAGGCCGCGCGCGATGTGCTCGCGGCCGTGCGGTATGCGCAGACGTTGCCGCAGGTGGATCGAAACCGCGTCGTGCTGGTCGGGCAATCGGCGGGTGGTTTTGCTTCGCTGGCGGCGGCGAGCTACGCGCCGCAAGGGGTGGTTGCGGTGGTGAACTTCTCGGGCGGGCGCGGCGGGAATCCGACGACTCATCCCGGCATGCCGTGCGATCCGAAGCAGATGGCCGACACGATCGGGCATTTCGCGGGCACGACGCGTGTGCCGGTGCTGTGGCATTACGTGCAGAACGACAAGTATTTCTCGCCGGAGGTGGTGGCGACCTGGTTCGCCGCGTTTCAGGGGGCGGGTGGGCGCGGGCAGATGGTTGTCGAGCCGCCGTTCGGCAAGAACGGGCACGGGATGTTTGCCGTCAAGGAGGCGATACCGATCTGGTTGCCGCACTTCGAGGCGTTTGTCGGGCCGTTGGTGGCGATGAAGTAGGGAGGGGATCGGGGCGGCCGCTGCCGACCCGGAGCCGCCCTTTGATATTCCTCGGAGCGGACATTCGTCTGCGCGATCTCTTGTAGTGCGACCGGCCCTCGACGCCGATATTTCATCGCGGACTGAAACATATCGCTGAGTATCGCGTCGAGAATGGGCGGAATTGAACTTCTCGAGAGAGCAATGCGAACAGACGTTGTCGAACTACCCGTCTTGTACTTCGGAACTCCGGTGGCGCTGGTATCCAGCGTGAATCCCGATGGGGCGACCAACCTGAGTCCTATTTCTTCGTACTGGGCGTTATCGGATACGCTCTTGATCGGGTTGAGTACGGCAGGCCAATGCTATAGCAATATTCTCCAGCGTCCAGAAGCGGTGCTCAACTTGCCGGATGCTTCGCTGTGGAAGAACGTCGAAGCTATCGCCGCGACTACGGGCTCCGAAGTAGTTCCAGACAACAAGAAGCAGATGGGCTACCGATTTGAGCGTGACAAATTTCGATGTGCAGATTTGAATGCGAAAGCAAGTGAATGTATAGCACCCCATAGGGTTGCGGAGTGTCCGATTCAGATCGAAGCAAGCGTCGTACGCATGCACAGGATCGGGAACGGCCATGAGCTGGTTGCCGCAGAGTTGAAGGCTTTGCGAATCCACGTACATACTGGTTTGCTCACGCCAACCGGCCGAATTGATATCGAACGATGGCAACCGCTACATTACGTATTCCGGCACTACTACACACTGAGTAACTGTCTCGGTAAGAATTTCAGGGCATAGCTGATCGCGAGGCGCTGTCGATGTTCGGTGGCGAACAGTCGGTTTCACACGTGACTGGCCGCAGGCGGCATGGGCCTGCCGATTCGGTGTCAACGATCTGGACGCTGGTGTCGAACGTCTCTTCATGGCCGCATGGCGACGTTACCGCATTGCAACGTACGGCAAAACAGGGAAACCCGGTGATCCGACGATATTTGTAGGCAGTAACCGCCCGACGAGGCAACTGACTACCGCTCATAATTCAGCCACCGCCGACGATCTGCTTAAGGTCAACTTCGGTCAGGGTTTCACGTTCCCTTGCCTGGAGCCGATGGCCGCAGCAATGCGGCTTTGCGCAGCGACGAGTTGGTCATCCGTGGTCGCCACCAGCCACAGACGTGCCTGCTCCTCGATTTGGCGGTTGTGATCCTTCAACGGGCCCATCGCGGCAGCGGCCTTCCAGACGACCGGGGCGATTCGGCTTTTCCTGCCTGACGGCGCGCCTACCAGCAGGCAGTAAGGTCCCAGCGGGAGCGATACAAACGGAAGTGCCGGACTGGCACGCACGCGCCAGTCGATGAAGGGCGTGTCGCTGATAAGCAGCGGCATGGGCAAACCGTGGAGCACACTGAAATCGTACAGCGCCAGTTGCTCCCGCATGCCGGCGTAAATACGCCGGATGTCGTCGACAACCGCCGCGCGGATCTCGTCATCGAACATCGGTTCCTGCGCATATCGGGCAAACGCATTTCGAGCCTCCCATTGATATGCGCTGAACAGGCCGATCTCCACGCAGTCCTGCACTGCGCGCTGGACATCCGCTACAGAACCGGCTTCCTCCGGCGTACCCAACTGCGCGGCCCGCAAAAACCGGGCAAGTCCAGCCTCGTGGATCGCAGGACCCTCCGCAGATGCATCGTCTTCAGCGCCCTTTCCAAGGGGCACATAGATATATTTCTCGGCCGCGAAATGCGACTTCTTGCCCTCGTCAAACCTGATTTCGCCATCAACGCAGTCCAGATAGCGAGTCCCGATTCGACCATGCTCCCAAACCCAATTTTTCAGGAGCGGACGTAGTGGATGCAGTCTGTCGTGATCGGTCATGGAAACCTCCTGGTTGCCCAGTATAGTTCCAAGTCGTCGATTGTTTCGTGGAGGACATGGCGATCAATCGATCCACTACCGCCGTTGGAGCCCGCGCACCCTCAACGGCTGTTCTGCAGTCATTTTGATTGACGCGTCATCGGGGCCGTTGAAGGCGTTCGAATGCCGACCACTGTGAGTGAATTGAACGTCAATTGACGGATTGCTCAAACCGGGCGAAGAGCGGTACCCATCGCTCAAGCAGATCGTCGTCGACGTCGTTGATCCCCTTGGAGAGCAAGATGGCCTTCACGCGCTTAGCGATTTCCACCTTCCAGCCAGGCGTGAGTTCGATGCCTTCACGCTTAGCCCAAGCGTCAACCTGCGGCACGATGGGCTTCCCCGTCGCCGCGACTTCCGAAAACTGCTGTTCCGGGGCGCGAAAAATGCGGTCTACAGCTTCCACTAAGCGCTGATTGGGAATCAAATCCTCCAACTCCGAACCGTTGAAGTCAACGAGTTCGTCTGTTGATAGAACCTTCCTCTCCTCACCGTTATAAAGGCCGCGCCTCAGCTCTGCCGCCATCCTGCTGCCCACTTGATCGCCATCCAGAAAAACGACCGGAAGGGCCATTGTGTTGTGGCCGAGGTGCCCAGACGTACCATCGACGTGACGATGACGTTCGGTGTTTTCGAACGAGTCTGCACGGGAGGTAGGTGGTCTCGGTTCGCCTTGAAATGCCGCATCTGGACGGCCTATGGCGCTCGCTCAGCCATCTCAAGCCGCCTGAAACTCGTGCCGGTAGGCGAATAAGCCAGGCAATCCCCCGGTCATGACGAAGAGAATGTTTTTGTCGGATGCGTAACGACCTGACGTAACCCCTTCGATCAGCCCCGCAAACGCCTTTCCGCTATAGACAGGATCGAGCAACAGCCCTTCTTGCGAGGCCAGCAGCCCGACGGCTCGGCGCATCGCGTCCGTGGGGATACCGTAGCCGGGGCCGAGTTGCGACGCGTCGACGCGAACGGCATCGGGCGAGATTTCCGTATCGGGATCGATGATGCGGGCCGTCTGCTGCGCCTTGTCTAGCGTGGCGAGATGAGCGTCTGCGGCTGGGGCATAGACGGTGTAGGCGTCGACTTCGATCGTCCCGGTTCCGAGCGCGGCAAAGCCGGCAACCAGCCCGGCGTGCGTGCCCCCACTTCCGTTGGGCACGATGATGCGATCGAAGTGGTTGCCTTGCGCCCGGGACTGCCGGACGATTTCGGCTGCGCACGCCGCATAGGCGAGACAGCCAACCGGACTTGATCCGCCGAACGGGCAGACATAGACACGGTGGCCTGCAGCACGCAGTTCGTCTGCACGTGCGATGGCGTAAGCCATCGCGTCGGCCGAAGCCGGCAAATCGTGCACGCGTGCGTTGAACAGTTTATCGAGCAGGATGTTGCCGCTTTCAATGTAATCGGCGTCGTCGCGCGGCACGGAGCGAGTGAGAACAACCTCGCATCGCATCCCCGCGCGGGCTGCCGCAGCCGCGGTCAGCCGTGCGTGATTCGATTGTCGCGCGCCAACCGTGATGACCGTGTCGGCGCCTGACTGCAATGCCTCTCCAATCAGCAGTTCCAGTTTCCGCAATTTGTTGCCGCCGCCACCCACGCCCGCTACATCCTCCCGCTTCACATGAATGGCCGCACCGCCAAGATAGGCGCTCAGGCGCGGCAGCGGGTGAATCGGCGTTGCGCCGTCGAGCAGACGGAAACGCGGTACGCGGATCGAATCGAAGCCGAACAATCCCTGGAGGTTCGCTCGCGCAGGGTGCGCGAAAGAGGTTGGCGCGCTGGAAGTCATGAGCGCACCTGATGGCGATTGATGCCCGCAAGACAGATCTGCTCGCAGAGCTGCGGAAACGCGATACCGGATGCGGCCGCGGATTGCGGGAGCAGGCTCGTGGAGGTCATGCCCGGCAACGTGTTCACTTCAAGACACCAGAGAATGCCCTGCGCGTCCAGCCGGAGGTCCGTGCGGCTGTAGCCGTCGAGTTCCAGCAGGGCGTGAGCGCGCAACGCGATGCGTTGCGCCGCTTCGAGCGTGGCCGCCGGCAACGTGGCGGGAAACTGTTCAAGCACATGTCCCGCTTGATACTTCGACCGGTAATCGAAAATCGTCCCCGGCTCGATGACGATTTCACCCACGCTCAGTGCCTGTGCGCCCAGCACGCCGACGGTCAGCTCCCGGCCGGCGATGTACTGCTCCACCATCACTTGCGTGTCGAACCGGCGAGCGAGGCTCACTGCGTCTTCCAGTTCGTCTGGAGTGCGTACCAGCGACAGGCCAACTGTCGAGCCCTGCCGATTTGGCTTGACGATGAGCGGATAGCCGACGCGTTGGGGTATGTCATCGAAGTCGCACGGCAGCATCAACCAGCGCGGCGTGCGGATGCCGACGGAGGAGAACAGGTGCTTCGTCATGTTCTTGTTCATGGCAATTGCGCTACCCATGGGTCCGCTGCCCGTATAAGGCACGCCTGCCAGGTCGAGCATCGCCTGAATGGTGCCGTCCTCGCCGGCGCCGCCGTGCAGAGCAAGAAATGCGACATCGGCTTCAGTCAGTTCGCGACAGCGGAGCAGGTCGAAGACAGCCGAGGGCGATTGGGCAGGCGCGCAGGACGGCGGCGGTGCGTCGTTTATCCGCGAGGTCAGGAGAAGCGCATCTTCTTCCGGCGACGGCGCGCCTCGAGAGGTGTCTATTGCCGCCACGCCGTGACCGGCGCAACGCAGTGCCTTGATCACTTGAGCGGCGCTGGAAATGGAGACGTCGCGCTCTTCGCTGGCGCCGCCGAACAGTACCGCGATCTTGAGTATGGAATCACGCATCGTTTTCTTCACGCGATGAAAAATGGGGGGAGCGACAATCAGCGGCAGACACACCCGAGCGATCGAAGTCGATGGTTCTGCCGGTCAATTCATTGCTGACTCGAAGCCCGGCGACGGCATGCCCGTGTTTTCCGCTATTGCTGGCTGGCTACTTTAGGTCGCAATTCCATCCACGTATACTTATCGTTTATTGAGTTATACATTAGCTATTTTTAATGATCCACCTTGTGGAGGTACGCGTTGGAAGTCGGGCGACTGAGGGCACTTCTGGAGTTGGCGAGGTATGGAACGATGGCGGCCGCCGCTGAAGCTTTGCACCTGACACCATCGGCTGTTTCACAGCAGATCGCGCAGCTGGAAGAGGAGGCGGGTGTCAAACTGACGGAGCGCGTCGGCCGTGGCGTCAGGCTCACGCCGGCGGGGCATGCATTGGCAGGTCACGCCGAACGGATGATGGTCGTACTGGACGAGGCGCGCTCGGAAATGGCAGAGCTGCGGCGCGAGATGGTGGGGGAACTGCGCGTTGCTGCGTTTCCGTCGATTGCGTCGCTGGTACTTCCTGACGTGCTCAAGAAGCTGCGGCCCGCGTATCCGCGACTGGAAATCGAACTTGAAGAACTGGAGCCCATTGACGCGGTCGCCGCACTCCGGGCGTGGCGAACGGATATCGCGCTGATCGACGATCTTTCGATCGCGGCGGGCAATGACCGGGAGAACATCGAGGTCGTGCCGCTGGCCGAGGATGTCCTTTACGTGGCGGTCGCGACGGATCATCCGTTGAGCAACATGCCGTCGCTGGGTGTCGCCGATCTCCGGCATGAAACCTGGGCGATGGAATCCACGTGGAATACCTTCGGCGGTTTCGTCATCGACTTGTGTCGTCGCGCCGGCTTCGAACCTCGTATCAACGCCAAATGCCGTGGATCCGAAATGGTCGAAGCCATGGTGGCCTCCGGTTGCTCGGTGTCGGTTGCCCCTGGGCTGCGGGTACTGCGGGCGCCAGCCGGCGTGGCGTGGGTCAAGTTGAAACCGGAGGTGCGGCGCAAGATTTATGTCGCCTATCGCCGCGGCGAGCGCAACCATCCGATGATCAAGGTGTTCCTCAAGGAAGTTGTCGGAACCGTATCGCGTGTTCTTGGCCAGTCGGCGGAGGGGGGCAGTGAGCTTTCTCATGGGTCGCGGTAACCCATCAAACGTGGCGACTCCTTTCCAGTGCCTGGACGCTTCTCGGGGATCTGCATTCGTGGGAATGGCTGTTCGGACAGGCGGTGACGATCGCCCCGGCGCGGCGCGCCGATTGCTCACCGATTCGTCTGAATGATCGAACCCGGCTCCGGCCAGACCCCTGTCCAGCCGGCCGACTCCCGTCTCTACCCCAAATCCCGTGGCCGATTTTGTCACCACATGGGCCGGATATGACAATAAGAATCCACCGCCCCGGCATTACGATGACCCACGTCGTCGCAAGGGCCTGAGCCGCTATCACCGCCTCTCGTCCCATAGCGCCCCTCATACCCCGTCTGATTGGAACATCGACCATGAGCTATAACGCCCCCGTCAAGGACATGCTGTTCGTGCTGAAGGAACTGGCCGGCATCGACGCCGTTGCGCA
>NZ_CABVPW010000011.1:0-217841 GCF_902499025.1 Burkholderia lata | reverse complement strand
GTCACGCTCGTGCTCGGCGACCAGGCCGGCGGCCTGCGCGCGCTCGCCGAAGCCGCGCGCGTGCTCGACGGCACGCGTTACCGGTTCCGCTGGGCCAACTTCCAGGGTGCCGCGCCGCTGTTCGAGGCACAGCGCGCGGGGGCGATCGATCTCGCGCCGGCCGGCGACCTGCCCGTGCTGACGGCCGCGCTCGGCGACCCGTCGTTGCGGATCGTCGCGACGCGCGTCGGCTCGCCGGCGTCGCTCGGCATCGTCGTGCAGCCCGAATCGCCGGTCCGCACCGTCGCCGACCTGAAGGGGCAGACCGTCGTCGTGTCGTCCGCGCGCGGCAGCATCTCGCAGTACCAGTTGTACGGCGCGCTGCGCGAACACGGCCTCGCGCCACGCGACGTCGACGTGCGCTTCGTATTGCCCGTCGATGCGTTCGCCGCGTTCGAGGCAAAGCGGATCGGCATCTGGGCGACGTTCGACCCGTACTACGGGCATGCGGTACGGCGCGGCGCACGCGTCGTCCGCGACGGCAGCGGCATCAATTCCGGGCTGGCCTTCCTCACGTCGCCGGTCGAAACGCTCGACGATCGCGCCAAGCGCGCGGCACTCGCGGACGTGCTGGCGCGGCTCGCCGGCGCGGGCCAATGGGCGCTTGCGCATCCGGCCGACTATGCGAGCGTCTATGCGTCGCTCACGCGCCTGCCACCCGACGCGGCCACCGACATCGCGCGCCGGGCCGCGCTCGCGCAGCGCAGCCTCAGCGGCGCCGACATCGACGTGCTGCAGCGTGTCGCCGACCGCGCGGCGGCCGACGCGATCCTGCCGCGACGGGTCGATGTCGCATCGATCGCGATCCGGAACGTGTCGGCCTGAACGATGCCGCAGCGTGGCTGCGTTCAGCGTGGCCGCGCCATGTCGAGATCCGGCACGTCGTCGCCGAACGTCGACGCGACGAGCGTGCGCATCGCGGCAACCAGCAGCGTCGGCCCGGACTGGCTGAACGTGCAGCGCTCGCCCGCGGCCGGCACGGCCCGGTGCAGCACGGCCCGCCACGCACCGCGCCCGCCGTCGCGCTCGAATGCGGCGAACGGCACACGCTCGACGATCGGGCCACCGTCGGCCCATGACGACGACGGTGCGAACGGCGTCGGCGCCCCGCCCGCCGCGCGAACCGACGTACATCCGGCTGCATCGGCACGCGGGGCGTCGTGGCCTTCCGCGACCGCGACCCAATAATCCAGCCGCGCACCTGTCAGATCCTGGACTTGCATGACTGTCTCCGTGACCATCGTCGTCAAGTCGACATGCTAACCGTTGCACTCGCGTCCGTTGCGGCCTCCGAGGGCGCCACGGCGCCCAGCCAGCGCACCGGCCATATGGCTGAAGCGTGACGCCCTGCATCCTCTGCACGGGGCGGCCAGCCACCGGAACCCGCCGCGTCACGCAACCTCGACGTGCCCGTCTACGCATCCGCCGCACCGGCATCGATTCGTGTTACGAATCCCCGATTCCTGCCTACAATGATCAGACGCCAGTCGTCCGGCCTGCAACGGACGGCAACCGGATCCATACGGTGCAGCACAGGCCGGATCTCTCGGGGGACGTATGTCCGCGCATACCAGAAAGCCACTGGTCTCGCTCGTCGTGCCGTTCCACGACGAGGACGAAGCAATCGACGCGTTCTTTGCAACAACGCTGCCCATTCTCGAATCGGTCGAGTCGGTCCGTTTCGAGATCGTCTGCATCAACGACGGCAGCCGCGACGATACGCTCGGCAGGCTGATCGACGTCGCGGCCGGCGACGCGCGCGTGCGCATCGTCGATCTCACCCGACGCTTCGGCAAGGAAGCCGCGCTCACCGCCGGCATCGACGAAGCCGCCGGCACCGCGGTGATCCTGATCGATGCCGACCTGCAGGATCCACCCGCGCTGATCCCCGCGATGATCGAACGCTGGCTCGCCGGCGCCGAGGTCGTTGCCGCGAAGCGCACCGATCGCCGGTGCGACCCGCTGATGCAACGCGTGGCCGCCTCGCTCTACTACCGCGTGCACAACCGGCTCTCCGAAGTCGAGATGCCCGAAAACGTCGGCGATTTCCGGCTGATGGATCGCCAGGTCGTCGACGCGCTGCGCGCGCTACCCGAGCGGCGGCGCTTCATGAAAGGCCTGTTCGCGTGGGTCGGCTATCGCACCGAGATCATCGAATACACGCGTGCGCCGCGCAGCGGCGGCCGCTCCAAATTCTCCGGATGGCGGCGCTGGAACTTCGCGCTCGAAGGCATCACGAGCTTCAGCACCGTGCCGCTGCGCGTGTGGACCTACATCGGTCTCGCGTTCGCCGCGCTATCGTTCGTCTACGGCACGTTCATCGTCATGCGCACGCTGCTGTTCGGCAACCCCGTGCACGGCTACGCATCGCTGATCTCCGTGATGCTGTTCGTCGGCGGCATCCAGCTGATCGGCATCGGCGTGATCGGCGAATACCTCGGCCGCATCTATCACGAGTCGAAGCAGCGCCCGGTCTATCTCGTGCGGTGGCGCTATCACGCGCAGCGGGACGCCGCCGCACCTCCCGCGTCGAAACTGCTGCAGTTCCCGCTCAAGCGCACGCACGTGGCCCGCCGCCGGACGGCGCTGCCCTCGGCTGCCGGCCACGGTGCTGCGCGGAAAGCGTCCGTCAAGTAACCGCGCACCCGACGCATGGATCTCATCCGGCAATCGATACGATCGGCGGACCATCCCGTCCGTGCCTGGCTGACACCCCGGCGCGTCGTTGCGTACAGTGCGGTCGCGCTCGCGTGCTACGCGCTGTTCGTCGCGATCTGGGTAGCCGTCGTCCGTCACGCGCCCGCCACCGCGCTGTCGCGCCCGGGCCCCGATTACGCCGTGTTCTGGACGGCGTCGCACGTGATGCTGCACGGCTCGCCGTGGCAAGCGTACGACTTGCCGACCTTCTCGCGGCTGGCAGCGGAACTGTTTCCGCAGTTCCGGCGCGAAGACCTCGTCGCGTGGCTGTACCCGCCCACCAACCTGCTGCTCGTGACGCCGCTGGCGTTGCTGCCGTATGCAGTCGGCTATCCGCTGTTCGTCGCGTTCGGCGTCGTCGTGTTCGGATTCGCCGCGTCCCGCGTATCGGGCCTCGGCGCGATCCCCGGCGCCTCGCGCATCGTCGGGTTCGCGCTGGTCGCCGCCCCGTGCGTGTTCGTCACGGGGATGTTCGGGCAGAACGCGTTCCTGACCGCGTCGTGCGCGGCGCTGGCCGTCTACTGGGCGGATCGCCGGCCCATGTGGGCGGGCCTCTGCATCGGCCTGCTGTCGGCCAAGCCGCAGATGGCGTTGCTGTTCCCGTTCGTGCTGGTCGCCACGCGCGCATGGCGCACCATCGCGTGGGCCGCGCTGGCCACCACCGCATTCGCCGCGTCGAGCGTCCTGATCTGCGGCGTCGAGTCGCTACGCCTGTTCGTCGCCGGCACGGCGCTCGCGCGGTCACTCCTCCTCGAGCAAGGTGTCGTGTTCTGGCTCGCGTCGCCGGCGCCGTTCGCCGCGTTCCGCCTCGCCGGCCTGCCGCCGGGCGTCGCGTATGCCGCGCAAGCGTGCATCGCGGCACTGGCGATCGCGGTCGCGTGCCTCGTGTGGACGCGCTCGCGCGACATCCGCTTGCGCGCGGCGGTGCTGGCGGTCGCGACGCTCGCGGCGAACCCGTACGTGTGGCACTACGAGCTCGCCTGGCTCGGCATCGCGATCGCGTGCATGCTGGCGATCGGCTGGCAGGTCGGCTGGCTGCGCGGCGAGCAGACCGCGATCGCGCTCATGTGGCTGCTGCCGGCGGTCGAATACCTGAACCCGTGGCTGCACTGGCCGCAGATCGGCCCGGCCGTGACGCTGTTCGCGCTCCTCGTGCTGCTGCGCCGCGCCGGCCCCGGGGCTCAAAACGCGAGCCGCGGCGGCACGTATATGCCGTAGTACGGCCCGACGCCGGTCGCGACGCCCGTCATCTTCACGCCGGCGACGAAGTGGCCCTGGACGTACTTGTAGGTGCCGCCGAGCGACACGTCGATATGGAACGGCGCGAACGCGACGATCGGCACGGTGGTGCTGGTCGAGGTCTGCGTGACGACCGGCAGCACCACCGTCGTGCCGACCGGCACCGACGTATAGAGCGTCGCCTTCACGCCGGTCGCGAGATTGATGCTGTCGCCGATGTTGAGCGTCGTCGGATTGCCGGTCACCATCAGGCCGCCCATCGTCGTCGTGTCGGTCGCGGTCGACTGGAACGACGTCCACTGCCCGCCCATGCACAGCAGGCCGTAGACCTGGCCGTTCGTGATCGAGAATTCAAACGGCTGGCCCGTCAGCGGATTGATCAGCGGCTGGTTGGTCGCCGCGTTCCAGTACAGGTTGTACACGCACTGGTCGATCGCGATCGGAAACAGCCCGCCTGCCCCGACCCCGCCCGGCGCCGCCAGCACCGCCACGGCGGTCGCGCTATCGGATGCGCCGGGAATCCCCAGCAGCCCGCCGAGCAGCAGTGGAATCGAGCCGCCGTTCACACCGGGTGCGCGCGACACGGTGACCTGCACCGCCGGCACGTCGTACTGGCCGGGCGTGATGGTCGTCGGCTGCATGGATGCAGGGGTGCGCGTGACGTTCCAGTATCCGGCGGTCACCGTGCCGGTCGACAGCGCCGCACCGGCCGCCGAATTCTGCGCGATCACGCCATTCGCCGCCGGCGCGGCCTGCGACCAGTTCACCGCGCCGCCGCTCGGCGACATCATCGCATCGGCCCCCGCGAGCGCGGCCGCGTCGGCCGCGTTCTGCAACTGGTTGTTCACCGTGACCACCCACGCGATGTCGATCGCCAGCGCGCCGAACGACAGCAGCGGAATCAGGAACAGCAGGAAGAACAGCGCGACCGAACCGCGCTGCCGCACGGGGCCGTCGGGTTGCGTGGCGGTCACGTCATTCATAGAGCATCACCGACGTCGCCGAGACCGTCACCGGGCCGGTGAGCGCGCTGAACGCGGAACCCAGCACGAGCCCCGAATACGTGTAGGTCACGGTCACCGTCAGCGCGGTACCCGACGTCGTGCCGTTCGCCTGCGTCACGGTCACCGCCGGTGTCGTCGCGGCACCGCCGGTGATCAGGCTGTTCTGCATCGCGTTCTGCGCAATGCCGGCGATCTGCGTCGTGGTCAGCATCGGCACGCGCAGCATGACGCCGGCGCGCGCCGCCTCGCGGCTCGCGTTCGTGATGACGGCCTTGTCGCACAGGAGCAGGCTCGTATCGATGATGCCGATCAGCACCATCAGCAGGAACGGCAACATCAGCACGAATTCGAGGGACACGACGCCGCGCGCGTGGCGGGCGCCCGTCGCCCCGCGTGTCATTTTGCGGCCCCCGCACCCGGTGGTACGACGCCCGGCTCCAGCGCGGCGCCGGACAACGGCGGCGCGCTACCAGCCCCCCCGGCAACCCCGGCGCCCCCGCGTGACGCGAGCCGCGCGCGCACCGCCTGGTAGAAGCGCAGGTTGTCGGCCACCGCCGACGCGGGCATATCCGCGGACAGCAGCTTCTTCGCCGAATCGGTGTTGCCGAGCACGCCGTACGCGAACGCGAGATTCTGGCGCGCCTGCCACGGCGCGGACGGCAGCCCGGCGACGTCGAGCAGCACGTTCACGCCTTCCCGCGGCCGGTTGCTCAGCACGAGCGACAACCCGAGGTCGACGCGCAGCCCCTGCGCGTCCGGATGCGCGCGCAGCGCGTCGCGATACACGACCTGCGCATCCGCATGACGCCCCTGCAGGTCGAGCACGGTGCCGAGCCCTTCCGCCGCGAGCGGATGGTTCGGCTCTGCGGCCAGCAGATCGCGATAGCGCTGCGCGGCTTCGTCCAGGCGCCGCTGCCGCAACGCGACGCGCGCCAGCCCGAGCCGCGGGCCGAGCTCTGCCGGTGCCTGCCGCTGCGCTTCGTCGTACAGGATCCGCGCGCGCTCCAGGTCGCCGGCGCGGTAGTTCACGTCGCCGAGCCCCAGGCGCGCCGCAAGCGAATCGGGATGCTTCGCGAGCACCTTCTCGTACAGCGTCGACGCGAGATCGACGTTGCCGCCGGCGAGCGCGCTGTCGGCGATGCGCAACTCGGCCTGCGGGTCGTCGCTCTTGTGCGACAGCACCGGCCGCGTCTGGATGCCCGGCGCGCCGCAGCCGCCGGCCAGCACCGGCAGCACGGCCGCGAGCGCGAGCGTGCGTACGACGGATCGTGTCATCTGAATACCTCGAGCAGGCGAATCGCCGCCGGGCCCGCCGCGATCAGGCAGACCGTCGGCAGGATGAACAGCATCATCGGCAGCGTGATCTTCGGCGCAAGCTTCGCGGCCCGTTCCTCGAGCGCGACGATCTGCTCGGTGCGCTCGGTGCGCGACAGCGTGCGCAGCGCCTGCGTGATCGGCGTGCCGAACCGCTGCGACTGCGTCAGCGTTGTCGCGAGCGAGCGCGCCGACGTGAAATCGACGCGCGTCGCGAAATGCGCGAGCGTCGCGGACACGTCGCCGCTCAGCGTCAGCTCGTCCGCGCACACGGTCAGCTCGTCGGCGAGCGGCGGGCAGATGCGCGCCAGTTCGTGCGCGACGCGCCGGATGCCCGACGCGAGGCTGTTGCCGGCCATCGTGCAGATCACCAGCAGGTCGAGCGCATCGGGAAAGCACGCGGCGATGACGCGCCGCCGCCGCCGGATCATCGCGCCGAGCACGTATTCCGGCACGATCACGCCGATCACGAATGCGGCGATCATCGCCAGCGCGCGGATCACGAAGTATTCGCCGAAGCGCGGAATCAGCGGGCTGAACACGATCGCGCCGCACGCGAACAACACGCCGCAGCTCAGCTTGATCCCGATCATCACCGACACCGCGCGGCGTTCGCGAAAGCCCGCGCGCGTCAGCTGCAAGCCGAGTTTCACGCGCTGCATCGGGTCGAGCACCGGCAGCCGTTCGCCGAGCTGCGCGAGCCGTCGCGTGAGACCCAGGCGGACGCCGCCCGGCTGCAGCCACCCCGCCACCGGTGCCGGCGGATGCTGCCCGGCGGCCAGCCGCACGCGCGCGGCGATCCGCTGGCGGGTACTGCCGCCGGGTGTGGCGAGCGCCACCGCGACACAGCCGAGCAACAACAGCAACTCGAAGGCACGGGCGGCCAGTATCGACATCGTCATCGCGCGGTATCCAGTTTCGAGATCTTGCGGATCACCAGCAGGCCGACCGTCAGCAACCCGGCGGCGAGCGTCAGCATCGTGTGCCCCGGGTGCGTCGTGAACAGCAGCATCACGTAGTCGCGGTTCACGAGGAACAGCGCGCCGATCATCACGAACGGCACCGCCGAAATGATGTTCGTCGTGATGCGCCCTTCGGCGGTCAGCGCGCGGGTCTTCAGGCGGATGTCGCGGCGCGTGCGGATGATGCTCGACAGCTCGTCGAGCGTTTCGCCGAGGCTGCCGCCGGTCTCGCGCTGCAGCAGCAGGTAGACCGTGAAGAACGAGAAGTCCGCGATCATCAGCCGATCCGCCGCCTGCGTCAGCACGTCCTTGAGATCCGCGCCGACACGCAGGCTGTCGCCCATCGAGCGAAACGTCGCGCGTACCGGCTCGGCCGCGCTGTCGCCGACCATGCTGATCGCCTGCGTGACCGGAATGCCCGCGCGCACGGCCCGTACGATCACGTCGATCGCGTCCGGGAACGCTTCGAGAAAACGAATCCGGAAGCGCTCCACCAGCGCGCGGTAGCTGGCGCGCATCGCGACCAGCGGCAGCCCGGCGTAGATCAGCGGACGCAGGAAGCCCGGTGGCCCGATCAGCTTCACCGCGACGATCGCCGAGATCGCGCCGGCGATCGTGCTCGCGATGACGATCCTCACGCCGCCCTTGCCGCCGACCGCGCGCACGCGCGTCACGCGGCGCTGCAGCCACGCGCGCAGGCGGCCTTGCCGGCGCTCGAGGTTGAACAGCGCGACACCGGGCGTGGCGGACGCGTGCCCGTCGTGCCCGGCGAGCGACGGCGACAGCCGGCGCATCCGGGCGCGGATGCGCTGGGCCGGCGTGTGGCTCGCGCGATCGAACCACGACGACAGCGCGAGCCCGATCGCGAGGATCATCACGAACGCGCCCGCCGCGAACAGGTCGGCGGCCCTCATTGCCGGAACACCTCGGCGAGCGCATCCTCGACGCCGTAATACGCGGCGCGCGCCGCGAATCCCGGCCGCAATGGCGACGCGTCGAACACGCCCTTCACCGCGTCGCGCGTCGTATCGCCTTCCTGACGGAACATGAACAGGTCCTGCGTGATGACCACCTCGCCTTCCATCCCGACGATCTCGGTGATCCGCGTGACGCGCCGCACGCCGTCGCGCATTCGCTCGATCTGCACGAACAGGTGCACGGCGCTCGCGATCTGGCGCCGGATCGACAGCAGTTGCAGGTTCGCGTTCGCCATCATGACCATGCTCTCGAGCCGGCTGATCGCGTCGCGCGGCGAATTCGCGTGAATCGTCGTCATCGAGCCGTCGTGCCCCGTGTTCATCGCCTGCAGCACGTCGAACGCCTCGGGGCCGCGAATCTCGCCGAGGATGATGCGGTCGGGCCGCATGCGCAGTGCGTTGCGCACGAGATCGCGCTGCGAGATCCCGCCGAGCCCTTCGGTATTCTCCGGTCTCGTCTCGAGGCTCACGACGTGCGGCTGCAGCAACTGCAGCTCGGCCGCATCCTCGATCGTCACGATCCGTTCGTGCTGCTCGATGTGCTGCGACAGCGCGTTGAGCAGTGTCGTCTTGCCCGAGCCGGTGCCGCCCGAGATCACGATGTTCAGCCGGCACGCGCACGCCACCTTCAGTACCTGCAGCATCGGATGCGAGATGTTGCCCTGCTGCGCCATCCGCGCGAGCGTGATGTCGCGCTTCGCGAACTTGCGAATCGAGATCGACGGGCCGCGCATCGCGATCGGCGGCAGCACGACGTTCACGCGACTGCCGTCGGCGAGCCGCGCATCGACCATCGGGCTGCTCTCGTCGACGCGACGCCCCACCGCCGCCGCGATCCGCTGCGCAACGCTCGCCACGTGCGCATCGTCGCGGAACTTCAGCGACGTGAGTTCGAGCCGGCCCGCGCGCTCGACGTAGACCTGGTCGGGCCCGTTGACGAGGATGTCGGTGACCGTGTCGTCGGCGAGCAGCGGCTCGATCGGCCCGACGCCGAACATGTCGTTCAGGATCGCATCGACGATCAGCACCTGCTCGCCGGCGGTGATCTTCAGGCGCTCGCGCTCGACCGTATGCGCGGCCACCTGCTCGATGCCCGTGCGCACTTCGTCACGCGTCTTCATCAGCGCCGCCGACATGTTCATCGACGCAAACACCGCACTGCGGATCGCGTCGAACTTGCTCGACCGGATCAGCGCTTCGTGGGTATCGGCGGCCACCGGTGTGCGGGTCGGGGTCGGGGTCGGGGTCGGGGTCGGCGCAGACGCGGGCGAAGGCGCGTCCACCGGTGCCGGGTCAGGCTCGCTCGCCACGGCGGGCGTCGCGGCCTGCACCGGGGCCGCCGGCGGGCGGTTGCGGGTACCGAAACTCACGATCCCTTCCTCCACTTGACGAGCCGCGCGTACCACGGCTCGGCGACGACCATCGGCTCGCCGGTGATGCCGTTCGCGAGCTGCCGGATCTGGTCCACGAAGCCGTTCCGCTTCGCGCCTTCGATCGGCTCGCCGAGGTTCTCGGCAACGGCGAGCGTCTGCGGCTCGTGCGGCAGCTCGTGCAGCTTCGCGCCACCGAACGCGTCCTCGAAATCGACCGGCTCGACACGGCCCGCGACCGGCGCGAGCGGATTGTTCAGCACCATCGACAGCAGCCGCTCGCCGGGCAGCTCCCGCACGAAACGCACGAGCCGCGCAGCTTCGTACGCGGCGTGCACCGAGCGGTCGACCACGACATGGACGAGATCGGACGCCGCGAGCGCGTCCTCGAGCAGCCTGCCGGCGCCGCTCCCGACGTCGAACAGCACGTAGTGGAAGCGGTCCTTCAGCATGTCGACCAGGCGCGCGACGGCCTCGTCGCCCACCGGCGCGTCGGCGCCATAAGCCAGCTCGGCGGACAGCACGTGCAACCGGTCGCCCTTCGTCACGAACATGCGCTCGAACAACGCGTCGTCGGGACGCTGCCCCATGTTCAGCAATTCGATCAGCCCGTTGTTGCTGGACAGCCCGAACATCGAGTTCGCGCCGCCGCCATGCAGGTTCAGGTCGACGTAGGCCACGCGGCGGCGCTTCTCGCTCGCGAGGAAGCGCGCGAGGCTCACCGTGATCGTGGTCGCACCGACGCCGCCGCGCGCGCCGACGAAGCTGACGACCTTGCCGGTGCGCGCCTGGACGACCGATTCCGTCGCGGTCAGCGCACGCCGCATCAACTCGACGGTCAGCGGCTTGACGATGTAGTCCTGCACGCCGATGCCGAGCAGGTTGCGAAACAACCCGACGTCGTTCTGCGTACCGATCGCGATGACCCGCACCGACGGATCGCACACGTCGGCGAGCCGCATCAGGTCCGACACCGGCAGCACCGAATCCGACACGTCGATGACGAGCTGGCGTGGCGAACGCTCGTACTGCTGCAGCAGCCGGATCGCATCGTCGCAGGTGCCCGCCTGCAGGTGGGTGCGCGTGATCGACAGCTCCTGCGTGACGCGGCGTATCACGTCCTCGCTGCCCGAATCGGCGACGACCGCGACGAGATCGGCCGCGCCCGCGGTCACGGCGCGCCGGGCGTTCTGACGGTCGAGGAGGTTCATGGGCGGCATCGTGATGGCATCCGGGTCCGGTCAGTGGCTGGGCGAGCCGGTCGTCAGCGTCTTGCCTGGCGTCGGCTGCTTCACGCGATCCTCGACGTAGCGGCGCACCGCGTCGGCCGCGGTCTGCGCATCCGCGCCGCCGTACGGCACGGGCGCGACGAGATCCTCCGGCCGCGCGAGCATCGCCGCGAGGTTCGAGTAGGTCGCGCAGCCGAACGGCATGCCGGGCCGCGCAAAACCCGCGTCGACGAGATGCGACGGCTGCATCAGCTTCGCGCAATCGGGCGGCACCGCATGCGCGCCGTCGAAGCCGATCGACCGCGCATCGGGCAGGTTGACCGGCGGCGGCGCCGACAGGCAGCCCGCGAGCACCAGCGGCAGCAGGACGGCAACGGTCGATCGGGTTCGCATATGCGCTCCTCCGGTTCAGTACACGAAGCCCGCCGCGCCGACGAGGCGCGGCGTGTCGCCCGACAGCAGGTCGAGCCCCAGGTTGTGCTGCACCGCGAACTCCAGGTCGCTGCTCGGCCGCGCGACGGTGTCGATCGCCTGCTCGAGCTGGCCGGGCCCGGCCGGCTGCACGATGTACGGCGTAACGATCACGACCACCTCGGTCTTGCTGTCCTGGAAGTTCTTCGACGAAAACAGTCGGCCGATGATCGGCAGCCGGCCGAGCCCCGGAATCTGCGACACGGTGTCGGCCGTCTGGCTCTGCAGCAGCCCGCCGATCGCGAAGCTCTGCCCGCTCGACAACTCGACCGTCGTCTCGACGCGCCGCACCGTGAGCCCCGGCACCTTGACGCCGCCGGTCGTCACGCTGTTGTTCGCATCGACCTCGCTCACCTCCGGCCGGACCTTCAGGCTGATCCGGTTGTCGGCGAGCACGGTCGGCGTAAAGTCGAGCGACACGCCGAACGGCTTGAACTCGACCGTGATCGCGCCGGTCGACGAACCGGCCTGCGCAACCGGGATCGGAATCTCGCCGCCCGCGAGGAAGCTCGCGGTCTCGCCGGACATCGCGGTGAGGTTCGGTTCCGCGAGCATCGTGATCAGGCCCTCCTGGTCGAGTGCGTCGAGCACGACGTCGATCGACCAGCGCCCCGCGCGGAACCCGCCGAGCACCGAGAAGGCGCCCGTCGGCGACAGGTTGAACAGGCCGCTCGTCGGATCGAACAGCGTGCGTCCGTTGAACAGCCCGCCGACGAAGTTGCCGGCACCGCCCAGCGAACTCCAGTTGATGCCGAGCTGCTGCGTGATGTTGCGGCTCACCTCGGTCACCCGCACGCGCAGGTTCACCTGGATCGGACGCGACAGCGTGAGCCGGTTGACGATCTTCTCCTTGTCGTGCAGGTACGGCGTGAGCGACTGCATCACGGCGTCCGCGTCGGCCGCGCTCGGCACCTTGCCCGACACCATCAGCGAGCCCGGCGCACCGGACACCGACAGCTTCAGCTGCGGAAAGCGGCTGTCGAGCACGCCCTGCAGCGACGCCGTATCGACCTGCACGATCACGGTCTTGCGCAGGATCGGACGATGGTTCGCGCCAAGTGCGATCAGCGTGGTCGTGCCCGCCTTCTTGCCGAACACGAACACGGTGCGCGGCGACGGCACCTGGATGTCCGCGATGGCCGGATCGGCGACGAACATCGCGGTCGCGGGCTCGGGCAGCGACAGCAGTTCACCCTTGCCGGTCGCGATCGACAGCGCCGCGCCCGCGTCCGGCGCGCGCGCGACCTGCGCGAACGCGCCCCCGGACGCGACGATGCAGGCCAGGCACCCCGAAGCGATCCAACCAACCATGCGCACCATGCGTGTTCCCGTCAAATGCCGGCCGCCGGGCGGCCGGCCCGAATCGTCAATCCGTCACTGCGCCGCCGCGCCTGCCGGCTGCGCAGTGGCATCCGCCGCGACATTGGCGCCGCCCGTCGTCGTGGGCATCGCGGGCATCGCCGGCCAGGCCGACAGCCCGGACGGCAGCGGCGGCAGGCCCGGAGTGCCGGTGCCGCCGCCACGCGATCCGTCGTCGACCGACGAACCGCGATAGATCACGACCGCGTTGCTCCGCCACGCCGGCCGCGCGCCCGTCTCCGGCCCGGCGGACGGTTCGCGCGCGACCTCGCGGGCCGCGCGCGACACGTCGCCGGCCCACACGGGCTGCGTATCGGGCTCCTGCTCGTCGCCGCCCGCCGGCTGCCGCCGGTCGCTCGTCGCGAAACTGCGCAATGCGAGCGACAGCGAGCCGAGGCGTGTCGCCACCAGCACGACCTGCGCGGTGCGCGGCGCGACCTCGAGCGTGACCGTGCGTGCGCGGGCCGTCGCGTCCGGCGCGCTCGCCGGCGCCTTCGTGCGCTGGAATTCGGAGCCGACCGCGAGCACGCGTGCGCGCCGCACCACCGTCTCCGCTTCGAACGTGCCGGGCGACGTCGCCGAGCCGCCGATCTGCTGCGTCAGCAGCACGTCGACGAAGTCGCCCGGCTGGATCAGGCCCGCGTTGCCCGACACGTCGTCGACCGGCACCGAGATCGCGCGCATGCCGGGTTGCAGCGCGGCCGCGAGAAAATCCGGCGCACCGGCCGGTATCACGTTCTCGACGCGAATCGGTGCGCCCACGCCGACGTGGTTGCGCAGCAGCGCGCCTTTCAGGTCCGCGCCCGGCTGCGACTCGACGAACGCGCCAGCCGGCACCTGCGCGCGCGGCATGCGCTTCCACGCAAGATCGTTGTCGCGCAGCAGCAGCCCTTCCGGCAGATCGGCCGCGGCAACCCGCACGCGCGCCTGATCCGTTTCGGCGGGCACCGATGGCGTCGACGCGGCGACGTACAGTTCGCGCAGGATGAACGCACCGATGCCGGCGGCAACGACGAGCACGGCCAGTCTCAGCGGTTTGGGCATGGCAGCGTGCGTCCCCCCGGCTAGGTCAGCGAAACCGTGTGCGGAAACGATACCCAGACGGCCAGCGTGCCGCCGAGCGCGAGCGCAACGCCATACGGCACGCTGCGCGCGGCGACCGCGCGAACCGACGCGGCACGCCGCGGCCGCGACGCGAGCAACGCGAGGCCGCACAACGCACCGCCCGCGCCGATGCCCGTCAGCACCGGAACCACCAGTGCCGGGCCGGCCCACAGGAATACCGCCGCCGCCAGCTTGACATCGCCTCCGCCGATCCAGCCCGCATGGCGCATGCCGCCGAACAGCAGCAGCATCGCCGCGCCGGTCGCGACATGGCCGGCCAGCGGCGCGAACCCGTCGCGGGCGAGCGCCGCCGCGACGAAATACAGCGCGGCGAACGCCAGCACCACGCGATTGGACAGGCGCCGGTCGCGCAGATCCTGCGCGGCGAGCGAGGCCAGCAAGACCGTGGCCACAGACTGCACGAGCGTGAGCATGGGAGAGCCGTCCGTCGACACGCCCCGGCCGGATACGTTCTACCGCTGCGGATCCCGGTGTTCGTCGGTGGCGCGCGGGTTCAGGGGATCAGATCAGGCTCGTCACCTTGTTGATCAACGTCGTGAACACGCTCGGCAAACCGCCGCTGGTGCTGCTGAGGATCACGCCGACCGCCGCCAGCGCGACCACGACGATTCCGGCCAGCACCGCGTATTCGAGCGAGCTGACGCCACGTTCGTCACGCAGCAGGGACTTGACGTATTGCAGCATGGCAACCTCCGTGTAACGGGGTCGGTGACCGACCGTTGAACGCAAAGACGCTCCGTTGCTCCGGTGGTTGCGCAGGACATTCGCCCATTGCGATCCATGCGCGCGACCCTGGCACGACGTCGCCCGCATCCCCCGGAATCCTCTCGATCACTACGTCACGCGGCGTGCAACGACGACTTCGATCGTTGCGTGCATGCATCCGTACTGCCCCATTTCGCACGATGCCAACCGCGCTGATTCGTCTAGGGTATAGACAATTTTTCAGGCGAATTCAAATTATTTGGCGTCGGAATGTATTTATGGATGACACGCTGCAACAGTGAAAGCGATCGCGTTCATTTGCCGTCATTTCCTTGCGTCTTTTTTACATCGTCCGCGTAGCGAAGCAGTCGCATTGACTGTTGCGCCGCATTATTTACCGACCGGCGACTGAACCGTTTCCATTCGATTTATCGGCATGCCGGAACGATTCACATTCATGCGCTTCGCCGCGCCCGGCCTGCCGTCCAGGCAATCATGATGAATGGGAATCTCGCTCCCCGATTATCCGGCGCCGTCACTATTCCCTGATTCGACAAGCGATCTCCACGCGAATCCACGCTCGTCACCGTCGTGATTTTCCAATCGGCATTTGCCTGATTCCGTGTCCGGATTAAATCAACAGGATTGGAATCCTGATTGAATTTCAGATGCATGTGAATGCGCTTCGCGTTCGTATGGAACGGTGTGCCCGGCGCGGCAACCCGCAAAGCGGCGATAAGCATAGTTCAAATCGTTTCTTGTCCGGCCCCGGCACGCCATCGAGAATGCGTCGACGGGCTGCGGCCCGGCCTTGTTCCCCCAACGTTCCGGATCCATCGATTCATGCTTCCACTGCGCCTGCTGCGATCGCTGCTGATCGCGTCCCTCATTGCGTTGCCGGCCGCCGCCGCGCACGCCGACAAGCCTGCCACCATCCGCATCGGCGTCGCCCAGCAAGGCGCCGGCGATCCGCCGACCTTCGGCGGATCGAGCGCCGCCACCGCGCAGCTGCAGCAGCTGGTCGAAAAGGAATTCGCGGCCGACGGCATCAAGGTGCAGTGGCTGTTCTTCAAGGGCGCGGGGCCGGCCGTCAACGAGGCGATCGCCAACAAGGCGCTCGACTTCGCGTACCAGGGCGACCTGCCCGCCGTGCTCGCGCGGGCGAACGGGATCAAGACGCGCCTGCTGCTCGCCGCGAGCGTGCGCTCGGGCGTCAAGATCGCGGTGCCGCCCGACTCCACGATCCGCTCGATCAAGGACCTGAAGGACCGTCGCGTGTCGATCTTCCGCGGCACCAACCTGCAGCTCGTCGCCGACAACGCGCTCGCGAAAAACGGCCTCAACGAACGCGACCTGCGCGTGATCAACCTCGACTCCGCGAGCGCGCTCGCCGCCCTCGCGTCGAAAGGCATCGACGCGTCGGTGGGCGACTATCAGCTGTACAAGCTGCGCGACGCGGGACTCGCGAAGATCATCTACGAATCGCAGAACGACGGCCCGCAGCTCACGCGCCAGACCCACCTGCTCGTGCTCGACGATTTCGAGCGCGCGCATCCGGACATCGTGCAGCGCGTCGTCAACGCGCTCGTGAAGGGCGCGCAATGGTCGTCCGACGAAGCGAACCGCGACGCGCTGTTCAAGCTGTGGGCAAAGAGCGGCGTGCCGGTTTCGTCGTGGCAGGCCGACTATGCGAACCAGCGCCTGAAGGATCGCTTGTCGCCGCTGATCGACCCGTTCGTCATCGCGCGCTACAAGTCCGTCGCGCAGGATGCGCTCGCGCTGAAGCTGATCCGCCAGCCGGTCGACGTCGACGGCTGGTTCGAGCCGAAGTATCTCGACAACGCGCTGCGCACCCTGAAGCTCGAAAGCTACTGGCAACGCTACGACGCGGCCGGCAAGCCCCTTTCCTGACCCGGACCCGCCCCGATGAGCGACACCGCGTTTTCCATCCCGTCGTCCGAGCGCCACGCGCTCGCCGCGCCGCCGCACCGTGCGCAGGTTGTGAAACGGTGGTCGTGGCGGCTCGCGCCGTGGCTGCTTCCCGCGCTGCTGTTCACGCTGTGGAGTGTCGGCAGCGCGCGCGGCTGGATCGCGCCGCAAATCCTGCCGCCGCCCGAACGCGTGTTCGATGCGCTCGAGGATCTCGCGACGAGCGGCGATCTCGTGCGCCACACGCTGATCAGCCTGCAGCGCGTGCTGGTCGGGTTCGCGGCCGGCACGCTGCTCGGCTTCGCGACCGGCGTCGCGCTCGGCCTGTCGCGCACGCTGGAAGCGTACGTGCTGCCGAGCTTCAACGCGCTCGTGCAGATTCCGGTGCTCGGCTGGCTGCCGTTCCTGCTGCTGCTCGTCGGCGTCGGCGAACCGCTCAAGTACCTGCTGATCGCGCATGCGGCGCTGGTCCCCGTCACGCTGAGCACGTTGCAAGGGTTTCGCCAGACACCGCCCGCGCTCGACGAAGTCGCCCGCGTATTCGGCTACACGCGCCGGCAACGCATCGTGCACGTCGTGCTGCCCGCCGCGATCCCGACGCTCGCAACCGGCGTGCGGCTCGCGTTCACGAAGTCGTGGCTCGCACTCGTCGTCGTCGAGCTCGTCGCATCGTCCGAAGGGCTCGGCTACCTGATCGTGTACGGGCGGCAACTGTTCCAGCTCGATCTCGTGATGGCGGCCGTGATCGTCGTCGGCGCGGTCGGCCTGCTGATCAACCGGCTGCTCGACGCGCTCGAAGCGCGCCTGCGCCGCGGCGTGCCGTCCGCGTTCCGCGGCTGAACCACCCGCCCTGCCCGCGCCACCGAAGGAGTCCTGCCCTTGACGTATCCTGCTGCCGCGCCCGATGCCACCCCGCATGCCACCCCGTCCGCCCGTCGCCTGCGCGCACCCGACTGGCGCGGCTTCGTGCTGCCGCTCGTCGCGTTCGCGCTGTGGTGGGCGATCGCTTCCGCCCACCTCGTGAGCAGCGGGCTGCTCGTCGGCCCGGCCGACGTGCTGCGCACCGCATGCGCGCAAGCCACGAGCGGTGCACTCGGCCGTGCGCTGTCCGCGTCGCTCGCGCGTGAAGCGTGCGGTTTCGCGCTCGGCGCGACCGGCGGGCTGCTGCTCGGCGCCGCGCTCGGGCTGTCGCGCGTCGCCGCGCGAATGGTCGGCCCGAGCTTCGACACGTTCAAGCAGATCTCGCTGTTCGCGTGGATTCCGCTGATTTCCGTGTGGTTCGGCCTCGGCGACGTCGCCAAGGTCGTGTTCCTGTCGCTCGCCGCGCTGCTGCCCGCCGCCGCGCATACCTGCGACGGCATTCATGCGGTGCCGCGCGCGTATGTCGACGTTGCCCGCGCGCTGCGCTACTCGCGGCTCCAGCTCGTCCGCTACGTGATCCTGCCGGCCGCGCTGCCGTCGATCTTCACCGGGCTGTATCTCGGCCTGATCTATTCGTGGCTCGCGACGCTCGGCGCCGAATACCTGCTGGTCGCCGGCAGCGGGATCGGCAACACGCTGATCGACGGCAGCGAGCAGTTCCGGATGGATCTCGTGCTGTTCGGGATCATCGTCGTCGGCGTGACCGGCTGGGCCCTGAACGCGATCGCGCGTGCGATCGAGCGCAAGGTGCTGGCCCGGCGCGGCGACCTGACGCGTTGATCGCCCTTTCCTTCCTCGACATCCACTTCCTCGCCCTGCCATGACGACCCTCGCCTCCGATTCGCTCGACGTCCTCCACGTGAGCAAGCACTACGCGCAACGCGGCGCCGCGCTCGCCGTACTCGACGACGTGTCGCTGCACGTGCGCGCCGGCGAATTCGTCACGATCGTCGGTGCGAGCGGCTGCGGCAAGTCGACGCTGCTGCGGCTGATCGCCGGTCTCGACACCGACTACGCGGGCGAGATCCGCGCCGGTGCCGAACGCGTGCGCGACACGTCGCTGCAGCGCGGGATCGTGTTCCAGGATCACCGGCTGTTCCCGTGGCTGACCGTCGCGCAGAACATCGAGGCCGCGCTGCGCAACGCGCCGCTCGACGCGGCCGCGAAACGGCGCGCGGTTGCCGATCACATCGCACTCGTCGGGCTGAACGGCTTCGAGCACGCGTATCCGAACCAGCTGTCGGGCGGGATGGCGCAACGCGTCGCGATCGCGCGCGGCCTCGTGAACCGCCCGCGCGTGCTGCTGCTCGACGAGCCGTTCGGCGCGCTCGACGCGCAGACGCGCGCGCGGATGCAGAATGAACTGCTGCGCATCTGGGAACAGGAGCGCATCACGATGATCCTCGTCACGCACGATGTGGACGAAGCCGTGTATCTCGGCGACCGCGTCGTGACGATGGCGCCGCGCCCGGGGCGCATCGAACGCATCGTCGATGTCGCGTTGCCGCGCCCGCGACGGCGCGATTCGCCGGAATTCGCACGATTGCGCGACACCGTGCTCGCCGATTTCGACGACAGCGAACCGCCGGGCGACGGTCCCCCGGGCGGCAAGCGCATCGACCCGCCGCGCCCGCACCGGATCGGCGAATGGCGGCTTGCGTGGTAGCCCGCATGTCGTGTCGATTTGCTCAGCATGACGATGCATATCGATCATCGCTGCGCACACGCTAAGGTTGTGACGATTCATCGGTTCCGATTGCGCGCGGTCCCTGCTTGAATGGAGACTCGACCGACCCGACTCCAGGAGACTCCCGATGTCCGAAGTCCAGCACGCCGCTCACCCGTCTTCGCATGCTTCGCACGCCGCGCCGCGCACGGCCACCGCCCCGCTCCAGATTCGCCAGGTCGCCGGCCGGATCGGCGCCGAGATCGCCGGCGTGCGGCTGTCGGGCACGCTCGACGACGCGACGTTCGATGCGATCCAGGCCGCGCTGCTGCGCCACAAGGTGCTGTTCTTCCGTGGCCAGCACCATCTCGACGACACGACGCAGGAAGCGTTCGCGCGCCGCTTCGGCGATACCGTCGCGCACCCGACCGTGCCGTCCGTCGACGGCAGCGCGCACCTGCTCGAACTCGATTCCGCACACGGCGCGCGCGCCAATTCGTGGCACACCGACGTGACGTTCGTCGATGCGTACCCGAAGATCTCGATCCTGCGCGCGGTCGTGATCCCGCCGTTCGGCGGCGACACGGTATGGGCCAACACGGCCGCCGCGTACGCGAACCTTCCCGACCCGCTGCGCGCGCTCGCCGACACGCTGTGGGCACTGCATACGAACGCATACGACTACGCGTCGACGCACGTGCATGCCGACGATACGCAGCTGAAGCGCTACCGCGAAGTGTTCACGTCGACCGTCTACGAAACCGAGCACCCGGTCGTGCGCGTCCATCCGGAAACCGGCGAACGCACGCTCGTGCTCGGGCATTTCGTGCAGCGGCTCAAGGGGCTGTCGGCACAGGATTCCGCGCACCTGCTGCAGGTCTTCCACGAACATGTGACGCGCCTCGAGAACACCGTGCGCTGGAACTGGCAGGAAGGCGACGTCGCGATCTGGGACAACCGCGCGACGCAGCACTACGCGATCAACGACTACGGCGATGCGCGCCGCGTCGTGCGCCGCGCGACCGTGCACGGCGACGTGCCGGTCGGCATCGACGGCCGCCAGAGCGTCGTATTGAAGGGGCCGGGCGCGACGCTGCAATAACGCCCGCATTCGGGCCGGCGGCGCCTTGTGCGCGCCGCCGCCCCTGCGCGGCTTTCCGCCACCGGACACCCGACCATGCCTATCCCGCCTCCGGACCGACGCCCGCACGCGCAACGATGTCGGCCCTTCGCCCCGTTCACTTCCGCCAGGAGCGACGCATGAGCGCCCTACCCGAACCCGCCGCCCAGCCGGTCGACGTGATTCCGCTGTCTGCCCATATCGGTGCGGAAATCCGCGGCGTCGACCTCACGCAACCGTTGACCACGCCGCAGATCTCGGCGATCCGCACCGCGCTGCTGAAATGGCGCGTCGTCTTCTTCCGCGAGCAATTCCTCACGCACGAGCAGCACGTCGCGTTCTCCGCGCAATTCGGCGAGCCGACGGTCGGCCACCCGGTGTTCGGGCACGTCGACGGGCATCCGGCCGTCTACTCGGTCGCGAAGCATCGCAAGGCCACGCGCTTCGAAGGCGAACCGGTGCGCCGGCCGTGGACCGGCTGGCATACCGACGTGACGGCCGCCGTGAACCCGCCGTGGGCGTCGATCCTGCGCGGCGTGACGATCCCGCCGTACGGCGGCGACACGCACTGGACGAACCTCGTGCGGGCATACGAAACGCTGTCGGCGCCGCTGCGCGGCTTCGTCGACGGCCTGCGCGGCGTTCATCGCTTCACACCGCCGGCCGGTGCGCGTGCGACCGGTGCGTTCGACGACGCGGTCGAACGCCGCCCGCTCGTCACCGAGCACCCGCTCGTGCGCGTGCATCCGGAGACCGGCGAACGCGCGCTGTACGTGAGCCCGAGCTTCCTGAAATCGATCGTCGGGCTGACGCCGCGCGAGAGCCAGGCGCTGCTCGAACTGCTGTGGGAACACGTGACGCGGCCGGAATTCACGATCCGCTTCAAGTGGGAGCCGCGCAGCATCGCGTTCTGGGACAACCGCGCAACCGCCCACCTCGCGCCGGTCGACATCTTCGATCTCGACTTCGACCGCCAGCTCTATCGCACGACGCTCACCGGCGATGTACCGGTCGGCCCCGACGGCCGGCCGTCGGTCGCGCTCGAAGGGTCGCCGGTCGAAGCCGCGGCGGCGGCCGCGCTCAACTGAACTGACCTGACGGCACAGCCGGCGCGCACTGCATCGCGCCGGCCTTTCCTGGCTCCTGTCACACCACGCGGACGAAAGTGCAAGGCGCTGGCCGCGCACGTCCGCGCGGCCCGTCCGTCAATCCAGCCAGACCCCGTCGAAGCGGTGCCCGCCGAGCGGCGAGAACGTCAGCCCGTGCACGCGCTTGGACACGGGCAGCGACACGATCGACGTCGCGATCGGCGTGAACGGCACCTGGTCCTTGAACACGACCTGCGCCTGTTCGTAAAGCGCCGTGCGCTTCGCGACGTCCGCATTGGAACGCGCCGCGTCCACCAGCTTCTCGAAATCCTGGTTGCACCACTTCGCGAGATTGCTGCCGTGCACCGCGTCGCAACCGAGCAGCGTGCCGAGCCAGTTGTCGGGGTCGCCGTTATCGCCAGACCAGCCGTACAGGATCGCGTCGTGCTGTCCGTCGTGCTTCGCGCGGCGGTTGTATTCGCCCCATTCGTAGCTGACGATCTTCGCGCGCACGCCGATCTTCGCCCAGTCCTGCTGGATCAGCTGCGCCATCAACTGCGCATTCGGGTTGTACGGGCGCTGCACCGGCATCGCCCACAACGTCAGGTCGAAACCGTTCGGGAACCCGGCCTGCGCGAGCAGCGCCTTCGCGGCCGCCGGATCGCGCGGCGCATCCTTCAGGCGCGGGTTGTACGACCATTGCGCGGGCGGCATCGGATTCGTCGCGATCTTCGCGTCGCCGTTGAACACCGTCTTCACGATCGCCGACTTGTCGATCGCGATATCGAGCGCGCGCCGCACGTCGACGCGATCGAGCGGCGCATGCTGCGTGTTGTACGCGACGAAGCCGACGTTGAAGCCCATCCCCGAGAACAACGTCAGCTTCGGGTCGCGCCGCACCGTATCGAGGTCGGCCGGCCGCGGGAATACCGATACCTGGCACTCGCCGGCCACCAGCTTCTGCAGGCGCGCGGCCGGATCGGGCGTGATCGCGAACACGAGACGGGCGAGCTTCACGTCGTCCGGCTTCCAGTAGTCGGGATTCGCGTCGTAGCGGATCAGCGCGTCCTTCTGGTACGTGCGCAGCAGGAACGGCCCGGTGCCGACCGGGAACTGGTTGATGTCGGCCTCGCGATGGCGCGCCGCGAGCTGCGACGCATACTCGGCCGACAGGATCGACGCGAACGCCATCGCGAGATTGCGCACGAACACGACGTCGGGCGTCTTCAGCACGAAGCGCACCGTGTAGTCGTCGACCTTGTCGATACGCTCGACATTGCGGTCGAAGCCGAGGTCGCTGAAATACGGGAAGCTCACCGGGTAAGCCTTGCGGAACGGATCGTCCGGATCGAGCATCCGGTGGAACGTGAAGACGACGTCGTCGGCCTGGAACGGCCGCGTCGGCTTGAACCACGCGGTCGTCTGGAACTTCACGCCCCGCCGCAGGTGGAAGGTGATCGTGCGCTGGTCGGGCGACACGTCCCAGCTCGTCGCGAGCGCCGGCTCGAGATCGAGCGTGCCGCGCTTGAATTGCACGAGCCCGTTGTAGACCGGGTACGTGCTCGCGTCGAAATCGGTGCTCGTCGTATGCTGGCCCGGATCGAAGCCGGCCGGGCTGCCTTCGGTGCAATACACGAGCGTCTTGCCGGACGGCGCGGCCAGCGCCTGCGTGGCCGCGCCGGCGAGCAGCAGCGACGCCGCGATACAGCGCAGGGCCGTCGCGGCATGGGGTATGCCACGCGCACGACGCGCGGCTGACGAAACGAAAGCGTTCTTCATGGTGGCGGAGAAGGAAGATGGCTGTCATGCAAATGACGACGGCCGATCTTCGCGCGCCTCCCGCCGATCGCTTACCAATTAATTTCGCGTTGCTTATCGTCGTGGCTGCATCCCGCTGCCCGTGCATGAAAACGTCCACGCAAGCGCCGGGCGGCCTTCTCGCGCCGCCGTCTTCCGGCCCCCTGCAGACTGGCGCGAAATGGCGCATCGTATCGGCTGGCCAACGCCGGCACGGGCGCGCCGGGATCCTCCCGGCGCCACCGCGCCGCCGATACCAGGAGGACTCACGATGCCTGTCAGCTCCGATACGTCCGCTCGCCCGGTGAAGACGCCGGGCCCCGATCACCCGATCACGGTCGAACCGCACCCGCGGCGCGTCGTCGTCAAGGCGGCCGGCAAGGTCGTCGCGGATACGCGCCACGCGCTGGCGCTGCGCGAAGCCGCTTACCCGGCCGTGCTCTACATCCCGCGCGAGGACGCCGACCTGACGCTGCTACAACGCACCGATCACGCGACCTACTGCCCGTACAAGGGCGACGCCGCCTACTACTCGATTCCGGCCGGCGGCGCGCGCGCGGTCAATGCCGTCTGGACCTACGAGGCGCCGTATCCGGCCGTCGATGCGATCCGCGGGCATCTCGCGTTCTATCCGGATCGCGTCGATTCGATCGAGGAAAGCCCGGCCGGCTCCGATTGAGCATCGCGGCAGCCGTTCATCGAATGCCGGGCGGCCGCGCGTGCAACGTCGCGATTTCGCCGACGCGTCCCGTCGTGCCGGCGCGTTCCGGCGGATTCCGGCCGGTTCTTGCGCGGATCACCGGCTCGAACAACGACAACGCGTCCGCCGCTGATTTGCATATGCGGATTCGTTGGTTGGCCGCCGGCCCACGCGGCCGTATCGTCCTGAATCCGGCGCGGGCCGGCCCGTGGCGCGCATCGCCCGCATCGGGCCCCACCCTGCGCCGACCGCGCCGCTTTTCGCGCGCGGCCCGTGAACCCGCACGCAGGACGCCTCGATGAACGACACACCGCACGCAGACGTTGAACCGACACCGCCGAACCCGCATCGCCGCCAGTGGCTGCAAGGCGCGGCCGCCGGGCTGGCCGGGCTCGCGCTCGGCCCGCTCGCGGGCCTGCCTGCACACGCGCAGGACAGCGGCACGCGGCTGCGCATCGGTTTCCAGAAATACGGCAACTTCGTCGTGCTCAAGGCACGCGGCACGCTGGAGAAGCGGCTCGCGAGCCAGGGCGTCACCGTGCAATGGCTCGAATTTCCGGCCGGCCCGCAATTGCTCGAGGGCCTGAACGCCGGCGCGATCGACGTCGGCACGGTCGGCGAGACGCCGCCGATCTTCGCGCAGGCGGGCGGCGTCGATTTCGTCTACATCGGCAACGAGCCGCCCGCGCCGCAGGGCGAGGCGATCGTCGTGCTGCCCGATTCGCCGATCCGCACCGTCGCGCAGCTGCGCGGCAAGAAAGTCGCGTTCAACAAGGGTTCGAACGTCCACTACCTGCTCGTGAAGGCGCTCGAACACGCGGGCCTGACGTATGCCGACATCCAGCCGATCTACCTGACGCCCGCCGACGCACGCGCCGCGTTCGTGCAGCGCAGCGTCGATGCGTGGGTCATCTGGGATCCGTACCTGGCCGCCGCCGAACGGCAGATCGGTGCGCGCGTGATCGCGAACGGCGAAGGGCTCGTGCGCAATACGCAGTACTACCTCGCGGCGCGCAAATACGCGGCCGCTCACCCGCAGGTACTGCGCGCGCTGCTCGACGAAGTCGACGCGGTCGACCGCTGGGCGCGCGACCATGCGCCGGAAGTCGCCACGCAACTGTCGCCGCTCGTCGGCCTCGACGCGCCGACGCTCGAAGTCGCGCTCAAGCGCGCCGGCTACGGCGTGCAGCCGATCACCGACGCAACGCTCGCGTATCAGCAGAACATCGCGGACGCATTCAGCACGCTGAAGCTGATTCCCGGCAAGCTGTCGGTCGCGAGCGCACGCTGACGCATCGCGGCCGACGCGCGGCGCGGAACGCGTGCATCAGCGCGCGGGTGCCGCGCCGATGCGTCGCCATTCGTCGTAGTCGGTCACGAGGCCCGCTTCGTCGACCGCGATATCGGCCGCATACGTGCCGCTTTCGTAGCGGTACACGTGCGCCGCCGTGCGCGTATAGCGCTGCTCGCCGCGCACGAATTCGAAATCCGGAAAGCGCAGCCACGCGGTATGGATCACGGCCGCCTCGCCGACGGCCAGCCCGAGGCGCCGGATCGGCAGCGTATTCGTCGACGGGCTGAAGCCGAGATCGAGATCGGTCGCGCCCGCGAGCGCCGGTGCGTCGACGCCGTCGATCGTCCATCGCCCCGCGTCGCACGCGATCTCCCGTTGACGCGGCGGCAGCGTGCCGCCCCACTGCGTGATGCGTGCCGAACGCGTGAGCCAGTCGGCGCCGCATGCGATCGCGTAGTCGATGCGAAACGGCGCCCCGTCGATCGCACCCGACACCGACCCCGACAGGTCGATTCCCGTTCGCGACTCGACGAGCCTGCACCATTCGGCCGCCTGCCACGTCTGCACGATCTGCCATGCGACGCAGCGCGTGCGCGCCGCTTCATCCTGTTGCGTCATGTCATCGTCTCCAGTCGATCGCACGGAAGCCGATTGTCGCCGATCGCACCCGCGGACACACGCGGCGTCGGCACCCGATGGTCAGTATCGGTTCGCCGCGCACCCTCGGGCAGCGTCGCTTTGGTACCATCCGTCGATCGGCATCAACCGGAACCGGACAAGGGGCGCGACTTCATGGATTTGCTGGCGACGATGCGCATCTACGTCAGGGTCGTCGAGCGCGGCACGATGTCCGGCGCGGCGCGGGATCTCGACCTGGGCCAGCCGGCCGTCAGCGAACGTATCGAGCGACTCGAGAAGCATCTCGGCACGCGGCTCCTGATGCGCAGTGCGCGCACCCTCGTGTGCACGGAAGAAGGCCGGATCTTCTACGAACGCAGCAAGGCACTGCTCGAAGCGGCCGACGAAGCCGTCGCATCGGTCTCGAAGACGGAACACGCGCTCGACGGCACGATCCGGCTCGCGGCGCCGCAATGCTTCGGCGAGATCGTGCTGCCGCGCGTGCTGATGCATGTCCGCACCGCGTATCCGGGCCTGCACATCGATCTGGTCCTGAACGACGACATCGTCGATCCGGTCACGGAAGGCGTCGACATCTCGATCCGCGTCGGCCAGCTCGGCGACGGCGGGTTCGTCGCGCATCCGGTCGGCGCGGTCGGCCGCCGGCTCGTCGCCGCGCCGTCGTATCTCGAGCGGCACGGCCCGATCGATGCGAAGGCCGATCTCGCGAACCACCCGTTCATCCGCGTGAAAGGCGTGTTCGCGAGCGAACGGCTGCCGCTGCAGCGCGACGGCGACGCGCTCGAATACGCGCGCATCCGTACGATCATGACGACGAGCCACTGGCGCCCGATGTTCGACACGATCGCGGCCGGCGGCGGCATCGGCGTGGTCCAGCACCCGGCCTGCGCGGATGCGCTCGCGGCCGGCACGCTCGTCGAGCTCCTGCCGCAGTACGTGATTCCCGACTTCGCGCTCAACGTGCTCGTACACGCGCAGCGACCGCTGCCGCCGCGCGTGCGGGCCGTCGTCGACCTGCTGAAGCAGGACATCCCGCCGCTGCTGGCCCGCCCTGCCCGATAACGGCGGCCAGCGCCGCACCCATCACGCCTGCAGCGACTTCCCCGGCTCCTTCACGTGGGCGTCGACTTCCATCTGGTAGAAGCGCGCGCTGACGAAGCCGAACAGCGTCCAGCCCAGGAACACGCACAGGCCGCCGAGCATCAGCGCCTGCTCGCCCGAGCTGAACAGCGCATAGAAGCTGTACGCGGTGGCCACCATCGCGATCGCGTTGGTCAGCAGCGCCTTCGCCGGCGGCACCTTCGCAACCTTCTGGATCGTGATCAGCGCGGCCATCGACATCACGTAAGGCACGAGGTTCGTGACGACCGCGAGATCCACGATCTTCTGGAACTGGCTGCTCAGCTCCGGGCTGATCGTCATCAGCGCGAGCGCGACCTGTGCGACGAGCAGGATCACCATCCCGACGATCGGCGTGCCGGTGCGCGTCGCACGCGCGAACACCGGCAGGAAGTAGCCGACGTCCGCCGAGCTCTTGAACACCTGCGCGACCGTGAACTGCCAGCCGAGCAGCGAGCCGATGCACGCGATCACCATCAGCGCGGTGACGATCGTGCCGACCGTCGGCGTGAACATCGTCGCGAACGCGATGCCGAACGGCGCATTCGATTTCGCGAGGATCGCGTTGGGCACGATCCCCGCGATCACGTTGGTCGACACGATGTAGAAGATCGCCGATGCGATCGTGCCGCCGAGCACGGCGATCGGCACGTTGCGCTCCGGATTCTCGACGGCGTCCGAGTTCGCGCACGCCGATTCGAGCCCGAGGAACGCCCACAGCGTCACCGCGATCGAGCTGCCGACGGCCGGCCCGAACGGCATGTTGTTCGGGTTCCACGCGGCGCCCCAGGTTGCGCCGCTGAACCAGAACCAGCCGATCAGCGACACGACGACGACCGGGATGATCACGCCCCACACCGTCACCGCGCCGATCCGGCCGGTGATGCGCGAGCCGCCGAAGTTCGCGACCGTCGTGAGCACGAGCAGGAAGATCGTCCACAGGCCCGTCTGCAGCGGCGACAGCGTCGCGTCGAACAGCACGGTGCCGTAGCCGACCGCCGTGACGCCGATCGCGACGTTGGCGATCACGAGCGACAGCCCGTACGTGTAGTTCGCCATGTAGTTGCCGGCCTTGCCGAACGCATACTCCGCATAGCCGCCCATCCCGCCCGGCTTGCGGCTCAGCATCCCGCAGCGCGCGAACGCATAGGCCAGCGCGAGCGAGCCGCCGGCCGTGACGATCCACGACAGCAGCGAGATCGTGCCGACCTGCGCGAGCTTCGACGGCAGCAGGATGATGCCGGAGCCCATCATGTTGACCGCCGTGAGGATGGTCAGCTGCCAGACGTTCATCCGGTTCTTCGGCGCGGCCGCGGTGGCCGCGCCGGACATGCGCGCTGCGTTTTCCATGATGTCGATCCCTCGATGTGAGGCCGCCGCGCGGCCGGTCGCTCGTTCAGGCCGTCAGGCAATACACGCGGTACGTGCCGTCCTCGACTTCCACGCCGTGCGTGTCGTGCGCGAAGCCCGGGAAGCGCCGGTCGTACGCTTCGAGCGCCTTCAGGTAGCCGAGCACCGGGCCGCCGGCCGGCCCCGCGTTCTCGCCCGGCATCAGCAGCGGGATGCCCGGCGGATACGGCACGACGCCGGTGGCGACCGTGCGCCCGGCCAGTTCCTCGAGCGTGACCTGCTCGACGCGGCCCTGCACCAGATGCTCGTACGCGCGCACCGGGCTCATCTCCGGCTTCGGCAGGATCGAGAATGCTTCCGACATCAGCCGCGTCGTGCCGAGCTGCTCCATCGCCGCGAACATCGTGTCGGCCAGGTCCTTCAGCCCCATGCCCGCGTAGCGCGAGCCGTGTTCCTTCGCGAGCGACGGAATCGCCATGTCGAGCGGCAGGTTCGCGTCGTAGTCGCGCTTGAAGTCGCACAGCGCGCTGACGAGCGAGCCCCACTTGCCCTTCGTGATGCCGATCGAGAACAGGAACAGGATCGTGAAGTCGGTGGTTTTCTCGACGACGATCCCGCGCGCATCGAGATACGCGGTCACGACGCTCGCCGGAATGCCAACCGGCATCAGCCCGCCGGCCGGCGCGACGCCCGGCGTGACGATCGACACCTTGATCGGATCGAGCATGCAGTAGCCGTCCTCGATATTGCCGAAGCCGTGCCATTGCGCGCCGGGGCGCAGCACCCAGCACGACGGGTCGCTCGCGAGCAGTTCCGGCGGCGCATCGTGGAACGGCAGCGTGCGGCCCGTGCGCGTCTCGAGCACGGTGTCCGGTTGCCAGCATTCGAAGAACCAGTCGCCCTTCGCGCCGAACTCGCTGTTCATCCGCGCGATCATCTGCCGGAACGCGACGGCCTCCTCGATCGACTCGTGCGTGAGCGCCGCGCCGCCGGGGCCGTCCATCATCGCGGCCGCGACGTCGTTCGACGCGATGATCGCGTAGTTAGGCGACGTCGACGCGTGCATCATGAACGTTTCGTTGAACTGGCCATGCGGAATCGGGTTGCGACCGTCGCGCACGTGGATGTACGACGCCTGCGACAGCGCGGTGAGCAGCTTGTGCGTCGACTGCGTCGCGAACACCGTCGGGCGGTCCGCACGATGGTCGCGCGGGTCGCCGTGCATCGCATGGCGATCGCGGTAGATCGGGTTGAAACGCGCATAGCCGTACCAGGCTTCGTCGAAATGCAGCCGGTCGACGCTCGCGCCGAGCAGTTCCTCGACACGCGCGACGTTGTAGCACAGGCCGTCATACGTCGAGTTGGTGACGATCGCATGCTTCGGCTGGCGATCGGCGAGCCCGGCCGTCAGCGGGTTCGACGCGATCGCCTCGCGGATCGCCGCCTGCGTGAGGCGCTCGGACGCGATCGGCCCGATGATCCCGTAGCGGTTGCGCGTCGGCACGAGGTAGGTCGGGATCGCGCCCGACATCGTCATCGCATGCTCGGCCGACTTGTGGCAGTTGCGGTCGCACAGCGCAATCTGGTCGCGGCTCACGCTCGCCATCAGGATGATGCGGTTCGACGTCGACGAGCCGTTCGTCACGTGATACGTGCGATGCGCGCCGAACACACGCGCCGCGTAGCGCTCGCTTTCGCCGATCGGGCCCGAGTGGTCGAGCAGCGAGCCAAGTTCGCCGACCGAGATCGACAGGTCGGAACGGAACAGCGCTTCGCCGAAGTATTCGAAGAACGCGCGGCCCACCGGCGATTTCAGGAAGCCCGTGCCGCCCGTGTGGCCGGGCGTATGCCACGAGTATTCGTAGACGCGCGAGAATTTCGCGAGCGCGCCGAACATCGGCGGCAGCACGGTGGCGCGATAGCGTTCGATCGCCGCATGGATGCGC
The DNA here is from genome assembly GCF_902499025.1 of Burkholderia lata. Lineage (GTDB taxonomy): Bacteria > Pseudomonadota > Gammaproteobacteria > Burkholderiales > Burkholderiaceae > Burkholderia > Burkholderia lata_C. Next base: position 187,781 of record NZ_CABVPW010000011.1, on the reverse strand, counting down.
CCGCCGATGAAGTCGGCCGTATCCTCGAGCAGCCACACGAAATCGTCGACCTGGCCCATCACCCTGGACGGCACCGACGACGCAACGCTGCGGTCCGCCAGCAGGAAGATCGGCACGTTGCCGTTGCGAAGCCGGATCGCATCGACCACGGCCTCGGACGGCCCGTGGCCGTCCACGCCGAGATCCCAGTCGAGCAGCACGCACTGGATCGACGGATCGGAACGGACCAGCATGATCGCATCGTCGGCCGACGTTGCCGTGAGCACGTCGATGTCGCGCTGCACGAGCTCCGCGCTCAGCGTGCGGACCGCGCGACCGGTCGCCGTTTCCTGCGTGATCTCGTCGTCGACCAGAAGCGCGCGCATGCCGAGACGACGAATGCCACCGACGGACGTATTCATGGTGTTGCCCTCGTTGATCCGATGCTTCGTTGGGTTTCATTCGTCTCACGAGCACGCGGACAGCAGGCCACGGGCGGCGGCATGAGACGCTCGCAAATCCGGTTTGATTCGCCATCCAATTCGGAGCCGACTATGCCATAGATGCCTTTTGATGAAAAGCAGACGAATCGGTGAAACTGTCGGCCGTTTTCAAATCGCCTTTCACAATCGGTTCATTTTGATGTGCATTGCAACACACCAATTCCCGATTATTCGATCGTTCTCACCCGGTAATCCGATGGTCGATTCCGGTCGATTGAATTCGCCGGGTTTTGTTGCTACGATCGGCTGCGCCGTGCATCGACCGGTGGCGGCCGGAAGCGCCGCACAAGGCTTTTTCGTGCGACGCGCGATTCGGCATTCAGCATTCGCGGGAGCGTTTCAATCGGCTGCGGCGCGTGTCGGATTACACGGATTACGCGCCCGTGCGAATGCCGCTCCCGTTTCGCACATTTACGGGAGAGTTCGCGTGAGCCTGTTGAAAATCGCAGTCGAGCCGGCGCTGATTGGCGCCTTCCTCACCACGCACGAACAGGTCGACGTATTCCAGACCGATTTCACGAATATCGCGGCAATCGTCGTCGGAATCGAGTCGGCGCAACAGGTGCTTGAAACCGTCGAAAGAACCGGGTTCGCGATTCCGTTCTTCGTCGCGGTCGAGCCCAACCAGGAAGTGCCGCCGTCGATCCTGCCGAGCGCGAGCGGCGTGATCCAGCTCCGCCACGGCGGGCGCCACTACTACGGCCGCCAGATCTCCGCCGCCGCCGACATCTACAGCGAGAACCTGCTGCCCCCGTTCTTCAAGGTGATGCGCGAATACGTGCAGCGCGGCTATGTCGAGTTCGACTGCCCCGGCCACCAGGGCGGCCAGTTCTTCTCGAATCACCCGCTCGGCCGGATGTTCTTCGACTTCTTCGGCGAGACGATCTTTCGCGCCGACCTCTGCAACGCCGACGTCCGCCTCGGCGACCTGCTGATCCACGAAGGCCCCGCGCTGGAAGCGCAGCGCAATGCCGCCCGGATCTACAACGCGGACAAGACCTGGTTCGTACTGAACGGCACGTCGACGTCGAACAAGGTCGTCACGAGCGCGCTGCTCGCGCCCGACGATCTCGTGCTGTTCGACCGCAACAACCACAAGTCGGTGCACCTCGGCGCGCTCGTGCTGTCGGGCGCGCGGCCGGTCTACCTCGAAACCGCGCGCAACGCGTGGGGCCTCATCGGCGGCGTCGACAGCGCGGCGCTCGACGAAGCGCGCATTCGCGACGCGATCCGCGACGTCGCGCCCGAGCGCGCCGACCGGCCGCGCCCGTTCCGGCTCGCGGTGATCCAGCTCGGCACCTACGACGGCACGATCTACAACGCGCGCGAGATCGTCGACCGGATCGGGCATCTGTGCGACTACATCCTGTTCGATTCGGCGTGGGTCGGCTACGAGCAGTTCATCCCGATGATGCAGGACTGCTCGCCGCTGATGCTCACCCTCGGCCCCGACGATCCCGGCATCTTCGTCACGCAGTCGGTGCACAAGCAGCAGGCCGGCTTCTCGCAGACATCGCAGATCCACAAGAAGGACAGCCACATCGAAGGCCAGAAGCGCTTCTGCGATCACCGGCGCTTCAACAACGCGTACATGATCCATGCATCGACGAGCCCGTTCTATCCGATGTTCGCGGCGCTCGACGTCAACGCGCAGATGCACGCGGGCCCGGCCGGCAAGCGCCTGTGGCGCGACTGCGTCGCGCACGGCGTCGATGCCCGCAAGCTGCTGCTGAAGACCTGCCGCCAGATCCGACCGTTCGTTCCGCAGAACATCGACGGCCGCCCGTGGGCCGACTACCCGACCGAGCAGATCGTCGACGACCTGCGCTTCTTCCGTTTCCACCCGTCCGACACGTGGCATGGCTTCGAAGGCTACGCGGACGACCAGTATTTCGTGGATCCGTGCAAGCTGCTGCTGACGACGCCCGGCATCGATCGCGACACGCACGAGTACGCAGCGTTCGGCGCACCGGCGCCGATCCTGGCACGCTACCTGCGCGAACACGGCGTCGTGCCCGAGAAGGCCGACCTGTACACGATCCTGTTCCTGCTGACGCCGTCGGAGAGCTTCGGCAAGCTGCAGCACCTGGTCGCGCACCTCGCGCAGTTCGAACGCCATCTCGACCAGGACACGCCGCTGCGCGAAGCGATTCCGTCGCTGTGCGAAGCGTATCCGGAGCTGTACGGCAACATGCGCCTGCGGCAGCTGTGCCAGCGGATGCACGACTTCTACCGCAGCCACGACATGAAGCGTCTGCAGAAGCTGATGTTCCGGCGCGCGCAATTCCCGAAACAGGCGATGCTGCCGCAGGCCGCGAATGCCGAGCTGATCCGCAACAACGTCGAGCTCGTCACGCTCGATCGCATCGAAGGCCGGATTGCGACGGAGGGCGCGCTGCCCTATCCGCCGGGCATCTTCTGCGTGGTGCCCGGCGAAACATGGGGCGGCCCGGCGCTCGACTACTTCCGCGCACTCGAAGCGGGGATCAACGCGCTGCCGGGCTTCGAGCCGGAAATCCAGGGCGTTTATCTGCAAACGCGGCCGGACGGCACGAAGCAGGCTTCGGCCTACGTGGTGGCGGCCGGCGCCGACGCGTCACGCGGGTAAGCCGGGTTGGCGGGCGGCCGCGCGCCGCTCGCGATCCTGAGCGCATCGCGAAACATCACGGGCGGCGCGACGCGCCCGCCCGCCGCGTCACCATGCCTGCCGGTAAATCTCCAGCGCATCGGCCTCCGTTACCTCGCGCGGGTTGTTCACGAGCAGGCGCGTCTGCAGCATCGCATCCGACGCCATCCTCGGCAGGTCGCCCTCGCCGATCCCGACCTCGCGCAGCGTGCGCGGGATGCCCGTCGCGACGATCAACCGGTCGATCTCGCCAATCAGCGCGTGCGTGCGCGCTTCGTCGCTGCCCGTCGCCGACGGTGCGACGATCGACGCGAGTTCCGCATACAACGGCGCGGCAGCCGGTGCGTTGAAACGCAGCACATGCGGAAGCACGAGCGCATTCGACAACCCGTGCGGCACATGGAAGATCCCGCCGACCGGATAGGCCAGCGCATGCACGGCCGCGACCGGCGCATTCGCGAACGCCTGCCCCGCGAACATCGCGCCGACCAGCATCGCCTCGCGCGCGTGACGATTCCGGCCGTCGTCGCACGCCGCGAGCAGGTTGCGCGACAGCAGCGTCAGCGCGTGCACGGCCAACATGTCGGACACCGGGTTCTTCAGCCGCGCGGACGTGTAGGCCTCGATCGCGTGCACCATCGCGTCGATGCCCGTCGCGGCTGTTGCCGCGCGCGGCAGGCCGAGCGTGAGCTCGGCGTCGAGGATCGCGACGTCAGCAAACAGGTGCGGCGACACGACACCCATCTTGCGCGCCTCGCCGACCGTGACGATCGACACGGCCGTCACTTCGGAGCCGGTGCCGGCCGTCGTCGGCATCTGCACGAGCGGCAGCCGCGCGCTCGTGACCTTGTCGACGCCGTACATGTCGGCCAGCGCCTGCCGCCCCGGCGCGAGCACCGCGATCAGCTTCGCGACGTCCATCGACGATCCGCCGCCCAGGCCGAGCACGATCTCGGCATCGGCCGCGACGGCCCGTTCGGTCGCGTCCAGCACCACATGCTCGGGTGGATCGGCGATCACGTCGTCGATCACGGTGACCTGCCAGCCATGCGCGGCGAGACTCTCCAGCGCGGGCGCAAGCACGCCGCTGCGATGCAGGAACGCGTCGGTGACGACACACAGCCGCACGAGCGCCGGAAAGCGCTCGCGCAACAGCGTGCCGAGCCGGCGCGCGGCGCCGAATTCGACGACCTGCGTCGGAACGGTACGGAATTGAAACGGGTTCATCGGGTGCCTCCCGGTGGCGTCGCCGTGCCGGTGTCCGGCTGCACCATGTAGCGCGACACGTCGCGGCGATCGAGCAACGGAATGATCGCGCCGATCCCGATCCGCTGGAAATGCGGCGTTTCCCGATGCACATCGAGACCGTCAGCGTCGCGGTAGCGTTCGAGGATCACGATGTGGTCCGGGTCCTCCGGCGACCGGAAATACCCATAGTCGAGATTCTTCGGCTCGGCGCGCGTGGCCGGCGCGAGCTCGGCGAGCAATTCGATCACGCGGTCGCCGTTGCCGGGTTTCGCGTAGTAATGCGCGATGACCTGAAGGTAGGGTTCGTTCATGTTGCGCTCCGGGTTCGACTGGGGGCCGTCACGACGGGGACGCACGCCAGGCGCGGCGAACCGGAGGGATTCGAACGCGACGGCGCTACGCCGTGTCACTGGCGGGTCGTCGCATTGTATTGAATCGGCACGGCATTCGCAGCGCCGCCACCGCGCCGCGAACAACCCCGCGGATCCCGCGCCCCGTTCACGGCCCCGAGGATCGCAACTGGCCGCTACCCGCCGCGCGATGTGCCGATGCGACGATCACCACGGCACCGTCCTCCCCAGATAGTCGAGATACTCGAGCCCCGGGCGCACCCGCTTTGCGATCAGCACGTTCACGAGACTCGGCACGCTTTCCTCGATCGTCAGGCGCGCATCGGGCCCGCCCAGCTCCGTGCGGACCCAGCCGGGCGCCATCAGCACCATCGCGCGCCGCGTATCGGCCTGGCGCGCCGCGAAGCTGCGCATGAACTGGTTCAGCGCGGCCTTGCTGCCGCGATACACCTCGCGCATCCCGCTGACGTTGTTCGCGACGCTGCCCTGCCCCGACGACATCGCGCCGATCAGGCCGTCCGCGGTCACGAGATCCTGCAGCGTCTCGATCACGCGCATCGGCGCCAGCGCATTCGTGATCATCACGCGCACGAACTCGTCGGTCGTCACTTCGCCGATCGTTTCGGTCGGCTCGTTCGTCGTGCCCGCATTCACGAACAGCATGTCGAAGCGCCGGCCCGACAGTCGCTCGCGCAGCGCGGCCAGTTGCGTCGGCTCGCAGACGTCGAGCGTCTCGATGTCGAGCCGGCCGTCGAACCGGTCGGCGAGGTCGTGCAGCTTCGTGCGCCCCGATCCTGCGCGGACGGTGCCCGTTACGCACCAGCCTTTGTCCAGGAACGCGTCCGCCATCGCGAGCCCAAGGCCGCGCGACGCCGCGACGAGCAGGATCGCGGGCACATTTCCGTTCGATTCAGTTGATTGCATGGTTTCCGCCTTTGCCGGGATTCGTCATGCAGCCACTATAGGTGCGCATCACGACAGGCGCCAGACGCACCAAACTCAACACTTAGTTGCATCGAACGCCATACCAATCCGCGCAGAGGCGTATCCTGTCGCCATGGAAGACATCGACCTGAACCTCGTCACCGCGCTCGACGTGCTGCTGTCGGAAGGCAGCGTGACCGGCGCCGCGCGCCGGCTCGGCCTGAGCACGTCCGCGATGAGCCGCACGCTCACGCGGCTGCGGCTGTCCACCGGCGATCAGTTGCTCGTGCGCGCCGGGCGCAAGCTCGTGCCGACGCCGCACGCAGCCGCGTTGCGCGACCGCGTGCACGCGATTGCAAGCGAGGCGCGCGCGGTGCTGCAACCGGCGACGGCCGACGTGGACATGGCGACGCACGCGGCCACGTTCACCCTCCGCGCGGCCGCATCGTTCATGGAAATGCTGTCCGGCCCGGTGGTCGCCGCCCTCGGCGAAATCGCGCCGCAGGTGCGCATCCGCTTCGTCCCGAAGCCGGACCGCGATCCGCAAGCGCTGCGCGACGGCGCCGTCGACCTGGAAATCGGCAAGCGCGGCGACGATGCGCCCGAACTGCACACACGCATGCTGTTTCACGACTGGCACGTCGCGGTGGCACGCACCGGGCATCCGTTGTTCGCTTCGGGCAGGATCACACCCGCGCGTTATGCAGCCTGCCGTCACGTGATCGCGTCGCAGCTCGGCGATTTCGGCGGGCCGGCTGACGACTCGACCGACAAGGGCGGCTCGGGCCACACCGTGCACGTCGTGGTACCGGGCTACCCCGATGCGATGCGGGTCGCGGCCAGCACCGACCTGATCGCGCTCGTGCCGCGCTCGAGCCTCGGCAACGCGTTCTCGCCGGGGCTCACGGAGGCCCTCGGGCTGCGCAGCTTCGAGATCCCGGTGCAACTGCCCGAGATCCTCGTGTCCGCGCTGTGGCACCCGCGCATGCACGGCGACCCCGTGCATCGGCGCCTGCGCGATGCAGTCATCGCCGTCTGCCAGCGCGCGTATCCGGATGGCCGCGCGCCGCGCACACCGGTGCGCCGCACCGGCACGCGCGCGACAGGCTGACGCGCCGCTCAGACCAGCCGGCCGCCGCCGTCGATGTGCAGGATCTCGCCATTCATGAAGCCGTTGCCCAGCAGGAACGCGATCGCTTCCCCCACCTCATCGGCACGCCCCACTCGGCCGCCGGGCAGCGACGACGCGGCGCCCGCGAGAATCGTGTCGCGTGCTTCCGGGCCGAACGCGTCGTACAGCGGCGTCTCGACGAAGCCCGGCGCGACGACGTTCACGCGAATCGGCTTCAGCTCGAGCGCGAGCGACTGCGCCAGCGCCTCGACGCCGCGCACGGCGGCGGCAATGACGGATACGCCCTGCGCCGGACGATCCGACAGTTGCCCGCCGGTCAGCACGATCGAGCCGGTCGCGGGCATCAGCGGCAACGCGGCGCGGATCGCGTAGACCGGCCCGGCGATACGCTCCTGCAGCGCGGCGAGCAGTTGATCGGGGTCGGTCTCGTTCAGCTTGCCGGCAATGAACCGGCCGGCCGTGACGACCAGGTGATCGACGCGCGCGATCGTGCCGAACACGGCCTCCACGGCATGCCGGTCCGCGATGTCGGCCACCTCGATGCGCGCGCCGCCGATCGCTTGCGCGGCGGACTCGAGCTTCGCGCGGGTCCGGCCGACCAGCGTGACGCCGGCGCCTTTCGCCTTCGCGGCCGCTGCAGCCGCGAGGCCGATGCCGGAACTCCCGCCGAATACCACGACGTGTGCACCGTCCAGTGCAGAAGATTGCGTTGCCTCGTTCATGTCGACTCCTCATCAGGGATTGAAGGTTCGAGAACGTTAGGTCATTCTCCATTGCGCAGGAACATGGGACACTTGAATAAGGTTCATGCCATAAAGGAATAAGATGGATTCGCTGCGATCCATGCGCGTGTTCGTCCGCGCCATCGAGTTGGGCAATTTCTCGGCGGTCGCGCGCGAGGAAGGCACCGGCCAGCCGACGATCAGCAAGATCGTCGCCGCGTTCGAAAAGGAACTCGGCGTACGCCTGCTCGAACGCTCGACCACGAGCCTCGCGCCCACCGACGAAGGCCGCCGGTTCTACGATCGCTGCAAGCGCGTGATCGACGAATACGCGAGCGCGGTGGCCGAGGTGCGCGGGCAAACGGTGCGGCCGGTCGGCAAGCTGGTCGTCAACGTGCCGCTGGGGCTGGGCGAGCTGAGGCTGAACGCGCTCGTCCTCGAATTCCTCGCCGCGTGGCCGGAGATCGAAGTCGAGCTGCAATTGACCGACCGCGTGATCGACCTGGTCGAAGAAGGCGTCGATGTCGCCATTCGCCTCGGCCACCTGCTGCCGCCGGATGCCGTGGCGCGCCACATCGCGTCGTCGCCGCGCCTGCTGGTTGCCACGCCGGGGTACGTGGCGCACGCACCGAAGCTGCGCCGGCCGGAAGACCTGGCGAAGCACGAGTACGTCGGCTACGCGCGTGCGGACATCGGCAACGAACTGGCCTTCGCCCGCGGCGACGAGCAGGTCGCCGTTCCGGTGCGCGGCCGGTATCGCGTGAACAGCTCGATGGCGCTGCGTGAATGCTTCCTGGCCGGAAACGCGGTGGGCAGCGGGCCGGCGTGGCTCGTTCAGGACCTGATCGACAGCGGGCAGCTCGTCCGGTTGCTGCCGAAGTGGGACATGGTGCCGCCGCATGCGCTGCACCTCGTGTATGCGTCGCGCCGGTATCTGCCGCTGCGGACCCGCACGTTCCTGCAGTTCATGGAGCGGCGGATTCCCGAGCTGCCCGGGTTCCATGCGACCACCGCCCCGACTGCCACGCCGACCGCGCCCGCACCGCGGCAGGCCCGCTGACCGACGCACGCCGCGGCCACGGCCGGCCCGGATGCCGATCCGCCACCGTTTTCCCGATCGGTCGAATCCCCGCCATTGCAGCGGCGCCGGCGGGCTGTTCGGCTAAAATGCCGCACTTTCCACCTTGTCCGGCCCGCTCGCCATGCAACCCGCCTCCCCCGCCCAACCCGCCGCCCACGGCGCCGACGTCGCAGATTCGGCCCGCGACCTCGTCTACGGCCCGAACGACCGGCCGGCGCCGATGGTCGCCTTCGTCGCCGCGCTGCAGCACCTGCTGGCGATCATCGTGCCGATCGTCACGCCCGGCCTGCTGATCTGCCAGGCACTCGGCGTATCCAGCCGCGATACGACCCTGATCGTGTCGATGTCGCTGGTGATTTCCGGCATCGCCACCTTCGTCCAGTGCAAGCGCTTCGGCCCGCTGGGCGCCGGCCTGCTGATCGTCCAGGGCACGAGCTTCAACTTCGTCGGCCCGCTGATCGCCGGCGGCAGCCTGATGGTCAAGCAAGGCACGCCGGTCGAAACCGTGATGGCCGCGATCTTCGGCGTCGTGATTGCCGGGTCGTTCGTCGAGATGGGCGTGTCGCGCATCCTGCCGTTCGTGAAGCGCCTGATCACGCCGCTCGTCACCGGCATCGTCGTGCTGCTGATCGGCCTCACGCTGATCAAGGTCGGCCTCATCAGCATGGGCGGCGGCTACGGTGCGATGGCCAACGGCACGTTCGCGAGCGCGGAGAACCTGACGCTATCAGGCCTCGTGCTCGGCACGATCATCCTGCTGAACCGCGTGCCGATCGTGTGGGTGCGCAGCACCGCGCTCGTCATCGCGCTCATCATCGGCTATCTCGCGGCCGCGTTCCTCGGCCGCCTCGACTTCACCGGCATGCACCAGGCCGCGCTGTTCCAGGTGCCGACGCCGCTGCACTTCGGCATCGGCTTCTCGTGGTCGCTGTTCGTGCCGATGCTGATCATCTACCTCGTCACGTCGCTCGAAGCGATCGGCGACGTCACGGCCACCAGCAAGATCTCGAACGAGCCGGTCGAAGGCCCGGTGTGGATGCAACGAATCAAGGGCGGCGTGCTCGTGAACGGCGCGAACTCGCTGCTGGCCGGCGTGTTCAACACGTTCCCGAGCTCGGTATTCGCGCAGAACAACGGCGTGATCCAGATCACCGGCGTCGCCAGCCGCTACGTCGGCATCTGGATCGCGGGGATGCTGGTGGTGCTCGGCCTGTTCCCGGTCGTCGCCGGCGTGCTGCAGGCCGTGCCGGAGCCCGTGCTCGGCGGCGCGGCCATGGTGATGTTCGGCGCGGTGGCCGCATCGGGCATCAACATCCTCGCGGGTGTCCATCTCGATCGTCGCGCACTGCTGATCATCGCGGTGTCGCTCGCGCTCGGCCTCGGCGTGTCGCAGGTGCCGGACATCCTCAACAGCCTGCCGCACGCGCTGAAGAACGTGCTGGAATCGGGTGTGGCGACGGGCGGCATCTGCGCGCTCGTGATGAACTGGTTCCTGCCGGAAAAGAAGTAATGGAGCTGGCGGTGCGAACCGCCTGACGACGCGGCGCCCGACGGGCCGCGCCGCCCGCCGTGTCACAGGGCTACCGCCCGCACGGCGGCGGCGATCGATCGTTAAACCCGGTCATATCGGCTTTGCCGATCGATCCGCGCTGGTTAGAATTGCTTCATGTCCTCAATCCCCGCACCCAACACCGCCCCCGAAGCGAGCGACGTCCCGGTCAAGGAACGCGCGACCGTCGTTTGCTATCGCGACGAGCAAGTCCTGCTCGTCGCCCGCGCGGCGTCGCGCTGGGCCCTGCCCGGCGGCACGATCAAGCGCGGGGAAACGCCGCTCGAAGCCGCACATCGCGAGTTGTGCGAAGAAACCGGCATGACCGGCCAGCATCTCGTGTACGCGATGCAGTTCACCGGGCTCGCCAAGATCCATCACGTGTTCTTCGCGGAAGTCACCCCGGAGCAGACGCCGCAAGCGAACAACGAGATCGAGAAATGCAAGTGGTTTCCGATCGACAGCGTCGACGGATTGCGCGCCAGCATTCCGACGAAGCGAATCGTCGAGCTCGTTTACCAACACGAAATCACCAAGGCGTAGCGCGCTAAGGACGAGCGCACTCATGGGCCGGCCGCCGGCCCTGATCGTCGTGCGTGAATCGGCGGCGCGCGAACGCTCAGTGCGCGCGCCTTCTGCGTAATTCGCGGGTGGAATAGACGACGAGGAAGATGCCCAGCATCGCGGCACCGGACGCCATGAAGTCGTTCGCGCTTCCCGAATTGCGCAGGACTTCGGGGAACATGCCGAGACTCAATCCTGCACCAGCAAGAAGCAATCCCGTCGCCACGCCCCAGATCGGTCCCGTGGTCTTGTCGATTTTATTTTTCATACAGCACCCGTCTACAGTCATTACCTGAACGGTATCGGCAAAGGACGCCGTATCTACCTTCAGTGATTCGACTATAGCCGGGAAATAATTCGCAGACCTTTAGTAATTTTCCCGATCAAGTTTCGGCAAGCGCAATCGATGGCACTGTCGCGCAATTGCACGTCGGTTGAAGCGTGCCGTGCCGAAAAGATGGAACGGGGTGGCGGAAGGCAGCAGGAGTCGAACCTACCCGGGAGTGTCTGACACCCCCAACTGGATTTGAAGTCCAGCCGTACCACCGGATACGAATGCCTTCCGTGGGAAAGAGAACCAGAAGAACAACGAGCGCCTACGCCTGAATACCCGCCCAACCGCTGTCAGGCCGCAGGAAGTGAAGATCGCGGTGGAAGCGAGTATACCCAACCCGGTCGAAGAACTCGAGAATCTGGATCGCGCGCTTGCGGCCGAGCCCCGTCGCGTCACGGAACGTCGCCGCATCGAGCCCGCCGCCGCGCGACGGCGCGAGACACGCGACCAGTTCCGTCAGCTCGCGCACGACGTCCGCGTGATAGAACAGGTCGCGCACGACCTGGTGCACGTCCCCACGCCGCGCGAGCTTGCGCAGCAAGGTACGCACCGCGTCTTCGGCGGCGCCCGTGTCGCGGGCCAGGTCGCGCACCCACGGCGGATCGAAGCGCCCCGCATGAAGCAGCGGCAGCAGTTGCTGCGCCAGCGCTTCCTCGCGCGGCTCGAGGTTCACCGCATGCGACGGCAGGTGCAGCCACGGCCCGCTTCGCGCGACTTCGCCACCGGCCACCAGCGCATCGACGAGCGCGCGCCACAGCGCATCGCCGGCGAGCGGCGCGGCCATCCGCCTCAGGCGCGCGGTGTCGAGCCCCTGCTCGTCGGGCATGCGCTCGTGATACTCGCGCAGCGTATCGATCGCACGCGTTTGCAGCGCACGCCAGTGCGCATGCGCAATCACCGCGCCGTCGTTCGACGCGGCGTCGCGCTGCCCGATCGCCAGCGCGTCATCCGGCAACGCCAGCGCGTTCGGTGCAAACCCCGTCAGATGCGTGAGCGTCGCGCGCGGGATGCCGAGCGGCGCCTGCGCGAGCAGCGCCTCGAGACGTCCTTCGTCGAGCCATTCGGCCAGCGCGTCGAGCCACGCGCGGCGCTGGGGCGTGCGACGCTTGCGCGCCGGCCCGAACGGGTCGAGCACGCGGCCGCCGCCGACCGTGCGCGTCGCCTGCGGATTGCGGACGATGAACCGGTCGCCCGGCAACGCAAACACCGGCTCGTCGAATACCAGTTGCACGCGCATCCGCTGACCGGCCGCGAGCGTGTCGCCGTCGAGCAGCGCGACATGCGCGACGCGATGCAACGTGCCGATATGCACGTGCAGCGGCGCCCAGTGCGTCAGCGTGAGCCCGGCATCCTCGAGCAGCGTCAGGTCGACGTCGAGACGCGGTGACGTCGCGACGAGCCGCGCATCGGCGACGGTGTCTCCTCGCTCGACATCGGCCTTGTCGACCCCGGCGAGATTCAGTGCGCAACGCTCGCCCGCGCGGCCGGCCTCGACCGGCCGGTTCTGCGCATGGATGCTGCGCACGCGCGCCGCGCCGCCCGTGCGCACGATCGCGAGCGTGTCGCCGGTCGCGACGCGGCCCGCGAACGCGGTGCCCGTCACGACGGTGCCCTGCCCCGCGAGCGTAAACACGCGATCGACCGCGAGCCGGAACAGCCCGTCGTCGCGCCGCGCGCGCCACGCGATCGCCGCGTCCGCCAGGTAACGTTTCAACGTGGCGACGCCCGGATCGTCCACAGCCGTCGCACGCGTTTCGAAGATCGGCACGCCGGCCAGCGTCGAATCGTGCAGCCAGGTGGCGATCTCGTCACGCACCTCGGCTACCCGCGCGGTGTCGACGCGATCACACTTCGTCAGCGCGACGGCGCCGTGCGTGACGCCGAGCAGTTGCAGGATCGCGAGATGCTCGCGTGTCTGCGGCATCACGCCATCGTCGGCGGCAATCACGAGCAGCGCGAAGTCGATCCCGCACGCGCCGGCCGCCATCGTATGAATCAGCTTCTCGTGGCCCGGCACGTCGATCAGGCCGAGCACGTCGCCATTGTCGAGCGGTGTATACGCATAACCGAGCTCGATCGAGATGCCGCGCGCCTTCTCTTCTTTCAGGCGATCGGTATCGACGCCCGTCAGCGCGCGCGCCAGCGTCGTCTTGCCGTGATCGATGTGTCCGGCGGTACCGACGATCATGCAGCGGGCCCCGCGAGCGGCACGCATTGGGCGACGAACACCGCCTCGTCGGCGGCTTCGAGGCAGCGCAGGTCGAGCCGCAGTGCATTGTCGGCCACGCGACCGATCACCGGGCGCGGCCATTCGCGCAGCCGCTTCTCGAGCTGCGCCAGCGCACGACCGCCGCGCTTGCCGTCCGCCGTGCGGACGACGAGCCCGGCGCTCGGCAACTGGTCGACCGGCAGCGCGCCGCTGCCGATCTGGCTGAACATCGGCTCGACCGTCACGTCGAACCCGCTGCCGAGCGTGGCCTGCAGCGCCGGACGCACGCGTTCGGCGGCCTCGGCGATCTCGCGCTGCGGGCGCGTCAGCAGGCGCAGCGTCGTGAGCCGGTCGCGCAGGAACTCCGGTGACTGGTAGAGGCGCAGCACGGGCTCGAGCGCCGCGAGCGTCAGCTTGCCGACGCGCAGCGCGCGCTTGAGCGGGTGTTTCTTGATCTTCGCGATCAGCGCGCGATCGCCGACGATCAGGCCGGCCTGCGGCCCGCCGAGCAGCTTGTCGCCGCTGAACGTGACAACGTTTGCGCCGGCGGCAACGGTTTCCTGCACGGTCGTCTCGTGCGGCAGGCCCCATTGCGACAGGTCGGCGAGCGTGCCGCTGCCGAGATCGACGGCAACCGGCAGCCCATGCTCGCGCGCGAGCGGCGCGAGTTCGGCAAGCGTCGCCTCCTTCGTGAAGCCGCTGATCGCGTAGTTGCTGCAGTGCACCTTCATCAGCAGCGCGGTGCGCGGGCCGATTGCGTCCGCGTAGTCGCGCAGATGGGTGCGGTTGGTCGTGCCGACTTCGCGCAGCCTGGCGCCCGCGCGGCTCATGATGTCGGGAATGCGGAATGCGCCGCCGATCTCGACCAGCTCGCCGCGCGACACGACCACTTCCCGCTTCGTCGCAAGCGCCGACAGCGCCAGCAGCACGGCCGCCGCATTGTTGTTGACGACGGTCGCGGCTTCCGCGCCCGTCAGTTCGCACAGCAGATCGTCGATCAGGTCGTCGCGATCGCCGCGGCGGCCCGTGGCGAGATCGAATTCGAGGTTGACGGGGCGCGTGAGCGCGTCGACCACCGCGCGCACCGCGTCGTCGGGCAGCAGCGCGCGCCCGAGGTTCGTGTGCAGCACGGTGCCGGTCAGGTTGAACACCGCGCGCACCGCGCCCGCGCTCTGTGCGGCCAGCGTATGCGCGACGGCCGCGGCGATGCGGGGCTCGTCGAGCGGCTCGGCCGACGCCGGATCGTGCTGCGCGGCGGACCGCCAGCGCTCGAGTTCGGCGCGCACCGCGCTCAGCACGCGCGTGCGGCCATAGTCCGCGATGAGCGGTTGCAGCGGCGCCGACGACAGCACGCGCTCGACGGACGGCACGCGCGCCAGCACGGCATTCAGTTCATTCACACCCGGTTCGGTCACGTAGTTGTGGCTCCAGTCTCATGCTTCGCAGTGGGCCGGCGCCAGTGCTCGCGCCCCGGCCCCTGCCGTCAATCCGCGTCCCGCGAGACATCCGGCCACAGCAGCGGGTTCGGCGAACTGCGCTGGTAGCCGGCCTCGTTCATCAGCAGGTCGAGCGTGAGACTCGCGAGATCGTCCGCCAGCGGCTCGAACTCGTAGTCCTTGTCCTGATAGCCGATCTTGCGATAGGTCTTGCACTCGTCGCACGATTCGGCCTTGACGGCTTCGCTGCCGCCCTCGATCCCGTGATACGCGATGCCCTTCGTCGAATCGCAGTGCGAGCACTTCGTGCGCACCATGTGCCACTCGGTCGTGCACAGCCCGCATTGCAGGAAACGGTAGCCCTGGTACTGGCCGCCGACCCGCACGACGCTTGCGACCGGATGCGTGCCGCACACGGGGCACAGCCCCGGCTGGTCGAGATACGGGACGTCGGCCGGTGAAACGCGGCTGGCGAGATCCGTCCAGACGACCTGCAGTGCCGCCATCAGGAACGGCGCGGTGGCCGGATCGACTTCGGCGAAGCGCAGCGCGAGGATCGCGTCGGCTTGCGCGTCGAGCTCGGCGGGTGCCATCAGGCGCAGCCGGTCGAGCAGCTTCGCGAGCTGCGGGTTGACGAGCCCGGCGCCTTCGACGCGGTCGAACAGTTCGTACAGCACGGCACGCCAGCGCGGATCGCGCTCGCCGTCGAGCGCCGGCACGAGCGGCATCGAATGCTGCTGCGCACGCGCGATCGTTTCCTTCGACGGCAGCGGCAGCTCGAGCGTTTGCAGCGTCGCGTGCTGCGCATCGGCGACGGTGGCCATCAGCCGCAGGTAGCCGCTGATCGGGTTCAGGTCGGCCAGCTTGCGCAGCCGCGCGGCGCGCGCCGAAAACGCGGTGGCGCGCTCCGGCAGGCGAAAGCGCGGGATGGCCGAATGATCGAGTGTCGAGATCTCGGTCGGTTCGAGGATGCGTTGTGTCACAAATATGTCTTCCAAAAAAACAAGCGCCGACGCATCGGCGCTTTCGGGCGGTTCCGGCGAAGGAGTGGACCGGCCCGCCGTGATCGGCGAGCCGCCCCGCTCCGGTGCGTTACTTCACGCTTTCACGGAACCACTTCGGGTGATGCTTGCGAGCCCAGCCCAGCGTGACGGTGCCGCGCACCATCGCGCCGATCGAGCCCTTCACCCACAACGCCGCGTAAATGTGCACGATGATGCTCGCGATCAGCACGAAGGCCGCCACGGCATGCACGACAGCGGCCGCGCGGATCACCCCGATCGGGAAGTAGAACGAGAAGTAGCGCCGCCAGATCACGACTCCCGACAGCAGGAGCAGCAGCAGGCACGCCACCAACGTAAAGAATAGCAGCTTCTGCCCGGCGTTATAGCGCCCGACAGGCGGCAGCTTGTCTTCCTGGTTGGTCAGCACGTCACCGATCTGCTTCAGCCACTGCCGGTCGTCCGCGTCGAGCGCGTTGTGGTGCCAGAAACGCACCACCAGGATCGCGAACGACACGAACATCACGAGGCCGACGAACGGATGCAGGATCCGCGTCCACTGGCCGCCGCCGAACAGCGCGGTCAGCCAGAACATCGACGGATGAAACAGCGCGAGCCCGGACAGCGCGAGCAGCACGAACGTGATCGCGGTGATCCAGTGGTTCGTGCGCTCGTTCGCCGAGTAGCGGACGATCAGGTTGGGGTCGTCGTGTTTCATTTCGCGTCCTCCTTGATGCGTCGCGCCTCGTCGCGCGCGGCGTTTTCCTCTTCGTCGCTTACCTCGTTCGGACCGACCCGGACATAGTGGAAGAACCCGGCGAGCGCGGTCAGCGCGATACCGGCGACCGCGAGCGGTTTCGCGATCCCCTTCCACAGCTTCACCATCGGGCTGATCGACGGGTTGTCGGGCAGCCCGTGGTACAGCGACGGCTTGTCCGCGTGGTGCAGCACGTACATCACGTGCGTGCCGCCGACGCCCTGCGGGTCGTACAGCCCCGCATGCTCGAAGCCGCGCTCCTTCAGGTCCTCGATCCGCTCGGCCGCGTGCTGCTTCATGTCCTCCTTGGTGCCGAACACGATCGCGCCCGTCGGGCAGGTCTTCACGCAGGCCGGTTCCTGGCCGACCGCGACGCGGTCGGAACAGAGCGTGCACTTGTATGCGCGATGATCCTTCTTCGAGATCCGCGGAACGTTGAACGGGCAGCCGGTCACGCAATAGCCGCAACCGATGCAGTTCTCCTCGTGGAAATCGACGATCCCGTTGTTGTACTGCACGATCGCGCCCGGCGACGGACACGCCTTCAGGCAGCCCGGATCCTCGCAGTGCATGCAGCCGTCCTTGCGGATCAGCCACTCGAGGTCGCCCGCCGGGTTCTCGTATTCGGAGAACCGCATGACCGTCCACGAATGCTCGGTCAGGTCGGCCGGGTTGTCGTACACGCCGACGTTGGTGCCAACCTCGTCACGCAGGTCGTTCCACTCCATGCACGCGGTCTGGCATGCCTTGCAGCCGATGCACTTCGATACGTCGATCAGCTTCGCGACACTCCCGGTCACCGGTTCGCGCACCGTGGGTGGTGGCGTCGTGGTGGCCGAGACGCGCTTGATATCCAGCGATTGCAATGCCATCTCTTCCCCCTTACGCCTTTTCGACCTTCACCAGGAACGACTTGAATTCCGGTGTATAGGAGTTGCCGTCACCCACGGACGGAGTCAGGGTATTGGCGAGATAGCCGGGCTTCGTCAGACCCTTGAAGCCCCAGTGCAACGGGACGCCGACCGTCTGGACCTTCTTGCCGTCGACCGTCAGCGGCTTGATCCGCTTCGTGACGAGGGCGACCGCGATGATGTAGCCGCGCTTGGACGACACCTTCACGCGCTCGCCATGCGCGACGCCGACTTCCTTCGCGAGGTCTTCGCCGATCTCGACGAATTGCTCGGGCTGGATGATCGAATTCAGCCGCGCATGCTTGGTCCAGTAGTGGAAATGCTCGGTCAGCCGGTACGTCGTCGCCACGTGCGGGAACTCCGCCACCTTGCCGAACGACGCACGGTCGTCCGGGAACACGCGGGCAGCCGGGTTGTTCAGCGCCTGCGGATTGTTCGGGTGCAGCGGGTTCGCGTCGAGCGGCGTCTCGAACGGCTCGTAGTGCTCGGGGAACGGACCTTCGTTCATCCCCGCGCGGGCGAAGAAGCGCGCGACGCCCTCCGGGTTCATGATGAACGGCCCCATCCCGTTTTCGGGCGATTCATCCACCTTGAAGTCGGGCACGTCGGCCCCCTTCCACGCGCTGCCGTTCCAGCCGATCAGCTTGCGGGTCGGGTCGAACGGCTTGCCGGCGACGTCGCACGATGCGCGGTTGTACAGGATCCGCCGGTTCGCCGGCCACGCCCACGCCCAGTTCAGCGTCTGGCCGATGCCGGTCGGGTCGGCGTTGTCGCGCCGCCCCATCTGGTTGCCGGCCTGCGTCCATGCCCCGCAGAAGATCCAGCAGCCGCTCGCGGTCGTGCCGTCGTCCTTCAACTGCGCGAACGCGGCCAGCTGCTCGCCCTTCTTCACGAGCGTCTTGGCCGGATCCTTCGGATCGGGCAGATCGGCGAGCGCCTTTCCGTTGAACTCCATTGCAAGCTCTTCGGGCGTCGGGCTTTCCGGGTTCGCGTACGGCCAGGTCAGGTTGACGATCGGATCCGGATACTTGCCACCGTCCGTCTGGTACATCTTGCGCATGCGCAGGAACAGCCCCGACATGATCTCGAGGTCGCTACGCGCCTCGCCCGGCGGCTCCGCGCCCTTCCAGTGCCATTGCAGCACGCGGCTCGAACTCACGAGCGAGCCGTTTTCCTCCGCGAAGCACGTGGTCGGCAGACGGAACACCTCGGTCTGGATCTTCGACGCATCGACGTCGTTGTAGTCGCCGTGATGCTTCCAGAACTCGGAGGTTTCGGTCGCGAGCGGATCCATGATCACGAGCCACTTCAGCTTCGCGAGGCCGGCTGCCGTCTTCACCTTCGAAGGCGACGCCGCAAGCGGGTTGAAGCCCTGGCAGATGTAGCCGTTCATCTTGCCGGCATTCATCAGCTCGATCACCTGCAGCAGGTCGTACTGCTTGTCCAGCTTCGGCAGGTAGTCGTAGCCCCAGTTGTTCTCCGCGGTCGCCGCGTCGCCCCACCAGGACTTCATGAAGCTGACGTGGAAGGCCTTGTAGTTCTTCCAGTAGCTCAACTGGTTCGGCCGCAGCGGCAGCTGCACGCGCTTCTTGATGTAGCCGTCGAAATCCTGCTCGGACTGCATCGGCAGCGTCATGTAGCCCGGCAGCAGGTTCGACATCAGCCCGAGGTCGGTCAGCCCCTGGATGTTCGAGTGGCCGCGCAGCGCGTTCATCCCGCCGCCGGCGATGCCGATGTTGCCGAGCAGCAACTGCACCATCGCGCCGGTGCGGATCATCTGCGCGCCGACCGAGTGGTGCGTCCAGCCGAGCGCGTACAGGATCGTGCCGGCGCGGCCGGGAACGGCGGTGGTCGCGAGCATCTCGCACACCTTCAGGAATTTCTCCTTCGGCGTGCCGCAGGTCTGCTGGACCATGTCCGGCGTATAGCGCGCGTAGTGCTGCTTCAGCAGGTTGTACACGCAGCGCGGATGCTGCAGCGTCGGATCGACCTTCACGAAGCCGTCGTCGCCGCGCTCGTAGTCCCAGCTCGATTTGTCCGGGTACGCATGCTTCTCCGCGTCGTAGCCGGAATAGATGCCGTCGTTGAACGCGAAATCCTCGCGCACGATGAACGAGAAGTCCGTGTAGTTCTTCACGTACTCATGCTGGATCTTGTCGTTCGTCAGCAGATAGTTGATGACGCCGCCCAGGAAGACGATGTCGGTGCCGGTGCGGATCGGCGCGTAGTAATCGGCCACCGAGGCCGTACGCGTAAAGCGCGGGTCGACGACGATCAGCCGCGCCTTGCGGTGCGCCTTCGCCTCCGTTACCCACTTGAAACCGCACGGATGGGCCTCGGCTGCATTGCCGCCCATCACGAGAATCACGTCCGCGTTCTTGATGTCGACCCAATGGTTCGTCATCGCTCCACGGCCAAACGTCGGGGCAAGACCTGCCACCGTCGGGCCATGTCAGACACGCGCCTGATTGTCGAATGCGAGCATCCCGAGGCTGCGGACAGCCTTGTGCGTCAGGTAGCCGACTTCGTTGCTGCCTGCCGACGCGGCGAGCATGCCCGTCGTGAGCCAGCGGTTGACCTTCGAGCCGTCGTCCGCCGTCTCGACGAAGTTCGCGTCGCGGTCGGCCTTCATCAGCTTCGCGATGCGGTCGAGCGCGTCATTCCACGAAATCGGTTCCCACTTGTCCGAGCCGGGCGCACGATACTCGGGGTGCGTCAGGCGGTTCGGGCTGTGGATGAAGTCGATCAGGCTCGCGCCCTTCGGGCACAGCGTGCCGCGATTGACGGGATGGTCGGGATCGCCTTCGATGTGGATGATGCTCGGCCGGGCGTTTTTCGCGCCGTCTCCGAGGCTGTACATCAGGATGCCGCAACCCACTGAACAGTAAGGACAGGTGTTGCGCGTTTCGACTGTGCGCGCCAGCTTGTACTGTCGGACTTCGGCAAGCGCTTCGGATGGAGAGAAGCCCATCAGGGCTAGACTCGATCCGGCAAGCGACGTAGCCGTCACCTTCAGGAACTGGCGCCGGGACATTTGTAGCATGGCTGGTCTCGGCGTTATTGTGGGGGTGGGGAAACTGAAAGGAATTATAGACAGTTCGCGCAACTATGTTCGAATCCTCGGATCAATACTGAATTGTCTGATTACCAACGATGATCCGCGTTCCACGCGCACCCGAACCGTCATGAAACGACAGATCACCTCCGAAGCCACCCGTCTCGCGCAACAACAGGCCAACTGGGCCCTCACCGCGTTCAAGCGCTTCTCGTCCGACCGCTGCTCCGCGATGGCCGCCGGCATCGCATTTTTCTCCGCGTTCTCGCTCGCGCCGATGCTCGTGATGGTGATTGCCGTGGCCGGCTGGTTCTACGGCGACGATGCCGCGCGCGGCCAGGTGTTCGAACAGGCGCACCAGCTGATCGGCGACGACGCGGCGGCCAGCATCCAGACGATCGTGCAGAACGCGCACCGCGCGGGCGAGCGCGGCGGCCTCGCAACGCTGATCTCGTTCGCCGCGCTCGCGATCGGCGCGTCGGCCACCTTCGCGTCGCTCAGCGCCGCGCTCAGCGTGATCTGGCCGGCCACCGAAAACCGCTGGTCGAGCATGCTCGGGCTCGTGCGCGTGCGGCTGATCTCGTTCGGGCTCGTGCTTGGCGTCGCGTTCCTGCTGATCGTGTCGCTCGTGCTCGACACCGCGATCACGTTCGTCGGCACCTGGCTGCTGGGCAATTCGCCGTACGTGATCGTCACGAACCTCGTGCAGTTCTTCGTGGGCATCGCGGTGCTCGCGGCCGCGTTCGCGTCGTTGATGAAGTTCCTGCCCGATGCGCGCGTCGCGTGGCGCGACGCCGCGATCGGCGGCGTCGTGTCCGCGATCCTGTTCTCCGGCGGCAAGAAGCTGTTCGCGCTGTACCTCGCGCATGCGGGCACCGCCAGTGCATTCGGTGCAGCCGGATCGTTCGCGGTCCTGCTGATGTGGCTGTACTTCTCCGCGATCGTGCTGCTGCTCGGCGCGGAATTCGCGGCGGCCCGCGGCAATGCGCATCGGCCCGCCGCTACCACCGCACCGGCCGCTTCGGCGCAAGCCGATCGCCCCATCGACCCCATGCGCGACGACTGACTCGCCCCTGTTCGCAACACCGTCGCGCGCACCGCGGCACGCCCCGCACACCCGTCCGCCGCTTTGCAACCACGCTGCCCGTCGCGCATTCGCGCGGCGTTGACACGTTCTTTGCATGCCCGCGCATTCGTTGCCGCAACCGCAAACGTTTGCAGGCATCCGTTTCCGCGCGCCAACGGGCCGAAACAGGCTGCCTGCCGCAATGCGCATCAACTAGCGAAACAATCGCACCGCAGCAATTGTCAACTTTTTCAAAAACAGAAACAGTCGTTAATGTGCTTGATATATATAGACTTTTTCTCGCTGTTACCTTTTCGAGACACTTTATTTTTTAAGCTTTCTTGCGTCGATGGCACTGAGCTATTCTCCAATCCGCAACAAATAACGATGAATCACTTGCGTGGAGATACTCAACGATGAAGAAACTCGCTCTCTCGACCCTCTCGCTCGCCCTGCTGGGTGCCGCTGGCGCTGCTCACGCTCAATCGAGCGTGACGCTGTACGGCGTGATCGACACGTCGATCGCCTACGTCCACGGCAACAACGGTCAAGGTAACAACTCGTGGCAAATGCTGTCGGGCAACCTGCAAGGCAGCCGCTTCGGCCTGAAAGGCGCTGAAGACCTCGGCGGTGGCCTGAAGGCGATCTTCCAGTTGGAAAACGGTTTTGATCCGGGCACGGGCCACCTGAACCAGGGCGGTCGCATGTTCGGCCGTCAGGCATTCGTCGGCCTCGAAAGCAACCAGTACGGCACGCTGACGCTCGGCCGCCAGTACGACCCGATCGTCGACCTGGTCCAGGCAGTCACGGCTGACAACTACTTCGGCAGCACGTTCGCAACGCCGGGCGACGTCGACAACAACGACAACAGCCTGCGCGTGAGCAACGCGATCAAGTACACGTCGCCGGTGTTCGCAGGCTTCCAGGCTGAAGGCATGTACGCCCTCGGCGGCGTGGCAGGCAAGACGGGTGCTGGCCAGACGTGGTCGGTCGCAGCGGCATACAACAACGGCCCGGTCGGCGTTGCTGCAGGCTACTTCTACGCGAACAACCCGTCGCCGACGGCCGCCGGCCTGCGCTCGGGCTGGGGTTCGACGACGTCGGACAACATCATCGACGGCCCGATCAACGCGGGTTACGTGACGGCGAAGTCGATCGCGATCGCTCAGGTTGCAGGTCAGTACGTGATCGGCCCGGTGACGGTCGGCCTCGGCTACAGCAACGCACAGTACAAGCCGGACGCATTCTCGGGCTTCAGCGCGACCCAGAAGTACAACACGGGTCGTGGCTTCGTGACGTACCAGGTCACGCCGCCGCTGCTGCTGGGCCTCGGCTACTCGTACACGAAGGCAAGCGGCAACACGGACGCCAAGTACCATCAGGTTTCGATCGGCGGCGACTACTCGCTGTCGAAGCGCACGGACGTCTACCTGGTTGGCGCTTACCAGCACGCGAGCGGCACGCAACTCAACGCGGACGGCACGACGTCGGCAGCGCAAGCTTCGATCGGCTCGTACGGCATCGCCGGCACGAAGTCGCAAGAGCTGGTCGCACTCGGCCTGCGCCACAAGTTCTAAAAACGACGTACCCGGCGTGCATGGCGTCTTCGGACGCCTTGCCGCCGAACTGGAAAGCCAGTCATCGGTTTCGGCCGTGGCTGGCTTTTTTTTCGTCCGTCGCCGGCGGGCCGCACGGCCTGCACCGGCCGACGGCCGACGCCCGGGCACCCGAACCACGTCAGCCGGCCGGCAGCGGCGCCAGGCGGCTGCTATACGCCGGCAACACGATTTCCCGATGCAGGGCGCTCTCGCTGTGTGCGCGCCGGACGACTACCATCCGCACTGTCGGTGCCATGAATCCGGTGCGACGGCCGTTCGTCCCGGCGTGTCGATTTCGACGGCCTTCATGCGTCGTATCGAGGTCGGCACGCGATCTGCGCCCCGGCCACTACAGACAGGAGATACGCCATGACGATTCAGAAGATCACGCCTTTCCTCTGGTACGCGGCGGAAGCGGAAGAAGCCGCCGCCTTCTATGCACGCATCTTTCCGGATTCGCGGATCGTGCGCGTCACGGCGGTGCCCGGCACCGACGGCACGCGGATGGTCGAGTTCGAGCTGTTCGGGCAGCCGTTCTTCGCGATGAGCCACCCGCGCACCGATACGTTCAACCACGCCATTTCGCTGCTGGTCAGCTGCGCCGACCAGGCGGAACTCGACCGCTACTGGAACGCCCTGCTCGACAACGGCGGCACGGCCGACGCCTGCGGCTGGCTGCGAGACCGCTACGGCGTCTCGTGGCAGATCGTTCCGGAAGCGCTGATCCCGATGATGTCCGACCGGGACCCGGTCAAGGCCGCGCGCGTGTCCGCTGCGATGATGCAGATGATCAAGCTCGACGACGACGCGCTGAAGGCCGCCTACGCCGGTACGGCGGGCTGACGACGCAGCACGTCGCACAGCGCGTGTGCGATGGCACGCCGGCTCGTCGACAGGCATCCGGCTCGACCGTGTGCGACGGTCGCGCCGATGCCCCTGATCTTCATCGGCGTCGCGCGCAAGCCGATCGCGTGCGCGGCATCTGCCGCTATGTCGACAGCATCGATTCAACCGTTCGCCGCGCGTAGCCGATGAATGCGGCAAGGGGTGCGCCCGACAGAATCGCCGCGTCTCCTTCACCGCCGAGATAGGCGGCACGCGCCGCCGCGACAACCGGCCGGTATGTTTCCGGCAGGCGCTCCAGCACCCATGTCGCGGCGACGTCCTTGGGCGCGATCCTGCCGGTCGCGGCGCTATACCAGATGCGCGCGAGCGCGAGCACCACGTTGCACTCGTCGCCGCGCCAGTCCGGTTCGGCATGCCACTGCGCAACGGTCGCCAGCAGCGCGGCGACAAAATCCCGTGCGGGCACCGGTTCGAGCAGCGTAGCCGCCGGCGGGCCGGCCAGCACGACACTGTGCTGTCGCACCTTCGTCAACAGGATCGCCAGATCGTGATCGACGAGCGGCGGTTCGACGATGCCGGCCTCGAGGTCGCGACGCAGCCACTCGCCGAACTGCAGTTCGCGACGCGCCGGGTGACGCCACGGCAAGACTGCCTCGTGCGCGACGATGGTCACTTCCAGTGCGCGCATGCCGTCGGTACGACCGGGCGGCGCCGACACGGCAAGCAGGTCGAGCATCAGCGCGCGCCGCGTCGGCTCGTCGGGACGGGCCGATACGGTCACCAGCAGGTCGATGTCGCTGCGCGGTTTCAGTCCGCCGTCGAGCGCCGATCCGAACAGGTGGATTGCCGTGAGCGTCGCGCCGAGATGCCGCTCGATCGCGTCGCACGCGGCAGCGACCTGGGCTGCGATTTCGTCGGGCATGGGTTCAGTCACGATGCGTGTGTCTCGCACAATGCGCACGCAACCGTCGCAGCGAGCGCGACGGGCAGCGGCTGATCCACTGCAAGCGCGGAATGCGGATCGCCGTCCGTCATCGCGCGTGCACCGCACATCATCCTGCGTGCGTCATGTGTCGAACCGGACCTTCCACCATTTCGCTGCTTCGCTGCTTCGCTGCTTCGCTGCCGCGCGATTTGCGCAGCGCAATAAAAATCCCCGCACGCTTTCGCGTACGGGGATCGTCGGACATCGCAGCGGTTGCCGACATGCATTCGGCAACCGCTGCGCGGCATTACGCCGCCGCGTCCTTCAGCTTCTTCAGCGCACGTGCCTTCACGCGCACGCTGGCCGGCTTCGCCGGGAACCAACGCTCTTCGCCCGTGAACGGATCCTTGCCGAAGCGCTTCTTCTTCGCCGGCACGACTTGTGCCGTGATCTTCAGCAGACCCGGCAGCGTGAACTCGCCCGCGCCCTTCTTGTGGACCGAGCCCAGCACGACGTTCTCGAGTGCGACGAGCACTGCCTTGACCGCCTTCACTTCGACAGCTGCGCGCTCAGCGATGTGCGTTGCGAGCGATGCCTTCGTGAACTTGTCCTTCAGCGGCGTCGGAGCGGCCGGTGCCGCCTTCGCGACAACCTTCTTGGCCACTACTTTCTTCGCGGGCGCAGCCTTTTTGGCAGCCACTTTCTTGGTGGCCGGTGCGGCAGCCTTCTTGGCCACCTTTTTTGCGGAAGTCGCCATGTTTCTCCTACCAGGTGTGGTCGTTGGATACACGAAGCGTGCAACGCGCGCGCTTCAACGCCGGATTCTACAAGCGCCTTGACGCTTCGTGCAGTACTTTTGTGCGTTTTCGCGGGGTTTCCCGCAGGTTTTTTTGCATGCGACCGATTTCATCGACGCTCCAGCATCAAAAAACGCCTTCACGTATGCACCCGAATGCGAATTACGTTCGATATTTGCGCACCTATACTGGGCTCGCTCAATGCCCGGATGCCTCCATGCGCGAAGCCAGATACGTCAAAGGACTCGACGGCCTGCGAGCCCTCGCCGTCATCCTCGTTTTCCTGTCCCACAAGGGCCACGTCCTTGCCGTCGACGTCGGCAAGCTTGGCGTGTGGACGTTTTTCCTCATCAGCGGATTCCTGATCGTCGGCGAGCTGCATCGCAACCGCCAGGCGGTCGAGTGCGGCGCCATGACGCGCCGCCATGCGCTCGCGCTGTTCCTCGCGAAGCGCGCGCTGCGGATCTTTCCCGTGTATTACCTGCTGCTCGCCGCGCTCGCGATCGCGCACGCACTGTTCTACCAGCGCGGCGTCAATCTCGGGCTCGCGTGGCACGCGGTGTTCCTGTCGAATTACTGGATCGGCGTCGTCAAGGACGGCTGGCCGGGCTCCACGTCGCATTTCTGGAGCCTCGCGGTTGAACAGCAGTTCTATCTGATCGCGCCGCTCGCGCTGCTTGCGGTGCCCGCCGCGCGACACGTCGCGCTCGGCATCGCGGCCGTCGTGCTGTGTGCGCTCGCGCATCTCGCGCTCTACCTGTCCGACGCGTCGCCGGTGCTGATCTACGCGTTTTCCCCGTGGAATTTCGCACTGATCGCGCTCGGCGGCGTCGGCGCGATGGCGCTCGCCGACCGTGGCACGGCCGCCGTGCGCCGCGTTCCGCCCGGCTGGCTCGGCGCGGCGGGCGTCGCGTTCTTCCTCGTGCTGCCCGCGTGCACGGCATTGCCCGACGCGATCGCGGGGCTCGCGGATCTCGGCCTGTCCGCATCGCTCGGCGCGCTGCTGCTGTGGATCGTCAGCGAACCCGAGCATCCGGTCGTGGCGCTGCTCGACTGGGCGCCGCTCGTCTATCTCGGCACGATCAGCTACGGCTTCTACCTGTTCCACAACCTGATTCCGACGCGCTTCGGCGTGCTGCCCGCGCACGTCGCGCACGTGGCCGTACCGGAAATCGTCCGCGACACGCTACCCGAGATGCTGCAGTTCGCGCTCGCCGTGCTGCTCGCGCACCTGTCCTGGCGCTATCTCGAAAAGCGGCTGCTCGACTTCAAGAAGCCGGTCGCCGCGATGCTGGCCCGGCATTTCGTCACGCGGCCGAGCACGTCGGCACGTTGAACGCCGCATGGACGCGGCAACGATCGAACGGGAAAGCGGCGTTTCAGGCCACACCCCGGAACGGAAGCTCGGCAAGCGAGGCGTCGCGTCATCGACCGGCGCCGGCACAACCGGTGCGGTCACGAACGTCGATGTCCATCGCGCAGCGGAACCGCCGATCCAGCCACCCGGTCGCCCGCGGCGGCACCGGTTTCAGGCGTGACGCAATTTCTTTGTCGGAGCGCCCCGCTCCGCACACGGCACCGCTTTCGACGCCAACCCGATGCAGCACACTCGCCGACCGCGCGCACCACGATCACGCACCGGGCACCCACACACGCAAAAAAGCCCCGGCGCGCGAGCGGCCGGGGCCAACGGAACAACCACCACCTGAAACAACGGAGCGCGCGGCTGCTTAGGCGACAGCAGCCAGCGCGGGCAAGCAGGTACGCAGGTAGGCCTCGAATTCGCGGCTCACTTCCGGATGCTGGAGCGCGAGCTCGACGGTGGCCTTGAGATAGCCGATCTTGCTGCCGCAGTCGAAGCGCGTGCCGTAGTAGCGATACGCGAGCACCTGCTCGTTCGCGAGCAGCGACTGGACCGCATCGGTCAGCTGCAGCTCGCCGCCGGCGCCCGGCTTGAGCTTGCGCAGGTGATCGAAGATCGTCGGCATGAACACGTAGCGGCCGACCACGCCGAGATTCGACGGCGCATCTTCCGGTGCCGGCTTCTCGATGATGCCCGACAGCTTGATGATGTCCTCTTCCCATTCGCGGCCTTCGACGACGCCGTACGAACGGCTGTCCTCGCGCGGGATCGTCTCGACCCCGATCACCGAGCTGTGATAGTGGTCGAACACGTCGACCAGCTGCTTCAGCACCGGCTGTTCGCCGTGCAGCAGGTCGTCGGCGAGGATCACCGCGAACGGCTCGCCGTGCACCAGCTTCTCCGCGCACAGCACCGCGTGGCCGAGGCCGAGCGCTTCCGGCTGGCGCACGTAGAAGCAGTTCACGTGGCTCGGCTTGATGCCGCGCACGAGCTCGAGCAGCTTTTCCTTGCCGCGTGCCTCGAGTTCGGCCTCGATCTCGTACGACTTGTCGAAGTGATCCTCGATCGCGCGCTTGCTGCGCCCGGTGACGAAGATCATCTCGGTGATACCTGCGTTGATCGCTTCCTCGACCGCGTACTGGATCAGCGGCTTGTCGACGACGGGCAACATTTCCTTCGGGCTCGCCTTCGTTGCCGGGAGGAACCGCGTGCCGAGACCGGCAACGGGGAACACGGCCTTGGTGACTTTCAACATGTTCGCATCCTGATTGCGTTGACTGCGCCGCGTTGACCAGCGACCCGGCGCGATTGTGTTCCGAACGGCATATCGAGAATCGACGGTCCTGCCAATTCGACTCCGCTCATTTTCGATATGGACTGATTGCCCAATGATTCCGGAAAAAATATAATCCCTTCAACCCGGTCGATATTGCCGAGCCGAGTGTCGAAGCAGAAACAAATTACCGATTTTCCAGATACAAATTCTTACGATTCGAATTCCTCGATATAGGGCACGCCGCCCCGTTCGAGACCCGGGCGAATCGGTTCGTTCTTCAGCGCCTCGCGGTACGCCGACAGCACGGCCATGACCAGCAGTACTGCAGCGCTCGCGATCCAATGCATGTCCATCTTGCCGCTCCTTGCATCAATCAACTGGAGCTTCAAACTATCAGAAAAAAATCGGCAAATAATTGACCCGCCTCGCGGAACCGCTTTCTGAACGCGATAAAACCATGATGTGGAATTCCGATATTTCCCGGCGATATTTTTTTATTCATTGATCGAATTCTTGCGCATTACGATTGGATGAAACTTTCCGTCCATCCGTCGCAAGGAATCGAATCGCATGCAAGCTCTCAGCGGATCGTCTCTGACCGCGCCGCCCGTCGCCGATCACAAGGAACACGTAATCGACGCGATGCGCGGCTTCGCGGCGCTGCTCGTTGCCTACTTCCACTGCCGCCAGGTCGTCTGGGTCGGCATGCAGAGCTTCCATCACGCTTACGGTCATGCGCTCACCCCGAGTGCGATCGCCGGCTACCTGACCTTTCCGTTCGCGTGGGGCTCCGCCGGCGTGCCGATCTTCTTCGTGATCAGCGGCTACTGCATCCACCGCAACGCGGCGCTCAAGCTCGCGGCCAATCCCGCGTACCGGCTCGACGCGCCGAACTTCTGGGTACGCCGGTTCGCGCGCATCTACCCGGTGCTGCTCGCCGCGCTGCTGTTCACGCTCGCGCTCGACTCGGTCAGCCTGCAGATCGAGCCGGTCAGCCACAAGATCCGCGACGTCGGCCTCGTCGCCTTCCTCGTGAACCTGTTCTCGCTGCAGGGCGTCGCCGGCTACACGTACGGGTCGAACGGCGCGCTGTGGACGCTGTCGCTCGAAGTGCAGTTCTACGCGATCTACCCGCTGCTGTTCGCGATCCGCCGGCGCATCGGCATGCCGGCGGTCGTGGCCGCGGTCGCGCTCGTCAACGTCGCGTCGGCGTGGCTGCTCGAACGGCACGACCTGCAGTTCTTCACGTCGTACTGGCTGTCCTGGACGATCGGTGCGTGGATCGCCGACGTGCGTGCGCAGCAGGCACGCGGCGCGGCCGTCGTGCCGTCGCGCGCGTGGTATGGCGCAGCCGCCGTGCTGCTGGCCGCCGGCTGCGGCGCGTTCCATTTCGGCCAGTACGGCGCGTTCCAGCTGTGGTCGGCCGGCTTCGCGTGCTTCCTGTACCGCGCGCTCGCCCGCCCGCCGCGCCCGACGACGCCGCTGCGCGTGCTGAGCTGGTTCGGCGACTTCAGCTACTCGCTGTACCTGATCCACCTGCCGCTGTTCGTCTGCCTCGGCTCGGTGCTGTTCCATTCCGAGCTGCAGCTGTCGATCTGGCCATCGTTCGCGTTCATGGCCGCCGCGATCCCGGTCGCGTACGTGTTCTACCGGATGTTCGAACGGCCTGCGATGACGTGGTCGGCCAGCTTCAAGCCGGCCCGGCCCGCCCGCGTCGTCACGCCGGCGCCCGAGCGGGCCGCCTGACCCGGCCGGAACGCGGTCCCGAGCCCCCGCGCGGCGTCCCGCTGCGCGGGGGCTTTTTCATGGCCTGAGCGCGCCGGCACGCCGGGTTGATGCGGACGGGCAGTCCCGCGGCGGGCGGCCGCGCTACGGCCTGCCTGGGCCGTCTCCGACCGGTTTTCGCCACCGGGGCTGCGTGGGCGCGGCCTTCTGGCATCACCTTCTGGCATCACCTTCTGGCATCACCTTCTGGCATCACCTTCTGGCATCACCTTCTGGCATCACACTCTGGCGTCACCCTCTGGCATCGCCCTCTGGCATCGCCCTCTGGCATCACCCTCTGGCATCACCCTCTGGCATCACCCTCTGGCGTCGCCTTGTCCCGTCGCCAACCACTCCCTCCCAATCGACGACCGGCCAAGCGCCCGCCCGACACGGCGCACAACAACCTGCCCACCACCCGCCCGACACACACCCCGGCGCCGAAAGACAAAGCCCCCACGCAGCGCATCGCCGCATGAGGGCTCGTTTCCCGCCGGCTCGCGCCGCTTACGGCTTCTTCGCCTTCGCGGCCTTCGCCGTATCCGCGAGAATCTTCTCGACCCGCTCCACATAGGTTTCGGTGCCGAACCGGCGCACCGCCGTCGCGCGCCCGCTCGCGACGAGCCGCTCGCGCAACGCGCCGTCGCGCTTCAGCGTATCCAGCGCATCGGCCAGCGCGGTCGCATCGCCCGGCGCGCAGAGCAGCCCGTTGTCGCCGTCCTCGATGATCTCGACGACACCGCCCGCGCGGGCCGCGACGACCGGCCGGCGCGCGAGCATCCCCTCGACGATCACGCGCCCGAACGGCTCGGGCGTGATCGACGTGTGCGCGACGACGTCGACCGCCGTCATGCACGCGGCCACGTCGCGCTGGAACCCGAGGAAATGCACGCGCCCGCCCATCCCGTGCCGCGCGACGTATTCGTGCAGCTGCGCGGCGTATTCGTCCTCGCCGAACAGCGGCGCGCCGACCAGCACCACGTGCATGTCGGGATGCCGCGCGGCGGCCTCCAGCAGCACGTGCTGCCCCTTCCAGTGCGCGAGGCGGCTGAACGAGCCGACCAGCCATGCGTGCTCGGGCAACCCCAGCCGCGTGCGCAGCGCGGCCTGGCTGACGCCTTCCAGCGCATCGAACGGTTCGGCCGAAATGCCGTTGAACACGACGTCGACGTGCTGCGGCGTGAAGCCCGTCAGCGCGCGGAACGCCTGCGCGGACGCGTCGGAGTTCGCGATCACGCGCGTGACGCCGAGCCGCGCGCAGTACTTGATCGCCAGCAACTGCTTGCTGCCGAAATGGTCGGTGCTGACGATGTCGCGCAGATGCCACACCACCGGCTTGCGCGCAAGCCGCCCGGCCAGCGCGGCGACCACCATCGCGCGCTGCGTGTTCGCGTAGATCACCTCGGCGCGGCGCGCGCGCCGTGCGACGTCGCGCACCAGCCGCACGAGCTGTTTCACCGCGCCGACCGATACGCCGCCCTGCTTGCGCACGCCCGCGAGCGCGCCCTGGTCGACCACGTCGACACGCGCGCCGATCTCGTCGAGCGCCGCACGGAACGGGCCGTCGTCGAACAGCAGCACGTCGGCGTTCGCGCGCATGTGCTTCATGATCTCGAGCAGCGACAGCTCTGCGCCGCCGAGCACGCCGCTCTGGTCGAGCACGAGCGTCGCCGGGCCGCGCGCGACCGGCATCGGCGTGACAGCCGTGCCGCGCTGCGCGGTCGAGCCGGGCAGCGCGGCTTCCACATAGTCGAGAAAGCGCCGGCGGAATTTATCGGCGGAAAATCGCTCCGCATTCGTGCGGCATGCGTTCGGCGTGAAGCGCTGCGGCGCGCGCTCGAAATCGTCGACGGCCGCGACGATCGCATGCGGTGTCTGTTCGTCGAAAAAGAGCCCGGTCGGATTCAGGTTCGATTGCGGGTCGAGCACGGTTTCGAGCGCGCCGCCCTTGCCGTACGCGATCACCGGCGTGCCGCACGCCTGCGCCTCGACCACCGAGATCCCGAAATCCTCCTCGGCCGCGAACACGAACGCCTTCGCACGGCGCATCCGGTCGTGCAGCACCGCGAACGGCTGGTAGCCCATGATCTCGACGT
Source organism: Burkholderia lata (assembly GCF_902499025.1). Classification (GTDB taxonomy): domain Bacteria; phylum Pseudomonadota; class Gammaproteobacteria; order Burkholderiales; family Burkholderiaceae; genus Burkholderia; species Burkholderia lata_C. The sequence continues at coordinate 155,669 of NZ_CABVPW010000011.1, read as the reverse complement.
TCGGGCCGGCCTTCGCACGGATCTTCTGCATCTCGGGGCCGTCGCCGATCACGACGAGCTTGCGCTCGGGCGTGCGCGAGAACGCGTCGACGATCAGGTCGATCTTCTTGTACGGCACCATCCGCGACGCGGTCAGGTAGAAATCCTCTTTCTCCGCGTTCAGCGAAAACGCGTCGACGTCGACCGGCGGGAAGATCACCGCCGCGTCGCGGTGGTAGACCTTCTTGATGCGCCGGGCGATGAACGCGGAGTTCGCGACGAAGCCGTCCACCGCGTTCGCGGTGCGCGTATCCCAGTTGCGGATGTAATGCAGGATCATCCGCGCGAGCAGCGATTTCGGCCCGCGCGTGAGGTTCGACTGCTCCAGGTACTGATGCTGCAGGTCCCATGCGTAGCGGATCGGCGAATGCACGTAGCTGATGTGCACCTGGTCCGGCCCCGTCAGCACGCCCTTCGCGACCGCGTGGCTGCTCGAGATCACCAGGTCGTACTCCGACACGTCGAGCTGCTCGATCGCGAGCGGCATCAGCGGCAGGTAGCTGCGGTACTTGGTGCGCGCGAACGGCAGCTTCTGGATGAACGATGTCGTCACCGGCTTGCCGCGCACGAACGCGCGATCGTCGAGGAAGTCGACGAGGCTGAACAGGTCGGCGTCGGGAAAGCACGCGACGATCTGCTCGAGCACGCGCTCGGCGCCCGCATAGGTGACGAGCCAGTCGTGGACGATCGCCACGCGCATCGTGCGCGATGCATGGCGCGTGCCGGCGCGTTCGGCCGGCACGGACCGGCGCAGCGCGGCGGCGTCGCCCGCTTCGGCCACCGCGGCATCGGCGGTGGCGAGATTCAATACGGCGTGTTCCGCCAGATCGCGATTCATCAGTCGCTCCATGAAACCCTGCCATTGATGGCGGGAAGGAACGGAGTGCCGTTGACAGGCGGCAATCCAACGTTAGAGTGACCGGTATGATTCTTGTCTACCGCTACCGGGTGAAATCGCTTAACGGACTGCTTAACAAGCAGAGCCGTGCGGTGAACTACGTCTGGAACTTCTGCAATGACACGCAAAAGCACGCGCTCAAGTGGCGCAAGAAGTGGCCGACGGGTTTCGACCTGAACGTGCTGACGACCGGTAGCAGCAAGGAGCTCGGTATCCACTCGGGCACCGTCAACGCAACGTGCGAGCAATTCGCGAAGTCGCGCAACCAATACCGTCGGCCTTTCCTGCGTTATCGCGGCAAGAAATCGCTTGGCTGGGTGCCTCTGAAGGGCCGCGACCTGAAGCGTGAGGGTGACGCGTTTCGCTTTGCCGGCAATACCTTTCGCGTGTTCAACAGTCGCCCGCTTCCCGACGGCAAGATCAAGGACGGAACCAATTTCGCACAGGACGCGCGCGGCAACTGGTTCCTGAATATCGCGATCGAAATGCCCGATGTCCGGGCGCGCCCGATCGGTGCCGGCGTGGGTATCGATCTCGGCCTGAAAGATTTCGCCACACTTTCGACCGGCGAAAAGCTGCCCAACGACCGGTTTGGTCAGCGTGCGGCCGAAAAGCTGGCGAAAGCCCAACGCGCGCGAAAGCACAAGCGGCATATCGCGAAGCTGCACGCCAAAGTTGTGAATGCCCGGGCTGATTTCCAGCACAAGCTCGCGCTCGATCTGATTAGACGCTTCGACTACATCGCGGTCGGCAACGTGTCGGCTGCCACGCTCGCCAGAACCAGGATGGCGAAGAGCGTCTACGACGCAGCCTGGTCGTCCTTCCGAAACAAGCTCCGCTACAAGGCGATCGCGCACGGAGCCACGTTCGAGGAAGTCGACGAAAGCGGTTCTACCCAGTCCTGTTCGGCGTGCGGGTCGAAAGACAGCACAACGCGGCCGAAAGGTATCGCGGGACTGCGAATAAGAGAGTGGGCATGCGGTGACTGTGGTGTCGTACATGATCGTGATACCAACGCTGCTTTGAACATTCTCCGATGCGGACGTGCATCGCCAGGTGTGGGAATCTCCCGCCGTTAGTTGGGGGAGGACGTCAAGCAGTTTTCCTCGCATTGAGACGGACAAACAAGTCGCGCACCAGCGCACGCAACCCCGGTGTCATCGTGAGCGACCACGCAACATTCAACAGCAGCACAGCCGCGCACATGCCGATCGACTCGACGAGCCCCGGCCACGCTTGCGCCAGAAACAGGCTCGCCAGCAGGAACGCGAGGTGCGCGAGCATGTCGAGCACGATCGCGCGCATCCGGATCGCCGACAGGTACAGCAGCACGCCGTAGTCGACGAACGCGCGCACCGCGACGACCACCGCCGCGCCGATCAGCCCGAAGTGATGAATGCCGAACCACAGGCCGCCGACGAAGAACGGCATCTCGACGAGCCCGGCAAACGCCGCGCGGGCCGGGTTGACCTGCGACTGGATCAGGATCCGCGTGACGCTCGCCTGGCCGACGAGCCACACGCTGATCACCAGCACGCGGCCGACCGGCGCCGAATGGGCGGCGAGATCGGCGCCGACCCACAGCGTGAGGAACGGTGCGAGCGCGAAGATCGCGACGATGCCGACCGGCGTGAACACGCCGTTGAGGAATTCGAGCGACTGGCGCGCGAGCGTGTCCGCATGATCGCGGCCCACTGCCGACAGGCGCGGGAACAGCGTGCGCACGAGCGCGTTCGGCAGCATGTTCAGGCGCGTGACGAGGTTCTGCGGCACCGTGTAGTAGGTGACGAACTTCGCGCCCATGCCGGCGCCGAGCATCACGCGGTCGAGCGTGTCGGCGATCATGCTCGTCGTGCTCGCGATCAGCATCCAGCCGCCGAAGTTGAACAGCCCTTTCGCGGTGCCCCACTGCGGCGGATCGATGCGCCGGATCCCGAGCACCTTGATGCTGGCGTGGCCGAGCATCACCGCCGCGACCAGGCGCGCGACGACCGCCGCGGCGAGCACCGTCTGCAGGTTCGGCGCGATCCACCATGCGGCGCCGAGCGGCAGCAGCTGGAACAGGAACGTGCCGATCGTCTGGTTCGTGTTGAACACGCCGAAGCGTTCGGCGCCGTTGATCGCGCCCGCGAACACCCACGACACGTTCGCCAGCGGAATCGCGAGCGCGAGCCACGGCAGCGCGAGATACACCTCGTGCTGCATCGCCGCCGACACCTTCGTGAAGTACGCGGTGTAGATGAACGCGCCGAAATAGATCAGCAGCCCGCCCACGATGCCGGTGCCGAGATTCAGCCAGAACGCGCTCCAGAACACGCGCGCGCTTTCGTCGGCGTTGCCGCTCGCGAGCGCCTTCGAGATGTGGTTCTGCGCGGCCATGCTCATCCCGAGATCGAGGATCCCGAAATAGCCGATCAACGTCCACACGAGGCTGACGACGCCGTAGCGTTCGACGCCGAGCGCGTGAATATAGGCGGGCACCGTCACCAGCGACACGAAGGTCGGCAGGATCAGCCCGATGAAGTTGATCGAAACGTTCTTGAGTATGCCTTTGTCCATGCTTCTGCCTTGTGTGACGCTGCCCGTCACGGTTTCCAGCGATACATCAGCACCTTGCCGCGCGCGTCTTCCTCGACGAACACGAGGTACTCGCCGTTCTCGCGCCGGAACGCGCTGATGCCGAAGGGCACGTCGACCCAGCCGGATGCCTTGCCGACTTCGGCGCCCGGGCTCATCACGCCCACTTCCTTGCCGGTTTCCTTGTCGTACACGTGGATCTTGCCGACCGGCTCCACCCCGAACAGGTAGCGGCCCTCGGCCGTGAGCCCGATCAGGTCGAAGATCGGCTTCGCGTCGAGCTGCCACGGCAGCGCGACCTGGTAGCGCACGACCGGCGAGCCCGTCGACCACTTGTCGAAGCGGATCAGCACGCGACCCACTTCCTTGTTGATGCCCGGCGCCGGCGGTGCGTCGGCCGTGTAACCGGTCACGTACAGCGTGTCCGTCTGTGCGTCGTAGATCGAGCGGCGCAGTTGCGTGAACGGCTGCGGCATCGGGTAGGTCGTGACCTTGTCGTATAAGTAGACCGGGTTGCCGGCCTTGTCGACGCCGCCATAGCGGAAGCGGTGGATGCCGCGCACGTCGCTGGTGCGCCAGATGTCGCCCTTCGTGTCGACCCACCAGCCCCAGCCGCCCGCCTTCGCCTTGCCCGTCGTGTTGATCTCGAACTCGTCGGCATCCAGCCGGCCGTTGCCGTTCGCGTCGCGCCACAGCCAGTCGCCGCCCGGCGGCTTGTTCGGCACGTTGTCGACCGGCCGTGCGCGGCCCGCGATCAGGCCGGACGGGATCGCGACTTCGCCGTCGCGCTTCGCGTCGAAGCGGTAGATCTTCAGGTGATCGGCGTACATGTCGGTCAGGTACAGGAACGTGCGGCCGTCGACACGACGCGCGATCGGCATGCCGGGCCACTGGTCCGTATGGAACACGGGGTCGTCCGGATACTTGAAGCGGTTCGACAGGAAGCCGGCGTATTTCCAGTCCTGGCCCGGCGGTTTCGACAGGTCGAGCTCGAAGCGCTTGTTGCCCGTGTACACGCTGTTCGGCCGCGCCGGGTCGAGCCACGCGCCGTCGACGAACAGCAGCCCCTGCACCTGCCAGCGCTGCTTGCCGTCCGGCGTGTAGCTTTCGAGCACCGCGCCGAGCCCTGCGCCGATCGTGTCGTGGCGCGGCCCGATGCCGTTCATCGACACATAGATGTTGCCCGCGCGGTCGACGCCGACGCCCGTCAGCCCGTTGAAACGCTGCTGCCCCGGCCGGCCCGGCACCGGGCCCGCGAAGATGCCGCCGCGCTCGCCGAGCGTGCCCGATTGCGCATAGCCCTTGCCGCCTTTCGAGAAGATCAGGATCTGCTGGCGCGGCCCGTTGTCCGCGACGAGCACGCGCCCTTTCGGGTCGACCGCCACGTCCACCGCGTCGGTGCCTTCGGGCAGCGCGGGCGCGTCGTCGAGCTTGCGGCCGTCCGCGCGCACGTGCACCAGGTGCGCGGGCCCGTTGATCGTGTCCGTGAGCAACCACAGCGTGCCGTCGCCCGCGAGCGCGATGCGGCCCGGCTCGTGCGCGCTCCACGTGCCCTTCTGCTGCATCGTCTCCGCGTCGTACACGTCCACCGCGTCACGCGACGGATTCGTCGCGAACAGCGTCTTGTCGTCGGCCGCGAGGCCGCCGACTTCCGCCTTCTGCTCGCCCACTTCCGAGCGCGCAGGCGCCGCCACCTCGTTCATCATCATGAAGCTCGCGGCCATCCGTGCGCGGCCGGTGTCCGCGCGGCCGCCCGGCGCGACCTGCGGCGCCGCGCGGAACGGCGCGGGCTGCTTCAGGTCGCCGATCGTGCGGCGCGAGATGCCGAACCACTGCTTGCCCTTGTCCGGCCAGATGCCGGGCGACTGCAGGTGGCCGCGCTCGTTGCCGACACCGATCGCGACGTACGCGTACTTGCTGTTCACGGCGATCGCGCTGCCGCCGAGGTTGCCCCAGCCGTGCGTGCCGCCGGCGAAGCCGAGCATCTTCCCGTCCTGGTAGACGCTCGCCTCGGCCCCGCTCTCGTCCCACGGCGCATTCGTATACACCTTGCCTTCAGGCGTCACCGCGATCGCGCGAATGTCGATCTGCGTCCAGCTGCCGTCGCCATAGCCGAACGTATTGCCGATCCACGACGTGGTCGCGGGCAACACCGTTTCGGCCGGTGCGGCGCTCGTCAGCAGCGTCGCGCATACCGTCATGCCTACCAGAATCAGACGTCGCAATGCGCTTCTCCAGACTTGATGCAACAGCGACCGGGCCGTCGAAAGGACGGCCGCCGGCGCACCCTGTCGCCAAATGGGTTTCAAACGTCGCGATGCAGGTTACAAGCAAAAATAATCACAAGAAATTTGGAAATATTTGGGGATGTTTCCGCCTGAAATATCGAACCTGAACAGGTTCGAAAAGGCACGCGAAAGCGGCAATAACGACCGCCTTTCGCTTCCCGGCCTGTAGAAAATGCCGCTTCGCGCCGCCTGCCGGGGCTGTCCGGGCGGCAACCTTTCATTCCTCGACCGGAATAATCGGCATTTGAATGTTTTCCATCAGATAAATGACGCGCGTTTTTTTGCCGATTTCTTTTCCCTAGAATCGATTTCGATTCGATATTTCATTTAATGGCATGCATTACGTTCACGTTTACGCATCGGATGTGCGACTCGCCCCGGCTCACGCTGCGCGTCGCGAAGGAGCGGCGCGATGACGGGCATCTCGCGACCCGCGGACCTCACCCCGCCGCACCACGGCCGCATCGTGCAGCTCGACGGGCTGCGCGCAATCGCGGTGGGCGCCGTGTTCCTGCAGCACGCGCTGAAAGCGCCGCTCTGGATGGGCGTCGACCTGTTCTTCGTGCTGAGCGGGCTGCTGATCACCGGCATCCTGCTCGATCGCAAGGCGCGCGGGCAGTCGTACTTCAGCCACTTCTACGCACGCCGCGTGCGCCGCATCCTGCCGCCGTACGTGCTGCTGCTCGTGGTGTCGACGATCCTGTTCGGCGCGAGCTGGCTGCCGCACTGGCCGTGGTTCGCGTTCTTCTCGACCAACATCGGGCTGTCGCTCGGCAGCATCGGCCATGACAGCCTGAACGTGCTGTGGTCGCTCGCGGTCGAGGAGCAGTTCTATATCTTCTGGCCATTCGTCGTGCTGTGGTGCTCTGAACGCGCGCTGCTGTGGGTCGCCGCCGCGCTGATCGTCGCGGCCCCCGTGCTGCGTGCGATCGCGACGCCGTGGTTCGACTCGTTCTGGCCGATCTACTACCTGACGCCGTTCCGGATGGACCTGCTCGCCGCGGGCGCGCTGCTCGCGATCGTGCTGCGCCGGGACCGGCGCGCGCTGGAGCCGTTCTATCCGCTCGCGATCGTCGGCGCACTCGTGTCGCTCGCGATCCTCGGCTGGCTGCACCTGTCGTTCCCGCGCTTTCGCGCCGCGAACACGCCGCTGTCGAATGCGGCGCTCTACAGCATCTCGCTGCTGCTGTGCACGTCGATCGTCGTGATCGCGCTGCGCGGTCGCGGCATCGTGCAGCGCGTGCTGACGAACCCGATGCTCGTCTACGTGGGCACCGTCAGCTACACCGTGTACCTGATCCACCTCAGCGTGCTGTACGCGCTGTGGCCGCTGCACCTGAACCGCTTCGTCACGGCCGCGCTGGCGCTTGCGATCACGCTCGCGTACGCGACCCTGAGCTGGTACGGCTTCGAACGGCGCCTGACGCGCGGCCCCGCACGCCGCGCGCTGCCGGCCGCCGCCGGCACGACCGCCTGAATTTCACCATCCATCGTTTCTACCAGGACAACGTCATGAGCCAAACTCGCAAGAAGGCCATCATTACCGGGATCTCGGGGCAAGACGGCGCCTACCTGACCAAGCTGCTGCTCGACAAGGGCTACGAGGTCACCGGCACCTACCGCCGCACCAGCTCGGTGAATTTCTGGCGCATCGCCGAGCTCGGCGTCAACACGCACCCGAACCTCACGCTCGTCGAGCACGACCTGACCGACGCCGGCTCGAGCCTGCGCCTGCTCGAACGCACGCAGCCCGACGAGCTGTACAACCTCGCCGCGCAGAGCTTCGTCGGCGTGTCGTTCGACCAGCCGGCGACGACCGCCGAAGTGACGGGCCTGGGTCCGTTGAACCTGCTCGAGGCGATCCGCGTCGTGAGCCCGAAGACGCGCTTCTACCAGGCGTCGACGTCCGAGATGTTCGGCAAGGTGCAATCGATTCCGCAGACGGAAGCGACCTCGTTCTATCCGCGCAGCCCGTACGGCGTCGCGAAGCTGTACGCGCACTGGATGACGGTGAACTACCGCGAGTCGTACGGCCTGTTCGGCAGCAGCGGCATCCTGTTCAACCATGAATCGCCGCTGCGCGGCCGCGAGTTCGTCACGCGCAAGATCACCGACACCGTCGCGAAGATCAAGCTCGGCAAGGCAACCCGCCTCGAGCTCGGCAACCTCGACGCGAAGCGCGACTGGGGCTTCGCGCTCGAGTACGTCGAAGGCATGTGGCGCATGCTGCAGGCCGACGAGCCCGACACCTACGTGCTCGCGACCAACCGCACGGAGACCGTGCGCGATTTCGTGCGGATGGCGTTCGCGGCCGCGGGCTACCAGATCGAATGGACCGGCAAGGGCGAGCAGGAACGCGGCCTCGACGCGTCGAACGGCAACGTGCTCGTGGAGGTGAATCCGAAGTTCTACCGCCCTGCCGAGGTCGACCTGCTGATCGGCTGTGCCGACAAGGCGAAAAGCCAGCTCGGCTGGGAACCGAAGACGACGCTCGAACAACTTTGCCAGATGATGGTCGAAGCTGATTTGACGCGGAATCAACACCATGACACGTTCTGAAGCCGGACGCCCGTCGCGCCGTGCGTTCGTCACGGGCCTGACCGGTTTCACGGGCCGCTACATGGCCGAGCGCCTGCAGGCGGCCGGCTATGAGGTCTGGGGGACGGTCGCGCCCGGCACGGCACGACCCGACGATCCGGCCTTCGCGCACTGCACGCTGCTGCCCGTCGACCTGCTCGACGCGGAGGCAATGCGTGCGGCGGCTGCCGACGCTCGCCCCGATGCGGTCATGCATCTCGCCGCGCGCGCGCACGTCGCGCAGGACGAGCCGTCGCAGACTTACGCGGTCAACATCGTCGGCACGCGCAACCTGCTGGCCGCGCTCGCGGGCCTCGACCGCCGCCCGTCGGCCGTGCTGCTCGCCAGCAGCGCGAACGTCTACGGCAATTCGACGGCCGGCGTGCTCGACGAAACCGTCGCCCCTGCCCCGGCGAACGACTACGCGGTCAGCAAGCTCGCAATGGAATACGCGGCCAAGCTGTGGGCCGACCGGCTGCCGATCGTGATCGCGCGGCCGTTCAACTACACGGGTGTCGGCCAGAGCGATGCGTACCTGCTGCCGAAGCTCGTCGCGCACTACGCGCGCAACGAACCGCGGATCTCGCTCGGCTGCCTCGACGTGAGCCGCGATTTCTCCGACGTGCGCGACGTGACGGCCGCGTACCTGAAGCTGGTCGAAGCCGCGCCGGCGGGCGAGACGTTCAACGTCTGCTCGGAGCGCGCGTATTCGCTGAAGGAAGTGCTGGCGATGCTGTCGCGCATCGCCGGTTACGTGATCGACGTGACGATCGATCCGCGTTTCATGCGGCACAACGAGGTGAAGAGCCTGAGCGGGTCGCGCGACAAGCTGCGGCGCGCGGTGGGCGAGCTGCCCGTCACGCCGCTCGACGAAACGCTGCGATGGATGGTGGATGCGATGCGCGACTCGCCGCACGGGCACGCCGCCTGATTCCGGCGGCGCACGTTCCTCGCCAGCCTGAAAAGAAAACGGGCCGCTCCTTCGAGCGGCCCGTTTTCATGTCGACCTTGAAACCTGAAACCGGTCGCCGCGCTCAGCCTTCGAGGCCGCGCGCGAGGTCGTTGCGGATGTCGCCCGCGTCTTCGAGGCCGACCGACAACCGGATCAGCCCTTCGCTGATCCCTGCTGCCGCCCGCGCTTCCGGCGTGATGCGGCCGTGCGTGGTCGTCGCCGGATGGGTAATGGTCGACCGCGTGTCACCGAGGTTGCCGGTGATCGAGATCAGCTTCGTGCTGTCGATCACGCGCCACGCATTCGCGCGCTGCTGCTCGGGCGTGTCGCCCTTCAGCTCGAACGACAGGATCGACCCGCCCGCCTTTTGCTGACGCTTCGCGAGTTCGTGCTGCGGGTGCGATTCGAGGCCCGGATGAAACACGCGTGCGACGGCCGGATGCGAATCGAGCCAGCGCGCGATCTCCAGAGCGTTCGCCGATTGCTTCTCGACGCGCAGCGACAGCGTCTCCATCCCCTTCAGCAACACCCACGCGTTGAACGCCGACAGCGTCGGACCCGCGCTGCGCACGAACGGGAACACCTTGCCCATGATGAATTCCTTCGAGCCGACCAGCGCGCCGCCGAGCACGCGGCCCTGGCCGTCGAGGAACTTGGTGGCCGAGTGCATCACGACATCCGCGCCGAGCTTCAGCGGCTGCTGCAGCACCGGGCTGCAGAAACAGTTGTCGACGACGAACAGCGCATTCGATGCCTTCGCGATCTTGCCGATCGCCTCGATGTCGGCGAGTTCGGTCAGCGGGTTCGACGGCGTCTCGAGGAAGAACATCTTCGTTTCCGGACGCACGGCGTCCTTCCATGCGTTCAGGTCGGTCGGGTCGACGAAGGTCGTCGTGATCCCGAACTTGCTGAAGATCTGCGAGAACATCCCGAGTGTCGAGCCGAACAGGCTGCGCGAGCTGACGAGGTGGTCGCCGGCCTGCAGCGCTGCCATCACGACCGACATGATCGCGGCCATCCCCGACGCGGTGGCGATGCATGCCTCGCCGCCCTCGAGCGCCGCGAGACGCTCCTGGAACATGGTGACGGTCGGGTTCGTGAAGCGCGAATAGGTGAAGTAGTCTTCCGAATTCGCGAAGCGCTCGGCTGCGTCGGCCGCGCTCTGGAAGCAGAAGCTCGACGTGAGGAACAGCGCTTCCGAGTGCTCGTTGAAGTCGCTGCGCAGCGTGCCCGCGCGCACGGCAAGCGTGTCGAAGTTGAGGGAGTCGTCCATGTTCCGTTTTCCGTATTCGATGGCCGCGCGGGTGGCGCGAACCCAGTCAAAACCAGGCCAAAAACAAAAAGCCCGCTATGCGTCGGCATCAGCGGGCTTCGGTGCGGTACGACAGCGATCGACTCGGGCCGGTTGCCACCGGCCTTCGCTTTAGCTGTTTTGGGAAGTCGCCCCGCGTCCGCAAGCTGATATCAAATCGACGCAAGGCCACATCCTATCACGCCTCGTCAAAAGCGTGCGCCGGTGTCACTCGACCGACAACTGCAGGTTCATCTGCGAGCGTTCGGTGTCGCCGGCCGTGTCGCGATCGGCCTGCGATGCCGGCGTGAGGCGCGCACGCTCGATCGCATCGAGATACTCGGGCGTCACGTCGCCGGTGATGTAGTTGCCGTCGAAGCACGACGCCTCGAAGCGTTCGAGCTTCGGGTTGATGTCGCGCACCGCGCGGCGCAGGTCGTCGACGTCCTGGTAGATCAGGTGGTCGGCGCCGATGATCTTCGCGACGTCTTCGTCGGTGCGACCATGCGCGACGAGTTCGCCGCGCGTCGGCATGTCGATGCCGTACACGTTCGGGAACTTCACGGGCGGCGCCGCCGACGCGAAGATCACCGACTTCGCGCCCGCATCGCGCGCCATCTGCACGATTTCATGCGAAGTGGTGCCGCGCACGATCGAATCGTCGACGATCAGCACGTTCTTGTCCTTGAACTCGATGCTCATCGCATTGAGCTTCTGGCGCACCGACTTCTTGCGCACGGCCTGGCCCGGCATGATGAAGGTACGGCCGACGTAGCGGTTCTTGAAGAAGCCTTCGCGGTACTCGACGCCGAGCTTCGCGGCGACCTGCATCGCAGCCGGGCGCGACGAATCGGGAATCGGCATCACGACGTCGATCGGCACGTTCGGCAGCTCGCGCTTGATCTTCTCGGCCAGATAGTCGCCCATGCGCAGACGCACGTTGTAGACCGGCACGCCGTCGAGGCAAGAATCCGGACGCGCGAGGTACACGTATTCGAACATGCACGGGTTCAGCGTCGGCTGCTCCGCGCACTGCTGGCTGTGGAAGTTGCCGGCCGGGTCGATGAAGATCGCTTCGCCCGGCTGCACGTCGCGGACGAATTCGAAACCGATGCCTTCGACGGCCACCGACTCCGATGCAACCATCCACTCGGTGCCGTGCTCGGTTTCGAGCTTGCCGATGCACAGCGGGCGAATGCCGAACGGATCGCGGAACGCGAGCAGGCCGTAGCCGGCGATCAGCGACACGATCGCGTACGAGCCCTGCAGGCGGCGATGCACGCCCGCGACAGCCTTGAACACCGACGCCGGATCGAGCTCGAGGCCCGTGGTCGACAGTTGCAGCTCGTGCGCGAACACGTTGAGCAGCACTTCGCTGTCGGAATTGGTGTTGAGGTGCCGGCGGTCGATCCGGAACATCTCGTCCTTCAGTTGCTGCCAGTTCGTCAGGTTGCCGTTGTGCGCGAGGATGATCCCGAACGGCGCGTTCACGTAGAACGGTTGCGCCTCGGCTTCGCTCGACGCCGAGCCGGCGGTCGGGTAACGCACCTGGCCGATGCCGTAGGTGCCAGGCAGGCTGCGCATGTTGCGCGTGCGGAACACGTCGCGCACCATGCCGTTCGCCTTGTACATGTGGAAATTGCTGCCGTCCGCCGTCGCGATGCCCGCCGCGTCCTGACCGCGATGCTGCAGCAGCAGCAGGCTGTCATAGATCAGCTGATTGACCGGGGATTGGGAGATAACGCCTACGATGCCGCACATGGCATGTCCTTCAGAATGACAAAATCGGTTCCGTCCTGCCCGGCCGCGTCGTCACACGCGTACGTACTGGGCCATGCCGTCGGGCAGGAGCTGCTTGAGCTCATGCACGCCCTGCTCGGCGAAAGGACGCAATAGCGCATTGCGCCAGAAATCCTGTTTGGGCAGCTCGGTCAGCCCGGCCGCCGCGACCAGCAGCACTACCAGCACGCAGCCGCGGACGAGCCCGAACATCATGCCCAGCGAGCGGTCGACGCCGCCCAGGCCACTCGCCTGGGCGATCCGCGACAGCAGCGCGTTCGCGACACCGGCGACCAGCACCACGCCGATCACGAGCAACGCGAAGGCGATCACCCACTGCGTCAGCGCACCGCCCGGCCAGTTCGCCGGGATATACGGCACGACCAGTCCGACGTAGCGGCCCGCGATCACGATCGCCGCAATCCAGCCGATCAGCCCGAAAATCTCGGACACGAAGCCGCGCCACGCACCGCGCAGCGCCGACAACACGATCACCGCCAATACAGCGTAGTCGAAAGCCGTCAGCATCGTGCGTTACTGCGTCAGACCGGCTTCGCGCACCTTCGCGATCGCGGCGGAAGCCGCCGATCGATCCGCGAACGGGCCGGCACGCAACAGTGTAGCCGTGCTGCCGTCCGCCTGCTTGCGATGCTCGACATATGCGGGCACACCCGCCGATTTCAATTTGGTGGCCCACGAACGGGCCGTCGCGTCGTCCTTGAACGAACCGAGCTGCACCGCGAAGCGCGCACCGGCCGGCGACGACGGCGACGAAGCGTCGCTGCTGTCCGGGCTCGCGGCGTCGGTATTCGCGACGGCGGCGGGCGCGGGTGCAGGCTTCGGCGCAGCCGGCTTCGCCACGGGGGCGGCCGGTTTCGGCGCGGGCTTCGGCGGCGTCACGCTCGCCGTGGTCGCGGTATCGGGTTTCGCGGCCGGCTTGTCGGCATCCTTCGGCGCGGGCGCCGGTGCAGCCGCAACGGCCACATCGGATGCCGGCGGTTCGTCGTGCGCGACGCCGGCCTGCACGTCGGATGCATCGTCGTCACGCGGTGCGACCGCCTGGTGCGCGGGCCGGTTCGGAATGTCGATTGCGATGTCGTCCGTTACCGGCTTCGGGTGCGAGTCGAGCACCATCGGCAGCACGATCACGGCGGCAACGACGAGCGCGATTGCGCCGACGAGGCGACGTCGCGCGCGTTGCTTTTCTGGAAGGGTCGGATCGAGGAGCAGTGCGTCCGATTCCGGACGCTCGGTGCGGCGTGAGCGTCGCTCGACGCGTTCAGTGCGCTCCGTGCGCACGTTCCGGGAGGTCCCGGTGCGACCGCCGCGCCGCGGGGGCGCGTCGTCGTCTTTTTTGCCGAACGAGAAAATTCCCATGAATGGCTGAGTCCGAAACTGCCCGTCAGTCAGTGTTGCTGCGATTTACGGTAGGCCAGCACGCCGGCAACCGTATGGAAACTGCCGAAAATCACGATTCTATCATTCTCGGATGCTCTTTTTAGTGCATCGCGAAACGCTTCGGCAGGCGACGTGTAACGCGTGACGCTCGAATCGGGCCCCTCTTCCACGCCAGCCTTGCGCAGCGCGGCTTCAAGCTGCTCCGCGGAGGCCGCGCGCGGCAGCGGCAGGTCGGTCACGCACCAGTGGTCGATCTCGCCCTTCAGGTGCTGCAGCACGCCGTCGATGTCCTTGTCGTGCATCGCGCCGAATACCGCGTACGTGTACGGGAAGAAGCCCATGTTGCCGAGGTTCTGCTCGAGCACGGCCGATGCATGCGGGTTGTGCGCGACGTCGAGCACGATCGCCGGCTTGCCGGGCAGCACCTGGAAGCGCCCCGGCAATTCGACGTTCGCGAGGCCGAGCCGGATGTCTTGCGCGGACACCGGCAGCACCGGGCGCAGCGCTTCGAGCGCGGCGAGCGCAGCCGACGCATTGATCAGCTGATTCGCCCCGCGCAGCGCGGGGTACGCAAGCGCCGGATAGCGCTTCTCGCGGCCGAGGTAGCTCCACTGCTGGCGCTCCGCACCTGCCTGCGCCTCGTAGCGGAAATCGCGGCCGACGAGCCACAGGTCGGCGCCGATCGCTTCGGCGTGGTCGATCAGCGTTTGCGGCGCGGCCGGATCGCCGCAGATCGCCGGCTTGCCGGCACGGAAGATCCCGGCCTTCTCGAACGCGATCTTCTCGCGCGTGTCGCCGAGGTATTCGGTGTGGTCGATGTCGATGCTCGTGACGATCGCGCAATCGGTATCGATGATGTTGACCGCGTCGAGCCGGCCGCCGAGGCCGACTTCGAGGATCACCGCGTCGAGCCCGCGCGACGCGAACAGGTGCATGATCGCGAGCGTCGTGAATTCGAAGTACGTGAGCGACACGGGCTCGGGCAACGACGTGCGCGCCGCTTCGACGGCCTCGAAATGCGGCAGCAGTTCGTCATCGGTGACGTTCTGCCCGTTCACGCGTACGCGCTCGTTGAATTCAAGCAGGTGCGGCGACGTGTGGCAGCCGACCTTGTAGCCGGCGCGCACGAGGATCGTCTCGAGGAACGCGCAGGTCGAGCCCTTGCCGTTCGTGCCGCCGACGGTGATGACGGGGCACGCGAATTCGAGCTGCAGCGCCGCCTTGACCTGCCCGATGCGGGTCAGGCCCATGTCGATGCCGACCGGGTGCGCGCGTTCGAGATGCGAAAGCCACGCGTCGAGAGTGGGAAAAGTGCTCATCGGTTCAAATCTGGATCGGGACCGCCACTACGCCAAAAAACGAAGCGCGCCGCCCGGCGCTGAAGCCAGGCGACGCGCAGTGTTCACAACCTTGCGCCGGTCAGGCCAGCGCGTCGGCCGGCTGTCGCTGCAGCAGCGCGAGCAGTTGCGCGATCTCGTCGCGCAGCTTGCGGCGGTCGACGATCATGTCGATCGCGCCCGTCTTCAGCAGGAATTCGGCGCGCTGGAAGCCTTCCGGCAGCTTCTCGCGAACCGTCTGCTCGATCACGCGCGGGCCGGCGAAGCCGATCAGCGCCTTCGGTTCGGCGATCACGACGTCGCCGAGGAAGGCAAAGCTCGCCGACACGCCACCCATCGTCGGGTCGGTCAGCACCGAGATGAACGGCAGCTTCGCTTCGGCCAGCTTGGTCAGCATCGCGGTGGTTTTCGCCATCTGCATCAGCGACAGCAGGCTTTCCTGCATCCGTGCACCGCCCGAAGCGGTGAAGCAGATGAACGGCACCTGCTGTTCCAGCGCGTTCTGCGCGCCGCGCGTGAAGCGCTCGCCGACCACCGAGCCCATCGAGCCGCCCATGAACGAGAACTCGAAGCAGGCCGCGACCACCGGCAGCGTGTGGATCGCACCGCCCATCACGACCATCGCGTCAGTTTCGCCCGTGTCGTCCATCGCTTCCTTCAGACGATCGGGGTACTTGCGGCTGTCCTTGAACTTCAGCGTGTCGACCGGCACGATTTCCTGGCCGATCTCGTAGCGGCCTTCCGGATCGAGCAGCCCGTCGAGACGCTCACGCGCACCGATGCGCATGTGGTGATCGCACTTCGGGCAGACGTGCAGGTTCGCGTCCACGTCGTTGCGGTACAGCACGGCCTCGCAGGACGGGCACTTGACCCACAGGCCTTCCGGAATGCCCTTGCGGCTCTTCGGGTCGGTCTGCTTGATCTTCGGCGGCAACAGTTTGTCGAGCCAGCTCATCGTATGGTTTCCTGTTCCGTGGCGGGGCGGGCCGTGTGGCCCGTTCCCGCTTCCTGTGTTGTGTTTATCGCGCCGTCTTGCCCGCGCCGTCCAGGGCGGCGCGCAGCTCGGCGATGAAAGTCTTCAGCGCGGCGGCGGCACCCTCCGGCGCAGCGCTTTCGAGCAGCTGCACGAGGCGGCTGCCGATCACGACGGCGTCCGACACTTCGGCCACCGCGCGCGCCGTTTCGGCGTCGCGGATACCGAAGCCGACGCCTACCGGAACCGGCACGCGCGACTTGATGGCCGGGATTTTACCCGCAATGCTCGAAACATCCAGATTTCCTGCGCCGGTCACGCCCTTGAGCGACACGTAATACACGTAGCCGCTCGCGATCTTGCCGACGTCGGCGATGCGCTCGTCGGTCGACGTGGGCGCGAGCAGGAAGATCGGATCGATCTGCACGGCGCGCATTTTCTCGGCGAACACGCCCGCCTCTTCCGGCGGATAGTCGACGACGAGCACGCCGTCGACCCCGGCCGCCTGTGCTTCGGCCGCGAACGTGTCGACGCCCATCCGCTCGATCGGGTTCGCATAACCCATCAGCACGACGGGGGTTTTGGGGTCGGTTTCGCGAAACCGCTTCACGTCGGCGAGCACGCTCTTCAGCGTGACGCCGCGCGCGAGTGCGCGTTCCGACGAGCGCTGGATCACGGGGCCGTCGGCCATCGGATCCGAGAACGGCACGCCGAGTTCGATCACGTCCGCGCCGCCTTCGGCGAGCGCGTGCATGAATTCGACGGTCTTGGCGGGATCGGGGTCGCCGGCCGTGATGAACGGGATCAGGCCCTTACGGCCTTGTTCGGCAAGTGCGGCGAAGGTCTGCTGAATACGATTCATGGCAATTTTCCTTTGTCGACCGGAGTTAGCGCTTTAGCGCTTACTCCGGTCCCATGCAAAGCAGCGATCGGCGACACGGGCGGCGCGATTCACGCGCACGCCGGCGCAGCGAGCGCGTTCACGCGCTCATGCGCGATCGCGCAATAACTTTCGTTGATCTCGTAGCCGACGAAGTCGCGCCCCTGCCGTGCGCAGGCCACCGCGGTCGTGCCGCTGCCCATGAACGGATCGAGCACGCGGCCGCCCGGCGGGCAGCTTGCGAGCACCATCCGCTCGATGATTTCCAGCGGCTTCTGGGTCGGATGATCGACGCGCTCCGCGTGCTGCCGGTGCAGGCGCGAGACCGACCAGACGTCCTTCGGGTTGTAGCCCATCTCCAGCCACTTGCTGCCTTCGAACAGCTTGCGCGAGCGGGCCTTCTTCGTGTCGGCGTCGTACGGGATGCGGACCGGATCGAGATCGAAGTAATACGCCTTGGAAACCGCGAAAAAGCCGATGTTGTCGTGCACCGACGTGAAACGGCGCGTCGTGCCGCCCATGCTCGGCACGCGTCGGTCCCAGATGATCTCGTTGACCATCGTGAGTTGCGTCTTCAGGAAACTGAAGATTTCCGGCGCGTACTGCCACGTGCAGAAGATGTACATCGACCCGCTCGGCTTCAGCTTCGGAATCGCGAGCTCGAGCCACTCGCGCGTCCACGCGAGAAAGTCGTCGCCCGAACGCTTGTCCGAGTCGTTGCCGTAGTCCTTGCCGAGCCCGTACGGCGGATCGGCGACGATCAGGTCGATCGACGCGTCCGGCAGGTGCGCGGCATCGGTCAGGAAATCGCGGTTATGCAGTTCGATACCGGACGGCAGCGCGCGCGGCACGGCAGCGGCGGGCTGAACCGCCCCCGCCTCGCTCGCGGCACCGCCGCCCGGTTCTTCGATCAGGTCACGCATCGGTCGGGGTCAGAGTTCGATGCCCGATCGCTCGGCGACCGTGTGCATGTCCTTGTCGCCGCGGCCCGACAGGTTGACGAGCAGGATCTTGTCCTTCGGCAACGTCGGCGCGAGCTTCACGCCATATGCAATCGCGTGGCTCGACTCGAGCGCGGGAATGATCCCCTCGATCCGGCAGCAGTCGTGGAACGCCTTCAGCGCTTCCTCGTCGGTGATGCCGACGTACTGCGCACGGCCGCTGTCCTTCAGCCATGCGTGCTCGGGGCCGACGCCCGGATAGTCGAGGCCTGCCGACACCGAATGCGTCTCGATGATCTGGCCGTTGTCGTCCTGCAGCAGGTAGGTACGGTTGCCGTGCAGCACGCCCGGGCTGCCGGCGATCAGCGACGCCGCGTGATGGCCCGTGTCGAGGCCGTCGCCGGCGGCTTCGACGCCGATCAGCTGCACCGACGTGTCGTCGATGTACGGATAGAAGATGCCCATCGCGTTCGAACCGCCGCCCACGCAGGCGATCACCGCGTCCGGCTGCCGGCCGGTCATTTCCGGCATCTGCACCTTGCACTCGTCGCCGATCACGCGCTGGAAGTCGCGCACCATCATCGGGTACGGGTGCGGACCCGCGACCGTGCCGATGATGTAGAACGTGTTCTCGATGTTCGTGACCCAGTCGCGCATCGCTTCGTTCAGCGCGTCCTTCAGCGTGCGCGAACCCGATTCGACCGGCACGACCGTCGCGCCGAGCAGCTTCATCCGGTAGACGTTCGCGGCCTGGCGGCGCACGTCTTCCGAACCCATGTAGACCACGCACTCCATCCCGAAGCGCGCGCAGATCGTCGCGGTCGCGACGCCGTGCTGGCCGGCGCCCGTCTCGGCGATCACGCGCTTCTTGCCCATGCGCTTCGCGAGCAGCGCCTGGCCGATCACGTTGTTGATCTTGTGCGCGCCGGTGTGGTTCAGGTCTTCGCGCTTCAGGTAGATCTGCGCGCCGCCGAGCGTCTCGCTCCAGCGTTGCGCGTGGTAGATCGGCGACGGGCGGCCGACGAAATGCTTCAGCTCGCGCTCGAATTCGGCGACGAAATCGGGATCGTTCTGGAATTTTTCATACGCCGCGCGCAGTTCGTCCAGCGCGTGAATCAGCGTCTCGGCGACAAACGTGCCGCCATACGGGCCGAAGTGGCCGCGATCATCAGGAAGGTTGTACATGGTGTCTCTCTCGATCGGTCGGTGCGCCCCGCTTTCGGGGCCGCACCGGCTTGCATCACCGGGCGTCCGCTTCGCGCACCGCGCGTACGAACGCCGCCATCCGGGCGTGATCCTTCACGCCCTTCGCGCCCTCCACTTCGATGCCACTCGAGACATCGACAGCAAACGGGCGCAACTGGCGAATCGCATCACCGACGTTTTGCGCGCTCAAGCCACCACTCAAAACGGCCCGATGCGCGAGCTCTGCGGGAATAAGAGACCAATCGAAGACCTTGCCGCTACCACCGTAATCCGGCACCAGGGTGTCGAACAGGAGGCCGCGCGCTTTCGAATAATGAAGCCCCGATTCTACCAAATCGGCCGATTGCGTCGAGGGGCCGACGCGCACCGCGCGCAGCCACGGCAGGCGTGCCGCGCGCCCGAGCGCGTCGCACTGCTCGGGCGTCTCGTCGCCATGGAACTGCAGCAGCGTGAGTGGCACGTCGCGCACGACGGCCTCGATCTCGGCTTCGGTCGCATTCACGAACAACCCGACCACCGATACGAACGGCGGCGCGAGGCGCGCCAGCTCCGCCGCCTGCGCGATCGTCACCGCGCGCGGGCTCTTCGGGTAGAACACGAGGCCGATCGCATCGGCGCCGAGCGTCGCGGCGTGCAGCACGTCCTCGGGGCGCGACAGCCCGCACAGCTTGATGCGCGTGCGCGGCGGCAGGCCGGCCGCGGCGGGAGTCGAGGAAGACACGGCGTGATCCGTCATGATTGCGGGTCCAGATCGGCCCAGACGCTGCTCCACGGCACACTGCCGAGCTGCGCGGGCGGGACGGCGAATTCCGCCGGGTAGCCGACGTGGGCGAGATACAGCCCGTCGGCCATGAACGTGGGCGCCGCAAGTTTGCGGTCGCGCCCGGCCAGCACGTCGGCGAGCCAGTCGGCCGGATAGCGGCCACGACCGACCGCGACGAGGCAGCCCATCAGGTTGCGCACCATGTGGTGCAGGAACGCGTTGGCGCGGAACCGGAAATGGATGAAGTGGCCCACGCGCCGCACGTCGATCTGGTACAGGTGTTTGACCGGCGTCTTCGACTGGCATTCCGACGACCGGAACGACGAGAAGTCGTGCTCGCCGATCAGGTGCGCGGCGGCGGCGCGCATCGCATCGTCGTCGAGCGGCGTATGGATCCAGCCCGCGCGCCCCGCCAGCATCGGCGAGCGCACGGGATGCACGTACAGCGTGTAGTAATACGTGCGTTCGAACGCCGAGAAACGCGCATGGAACGTCTCCGGCATCGGCTGCGCCCATTGCACCGCCACGGTCGGCGGCAGGAACGCGTTGGTGCCGCGCACCCACGAGAACACCTCGCGATCGAGGTCGGTATCGAAGTGCACGACCTGCC
Source organism: Burkholderia lata (assembly GCF_902499025.1). Classification (GTDB taxonomy): domain Bacteria; phylum Pseudomonadota; class Gammaproteobacteria; order Burkholderiales; family Burkholderiaceae; genus Burkholderia; species Burkholderia lata_C. The sequence continues at coordinate 135,160 of NZ_CABVPW010000011.1, read as the reverse complement.
CGAGCCCGTGCACGCCCGTGTCAGTGCGCCCGGCCACCGTCGTATGCAGCGGCACGCGCGCGAACTCGGCCAGCGCGCGCTCGAGGCGATCCTGCACGGTCTTGCCGTGCGGCTGCGCCTGCCAGCCGCAGAACGCCGCGCCGTCGTACTGAATGCCGAGCGCGATCCGCATCACGCCTCGTCCGCCAGTTTCGCGAGCAGCGCGCGCGCATCGTCGCGCGTCGCGGTGTCGTTCGCGTCGACCACTTCCTGCAGCAGCGTCCGCGCGCCGGACAGGTCGCCCAGTTCGACGTACTCGGACGCGAGATCGAGCTTGTTGCGCGCGATGCGGGCGAGCTCGTCCGGCGTCAGTGCCGGCAACGCGGCGCCCGGCGTGGGCGGCAGGTCGAGATCGAAATCGAGCTTCAGCGCGCCGAACTGCGCGCCGCCAAGCGGCGGCAGCGACGACGCCGCGAACGGGCTGCCCGCGTGGCTCGCAGGCGTCGCTGCGTCCGGATCCCAATCGAACTCGTCGTCCTGGTCGGCAGGATGTTCCGGGGCCGGATCGATCGAGCCAATCGGCGGGTGCTGGCCGACTTGACCGTTAGTTGCGATTTTATCGGTATCCGACTGCCCCGCTCGTGCAGCCGGCTCATCCGCCGTCGGCGACGACTCGTCCGGCGTGCGCGGCGGCAGCGGCATGTCGAGGCTGCTGAGCGCGCTGATCGCGTTCTGCATCAGCGCCGCATGCTGCGCGTCGGGTGCCGCGGGTGCGATCGGGGGTTCGGCCGGCTTTTCCGCCGGCTTCTCGGCAGCGACCTGCTCTACCGGCTCGGCATCGTGCTGAATCGGAGCCACCTCGCTCGCGGTCGGCACTATGGCGTCCGCGGCCGGCAATTCGGGCTCCTCGTCATGCGCCTTCGCCACTTCCGGCACCGGCGATGCTTCCGTATCCGGCGTCTCGACCGTCTCCGCCGCTGCGGCAGTCGCCGCTGCAAGGCTCAAGTCGGAAGCCGCATCGCGTGCGACCGGCATCTCGGGCCGGATCGGCAGCTCAGGTTCGACGAACGGCGCGGCTTCGACTTCCGTAGCCGCGGCACCACCCGCTACGGCCGCGGCAGCCGACGTACTCGCACCTGCTCCCGCATCCGTATCGTCCGCGCGCCGGCCTTTCCGGCGCTTGCGCCACGCGAAACCTGCCGCGAGGACGATCACGGCCGCACCGGCCACCGCGGCCGGACGCCAGTCCATCTGCTCGGTACTGCGCGCAGGCGCCGCCACCGGGGCGGCCGGTTGCGCAGGCGCCGACACCGAGGCCGGCTGAACCGCGCTGGCGGCGACGCCGGACGCGGCTTCGCCTGCCGTCGGCGCAGCAGCCGACGCACCCGCATCGTTCGCAGCCGGACGCGGGGCGACCGGTGTCGGCGCCGGATTCGGCGCAACCTCGTTCGTCGTGCCCGGCTTGCCGATGCCGTGCTTCTGCAATTCCATCAGCACACGATTCTTCAGCGCCAGCAGTTGCTGCAGGCTCGACGGCCGCGGCTGCGACGCGCCCGTGACGGGCGCAGCAGCGGCCGGTTCGCTCATGCCCGAAACCTGGCTACCCGGCGCAGGCGGGATCGCGGCGCCGCTCGCGGACGACGGCACCGACTGGATCGTGCCGCTCCACACATGCGGACCGCTTGCACCGGCAACGGGCGCCGCCGGCTGCATGCTTTCGGCCGCCGATGCGCCGTGCGCCGCCGAAGCACCGATCGATGCCGATGCGCCGGCGGCCGTCGCGACACTCGCTCCGCTCACCGGGGCCGCATGCACGGCCGGCGCCACCAGCGCGGCTTGCACGGTCGACCCCGGATGCGGTGCGGACGCACCATGCTGCACGACCGCCGTGCCGCCCGATGCCGCGGCAGGTGCGGACGCGGCCGCCGTACCCGATGCACCGGATGCACCGACCGGCACGAGTGCCGCGCCTGTCGCGTCGAGCGCCGGCACGTTCAGCGTCGCGCCGACTTTCAGGCGACTCGCGTCGTGCTTCATGAACGCCTGCGGATTGGCGTCGAACAGCGCGCGGCCGGCGCGCGCGAGCACACCGGGATCGCGCGACTGCGTGGCCGCTTTCGCGATGTCGTTCAGCGACTGGCCCGGCTGGACCGTCACGGTAAGCGGCGCTGCACCGCCGGCAGCGGACGCCGGCGTTTCGCCGGTGCCGGCCGCCCAGGCCGATGCGGTTGCGCCGAGCGCCAGGATCGCCAGCGCGCCACGCACGGCGCGCGACAGACGGGACTGACGCGGAAACAAGGAAATTCGGGACATCGTTGGCTCTATCGCCGCGCACGGGCGCGGCTCGGATTCGCGGTTGAAAGCGTCAATAAAGTTGCCGCAGAAATGCAAAAGCGTCGCGTGGAACGCGACGCTTTCGGCGGGTCTGTGCGTCGTAACCGCGTAGTTTACTTCACGCGATCGGGTTCGGGCCGAATTCGTCGCCGACGGGTGCAACCGATCGCGTGCGCGTGTCGTTGCGGCCGGCGACCGGGCCGCAACAACGCCCGGTCGAGCACACTGCGACCGGCGCCCGCGATCGATCGGAAGCACGTCTCTCACCGATGAAAAAAACGTCCGACCGCTTCGCGTCCCGAACGCATGTCGCGCCTGTGCTCGCCCGACGATGCGGTTCGCACAACCCGGGCCCCGACACACAGCCACGACCGGGAAATCAGGCACGTTTGCTCAATAATTCACGCCGCCTGCCGTTAATGGATTAACAGGCATCAATCAAAATAAATCCCGCCAGCCATCCACTCCATTCAAATAAATTTCAATTGATCGATAAGAGGCCAATTCCCCTCTCTTATCGTCGAATTGAACATTTCCGCCACCAAACCCCCGCCCCATAAGGCTTTCCAGCCTCACCACCGTTTCATTGCTCATACGAAACCAGTTATTTCGACAGCAATTCAATTACATTACACAAAATTACACAGATCAAATAATTGCCGTCGCTAGGATCGTCTTCAAACAAGAATCGGCGCAGTTCGACCATCGCGCTCGCACCCGCCGCACAAGCGGGAACGCGGTCGGCCGGGTTGACGCCGTGAGGTGCCAGGGAGGCATCGCGCAGTCGCACGACTGCATTTACTCACCAGCTCGTTACGGGGATCGAACATGGGCTATCAACAGGGTTTGAGCGGGTTGGCCGGCGCGGCGAACCATCTCGACGTGATCGGCAACAACATCGCGAACGCAAACACGGTTGGCTTCAAGCAGGGTCGCGCGAACTTCGCCGACATGTATGCGAACTCGGTCGCGACGTCGACCAACACGCAGATCGGCATCGGCACGCGGCTCACGTCGGTGCAGCAACAATTCGGCCAGGGGACGATCAACACGACGAAGTCGTCGCTCGACATCGCGATCAACGGCAACGGCTTCTTCCAGATGTCGAACAACGGCGTGACGACGTACTCGCGTGACGGCGTATTCCACCGCGACAAGAGCGGCGCCATCGTCGACGCGCAGAACCGCAACCTGATGGGCTATGCGGCCGGCCCGGGCGGCGCCATCAACACCGCGGCGACCGTGCCGCTGCAGGCGCCGACCAACAACATCTCGCCGCAGGCGTCGACGAAGATTACCGGCCAGTACAACCTGAACTCGCAGGACAAGGTGCCGGCCAAGACGCCGTTCAACGCGGGCGACAACAGCACGTACAACTACAACTCGTCGATCCAGGTGTACGACACGCTCGGCGGCGCGCAACAGGTCTCGATGTATTTCACGAAGAACGCGGCCGGCACCTGGCAGGCGTACGCGGGCGTGCAGGGCCAGACGCCGACGAATCTCGGCACCGTCACGTTCGACGCATCGGGCCGGATCAACTCGACCACGTCGGCCGCAACCGGCCAGCCGACGCCGAGTCTCGGCCAGTTCGCGTTCTCGATCCCCAACGCGTCGGGCGGCGCCAATCCGCAGAACCTGACGCTCGACCTGGGCGGCACGACGCAGTTCGGCGGGAAAAGCGGCGTGACCAATCTCGCGCAGGACGGCTTCGCGAGCGGCACGCTGACGACGTTCTCGATCGGCGCCGACGGCAAGCTCACCGGCAATTACTCGAACGGCCAGAGCGCGGTACTCGGCCTGATCGCGCTCGCGAACTTCAACAACCCGAACGGGCTCGAGAACATCGGCGGCAATCAGTATGTGGAAACCGCCGCATCGGGTGTGCCGCAGATCTCCGCGCCGGGCAGCACGAACCACGGCACGCTGCAGGGGAGCGCACTGGAAAACTCGAACGTCGACCTGACGACCGAGCTCGTGAACCTGATCAAGGCGCAACGCGATTACCAGGCCAACGCGCAGACGATCAAGACGCAGCAGACCGTCGACCAGACGCTCCTGAACATGCGCTGACCCGCGCATGAAAAACGCGCCGCGCCAGCCTTGACATCGTCAAGGCCGACGCGGCGCGCAATCTTGTGCACCGCGGCCCGCGTCTCGCGGGCCGGACACGCAACTTCTTACTTGTCGAGCAGGATGCGCAGCATGCGGCGCAGCGGCTCGGCCGCGCCCCACAGCAGCTGGTCGCCGACCGTGAACGCCGACAGGTATTCACCGCCCATCGCGAGCTTGCGCAGGCGGCCGACCGGCACCGTCAGCGTGCCCGTGACGTTCGCCGGCGACAGGTCGCGCATCGACGCTTCACGCTCGTTCGGCACGACCTTCACCCAGTCGTTCGCCGATGCGAGGATGCCGTTGATCTCGTCGAGCGGCACATCCTTGTTCAGCTTGATCGTCAGCGCCTGCGAGTGGCAGCGCATTGCGCCGATCCGCACGCACAGGCCGTCGACCGGAATCGAACCCGGCTCGCCCATGGCCGGCTTGCCGAGGATCTTGTTGGTTTCCGCTCCGCCCTTCCACTCTTCCTTCGACATCCCGTTGCCGAGATCCTTGTCGATCCACGGGATCAGCGAGCCGGCGAGCGGCACGCCGAAGTTGCTCGTCGGCATTGCATCGCTGTTCATCGCGGCCAGCACGCGGCGGTCGATGTCGAGAATCGCGGAAGCCGGATCGGCGAGCTGTTCCTTCACCGCGCCGTTCAGCGTGCCCATCTGCGACAGCAGCTCGCGCATGTTCTGCGCGCCCGCGCCCGATGCGGCCTGGTAGGTCATCGCCGTCATCCAGTCGACGAGGTTCTCGCGGAACAGGCCGCCGAGTGCCATCAGCATCAGGCTGACCGTGCAGTTGCCGCCGATGAAGTTCTTCTGGCCCTTGACGAGCGCGTCCTTGATCACGTCGAGGTTGACCGGATCGAGGATGATGACCGCGTCGTCCTTCATCCGCAGCGACGATGCCGCATCGATCCAGTAGCCGTTCCAGCCGGCCGCGCGCAGCTTCGGGAACACGTCATTCGTGTAGTCGCCGCCCTGGCACGTGATGATCACGTCGCACTTCTTCAGCTCGTCGACGTTGGTCGCGTCCTTGAGCGTAGTCTCGTTTTTCGCGAACGACGGCGCTTTGCCGCCCGTGTTGCTGGTGCTGAAAAACACCGGTTCGATCAGGTCGAAATCGCCCTCTTCCTGCATGCGCTGCATCAGGACGCTGCCGACCATGCCGCGCCAACCTACGAGACCTACGTTCATGACTAACCCTTTGATGGAGCTTCCCCGCCATTCCGTCCCCGGTGTGACCGCGCGGGGAAATAGGCGGGCACGACGGACGATCAGCGTTTAATGATCGTTTTCGTGGTAATGGTTTTCGTGATGACGATGGCGCGCGCACCCGCACGGGCTGTGTTGCCGTGGAGTTTCAAGACCGGGGAGATCAGGGAAATAAGCGCCATCGTTCGAGTCTACACAAAGCCGGTGGCCCGCACAACGGCCAACCGCATGCGAACCGGCCGATTTCGCGGCCCGTTCGCACCCTTTCTACATGATTGCGTTACAGCGCCGCGCGCACCGCGTCGCCCATCGCCGTCGTGCCGACCTGCTTGCAGCCCGGCGTCGCGATGTCGCCCGTACGGTAGCCCTGTTCGAGCACCGTTTTCACCGCGCGCTCGATGCGATCGGCCTGCTCGGCGCGATTCAGCGAGTAGCGCAGCATCATCGCGGCCGACAGGATCGTCGCGAGCGGGTTGGCGATGCCCTTGCCCGCGATGTCCGGCGCCGAACCGTGCGACGGCTCGTACAGGCCCTTGTTGTTCTTGTCGAGCGACGCCGACGGCAGCATGCCGATCGAGCCCGTCAGCATCGACGCTTCATCCGACAGGATGTCGCCGAACATGTTGCCGGTGACGATCACGTCGAACTGCTTCGGCGCCTTCGCGAGCTGCATCGCCGCGTTGTCGACGTACATGTGCGACAGCTCGACGTCCGCGTATTCCTTCGACACGTCGATCATGATGTCGCGCCAGAACTGCGACGTCTCGAGCACGTTCGCCTTGTCGACCGACAGCAGCTTCTTCGCGCGCTTGCGGGCCGCCTGGAACGCGACGTGCGCGATGCGGCGCACTTCCGGCTCCGAATAGCGCATCGTGTCGAAGCCTTCGCGCTCGCCGGCGAACAGGCCGTCCGGTGCAGCGCGCACGCCGCGCGGCTGGCCGAAGTAGATGTCGCCGTTCAGTTCGCGCACGATCAGGATGTCGAGGCCCGCGACCAGCTCGGGCTTCAGCGGCGATGCATCGACGAGCTGCGGATAGCAGATTGCCGGGCGGAAGTTCGCGAACAGCTCGAGGTGCTTGCGCAGCCCGAGGATCGCCTGCTCCGGGCGCAGCGCGCGCTCGAGCGAGTCGTACTTCCAGTCGCCCACGGCGCCGAACAGGATCGCATCGGCTTCCTTCGCGAGCTTCAGCGTCGCGTCCGGCAGCGGATGGCCGCTTGCCTCGTAGCCCGCGCCGCCGACCGGCGCCTGTTCGAGTTCGAACTTCTCGTCGAGTGCGTTCAACACCTTTACGGCTTCATTGACGATTTCCGGACCGATGCCGTCGCCGGGCAGCACTGCAATCTTCATGCGAAATTCCTGACTGGGTAGGTTTTTATGGAGGCAGGCCGGCGAACGCGCCGCCGGCGCGCCCGCCCGAAAGGTGCTGTCAGCCGACCAGCTTGGTGTTGAGCCACGGCTGCTTCACGAGGCGCTCGGCCTCGAACTGGCGGATCTTGTCCGCGTGGCGCAGCGTGAGGCCGATGTCGTCGAAGCCGTTCAGCAGGCAGTACTTGCGGAACGCGGCGATCTCGAACGGATACTCGCGGCCGTCGCCCGTACGCACGACCTGCGCGTCGAGGTCGACCGTCACCTCGAAGCCGTTGAACGCGACTGTCTCGTTGAACAGGTGATCGACCTGCTGCTCGGTCAGCACGATCGGCAGCAGGCCGTTCTTGTAGCAGTTGTTGAAGAAAATATCAGCGAAGCTCGGCGCGATGATCGCGCGGAAGCCGTACTGCTGCAGCGCCCACGGCGCGTGCTCGCGCGAGCTGCCGCAGCCGAAGTTCTTGCGCGCGAGCAGCACGGATGCGCCCTGGTAGCGCGGCTGGTTCAGCACGAAGTCGGGATTCAGCGGACGCTTCGAGTTGTCCTGGCCCGGCTCGCCGTGGTCGAGATAACGCCACTCGTCGAACGCGTTCGGGCCGAAGCCCGTGCGCTTGATCGATTTCAGGAACTGCTTCGGGATGATCGCGTCGGTGTCGACGTTTTCGCGATCGAGCGGCGCCACGACGCCGGTATGCACTGTGAATTTTTCCATGATCCGTCTATCCGGTTGAAGGGCCGGCGTTCAGCCGGCGCACATCGACAAATTCTCGGTGGGGGACGTCACTCCGCCGCGCGCTTCAGCGCGCTGCCGGCGGCGTTGACGTCCTGCCCGAAGCCCTGGACGGTATTGCAGCCCGCGAGGCCGAAGCCCAGCCCTGCGAGCGCCAGCGCGGCAACCAGCCGCGCCACGCGTTTCGATGCCGTCACGCGTTACCCCAGCTGGCGAATGTCGACGAAGTGGCCTTCGATCGCCGCGGCTGCCGCCATCGCGGGGCTCACGAGGTGCGTACGACCGCCCGCACCCTGCCGGCCTTCGAAGTTGCGGTTCGACGTCGACGCGCAGCGCTCGCCCGGATCCAGCCGGTCGGCATTCATCGCGAGGCACATCGAGCAGCCCGGCTCGCGCCATTCGAAGCCGGCATCCGTGAACACCTTGTCGAGCCCTTCACGTTCGGCCTGCGCCTTCACGAGGCCCGAGCCCGGCACGACCATCGCGAGCCGCACGTTCGACGCGACGCGACGGTTCAGCTTCTTCACGACATACGCGGCTGCGCGGATGTCTTCGATTCGCGCGTTGGTGCACGAGCCGATGAAGATCTTGTCGACCTTGATCGATTCGATCGGCGTGTTCGGCTCGAGCGCCATGTAGGCCAGCGCACGCTCCATCGCGTCGCGCTTGACCGGATCCTTCTCGCGCTCGGGATCGGGCACGCGACCGTCGATCGACGTGACCATTTCCGGCGACGTGCCCCACGTGACCTGCGGGACGATCTCGGCTGCGTTCAGCTCGACCACGCGATCGAACTGCGCGCCTTCGTCCGACTTGAACTGGCGCCAGTATTCGACAGCCTGGTTCCATTCCGCGCCGGTCGGCACGAACGGACGGCCCTTCAGGTAGTCGATCGTCGTATCGTCGACGGCAACCATGCCTGCGCGCGCACCGGCCTCGATCGCCATGTTGCAGACGGTCATGCGGCCTTCCATCGTCAGCGCGCGGATCGTCGAGCCGCCGAATTCAATCGCGTAGCCCGTGCCGCCGGCCGTGCCGATCTTGCCGATGATCGCGAGCACGATGTCCTTCGCGGTACAGCCGCGCGGCAGCGTGCCCTCGACCTTCACGAGCATGTTCTTGCTCTTCTTCTGCAGCAGGGTTTGCGTCGCGAGCACGTGCTCGACTTCCGACGTGCCGATGCCGTGCGCGAGCGCGCCGAATGCGCCGTGCGTCGACGTATGCGAATCGCCGCACACGATCGTCATGCCCGGCAGCGTCGCGCCCTGCTCCGGCCCGATGATGTGGACGATGCCCTGGCGCACGTCGTTCATCTTGAACTGCGTGATGCCGAACGCATCGCAGTTCGCGTCGAGCGTGTCGACCTGCAGTTTCGAGACGGGATCGGCGATGCCGTGGCTGCGATCGGTGGTCGGCACGTTGTGGTCCGACACGGCCAGGTTCGCGCTGATGCGCCACACCGGACGCTGCGCCATCTTCAGCCCTTCGAACGCCTGCGGGCTCGTGACTTCATGCAGCAGCTGACGGTCGATATAGAGCAGCGTCGTGCCGTCTTCCTCGGTGTGGACCACGTGGGTGTTCCACAGTTTGTCGTAGAGAGTCTGTGCCATGGGTATGCGGGGTCGTTGTGACTACAAGCCTTACGGATGCGGTCGATTATGCCACGCAGAACGCACCACGGCGCAGGCCGGATGCGAAAAAACCCATTAAAAACAGTGGTTTGGCTGGTAGTGCCAATACCTGTATCGGCATTACCCGGCAAACGGGGCACGCGGGATCCGGCGCAGCGCGATGGCGAATCGCGTATCGCGCCACCGGGATCGCGCGCGCCGATGCCTCGCGGCTTCAGCCGTTCGGGTACTCGCGAGCGATCAGGTCGAGCCGCAGCATGCCGAGCTGCACGCCCGCGTTGCTCAGCAGGTAGAGATCGCGCCGTCGCAAAGCCGGCATCAGCGCCGACGTGTCGTAGAGCGACGGCAACGCGAGGCCGGCCGGCACCGCAGCCTGCATCCCTGCCGCAGTCGACACGCGCACGGCGATCGATGCCTGATCGGAATGCGTGACGACGCCGACCTTGCCGAGCGCCGCGGCCGAGCCGGCCTGCTTGACGATCGCGGCGGCCACGCCATCGGGCGTCGGTATCGGGCTGCCGGCAGCCAGGGCCGGGGTCGCGATCGACGTCACGCCGGCCGTCAGCCCGTATTTCGACGCGAGCACGCTCGCGACTTCCTGCTGCGCATGGATCGGCACCGAGACTTTCTGTCGAAGCTGGAACACCGCGTCGGCGATCGCCTCGTTCACGGGGCCAGGTACCGGCGTGGTGCCGGATGTCGCGGCACGACTGCCGAAGCCGAACGCGACAATCGTGTTGATGCCGGCAGCGTCGACGGTCGGCGGCGTCCACGAGAAAAACGTGTCGAACAGGTAGCCGGTTTCGTCGGTGGCGGTCGCGCGATCGTTCAGTTCGTTCGTCAGCTTGCCGAGCATCTGGCGCTGCAATTCCGCATCGGAAACGGGGGCGTCGCTCGCGAACGCGGGAGCAACGGACGCGCACGAGGCGGCGAGCAATGAAGTGGAAGCCAGGAAATGGCGGCGGGTCGTCATGGTCATGGGATTCGAAATGGGGAGCGGAAGGCGTCAGCCCTTCGGGAACGCCTGCATCGTCGCGGTCATCGCGCGGCCAAGCATCTGCGCATACATGTCGTGCACGAGATAGAGGCTGCGGTTGCGCGTCCACGGCTGGCCCGATTGCGGGTCGTACATCGTCGGCAACGACACCTCGGCCACCGCGGCGGCCTTCATGCCCGCCTGCTGCGAGGTCTGGATACAGCGCTTCGCATGATCGCGATGGCCGACCACCGCGACCGTACCCATTGCGGCGGCGCCACCCGCGCGCGACACGGCTACGGCCGCGACGCCGGCCGTGCTCAGGTACACGATCGAGCCGTCGCTCGCGATCACCGGCTCGACCGACGACAGCACGTCGGCACCCATTCCGTACTTCGACACGAGAAAGCGCGCGATCTCCCACTGCGCGTAGACCTTGACCGGTTTCAGCTGGCGAATGCGGTACACGGCGTCCGCGAGCGCTTCGTTGACGGGCCCCGGGTCGGGCAGCGCGGACTGATTGCCGCCGGTGCTCGACGTGTTGCCGCTTGCCGCGTTCGGGCGATTGCCGAAGCTGTACGCGACGATCGCGCCGATCTGCGCGGCGGGCACCGTCGGCAGGTCCCACGTGAAGCCGACATCGGTCAGCGCCGGCACGATCGCGTTGACCGTCGCCGCATCGCCGAGCTGCGCATTGAGCTTCGCGGACATCTGCGCGGCCAGCGCCGCATCGGTGACAGGTGCCGACGTGACGTCGTCGCCGCCGCATGCGCTCAGCAGCGGCGCCACGGCGACCGCGGGTGCGGCAGCAAGGAATTTTCTGCGTAAAGAAGCCGACGGATTCCGATTCATGAGAAATACGAAATGATGCGAGCAACGCCGGCAGCCAGCCACGGCGTTGCAAATCGCGGGTTCACGGGAAATGACAACCTGACGCGTCGCGCGGTCGGACGATGGATGCCACCGTCGACGCTCGAATCGAATCGCTGCGCATCGGTCGATCGACGATGCGGGATCGTAGTGGGCGTTTATTAAATCGTGGTGAACCTGTCGATCGAATACGCACGATCGTCACGCCGTTTCATCGATGGACGCGTATGTTTCATCCATGGCGAGCGCGTGCGTCCGTTGTTTCATCGGTGGCGAGCGACGTGATTCGCGAGCATCGTCGCGCACTGAACGTCGCGCCTCTGATTTCGAGATACGATGGCGCAACGCGCATGCCCACGTCCCCACGATCCGGATCCGGAGCCCCCGCCATGAAGCTCGGCCTGAACGAATCGCTCGCCCGCCTCGACAACGAAGGCACGCTGTTCACGACGCTGTTTCACCACGGCACGCTCGACATCGAGCTGTACCGGCCGCGCGTCGAGGACCACCAGAAGCCGCATGCGCGCGACGAGGTCTACGCGATCGCCACCGGTACGTCGCGCTTCGTCGTCGACGGACGCGAATGCGAAGTCGCGGCCGGCGACGTGCTGTTCGTCCCGGCACACGCCGAGCACCGCTTCGTCGGCTTCTCCGACGACTTCTCGACGTGGGTGTTCTTCTACGGCCCCGAAGGCGGCGAGCGCAACGCGTAGCGCGCGGCGCCCGCGGCACTTTTCCTGCGATCGCCTAGACTGTCTATTCGCAACGGGTGACACCCGACGCGCGGCCACACTGTCGTCACGATGCCTGTGGCAGCCGGTTCAACGAACGGGAAAACAGCATGCGATACGAACTGTATTACTGGCCCGAGATCCAGGGCCGAGGCGAGTATGTGCGGCTCGCGCTCGAAGCGGCCGAAGCCGACTATGTCGACGTCGCGCGCGAATCGGGGCGCGGCATGGGCGTATCGGCAATGATGCGCATGATGGACAGCACGAAGGCGGAATGCGTGCCGTTCGCGCCGCCGTTCCTGAAAGCCGGCGACCTGGTCGTCGGGCAGACCGCGAACATCCTGCTGTTTCTCGGCACGCGGCTCGGGCTCGCGCCGGATGACGAAGCCGGCCGGCTGTGGGTGCACCAGCTTCAGTTGACCGTCGCCGATTTCGTCACCGAGATTCACGACACGCACCATCCGATCGCAAGCGGCCTCTACTACGAGGATCAGCAGGCGGAAGCCGCCGAGCGCGCGGCCGATTTTCTCGCCAACCGGCTGCCGAAATTCCTCGGTTACTTCGAGCGTGTGCTCGAACAGAATCCGCACAAGAGCGGCTACCTCGCCGGCCACGCACTCAGCTATGCGGACCTGTCGATGTTCCAGTTGATCGAGGGCCTGCGCTACGCGTTTCCGAAAGCGATGAAGCGCGCGGAGCGGAAAATCGCGGCGCTGGTTGCACTGCACGACCGCGTCGCACTGCATCCGCCTGTCGCGCTCTATCTCGAGTCGGAGCGCCGCATCCCGTTCAACGACATGGGCATCTTCCGGCACTATCCGGAACTGGACAAGTAACGCCGAAGCGGCATCCGCGCTGCTTCATGCACGGCGGAAGATGCGCCCGCTCACGCGACGACAGGTGTTTCGTGCAGATGGCGCCACACGATCAGGCCATCCGCCTCGCGCCGGAACACGACCGTCGAGCGCCGCACCGTGCGCCGCCCTTGCGCGTCGGTCTGCGTCTCGCGATAGCCGATCGTCGCGCCATCGGACCACACGGCAAGCCCGCGCAATTCGTCGATCTCGATCGCCAGCCCCGGGCGCGCGCCGTGCCCGTGTGAAAACAACGCATCGACGCCCGAGTAATCGAGCACCGTGCCCGACATCGCGATCATCGAAAATCCCGGCGAGAAACGCGCCATCAGCGTCGCGAGCCGCTCGGGGCCGGCACGGCCGGACAACCAGCACTCGATATCGGCAATGGTGTCGACGACTTCCTTGAAATACGGATTCGGCAAATTCATCAGGTTCTCAGGTTCTCAGGAGTGGGATGAAACGGGCTGCGCGACTGGCGCAGGGTGCGCGGGAAGCCGCGCGATCAGGCCGAGCGGCAGCAACGTCAGCAGGACCGCCAGCCCGAAGCACCAGCGGTACGGTGCGAGTGACGGGCCGCCCGCAGTGAATGCCAGCAACGCATTGAGTGCGCTGCCGAGCACGGCCACGCCGACGCAAAAGCTCAACTGGCGGTTGATGTTCCACAGCGCGCTCGCGTCGCCCATCCGGTCGGCCGGCACGTCGACGAACGCCGCGCTTTGCGACGTGCTCGTGCACAGGCTCGCGCCGAACCCCATCGCCGCGAACGCCGCGATGCGCACGGCTTCGACGCTGGCCCACGGCGTCGCGAGCAGTGCGATGCCGACACAATCGATCGCGATCCCGCACGCGAACAACGGCTTCGCGCCATGGCGCGGAAAGCAGCGGCGCGTGGTCGCGATCGCGAAGAACGCCGCGATCGCCCACGGCAGCATCAGCGCGCCGGCATGCGCGGCGCTCAATCCGAGCGCGTTCTGCAGATAGAGCGACGCGACGAGGTTGACGCCCGTAAAGACGCCCGGCACGCACAGATAGACCACCACGCCGATCCGCAGCAGCGGCTGTGTGAGCAGGCGCAGGTCGACCACCGGCGCGACGGCCCGACGCGCATGCGCCGCATAGCCGGCGCCTGCTGCTACCGCGACGGCCAGCATCGCGAGCGGGAATGCCGCGCCCCCGGGCTGCCCCGCAGCGGTCAGCCCGAGCAGCAGCGCGACGAGCGCCACCGCACTCAGTCCGAACCCCGGCCAGTCGAGCCGTGGTGGCCGGTCGCGCGCGCCGTCACGCGGCAGCCAGGTGAACGCGAGCGCACCGGTCGCGGCCGCGATCGGCAACATCGCGAAGAAGATCGCGCGCCACGACCCGCGATCGACGATGGCCCCGCCGATCGCCGGGGACAACGCGGGTACGAGCAGCGCAACCATCATCACGACCGACGTGAGCCGCGCCCGTGCCTGCGGCGGATACGCGCGATAGGCCATGGTCTGCCCGACCGGGATCAGCAGTCCGCCGCCGAGCCCCTGGACCAGCCGCCACGCGAGCAGCGCGTCGATCGACGGCGACGCGCCGACGCCGGCGCTGCCGAGCCCGAACAGCAGCAACGATGCGGCGAACACGCGCCGCTCGCCGCAGCGGCGCGCGAGCCACGTGCCGAACGGAATCACGACGGTCAGGCCGAGCACATATGTGTTGCCGACCCACGCAAGCTGCGCGACCGACGCATGCAGCTCGCGCTGCAGCGCCGGATACGCGGCGTTCAGCATGAACATGTTCGCGAGATCGATCGCGAAACCGAGCAGGTAGACGGCGGCGATTCTGGAACGGTCGGACATGGCGGCGGAAACATCACGAAACGCCGCAGTGTAGAAGCCGGCTCGCCCATCGGTAAGCGGCCGGATTCGACGAGTCTCGTCGAATTTTTTTGACAATCGGATCATGCGGCGACAACGCCGCCCATCCGCTGCAACACACCGCACGCCGCGCGCGGCCGCGCATTCGGGTACCCTTCGAGCGATCCAACGCATAGACAGGACCCACGCCCCAACCATGGTGAGCCTCGATCGTTTCGCCGTATTCCGTGCCGTGGTCGAAGCCGGTTCGTTCACGGCCGCCGCAACCGCGCTGAACCAGGCGCGGGCGGCCGTCAGTTTCAACGTGAAGCAGCTCGAAGCCGAGCTCGGCGTCACGCTGCTCACGCGGACGACCCGGCGTGTCGAGCTGACCGACGCCGGCGAGCGCTTCTACCAGCGTTGCCTGCGCGTGCTGGAAGAAGCCGAAGGCGCGATCGACGAGGTGCGCGGCGAGCATGGCGGGATGCAGGGCATCCTGCGCGTGACGTCGACGGTCGAGTATGCGGCGCGCGTCCTCGCGCCGATGCTGCATGCGTTCACCGCGCAGCATCCCGCGCTGCGCGTGCGGCTCGAAACGCATACGTCGCAGGCCGATCTCGTGCGCGACCGCTTCGACGTCGCGATCCGGCTCGGACGCCACGAGCACTTTCGCGACCTGCCCTATCGCGGCGTCTGCCTCGCCACCTACGACGTACTCGCCGTGATGGCGCCCGACCTGCCCGCGAAGGCCGGGCTTCCGCGGCCGGCGTCGCCCGGCGACCTGGCCCGCCTGCCGCAGCTCGGCCACAGCCGGCTCGAGCGAATCGCCGAATGGGCGCTCACCGATCGCGCGGGTAACGAGCACGTGTTTCGACCGGGCACGAAACCTCGCGTCGTCGTCGACAATGCGTCGGTATTGAGTGAACTCGCGCGCCAGGGCAGCGGCGTCGCACTGCTGCCCGAATGGCTCGTGCGCGACGATCTCGAAAGCGGCGCACTGGTCGATGCACTGCCCGCCTACCGGTTTCCGCAGCAGAACGTCTACGCGCTGTATGTCGCGACGCGGCACGTGCCGCAGAAAGTGCGCGCGTGGGTGGATTTCATGAAGATGCACCTCGCGCGAGCAGGCTGACGCAACGTGCGCGCACCCGGCCTTACGCTTGCGCCGCGCCCGAGCGCCGCCCCATCAGCAGTACACGCAGCAACGCCGGCAGCACCAGCAGCACGAGCGGCAACTGCACGATCAGCCCCGAAATGATCGCCACCGCGAGCGGCTGCTGCATCGCCGAACCCTGCCCGAGCGCGAACGCGAGCGGCAGCAACGCCAGGATCGCGGCAATCGTCGTCATCGCGATCGGCCTCAGCCGGTTGCGGCCGGCCGCAAGCAGCGCGGCATCCGGCGCCATGCCTTCGTCGCGCACCAGCCCCTGGAATTCCGACACGTAGAAGATCGCGACTTCCGTCACGATACCGACGATCATCGTCATCCCCATCATCGCGGAGATGTTCAGCTCGATGCCGGTCACCCACAGCCCGATGAACACGGCTCCGGTGGCGCACAGCGGCATCGCCATCACGGCAAGCGCCACGCGGAACCGCTCGTAGAGGAACAGCAGCAGGCCGAACACCAGCGCAACGGCCGCGCCGAACACCGCGATGAGCCCGCGAAACGCGATCTGCTGCTGCTGATACAGACCGCCCAGTTCGTAATAGACGCCCTGCGGCAACAGGTTCGCGTCGCCGAGCGAGCGCTGCACGTCCGCGATCGTCGAGCCGAGATCGCGGCCGTCGATCCGAGCCGTGACGGACACCATCCGCTTCAGGTTGTCCCGGCTGATCTCCGGCTGGCCGCTGATCGTGATGCGGTCGGTCACGCGATCGAGCGGAAACAGGTGCCCGTCCGGCGCGCGGATCTGCAATTCGCCGAGCCCCGTGCCGTTCATCCGCATCGCGTCCGCCATGCTCACGCGCACGCCGACCGTCTTCGGTCCTTGCTGGTACTGCGTCGCGACGCTCCCCTCGAGCAGGTCCGACACCTGCTGCGCGATCGACTGCGGGTCCATCCCCTCGGCGGCGGCCGCGTCGGGACGGATGTGCAGGTCGAGCGCGTCGCCCGCCGGATTGATGCCGTCGTCGACGTCGACGATGCCCTGGATCTTCCCGATGCGCGCCGCCACGCGTCGCGCGGTCGCCTCGAGCACAGCCGGATCGTCCGAATAGATCTTGATCTGCACGGGCTGCGGCACCGCGGTCAGGTCGCCGATCAGATCCTCCATCAATTGCGCGAGCTCGATGTTCACGCCGGGAACGTTCGTCTCGACCTTCGAACGGATCTCTTCCATCACGGTATCGATCGGCTCGCGCGACCCGGATTTCAGGCGCACGAAGAAGTCGCCCTTGTTCGGCTCGTTGAGGTCACCACCCAGGCCCGCACCGGTGCGCCGCGAATACGTCGCGACGTTCGGGTTCTCGCGGATGATCGTCTCCACCTCGCGCATCAGACGATCCGTCTCGGTGATCGAGGTCCCGGGCGCCGTATGGTAGTCGAGCACGAATCCCCCCTCGTCCATCGACGGCATGAACCCGCTGCCGACGCGCGTGAACGCGAACGCGGCCACGACCAGCAGCGGCACGACGCCCGCCAGCGCCAGTACGGGCTTGCGACTGACGCGCTCGACGAGCGCCGCGTAGCGCACGTTCAGCCAGTGCGCGAAACGCGACTCGCGATGCTCCGCCGCGTCGGCCGGCGTGAGCCAGTGATCGCACAGGATCGGGATCGCGAGCCAGCTCACGATGAACGAAATGAACAGCGCGCTCGCCATCGTGATCGACAGCGCCTTGAAGAACGCGCCGGTTACGCCCGACAGGAACGCGAGCGGCACGAAGATGATCAGCGTCGCGGCCGACGACCCTGCGAGCGGCCGCGTGAATTCGAGCGCCGCGCTCATCACGCGGCCGTGGAATGCGTGAGCGCCGGCTTCGCGCATGCGCCGCGCGATGTGTTCGATCATCACGATCGCGTCGTCGATCACGAGCCCGACCGCCGCCGCCATCCCGCCGAGCGTCATGATGTTGAAGCCCATCCCGAACACGTCGAGCAGCAGGATCGTCGTGCTCATCACGATCGGCACCAGCGCGACCGCGATCGCGGTGACCTTCCAGTTGCGCAGGAAGACGAACAGCGTGATCGCGGCCAGCACGACGCCGATCAGGATCGCGTCGCGCACGCTCGACGCGGACGCGATCACGAGCTGGCTCTGGTCGTACCAGTTCGCGAGATGCACGCCGGGCGGCATCTGCTTCTGGAAATCGGCGAGCTTCGCGCGGATCGCCGCGGCCATCGCGACACTGTTCGCGCCCGGCTGCTGGAATACGTTGACGAGCACCGCGTCCTGCCCGTCGGCCGTCACGCGGATCCATTGCGGAACCGTGCCGCGCGAGACCATCGCGACGTCGCCCACGCGCACCTGGTTGCCGCCCGCCGACGATACGACCGCGTTGCGCAGCGTATCGAGCGACGTGATCGTCGTATCGGCGACGACGAGATACAGCTTGTAGTGATCCTCGATCCGCCCGGTCGCCATCAGCACGTTACCGGCGCCGATCGCCTTCGACACGTCCTCGACCGACAGCTTGTACGCGGCGAGTCGCGCGGGATCGATCGCAACCTGCAGTTCGTCCTGCGCGCCGCCCGTCACCTCGACCCGCGCGACACCGTCGACCGACGACAGCAGCGGCCGCAACTGGAACTGCGCGAGATCGCGCAGTGCCGACAGCGACTGCCGCGACGACGTGAGGCTGTAGGCAAGCACCGGGAACACGGTCGGGTCCATCCGCTTCACCTGCATCGTCGTACCGGCCGGCAGCGACGGCAGGATTTCGGCGATCGCCGACTGCGCCTGCAGCGTCGCCTGCGACATGTCGGTGCCCCAGTCGAAGTTCAGCGAGATCTCGGCCGACCCGCGGCTCGTTTTCGACTCGACGTCGCGCACGCTCGGCACGCGCCGCAGCGCCTCTTCGACCGGCATGGTCACGAGCGTCGCCATCTGCTCGGCCGGCCGGTCGCCCGCGTCGAGCGACACGACCGCACGCGGGAACGACACGTTGGGAAACAGCGAGATCGGCAGCCGGAACGCCGTCAGCGCACCGGCAACCGCGAGCAGTGCGACGACGAACAGCAGCGATCGCCGGTGCATCTGCATCCATTGCCCGAAGTTCATTGCCGCACACCTCCGGCAAGACGCACGGCCATCCCGTCCTGCAATTCATAGTTGCCGGTCGAGACGAGCGGCTCGGCCGCATTCAGCGGACCGTCCACGCCGTAGCGATCGCCGCTTTCGACACGCACCGCGACGTCGACACGGTGCGCGGCGTGCTTCGGCGTCACCTGGAACACATATGCACCCTTTGCGTCGCGCAGCACCGCCGAGCGCGGCACCACCCACCAGGTGCCGGCCTGCGTCGCGATGTCGGCGCTCACGCGCGTGCCGGGGATGAACGCCGTGCCGCCGAGCGGCACGTTCGCGCCGACGTTCACGAGCTGGCTCTGCGGATCGATCGACGCCCCCGCGACGACGACCTGCCCCGCCGGGTTCGCATGCGCAAGCGCGGTCGACAACCCGTGCAGCACGACAGCGTCGCCAGCGTGGATCGACGCGGCCGCGGACGGATCGACGCCGAGCGTCACGTTCGCCTGGCGGCTCGACGTGCCGGCGGTCGCCGCAAGCTGCGCGATCGTCGCGCCCGCTTGCAACTGGTCGCCAGGCAGCGCCGACAACTGCGACACGACACCCGCTAACGGCGCCGCAATCGTCACGTCGCCGCCGTGCACGCCCATCTGCCGCTGCGCGGCCTCCCCCTGCTGCGCATCGTCGAGCGCCTTCTGCGCGGTGGCCAACTGTGACTGCGTCGCGAGGCCGTCGTCGTACAGCGATCGCGTGCGCGCGAGTTCGCCGCGCGCGAGCGTCAGCGCGCTCGACGCCTGCGACGCAGCCAGCACCGCGGCGGTGTCGGCCTGCACGACGACGAGCGGCGCGCCGCGCGCGACCGTCTGTCCGGGCAGCACCAGCACCTTGCGAACGCGTGCGGTGTACGGCAGGTTCACCGACGTCACGCTCGCCGACGACGCGGCGACGATGCCGTACGCGCGCACCTGCTGCGAGATCGGTGCACGCTGAACGCGCACGGCTTCAACCGAGGCGGTCACGGGTTCATCGGCGCGGGCGGGGCCGACGCACGGCGCAAGCGCGGAAAGCGCCACGACGAGTACGGCCGCACGGCGGCGTGTGAGGCAAGTCAGGACGGCTGGCATGAGGTCAACGCTGAGTGGAATCGGTGGAAAAGGCATCCGGGACGGCGCTGCCGAGCAGCGCCTGCAGGCCGATGCGCTGCTCGGCCAGCGCATCGCGCTGCGTCGCCGCGTCGATCCGCTTCGTCAAGGCGGCGAGCTGCGCGTCGGTGTACTGACCAAGCGCGATGTCGTGCGCGGCGTACGCATGCCGCGCATGCTCCGCGGCCAGTTCGAGCGCGGGCAGCGCAGCCTCGTCCTGCGCGAGCTGCTCCGTCGCGAGACGGGAATCGGCACGCAGGTGCGCGATATCCGCATAGGCGGCGTTCAGCCGGGTCTGGTATTCATCGCCCAGCCGCTGGCGGGTCGCCTGCTCGATCGCAACGTTGCCGCGATTGCGGTTGAAGATCGGCAGACTCAGCGCGATCTGGAAACCGGTCGTATAGATGCCGGACGTGTCGCGTGCGCGATTGAAGCCGACATTCAGGCTCGGAAACTGGTTCAGGATCGCCGCGCGATATTTCTGTTCCTGCGCGTCGTAGCCGGCCTGCAGCGCAATCAGGTCCGGACGCCGCTTCGGCAGCGCGGCCACTGCGGCGTCGAGCGTCGGGTCGGAAAGCGGCACTGCCTGGTCGGAGCCCGCAAGCCGCAACTCGACGTCCGGCGCGAGCCCGAGCAGCTCATTCAGGTCGTGATGCGTCTGCTCGCGCGCGCGAACCATGTCGTCGTATTGCTTGCGCGCATCGCCGTAGGCAGTCGACGCGGCGACGACAACGTCATCCGTCACGTTGCCGGCCTGACGCGCATGTGCGATCCGCTCGTGGCGCGCGGCGTCGAGTTCGCGCGCCTGCGCGAGCAGCGGTAACGCGGCGTCCTCGTAGCGCGCCTTCGTGTACAGCTGCTTCGCCTGAGCGACGACCTGCCACTCCTGCCACAGCAGGCCGAGGTCGGTCTTGCGCACGGTTGCATCGGCAGACCGCTTGTTCGCATTGCGCGTGACGATCGCCATTACGTCCATGCTCAGGCCGTAGTTGAACGCGCGCCCGAGGCCGGCCGCGCCGGGGAAATCGCTCGATACCGACAGTTGCGGATCGGGCAGCAGGCCCGCGGAAAATGCCTGCGCCTGCGCGATCCCGAGATCGTCGCGTGCGAGCTTCAGATCGGGATTGTTCGCGACCGCGAGCATCGCGATTTCCTCGATGTCGAAGCCGTCGGACGGATCGAAGCGATGCGCGGCCAGTTCCGGCAGCGGCATGGTGGCGGGATCGATGCGAAGCCGGTTCAGCGCGTCGGCGGTCGTCAGCGTCGCATGCGCGGTCAACGGCTGCGGTTGGTAGGTCGTGCAACCGCCGAGCGCGATGGCACATGACACTGCGCCGGCAAGCGCGGCGTGCACGGCACGCGGACGGAAAACGGAGAGCGACGACGAAGCAAGCGGAGAGCGGAACAACAGTCGCTCCTGGTCGGATGAACGTGAAAGTGGACACGTCCGCGACAGGTCGAAGCGAACGCTGCGCCATTATCTTGACCGCTTGCTTAAGGGTTGATTAAGCAGCCGCAGAACGGGCTGCTGAAGGGTGGCGCGTGAGGGACGGACACGACATGAAAGCGTCATGCATCGATGCCGCGCGCAAACCGAAAGGGAACCGACAGGAAGAAACGCACACCGCCACGCAACCACGCAGTCAGCACACATACGACGCCGGGCGGCCGCATCGACCGCCCGGCATCGTGCTTGCAATCGCTCAGTTGCCCCGCTCGGGCAAGCTCGCCGCAGCATCGACCGCGTCGACCGAACGCGTCAGCCACGGGCCGATATCCATCTCCTCGTATCGCACGAGCCGGGCCTTGCGCGCACGGCGATACGCCCACCAGATCGCGACGAACAGCGGAATCCACACGTAGATCGACAGCACTTCCATCCAGTCGATGCGGGCCGAGAAGAACGCCTGGTAATCCTGGCCGAGCGAGATCACGATGCAGATCGCGATCGCGAACAGCGGCCCGAACGGAAACCATTTCGCGCGGTACGGCAGCTGATCGAGCCGGTAGCCCTGCTTCAGGAACCCCTTGCGGAACCGGTAATGGCAGACCGCGATGCCGAGCCACGCGATGAAGCCCGTGATGCCGACGGTATTCAGCAGCCACAGATAGATGCTCTGGTTGTTGGTCAGCGACGTGAGGAAGCACAGCCCGCCGACGGCCATCGTCGCGTACAGCGCGTTGCGCGGCACGCCGCCCGGCGACAGCGTCGCGAACATCGCCGGCGCGCGCCCTTCCGCCGCGAGGTTGTACAGCATCCGCGTGGCCGCATAGGTACCGGAATTGCCGGCCGACAGCACGGCCGTCAGGATCACGAGATTCATCGCGCCGGCCGCGAGCCGGAAACCCGCGTGGCTGAACACCAGCGTGAACGGGCTCACGCCGATGTCGGTCACGTCGCTCTTCAGCAGGTTCGGGTCCGTGTACGGCACCAGCAGGCCGATCACGAAGATCGCGAACACGTAGAACAGCATGATCCGCCAGAAGATCTGCTTCACCGCGCGCGGGATCGTCTTGCGCGGGTTCTCCGATTCGCCGGCCGTGATCCCGACCAGCTCGGTGCCGAGGAACGAAAATCCCGCGATCAGCGCAACGCTCATCATCGCGTGCACGCCGCCGACGAACGGCGCGTCGCCCGTCGTGAAGTTGCGCAAGCCGACCGGATGTCCGTTCCCGATCAGGCCGGCCGCGATCAGCAGCCCGGCCGCGATGAACGCGACCACGGTGACGACCTTGATCAGCGAGAACCAGTATTCCGATTCACCGAAGCCGCGCACCGACAGCGTATTCAGCAGGAAGATCAGCACGAGGAAACCTGCGCCCCACCAGATGCCGGGTAGGGTTGGAAACCAGTAGCGCATCACGATCTGCGCGGCGACCAACTCGATCGCGATCGTCACGGCCCAGCTGTACCAGTAGGTCCAGCCGAGCGCGACGCCGAAGCCTTCGTCGACGTACTTCTCGCCGTAGATCGCGAACGAGCCCGATACCGGCATCAGTGCGGCCATCTCGCCGAGGCCCGTGACGACGAAGTACACCATCAGCCCGATCGCGATATACGCGGCGATCGCACCGCCCGGCCCCGCCTGCGCGACCGACGCGCCCGACGCGACGAACAGCCCCGTGCCGATCGAGCCGCCGATCGCGATCATCGCGATGTGGCGGCCCTGCAGACGGCGCTTCAGCGTCGTTCCGGACGGTGCGGCCGTCTCCGCTGCCGCTTGCAAAGCATCCATAGTGTTCACCCTGATTGGATTCTGGACTGGCGATTTGATTCGGAATGCAAATCGTCAGGTCGAGTCATTCACGTCGAAACCGGCCCTTCCCGGCCGGTCGCATCACACGACGCTGCGCTTGATCGCCTGCAGTTCGGCCGTCGTCACGATCTTCTCGATCCGGAACCGCGGGCTTTCCAGCCACACGTTCGCGATCCGCCGGTACTCGTCGAGATCCTCGCACGCAAGCCGCACGAGAAAATCGAACGTACCGCTGACGAGCCAGCAATCGAGCACGGCCGGATTCGCCCGCATCTCGTCCTCGAACGGCGCCTGCGAACGCCCGTGGTCGGCCAGCGTGACCTGCGCGATCACGACGATCGGCTTGGTCGCGCGCGGCGCCTTGATCACCGCGCGGTAGCCTTCGATCACGCCGAGCGCCTCGA
This sequence comes from Burkholderia lata, assembly GCF_902499025.1. Taxonomy (GTDB): domain Bacteria; phylum Pseudomonadota; class Gammaproteobacteria; order Burkholderiales; family Burkholderiaceae; genus Burkholderia; species Burkholderia lata_C. The sequence continues at coordinate 111,550 of NZ_CABVPW010000011.1, read as the reverse complement.
GTCGCTCCACGCGTGCCTGGCACGGCCGCGGCGTGAGGTTCACGAGCTCCGACAGCTTCCGGTAGGAAATCCGCCCGTCGGTGCGCAGGATGTCGAGGATCCGGAGATCGATCTTGTCGAGCTGCATCTTCTTGTCGGTCATCCGCGTTCGCTCCGGTCGGGTCGTGGCTGGTGCGCGGAACGTCTCCTGTTCCCCGCGGGGGCCACATTATCCGGCCGAAGCGGCCGCGCGCCAATCGGCTAGAACCGCAGCGACAGGCAGGTCAGCCCGCCGTCCATCTTGCGGAACTCGCTCGTGTCGATCACGTGCAGCGGCAGCCCGAGCGGCGCGATCGCATCGTGCACGCGCGGATAACCGGCCGGCGTGATCAGCGTGCCGTTCACGCGCAGCGTGTTGCCCGCGTATTCGTCGGCGGCCGAGATCGCGATCCGGCGATAGTCGGCGAACGCCGGATGCGCGGCCAGCGCTTCGGTCACGAGCAGCGTGTCGTCGCCGAGCGCGTTGACGACCGACTTGAGATGCAGGCCGGCGCCCACCGGCACCGCGACGACCGAGTAGCCGTAGCGCGACACGAGCGATTCGAACGCGGCGATGCCTTCGGCGTCGGTGCGGCCCGTCAGGCCGATGTAGAAGCGCTTGCCGACCTGCATCACGTCCCCGCCGTCGAGACGGCCGTCCTGCATCGGCAGCAGGTCGCGATGCGCGGCCAGCGCCGCTTCGATGTGTACCGTCTCGCCACGCCGCGCGGGCGCACCAGGGCGCGTGATCACCGCGAATTCCGGCGTCACCACCGCGGTGTCCTCGACGAAGTGCGAATCGGGGAACGCGTCCAGCGGCGGCAGTTCGGTCAGCTCGACGCCGAGCGTGCGCAGCGCGTCGCAGTAAGCGTGGAACTGGGTGAGCGTCTTGTCGTAATCGGGCGCGCCGAGTTCGGCGGTGGTCAGGCCCGCGCCACAGGACGGCGCGGGGCGGCGAACGATCGCTTGCGTGAATTGCATCGACTCCTCCATGGTCAGCGCCGCACCCGTGCTGCACACGGGGCGGCTGCGTTGTGTCCGGACCATTATCGGAAGCCAAATTGCGCAATTCGTGTCGATTTCGGCTGCGCCGACAGCCGATTGCGTCGAATTGCGCGCCGCAGGCAGCGGTTTCGGCAGACGGCCGCTCACCGCCTGGCGGACGGCCGCTTTCGCATGCGGCGGGGCCTGCTACACACCCGGCCCGAACCCCATCTGCGAACGGCCGAGCGCCGTGAGATCGCTCTCCCCGCCGCGCCCGTCGAATTCGACCTCGAAATGATCGGCCGGGAAATCGGGCGGGCTCTCGCCGCGCAGGAACGCCGCCCGCTGGCGCTGCAGGTACGCGTCGTTCTTCGCGCAACCGGGCGCGGCCGCAATGTACATCACGTTGCTGTCGCCATTGCCGCGATGCGCATCCTCGACCGCGTGCACGACGTCGCCATGCCAGAACACCGCGTCGCCCGGCTCCATGTGCGGGATCGGCACCAGTGCGTCGAGCAGCAGCGCGTGCCATTCGGGCCGGATCGACAGCGCGCGGCCCGGACGCGCGCCGCACAGGTCGTCATCGGCGACATCGTCCTGCAGCGCGCGCAGCACGACGTAGGCCATCGCGTTCGCGACCGGGATCAACTGCAGCGTGCCGTCGCCGGGCCCCTGCGGCGTCAGTGCGGTCCAGCCCTGGAACGTGCGGAACATCGAGCACACGGCCGGCGACGGGATCTCCTCGACGTCCGGGCGGAACGCCGCATCGAACGGGTCGTAGTCGCGCCAGCGGCCGGCCAGCACGTGACGGTAGACCTGGCGGAAATTCGCGCCGAGCCAGCGTTCGACGGAACCGCCGTCGACATGCGGCGACAGCCCGAGCGACGTCGAGCCGGGCGGCCGCCGACGAATCCGGTCAGCGTAGGCCGGCACCTGGTCGGGATCGAAGTGCGTGCGCCCGCCATCCGCGTGCCGCCACAGGCGATTCAGGAACACGCGCGCCTGGGTCAATGCAGGCGACTGGCGCGCAGCCACCTGCGGCTTCGACCAGTAGACGCCGTAGATCTGCGGCTTGCCCGACGCGAGGTTGCCGAAATAACGGTCCTCGGCGCGTGCGTGCAGCCGCTCGGCGAAGCGGTTCGCATCCAGGTAGGCGCCGATCTCGTCGTTCCAGTCGCGCGCCTGCTGCGCATCGAATACGCCACGGATCACGACCGCGCCATGCGTGCGGATCGCGGCAACCAGGTGCGGATCGACGGCCCCGCCCGCGATGTCCGCGAACGGCACCACCGGAATCACGTCCTGGCCATGCGCATGCGCGCGCCGGATCGCGTCGACCTGCCGCGCAATGTCGCCCTCCAGTTCGCCGAACGTGGCCGCATAACCGGGCAAGTCGGCGCGCAGTGCCCTTTTCGCGTCGCGAATTGCGGCAGGCAGGTCGTCAATCGTCAATTGCATCGTGGTCTCCTCGCTGACAGGTGTCGTGTGTGCTGTCAGCGTACGGCCGGTGCGCGGCAGCAATTACCACTATCCGGCCAACTATCGATACAATCCGGACAACCGTGCGTCACGCCGGACGATGGCAGACCACGCACAGCTTGTTGCCGTCCGGATCGCGGAAATAGGCGCCGTAGTAGTCGCGGGGATAGTCCGGCCGCAGGCCCGGCGGCCCTTCGCAGGTGCCGCCGTGACGCAGCGCGAGCGCGTGGCAGCGATCGACGTGCGCGCGCGTCGGCGCAACGAACGCGATCGTGTGGCCATTGCCCGGCTCGGGCGCGCGACCGTCGAGCGGTTGGCCGAAGAAGAACAGCGGCCGGTCGGTGTCGGCCGGCATCCAGCCCGACCAGCCGTCCGGCTCGCGGAATTTCAGGCGCAGCCCGAGTTCCGCGAACAGCGGCGCGTAGAAATCGTAGGCGCGCGCGGTGTCGGTCACACCCACGCAAACATGTGAAAACATCGCATCGCTCCGTCGTGACGAATGCTCACGATCATGCCACGGCGCGATGCCCGCCCTCGCCCGGAGGCCGCGATGAAACCGCAGTACGAGCACGTGACGTTCGCCCCCGGCTGTTCGATCCGCGTGTATCACCGCCAGCTCGCCCGCATCCCGTTCGAATGGCATCGCCATCCCGAATACGAGCTGACGCTGACGCTCAACAGCCGCGGCCGGCGCTTCATCGGCGATCACGTCGCGTACTACGCGGACGACGACCTGGTGCTCGTGCCGCCCAACCTGCCGCATACATGGTCGTCGAACGCACGCATCGACCGCGAGGCGCCCGAAGTCGCGCTCGTCATCTGGTTCGACGGCGACTGGGTGCGGCGTCTGGCCGACTGCTGCCCCGAATACGCGCCGCTGCGCTCGCTGCTGCGGCGTGCTGCGTCGGGCCTGCGCTTCGACGCGGACGCCGCCCGCGCGATGCGCGCGCGGCTGCCGCAGTTGCTCGATCCGTCGCCGCGCACACGGCTCGCGGCCGCGCTCGACACCCTCGCAGATCTCGCGGAAGCCGGCGGCGAACCGCTCGCCACCGCGCACGCGTACGACCGCACCGACGGCACGGCACCCCAAACCGGCACAGCCGCACCCGAAGCCGAACGTCTCGATCGCGTGCTCGACGCGATCGACCGGCACTTCCACGAACCATTGCGCATCGACGCGCTCGCCGCCGCCGCGCACATGTCCGAACGCACGTTGCAGCGCCTGTTCGTCCGGCATCTCGGCACAAGCGTCGGCCGCTACGTGCAGCGGCTGCGGCTCGCGCACGCGTGCCGTCATCTCGTCGGCACCGACTGGCCGATCGCGACCGTGGCTGCGCGCTGCGGCATTCCGAATGCCGCGAACTTCAACCGCCAGTTCCTCGCCGCGCGCGGGATGACGCCCGGCGCATACCGGCAGTTCTTCGTGCAGCACGGCCACGCGCCCGACGGCGACGCGCCCGCACTCGACACACGCCCACCATCGCTGGAGCGCCGCGCCGGCCCCGGCGAACCTCGGCCGCACAAATAAAAACACCCCGACGGGATGACCCGTCGGGGTGTCGTGGCGTTGCGATCGCCCGACGCGAGCGGCCTGCCGGCCGTTCGCGCCGCGCACGACTTAACGTGCGTTGAGCGGCTTCGCTTCGCGCGGCGTATCGCCGATGAACAGCTGACGCGGACGGCCGATCTTCTGCTCCGGATCGCCGATCATTTCGTTCCACTGCGCGATCCAGCCGACCGTACGTGCCATCGCGAAGATACACGTGAACATCGACGTCGGGATGCCCAGCGCGCGCTGGACGATGCCCGAGTAGAAGTCGACGTTCGGGTACAGCTTGCGCGACACGAAGTACTCGTCTTCCAGCGCGATCTTCTCGAGCTGCATCGCGAGCTTGAACAGCGGGTCGTCGTGCAGGCCCAGTTCGTTCAGCACTTCATAGCACGTTTCGCGCATCAGCTTCGCACGCGGGTCGTAGTTCTTGTACACGCGGTGACCGAAGCCCATCAGCTTCACGCCCGAATTCTTGTCCTTCACCTGCTTGATGAATTCGGGGATGTTGTCCGGCGAACCGATCTGCTCGAGCATGTTCAGCGCGGCTTCGTTCGCACCACCGTGCGCCGGGCCCCACAGACATGCGATACCGGCAGCGATACAGGCGAACGGGTTCGCGCCCGACGAGCCGGCCAGGCGGACGGTCGACGTCGATGCGTTCTGCTCGTGGTCGGCGTGCAGGATCAGGATACGGTCGAGTGCGCGGACGAGCACGTCGTTGACCTTGTACTCTTCGCACGGGTTCGAGAACATCATGTGCATGAAGTTCGCGCTGTACGACAGTTCGTTCTTCGGATAGACGAACGGCTGGCCGATGCTGAACTTGTACGCCATCGCGACGAGCGTCGGCAGCTTCGCGATCATGCGGATCGCCGACACTTCACGGTGACGCGGATCGTTGATGTCGAGCGAGTCGTGGTAGAACGCGGACAGCGCGCCGACTGCGGCAACCAGCACCGCCATCGGGTGCGCGTCGCGGCGGAAGCCACGGAAGAAGAAGTGCATCTGCTCGTGCACCATCGTGTGCTTCGTGACGGTGTCGACGAATTCCTTCTTCTGCGCTGCGTTCGGCAGTTCACCCTTCAGCAGCAGGTAGCAGCTTTCGAGGAAGTCCGCGTTTTGCGCGAGGTTGTCGATCGGGTAGCCGCGGTACAGCAGTTCGCCCTTGTCGCCGTCGATGTACGTGATCGCCGAATTACAAGCTGCCGTCGACATGAAGCCCGGGTCGTACGTGAACTTGCCGGTCTGGCCGTACAGCTTGCGGATGTCGATTACGTCCGGGCCCAACGTGCCCTTGTAGATCGGCAGTTCGACGCTCGGCGAATTGTCGCTGAACGATAGCGTGGCTTTAACATCAGACGGAGTCATGGCACATCCTCAATCGAAATAAAGAAACGGGATTCGATAACGGGCGTAACGCGTTACACGTTGCGCAGCATCTCCAACAGCCGGTGAATGTCCGGGCTGTCTAGGTCGCCTTCTGGTTCCTTGCGCGCGAGGAGCAAGTCCATCAGGTCGTTGTCGCTCAGATCGAGCAGGCGCGACAACGCGCCTACGTCTGCATCGGTGAGGTCATGCTCGTATCTGCTGAAGAAACGCTCGAAGATGATGTCGTTTTCCAGCAGACCCCGCCGCGCGCGCCAGCGAAGGCGCGCGCGGCGGTGCGGGTCGGATTGGTGCGAATCGTCGCTCATCTCGACCTTAAACCGCGCGGCGAACCATCAATTCCTTGATCTTGCCGATCGCCTTCGTCGGGTTCAGGCCCTTCGGGCAAACGTCGACGCAGTTCATGATCGTGTGGCAACGGAACAGACGGTACGGGTCTTCCAGGTTGTCGAGACGCTCGCCGGTGGCGGTGTCGCGGCTATCCGCGATGAAGCGGTAAGCCTGCAGCAGGCCGGCCGGGCCGACGAACTTGTCCGGGTTCCACCAGAAGCTCGGGCACGACGTCGAGCAGCTCGCGCACAGAATGCACTCGTACACGCCGTCGAGCTCGTCGCGCTCTTCCGGCGACTGGAGGCGTTCCTTCTCCGGCGGCGGCGCGTCGTTGATCAGGTACGGCTTGATCGAGTGATACTGGTTGAAGAAGTGCGTCATGTCGACGATCAGGTCGCGCACGACGGGCAGGCCCGGCAGCGGACGCAGCACGATCTTCTGCGGCAGGTCGTTCAGGTTCGTGAGACACGCGAGACCGTTCTTGCCGTTGATGTTCATCGCGTCCGAACCGCACACGCCTTCACGGCACGAACGGCGGAACGACAGCGTCTCGTCCACGGCCTTCAGCTTGACCAGTGCGTCGAGCAGCATGCGCTCGTGCTCGAGCTCCAGCTCGTACGTCTGCATGCGCGGCGCTGCGTCCTTGTCCGGATCGTAGCGGTAGACTTCAAAAATGCGTTTTGCCATTTCGGATTCCTTTGACTCGGCTTAGAACGTGCGCGGCTTCGGCGGCACGGATTCGACCGTCAGCGGCTTCATTTGAACCGGCTTGTAGTCGAGGCGATCGCCTTCGCTGTACCACAGCGTGTGGCGCAGCCAGTTCTCGTCGTCGCGGTGTTCGTAGTCGCTGTGAGCGTGCGCGCCACGGCTTTCCTTGCGCGCTTCCGCCGACACCATCGTTGCGCGAGCAACTTCGATCAGGTTCTCCAGCTCGAGCGCTTCGACGCGCGCGGTGTTGAACACCTTCGACTTGTCCTTCAGGTGGATGTTTTCCACGCGTGCCTTCAGGTCGGCCATCTGGTCGACGCCTTCCTTCAGCAGCTCCGACGTGCGGAACACGCCAGCGTGCTTCTGCATCGTCGAGCGGATGTCGTTCGCGACGTCCTGCGTGTATTCACCCGAGGTCGACTTGTCGAGCTTCGCCAGGCGCGCCAGCGAGAATTCGCCCGCATCGGCCGGCAGCGGCTTGTGTTCCTTCTGGTTCTTCACGTGCTCGACGATGTGGTTGCCGGCCGCACGGCCGAACACCACGAGGTCCAGCAGCGAGTTCGTGCCGAGGCGGTTCGCGCCGTGCACGGACACGCACGAGCATTCGCCCACTGCGTAGAAACCGTTGACCGGATCCTTGTGACCGCCGCGCGTCGTGCCGACGACCTGACCGTGGATGTTGGTCGGGATGCCGCCCATCTGGTAGTGGATCGTCGGGACGACCGGGATCGGTTCCTTGATCGCATCGACGTTCGCGAACTTCAGCGCGATTTCGCGGATCGACGGCAGACGCTTCATGATCGTCTCGGCGCCGATGTGCGACAGGTCGAGCAGCACGTGATCCTTGTTCGGACCCACGCCGCGGCCTTCCTTGATTTCCTGGTCCATCGAACGCGACACGAAGTCGCGCGGCGCCAGATCCTTCAGCGTCGGCGCGTAGCGCTCCATGAAGCGCTCGCCGTTCGCGTTGCGCAGGATACCGCCTTCGCCGCGCACGCCTTCGGTGATCAGCACGCCCGCGCCGGCCACGCCGGTCGGGTGGAACTGCCAGAACTCCATGTCCTGCAGCGCGATGCCCGAACGCGCAGCCATGCCGAGGCCGTCGCCGGTGTTGATGAACGCGTTGGTCGATGCCGCGAAGATCCGGCCTGCGCCGCCCGTCGCGAACAGCGTCGTCTTGCCTTCCATGATGTAGACGTCACCCGTCTCCATCTCGAGGGCCGTCACGCCGAGCACGTCGCCTTCCGCGTCGCGGATCAGGTCGAGCGCCATCCATTCGACGAAGAACTGCGTCTTCGCTTCGACGTTCTGCTGGTACAGCGTGTGCAGCAGCGCGTGACCGGTACGGTCGGCGGCCGCGCATGCGCGCTGGACCGGCTTCTCGCCGTAGTTCGCGGTGTGGCCGCCGAACGGGCGCTGGTAGATCGTGCCGTCCGCGTTGCGGTCGAACGGCATGCCGAAGTGCTCGAGTTCGTACACGACGTTCGGCGCTTCACGGCACATGAATTCGATCGCGTCCTGGTCGCCGAGCCAGTCGGAGCCCTTGATCGTGTCGTAGAAGTGGAAGTGCCAGTTGTCTTCGCTCATGTTGCCGAGCGACGCGCCGATACCGCCCTGCGCGGCCACCGTGTGCGAACGGGTCGGGAACACCTTCGACAGCACGCCGACCGACAGGCCCGCGCGCGACAGTTGCAGCGCTGCGCGCAAGCCGGAGCCGCCCGCGCCGACGATCACCACGTCGAACTTGCGACGCGGGAGGTTAGATTTGATTGCAGCCATTCTTTACACTCTCCAGAGAATCTGCGCGGCGTAGCCCGCACATGCGAGCAGCCAGACGATGGTCAGCGATTGCAGCAGCAGGCGCACACCGACGGGCTTCACGTAGTCCATCCAGATGTCGCGCACGCCGACCCATGCGTGGTAGAAGAGGGAAAGCAGCATCACGAAGGTCGCGAGCTTCATCCATTGCGCGGCGAAGATCGAGGCCCAGCCTTCGTACGAGAAATCGTGCGCGCCGAAGAACAGGACGAGCAGAATGACCGTGTAGACCGCCATGATCGTGGCGGTGATGCGCTGCGCAAGCCAGTCGCGCAGGCCGTAATGTGCGCCGACGACGAGGCGCTTCGAGCCGATTCGGTTATTGGCTGCCATTTTCTTAGAATGCTCCGAACAGTTTGAGTGCCATGGCGATCGTCAGGGCGATCGAGACGACAAAGACGACGACTGCCGTCCGCTTGCCGCCTTCCTTCGTGACGGCGTCGTGGTTGACGTCCATCAGCAGGTGGCGAATGCCGGCGCAGAAATGGTGGAAGAAGGCCCACGACAGTGCGAGGACGATCAGCTTGACGATGATGTTGGAGAGGAAAGCCTTGAAGACTTCGAAGCTGAGCTCGGACGTGAGGCTCTGGTCGAAGAGGAACAGCAGGAACGGCAGGAACAAGAACAGCAGCGCGCCGCTGACTCGATGGAGAATCGACAATATCGCTGCCAGCGGCATGCGATATTTCATCGTGATATCGCCGAATCCGATGTTCCGGTATTCCGGCCTCGGCTTTCTTACTGCATCAGTCATGCTAGACCCCTACTATGTTGTCACACTAATCCGCGATTTTAGCGCCTTTTTATATCGCGCTGCAGCGAAAGTCTGCTCTGGATAGTTGCGCGAACAAGAACAAAGGCGGCCCGAAACGTGCTTCGCGAACGTGGGCAACGCGAACGCACTCGGCTTGAGCCGATACACCGTCAACTCAAGTCATTCTGATAGTAGTACCCGGTTGTGACATACCAGCCGCGACGCACTTCCACCGGCCGGTCTCCGTATGTATAGGACACGCGCTCGACCGACAGCAAAGGAAAACCTGCCGGCACGTGCAGCAGGTCGGCCACTGCCGGCTCTGCCGCCACTGCGCGGATCTTTTCCGTCGCGCGGATCATCCGCGTGCCGAACTCCGTCTCGAACATCGCGTAGAGCGGCCCCTTGTACTCGCTCAGCCGCTCGAACGTGAGCCCGCGGAACATCGCGCCCGGCAGCCAGATCTCGTCCAGCACCGTGACTTCGTTCTCGAACTCCAGCAGGCGGCGCACCTGCACGACGGGATCGGCCGGCTTCAGGTCGAGCTGACGCGCGATCTCGGCCGGCGCGCGCAGGCGGCGGCATTCGAGCAGGCGGCTCACGTGCGGATGCTCGGCGCCGTCGTCGGCCAGCAGTCGAAGAAAGCGGAACTGCGCGCGATCTTCATTGTGCGTTGCAACAAAAGTGCCCTTGCCCTGCCGCCGGACCACGAGGTTTTCGGCGGCCAGCTCGTCGATCGCCTTGCGGACGGTGCCCTGGCTGACCTTGTAGCGGGCCGCGAGCTCCACCTCGCTCGGGATGATCTCGCCCGGCTTCCATTCACCGGATTCGAGACTTTGCGTGATCAATGACTTAATCTGCTGGTATAACGGGCTGAACGTCGGCGACGGCGGTGCCGCAGGCGAAGGTGCGGGATCGCTCGCGCCCGGCTGCCCTGGGCTGCCTGCGCCGGTCTGATTCGCGGTATTCGCCTGGTTCGATGTCATGGCGCGCATTTCATCACAAACCGGACTTTTAAGTCCACTCAATTTCCGCAAAACATCTGTCTTATATAAGACATATGATACCGTTTGACTTTGAGCCGGACGGCTCCTACACTCCCGGTCGAGCAAGGGTTCGCGGGTGCAAAAGCGCGTCCCCGGCTACGTGCCACGGCCGTCTCCAGGTTCACCGCGTCTGCCATCGCGAGTCCTCCGCCCTGCTTCAATGCAACACTCAGCACAACGCGCATAGAATGGCGTTTTCGCGAGTGTCCAACGCTTCACCCGTCCTGGAGATTTTCAATGGCTAAGCCCGCAAAGCGTGTTGCCGTCACCGGCGCCGCAGGTCAAATCGCTTACTCCCTGCTGTTCCGCATCGCGAACGGCGACCTGCTCGGCAAGGACCAGCCGGTCATCCTGCAACTGCTCGACCTCCCGCAAGCCCAAGGCGCCGTCAAAGGCGTCGTGATGGAACTCGACGATTGCGCGTTCCCGCTGCTGTCGGGCGTCGTGATCACCGATGATCCGAAGGTTGCATTCAAGGATGCCGACGTCGCACTGCTGGTCGGCGCACGTCCGCGCTCGAAGGGCATGGAGCGCAAGGACCTGCTGTCGGCAAACGCCGAAATCTTCACGGTTCAGGGCGCTGCGCTGAACGAAGTCGCCAGCCGCGACGTGAAGGTGCTGGTCGTCGGCAACCCGGCGAACACCAACGCATACATCGCGATGAAGTCGGCACCGGATCTGCCGAAGAAGAACTTCACGGCCATGCTGCGCCTCGACCACAACCGCGCGCTGTCGCAACTCGCGGCAAAGTCGGGCAAGCCGGTCGCCTCGATCGAGAAGCTCGCCGTGTGGGGCAACCACTCGCCGACGATGTACCCCGACTTCCGCTTCGCGACCGCCGAAGGCGAATCGCTGCTGAAGCTGATCAACGACGACGTGTGGAACCGCGACACGTTCATCCCGACCGTCGGCAAGCGCGGCGCGGCGATCATCGAAGCGCGCGGCCTGTCGTCGGCAGCGTCGGCAGCGAACGCAGCGATCGACCACGTGCGTGACTGGGTCCTCGGCACGAACGGCAAGTGGGTCACGATGGGCATCCCGTCGGACGGCTCGTACGGCATCCCCGAAGACATCATCTACGGCGTGCCGGTCGTTTGCGAAAACGGCGAGTACAAGCGCATCGAAGGCCTGGAAATCGACGCGTTCTCGCGCGAGAAGATGGACGGCACGCTGGCCGAGCTGCTCGAAGAGCGCGATGGCGTCGCCCACCTGCTGAAGAACTAAGCATTACGCATCTCGCCGGGCGGCCCTCGGGCAGCCCGGTTTCGGCCCGGGCCGGCATGCCGCCGGCCGGGCCGACCGATCCGATCCGCGCACGTTTTGCCGCCCCGCGCCCGCCGCGCACCGGCCCAGAACGCGCCCGAATCCGATTTTCTCCACGTTGACCCGCTTCCCTGACGTAGACGAGATGGCCGCGCTCACTCCTGCACAAGTGCTGTACGACGGGGCGTCCCCGCCCGCGATCCTGCCCTGCTGCGATCACTACGCGGGCAGCGAAAAGCTGATGCGCAAGTCGCTCGCGCTGCAGGCCGAGCTGGGCCCGGTGTTCGACATCACGCTCGACTGCGAAGACGGCGCCGCCGTCGGCCAGGAAGCCGCGCACGCGGCACTCGTCACCGAACTGCTCGGCAGCGCCGAGAACCGCTTCGGCCGCGTCGGCGTCCGTATCCACGACTTTTCCCATCCGCACTGGCGCGACGATGTCCGCATCGTGCTGCGCGCGTCGCGCGCGCCCGCCTACATCACGCTCCCGAAGATCGCGAGCGCCGCCGATGCCGCCGAAATGACCGCGTTCATCGAAGGCACGCGCCGCGAGCTCGGCATCGCGCAGCCGATTCCCGTCGACGTCCTCGTCGAGACGCACGGCGCGCTCGCGCAGGCGGCCGCCCTCGCCGCGCTGCCGACGGTCGGCACGCTGAGCTTCGGGCTGATGGATTTTGTCTCCGCGCACCACGGCGCGATTCCCGATTCCGCGATGCGCTCGCCCGGCCAGTTCGAGCACCCGCTCGTGCGCCGCGCGAAGCTGGAAATCGCCGCGGCCTGCCACGCGCACGGCAAGACGCCGTCGCACAACGTGACGACCGAGGTGCGCGACATGAGCATCGTCGCCGGCGATGCACGCCGCGCGCGCGACGAATTCGCGTTCACGCGGATGTGGAGCATTCACCCCGCGCAGATCCGCCCGATCGTCGACGCATTCGCGCCGCGCACCGACGAGGTCGCGCTGGCTGCCGAGATCCTGCTGGCCGCGCAGGCCGCCGACTGGGGCCCGACACGCCACGGTGATACGCTGCACGATCGCGCGAGCTACCGGTATTACTGGTCGGTGCTGCGCCGCGCGCGGGCTACCGGCCAGCCCGTACCGGCCGAGGCCGCGCCGCTGTTCGGCCCGGCCGCCGCGGGCAGCGCGCCATAAGCGCACGCCGCCGGTGGATACACGAGTTTCATGCATTCGACGAGGCGCAAACCGGACAGAGGTTTGCGAAACGACAAAAAACGTAACGGAGCCCGAAAACCTGATATGTACGCGGCCAAATAGGTGAAAATAGCGGCCGCTGCGCGCTTTCGGGGCGCGTGCAGTTTCAAACCGGCCGGCAGTTTCGATTGCCGACCCTTGTCAACTGATTATCGAAAGGTTCTGACTCCATGAAGAAACTCCTGATCGCTACCGCCATCGGCGCCTTGTCCGCCACGATGCTGGTGTCGGCTCCGAGCGCGTTTGCCCAGGGTACGACCACCACGACCGCGAAGAAGGCAACGGCCAAGCGCCCGGCGCCGGCCAAGCGCATCATCCCGCGTAGCAAGAAGGCACAGGCACGTGCCGCAGCGAAGGTCGATCCGGTACCGGACGGCGCGGTCAAGTGGTCGTGCAAGGAAGGTCTGTCGTTCGACCTCGCCGGCGACATGAAGCGCGACCAGGTCGTCACGGTTCACTGGGCGAAGAAGAACTACAAGCTGCCGCGTCAGGCCACGACGACGGGCGCCGACACGTTCTACGATCCGGCAGCAGGCTTCAAGCTGATCGTGATCCCGACCAAGGCGATGCTGTTCTCCGACGCGAACGGCGGCGAACGCCTCGCGGACGAATGCGTGACGCCGGAAATGACGCAAGGCACGCCGGCACCGACGCAGTCGAACGAGCTGAAGCCGGCAACGAACTAAGCGCGTTCCCATCGGCCCCTCGATGTCCGCCCCGGTCTCCAACGTCCGCCCTGCTCCGGATACGGTACTCGTCGATATCGTCGACTACGTGCTGAATGCCGGCATCGACAGCGCGCTCGCGCTGGAGACGGCGCGTCATTGCCTGATCGACACGCTCGGATGCGGACTCGAGGCGCTGTCCTACCCTGCCTGCACCAAGCTGCTCGGCCCCGTCGTGCCCGGCACGATCGTGCCGAACGGCGCGAAGGTGCCCGGCACGTCCTTCCAGCTCGATCCCGTCCAGGCCGCGTTCGGCATCGGCGCGATGATCCGCTGGCTGGACTTCAACGACACCTGGCTCGCCGCCGAATGGGGTCATCCGTCCGACAATCTCGGCGGGATCCTGGCGACAGCCGACTGGCTCTCCCGCACGGCCGTCGCGGCCGGCCGGAAGCCGCTCACGATGCGCGACGTGCTGGTCGCGATGATCCAGGCCCACGAGATCCAGGGCTGCCTCGCCCTCGAGAATTCGTTCAACGCGGTCGGGCTCGACCACGTGCTGCTCGTGAAGGTCGCCTCGACGGCCGTCGTCGGCCGGCTGCTCGGGCTCACGCGCGACGAGCTGATCAACGCGGTATCCAACGCGTTCGTCGACGGCCACGCGCTGCGCACCTACCGCCACGCGCCGAATACGGGCTCGCGCAAATCATGGGCGGCCGGCGACGCCACGTCCCGCGCGGTGCGCCTCGCGCTGATCGCGAAAACGGGTGAAATGGGCTACCCGTCGGCGCTCACCGCCAAGACCTGGGGCTTCTACGACGTGCTGTTCGACGGCAAGCCGTTCCGCTTCCAGCGCCCGTACGGCACGTACGTGATGGAAAACGTGCTGTTCAAGATCGCGTTCCCCGCCGAATTCCACGCGCAAACGGCCGCCGAAGCCGCGCTGCAACTGCACGCGCAGCTCGCCGCCGCGGGCCGCACGACCGACGACATCAGCCGGATCACGATCCGCACGCACGCGGCCGCGATCCGCATCATCGACAAGCAGGGCCCGCTCGCCAATCCGGCCGACCGCGACCACTGCATCCAGTACATGGTCGCCGTGCCGCTGCTGTTTGGCCGGCTGACCGCGGCCGACTACGAAGATTCGGCCGCCGCCGATCCCCGCATCGACGCACTGCGCGCGAAAACCGTGTGCGTCGAGGATCCGCAGTTCACGAAGGATTACCACGACCCGGACAAGCGCTCGATCGCGAATGCACTGACGATCGAATTCACGGACGGGTCGAAGCTTGCCGAGGTGGCGGTCGAATACCCGCTCGGCCACCAGCGGCGCCGGGCCGAAGGCATCCCGCTCCTGGTCGAGAAGTTCAGGACCAATCTTGCCCGCCGCTTCCCGGCAAAGCAGCAACAAGCGATTCTCGACGTGTCGCTGGACCAGGCAAAGCTCGAAGCGATGCCGGTCGATGAGTACGTCGACTTGTATGTGATATAGCCGTCATCTACAGGACTCTTTGTTTCCTAGCCTTAAACCCAGGAAAATCACCATGGCCCACAATCTCCACAAGACCCTCAAGGAATTCGACAGCGGTTCCGGCAAAGGCAAGTTCTACTCGCTGCCGCAGCTCGGCAAGGAACTGAAGACGAAGATCGAACGCCTGCCGGTGTCGATCCGTATCGTGCTCGAGTCCGTGCTGCGCAACTACGACGGCAAGAAAATCACCGAAGCGCACATCGAGCAGCTCGCGAACTGGAAGCCGACCGAGAAGCGCGTCGACGAGATCCCGTTCGTGGTGTCGCGCGTCGTGCTGCAGGACTTCACGGGCGTGCCGCTGCTCGCCGACATCGCGGCCATGCGCGGCGTCGCGGAGCGTACGGGCAAGAACCCGAAGAAGATCGAGCCGCTGGTCCCGGTCGATCTCGTCGTCGATCACTCGGTGCAGATCGACTACTTCCGCCAGAAGGACGCGCTCGACCTGAACATGAAACTGGAATTCCAGCGCAACAACGAGCGCTACCAGTTCATGAAGTGGGGCATGCAGGCATTCGACACGTTCAAGGTCGTGCCGCCGGGCGTCGGCATCGTCCACCAGGTGAACCTCGAATACCTCGCGCGCGGCGTCCACAAGAAGGCGGACGGCGGCGACACCGTGTACTACCCGGACACCCTCGTCGGCACCGACAGCCACACGACGATGATCAACGGCATCGGCGTGGTCGGCTGGGGCGTGGGCGGCATCGAGGCTGAAGCCGGCATGCTCGGCCAGCCGGTGTACTTCCTGACGCCGGACGTCGTCGGCGTCGAGCTGAAGGGCAAGCTGCGCGAAGGCGTGACGGCTACCGACCTGGTGCTGACGATCACCGAAATGCTGCGCAAGGAGAAGGTCGTCGGCAAGTTCGTCGAGTTCTTCGGCGAAGGCACGAAGTCGCTGTCGCTGCCGGACCGCGCGACGATCGGCAACATGGCGCCGGAATACGGCGCGACGATGGGCTTCTTCCCGGTCGACGAAAAGACGATCGACTACTTCGAAGGCACCGGCCGCACGAAGGCGGAAATCGCCGCGTTCGAGAACTACTTCAAGGCGCAGAAGCTGTTCGGCATCCCGAAGGCCGGCGACATCGACTACACGAAGGTCGTGACGCTGGATCTCGCGACAGTCGCCCCGTCGCTGGCCGGCCCGAAGCGCCCGCAGGACCGCATCGAGATCGGCAACGTCAAGTCGACGTTCACCGACCTGTTCTCGAAGCCGGTCGCGGACAACGGCTTCGCGAAGAAGGCGGACGACCTGGCCACGCAATACACGACGAGCAACGGCGTCGACGTGAAGAACGGCGACGTGCTGATCGCCGCGATCACGTCGTGCACGAACACGTCGAACCCGAGCGTGCTGCTGGCTGCCGGCCTGCTCGCGAAGAAGGCCGTCGAAGCCGGCCTCACGGTCGATCCGAAGATCAAGACCTCGCTCGCGCCGGGATCGCGCATCGTCACCGAGTACCTGACGAAGACGGGCCTGCTGCCCTACCTGTCGAAGCTCGGCTTCGAAGTCGCGGCCTACGGCTGCACGACCTGTATCGGCAACGCGGGCGACCTGACGCCGGAACTGAACGAAGCGATCACGAAGAACGACATCGTCGCGGCAGCCGTGCTGTCGGGCAACCGCAACTTCGAAGCGCGTATCCACCCGAACATCCGCGCGAACTTCCTCGCGTCGCCGCCGCTGGTCGTCGCATACGCGATCGCCGGCAACATCACGCGCGACCTGATGACCGAGCCGGTCGGCAAGGGCAAGGGCGGCCGCGATATCTACCTCGGCGACATCTGGCCGACGAGCGAAGAAATCCACGCGCTGCTCAAGTTCGCGCTCGATCCGAAGAAGTTCGAGGACAACTACTCGAAGCTGACCAAGAAGGGCGACCTCTGGAGCAAGATCGAGGGCGAATCGGGCCAGGTCTACGACTGGCCGAAGTCGACGTACATCGCCGAGCCGCCGTTCTTCGGCAACGACTTCTCGATGGAACCGGCTGCGTCGATCCCGACGGTCAAGGGCGCGCGCGCACTGGGCATCTTCGGTGACTCGGTCACGACCGACCACATCAGCCCGGCAGGCTCGATCAAGGAAGACTCGCCGGCAGGCAAGTGGCTGAAGGAAAACGGCGTGCAGAAGGCCGACTTCAACAGCTACGGCTCGCGCCGCGGCAACCACGACGTGATGATGCGCGGCACGTTCGCGAACGTCCGGATCAAGAACCTGATGATCCCGGCGAAGGCAGACGGCACGCGCGTCGAAGGCGGCCTGACGATCCATCAGCCGAGCGGCGAACAGCAATCGATCTACGACGCGGCCATGCAGTACGTCGGCGCCGACACGCCGACGGTCGTGTTCGCAGGCGAAGAGTACGGCACGGGCTCGTCGCGCGACTGGGCCGCGAAGGGCACGCAACTGCTCGGCGTGAAGGCCGTGATCGCACGCAGCTTCGAGCGCATCCACCGCTCGAACCTGGTTGGCATGGGCGTGCTGCCGCTGCAGTTCAAGGGCTCGGACAGCATCCAGTCGCTCGGCATCACCGGTGAAGAGACGTACGACATCGAAGGCCTCGGCGACGACTTCAAGCCGCAGCAGGACGTCACGCTCGTGATCAACCGCAAGAACGGCGAAACGCAGCGCGTGCAGGTGCTGCTGCGCATCGATACGCCGATCGAAGTCGACTACTACAAGCACGGCGGTATCCTGCCGTTCGTGCTGCGCTCGCTGCTCGCAGCGTAAGCGCCCTGCTTTTGCAGGTGCCGCAGCCGCCTCGCGGTGGTTGCGGCCGATTTGGATGCCCGACCTCGTGTCGGGCTTTTTTTTGCCTGCGCGCTACGCGGCGTAACCGGTCGAACGGTGCGTCACGCCGCCTTGTCGGCACCCGCCTTCGCGCCTGCGCCCGCTCGCCGCGCGTTCTTCTTCAGGTGCGTGCGGTTGTATTCGATCGCCGCGCGCACGAGATTCTTCAGCGCCCGCTTGTCGATCCGGTCGCCTTCGAAAAAATCGATCGCGCGCCGCGCGTTGCCGTCGAGACCGTCGTTGAACAGCTGGCCGGGATCGGGCAGCTGCGCGCCGTGCATGAAGGTCAGCTTCACCTTGCCCTTGTGCGCATTCGCGACCGCGATCATCCCGTCGCATTCCCACACGGGGCTGCCCATCCATTTCCATTCCTCGACGATGCCCGTTTGCGCGTCGAGGATCGTCTGGCGCAGGTCCGCGAAGGTCTTGCCGCGCCAGTCGGCGATGCCGGCGATCAGCGCGTCGATGCGCGCCGACGGCGTGAGGTCCGTGGTGCTCATGCGCGCGCCTCCGTGCGTTCGTCGGGGCGGGCCAGCACCTGTTCGAGCGAGTCGAAGAACCGGACCCAGCCGTGCTGCGCACCGCGGTACGCCTGCTCCTGATCCGTGCGGAAGCCGACCTGCTCCATCCGCAGGTGCGTACCCGCCGGCGTCGGCGTGAGCGTCCACGTGACGACGCTTTCGAGGCCGTATGCGGCCCACGTGTAGGACAACGCGTGCGGCGGCTCGATCGTCAGGACCGTGCAGTCGACCGAGCCCCAGTCCGCGCGGAAGCTGAAGGCGCGGCCCGCGACGGGCTCGAAGTCGCTCTTCATCAGCCACGCCTCGATCAGGTGCGGTTGCGTGAGTGCGCGCCAGATCTTCTCCGGCGGATGAGGCAGCTCCCGGTCGACGACGACGGAGCGCGTTTCAGTGGTGGCCTGGTTCATTACTGGTCCATCCTTTTCAGAAGATCTTCGAGGGCATCGAACCGGTTCTGCCAGAAGCCCGCCATCTGGCTCGTCCAGTCGATCAACGGGGCCAGCGCTTGAGGCTGCGCGCTGTAGTGCGTCTGCCGGCCTTCGTGACGGTCGATCACGAGCCCGGCCTGCTTCAGGACGCCGAGATGCTTCGAGACAGCCGGCTGCGAGACGCCCGCATGGGCCGTCAGCGCGGCAACCGTCAGCTCGCCGTCCGCGCACAGCCGCTCGAAGAGCGCGCGGCGCGTGGGATCGGCAAGCGTCCTGAAAAGCATGTCGTGTGCGTTCTGCATGTCCAAATCCATAACCCGATGGTTATGAATCGAAGAATATCCGCTGATCGGCGCGCGTCAAGGCGGAATTTCACGAACGGCGTCGCGCGACTTTGCGCGGGCATGCCGTCCACCGCGTCGACACGTGCATGCCGCCGAATTCGAGCATTCCCTCTAATCCGCAATCGCCGCATGCGATCCGAAAGCAGCCCGCAAGACTGCCGGAAGCACCGTTCCACAGTTCGGGAAACGTTTGCGATCGACCAGCCCCTTTTTTGTGCACGCGCGAATCCGTTCCTGCCGTGTCGCTGCGTTTGACCACATAGTGCGACGCGGCACGCGGCCACGACCGGTTGCGCGCCATGCATTCATGGATCGATCCGCTCCGCGATCGCGCACGTTCCGGCGCCGCGACGAGCGACTCGTGCGTGCGAGCGTCGCACTTTGCCGCCCCGTCGTATCGCGAACCGGTTCCGTTCGCCGCGGCCACGATCGCTTGCGTGCACGACGCAGCGCGTGCACGCACGCGCGCCGATGTCAGAACTGACAGCTATGGAAACTGGCAGCTACCTGAACGGCAGCGACGCCCTACGCTCGTCACCGCTCGCGATCCCATAAGGGTCGAGGGCTCCAGCAACGTCGTCTCTCCTAAAAAGGACTCCCGATGAAAAGGAACGCCTGGTTTGCCCTGCCCCTGCCGTCGCCCCGCCGCCTCGCGTGCGTGGCACCGCTCGTGTTCGCCGCTGCTGCGGCGCACGCGGCGACGGATTGGGTCGACACCCATACGAAGGCCTTTCTGACCGGCCCGCAGTTGATGGCGCGCAGCGCGGCGCCGTCGCTCGAACTCGCGGCCGGCGAGACCACCAACGTCGTCGTCAGCCTGAACCTGCGCAACGCGGCGCAGCTCAAGCAGCTCGCACGCGACGTGAACCGCCCCGGCAGCGCGCACTATCGCAAGTTCCTCACGCATGAGCAGTTCCTCGCGAACTACGCGCCGACGGATGCACAGGTCAAGTCGGTCGTCGACTATCTGCGCAAGAGCGGCTTCGTCGACATCAAGGTCGCGCCGAACCGGCTGCTCGTATCCGCGCGCGGTACGGCCGGCTCGGTGAAGGCCGCGTTCAACACGTCGCTCGTGCACTTCGACTATGCGGGCCGCTCGGGTTTCGCGAATGCGTCGACCGCACAGGTGCCGCGCGCGCTCGGCGACGTCGTCGGCTCGGTGCTCGGGCTGCAGAGCGTCGCGCGTGCGCGCCCGCTGCTGCGCATCGGCAACGTGTCGAAGCCGCAGGCGCTCGCGGCCGGTACCGCCACCGGCCACTATCCGAAGGAATTCCCGGCCCTCTACAACGCGACCGGCGTACCGACCGCGGCCGGCGTGACCGTCGGCATCATCACGATCGGTGGCGTATCGCAGACGCTGACGGACCTGAAGCAGTTCACGTCGAGCAACGGTTACGGCACGGTCTCGACGCAGACCGTGCAGACCAACGGCTCAGGCGGCAACTACAGCGACGACCAGGACGGCCAAGGCGAGTGGGATCTCGACAGCCAGTCGATCGTCGGCTCGGCCGGCGGCCAGGTCGGCAAGCTCGTGTTCTACATGGCCGACCTGAACGCGTCCGGCAACACGGGCCTCACGCAGGCGTTCAACCAGGCAGTGTCCGACAACACGGCGAAGGTCATCAACGTGTCGCTCGGCTGGTGCGAGACTGACGCGAACGCGGACGGCACGCTCAACGCCGAGGAGCAGATCTTCACGACGGGCGTCGCGCAAGGCCAGACGTTCTCGGTATCGTCGGGCGACGAAGGCGTGTACGAGTGCAACAACCGCGGCTATCCGGACGGCGCGAACTACACGGTGTCGTGGCCGGCTTCGTCGCCGCACGTGCTCGCGATCGGCGGCACGACGCTCTACACGTCGTCGTCGGGCGCCTTCTCGAGCGAGACGGTGTGGAACGAAGGGCTCGACGGCAACGGCAAGCTGTGGGCAACGGGCGGCGGCGTCAGCACGATCCTGCCCGCACCGTCGTGGCAGTCGGGCAGCAACCGCCAGTTGCCGGACGTCTCGTTCGACGCCGCGCAAAGCACGGGGGCGTACATCTACAACTACGGCCAGTTGCAGCAGATCGGCGGCACGAGCCTCGCCGCGCCGATCTTCACGGGCTTCTGGGCACGCCTGCTCGCAGCGAACGGCACGGGCATCGGCTTCCCGGCCGGCAACTTCTACGCCGACATTCCGTCGAACCCGTCGCTCGTGCGTTACGACGTGGTATCGGGGAACAACGGCTATCAGGGGTATGGCTATAACGCAGGCACCGGCTGGGACTACACGACCGGCTTCGGCAGCCTGAACATCTCGAACCTCAACCAGCTGATCAAGTCGGGCGGGTTCTAAGCGAAGCGTAAAGGCCGGCGCGCGGTGGTGGTGAGTCGCGCGCCGGCTGACCGACAACGGCGGGAACACCGCTCGACGCGCGGCGCCATCACTATCCACCGCATCAATATCGCCATCACAAACATCCGTTGGATCAATTCCCGGACGGATGCGACAGTGGGCCTTCACACAACCTGTGCCGCCTGCCATGTCGACGACCAACCTGCCCTCCCTCAGCCCGCCCGTTCACGACGGCCTGCCGACGCGACAGCGCATCGCGGCATTGATCGCCCTCTCGCTCGCGGTCGCGATGGCCAACCTCGATACGGCCATCACCAATACCGCGCTGCCGACCATCGGCAGAAGCATCGGTGCCGATCCTGCGTCGGTGATCTGGGTCGTCAATGCGTATCAGCTTGCGATGGTCGCGACCTTGCTGCCCTTCGCATCGCTCGGCGAGATACTCGGCCATCGGCGCATTTACATCGCCGGGCTGATCCTGTTCACTGCGAGCTCGCTCGCGTGCGGCGTCGCCGCGTCGCTTCCCGCGCTTGCCGCCGCGCGTGCGTTGCAAGGCATCGGCGCGGCCGCGATCATGAGCGTCAACACCGCGCTGATTCGTTTCGCCTACCCGGCCAGGCTGCTCGGACGCGGCGTCGGGCTGAATGCGCTCGTCGTCGCCGTTTCGTTCACTGTGGGCCCGACCGTCGCGTCGGCCATCCTGTCGATCACGTCGTGGCATGGGCTGTTCCTGATCAACGTCCCCATCGGCCTGCTTTCCGTCGCATTGGCCGTCCGCACGCTGCCGATCACCGATCGCGCCCCGCATGACTTCGACGTCGTCGCCGCACTGCTGTGTGCCGGTTGCTTCGCATTACTGATACTCGGATTGGGGACGGTTTCGCACGACGGCCTGTCGCCGGCGGTCATGGCCGAATGGATCGCCGCCGCAAGCTTCGGCTACGCACTGCTGAAGCGCCAGGCACATCATCCCGCTCCGCTGCTCGCCGCCGACCTGTTTCGACGGCCGGTGTTCTCCCTTTCCGCCGCCACATCGGTTTGCTCGTTCGCGACGCAAGGCCTCGCGTTCGTGTCGCTGCCATTCTTCCTGCAAGCCGGCCTCGGCAACAGTCAGGTCGACACCGGCTTCCTCATGACACCGTGGCCTGTCGTCGTGGCCATCATGGCGCCCGTTGCCGGACGCCTGGCCGACCGATACCCGGCAGGCATTCTCGGCACCGTCGGCCTTTTCATCCTGTGCATCGGCATGGCGTCGCTGGCCATGCTGCCGCCCGCGCCTTCGACGCTCGATATCGTGTGGCGCATGATGATGTGCGGCGCCGGATTCGGCTTCTTCCAGGCACCGAACCTCAAGGCGCTGATGGGCAGTGCGCCGGCCGAACGCAGCGGCGGCGCCAGCGGCATCGTCGCGACGGCCCGCCTGCTCGGACAGACGCTCGGTGCGGCACTGGTCGCCCTGTGCTTTCACGTCTCCGGGGCCGGTGGCCCGATCGTCGCGCTGTGGGCCGGCAGCGCCTTTGCACTGGCGGGCACGGCGATCAGCTGCCTTCGGCAATTGCCGCGCTGGCGGCACCCGTGATACGTCGACTGCGTTCAGCCCGCCGCGCGCTGCGCGTCGAGCAACCCCATCGGCTTCGCCGCCTCGCGAAGCTTCTCCCTCAGCCAGGTTTGCGCCGGCACGCCGTCGTGGCGCCGGTGCCAGTACATCGACCAATGGAAACCCGCTGACTCGAACGGCAGCGCCTTGAGCACCAGCCCGTCTTCCACGAAACATTCGGCCAGGCGCGCGGACATCACCGCGACCATCGACGAATGACGCAACAAATGCGGAACGACCAGCCAGTGCGGCACATTGAGCACTACATGCCGCGCGCGGCGCATCCCGGCGAGCCTGGCATCGACATAACGCCCGTCCGTCGCACTGATGGACACCTTGAGATGCGGCAGCGACAGGAACAGGTCGAGCGTCAACGCTTCAGCGGCACACGGATGGTCCTTCGCCATCACGCAGACCATGCGGTCGTCGAACAGCGGCATCGCCTGCACCGCGCCCGCATGTTCCAGATCCATGCTCACCGCGATGTCGATGTCGTCGGCTTCGAGCGCGGTCACGGTCTGCCCCGGCGACAGGTGCACCACGTCGAGCGTCACGCCCGGCGCCTCCTGCTCGAGCTGCGCGAGCAACGGTGGCATCAGCAGATACTCGAGCACGTCGGACATCCTCAGCCGGAAGTGCCCGGTCGTCGTTGCCGGATCGAACGAGCCATCCGATTCGAGGAGCCGCTCTGCCTGGCGAAGCAATTGCCTCAGCGGCTCTTCCAGTTCCAGCGCACGCGGCGTCGGCTCCATGCCCGTTGCATTGCGTATCAGCAACTCGTCGCGCATCAGCATCCGCAAACGCCCCAGCGCGCTGCTCATCGCCGATTGGCTCAACCCCACCTTCGTCGCGGCGCGCGTGACGTGCTTCTCGGTCAGCAACGCATCGAGTGCGACCAGCAGATTCAGGTCAACGCTGCGCAGATTCATATGTGCTCACGATTTCGATGTGAAACGTCACGTTGCACCCGACCGTGCATTCGGTCAACGACGCCGGCATGCCGCGCGCCGCCCGTTACTCCGTCGCGCGCTCGCTTACGCGCTCCGCCCCGGCCGCCACGCCCGCCCGATGCGACGGCGCAAAAAGCCGCAACCCGCTCGCGACACTCGCGGCCCCGGCGAAGCCCGCGCCGAGCATCAGCGCGAGCGTCGGCCCGTGGCGCCCCGCGATCCCGAACGACAGCGCGACGAGCGCCGCGCCCGTCGCCTGCCCGATCAGCCGCGCGGTCGCGATGATCCCGCTCGCGCCGCCGCTGCGCTCGGGCGGCGCGCTCGACATCAGCGCCTTCAGGTTCGGCGACTGGAAGAAGCCGAAGCCCGCGCCGCACAGCATCATCCGCCAGCCGATGTCGATGACGCCCGGCGCCGCCGGCAACGCGGCGAGCGACACCATGCCCGCGCTCAACAATGCAAGACCGATCGCACCGAGCAGGCCCGGCGGATAGCGATCCGACAAGCGCCCCGCGATCGGCGCGGCGAACGCGACGATTGCCGACCACGGCGTCATCAGGAACCCCGTCTCGACCGCACTGCGATGCAGGACGGTTTCGAAGTAGAACGGCAGCGACACGAACGCGAGCCCCTGCGCGGCGAACGCGCACACGGCGGTCAGCGCGGACAGCGTGAACACCGGCCGGCGAAACAGGTCGACCGGCAGCATCGGCGCCGGGTGCCCGGCCTGGCGGCGGATCAGCAGCCAGCCGAACGCGAGCGCGACCGCGGCCGCCGCGAACACGACGGCAAGCGGCCCGCGCTGCGCGAATTCGCCGAGCGCGAAGATCAACGATGCGAACGTGATCACGTTGAACAATGCGGCGACCGGATCGAACGCGTGCTTGCCGCGTGCCGTCTGCGGCAGCGACGGAATCGCCACTGCGAGCGCGAACACGCCGAGCGGCACGTTCACCGCAAACAGCCACGGCCACGCGGCGACCGACAGGATCAGCGACGCGATGGTGGGCCCCACCGCGAACGACACGCCGACCACGAGCGCATTGAAGCCGACGCCGCGCCCGAGCCGGTGCGCGGGAAACAGGCCACGGATCAGCGCGACGTTGACACTCATGATCGCGCTCGCGCCGAAGCCCTGCACGATCCGCGCGGCCGTCAGCATCGGCAGCGTCGACGCGAGCGAGCAACCGAGCGACGCAAGCGTGAATACCGCGAGCCCGGCGATATACACGCGCTTGTGGCCGACGATGTCGCCGAGCGACGCGAACGGCAGCAGCGTCGCGACCATCGCGAGCTGGTACGCGTTGATGATCCAGACGGACGCGGCGGGCGACGCATGCAGGTCGGTGGCGATCGCGGGCAGCGCGGTGTTCGCGATCGCGGTGTCGAGCGTCGCGAGCGCGACGGCCAGCAGCACGGCGGACATCGCGCGCCAGTTGACGGCCGGCTCATGCGCGCCGGCGGGGGAAGCGAATTCGGACAAGATGAGGCTCGGCTGACGAGCGACGCGTTGCGCCGCGTCGCGGATTGGACTCGCGGCGGCGTTCCGGTCGCACCGCACGGAACGCGCGCCGCCGCGCTCCGTATTGTTGCAGAGCCGCATCGAACGTGCAGGCGGCCGCCTCGTCAGTCAGCGAAATGAAAGAAAATGCGTTGCCGTGCAGGACGCGCGGCAACGCAGGCGCGGCAGGCAGGCCCGCCGGGTCAGCTCACCGCGCGCCGCGCATTGCGACCGCGCAGCCATTCGAGCGCCAGCAGCAGGCTCGTCGAGAAGATGATCAGGATCGTCGCGAGCGCAGCGATCGTCGGGCTGATGTTTTCGCGGATCCCCGTGAACATCTGGCGCGGCAGCGTCGTCTGGTCCGCGCCCGCGAGGAACAGCGTGACGACGACTTCGTCGAACGACGTCGCGAACGCGAACAGCGCGCCCGACATCACGCCTGGCGCGATCACCGGCAGCGTGATGCGGAAGAACGTCGACACCGGATTCGCGCCGAGCGACAGGCTCGCGCGCACGAGGTTCTGGTTGAAGCCCTGCAGCGTCGCGGCAACCGTCGTCACGACGAACGGCACGCCGAGCGCCGCGTGCGCGGCGATCAGCCCCGTGTAGGTATTCGCGAGCCCGAGCGGCGCGAAGAACAGGTACATGCCGACGCCCACCACGACGACCGGCACGATCATCGGCGACAGCAGCACGGCCATCAGCAATCCCTTGCCGCGGAAGTCGGCCTTCGTCAGACCGATCGCGGCGAGCGTGCCGAGCACCGTCGCGACGACGGTCGCCGAAGGCGCGACGATGAAGCTGTTCTTCGCGGCCATCCGCCACTCGTCCGATGCGATCAGGTTCTCGTACCAGCGCGTCGAGAAGCCCGGGATCGGATAGACGAGGAACGTGCTCGACGAAAACGACAGCGGCACGATCGCGAGCACCGGCAGGATCAGGTACAGCAGCGTCAGCACGACGAGCACGCGCAGCGCGACGTACCACGCGCGCTCGACGAACGACATGTGCGGCGCGAACAGCGGCCTGGCGAGTTTCATGGTCCGAATCCCCTTCCCGTTTCGTAGTGCGCGGCGCTCAGCCGAGGCTCACGTTGGTGCGCGTGAAGCGCCCGTACACCGTGTACAGCACGAGCGTCGCCGCGAGCAGCAGCCCGCCGAGCGCGCACGCCATGCCCCAGTTGATCGTCACGTTCGTGAAGTACGCGACGTAGTAGCTGACCATCTGGTCGTTCGGCCCGCCGAGCAGCGCGGGCGTAATGTAGTAACCGATCGCGAGGATGAACACGAGCAGCGCACCCGCGCCGACGCCCGGATAAGTCTGCGGCACGTACACGCGCCAGAACGCGGCGAACGGATGGCTGCCGAGCGACACGGCCGCGCGCTGGTAGGTCGGCGGGATCGACTTCATCACGCTGTACAGCGGCAGGATCATGAACGGCAGCAGGATGTGCGTCATCGAGATGTACACGCCGACGCGGTTGAACAGCAGCGTCAGCGGCTGCGAGATCAGCCCGCTGCCGATCAGCGCCTTGTTGACGAGCCCTTCGCTCTGCAGCAGCACGATCCACGCGGCGACCCGCACGAGCACCGACGTCCAGAACGGAATCAGCACGAGGATCATCACGAGGTTCGCGCGACGCTCCGTCAGCGTCGAGATCCAGTACGCGAGCGGATAGCCGAGCAGCAGCGCGAACAGCGTGACGGCGACGCCGATCACGAACGTGCGGCCGAAGATCGCGAGGTAGATCGACTGGTCGGGGTCGGCCTGCACGATGTGGCCGAAGCCGTCCTGCTTGTGGTCGAGCGCGGCGAGCAGGTAGAACGGCGACACCTGGCTGCCGTTCTTCGCGATCGACTGCCAGTACGCGACGTCGCCCCAGCGCGAGTCGAGCCCGACGATTTTCTCGCGCGTCTGGGCGGGCGTCAGCGCCGCGTCGTTGTCGCCCTTCAGCGGCATTGCGCGCGCCGTCTTCGCGACGAGCGAGCGATAGCCGGGAATCTCGGTGTTCAGGCGCCGCGCGAGCGCACCCATCGCCTCGCTGTCGGCCACCTTCGTCATGTCGGCCGCGAGCGCGACATACGCGGCATCGGCCGGCGGGGCCTTGCGGTCCCAGCCCGACAGCGCGGCGACCGTGTTCGGCAACGCGGTCGCGATCTCCGGGTTCTGCACCGCGCGCGTAAGCAGCGTGCCGATCGGCACGACGAAAATCAGCAGCAGGAAAATCGCGAGCGGCGCGACCAGCAGCAGCGCCATCGTGCGCTTGCGGGCCTCGGCGGCCTTCAGCTCGCGCTTGAGCGCGGCGTTCGACGGCGAGGAAGGCGCGATCGTCATCGTATTCAACGGTTCTCTCCGGCCGGGCATGATCCAGCGGAAGGCCGCGCGACACGATCGACGTGCCGCGCGGCCGGTTGCTTCAGGACACCTGAACGGCTGTTACTTCGTCGCCCATGCGGCGAAACGCTGCTCGAGCTCGTCGCTGTGGTCGGTCCAGAAGCCGATATCTTCCAGCACCGCGCTCTTGCCGTTCGCCGGCGAGTTCGGCAGGTTCGCGAGCGTCTTCGCGTCGAGCGACTTGATCGCCGCGATGTTCGCCGGACCGTACGCGATGTGCTGCGCATAGCCCTGCTGCGGCTTCGGCGTCAGCGTGTACGCGATGTACTGCTCGGCCAGCGCCTTGTTCGGCGAGCCCTTCGGAATCGCCCAGTAGTCGAGGTCGTAAATGCTGCCGTTCCACACGACCTTCAGGTTCTTGCCTTCCTTCTGCGCGGCGTCGATGCGGCCGTTGTACGCGGTCGACATCACGACGTCGCCGGCGACGAGGAACTGCGGCGGCTGCGCGCCCGCTTCCCACCACTGGATGTTCGGCTTCAGCTCGTCGAGCTTCTTGAACGCGCGGTCCTGGCCGGCCTTCGTGCCGAGTACCTTGTAGACGTCCTTCGGCGCGACACCGTCGGCCATCAGCGCGAATTCGAGGTTATAGCGCGCGCCCTTGCGCATGCCGCGCTTGCCGGGGAATTTCTTCACGTTCCAGAAATCGGCCCAGCCGGTCGGTGCCGACTTCAGCTTGTCGGCGTTGTACGACAGCGCCGTCGACCACACGAAGAAGCCGACGCCGCACACCTGCGGCGATTCCGGAATCAGGTCGGACTTCTTCGCGATCTTCGACCAGTCGAGCTTCTCGTACAGCCCTTCGTCGCAGCCGCGGTTCAGGTCGCCCGATTCGACTTCGACCACGTCCCAGTTGACGTGCTTCGCCTCGACCATCGCCTTCACTTTCGCCTGCTCGCCGTTGTATTCGACGGCTGTGACCTTGTTGCCGGTCGCCTTCTCGAACGGCTGGTTGAACGCGGCCTTCTGCGCGTCGCCGTTCGCGCCGCCGAAGTTGACGACCGTGAGTTCGGCAGCCGATGCCGATGCGCCGACGACGGCGAGCGCCAGTGCCAGCGCGGTGCGCCGCGCGGTAATGCTTGCTCGGTTCATGGTGGTTCCTCTCCTCTGGTGGTGGAAGTGGGCAGTTGTTGTTGACGACGTGCTACGGAAAATCGGGGAAACCCTGCTCACGCGAACACGCGCAGGTGTTCGGGTGCAAACGCGAGCGCGACCGGTGCGCCGGGCGAGAACGCATCGAGCGCGCCGGTGCCGAGCGGCACCTTCACGAAGCATTCGTCCTGGCCGGGCAGCGCGCAGCGCATGCGCACGTGGTCGCCGAAATAGATGAGGCTGCGCGCCTCGCCGCTCAACCGGTTGGCGGCCGAGCCGTTCGCGTGCCCGTTCGCGCCGTGCGCGGCGAGGCTCATGCGTTCGGGGCGGATGCACGCGACGGCCGGTGCGCCCTCGGCCGCATCGCCGATGCGGCGGCCGACGAGCTTCGTGCCGTCGCCGAGCCGGAACTCGCAGAATTCGCCATCGACACGCGCGATGGTGCCGCGCAGCCGGTTGCTGTCGCCGATGAAGTTCGCGACGAATTCGTTGCACGGCGATTCGTACAGGCGGTCGACGGTGTCGAGCTGCTGCACGATGCCCTTGTCGAACACCGCGACGCGATCGGACATCGTCAGCGCCTCGCCCTGGTCGTGCGTCACGTACACGAAAGTCACGCCGAGCTTTTCGTGCAGCGCCTTCAGTTCGTACTGCATGTGTTCGCGCAGCTGCTTGTCGAGCGCGCCGAGCGGCTCGTCCATCAGCACGAGCTTCGGCTCGAACACGAGCGCGCGCGCCAGCGCGATGCGCTGCTGCTGGCCGCCCGACAGCTGCGCCGGGTAGCGTTTCGCGAAACGCTCCATCTGCACCATCTTCAGCGCGTGCGCGACGCGCTCCGCGCGCTCGGCGGCCGGCAGCTTGCGCACGGTCAGCGGATACGCGACGTTCTGCTCGACCGTCAGGTGCGGAAACAGCGCGTAGTTCTGGAACACCATGCCGATGTTGCGTTTATGCGGCGGCACGTTGTTCAGCAGCTCGCCGTCGAGGCGGATCTCGCCGCCGGTCGGGAATTCGAAGCCGGCCAGCATCATCAGGCAGGTGGTCTTGCCCGAGCCCGACGGCCCGAGCAGCGTCAGGAATTCCCCGCGATGGATATCGAGGTCGAGCGATTTGACGACCAGCGTTTCGCCGTCGTAGGTCTTCCGCACGCCGCGAAAGCTGACGATCACATCATCGGACTTCATCGTGGCTGTCCCCTTGTTCCGCGGCATACGTTTTTGAGATGCGAGCCACTATACGGCGCGCACGGTTCTACAATAGGGAACCATTTCAATATTCCGAGTGGGACCACTTTGGACACCGTGATCGTCGCCGACTGGCTCTCCGCGCGCCTCGACCGTAGCTCGCCCGAGCCGATGTATCGCCAGCTGCTGCAATTGATGCAGCAGGCCATCCTGACCGGGGAATTGGGGCCAGGTACAAAACTGCCGAGTTCGCGCACGCTCGCGGCCGACCTGTCGATCGCGCGCAATACCGTGCTGCACGTGTACGACCAGCTGACGGCCGAAGGCTACGTGCTGACGACCACCGGCAGCGGCACCTATGTGGCCGACACGCGGCCGGACGCCGCCGCGATCCGCGTGCCGGGTGCTGCGCCGCCGCCGTCCGACGCCGATGAGCCGCCACTGCCGGACGCGCAGGGCGGCCTGTCGATGCGCGGCCGGCAGCTGATCGAGCACGCGGGCGTGTCGCGGCGCCAATGGGGCGCGTTCATGCCGGGCGTGCCGGACGTGTCGGAATTCCCGAGCCGGACGTGGAGCCGCCTGCAGGCGCGGCTGTGGAAGGAGGCGAACCCCGAGCTGCTGACCTATGCGCCGGGCGGCGGCTACCGGCCGTTGCGGCGCGCGCTCGCCGATTACCTGCGCGTCGCGCGCTCGGTCAAATGCTCGCCGGACCAGGTGATCATCACGACGGGCATCCACCAGTCGATCGATCTCGCGGTGCGGCTGCTGTCCGACATCGGCGATCGTGCGTGGGTCGAGGAGCCGTGCTACTGGGGCGTGCGCAGCGTCCTGCAGGCGGCCGGTCTCACCCTGACGCCGGTGCCGGTCGACCAGGAAGGGCTCGACCCGCGCGCCAGCGACATGCAGCATCCGCCGCGGCTCGTGCTCGTCACGCCGTCGCATCAGTACCCGCTCGGGATGGTGATGAGCCTCGCCCGACGCCGGATGCTGCTCGAATATGCACGCCAGCACCGCTGCTGGATCATCGAGGACGACTACGACAGCGAGTTCCGCTACGGCAGCCGCCCGCTCGCGTCGCTGCAGGGGCTCGACGACGGCGGCCGCGTGATCTACGTCGGCAGCCTCGGCAAGATGCTGTTTCCGGGGTTGCGGATGGGCTACATGGTCGTGCCGGAGCATCTCGTCGACACGTTCCGCACCGGGCTGTCGGAGCTGTACCGCGAGGGCCAGCTGATGCAGCAGGCCGTGCTCGCCGAATTCATCATGGACGGCCACCTGACCTCGCACGTCAGGCGGATGCGCACGCTGTACGGCGAGCGCCGGCAACTGATGATCGACGCGATCCGCGCGCGCTTCGGCGACGCGCTGCCCGTGATGGGCGACGAGGCCGGCCTGCATCTCGTGCTCGGCCTGCCCGACGCGTGCGACGATCGCGCGGTCACGCAGAGTGCGTTCGATGCCGGCGTGATCGTGCGCCCGCTCACCAGCTACTACAGCAGCCTCGACACCGCGCGGCGCGGCCTGCTGCTCGGCTATGCATGCGTCGCGCACGAAGGCATCGGGCCCGCGTTCGACACGCTCGCGAATACCATCGAGCAACACCTGCCGCGGGACCTCACGCGCGCGGCATAGCGGCGATCCTGCGCCGCGCCGCCCGCGTTACCTGCATTACCGCGCGCTGCCCGCCCCGCGATCGAGCGATGCCGCACGCACGGCTTCGCCGGGCTTCGTGAACACGCGTTGCCGCAACGCGGCGATCTGCGCATCGCGATCCTGCGGCGACAGGCCGGCCGACTCGATCTGCGCACGCTGCACCGCGTAGTCCGCGTAGCGGCTCTGCCACGAGGCGTCGTCCTGCTGCATCTGCGCGACACGCGCGGCCGCTTCGGGGCCGAGCGTCTGCGTCAGTTGCGCGCGCATCGCATCGGGCGTTGCCCCGCTCTTCTGCAATTGCGCGATCTGGTCGATCGCCGCGCGCTGCTGGTCGATGCGCTGCTGCGCGGCGCGTTCGTCGGCCGGCATCTGCTGCTCGAGCGCGGCGAGTCGTTCGGCCTTCTGCGCATCCGTCAGCGTGGGATCCTGCGCGATCTTCATCCGCGCGAGGTCGTAGCGCTGCCGCCACTGCTCCGCGCCGAAGAACGGCTGGCTCCAGTCGCCGAGCGTGCGATACGCAATCGACGCACGCTGGTCGAGCGCGAGCTGCAGCGCGCCGACGTCGGACTTGTCGACCGCGCCGGCATCGCGCAATTTCGCGAGGGCGTCGAGATACGCGCGATAGCGGTGCCATACGTCGAGCGCCTCGGCCTGCGCAGCGGTACCGTCGAGCTGCGCGGCAATCTCGCGCACGACGAACGCATCGAGCGCGGCCGCACTCAGGTCACTCTGCGCGGTCAGGCAGTAGTCGAAGAAATCGCGCACCGCGCGCGACTTCGCGAGATGACCGCCGGCGTCGAGCGGCAACCGCGGCGCGCTGGAGCCGGCCAGTGACGGCGGCAGGCCCGCGCTTGCCGGCATCGCGGCCTGCGGCGGTGAAGCTGCCACGCCCCCCACCGCCGCCGCATCCGGAGAATCGCCGGCAGCGCCCGCTCCGCGATGCAAGCCCGCTCCGCTCCACATCGCGACACAGGCAATCGCCGCCAGCCCCACGACACCATAGACCACGGCGCGCCGCGCCAGCGGCGCGCGCCCTCCTCGTGCCGTCATCGATTACACGCCCGCCAGCTTCAGCCGGTTCGCATGCGTGCGAATCACCGCGACCGGATCTTCCGCATACGCGCCGCGCACGCCGAGCAGCTGGTTGATCTCGTCGAGGTGGTTCCACTTGTAGCTCGTACTCAGCACCTTGCCGTACAGCGCGCTGCACTTCGACACGACCCCGTCGTTCTGCCCGGAGCCGCGGTTGATCATCACCGTGCCCGTGCCGAGCAGCGCGAGCGTGGACGGATCGAGTGCGTTCGCCGGATCGACGACCGGAATGGTGCTCGTGTCGGTCGCGCCCGTGACGCCGAACAGCGAGAGCGTCGGCTGGATCGCCGTGCCGGCCCACGAGTACAGCAGATGCGTGTTGCCGCCGACGGTTTCGGTCGGCGCACCGGTCTGGCAACTGCCCGGCGCACCCAGGCCCGCGCTCGGATAGTTCTGGTTGTACGTGGCGGCCCGTGCGGTGGTCAGCGTCTGCAGCGCGGCGAGCGCATCCTGGTTCGTGTTGTGCGTGCTGCTCGTCAGGATGCCGAACACATTGACGAACGCGGCGATCACCGTTGACGAAAGCCCGGTCGGATCGTACGCAAGCACGTTCTGCACGAAGTCGGCGAACTCGGAACCGCGATGCGGCGTGCCGATCGTCGTCACCGACGCGACGAGATCGGGCGCGACAGCCGCGACATAGCGCGATGTGAGCCCGCCCTGGCTGTGGCCGACGAGATTGACCTTGGTCGCACCCGTCGCCGCAAGCACCGTCTTCACGTAAGCGAGCAACTGTTCGCCGCGCCCGTTCGGGCCATCATCGCTCTGGAATCCCGACAGATTCGCAACGTAGACCGTCGCGCCGTTCTGTTGCAGGTCCTCCTGGATACCGTACCAATACTCGAGCACGCCGGCGTATTTGTCGGTACCCGTCAGCCCGTGCACGAGGATGATCGGATAGCGCGTCGCCGCATAGTTGTCGGCGGATGCCGTCGCCGCCACCGCCGCGTGCGTCGTCGCCAACGTCATCACTGCGGTCGTCCCCGCGAACGGCGCGATGCTCATCGCGCATGCCACTGCCCCTGCCACCACCCTGGAACGCATCGTTTTGGCCATGCATGTTCTCCTGATTATTGTGCTGCCGGTGCGAATGAAGCCGGATCGACACACACTACGCGCCTCGAACGTCGCAACCACCGTGTGCGTCGAATGCGGGAGTGAATCACGAGTCGCGAACGTTTGCGCCCTGACTAGATACGGTTCTCTAATCGGTTGACGCGCCCCGCCCGTTCGGGCGGGGCTGCGTTCAGGCGTGCGCATGCTGCAACGCACACGCGCGACGCGTTACAGCTTCGCGCTCACGCGCACCCATGCGGTCCGGCCCGGCTCCATCACCGGCGAGTTCGCCGGATAACCGAAGCCCGCGTTGCCGGCGAGGTTCAGGTGCTCGGTGTAGGCCTTGTTCAGCACGTTGTCGACGCCGACCGAGATCTGCACGGTCTTGCTGAAGTTGTATTGCGTATGCAGCGAAAGCACGCCGAATCCGGCGCTCGGGCCGAAGTCCTTGCCGACCACATTGCCCTCGTTCAGTGCATAGCGATGCTGCGGCGCAACGATGCGCCACAGGCCCCCTGCCGACCATGCGCCACGCGTGTATTCGAGCCCGATGCGCGCCTCGAGCGGCGGCATCTGCGGCAGCGGATCGCCGCTGGCCACGTTGCGCCCCCACGCGTACGCGAGCGACGTCTCGACGCGCAGCGGTGAAACCGGTTTCCACGACACGCCCGCTTCGCCGCCCATGATCTGCGCGTTGACGTTGGTCGCCTGCGTGGTCGGGCCCATCATCCCGGCCGCATAGTTGAACAGGATGAAGTCCTGAACATAACCCGCGTAGGCCGACACCCATGCATCGAGCCGGTCGCTCTTGTATTGCGCGCCGATGTCGAGCTGCGTGGTCTTCTCCGGCTGCACCGCCGAGAACGCGTTGACCGAGCCGGCCGGCCCGCGCTTCGCGGAGAACAGTTCCCAGTAGTCGGGATAGCGCTCCGTATGGCCGATCCCCGCGTACCACGTGACAGGCAGCGACGCGAGATCGCGCTCGTAGCGCACGAAGCCGCTCGGCAGCACGCGCGTGCGATCGTTGTCGAAGGTCGGATTCGGCTTGCTCTTCATCATGCCGCTCGTCGTCGCGCGCTTGTCGCGTGCGCTCGCATAGTCGACGCGTGCGCCGCCGATCACGCGCGACACGTCGCTCGCGTACCACGTCAGTTCGCCGAACACGCCCGCGTTCCACATCGTCGCCTGCGCATCCCACGGCTTGTCGCCGTAGTTCTGCCGCCCCATCGCCGAGCGCGAGTCGAGCCGGTTCGACTGCGCATCGACCCCCGTCACGAGCTTGAATTCGTCGGCAAAACGGAACGTCGCGGCCGCGCGCGCGCCGAACGTGCGACGCCGCACTTCCGACGCCATCCGCATCGGCATGCTGCTGGTCGGGTCCGGTTGCCGCAACGTGTAGTTGTCCATCACGTGATCGGCTTCGTTGTAGTACACGCGTGCCTCGATCCGGTCGAGCACGTCGCCGAGATGCTTCTTGTCGAACGACAGGCCGAACGTCTCGCGGCGGAAATGCGCGCCGTCCATCCCGCGCCCCGCGTAGCGTGCATAGCCGTCGCCGGTGCCGGCGGTCAGCTCGACGCGCGTATGGTCGTCCGGCGTCCAGCCCAGCGCCGCATCGGCATTCCACTTGTCCCACTGCGACGGCACGGTGTTGCCGTTGCCGTCCTTGTAGTCCTGCGAATGCGCGTGGTTCGCGGTCACGCGGCCATAGACGTCCGGCGTGCCGGCCGTCACGTCGACGTTCTGGTCGTTGCGGCCGAACGACCCGCCGACCAGGCTGCCGTCGAAGCGCATGCCGGGCTTGTCGAAGCGCGGCGTCACGCGTTCGAACATCACGGTGCCGGCCGACGCGCCGGGACCGTACAGCACCGTCTGCGGCCCCTTCACGACGGTGACCTTGTCATAGCTTTCCGGAGCGATGTACGACGTCGGCGCATCCATCCGGCCCGGACACGCGCCGAGTGTCGACATTCCGTTCGCCAGGATGTTCAGCCGCGAGCCGAACATTCCACGCAGCACGAGATCGCCGTTGGTGCCGCCGCTGCGGATCGACGTGAAGCCGGGGATCGTTTTCAGGTAATCCGCGCCGTCGCTGGCGGGTAGCGGCTGGCGCGGGGTCTTCGGATCCGTGACGACGACGAGCGGCGTCGACAGCGGCGATGCGACGACTTCGATGGCCGGCAGCGTCGCGGCCGTATCGTCGGTCGGCGCGCCGGCCGCGCGCGCCGTTTCGGCTGCCGCGGCGCTTGCAGCCAGTGCGCCGGCTGCGAGCGCGGGAACGGTGAGTTTCAGCACGCGCGGCATGCGCCGCGCACAGGCATTGCGTGACGCCTGCGGCGCACGCAACTGGAAAATGGTCATGATCGAAAGCCCGAGTGACGCCCTCCACGCGGCCTCGACGGGCCGCACGGATATCGGCGGTGAAAAGAACGGAAACAGCGCGTCAGGCGCGCTCGGGCGGTGCGCGCGGATACGCGCGCGGATAGCGGTCGGCGCGCGCCGCGACGGCAGGCGGCGCGACGGCGGCAACGGAAACGACGGGAACGGAAGCGAGTGCCGCGGCGGCAGGCCCGCCGATCGCGGGGTTATGCGCGAAGAAGCCGCAGTAGCCGCACGCATCGAGATGCAGCGCATGATCGTGCATACGGCCCGCATCGGCAGACTGATGCGCGCCATGCTCCGTACTGCAGACGATCGCGTCAGGCGTGGCCGCCTGCGCGACACGCCACTGCGACACCAACGGCGCCGCGATCGCGAACCAGATCGCGAGCACGCCAAGCCAGGCGGTCAGGTGACGATGTCGGTGCAGCATGCTCGGCAACGAGTAAGCGGAATGTAAAAACAGCCGAGATGTTACAGAATGTTTAACGCGATGACCAGCGCGGATGGCAGTAAACGAACCGGGGGCGCATGGTTGTCAACACAACCATGCGCCCCCGCCTGCTGCCTGGTTCCGGAACGTGCCGGTCAGGGCGACATGCGCCGCAGCACGTCGTCGCGCCGGATGAAATGATGGTAAAGCGCGGCCAGTGCGTGCAGGCCGATCACGAAGTAGAACGCGTTGCCGATCAGCTCGTGCGCTTCCTTGATCGTCGGCCGCAGCGCCTTGTCGGGGCCGAACAGCGTGAACGACAGGCCGAGCCAGTCGAGCGACACCGGCTTGCCGCCCAGGTTGATCATCATGATGCCGAGCAGCGGCTGCGCGATGATGAAGACGTAGAGCGCGACATGCGCGAGCCTCGAGAGCCAGCGCAGCAGCACCGCCTGCGGAATCGCCTCCGGCACGCGGCTGACGGCTCGCCACAGCACGCGCAGCACCGACAGCACGAGCACGAGCGTGCCCGCGGTGAGATGCACGTTCATCCAGAACACCCGGCTGTCGCTGCCTTTCGGTCCACGGATCTCGATGGCCAGGTAGGCCAGCGCCACCAGCAGGAAGACGGCCCAGTGGAAGAAGATCGCGGGCGAGCTGTAGCGCGTCTGTTTCGCGAGGATGTTTCTCATGCTTCGTCTCGTGTTGTATGCGGGGATGGGCGCATGCAGCAACCGGCCGGCGCCCGGCAAAACTGCCCCGATTGTAGCTGCACGGGCGCCCGGTTTTGCACGATACGCGCAAATATCCGACGAATCGTCAACGTGCGCCGCGCGGGGCTTCATATGGAAAATCCGCATCGCGCGCCCGGACGGCTGTGGCACGATGGAGCTTTGGTGCGACGGCGCGCGGGCATCATGAGCAAGGCGTTCTTCGTTGCGGCCTATCGGCTGACCGCCGCGTTGCTCGCGGTATCCACCACGCTGCACAGCGTCGCCGACTACTGGCACCTGCCGGGCTTTCATCTCGGCAACTACCTCAGCTACTTCACGCAACTGAGCAGCCTCTACGCGGCCGCGATGCTCGCCACCGGGCTCTGGCGCATCGCACGCCCCGGCTCGGCCCGCTACGAATCGATGCGCGGCGCCGCGGTGCTGTACGTCCTGATCACCGCAATCGTCTACGAACTCCTGCTGGCAAGGCTCGATGCGCTGCGCCACTTCACGCCGGCGTTCAACAACTGGGTGCTGCACCGGATCGTGCCGCTCGTCATGCTGTGCGACTGGCTGTACGTGGAGCCGCGCTTGCCGATCCCGTGGCGCAGCGCGTTCGCGTGGCTCGGCTTTCCGATCGTCTATCTCGGCTATACGCTGGTGCGTGGCGCGATGGAGAACTGGTATCCCTACCCGTTCGTCGATCCGCGGCCGCACGGGTACCTGCCGGTCGCGATCCAGTGTTCGCTGATCGCGATCGGCGCGGCGGCGCTCGCACTGGGCATTCGCTGGCTCGGCAATCACGCGAGACAGTCCGGCGCAGTGACGCTCAGGAAAGGATGAAAGCGGGAAAAGCGGGAGCGTGTGCGCCGCCCGGCGCACACGGGGTGATGCGGGTCGTCAGCCGCCGTTGCGCGGCAGGAAGTTCATCGGATCGACGACCTTGCCGTTCTGGCGGACTTCGAACTCGAACGTCGAACGGCCGCTCGCGTCGGTGCCCATTTCAGCGACCGGCTGGCCCTGGCGCACCGCGTCGCCTTCGTTGACGAGCAGCTTGCCGTTATGTCCGTAAGCCGTAATGAGCCCGTTCTCATGCTTCAGGATCACGAGCGGGCCGTAGGCCTTGACGCCGGACCCGGCGTACACCACGCGCCCGGCCGCCGCGGCCCGCACCGAATGGTCGGGCCCGGACGCGGCGATCACGACGCCGCGCGTCTTGCCGGCCGAAAACGGCGCCGCCACGACACCGGTGGCCGGCCATGCGAGCGAGCCCGGCTGCGCGGTCGCCGCGGACGGTTGCCCGAGCGACGTCGCGGCAGGCGGCGGCGCGACGCGCAGCACCTGGCCGGGATACACGGCATCGGTCGGCGCCATGTGGTTCCAGCTGGCCACGTCCTGGACGCGCTGCCCGTAGGCGTTCGCGACGCCCGCGAGCGTATCGCCCGGATTCACGCGGTAATAGCCGGCGATCACGCCCGGCGTCGCGGCCGACGTGGGTGCCGACTGGCGCGCCGGCTGCCAGCTGTCGGTCCACGGCGTCATCGTGCAGCCCGTCAGCGCGATGGCCGCGGCAACGAGCGCCGCCTGCGGCAGCCAGCGCGTCAGCGCATCGTGGATGGGAATAGTTTCTCTCAAGGGTCCTCCCGGATTTGCGTCGTTGCGCCGCCCACCGCCCCCCGGCGCGCGACGCACGATGTCCGGCCGGACGGCCGGACCAACCAGTATCCGACCGCTCTCGCGGCCGTCAGTTTCCACAGTGGAACGTCGGCGCGAATGGGCTCACCGGCCCCTCTTTCGCGTCGTCCCAATCAGCAAAGATACCATTTGTGGCGGTCAAGACCGCGACCGATGCCTGATCCGGCAACAATCTTGCGTCACCGCACCGGCGTGCCGACGGCCCGCAAGCCGCGCTGCGCCGGCCGCCGGGCGGGCCTGTCGCGGATTTTTCACGTGCCGCGCCGCCCTCGCCGGCAGTATCGACCGCGTCACATTCTCCCCTGCGATCGCCACCTATACTCGGTGATGCACTGCGCGATCCAACGACAACGAGGAGCATGACAATGAACAACGCGACGTTTCTTTCCGTGCAGCTCAACGCCGACGATTTCTCCGGTTCCAGCGGTCTGGTCGAATTGCTCAACCGGCACCTGCTGTTCGCGACCGACGTCGCGGAAGCGGCCGACGCGCTCGTCCAGCTGGCGAGCGTCGCCCACATGACCGGCGCCACGCGTCACAGCGTCGAGCTGCCGGTCCTCGCGATCGAGCGGCTGCGCGATGCGCTCGACACGCTGAGCGGCTATGACGAAACGTGGCTGCAGGTGCTGGAACCGGCTGAAGCGCTGTTCCGGGATATCGGGCGCGGCCGGCGCCCGCTGCACTGAACTGAAGGCTGGCGCGATCCGCGCGTCACCAATGAAAACAGCCCGCCGTTCCGAATGACGGAACGACGGGCTGTTTGTACTTCAGGGGTCGGATCAGGCCGCCGATGCGGCCGCGCCATTAACGACCCTTGTAGATCGGGGCGTCGTCAGCGATACGCTTGACTTGCCAGCCGGTCTTGGCCTTGGCCGGCGCGCCGGATTCTTGCGCGGCAGCCGGTTGCGCGCCATAGCCGGTCGTGTCGGCGGCGGCGACGTTCTGTTGCGGGTTCAGGCGGGCTTCAGCAGCCTGGATGCCTTCCGGGTAGTTCGTACGGTCGCTGCCCAGCTTGTAGCCGGCCTGTTGCACGGCGACCAGTTCGGCCTTCACTTGTGCACGGGTGACGGGCGCGTTCTGTTGGGCGAACGAGACGGCGGGAACGGCGAGGACGGCAGCTGCGGCGAACGTTGCGATCAGCGATTTCATGATTACCTCCGGGATTTTTTTGCTCCGCCGCACACACCATGTCTGCAGCGATGGAACAGAGTTTAGTCCCGGCGTCGCCTAGGGAAAACCATGAAAGAGCGAAAACACTGTTTCCCCGGAGCCAACAATGTCGGCATCCGGGATAGAAAAACCCTATTCATAGAATAGATTTTCGCAACAATGCTGTCCCCGCCAGCCGGTTACGACCAGTTCGCGTGGAAGCTGCCCGGCTTGTCGGTACGCTCGAACGTGTGCGCGCCGAAGAAATCCCGCTGCGCCTGCACGAGGTTCGCCGGCAGCCGCTCGGAGCGGTAGCTGTCGAAGTACGCGACCGCCGACGCGAACGCCGGTACCGGCACGCCGGCCTTCACCGCGGCGACCACGACGTCGCGCAGCGATGCCTGGTAATTCGCGGCGATGTCCTTGAAGTACGGATCGAGCAACAGGTTCGCGAGCGCCGAATCCTTCGCGTACGCGTCCGTGATCTTCTGCAGGAAGCGCGCGCGGATGATGCAGCCGGCACGGAAGATCTTCGCGATCGTCCCGAGATCGAGGTTCCAGCCGTACTCTTCCGACGCCGTGCGCAGTTGCGCGAAGCCCTGCGCGTACGAGATCACCTTGCTCAGGTACAGCGCGCGGCGCACCGCTTCGACGAACGCGGCGCGATCGCCGTCGAACGGCGCGGCGGCCGGGCCCGACAGGACCTTGCTGGCCGCGACGCGCTCGGTCTTCAGCGACGACAGCACGCGCGCGAACACCGATTCGGTGATCAGCGGCAGCGGCACGCCGAGATCCAGCGCATTCTGGCTCGTCCACTTGCCGGTGCCCTTCTGCGCGGCGCGATCGAGGATCACGTCGACCAGGTGCTTGCCGGTTTCCTCGTCCTTCTTGCCGAAGATCTTCGACGTGATCTCCATCAGGTAGCTGTCGAGTTCGCCCTGGTTCCACTCGGTGTACACCGCGCCGAGTTCGTCGTTGGTCAGGCCCGCGACGTCCTTCAGCACCGCATAGCTTTCGGCGATCAGCTGCATGTCGCCGTACTCGATGCCGTTGTGGACCATCTTCACGTAATGGCCTGCACCGTCCGGGCCCATGTACGCGACGCACGGCTCGCCGTCCGACGGCGCCTTGGCCGCGATCTGCTTGAGGATCGGCTCGACGAGGTCATACGCGTCACGCTGGC
The DNA here is from genome assembly GCF_902499025.1 of Burkholderia lata. Lineage (GTDB taxonomy): Bacteria > Pseudomonadota > Gammaproteobacteria > Burkholderiales > Burkholderiaceae > Burkholderia > Burkholderia lata_C. The sequence continues at coordinate 70,313 of NZ_CABVPW010000011.1, read as the reverse complement.
CGCCGGGCATGATCGACGGGCCGCGCAGCGCGCCCTCTTCGCCGCCCGACACGCCGGTGCCGATGAAGTGCAGGCCCGATTGCGCGAGCTCCTGGTTGCGGCGGATCGTGTCGGTGAAGTGCGTATTGCCGCCGTCGATCAGCACGTCGCCCTTCTCGAGCAGCGGCTTGAGCGATGCGATCGTCGCATCGGTCGCTTCGCCGGCCTTCACCATCATCAGGATCCGGCGCGGCGTTTCGAGCGACGCGACGAACTCCTCGAGCGTATAGGTCGGCACCAGATTGCGGCCGGGGAATTCGGCGATCAGTTCGTCGGTTTTCTCGCGGCTGCGGTTGTACACCGACACCGCGTAACCGCGGCTCTCGATATTGAGTGCGAGATTGCGGCCCATCACCGCGAGCCCGATCACACCGATTGCTTGTTTGCCCATTAGTCAATTCTCCGGAAAAAACGGGGCGCGACCCGAACCGGGCCGCGCGCACAGGCGAAAGGATAGTGGAAACCCGGCGGCGATGCGCGCTTCCGTGTCATTGCTCCCCGTGCGGCAGCCGCCGGAACACGACGCTCAGGTTGTTCGCCGGCATCTCGACCACCTCGATGCAATCGAGCCCGCGATCGAGGCCAAGCGCGACGACAGTCTCGAGATCGCGCACGCCCCACGACGGGTCGCGGCTGCGCAACTGCAGGTCGAAGGCTTCGTTCGACGGCGCCGTATGCCGGCCCTCGCGGCGATACGGCCCGTACAGGAACAGCACGCCGCCCGGCCGCAGCAGGCGCGACGCGCCCGCGAACAGCGCGTCCGTGCAGGCCCACGGCGAGATGTGAATCATGTTGATGCAGACGATGGCATCGAGCGCGTCGACCGGCCATGACGCGTCGCGCACGTCGAACGCGAGCGGACCGGCAACGTTGGCGAGACCCGCATGGGCAACCCACGCGGCGATCGAGCGCCGCGCCTGCGCATCGGGATCACTCGGCTGCCAGTGCAGGCCCGGCAGCGCCTGCGCGAAGTGGACTGCGTGCTGCCCCGTGCCGCTCGCGATTTCGAGCACGCGGCCGTTCGCCGGCAGCACGCGGCGCAACACGTCGAGGATCGGCCCGCGATTGCGTTCGGCCGCCGGCGCCGACAGCCGCGCGGACGGATCGGGCGAAGTTGTCGGGCCGGTCACGATGCCTGCTCCGGTGCGTGGCCCGCGAGGCCCAGCCGCGCCGTCAGCGCGTCGAGCGCGGGTGCGCAGCGCGCCTCGACCTTCAGCGTCAGTATCGGATCCGCACGCGTATGGCCGAGATTGAGCGCGGCGACCGGCTTGTTCTGCGCCTGCGCCCACACGCAGAAGCGGTAGCCGGAATACACCATCAATGACGAGCCGACGACGAGCAGCGCATCGGCCGCATCGAGCGCCTGCGACGCGAGTGCCACGCGCTCGCGCGGCACGTTTTCGCCGAAGAACACGACCGCCGGCTTCAGCAGCCCGCCGCACGCGGGGCATGCCGGGATGCGGAACGTGTCGAGCGCGGCCCATTCGAGGTGCGCGTCGCCATCCGCGGCCGGCTCGGCTTCCGCGCCCAGCAGATCGGGATTGTCGGCCTCGAGCATGACCTGGATCGTCGCGCGCGCATGATGGGCGCCGCAGCCGAGGCACGTGACGCCGTCGATTCCGCCGTGCAGCTCGATCACGTCGCCGCTGCCCGCGCGCTGGTGCAGGCCGTCGACATTCTGCGTGACGAGGCGCTCGATCCGTCCCGCGCGGCCAAGCCGCGCCAGTGCCACGTGCGACCCGTTCGGCTGCGCGCGGCCGACGACGGGCCAGCCGATCATGCTGCGCGCCCAGTAACGCCGCCGCGCGGCATCGGAGCCGAGGAATTCGTGGAGCTGGATCGGCGGCGAACGCATCCATTGGCCGTTGCGGTCGCGATAGCCGGGAATGCCGGAGTCGGTGCTGATGCCCGCGCCGGTCAACACCAGCAGGCGCGGATGACGCTCGACGAACGTGTGCAGCGCATCGAGTGCGGCCGGGTCAACGTCGTCGATCGAGGGGTCGTGCAGGGATTTGTCGTTCATGTTGGCAACGCGTGATCGGGCGCGCCGGCAAGCCGTGCGCCCGCACGGGCGGCCAGACACGCCAGCACATCATACAGAACGCCGCGCGATCGGGCCGACGGCTCGCGTCGCAAACCGGCGCACAAAAAAAGACGCCCATCCGCCACTCGGCGATGGGCGCTTCAACAATTGATCCATCGGGGTAGTGGATCAACTGACAGCACAATTTCGCGGCGTCCGCCCTGCTGCGGCTGGTGAACGCTTCCCCTGGACTACACGTGTTCCGCGATGCCGAATGCATCGATGCGCTGCCGGCTTTCCGGTGCGATCCGGTTCGGCCCCGTCGCGCCGACGCGATGCACGACGCGCACACGCCTACGCCGCGCGGCGACTCGCATTGCGCGCGGCGGCATGACGATCCGGGATCCGGGCCGGGCCATCCACAGGCATTCACGGGTCATCCCCGACGGCCGACCGGCACCGGTCGGCCTCGTGCGTTACACCTGCACGTCGTCGTTCAGAACGAACCCGATTGCTCGGATGGAACGGAAAGCCGCGCGCTCACGTCGCCTCGAAAAAAGGCGAAGCGAATAACCCGGCAGGTCGGCGATTCATGTTTGCAACACGACATGTTGCGATTCGGTCTGTTTTCATTCTCTTGTCCCCGTCTCCGATACGTCCGACCCACTGAAGCGATCGCCGGACCGACTGCGTCCGCGACCGCGCTCACGGCGTGCACAGATATGCAAGGAGCGCACCATGCTTCATGCCGCAAGGCCGCGCGGGCCGAAACGGGGCCATCGACGTGCATCGCGCACCGGCAAGCAGCGCGAACGTTTCGAAACTGAAACGCCTGCCGGATCGGCGACCGTCGGCCGGGCATGCCGTCACGCGGCACCGGCCCGGCCCGCGCGGGTGGCGTGGCGTTGCATCTGCGCGCGATCGCCGAGCGGCTTACAATCGCCCCACAGTGCCGCACACGCACGAATGAACGCGCGGGCCCGCCGTGGCCCGCCTCGCACAGCTCGCCGCCACCTGACCGGAGCCCCCTGCCCGACGCATGCCTGACACACACGACTGGCTGGATATCGACTACCGCACGCTGTTCCGCCTGCATCCGGATCGCCGGATCGAACGCGAGAACGATCCCGACGGCTCGCCCGGGCCGCGCTTCTGGCTCGGCCGATCCGCGGACGGCAACCTGGCGGGCGTACGCGCCGACGTGCCTACCCCTGTCGCAGACGAACTGGCGCGCCTGGCCAGCAGCGAACCGCCGTTGGCGGACCGCATGCAGCCCGCGCATCTCGAACGCTATCTCGCGCTGCTCGCGCCCGTTGCGCACTGGAACATCGGCCTCGTCTATCCGCTGCCGCACGCACTCGGTTTCGACACCGACGCGCGCGTCGCGCTGATCGATGGCGACAGCGACGCGGGCCGGCATCTGCTGCATGCGCTGTCCACACGCGGGATGCCCGAAGGCCTGTTCTCGATGGGGTTTCGGAGCGTCGCCGATCTGTGGGCGCCGTGGTGCGCGGCCGTCGTCGATGGAGAAGTCGCGTCGGTCGCGTTTGCCGCGCGGCTGTCCGAAGTCGGCGCCGAACTCGGTCTCGCAACGGCCCCTGCATTTCGGGGGCGTGGCCTCGCGGCGGCGGTGACCGCCGCATGGTCGCGGCTGCCGTCGCTTCAGACGCGCACGCTGTTCTACAGCACCGACAGCGACAACCGCGCGTCACAACGCGTGGCGTCGCGCCTCGGCCTCACGCTGCGCGGCACGACGCTGCGGGTGGGTTGACGCTGCGGGTGGGATAGCGCCAGGGCCCGCGCGACACCCCGACACGCGTCAACGAAAGGCTTCGATCACCTTGGCGCGTCGCTCGGTTTCGTCGACGAAGCAACTGTCGACCTCCACGAGCCCGAGCGTGCCGCCCGCATCGGGCTGCCGCGATTCGGCACACTTGGCATCCCGTGCCTTGAGCCAGCGGCGCTCGTCGTTGCGCAGCCTCGCCTTGCCCGGCTCGTCCAGGTTTGCCATCTTCGTCTTGTAGACGGCATTCAAGCGCTTGTCGGCCGCTTCGTATTTCAGCCGGAGGCAATTGCGGATGTCGGCCGTGTAGCCCGTTTCCTCGGCGGTCTTGCAGATAGCGGCGCGCTGCGCATCGTCCGCGAGCGCATCGCACGCAACCGCAAAGAGCATCGCGCTCGCCGCCAGACCGACCACCCTGTGTTGAAACGCGTTCATCCGGATGCGTTGTTTTCAATGACGGAAGGCATCGATTATGCCCGGCCCGCTGCCCGCATGACCTGCGTTGCGTCGACGTCAACCGGTCGCTGCGCATGCCGTGCCGCGCAACCGTCGTGCAAACACGCTAGCATTCGGACACGCAACGTCGCGCGTTCGACTCGCCCCGCCTCCAAGGACTCGACATGACCACGCCCGCCCCTGCCCAACCCGACGTCGCGCATCGCGTCTTTTCGGACGGAAACTTGTCGATCGGCCTCACGCTTCCGCTGCTCCGCACCGGCGATATCGTCGCCGACTTCAACGAGCAGCTCGAACTCGCGGCACTGGCCGACACGCTCGGCTTTCGCGCGCTGTGGATTCGCGACGTACCGTTGAACAGCGCCGACTACCCCGACCCGGTGGGCCACCTCGACCCATGGGTATTGCTCGGCGCGCTGGCGTCACGCACGCACCGGATCGCGCTCGCCAGCGGCGCGATCGTGCTGCCGCTGCGTCATCCGCTGCATATCGCGAAAGGCGCGCTGTCGGTCGCGACGCTGTCGGGCGGACGCTTCATCCTCGGGCTCGGCTCCGGCGACCGGCCGCCGGAATATGCGGCGTTCGGTGTCGATGCGGAGACGCGGCGGGACCGTTACCGCGCCCACTGGGACGTCGTCGCGGCCGCGCTCGGCGTGCCGTCGCGCGTGCTGCCCGACGCAGCGCCACCCGATGCACCCGAATTCACGCTGCTGCCGCGTGGCGCCGACGCGGTGCCGATGCTGGCGGTCGGCTCGGGCGGGCAAAGCGTCGACTGGATCGCGCGCCACTCGATCGGCTGGATGACGTACCACCGCGACCCGGACACGCAGCGCGCACGCTATTCGATGTGGCGCGCGGCGGTCGACCGGCTCGCGTCGCCCGCCTTTCGCGCATTCGGCGTATCGATGCGGCTCGACCTCGTCGCGGATCCCGATGCACCGGCCACCGCATTGCCGCTCGGCTATGCAACCGGACGCCGCGCATTGATCGACATCCTGCAGGACATGCGTGCGGCGGGTACGCATCACGTGACGCTGAATCCGGGCTCGGACCGGCCTGTGCGCGAAGTCATCGAAGAAATTGCAGCACACGTCCTGCCGGTTTTTCACGACGGGCAGGTGTGATTCAGCAGGATTCCGGATTAATTCGATACGGTGCGTGCGTCGCTCATCGTCACCGACAAGCCAGCGTTACAAAAACCTTACAATCCGGCAATTGAAACGCTCTCATCTATCTGGCTGCCTACCGTCGGCGTCACGCACATGACCGTGCAAACGCGCCGCAAACGCCCGCGCCGCGTCGAGCATGCCCGATTCGAATGATTATCGACGGAACTATTCGGTTCCGCTCGCGATCATGTTAACTTCCGTCCATCGTTCAGCCCGGCGGGCCGCGCGCCGATGCGCGCCCGCATGCCTACTCCATGCGACATTTCCTCCTCGGCTGGCTGCTTGCCGCCGCCGTCTCGGCCGCCCACGCGGCCACGCCCGCCCCGGCCACCGCGTCGGCCGCTTCCGGCACCGCGCCTGCGCTGACGCCGCAACAAGCGCAGCAGGCACTCAATGTGCTCGAAAATCCGCGTGATCGCGCGCAGGTCGAAACGACACTGCGTGCGATCGCGGCCGTCGGCGCGCTGAGCGCGCCGGCGGTCGCGGCAAGCGATGCGGCGGCGGCCAGCGCCGCGTCGGCTGCCGCTGCCCCGACCGCGCTCACGTCGAACGGGCTCGCGTCGATGATCGTCCGGCAAGGATCGCGCTGGACCACCGAAATCGGCGATGCGCTGAAGGAATCGCTGCACTCGCTGCTCGATGTCGGCTCGGTCGGAAGCTGGTGGCATGACCGGCTGGTGCGCGCCGACGAGCGCGCGGATCTTGCGCACGCGCTCTGGATCATCGTCGCCGTGCTCGTGCCCGCGCTCCTCGTCGAATGGCTCGCGAAGCGGCTGTTACGACGCGCGCTGGCCGCAGTGGCCGCACGGCGTGCCGACACGTCGCGCCGCACCGCGCCCGAGTCCGAGTCCGAGTCCGTTACGCCCGACGTCGACGACCCGCCACCGGACACATCCGCTACACCCGACGCCCCCGATACCGCACCCGCATCATCGCAAGGCCGCGGCCACGCGCGTCGCCATACCACGCTGCTGCACCGGATGCCGCGCGCGCTCGTCAGCCTCGCACTGCGTGCCGTACCACTGCTCGTGTTCGTCGGCGTCGCGAGCCTGACGATGTCGGTGATTGGCGGTACGGGCGGCCCGATCGAATCCGCGCTCGAAGCGCTGATCGACATCTACGTGATCTGCCGGCTCGTGACGATCGTCAGCCGGTTGTGCTTCCAGCCCGATGCGCGGCAATTGCGGCTGCTGCATATCAGCGACGCGTGGGCCGGCTTCGCGCAACGCTCGATCGCGCGGATCGCGATCGTGGTCGGCGCCTGCACGGCCGCGGTCGAGATCGCCGCGAACTTCGGTCTCACCGACGCCGGTCACGTCGCGCTGCTGAAAGCCGTCGCGCTCGTCGGGCACCTGATGGTTTCGGCGCTGATCCTGCAGTGCCGCCTGCCGGTCGCCGCGCGGATCCGCGCGGCCGGCGAGGATCGTCCGTCGCTGACGATGATCGCCAACGCGCTCGCGGACGCGTGGGCACCCGTAGCGGTATTCATCGTGATGGCGCTGTGGTTCGTGTGGGCGCTCGACGTCCACAACGGCTACCGCGTGCTGATCACGCTCGGCGGCCGCTCGATCGCCGTGATGATCGGCATGCGGATGGTGTCGATCGTCGTGTTCGGCGCGCTCGCACGGCTGTTCCAGGGGCGCGACGAAGACCGCACGCTCGTCCATGTGCACGCGTACCGCTACTACCCGCTGCTGCGCCAGATCGTGTCCGGCGCGATCGGCATCGTGACCGTCGCGCTGCTGCTGCAGATCTGGGGCGTGCCGATCTTCCGTGCGTTCGAAACCGGCACGATCGGCCACCGGCTCGCGTCGGCGCTGGTGACGATCGCGATTGCGGCCATCGTCGCGCTCGTCGTGTGGGAAGCCGCGAACATCGCGATCGAGCGCCGGCTGCAACGATGGACGCGCGAAGGCAATCTCATGCGCGCGGCGCGGCTGCGCACGCTGCTGCCGATGCTGCGCTCGCTGCTGTTCGTGATGATCGCGCTCGTCGTCGTGCTGACGGGCCTCAGCCAGCTCGGCGTGAACGTCGGTCCACTGCTTGCCGGCGCCAGCATCTTCGGCGTCGCGCTCGGCTTCGGGTCGCAGAAGCTCGTGCAGGATTTCATCACCGGGATCTTCCTGCTGATGGAAAACGCGATGCAGGTCGGCGACTGGGTCACGCTCGCCGGCGTGTCGGGCACGGTCGAGTACCTGTCGATCCGCACCGTGCGGCTGCGCGCCGGCGACGGGTCGCTGTACACGATCCCGTTCAGCTCGGTGACGACCGTCAACAACACGAATCGCGGGCTCGGCAACGCGGCCGTCAAGATCAGCATTGCCTATGGGGAGGATATCGATCGCGCGATCGCGACGCTGAAGGAGATCGGCGCCGCGTTGCGCGACGATCCGAAATACCGCGACGGCATCCTGTCGGACTTCAGCTATTGGGGTATCGACCAGGTCGACGGTGCGACGCTCGCGCTGGCCGGACAAATGCAATGCACGGACTCGACGCGCTGGAGCGTGCAGCGTGAATTCAACCGACGGATCGCGGAGACGTTCCGCGAACGCGGCATCCGGATCGCCAATCCGCAGCGCAGCGTCGTGGCGTACGCGGACGGATCGCGGCCCGTGGTCGAAGACGAAAACGGCACCGACAGCAGCAATGGCCATGCCGCCGAAGCGACGGCCCGGCCGCCGTCGCCCGCCGCACCGGCGCGCAAACCGGGTTGACCGGCCGGAGCTGACGGCGCGCGGCGTTCAACGCGCGGCGGGCTTGCTCCCGTGCCGAGTGCCTTTCGCGGCGGGCGTCGGTGCCCCCGTCTTCGCCGCACGTTTCGCCGTCGCACCCGCCTCCCGCTTCGAGCCTGCTTCCGGCCCGGCCGCCAATACGTCGCGCTGCGCGTGCCATTGCTTGAGCAGCAAGCGCGTCTGCTCGGCGATCGTGTCGATCAGCAACGCCGCGCGCTCGCCTTCGAATGCCTCCCATTCGAGCAACTGCAGCGCCGAACGCTGCGCGATGTGGAACACCGTGATCTGCCCGAACAGGCTCAGTGCACGCAAGCGCGTGACGGGATCGCCGGCCGGCCGCCCCGAGATGCGGCCGATCAGCTCGGCGCTCACGTCGTTGAGCGGCTTGCGCATGCGCTTCATCAGGATTTCGCTCGCGCTCGCCGGCTCCTGGCCGCCTTGCTCGCGCGCAAAGAACATCCGCTGGTTCATCGTCTTCGGCGCCGTGAACATCCGGTCCGACAGCGCGCGCAGCAGCCCGACGAACGCGTCGATCAGCACGTCGACGTCCGCGTCCGCATCGAGCATCGCCCACGCATGGCCGACCGACGGTGCGAACACTTCCCAGCCGTGCTCCGCGATCGTCTCCACGCACGCGCGGTACACGCCTTCCTTGTTCTCGAAGTAGTACTGCAGCGCCGGCGCGTTCACGCCGGCCATCGCGGCGATCTCGCGTGTCGATGCCCCCGCGAACCCGCGCTCGCCGAACAGTTCGATCGCCGCCTCGATGATCCGCTGGCGCGTTTCGTCGCCGCGGGCGTAGCCGCCCGCCGACGTGCGGCGCAGCTTCTTCGCTTCGTTCATGCCTTCCTCGTCATTCGATCGATCGACATTCTACTTGACACAATTTTATCAACTGGAATAATTCTTCCACTTGGAATAAATTGGACGCCAGCATGTCGACGCTGCAAGACTCGCCACAGAAAGCAAATCGTCAGGAAAACGGAACAACGCCGCGCAACGGCAACGGCACGAAGCGGCGCGTCCTGCTCGTCGTCGCCGTGCTCGCGGCGATCGGCGGCGCCGTCTGGCTCGGCCGCTGGTGGACGGTCGGCCGCTTCATCGAAAGCACCAACGACGCGTACCTGCAGGCGGACAGCATGACCGCCGCGCCGAAGGTCGCCGGCTACGTGACCGACGTGTTTGTGCGCGACAACCAGACCGTGAAGGCCGGCGGTCCGCTCGTGCGGCTCGACGTCCGCCAGTACCAGGTCGCGCTCGCGCAATCGCTGGCGACCGTCGACGCGCGCCGCGCGGACATCGCGCGCGCCGAGGCCGACATCAGCCAGCAGCATGCGAATCTCGAACAGGCCGATGCGCAGGCCAAGGTGTCGCGGATCAACGCGCAGCACGCGAGCGACGAATACACGCGCTATGCCCCGCTCGCCGCGACCGGCGCGGAAACGCACGAACGCGTAGCCGACCTGAAGAGCACGCGCGACCAGGCCACCGCGACGCTCGCCGCGAACAATGCGTCGATCGCTGCCGCGCGCACGCAGATCGCATCGTTTACCGCACAACTCCAGCAGGCACGCGCGCAGCTCGAAGCCGCGCAGGCCAGCGCCGCGCAGGCGCAGCTCGACCTCGACAACACGATCGTGCGCAGCACCCTCGCCGGCCGCGTCGGCGATCGCACGGTGCGGGTCGGTCAATACGTGCAGCCCGGCACGCGCCTGCTGACCGTGGTGCCCGTCGACGCGATCTACCTCGTCGCGAACTTCAAGGAAACGCAGATCGGCAACATGCGCATCGGCCAGCCCGTCGAACTGCACGTCGACGCACTGCCGGACGGCGCGCTGTCCGGTGTCGTCGACAGCTTCGCGCCCGGCACGGGCGCGCAGTTCGCACTGTTGCCGCCCGAGAATGCGACCGGCAACTTCACGAAAATCGTCCAGCGCGTGCCGGTGCGCATCCGCCTCGCCGCGAACGCCCGCGCGCAGCGCATGCTGTTGCCGGGGCTGTCGGTGACGGTCGACGTCGATACGCGCTCGACCCGCGACGAGGCGCACCATGGCTGAACCGTCCGCCACGATGCCCGTGCCGCCGCACGAAGGCCGTGCGAGCATGACCGACTGGATCGCGGTCGCGGCCGGTGCGCTCGGCGCGCTGATGGCGACCCTCGACATCTCGATCACGAACTCCGCGCTGCCGCAGATCCAGGGTGAAATCGGCGCGACAGGCACCGAGGGCACGTGGATCTCGACCGGCTACCTGATGTCGGAGATCGTGATGATCCCGCTCGCTGCGTGGCTCACGCGCGTGTTCGGGCTGCGCAATTTCCTGCTGACGAACTCCGCGCTGTTCATTGCCTTCTCGATGATGTGCGGCTGGTCGCATTCGCTGCCGATGATGATCGCCGGCCGGATCGGCCAGGGCTTCACCGGCGGCGCGCTGATCCCGACCGCGCAGACCATCATCCGCACGCGGCTGCCGCTGTCGCAGTTGCCGGTCGGGATGACGCTGTTCGGCCTGATCGTGCTGCTCGGGCCGCTGTTCGGCCCCGTGCTCGGCGGCTGGCTCGCGGAGAACGTCAGCTGGAGCTGGTGCTTTTTCCTGAACCTGCCGGTGTGCCTGTTGCTGATGGCGCTGTTGATATTCGGGCTGCCGTCGGACCGCCCGCAATGGCACGCATTCCGCAACGCGGACTGGCTCGGGATCTTCGGCCTCGCGATCGGGCTGAGCTCGCTCACCGTCGTGCTCGAGGAAGGCCAGCGCGAACGCTGGTTCGAATCGCAGATGATCGTCACGCTGAGCCTCGTGTCGCTCGCCGGGATGATCCTGATCGCGTTGTCGCAGATCTTTGCGAAGCGGCCGATCATGCGACTGTCGCTGATGCGCAACCCGCGCTACGCGAGCGTGATCGTGATCGTGTCCGCGGTCGGTGCCGGCCTGTACGGCGTGTCCTACCTGCTGCCGCAGTTCCTCGCGATCGTCGCCGGCTACAACGCGGAACAGGCGGGCGCGATCATGCTGCTGTCGGGGCTGCCGGCCTTTCTCGTGATGCCGATCCTGCCGCGCCTGCTCGGCAAGGTCGATTTCCGCATCCTCGTGATCTCGGGGCTGCTGCTGTTCTGCCTGAGCTGCATGCTCGACATCAGCCTGACCGCGCAGAGCGTCGGCCACGATTTCGTATGGTCGCAACTGATCCGCGGCGTCGCGCAGATGCTCGCGATGATGCCGCTGAATCAGGCATCGATGGCAGCCGTCGCGCGTGAAGACTCGGGGGATGCGGCCGGGCTCTACAACATGGCGCGCAATCTCGGCGGCTCGATCGGGCTCGCGATCATCGGCACGGTGATCGACCGGCGCACGACCTTCCATACGGCCGCGCTCCGCGAATCGGTGACAGCGAACTCGCTGATCGGACAGGACCGGCTGTCCGCCTATGCGGCCAACTGGTTCGCACACACCGGCGATCTCGCGTACTCGAACATGCGCGCGCTCGGACAACTGGCGCAGCAGATCCAGATCCAGGCCGTCGTGATGACCTATTCCGAAACCTTTTATCTGCTGGGCCTCGCGCTGCTCGCCTGCGTACCGCTCGCGCTGCTGCTGAGAACGCCGCGCGGACCGCAGCCGATGTCGTCCGGCCATTGAACCGTCTTACGCGATGAAACCCTTCTCCCTGCCCCGTCGCCCTGCGCTCACGCTGTGTGCGGCTGCGTGCCTCCTCGCCGGCTGCACCGTCGGCCCCGACTACCGCGGCGCCCCTGCCGCGCCGGATGCGCTCACCTTCGTGCGCGCGCCGGCCACCGGCGTCGACACCGCCGCGCCCGCGCCGAGCGCGTGGTGGCACGCGCTCAACGATCGCCAGCTCGACGACCTGATCACCGCCGCGCTCGTGTACAACCCCGATCTGCACGCTGCGCAGGCTCGCTTGCGCGCATCGCGCGCGCAGCTCTCACAACAGCGCGCGGCGCAGTTGCCGAAATCGTCGGCCACCGTCGCCGCCATCCGCATGCGCGAACCGGACGTCAGCGCGCTCGGTTCGCTGCTGCCGTCGAACGGCTCGAACCAGTCGGGCGGTACGTCGCCGTCGCTGGGCGGCTCGGGCCCGCTGCAACTCTATTCGGCCGGCTTCGATGCAACCTGGGAAATCGACCTGTTCGGCGGCACGCGCCGCGCGGTCGAAGCCGCATCCGCGCAGGCGGAAGCGGTCGACGCCGATCTTGCCGATACCCAGGTATCGATCGCAGCCGAAGTCGCGAACGCGTACGTCGACCTGCGCGACCAGCAGCAGCGGCTTGCGTTGTCGCAGCGCACCGCCGAGCTGCAGCAGCAGATGCTCGATCTCACGCAGCAGCGCCGCGCGCGCGGCGTCGCCGCAGACGTCGACATCGAACGCCTGACGACACAGGTCGAAAGCACGCGTGCATCGCTGATCCCGCTCGACGCGCAGGTGACGGAGTCACTCGACCGGCTCGCGATCCTGACGGGCCGCGCGCCCGGTGCACTCGACGCGGCGCTGTCGACACCGGACGCACCACTGCCGACGCTACCCGGCAGCGTCGCGATCGGCGATCCGGCCACGCTGTTGAAGCAGCGCCCGGACATTCGCGCGGCCGAGCGGCGACTCGCATCGAGCAATGCGCAGATCGGCGAGCACGTCGCCGATTATTTCCCGAAGGTGACGCTGCTGGGTGATCTCGGCTTCAGCGCGACCGACCCGGGCCACCTGTTCCGCAAGCAGAACTTCACCTGGGTCGGCGCGCCGTATCTGCAGTGGAACATTCTCGACTTCAGGCGCACGCGCGGTGCGGTGCGCGCAGCCGAAGCATCGCGCGACGAGGCGGAAGCGGACTATCAGAAGGCGGTGCTCGGTGCCCTGCAAGATGCCAACACGGCATTGCAGCGCTACGGGCATCAGCGCGAACACGTCGTTGCGCTCACCAGGGTGCAGACGTCGGCCGTGCATTCCCGATCGCTGATGGACGAGCGCTATCGCGCGGGCGTCGCATCGATGATCGACCTGCTCGATACGCAACGCGAAGCGTTGTCCGCGCAGCAGAACGTGATCGCCGGGCAAGCCGAGCTGATCAAGGACTACGTGTCGCTGCAAAAGAGCCTCGGGCTCGGGTGGCAGGTCGGCGCGGGTTGACGGCGATTCGATCGGTGCCGCACGGTCGCGTTTGTCAAGGCTGTTGCGGCACCGATGCTCGAAAGGCGGATCGCGCCAATCACGCAAGGCATCGCATGCTCAATCGTTCGCGTCCGACGTTCACGGATCGCTTCACGATGCGCGACGAAACAACTCATTGCGTGCACAACAATATTCGCCGTCAGCGCCGGTCACGCTCGGGCTCGCGCCGCTTCGACGGCGACGCTATCGAAAACATATCGAATATCAATTAGCCAATCGTCTGACGATCTCTTCTAATTCAGTCGGCTTCCCCACCACCGATCGGATTCAAGGAGTTCCATCGTCATGTCCTCATCCTCCCATCGCGTGCTGAGACACGCAGTCGCCGCGATCTGCGTTGCACTTTCCGCGTCTCCCCATGCCGCCGAACTCACTCGAGACACGGGCGCCCCCGTCGGCGACAACGAGAATTCGCAGACGGCCGGGCCTGCCGGCCCCGTGCTCCTGCAAGACTCCGCACTCATCGAGAAACTGCAGCGCTTCGATCGCGAGCGCATTCCGGAACGCGTCGTGCATGCACGCGGCACCGGCGCGTTCGGCGAATTCGTGCCGACCGCCGACATCTCGAGCCTGACGAAAGCGAAGGTCTTCACGCCAGGCACCCGCACGCCGGTGTTCGTGCGGTTCTCCACCGTGATGGGCTATCGCGGCTCGCCCGAACAGGCACGCGATCCGCGCGGCTTCGCGGTGAAGTTCTATACGCAACAGGGCAACTGGGACATGGTCGGCATCAACTGGCCGGTGTTCTTCATTCGCGACGGCATCAAGTTCCCCGACTTCGTTCACGCGAACAAGCCGAGCGCCGTGACCGGCGTGCAGGATCCGAACCTCGCATTCGACTTCTTCGCGAACACGCCCGAAGCGACGAACATGCTGACGATGCTGTACACGAATGCGGGCATGCCCGATTCGTATCGCCACATGGACGGCTTCGCGGTGCATGCGTTCAAGTTCGTCAATGCGCACGGCGACGTGCACTACGTGAAGTTCCACTGGAAAAGCCAGCAAGGCGTGCACGGCCTGCGTCCGCAAGACATCGACGCATCCATCGGGCGCGACTGGAACATGATGACGAACGACCTGTACGGCGCACTGAAGCAAGGCGACTTCCCGAAATGGGATCTGTACGTGCAGGTGCTCACGCCGCAGGACCTGAACCGGTTCGACTTCGATGCGCTGGACGACACGAAGATCTGGACCGGTGTGCCCGAACGCAAGATCGGCACGATGACGCTGAACCGCGTGCCCGACAACTACTTCCAGTCGACCGAGGAATCGGCGTTCGCGCCGTCACGGCTCGTGCCGGGCATCGAGCCGTCCGAAGACCGGATGCTGCAGGATCGCCTGTTCGCGTACGCCGACACGCAGATGTACCGGCTCGGCGCGAACTACATGGACCTGCCGATCAACCGGCCCGTCGTGCCGGTGGTCAACAACAACCAGGACGGCAAGATGAATGCCGGCGACCGCAAGGGCGAGGTGAACTACGAGCCGTCGACGCTGCATGAGCTCGCGCCGGATCCGCAGTACAAGTCCGTACGCATGACGCTCGGCGGAACGACGCAGCAGGAAGCGATCCACAAGAAGCTGCGGTTCCGGCAGGCGGGCGAGTACTACCGCGGCCTGTCGCAACAGGACAAGGACGACCTGATCACCGCGCTGTCCGGCGATCTCGGCAAGGTGACGAACGCGCACAACCAGTACGCGATGCTGTCGTACTTCTACAAGGCCGATGCCGACTACGGCACACGTCTCGCGCAGGCCGTTCACGCCGACGTCCGGCAAGTGCAAGCGCTCGCGGCGAAGCTGAGCGAGAACTGATCCCGCGGCTCCGGCCGCTGTCGACGTGCGGGGTTGCGCCGCGCACGTCGACCTTACCCACCCATCGGGACATCCTCATGCAATCCAAACGCCTGACGCGCGCGATCCGCTCGACCGCAATGGCCCTGGCGCTGGCCGCGATCGCCGGTTGCGCGCACCTTCCCGACCAGCCGGCATATGCGCGGGCCGACCCTGCCGCGTTGCGCCGCTACGACGGCGACTGGTTCGACGCCGCCCGCGCCGGACGGGTCGACATCCTGCGTGCATTGCACGACGCCGGCTATCCGGTCGATGCCACCGACAGCCACGGCTATACGGCCTTGATACTCGCGTCCTACGACGGCCAGCCCGCCGCGCTCGACTACCTGCTGTCGGCCGGCGCAAACGCATGCGCCGGCGACCGTCACGGCAACACGGCGCTGATGGGCGCCCTCTTCAGGAACGAACCCGACATCGCGCGGCGCCTGATCGACACGCATTGCCCGATCGACCAGACGAACGGCGCCGGGGAAACCGCGTTGGGATTCGCCACACTGTTCAATCGATTCGAGCTGATTCCGCTCCTCGTCGCGCACGGTGCGAATCCGAATCATGTCGATCGTCGCGGCCAGTCGCTGCTGCAGCTCGCGCAGTCGCACGACAACACGGAAGCCGTGGACGCGCTGCGGCATGCAGGCGCGGGACATTAACAAATACAGGATTCCTGCCTACTCCCGGTAAAACGGGAGACGACGAAGCAATCTCTTGCGCCGGCCGCGACATCCCGCGGACTCAGAAAAACTCGTCGAGCAGCCGATAAAAGGCGATCCGGTCCGGATCGGGATGTTCGATCCCGTATCGCACGAAGAAAGGCGTGACCCATTCGCTGCCGAGATCCGCTTCGATATCGCGCGTTGCCAGCGCCAGGTCCTGATAGCGATCGGCTACGCCGAGGCGTCCGCAATCGATGAAGCCCGAGAAGCAACCGCTTTCGACCATGAAGTTGGGCAGGCACGCGTCGCCGTGCGTCACGACCTTGTCCTCGCTCAACGGCCTGCTCGCCTGAAGCCTCACGAATAGCGCATCGAGCGGCACACCTGTATTCGCGGCGTCGAGGTTGTCCTCGTCGACGAGCCCCTCGTTCATCCGCGCACCGGCACGCTCGATGCGATGCGCGGCGCCGTGATCGAACGGACAGGTTGCCGGATCGAGCCGATGCAGTGCACGCAGCGCGTCGGCGACGATCGCCACCTTCTCCCCTGGGCCGAGCCGCGCGACTTCGAGATTTTCGCCGCGCACGGCACTCAGCAGCAGCCACTCGCGCCCCGCCGACGATGCCACGTCGAGCACCTGCGCACCCGGCAAACCCGTCGTCGCCAGCCAGCGCAGTCGCGCCGCCTCGTCGCTCAGTTCGCCCAGCGGCCCGGCCGGTTCGGTCTTGACGAACCGGCGTGATCCATCGCGCGCATCGAGCCGGAACACCGCGGCATCCGACTGCCCGTCCGTCTGTCGGGTCCATCGGCAACCTGTCAGCGCGGCCTGCCACGCCGCAGGCACTTCGATGCAAAGCTTGTCGTTATCGATCATGTCCGGTTCGATCCTCGTTGACTGGGCCGACATGCGGAATGTCGGGCGCCTCGCGAATTCATGCCCCGTTTCCTGTTGCCCGCGATTCGAGTCACGCCTCGAACATGAGCGGCCCATTGCGCCCATTACGCCCATTACGCATCGAACCGGAAACGATCGACAAATCGAATTCAGCATTACTTTCTTTACCGGCCTCGAATATTACAAAACACTGCCAATATTTTCAAAAACATTGCACTTATTCGCTTTAATTTAGTTTCATATAATCAAAAAAAGTTTGACACCTCGCTTTCGTTCTTGATACCGTCCGATGCAAGCAATCTGACGAATTGCCCACTACGCAATCGATTCCGCTCTACGTTTTTTCGCTTCCGCCGCACCGAAGTGCTCGCCGCCGGCTGTATCGTTCGCGCGCCGGCGCATGCAACATCCCGATGCATCTCATTGGACGACTGCCATCCGGCAGCGGGCCGAAGGATCGAATCAAATGAGCAGGACACCGAAACTGTTGCTCTAGCCATCCCGCCCGCGCCGTGTCCGGCGCAGTTGCGCTTCATCGCGGCGCAGCCTTCCCGTTACCGCGTTTTCCGTATTTCGCCCCCGGAGAAAAGACACCTTTCCGGATCGGGCGAAAGGCCCTGTCGCGTCCGCGCCATCCGCACGCGTGCGACAGAAACCGGCGGTGCACGACCCGCACCGCTGTCGACCGTTGTTGTTCGTGCTGTTCGATGTTCAACCGGAGGGGTAATTCAAATGAATCAGGTTGCAGACAAGAAACAAAAGCACATTCGCCTCGTCAAGCTCGCATTCGCCGCTGCGGCAGCCGCGTCGTTCGGCATGGCAACCGTCCACGCCGCGCCTGCGGCCGGCTGGACGGAAACGCGCACCAAGGGCTTCCTGCCGCTCGTGCAGCAGAGCGAAGCCGGTACCGCCGGCGCGCCCGCCGCGAGCACGGCGGCGGCCGCCGCCGCGGCAGTCGAGATGGCGCCCGGCGAATCGGTGGACATCGTGCTCGGGCTGAACCTGCGCAACGAGGCACAACTCGACCAATACCTGCACGACCTGCATACGCCTGGTTCGCCGCACTACCGGCAGTTCCTCACGCCGTCGCAGTTCGCGGCGCAATATGCGCCGACCGACCAGCAGGTCGCTTCGGTTGTCGCGCATCTGCGCAAGGCCGGCTTCGTGAACATCGTGGTCGCGCCGAACCGCCTGCTGGTATCCGCGTCCGGCACCGCGGCCACCATCAAGTCCGCGTTCCGCACGACGCTCAAGCGCTTCACGCGCAACGGCCGCAGCGTCTATGCGAATACCGACGCCGCGCAAGTGCCGAACGCGATCGGCGGCGTCGTGGGTTCGGTGCTGGGCCTGCAGAACGTCGAGCTGATGCACACCGGCGCGGGTAGCCAGCCGCAAGGCAACACCAGCAACCTGACGATTCCGGCCGGCGCATCGGCGGTGCCGCACAACCCGACCGAATTCTCGTCGATCTACGGCGGCGACGGCACGCCGACGGCCTCGCAGACCACCGTCGGCATCATCTCCGAAGGCAACCTGTCGCAGACGGTGAGCGACCTCAATACGTTCGCCGCGAACAACAGCCTCGGCACGATCAGCAGCAGCATCGTGAAGACGGGCCCGTCCGGCAGCTCGTACACCGACACCGACGGCACCGTCGAATGGAACCTCGACAGCCAGTCGATCGTCGGCGCGGCCGGCGGCAGCGTGAATCAGGTGGTGTTCTACGTCGCACCGTCGATGACGCTCACGGCGATCACCGCCGCGTACAACCAGGCCGTGACCGACAACATCGCGAAGGTGATCAACGTGTCGCTCGGCGTGTGCGAATCGTCCGCGAACAGCACCGGCTCGCAGGCCACCGACGACACCATCTTCAAGCAGGCAGTCGCACAAGGGCAGACCTTCTCGGTATCCGCCGGCGACCACGGTGCGTACGAATGCGCGAGCGGTACGCCGTCGCGCTCGACCTACACGGTGAGCGAGCCGGCAACGTCGCCGTACGTGATCGCGGTGGGTGGCACGACGCTGTTCACGAATACGTCGACCAACGCGTACAACAGCGAGATCGTCTGGAACGATCCGAGCTGGCAGCCGGGCACCGTGTGGTCGACGGGCGGCGGGTACAGCAAGTACGAAGCCGCGCCGTCGTGGCAATCGTCGAGCCTCACGGGATCGACCAAGCGCGCCCTGCCTGACGTCGGCTTCGACGCGGACCTGCGCACCGGCGCGATTCTCGTCGTGAACGGCCAGACGTCCGACACGCTGTGGGGCTCGGGCTACCTGAACAACGAAGGCGGCACGAGCCTTGCCGCGCCGATCTTCACGGGCATCTGGGCCCGGCTGCAGTCCGCGAACAACAATGCGCTCGGGTTCCCCGCGTCGAGCATCTACAAGTACTTCCCGAGCAACGCGGCGCTGGTGCATGACGTCACGTCCGGCAACAACGGCAGCGGCACCTACGGCTACAAGGCGAAGGCCGGCTGGGACGCGACGACGGGCTTCGGCAGCGTGAACATCTCGAAGCTGAACGCGTTCATCCAGAGCACACCGGATTTCGCACGCTGATGGATCGATGACCGCCCCGGTTCCGCGTGCGCACCGCAGCGCACGCATGGAACCGGATGTGATCGATCAAACCACCCGCGAAGGCTTTGCAGCCTTCGCGGTTTTTTTGCGTTCCGTGTCATCTCGCGCAGCGGCATCCGGCACGACGACGCCCTCACCGACCTTGCAATCGTTGCGCAAGCAACTTTCATATTCATTACCCGGCCGATGTCAGCCCGCTTACGGACTGCAAGGTAAACACACTGTTACACAACACCCGGACAACTTCCGCGCGTGTCGCGCGTTTAACTGAATATATCGATTCGTCGCGGGACAACCACCATGCGAACACGACCTTGCCACCTGCCCCGGCCGATGCCCCCGGAGCATGCGCGGACGGTCGCGGCACAGTGCTCAAGCCGATCGCGCGGCCCGCGTGCCTGCCAACGCCGACACAACACCGAACGAACAACATGAACAACACACGTGTACACCGCCCCGTCAGAACGCTGATCGCGTCGTCCCTCATCGTGTCGCTGCTCGGCCTCTCGGCCTGCAACAAGAACAGCGACAGCAGCGCCGCCGCTCCTGCCAGCGACGCAAGCGCGGCCGCCGCGGCCCAGCCCGCGTCGACGCCCGTCGCCTACACGCCGCCGACTGCCGACCAGCTCTACCAGATGGTCGCGCCGATCGCACTGTTCCCCGACAAGCTCGTCGCGCTGGTGCTGGCGGGTGCAACGTACCCGGACCAGGTCACGGCCGCCAACAACTGGGTCACGCAGAATCCGTCGTTGAAGGGACAGGCACTCGCAACCGCCGCCGACACGCAGCCGTGGGATCCGTCCGTCAAGGCATTGACCGCGTTCCCTGCAGTGCTGTCGCAGATGGCGTCGAACCCGGCCTGGACCACGTCGCTCGGCCAGGCGTACTACAACGATCCGACCGACGTGATGAACGCGATCCAGGTGATGCGCCAGCGCGCGCAGACATCCGGCCATCTCCGCTCGGGCGGCCAGATGCGGGTCACGCAAGTCGCGCAGGCTGCACCGACCGGCTATACGCCGGCCAACGATGCGCCCGTTGTCTACGCCGGTCCGGCGATCGTGCCGCCGCCCGCGCAGGCTATCGAAATCGAATCCGCCCAGCCCGACGTCGTCTATGTCCCGTCGTACAACCCGACGGTCGTCTACGGCGAGCCGGTTTCGTCCTACCCCGGCTACGTGTATCGCCCGCCTTCGTACAGCACGGGTGAAGTCGTTGCCGCCAGTGTGATCACGTTCGGCGTCGGCATCGCCGTCGGCGCCGCGATCTTCGGGCACCACGACTGGGGCTGGCATGCATGGGGCATGAACTGGGGCGCGCCGCGTCCGGAAGGCCCCGGCTGGAACGGCGGCTGGCAGCGCCCGGCCGTGGTGTACAACCACACCACGTACGTGTCGAAGTCGACCACCGTGATCAACAACATCACCAACATCCGCAACACGCGGATCACGAACAACTACGGCGGCAACGTCACCAACAACACGACGAACACGACGATCGAACGCAACACGATGCAGCCGGGCGCGGAGCCGATGCGCGGGCAGGCCATGGAGCAACGCCCGGGCGCCGTGCCGATGACGATGCCGCACTTCGGCGCGAACGACGCGCGCCCCGGCGCACGGCCGTCGCCCGACGCATTCGCGCAGAACCGTGCGAACGAACCGCATGCCGAAGCACCGGCGCAACATGCACCCGGTGCGATGCGCGAGGAGCGGCAACAGGCAATGCAGCAGGAGCACATCGCGCAGGAAAATCGCGCGGCCGCGCAGCAGCAGCAATTGCAGCAACAGCAGCGCAACGAGGCTCAGCAGCAACGCGAGGCAATGCAACAGCACAACGCGGCACAGCAGCAGCAACGCGAGGAAATGCAGCAACACAACGCAGCGGAGCAACAGCAGCGCGAGGAGCTGCAGCAACGCAACGCGGCGCAGCAACAGCAGCGCGAAGCCATGCAGCAACGCAACGAGGCTCAGCAGCAAATGCACAAGGAGACGCCGGCGCGCAACGAAGCGCAACCGCAGGAACACGCGGCACCGCAGCCGCGGCAACCGGCCCCCGAGCATGCGCCTGCACCGCATCCGCACCCTGCGGAGTCGAATCCGCCGCACGAGACGCATGAACATCGCACCGAGTGAAATGCACCCAGTGACGGCAGCGCGGCATTCGCGCTGCCGGCCCGACGTAACCTGCGTCTCGCTGCCATGCAAACGCCGTTCAGTCCAAAACGCCACGCGCCGCCGTTTTCAGCGAAACCGCACAGCGTTGCCGTGCAACTTACTCCTCCCAGTTCCGGACATAGTCCGGCACCGGCACGTTGCCCTCGGCATGGACCGGCGCACCGCGCGTCATCTTCAGCGGCAGGATCCCCGTCCAGACAGCGAGCGCGAGATCTTCGTCCTTGTCGGACGGCATTGAATCGCCGACTTTCACGGCGGCTTCCTCGAGCGCAATCCGCAGCACGCTGGTCGCATTGAGTTCCTTCTCGTTGCCGGGCCGCGCGTCATGCTTGCGACCGGGCGCAATCTTGTCCATCAATGCATCCAGCGCCATCAGCTTGTCCGCACGGCCCTCCACCATCTCGAATCGCCCGTAGATCACCGCGGATCGATAATTCATCGAATGGTTGAAGGCCGACCTGGCCAACACGAGACCGTCCAGCAACGTAATCGCGACGGAAGCCGGTGCGCCCGCCGCCAGCGCCTTGATCATCCGGCTGCCGTTGGACCCGTGAATATAGAGGTCATCGCCCCGTCTCCAGTGCGCGGTCGGGATGCAGTGCGTGTCCTCTCCTGCACCGAACGCGATGTGGCAGACGTAGGCCTCGTCCACGATGCCATGGAGCATCGTGCGATCGCGATTCGCCAGTTCCGGCAGGCGGCGAATGGTGGTGCGGGATGTGGGAGAGATGACGGTCTGGTCTTTCATGTTTCGTTTTCCTGTTCGCGCGCCCTTGCGCGCATCGAGCGGCCCGCGTTCCGGCAAGACGCACGCATCCGCCCTGAATATCTTTGCACTGCGAAGTTAATCGAATCGGACACGTGCAGTTTCCACGCCTGGACGCCCCGTCGATCGGCCCATCGACAGCCGCTCGCCAAATCGATCAAAATACGCGCGCGACGCTATCCGCGACATACGCCGGAAATACCCGCGCACCGGCCGGCACCGCGAGAACGTGAACGATACGATGCGCGTCGAATCTTCAAAAGAACCAGCTCAACGAAAAATTCTGGAACCAGCCCATGGATCTCGCGCTGCTCATCTCGTCGCTTTCCAGACAGGACGGCACGACACGCCACAGCCAGCAGGAAGCCCTCTACCGGAGCCTGCGCAACCTGCTGCTGGACGGGCATATCCCGCCCGGCACACGGCTCGTGTCGACGCGCGTGCTCGCGGCGGAGCTGGGCATCGCGCGCAATTCGGCGGTCTATGCGTACGAGCGCCTCGCCGAGGAAGGCTTCGTGGCGGCCACGCGCAACGGGACGATCACGCTGTGGGACGGATGCGGGGGCTCGAGCGCCGGATTCGAAAGCGGCCCGGCCCCGGTTCAATTGTCCGAGCGCGTGCACGGGCTGGAGAACGCCGACCCCGAACCCGAGCGCATGCTGCCGTTCGTTCCCGGTCTCCCTTCGCTCGATGAATTTCCCGTCGCCCAATGGCGCCGTTGCATCGAGCGCGCATGGAAAGTCATCAAACCCGCGCAGCTCGCCTACGGCCCGGTCGAAGGGCTGCCCGAGTTGCGGCGTGCCGTGGCCGCCTACATCCGGGTCTCGCGAGGCGTGCGCTGCGAAACCGGCCAGGTATTCATCACCGACGGCACGCAAAGCAGCCTCGAACTATGCGCGCGCATGCTGGCGAATCCCGGCGAATTCGGCTGGCTCGAGAACCCCTGCTACAACGGCGCCCGGACCGCATTCCGGTCGACCGGCCTGGATATCGTGCCGATCGAGGTCGACCACGAAGGCATGGCGCCAACCGACGAACAGTGGCGTACCCGGCCGCCCCGGCTGATCTACACGACGCCATCGCATCAATACCCGCTCGGCGCGCTGATGAGCCCCCGGCGGCGAGCGGCGCTCGTCGAGCACGCACGTGCGTGCGGCGCGTGGATCATCGAGGACGATTACGACAGCGAGTTCCGCCACGGCGGCCAGCCGCTGCCCGCGATCCAGGGCCTGCATGCCGATGCACCGGTCTGCTACCTCGGCACTTTCAGCAAGACGATGTTTCCCGCCCTCCGGCTCGGCTTCATGGTGGTTCCGCCGGTTCTGGTCGAACGCTTCACCAGAACGCTGCGCGAACTCGTCCATCGCGGCCATTCGGCCGATCAACTGGCGATGGCCGAATTCATCGACACCGGCCTCTTTGCGCGGCACCTGCGCAGGATGAAGACGCTATACGCCGAGCGGCGAAGCAACCTCGAAGCGGCACTCGCCCGCCACCTCGGCACCGTGCTGAACGTTCGGGAAAGCCCGGGCGGCATGCATCTGTCGGCGGATCTCGCGATACCGCTGCACGATACCGATGTCGCCCGCGCGGCAGCCGTGCATGGCCTGCTGCTTCAGCCGCTGAGCAGCTATCGGGTCGGCGACGGCCGGCCGTACAACGGCTTCGTGCTGGGATATTCCGGGCTGGACGACGCGACGATCGAGGCCGCGACGATGCAACTCGCATCCGTCATCGAAGAGCACGGCCGCACGCGTTGCTGAGCGCCGCGCGCGACATCGTCGCTTACAGTTGCGATTCGATCGGAAACAGCCCGAGGAACCAGACTTCCATCCGCCGCGCGGCCGATACTTCCGGCTCGTGATCGAGCTCGGTGACCTTGCCGTCCGAATCGGTCTGAATCCACTTGAGCTGCCCGTTGCCCGCCGAATCGGTCCTCGGCTCGACCCGCCACGCGATTCGATCGAGCCGCCCTTCCAGATCGTTGGCCACCTGCGACGCAATCGTGGGACTCTCGCAGTAAACGCCGATCTCCGTGTTGAGATTCAGCGAGCGCGGATCGAGATTCATCGACCCGATGAAAATGCTCTTGTGGTCGAACACGTAGGTCTTCGCATGCAGCGATGCGCGCGACGACCCGATGATGACCTGCTTCGAAATACTCTTGTCGCCCGACGGTCGCCGCTCGTAAAGGCGCACGCCGGCCGCCACGAGATCGCTTCGGTAGTGCCGGTAGCCCGCATGCACGGCCGCCACGTCGGTCGACGCGAGCGAGTTGGTCAGCACCGTCACGCGCACGCCGCGCGCCGTGAGCGCGCGCAGCCGCTCGACGACCTCCTTGCCCGGCACGAAATACGGCGACACGATCAGCAGGTCATGTTCGGGCTGCAACGCGAGCGCCCGCAGCTGCGGCATCAGGTGCCCGTCGCTGTCCTTCGGCGCGTGTGCGATCTTCGACGGATCGTCGTACAGCACCGTCGCGTGCCCCCACGACAGTTCCGTGCCCTGCCCGTGAACGATCCGGTCGAGCCGCTGCCTGGCCTCGAGCACGTACGGATTGTCCTCCATGGTCCTCAAGTAGTCGCGCAACCGTTCGCGCTCGCGGTCCAGCCCGCCCGGCGCTGCATCATGCCCGACCAGCGCACTGATCGGATACGCGTACGGGGAATTCCAGAACGTATCGAATTCGGTTGAGATGTCCTTCACGACCGGGCCGTGAACGACGACGTCGAGATCGCCGAACTCCAGCATCGACGATGCGCCGAAATACTCGTCGCCGATATTGCGGCCGCCGACGATCGCCGCCTGGTTGTCCGCGATCATCGCCTTGTTGTGCATGCGCCGGTTGACGCGCGAGAACTCGAACACCGTGCCGATCTTCTTGAACCGGCGCGTGGCGACCGGATTGAACAACCGGATCTCGATGTTCGGATGCGAACTGATCTCTAGCAGCTTGCGGTCGTCCGCGTTCGTGCCGAGATCGTCGAGCAGCGCACGCACGCGCACGCCGCGATCGGCCGCGCGCATGATCGCGTCGGCCAGTTCGTGCCCGGTCAGGTCGTCGTGCCAGATGTAGTACTGAAGGTCGATCGAGCGGTCCGCGCGATCGGCAAGCAACACGCGCGCATCCAGCGCGTCAACGGGATCGGTCAGCAGATGAAATGCGTCCTGCCCCGGGTGCGTACCGGCCTGCTGCTGGAACGCGACGCCCAGCCGCGTGTTGTCCGTATCGGTGTACGCGTGCGTCTGCGCGCGGTCGGCCTGCGGCGGCAGGCTCGCGCATGCAACGAGCGCCAGCAACGAAAGAATCGCACCCCACGAACGCAGCATGGTCATGATTGCCGCCCCACTCCCGGCCGAAGTCTGTTTGTTCTCGCCGCCGGATGGATCGCGGGGCTGCCTGGCTTGCCTTCGGCCGCAATCGGTGTCGCGTGTGAAACGGCCGCGCTACAGCATACTTCGATTGACTCCGGCGCGGCACCCTCTCGGTACTTTCCTGATCACGACATTCGTCACGCGTCCGCGCAAAGAAAAACCCGCGACGCATGAAGCCATCGCGGGTTTTCGGCATGCCGCGCAAGCGCGCGCATGAAATCTGGTGGGCCCGGCGGGGTTCGAACCCGCGACCAATCGATTATGAGTCGACTGCTCTAACCGCTGAGCTACAAGCCCTGATGAGAAGCAAAGCGTGTTACACGCCGCCCCGACAAAGAAGCCGGGCCGGCATTGTAACAACAAAGGGGAGAAACGCCACCGGCATCACACAGATACCGGCGGCGTTCGCAGCAGAGACGCTGGAAATCAGTTCCCTTCGAGGAACGACTTCAGCTTGTCGGAACGGCTCGGGTGACGCAGCTTGCGCAGCGCCTTGGCCTCGATCTGACGGATCCGCTCGCGCGTGACGTCGAACTGCTTGCCGACTTCCTCGAGCGTGTGATCGGTGCTCATCTCGATACCGAAGCGCATCCGCAGCACCTTCGCCTCACGCGGCGTCAGCGAATCGAGCACGTCCTTCACGACGTCGCGCATGCTGGCATGCAGTGCGGCATCCGCCGGCGCGACCGTGTTGTTGTCCTCGATGAAGTCGCCGAGATGGGAATCGTCGTCGTCACCGATCGGCGTTTCCATCGAGATCGGCTCCTTCGCGATCTTCATGATCTTGCGGATCTTGTCTTCCGGCATCTCCATCTTCTCGGCGAGCGTTGCCGGATCCGGCTCGAGACCGGTTTCCTGCAGGATCTGCCGCGAGATGCGGTTCATCTTGTTGATCGTCTCGATCATGTGAACCGGAATACGGATCGTGCGCGCCTGGTCAGCGATCGAACGCGTGATGGCCTGACGGATCCACCACGTCGCATAGGTCGAGAACTTGTAGCCGCGACGGTATTCGAACTTGTCCACCGCCTTCATCAGGCCGATGTTGCCTTCCTGGATCAGGTCGAGGAACTGCAGACCGCGGTTCGTGTACTTCTTCGCGATCGAGATCACGAGACGCAGGTTCGCCTCGGTCATTTCGCGCTTCGCCTGGCGTGCCTTCAATTCGCCGGCCGCCATCTGGCGGTTGGTTTCCTTCAGGTCCTTCAGCGGCAGCACGACGCGCGCCTGCAGATCAAGCAGGCGCTGCTGCTGTTCGCGGATCGCCGGGACGTTACGCGACAGCACCGCGCTGTACGAATGGCCTTCGGTCATGATCTTCTCGGACCAGTCGAGATCCGTCTCGCTGCCCGGGAAGCGCGCGATGAATTCCGAACGCGGCATGCCGCACTTGTCGACGACGATGTGCAGAATCTGGCGCTCGACCTGACGCACTTCGTCCACCTGCGCACGCAGCGTGTCGCACAGACGCTCGACGGTACGCGCGGTGAAGCGGATCGTCATCAGTTCGGTCTGGATCGTTTCCTGCGCCTTCAGGTAGGCCTTCGACTTGTAGCCTTCCTTTTCGAACGCGCGGCGCATCTTGTCGAACCACTCGCTGATCTGCGAGAACTTCTCGAGCGAGGCGCGCTTGAGGGCTTCGAGCTGAGCGGCGTTGGCCGATGCCTGCGCGGCACCGTCATCTTCCTCCTCTTCCTCTTCCTCCTCTTCCTCTTCGGCTTCCTCCTTCTCGTTCTCGATGGCTTCCGCTTCCTTCGCGGAGAAGCCGTCGGTATCGGCGGAGTCCGAAGCATTCGGATCGAGCAGGCCGTCGACGAGTTCGTCGACGCGGATCTCTTCGTTCGCGACGCGTTCGGCCATCGCGAGGATGTCGGCGATCGTCGTCGGGCACGCGGAGATGGCCATCACCATGTGGCGCAGGCCGTCCTCGATCCGCTTCGCGATCTCGATTTCGCCTTCGCGCGTGAGCAGCTCGACCGTGCCCATTTCACGCATGTACATCCGGACCGGATCGGTCGTGCG
This sequence comes from Burkholderia lata, assembly GCF_902499025.1. Classification (GTDB taxonomy): domain Bacteria; phylum Pseudomonadota; class Gammaproteobacteria; order Burkholderiales; family Burkholderiaceae; genus Burkholderia; species Burkholderia lata_C. The sequence continues at coordinate 42,595 of NZ_CABVPW010000011.1, read as the reverse complement.
GCCGAATTCCGAATCGACGGTGGACAGCGCAACTTCCGCTTCCTCTTCGACTTCATCGTCCGACGACGCGGCGGGCGCGTTGTCGTTCAGGAGCAGCGTTTCCGCGTCCGGCGCCTGCTCGTAGACCGCCACGCCCATGTCGTTGAACGTGCCGATGATGCCTTCGAGGGCTTCGGTCTCGGTGAAGTTGTCCGGCAGGTGGTCGTTGATTTCGGCGTACGTGAGGAAGCCGCGCTCCTTGCCGAGCTTGATCAGCGCGCGCAGTTTCACGCGGCGCTCTTCGAGCTCCTCGGCCGTACCCGGCGTGCTCGTCGCGAACGCTTCCTTCAGTAGCGCCTTTTCCTTGGCGCGACGATCGCGCACCTTGGATTTGCCCGGTGCAGCCGCTGCTGCTGCGGCGGGCTGCTCGTCGCTCTGATTTGCGTCGTCTTCGACGGATACTTCGTTCAGCTTTTTGGTCATGGAGTTCGCCGTACCGGCTATATCGACTCGCGGCTGCTGGACGACAGCCGGTTGAACCGTGGGTGCATGAGTAGTACGTACTGCCGTTTCGTCCGCGGCGGCAGTCGTGTCCCTTGCGCTTTTCGCACTTGCCCGCTTCGCCGCCGGCTTGGCCGGCCCGGAGTCGGGTCTGGCGGCAGCCCGTGTTCTGGCTGCCGGCGCCGGCGCAGCCTGAGCAGTGCCGGCCGCGGTTTTCTTTCCTGCTGGGGCTGACGTGGCTGAAGACGTTGTCCTGGTGGAAGAAGCAGACTTGGCCGCTGTGACCTTCTTGGTCGGCTCCGTCGAGCCCTTGCCTGTTGCTTTCTTTCCGCCTGTCGTCTTTGCCATCGCGATTCTCGCCTCTGCTTAGAAAACAAACCGCTGGAAACCTTATATTATAGCACGCTGGGGAGCCCTCTCTAAGCTCTCCAGCCGCCTACAGCCCGAGCCGACGCTTCATGTCGGTTCGCTGCTGGTTCAATTCCGTCAATTCGGCCAATTCCTCGGGTGTGAAGGTAGATTGCCGCGCCAGCCTGTCAAGCCGGTCGCAGCAAGCGTCGTAACGCATCTTGAGCACCGCCGCCTGCAGTTCCTCCCCCGCGATCCGTTCCTGTTCACGCTGCCGCTCGGGCACCGTCTCGTCTTCCGGATTCTGTAACAGCAAGTCGCGGACGTTTTCATCATAGTCCAGAATTTCGCGGAAGATTTCCTCGTACGTCGCCCCATTCGAGGACGTCCGCAGGACATCCGACAGCAGCCGGAACTCCGCGCCGTCACCCAGCGCGCGCGCATGATCGACAACTTCCGCGAACAACTCGCCGATGCGCGGCAACGCGCGCAGGGTCGCAAGCTGCTCGTCGTCGAGCTCCGACGCAATGCGCGGATGCATCACCAGCGTGCGCAGCGCACGCTTTTCGCTGTCCGTCACACGGCGCCGCTCGCTGCGCGGGGGCGCCTGGCGCGGCGGTGCCGCGATCCGCGTATCGACGTCGGACAGCCCTGCGACCTCTTCGAACGGAATGTCGAGGCGGTCGGCGAACATGTGCATGATCTGCGCGCGCAACGCGTTCGCGGGCAGCGCCTGCAACATCGGCTTCGCGTCGAACAGCGCCTTCGCGCGGCCTTCCGGCTGATCGAGCGCCTTGCCGGAAATTGCTTCGTTCAGCAGAAATTGTGACAGCGGCATCGCGCGCTCGACCTGTTCGGAGAACGCATCGGCGCCGAATTCGCGCACATAGCTGTCCGGATCGTGCTCGGTCGGCAGAAAAAGGAACCGGATCGTACGGTTGTCCCCCGCATGCGGCAGGCAGGCCTCGAGCGCACGCCGCGCCGCACGCCGCCCGGCCGAATCGCCGTCGAAACTGAAAATGACCGTATCGGTCTGGCGCAGCAGCTTCTGCACGTGAATCGGCGTGCACGCGGTGCCGAGCGTCGCAACCGCGTTCGGGAACCCGAGCTGCGCGAGCGCGACGACGTCCATGTAGCCTTCGACGACCAGCACGTACTTGCGCTCGCGAATCGCGAGCCGCGCCTCGAACAGGCCGTACAGCTCGCTGCCCTTGTTGAACAGCGGGGTTTCAGGCGAGTTCAGGTACTTCGGCTCGCCGCTGCCGAGCACGCGGCCGCCGAAGCCGATCACCTGCCCCTTCACGTTGCGGATCGGGAACATGATCCGCTCGCGGAACCGGTCGTAGCGGCGTGCGACGCCCTGCGCGTCGGTCTTCTCGCTGACGATCACGAGCCCCGACTCGACCAGCGACTCGTCGCGATAGTCCGGGAATGCGGTTTCGAGGTTCTGCCAGCCGTCCGGCGCATAGCCGAGCCCGAAGCGCGCGGCGATCTCGCCGGTCAGGCCCCGGTTCTTCAGGTACTGGATCGCGACGGTTGCGCCCCGCAACTGCTTGCGGTAGTAGTCGCACGCGGCGGTCATTGCATCGGACAACGCGGTCGCGACCGATTTCGACACGGGCGCCGGATAGTCACCGCCACCGCCTCCGCCCCCACCACCGCCACGCATCGACGGCTCGTGCGGCACGGTCAGCCCGACGGACTGCGCGAGCTCCTGCACGGCCTCAGGGAACGTGAGCCCCGCGTGTTCCATCAGGAAGCCGATCGCCGTGCCGTGCGCGCCGCAACCGAAGCAGTGATAGAACTGCTTGGTCGGGCTGACGGTAAACGACGGGCTCTTCTCGTTATGGAACGGGCACAGCCCCATGAAGTTGGCGCCGCCCTTCTTGAGCTGCACGTACTTGCCCACCACGTCGACGATATCGACGCGGTTCAGCAAATCCTGCAGGAACGAATGCGGAATCACCGTGGGATCGAGCGAAAAAAGACAATACGACACCCCGGCGCACGCGCTGCGCGCACCGGGGAAACAGGTGTTACTTCGTGAGCGCGGCCTTGACCAGCGCGGAAATGGCCGTCATGTCGGCACGGCCGGCGAGCTTGCCCTTCAGCACGCCCATCACCTTGCCCATGTCCTGCGGGCCGGCGGCGCCCGTCTGTGCGACCGCGGCCTGGACTTCGGCGGCCACTTCGGCCTCCGACAGCTGCTCGGGCATGTAGCCGCCCAGGACGACCAGTTCGGCCTGCTCCTTCGCGACGAGGTCGTCACGGCCGGCTGCCTGGAACTGGCTGATCGAATCCTTGCGCTGCTTGATCATCTTGTCGATCACGGCCGTGATGCCCGCGTCGTCGAGGGTGATCCGATCGTCGACTTCGCGCTGCTTGATCGCGGCCATCAGCAAGCGAATCGTTGCCAGGCGCTCGCTTTCCTTCGCGCGCATCGCGGCCTTCATGTCTTCGCTGATCTGCTCTTTCAAACTCATCTTTCACCCGGGAAGGAAACGTGAATCCGACGCCCGCCAAAAGGGCGTCAACACAAAAACCCGCTTGGGACAATGTCTCAAGCGGGTTGCTCGAATCCGGCATCGGCGTCTCGCCTGATCATGCTCGATCTTCCGCGATCGCCCGATCGCACGGAGTCGCCGGTGCGCCGCTCAGCGAACCGCGCGGCGCCCAATCGTTCAGTACAGCTTCTTCGGCAGTGTCTGGCCGCGGATCCGCTTGTAATGACGCTTCACCGCAGCAGCCTTCTTTCGCTTGCGCTCCGCGGTCGGCTTCTCGAAAAACTCGCGCGCACGAAGCTCGGTCAGCAGACCGTTCTTCTCGATCGTGCGCTTGAAGCGACGCATTGCAACTTCGAACGGCTCGTTCTCTTTAACGCGAATGATCGTCATGATCCGACACGAATAAAGGTTTGCAGGGAAAGACTACCGAGTATAGCAGAGCGATTGCCTAAAGGCACGGGGACGGGTCCCGTCAAAACGGCGCCAGCCCGGCCCCGTCAGGCGCCGCGCGCATACTCCGCCGCGGCCTGCCCGGCCGCCGTACCGGACGCCCATGCCCACTGGAAGTTATAGCCGCCCAGCCAGCCGGTCACATCCACCGCCTCGCCGACGAAGAACAGCCCCGGCACGCGCGCGCTCATCATCGTCGCCGACGACAGGTCGCGCGTATCGACCCCGCCCTTCGTCACTTCGGCCTTCTTGTAGCCCTCGGTGCCGTTCGGCGTCAGCGTCCAGCCGGACAGCGCGTCGCCGATCTGGCGCAGCGTCTTGTCGGGCAGATCCGCGAGCCGCGCGTCGGCTGCGACGCGATGCGTGTCGAGCCACGCATGCGCGAGGCGCGACGGCACCCAGTCCGCGAGCAGCGAACCGATCTGACGCTTCGACGTGCGCTTCGCGTCGAGCAGGTCGGCCACCGTGTCGCGCTGCGGCAACAGATCGACGCGGATCGGGTCGCCAGGCTGCCAGTAACTCGAGATCTGCAGGATCCCGGGCCCGGACAGGCCGCGATGGGTCAGCAGCAGATCCTCGACGAATTCGCCGCCGCGCTTCTTGTCGCCGGTCGCGACGCGCACTTCGAGCGATACGCCGGACAGCGCCGCGAACGGCTCCCAGTCCTGCTGCGCGAACGTCAACGGCACGAGCGCGGGCCGCGTGTCGATGAGCTTGTGGCCGAACTGCTTGGCGAGCCGGTAGCCGAAGTCGGTCGCACCGATCTTCGGGATCGACAGGCCGCCGGTCGCGATGATCAATGCGCGCGCACCGATCGTCCCCGCCTGCTGCGTGTCGAGCGTGAAGCCGTCGGAGGGGGCGTGGCGCACCGCGTCGACGACGACGGGCCGGCGCCATGCGATGCCGCCCGCGTCACACTCGTGCTTCAGCATGTCGATGATCGCGTCACTGCCGTGGTCGCAAAAGAGCTGGCCCTTGTGCTTTTCGTGCCAGGTCACGTGATGGCGCTTGAGCAGGCCGAGGAAGTCGCGCGGCGTATAGCGCGCCAGTGCCGAGCGCGCGAAATGCGGATTCGACGACAGATAGTTGTCGGGGCCGGCGTACAGGTTCGTGAAGTTGCAGCGGCCGCCGCCCGAGATGCGGATCTTCTCGGCGAGCCGCGGCGCGTGATCGATCAGCACGACGCGGCGGCCGAGCTGCCCGGCAACCGCGGCGCTCATCATCCCGGCGGCGCCCGCGCCGATCACGGCGATGTCATAAGTTTCCATGGCGCGGATTGTTCAGGAACTTTGCAAGGGTCAGGAAAACCATTCAGGCTTATCAAGCGCCTTGAGAAACGCAGCGCATGAGCACCCTGAGGAGAGGCGAATGATACATGCGGCGACGGAGAACTCAACGCCTGCATGGTGGCGCAGCCTCGATTCGCAGGTGTTCCCGCACCCATTCGCGGACATACAGACCTCGTCGTCGCTGATCGACCCGAGAACCTGAACTCGGTTGAGCTTCACCTCCCGCGAGCCTTGATCGCAGGTACAGGATGTCGACGAGACCTGCAGTGGTGCCGCCCTGGAACTTACCCATGGAGACACATCATTCGCCGGGCGAATGAGGCTCGTACGGATAATCGATTTCCAGAAATTCGAATGCCATGCGATTCTTTTATCACAACAACAGACGTTGTTATTAATCGCAAGGAATTCTGAATATGAAGCCGAAATCCAAAGACATTTTATTGGCCTCCGCTGCGGTTGCCGCCTCGATCGGCGCCTCCGTGAATGCAATGGCAAGCGATGTGGTCTCTCTCAAATTCAGCGACGGGCGACCCGATATTGTTGGCGTGGTGAAAGTCAATGCTGCACTGAAAGATATCGGTGTGCATGTCATGACGATCGATGCACCGAAGTCTGCTCATTCGATTCTCGCCGCATCGTATGAGCGCGCACTCAGCGAACGAGAAAAACGAGACTTGATTCAAGAATTCAAGCTGAGCACGCCGGAACTGCTCGAGCAAGTCAGGCTTGCCGGTCGTACGCCGGCCGTCCCAGGAGGCGGCGTCATGACCGAAGAAACGGGCACGGGCCCTTATCCGAAGGTGTACGACATGAAAGCGCTCGATAACGTGACGCACAAAGCGGTACTGGAAAAGTATGCGCGCATGCACGTCAACTCGGCGGACGACGGGACCGACATCGACGAGGTGATGACGGTAGTCTCGGGCGGCCCGTTCCGCTGGGCCTTCACGTTGAAGGATGGCTCGATTGCTCGCTTTCAGGTCGAGAAAGTGAACCCGGGCGAAAAAGCCGTGCGAGTCAGCTATCACGGGCTTGGCATGCACGCCGGCATCATGGATGCCAGGCAAGGTCTGATCGTGGCCTACGGCCATGGCCCGAAAGAATTCACCATGCGATACCAGGCTGATGTCCCGCACGCGAACCTTCTGGGAACGAATCCGTGGGTCGACTTCAACCGCGACATGCCGGTCGTGCTCGATAAGGTCCAGTAATCTTTCAACCGATTGTTCTGCCACGCGCAGCCGGGCTTGGGCGATGTGAACGCCCAAGCCCTCAACGAGATGAAACGATGATGCCATTTGAAATCAAGCACCTGGACCACGTGGTACTGAGGGTCCAGGACATGAAGCGTAGCGTGCACTTTTATACTGAAGTGCTTGGGTGCCAAATCAAGAAACGCCGCGACGATCTCGGCATGATTCATCTTGGCGCCGGCGCCTCGATGATCGATCTGGTCGATGTTCATGGCCCGCTAGGCCTGCAAGCCGGCGGCCCGGCCGACCCCGCGCATCGGAACGTGGATCACTTCTGTTTGCGCATTGCACCGTTCAACGAGGCCGATATTTTGCATTTTCTGCACTCGGCCAGCGTCCCGGCAGAAAAGGCCGCCATCCGATACGGTGCAGAGGGCGAGGGCCCGTCCATCTACTGCTTCGACCCGGACGGGAATCGGGTTGAACTCAAGGGGCCGAGCGATTTGGCGTAATGGCCGATCACGTAGCCATTGAAGGGCCGCCGGTGTTCATCAACTGCCCTGCTTCAACGAAACATCGTCGTAGCCATCTCAATGCCGGATCCTGGTCCTTTCTGACATGCCATGCCTGTTGGTAGGCAATCTCGGGAAGGATCAGCGGCGGGTCAAAGCAACGCAGTGTTGGATATTGCTCAACCCCGATCAAAGCCCGTTTTGCGATCGTCAGGATCAAATCGGTTCCTTCGAGCATCTGAACGGCGGCAGTCCAGTGCGGGAGCGCCAAAGCAATGTGCCTGCGCAACCCCTTCGCGCCGAGCGTCTTCTCGATCTCGTCATTGGCATCAGGCCGCAACGCGAGCATCACGTGCGGTCGCGCGAGCCAATCCTCGAACGACAACTGGCCATCGGCCGGCAACGCGGATACATCGGCCACACACACGAAGCGGTCCGGGAACAGGTCTTCCACAAGAATTTCCTCTGGCGGACTCGGAAAAATTCCCAATGCGAGATCCAGCTCGCCGTCGGACAACTGCGCGTGCATCGCTTCGCGGCTCGCCTGGCTGATCGCCAACTCGATGCCAGGCGCTTCCGTTCTCACACGGCGAACAACTGACGGGAAGATGGTTTTGGCTGCGTAGTCGGACAGCGACAAACGCAGCCTGGCGCGGGCTGTGGCGGGCGCAAAATCGTCCTCACCGAGAAGCCCGTTCAAGCTGAGTAACGCCGCTTCCAGAGGCCGAATCAGGGCCTGTGCCTTGGCTGTCAACGCCATGTAGCCGTCCCGTCGGATCAAGAGCTGATCGCTGAACCGTTCGCGCAACTGAGCGAGGGAATGGCTGACGGCTGGCTGACTTTTATGCAGGCGCACTGCGGCCCGTGTCACATGACGCTCCGTCAGCAGGGCATGCAAGGCAAGTAGCAGGTTGAGGTCGATTCGGCGGAGCTCATCCATAGACAGATCCAGTAGTGCGATAGTTGAGTGGGCTCCAGTCGCGCGGTGCAGCGCTTGGCACACCGCAACGGACACGGGCGGCGGACGAGCCATGTGTGACGACGCCAGTCCGCAAATTTCATGCTGCAGCCACGCAGGCATCCAGCTTGTCACCCATGATCGAGGCGATCGTGATCGAGGCTACCAGTGTCAGCGCGCACCCGCCATACCGACCATGCATCGCACCCGGATGTGCAGCAGTGTTGCCCGGCGCTCGGCGCAATCACCGCCGGCAGGTCGTCGACGCGCCGATCAAAAGCGTCGTCGCTCTCAAGGGGTGGCGATATGACCAGGGTCAGTCACATGTACGACGCCCTGACCGGTCAAAAAGGCTCCAGAAGCGTTGCACCCGCCCGGCATCGGACTCAGCACCACCCTCAAGTGGTCGCCGCTACCGGCCTGCTATAATTTCCGGTTACCGTTGACATTCCGGCACGCCCTTTTGGCGGCGCGCCCCGCCCTCACCATGCTCGTTCTCGGCATCGAAAGCTCCTGTGACGAAACCGGCCTCGCGCTCTACGACACGCAGCGCGGCCTGCTCGCGCACGCGCTCCACTCTCAGATCGCCATGCACCGCGAGTACGGCGGCGTCGTGCCCGAGCTCGCGTCGCGCGACCACATCCGCCGCGCATTGCCGCTGCTCGAAGAAGTGATGGCACAAAGCGGCACGCGCCGCGACGACATCGACGCAATCGCATTCACGCAGGGCCCCGGCCTCGCCGGCGCGCTGCTGGTCGGTGCAAGCATCGCGAATGCGCTCGCGCTCGCCTGGAACAAGCCGACCGTCGGCATCCACCACCTCGAAGGCCACCTGCTGTCGCCGCTGCTCGTCGATGAGCCGCCGCCGTTCCCGTTCGTCGCGCTGCTGGTGTCCGGCGGCCACACGCAACTGATGCGCGTGACCGACGTGGGCGTGTACGAGACGCTCGGCGAAACGCTCGACGACGCGGCCGGCGAAGCATTCGACAAGACGGCCAAGCTGATCGGCCTCGGCTACCCGGGCGGCCCGGAAGTATCGAAGCTCGCCGAAACCGGCACGCCGGGTGCGGTCGCGCTGCCGCGCCCGATGCTGCATTCGGGCGACCTCGACTTCAGCTTCAGCGGCCTGAAGACGGCCGTGCTCACGCAGATGAAGAAGTTCGAAGCGGCGAAGCTGGAAGGCGAAGCACTCGAACGCGCGAAGGCCGACCTCGCGCGCGGTTTCGTCGACGCGGCCGTCGACGTGCTCGTCGCCAAGTCGCTTGCCGCGCTGAAGAAGACGAAGCTCAAGCGCCTCGTGGTCGCGGGCGGTGTCGGCGCGAATCGCCAGTTGCGCGCCGCGCTGTCGGCCGCGGCGGCCAAGCGCGGCTTCGACGTGCACTACCCCGATCTCGCGCTCTGCACCGACAACGGCGCGATGATCGCGCTCGCGGGCGCACTGCGGCTCGGCCGCTGGCCCGAGCAGGCGAATGCCGACTACGCATTCACGGTGAAGCCGCGCTGGGATCTCGCATCGCTCGCACACTGAGCCACGCGACGCAACGTCGCACCGGCAAACAAAAAGGCCGCTCAAACGAGCGGCCTTTTTGCATCGGCGCGACAAAACGCCGCGGCGTTATGCCGCCTGCCGCTTGTCGCGTTCGATCAGCGCATACGCGCTGTGATTGTGGATCGACTCGAAGTTTTCGGCTTCGAGCACGTACGCCACCACGCGCGCGTCCGCATCGAGGCGCTGCGCGACGTCGCGCACGAGATCCTCGACGAACTTCGGGTTCTCGTATGCACGCTCGGTGACGAACTTCTCGTCCGGACGCTTCAGCAGGCCCCACAGCTCGCACGATGCTTCTTCTTCCGCGATGCGGATCAGCGCCTCGACCGGCAGGTCGGCCGCGAGCTCCGCGTCGATCGTCACGTGCGAACGCTGGTTGTGAGCGCCGTACTGCGAGATCTTCTTCGAGCACGGGCACAGGCTCGTCACGGGTACGAGCACCTTCAGGAACAGGCGCGTGTCGCCATTGCGGCTTTCGCCCGCAAGCGTCACCTCATAGTCGAGCAGGCTCTGCACGCCAGACACCGGCGCCGTCTTGTTCACGAAGTACGGGAACGTGACCTCGATGCGGCCCGCCTCGGCTTCCAGCTTCTCGAGCATCGATGCGAGCATCGCGCGGAAACGCTCGACCGTCAGCGGCGCACGGTTCTCTTCGAGCAGCGCAACGAAGCGCGACATGTGCGTGCCCTTCTGGTCTGCCGGCAGGCGGACATCGAGGTTCCAGACACCGACGGTCGGCTGCACGTCGCCGCTTTCGGTACACACCGTCAACGGATGCCGGACCGCCTTCACGCCTACGCGCTGAATCGGAATCTGGCGGGTATCCACCGTGCTCTGCACGTCGGGCATCACGAAGGCGGGATTCATCTGGTTCATCTTGTTCAATCCTTGTAAGCCGCGCGTTCGACGACGCGCACGCCGCGTCATGCGGCAGCCGGAAAAGCAACATGGGCCCGCAGGCCCATGTTTTCCGCATCAATGAAGACCGGTTGCGCCAGTCGCACCGGCACCGCCCGCAGGCGGCGCCAGCTTATGCGACGCGCTTCGCCTGACCGGCGACATCGGCCGCCGGATTCAGAAAGCGTTCGCGAATCGATTTCGCGATACCCGCGCCGTCGAGGCCGCATTGCGACAGCAGCTTCGCGGGGTCGCCGTGATCGATGAACAGGTCAGGGAGGCCCAATTGTAGTACGGGTCGGATAACCCCACTCTCCATCAGGGCTTCCATGCAAGCCGAGCCCGCGCCACCCATCACGCAGCCTTCCTCGACCGTGACGAGGTAGTCGTGCGTCTCGGCGAGTTCGCGCACGAGCGCCGCATCGACCGGCTTCACGAAGCGCATGTTCGCGACCGTTGCATCGAGTTCCTCGGCCGCGGCGAGCGACGGTGCGACCATCGTGCCGAACGCAAGGATCGCGACGCGCTTGCCTTCCGGCTGCGACGTCTGGCGACGCACTTCACCCTTGCCGAGCGGGATCTCGGTGAATTCCTTCACCGTCGCCACGCCCGTGCCCGCGCCGCGCGGATAGCGCACCGCGGTCGGGTTCGGCTGCTGCAGCGCCGTGTGCAGCATCTGGCGGCATTCGTTCTCGTCGGATGCGGCCATGATCGTCATGTTCGGGATGCAGCGCATGAACGCGAGATCGTACGCGCCCGCGTGCGTCGCACCGTCCGCGCCGACGAGGCCCGCGCGGTCGATCGCGAACACGACCGGCAGGTTCTGCAGCGCGACGTCGTGGATCAGCTGATCGTAAGCACGCTGCAGGAACGTCGAGTAGATCGCGACGACCGGCTTGAGGCCTTCGGTTGCCATGCCGCCCGCGAACGTCACCGCGTGCTGCTCGGCGATGCCGACGTCGTAGTAGCGATCCTTGAAGCGCTTCTCGAACTCGACCATGCCCGAACCTTCGCGCATCGCGGGCGTGATGCCGACGACGCGCGTATCGCGCTCGGCTTCATCGCACAGCCATTCGCCGAACACCTGCGTGTACGTCTTCTTCGCGGGCGTGGTCGACGGCTTGATGCCTTCGGCCGGGTTGAACTTGCCGGGGCCGTGGTAGAGCACGGGATCGGCTTCGGCGAGCTTGTAGCCCTGGCCTTTCTTCGTCACCACGTGCAGGAACTGCGGGCCGCGCAGTTCGCGGATGTTCTGCAGCGTCGGGATCAGCGAATCGAGATCGTGACCGTCGATCGGACCGATGTAGTTGAAGCCGAACTCTTCGAACAGCGTGGCCGGCACGACCATGCCCTTCGCGTGCTCCTCGAGCTTGCGCGCGAGTTCGAGCACCGGCGGCGCAACGCTCAGCACGCGCTCGACGCCCGCGCGCGCAGCCGCATAGAAGCGGCCCGACATCAGACGTGCGAGATGGCGATTCAGCGCGCCGACCGGCGGCGAAATCGACATGTCGTTGTCGTTCAGGATCACGAGCACTTTCGCGTCTTCCGACACGCCCGCGTTGTTCATCGCCTCGAACGCCATGCCGGCCGTCATCGCACCGTCGCCGATCACGGCGATCGAGAAGCGGTCGTCGCCGTTCAGCTGGCTGCCGATCGCCATGCCGAGCGCGGCCGAGATCGACGTGCTCGAGTGCGCGGTGCCGAACGTGTCGTATTCGGATTCGCTGCGGCGCGGGAAGCCCGAGATGCCGTCCTGCTGGCGCAGCGAATGCATCTGGTCGCGACGGCCCGTCAGGATCTTGTGCGGGTAGGTCTGGTGGCCCACATCCCAGACGATGCGATCGTTCGGCGTGTTGAACACGTAGTGCAACGCGATCGTCAGCTCGACCGTCCCGAGGTTGGACGACAAATGGCCGCCCGTCTTCGACACACTGTCGAGCACGAACGCGCGCAGTTCATCCGCGAGCGGTTGAAGTTGGCGACGATCGAGGCGGCGCAAATCCGCCGGGTCGTCGATGGTTTTCAGCAAGTCGTACATCGTCGTTCCATTGTAGGAAATCAAACGCGCCCGCATTCTGTTGCACGCACCGTAGCGTGTGCGCGGCGGCGGGCTTTCGCGTCAGCTGACCCGGTTCACTACCAGGTCGGCAAGTTCGGCGAGACGCTGTGCGCGTGCGCCGAACGGTTTCAGCGCGTCGTGCGCCTCGGCGCGCAGTTGCGCTGCGAGCTCACGCGACGCCTCGAGGCCGAGGATCGATACATAGGTCGGCTTGTCGTTCGCCGCGTCCTTGCCGGCCGTCTTGCCGAGCGTCGCCGAATCGGTCGTCACGTCGAGAATATCGTCGACGACCTGGAAGGCCAGACCCACGGCCCCGGCATACACATCGAGCGCAGCCATCGCTTCCGCGGACGGCGTTTCGCCGGCCAGCGCGCCCATCCGCACGGCCGCGCGCAGCAGTGCGCCCGTCTTCATCCGGTGCATCGTCTCGAGCTGCTCGCGCGTCAGCTTGAGGCCGACGCTCGCCAGGTCGATCGCCTGCCCGCCGGCCATGCCGATCGAGCCGCTTGCCAGCGCCAGTTCGCGCACGAGCGCGGCCTGCTGCACCGGCGACAGCGCGGCGGCATCGGTCAGCGCAACGAACGCCTGCGACTGCAGCGCGTCGCCGACCAGCAGTGCCGTCGGCTCGTCGTACTGCACGTGCACGGTCGGCTTGCCGCGACGCAGCGCATCGTCGTCCATGCACGGCATGTCGTCGTGCACGAGCGAGTAGACGTGGATCATCTCCAGTGCTGCTGCTGCCGCATTGCGCGCCGCTTCCGTCGCGCCGGTCAGTTCGCCTGCTGCATGGCACAGCAGCGGGCGAACGCGTTTGCCGCCGCCGAGGACTGCATAACGCATCGCCTCGTGGAGTTTTTCCGGCACCGCGGTTTCAGCGGGCAGATAGTGGCCGAGTGCGTCCTCGACACGGTCAAGCACGGACCGCATCCATTGTTCGAATGTCATAGATCGTCGTCTTCGCCGTCCGTGGCGGCCGTTCCGGACGAAAGCGGCTTCAGCGTCGCGCCGTCGAGCACGCGAACCTGCTGCTCCACTTTCTCGAGCTGCTGTTGGCAAAACGCAACGAGGGTCGCACCGCGGCGATACGCCGTCAGTGAATCCTCGAGGCTCAACGCGCCGCCTTCCATCCGGGCAACCAGCGTCTCGAGTTCCGCGAGCGCCATCTCGTAATTGTCCGGCAACGGTTCAGTGTCATTGCCGGGCGGCGTGGCGCCTGGGGATGCGGTTTTCGCCATGGACGAGGGTGTCAAATTTCAAAACAAGTCGGACATTCTACGGCAAAAGAGAATTTTCCGACCTGCCGTCGTGGGCACCCGGCACATATTCCGGCCCCATCACCGACACACATTGTGCGCCTTCCGATTGCCGCCCGACAAAAAATTGACACAAATCAGGCACTTAATCCTAGCCTTGCGAGGCGAACCGGGTATAATTCCCCGTTTCCCTAAATCGATTTTTCGATGGTTGGGTTGTTCACTGCTTTCACGCTAACACCGGGAGTGGGAATGTCCAATCTGAGCGATGCGCTTCAGTTGAAGTCGGCTCACAGCCAGCTTCCAGTCACTGCATACTTCGATGAGGCGCTACTCGAGCGCGAGATCGAAACCCTCTTCAAGAAAGGACCTCGTTACGTCGGGCACGAGTTGATGGTGCCCGAGGCGGGGGATTATTTTGCGCTGCCGTCCGAGAAGGAAGGCCGCGTGCTGGTCCGCAACCAGGCGAACCAGATCGAACTGCTGTCGAACGTCTGCCGCCACCGGCAGGCGATCATGCTCAACGGGCGCGGGCACACGCAGAACATCGTGTGCCCGCTGCACCGCTGGACGTACGATCTGGAAGGCGAGTTGCTCGGCGCGCCGCACTTCCCCGACAAGCCGTGCCTGAACCTCGGCAAGAGCCCGCTGCAGAACTGGCAGGGGCTGCTGTTCGAGGCGGAGGGCCGGAATGTCGCGCGCGACCTCGCCAACCTCGGCACGAAGCATCACTTCGACTTCTCCGAGTACCACTTCGATCACGTCGAAGTGCACGAGTGCGATTACAACTGGAAGACGTTCATCGAGGTTTACCTCGAGGATTACCACGTCGTCCCGTTCCACCCGGGCCTCGGCAGCTTCGTGTCGTGCGACGACCTCAAGTGGGAGTTCGGCGACTGGTACAGCGTGCAGACGGTCGGCGTGCATAACGCCCTCGCGAAACCGGGCAGCGCGACTTACCAGAAATGGCACGAGCAGGTGCTGAAGTTCCGCAACGGCGTGCCGCCGGAGTTCGGTGCGATCTGGATGGTCTACTACCCGGGCCTGATGATCGAGTGGTATCCGCACGTGCTCGTCGTGTCGTGGCTGATTCCGCAAGGCCCGCAGAAGACGACCAACATCGTCGAGTTCTATTACCCCGAGGAAATCGCGCTGTTCGAACGCGAATTCGTCGAGGCCGAACGCGCCGCCTATATGGAAACGGCCGTCGAGGACGACGAGATCGCGATGCGGATGGACGCAGGCCGCCGTGCACTGATGGCACGCGGCGAATCGCAGGTCGGCCCGTACCAGAGCCCGATGGAAGACGGCATGCAGCACTTCCACGAGTTCCTGCGCCGCCACCTCGGCGACCTCTGACAGCCGGTGCGGCGCTTTGACGCCGCACGGCATCCGGCAGACGAAAAGACGGGCTTCGGCCCGTCTTTTTTTGTTTAGACTTGGAATGTCAGGCCATTCGCACTCCAGGGAGCCGTCATGCCACACACTCACTACACCACGCTCATCTCCGCCGCCAATCTCGCCGAGCGCCTGGCGGCGGCGCCCGGCAGCGTCGCGCTGTTCGACTGCCGCTTCGATCTCGTCGATCCCGCTGCCGGCGAAGCCGCGTATGCGGCCGGCCATATCGCCGGCGCCCAGTACCTCCACCTCGACCGCGACCTGTCGGGCCGCAAGACGGGCACCAACGGCCGTCATCCGCTGCCGACCCGCGACGCACTCGCCACGCTGCTCGCGAGCCGCGGCCTCAGGCAGGGCCAGCAGGTCGTCGCATACGACGCACAAGGCGGCGCCTATGCGGCACGCCTGTGGTGGCTGCTGCGCTGGCTCGGCCACGATTCGGTTGCCGTACTCGACGGCGGCCTGCAGGCCTGGGAAGCAGCTGGCGAGCCGCTGGCGGCCGACGTACCGCACCCGGCCGCCGGCGATTTCCGCGCGGCTGCGCCGCTCGAATCGACGGTGGACGCGGCAGCCGTGCTCGCCAACGTGAACGCACCCACGCGCATCGTGATCGATGCGCGCGCACCCGACCGCTATCGCGGCGAAAACGAAACGATCGATCGTGTGGGCGGCCACATTCCGGGCGCACGCAACCGCTTCTTCAAGGACAACCTCACCGCCGACGGCCGTTTCAAGACCGGCCATGAACTGCGTGAAGCGTTTTCCACCGTGCTGGCCGGCACCGAACCGAATCGCGTGATCCTGCAATGCGGCTCCGGCGTCACCGCATGCCACAACGCGCTTGCGCTGGAGGTTGCGGGCTTGCACGGCGCGTCGCTGTATCCCGGCTCGTGGAGCGAGTGGAGCGCCGACCCGTCGCGGCCGATTGCAACCGGCCCGACACCGTAAGCGCCGGCGGCTCGGCGCAGTCGTAACGAAGCGGCGGCACATGCCGCCGCTTGCCGTTTACATCACGCCGTACTTGCGGAGCCACGCGATCGCGCGCTTCCAGCTCTCCTCCGCATCGGCCTTCACATAGCTCGGCCGGTAATCGGCAAAGAACGCGTGACCGGCATCCGGATACACGACGATCTCCGATTCGCGCGCGAGCTTCGAATCGCTCGTCTGGATTGCCTTGCGCATGTCCGCGAGCGACGCCTGCGTGATGTTCGTGTCCTTCTCGCCATACAGCCCGAGCACCGGCACCTTCAGCAACGAAGCATGATCGACCGGGTTGAACGGCGTCATCTCGTCGGTCTTGCCTTCGACGAACCCGTACCATGCAACGGCCGCGCGCACGTGCGGGTTGTGCTCCGCATACAGCCAGCCCTGACGGCCACCCCAGCAGAACCCGACCACGCCGAGACGCGACAGGTCGCCGCCGTTCTTGCCGGCCCACGTGACGGTCGCATCGAGATCCTCGGTCACCTGCCGGTCCGGCACCTTGCTGATGATGTGCTCGTCGAGTTCCTTGATCGTCGGGTACTTCGCTGCATTGCCCTGCCGCGCGAACAGGTCGGGGGCGATCGCGAGATAGCCGAGCTTCGCGAAGCGGCGGCAGACATCGGCGATGTGCGCGTGCACGCCGAAGATCTCGTGGATCACGATGACGACCGGCAGGTTCGTCTTATCCTTCGGCTGCGCGCGATACGCAGGCACGCTCGAGTCGCCCGAGCGGATCTCGACGGTGTCGACGTCCAGCCCTTCGCTGTCGGTCGTGACCGTCTGCGCCGACACGGGCAGTACGGCCGCCGCGAAGGCCCCGCCCAGCGCGGCCTGCATGAACTTGCGGCGCGAGAACGGAACGTGGGGAACCAGGCTGTCGACTTCGGGTTTCAACATGAATGCACTCCTCGATTAGGCGCCGCCGTCACGATCACGGACACAGCATGACGGGGCATCGCGCCGTTGCGCAGCGCGAATGTCGCGGCGGTTGGCACCCCGCCGCAAACGGAAACCCGCACAAGATGCCCAATAATCCGTTGTCGCGTCAACTGTCAGATATGTAAGACTCAATTACGACGCGTTAATTCGGGAGCGCAGAAACGCTCAAGCGACCCATCGAATCGCAATGCAACAAGCCACATGTCGAGCGCCGCTGCACAATCGGATGCTTGCGAATTGAAACGAAAAACACGCGGTCGATCTTGCCCGTCAGGCGCACGTACGGCCGCCCGGCAGCCTGCAAAAAAGCAACGGGCGGAGACTACGCACGATGTGCGCACTCCCCGCCCGCTTCCCGCGCGAACGCGTGCTCAGTGCAGCTTGACGCGCGGCAGCGTCGTGCGCCGCAGCCAGTGCGCGACCGTATCGAGCATCATCCGCGGATAGCCGTGCAGCGCCGCGATGTGCATCCGGTACAGCGACATGTACATGAAACGCGCGAACAGCCCTTCGATCAGCATGTTGCCGCCGATCAGCCCGCCCATCAGGTTGCCGACCGCGCTGAAATGGCCGAGCGACACGAGCGAGCCCAGGTCGCGATACGTGAATTCGGGCAGCGGGCGCCCGTCGAGCCGGCAGCCGATTGCCTTCAGCAGGAAGTTCGCCTGCTGGTGCGCAGCCTGCGCGCGCGGCGGCACGTTGCGCTCGTTGCCGGGCCATGCGCATGCCGCACAATCGCCGAGCGCGAACACGTTGTCGTCGGTAAAGGTCTGCAGCGTGCGGCGCACGTCGAGCTGGCCGAGCTTGTTGATCTGGAGGCCATCGAGATTGGCAAGCACGGACGGCGCCTTGATGCCGGCGGCCCAGACCGTCAGGTCGGCACGCACCGTCTTGCCGCTCGCCGTATGGACAGCCCCGGGCGTCACCTCGGTCACGCGCTCGGCGAGCATCAGCCGCACGCCGATCTTTTCGAGCAGTTCGGCCGTCGCCGACGACACGCGCTCCGGCAACGCCGGGAGGATCCGCGGCCCCGATTCGATCAGCACGATGCCGACGTCGTGCCGCGGGTCGAGCTTGTGCAGCCCGTAGGCCGACAACACCTGCGCAGTGTTGCGCAGTTCGGCGGACAGCTCGACGCCGGTCGCGCCGCCGCCGACGATCGCGACCTGGATGCGCGGCTCGGCCGCTTCACCTGGCGCGGTCGGCGCCGGCGCCTGGTGCTCGGCGCGCATGCACGCGGCGATCAGCCGCTTGCGGAAGCGCTCGGCCTCGCCAACGGTATCGAGCGCGATCGCGTTTTCCGCCGCGCCCTGCACGCCGAAGAAGTGAGTCGTGCTGCCGATCGCGATCACGAGCGTGTCGTATTCCAGCTCACGCGCCGGCAGCAGTTCCTCGCCGTCGCTGTCGTTGACCGGCGAGAGCGTGATGCGCTTCGCGGCACGGTCAAGCCCGGTCAGCCCGCCCTGCTGGAATTCGAAACCATGCCAGCGCGCCTGCGCCGCATATTCGAGCTCCTGCGTGAACGGGTCCATGCTGCCGGCCGCGACCTCGTGCAGCAGCGGTTTCCAGATGTGGGTCGGATTGCGGTCGACGAGCGTGACGAGCGCACGCGCGGAACGATTGCCGCGCGCGCCGTAACGGTCGCCGAGCCGCGTCGCCAGTTCAAGGCCGCCCGCGCCTCCGCCTACGATGATGATCCGATGCATCTGTTCCCCCTTTGCGATTCGAAACTGCTGCCGCCGGATAGTGCGAACGCGATGCATTCGCGCCACCCGGTGGATTAACCGGTTCGGACATCATCGATGTGCAGTTCGAAGCACTTCGATGCGTCCAACCCGGAACGCGGGGCGCGCATGCCCCCGTGTCAATGACATGCATTGTCCGGGAGCTTGCGCGTTGACCACAAGCAAACCATCTCGATATTCAGCATCCCTGCAACAATATGCCGCAGGAATCGGGAACCGCGCAGCGGTGCGTCAGTGTGCCTCTTCCCAGTTCGCGCCGGCGCCCACTTCGGCGACCAGCGGCACCTTCAGCTTCGCTACGCCGCACATCATTTCCGGCAGTTTCTCGCGCACCAGCGACAGTTCGCCGTCGGGTACCTCGAGCACCAGTTCATCGTGCACCTGCATGATCATCCGCGATGCAAGCTTGTCGCGCGTGAGCCAGTCGTCCACCGCGATCATCGACAGCTTGATCAGGTCGGCCGCCGTGCCCTGCATCGGCGCATTGATTGCCGCGCGCTCGGCGGCCTGACGACGCGGGCCGTTGCCGCCGTTGATCTCGGGCAGCCACAGGCGGCGACCGAAAACGGTTTCGACGTAGCCCTTCTCCTTCGCAACCGAGCGCGTGTCCTCCATGTACTGCGCGACGCCCGGGTAGCGGGCGAAATAACGGTCGATATAGAGCTTCGCCGCATCGCGCGTGATGCCGAGGTTCGATGCGAGCCCGAACGCGCTCATCCCGTAGATGAGCCCGAAGTTGATCACCTTCGCGATCCGGCGCTGGTCGGAATTGACCTCCAGCGGCGTCACGCCGAACACTTCGGCTGCCGTCGCGCGGTGAATGTCCTCGCCCTGCGAGAACGCACGCAGCAGCGACGCGTCGCCCGAGATGTGCGCCATGATCCGCAGTTCGATCTGCGAATAATCGGCCGACACGATCCGGTGGCCCGGCGATGCGATGAACGCCTCGCGGATCCGCCGGCCTTCGGCCGTGCGCACCGGAATGTTCTGAAGATTCGGGTCGTTCGACGCAAGGCGGCCCGTGACTGCGACGGCCTGCGCGTAGTTCGTATGCACGCGGCCCGTCGAAGGGTTCACCATGCGCGGCAGCTTGTCGGTATAGGTCGACTTCAGCTTCGACAGCCCGCGATGCTCGAGCAGCAGCTTCGGCAGCGGGTAATCTTCGGCGAGCTTTTGCAGCACTTCTTCGTCGGTCGACGGCGCGCCGCTCGGCGTCTTTTTCACGACCGGCAACTGCAGCTTCTCGAAGAAGATCTGCCCGATCTGCTTCGGCGAGCCGAGATTGAATTCGCCGCCCGCCAGTTCGTACGCCTGCGCTTCGAGCTCGATCAGGCGCGTCGCGATCTCGGTGCTCTGCGCCTGCAGACGCGCATCGTCGATCAGCACGCCCGTGCGCTCCATCTTGCGCAGCACGAGCGACACGGGCATCTCGATCTCGCGATACACGCGCTCGAGGCCCGGCTCGCGCGCAACCTGCGGATACAGCGCGTGATGCAGTTGCAGCGTGATGTCCGCATCCTCGGCCGCGTATTCGGCGGCCTGCGTGAGCGCCACTTCGTCGAAACCGATCTGCTTCGCGCCCTTGCCGGCCACGTCCTCGTACTTGATCGTCTTGACGCCCAGATGACGCAGCGCCAGGCTGTCCATGTCGTGCGTGCGGTGCGATTCGACCACGTACGATTCGAGCAGCGTGTCGTGCTCGATGCCGTTCAGCGCGATGTCGTAGTTCGCGAGCACCTGCGCGTCGTACTTCAGGTGCTGGCCGACCTTCTTGCGATCGGCCGATTCGAGCCACGGCTTCAGCCGCGCGAGCACTTCGTCGAGCGGAAGCTGTTCGGGCATGTCGGGGCCGCGGTGTGCGACCGGCAGGTACGCGGCCTTGCCCGGTTCGACCGAGAACGACAGGCCGACGAGCCGCGCGAGCATCGGATCGAGCGACGTCGTCTCGGTGTCGAACGCGGTCAGTGCGGCCGCGTCGATCTTCGCGAACCACGCGTCGAATTGCTCCCAGGTCTGGATCGTGTCGTATTCGCGCGCGATGTCGGCCGCCACCACCGGCGCCGGCTCGCCTTCCGGCGCATCGGCGCCGCCACCTTCCGCCGGTGCGCTGTCGACTTCGCGCAGCCAGGTCTTGAAGCCGTAGCGCGCGAAGATGTCACGCATCAGGTCGCGCGCTTCGCCGTCGCTTTTCAGCGACGCTTCGATCGATTCGAGATGCGGCGTGAGATCGCAAGCAGTTTCGACGGTCACGAGCTTGCGGCCGAGCGGCAGGAAGTCGAGCGCGCGGCGCAGGTTGTCGCCGACCACCCCCTTGATGTCGCCCGCATGCTCGATCACGCCGTCGAGGCTGTCGTACTGCGCCAGCCATTTCACGGCCGTCTTCGGCCCGCACTTCTCGACGCCCGGCACGTTGTCGACGGTGTCGCCGATCAGTGCGAGGTAGTCGATGATGCGCTCGGGCGGCACGCCGAACTTCGCGATCACGCCGTCGCGATCGAGCGTCTCGTTGGTCATCGTGTTGACGAGCGTGACGTGGTCGGTCACGAGCTGCGCGAGATCCTTGTCGCCGGTCGACACGATCACGTTCATCCCGTGCCGCTCGGCTTCGCGCGCGAGCGTGCCGATCACGTCGTCGGCCTCGACGCCTTCGACCATCAGCAGCGGCCAGCCGAGCGCACGCACGGCGCCGTGGATCGGTTCGACCTGCAATGTGAGATCGGGCGGCATCGACGGACGGTTTGCCTTATAGTCGGCATAAAGGTCGTCACGGAACGTCTTGCCCTTTGCATCGAACACGCAAGCGCTATACTCTGCACTGACTTCCTTGCGCATACGGCGCAGCATGTTGATGATTCCGTAGAGCGCTCCGGTCGGCTCCCCGCCAGGGCCACGCAAATCAGGCATCGCATGGTAAGCCCGATACAGATAGCTCGAACCGTCAACCAATAGCAGGGTCTTACCTTCCAGATTTCGTTCTTCAGGCATTATGAACAAGAGAAAAGTGATTCCGAGTCTGCGTTCGCTCGCAGATCAAGAACGCGCGACGGCCAAGAAGGCGCGCGCATCGTGGCAGATGTTCACGATTATGGCAGAGTTTATCGAGGCGACCGAGTACCTGTCGGAGATCCGCCCCGCTGTCAGCATCTACGGTTCTGCCCGCCTCAAGCCCGACACGCCGCACTACAAGCTCGCCGTGCAGATCGCACGCAAGCTGTCCGACGCCGGCTTCGCCGTGATCTCCGGCGGCGGCCCCGGCATCATGGAAGCAGCGAACAAGGGTGCGCACGCCGGCAAGGCGCCGTCGGTCGGCCTGAACATCGAGCTGCCGCACGAGCAGGCCGGCAACCACTACCAGGACATCTCGCTGCGCTTCCGCCACTTCTTCACGCGCAAGGTCACGTTCGTGAAGAATTCGGATGCGGTGATCGTGATGCCGGGCGGCTTCGGCACGCTCGACGAGCTGTCGGAAGTGCTCACGCTGATCCAGACGAAGAAGTCGCGCCTCGTGCCGATCATCCTCGTCGGCAGCGAGTTCTGGAAGGGGCTGCTGCAGTGGTTCCGCGACCAGCTGATTCCGATGGGCCTCATCAATCCGGACGACATGGACCTGATGCAGGTGATCGACGATCCCGACCAGGTGCTCGACGCCGTGCTCGCGTTCTACGAGGACAGCGGCGAGGAAGAAGGTTCGGACGATGAAGGCCATCCGCCGCGCCCCGAAGAAGACCGGATGTTCTATCTGTAATCCATCCGTGACGACCGCCGGCCCGACGGCCGGCGAGCGGCTTCCCGCGCGGCAGGCATGGCGATCCCGCCACCTGCCGCGCGTCACTTTGTAACGCGCCGTTAATCGCGCTTCGCGGCCTCGCGCCGCCGAATGTCAAATCCGCGCGGCCCGTGCCGTACGACGCGCGCGCCATCATCTGCACACGCGGGTCGCCATTGTCAAATGACGCGGCTCGACGCCCGCACCCCGCGCCTGCCCGCCGCCAATCCGCCGTAACAAACCCGCCTCGCGTTTTCCGTCGCGCGCCAGCACACTGCATGTGTCGGTGCGGCGTTTCCCCCGGTGGAACGGTCCCCCTCGCTTCCATCGCGTCGCGCCGGCCTTTTACAACGACATCACGGAAAAGAACATGCAACGCTCGCTGATCGCCCTTGCCTTCGCCGGCCTCGGCCTTTCGCTGTCCGGCCTCGCCCACGCCGTCAACGTCGACGTCAATATCGGCACGCCCGCACCGGTCGTCGTCGCGCCCGCGCCCGTCATGGTCGCCCCGGCACCCGCGGTGATCGTCGGCTGGCATGGCGACCGCTATTGGGACGGCCACCGCTACTGGGAACGCCGCGAGTGGGACGAACACCAGCGTCATCGTGGTCACGACGACCGCGGCTATCACTGCCCGCCGGGACACGCGAAGAAGGGTGAGTGCTGAGCGACACCGCGCGGCCGCTCGACGCACGCAAGGCCGCCCGTGCGCTTCGGCGCCGGGCGGCCTTTTGATTTTCGACCGCTGGCCGCATGAATTGGCGGCATCGCCGGCTGGCAAAAATCGCTCGGCGCCCGGTGGTAGCATTGCCCTCGCTCGAGGCCAATCCTGCCATTCATGCCGCTCATCCGAATCTGGGCTGTCGAACATGCCCTTGCATCCGGCGTCGCCGCGCCGACCGACGTCTTCACGGCGGCCAACCATCTTGCCCCGACGACATCGCAGGGCCGCGCGAGCGCGCCGTTTCGCTGGCGCGTCGAATCGATCGGCGGACGGCCGGTGCGAGCGGCCTCCGGCCAGGTCATCCCGGTCGACGGTGCGATCGACGGCAGCAGTCCCGCGGACGCGATTTGGCTGACGAGCCCGTTCGTCGCGGATCTCGAACGGCTGCTCGACCGCCCCGCCGCGCTCGCGCCACTGTTCGACGCGCTGCGCCGGCAACACGCGCGCGGCACGCTGATCGCGACGTACTGCACCGGCGCCTTCCTGCTCGCGGAGGCCGGCTTGCTCGACGGCCGCATTGCCACGACGCACTGGACGAAAGCATCGCGCTTCCGCGCACGCTACCCTGACGTTGCACTGCGTGCGTCGGACATCCTGACCGAGCAGGACGGGATACTGTGCGGCGGCTCCGTCACCTCATATCAGAATCTCGCGCTGAAAGTCGTCGACAAACTGGCGAACGCGCGGCTTGCCGCGTCGGTCGCCAGGCTCATGCTGATCGACATGAACCGCGTCTCGCAGGATTCATTCATCGACCTCGACCGGATGGGCCATCGCGGGCACGACGATGCCGCCGTCGCACGCGCCCAACGCTGGTTGGAAAAGCATCTGCGCGAACCCTTCAGCCTCGCCCGGCTGAGCGATCACGTCGCGATGAGCGAACGCACGCTCCATCGCCGCTTCAGGGACGCAGTGGGTGCGCCGCCGCTCAGGTATCTGCAGACGCTCAGGATCGAAGTTGCAAAGCGGCTGCTCGCGGAAACGAAGCTCGCGATCGACACCGTCTGCGAGCGCGTCGGCTACGCGGACATCAGCGGCTTTCGGCAATTATTCAAGCGCGAGACCGGCATCTCCCCCGGCGAGTATCGCCGTCGCTTCACGCAATAGCCGCGCGCAGCGGGTGTTGGGCACGATGTCGGTATTGGCATTGTCGAATGGCAGTTTCACCACTGCGCGCGTCGGCACGAGGTTCATACACTGGATTCACGTCGCCCCGCGCCGGAGCGACGCCCTCTCGACCGAACCAGGACACCGTCATGCCGATGATCGACGTCACCATTCCCGAAGGTGCGCTCGCACCGCAGGCCGAAGCACAACTGATGGAAGAACTGACGGACACGCTGATCCGTCACGAGGGACTCGATCCCGACAATCCGCGCGTGCGGGACGTGACGTGGATCTTCGTGCATCGGCCGGCAGCCGTGTATCGTGCCGGGGCGCTCGCGCCTGCGCCGATCTACCGGATCGTGCCGACCGTGCCGGAAGGTCAGTACACGGACGCCGCGCGTGCTGGGCTGATTGCGGACGTGACCGCCGCCGTGGCTCGCGCGGAAGGCGTGCCGGTCGACGCCATTGCGACGCGCGTGTGGGTCTTTCCAACGGAAATCGACGACGGCTGCTGGGGTAGCCGCGGTGTGGTGCGGCGCCTGCCGGACATCATGGAGTACTTCGGGGGCGCGCCGCTGCGGGCGCTCGGGGAGCAGCGGCTGGCGATCACGCGGCGCACGGATGCGATCGCGATCCTCGAAGCCGCGCTCGCCGCGATGCGCGAGACGCATCAAGGCCCGTCGCACGTTCGCAACGCCGAACCCGCGTATTGATGCTCGGCGAGCGCGTGCCGTCTCCCGGCACCCGAACCCGGCGTCATGCAATGCGGGCATCTGCGGCGCGTACAACCGCGCGGCGCCCTTGCCCGGCCGGCCGCACGGGTTCGCGTTGTACGTGACGACGTCGCACGGCCCGACGAACGCGCCGATCGTGGCCGTGACGGTTGTCATTGCCTGCCGGGACGCCTGAAGAAGCGCGCGCGGAGCAACGACGCGCAGCCGCCCGGTGGCGCGTCCGCAATCAGGCGCGCGTCATGCCGGCGCATCCGCAAACGAAAGCGGTGCCAGATCCGGATGCGCACCGAGCCGGGCAGCGAGGAAATCCATCAGCAAACGGCTCCTCCGCGGCACGTGCATGCGCTGCGGCATGCACAGGTGCAGGCCGTAACGGCAGGTCATGTGCCGGGTCAGCAACGGCACGAGGCGCCCCTCGCGAATGTGCGCGCTGACCGAATAGCCAAAGAACTGACCGATCGCGGCGCCGCTCAGCACCGTGTCGAGTTCCGCATCGATGTCGTTGGTCGCGATGAACGGGTCGATCCGCCGTGTATCGACACGACCGTCGACCAGGAATTCCCACGGAAATGGCTTGCCCGTGCGTGGATACAGGAACGCGGTGCAACGATGATCGCGCAGCGCGTCGATCGTCTGCGGCTCGCCGTGGCGACGCAGATACGCAGGCGCCGCGCAGACGATCAATTGCAGATCGACGATGCGCCGTGCAACGAGCCCGCTATCGGGCAGATTGCCGGTCCGCACGGCGATGTCGATCCGCTGTTCGACGATGTCGGCCATGTCGTCGCTGACGATCAGTTCGGCCGTGACACCCGGCTGACGGTCGCAGAATTCGCCGAGCAGCGGCGCGAGAAAGCGCCGGGCCAGCGAATACGGCGCCGCAACACGAATCGTACCGGTCGCGTGCGCCTGATCGTCGTCGAGCATGCGCAGCGCGCTCTCCAGTTCCCCGACAGCACCGCGGCACTGTGCAAGCAGACGTTCACCTTCGAGCGTCAGCACGATCCCGCGTGTCGAGCGCTGGAGCAGCCGCACGTTCAACAGCGCTTCCAGTGCAGCGACCTGCTTGCTGGCCGCTTGCGGCGTCATGCCCAGCTCGCGTGCGCCCGCGCTGATGCCGCCCGCGGCCGCGATACGGACGAATACCGTCAGCGCCTTCAACCGATCCATTCGCAGCTCCCGTCAAGCCCGGAACGCCCGGGCAATCATCCACGGCATCGCAACGCCTGTCCGGCCGGTTGAATCGGTTTCAACCGGTCGGATGCTATTCGCGCGGCACCCTGCTTCGCACAATGGCGCTGTATTCGATACCCGGAGCCAAACGGCCCGCCGCCATGAACACATTTTCATTTTCAGCCGTTTCGCGAACCGTCTTCGCGGCCGCCTTGATCGTCGCCGGTTCGCCGCGAGCAATCGCACAGGAAGCGGACGCAGGTAGCCGCGTGACCGAGACGGTACTGCTGCGAACCACGCATGCGTGGGACGGCTCGCGGTATCGCACCTATCCGTCAGGACAACCGGAGATCACGGTCGTACGCTACACGATTCCGCCGCACGCGGTATTGCCGTGGCATACGCATCCGTCGATCAACATCGGCTACGTGCTGTCGGGCCACCTGACCGCCGTGCGCCGCAGCGACGGCAAGCGGCTGGCGCTCGGTCCCGGCGACGTGGTGCCGGAAATGGTCGACGGCGCCCATCGCGGCGAGACCGGCGACGAGCGCGTCGAACTGATCGTGTTCTACGCCGGTACGCCTGGCGTGCCCCTGACGGTGCCCGACCGCCAGGACTAAGCACCTCGACCCTGCGCCGGCCAGTCGGCCGGCTCGTTTCCCTTCACATGGAGCAACTCGTCATGTCCGATTCACGGAGCCTGTCACCCTCTTCCGCCACGACGCGCCCCCGGCTCGACGGACGCGTCGCGCTCGTCACCGGCGGCGGCACCGGCATCGGCCGGGCGGCCGCGCTCGCATTCGCGCGGGAAGGCGCCCGCGTCGTCGTCGCCGGACGGCGCGCGGCGCCGCTCGACGAAACCGTGCGCGCGATTACCGGGCGCGGTGGCGAAGCCTTCGCAATGGCCATCGACGTCGGATCCGCCGATGGCGTGCGCGCGCTCGTCGACGCAACGATCAGACGCTACGGCGCATTGCATGCTGCGTTCAACAATGCGGGTACGGAAGGCACGTTCGCGCCGATCGTGGAACAGACCGAGGCCGACTTCGACCATGTGATCGACACCAATCTCAAGGGTACGTGGCTGTCGATCAAATACGAAATGGAGGTGATGCTCGCGCACGGCGGCGGTGCGATCGTCAATACGTCGTCGTGGCTCGCGAAAGGCGCGCTTGCCGGCTCGTCGACCTATTCGGCCAGCAAGGGCGCGCTCGATGCGCTCGTGCGCGCGGTCGCACTCGAAGGCGGCCCGCACGGCGTCCGGATCAACAACGTGAACCCCGGCATCATCGACACGCCGATGGCGCGCCGCTTCGGCGACGACGAGATGTTCCGCCCGTTCGCCGCATTCACGCCCGCACGACGGATCGGCACGCCCGAAGACGTGGCCGACGCGGCCGTCTGGCTCTGCAGCGACGAAGCGCGCTTCGTGACGGGCGAATCGCTGCTGGTCGACGGCGGCTACACGATCGGCGGCATGCGCTGACCGGCGCTGCGACGGAGGAAGAGCCGATGGAATTCATGAGGCTGGGAGCGTCCGGGCTGAAGGTATCGAAGCTGTGCCTGGGCTGCATGACCTACGGCAATCCGTCATGGCGCCCGTGGGTCGCGACCGAGGAGGCGGCTCGCCCTTTCATTCGCACGGCACTCGATGCGGGGGTGAATTTCTTCGACACGGCCGACATCTACTCGGGTGGCGAGAGCGAGCGCATTCTCGGGCGCGCGCTGCGCGATTTCGCGACGCGCGACGACGTGGTGATCGCCACCAAGGCGTTCTTTCCGACCGGCGACGGGCCGAATGCGCGCGGGCTGTCGCGCAAGCATCTGCTCGCCAGCATCGATGCGTCGCTGCAGCGCCTCGGGACGGATTACGTCGATCTCTACGTGATCCACCGGTTCGATCCGGACACACCGATCGAAGAAACGCTCGATGCGCTCGATACCCTCGTGAGGAGCGGCAAGGTCCGCTACCTCGGCGCGTCGTCGATGCATGCGTGGCAATTCATGAAGATGCTCGCGTTTCAACGGCATCATGGACTCGCCCGATTCGTGTCGATGCAGAGCCAGTACAGCCTGATCTGCCGCGACGACGAGCGCGACATGCTGCCGCTTTGCATGGAAGAAGGGATTGCCTACACACCGTGGTCCCCGCTCGGCCGCGGGCTGCTGGCCGGCTCGCGCGATGCCGCGACGACGCGGGCCGCAACCGACCAGCAAATGGTGTCCTGGTACGACGGGCGCGACGCGGTCGCGGCGACCGTCGATGCGGTCAGGCAGGTGGCGCAGGTGCGCGGGGTGGCGCCTGCCCGGATCTCACTGGCATGGGCGCTGAACCGGCCAGGCATCACCGCGCCGATCGTCGGGTTGTCGAAACCGCATCACCTGACCGACGCGCTCGCGGCGCTCGACCTGAGACTCGACGATCGCGAGACCGCGTTGCTCGAGGCCGCATTCGACCGAACGGTCGAACCGGTGCAATGGTGACCAAGGCGCCGGCAATCGGACCCAACCGGGGTTTCGAAGCCGCGTCTATCGTTGCGGGCACGCGACCGCACGCGGTCAGTCCTCGAAATCGCCTGTACCGTCTCGCCAGCCAGTGCGGCAAACCGGAAGACGCAAACCCCGGCGGCGCCCCGCAGGGCCCGCGAGTCATCGTTTACTGGAACGCCACTTCCGCAAAGCTCCTCAACTTCCGGCTATGCAGCTTGTCGAGCCCGTTCGTGCGCAGGATCTCCATCGCCTTCACGCCGATCTGCAGATGCTGGTCGACCTGCCCGCGATAGAACGTATCGGCCATGCCCGGCAGCTTCAGCTCGCCATGCAGCGGCTTGTCCGACACGCACAGCAGCGTGCCGTACGGCACGCGGAAGCGGAAGCCGTTCGCGGCGATCGTCGCGCTTTCCATGTCGAGCGCGACCGCACGGCTCTGCGACAGCCGCTGCACCGGTTCGCGATGATCGCGCAGCTCCCAGTTGCGGTTGTCGACGCTCGCGACCGTACCCGTGCGCATCACGCGCTTCAGTTCAGCCCCCTCCAGCCGGGTCACGTCGGCCACCCCGCGCTCGAGCGCGAGCTGCACTTCGGCCAGCGCCGGAATCGGCACCCACAGCGGCAGGTCGGCATCGAGCACGTGATCCTCGCGCACGTAGCCGTGTGCGAGCACGTAGTCGCCGAGACGCTGCGTGTTGCGCAGCCCTGCGCAGTGACCGAGCATCACCCACGCGTGCGGACGCAGCACCGCGATGTGATCGGTGATCGTCTTCGCGTTCGACGGGCCGACGCCGATGTTGACCATCGTGATCCCGCTGCCGTCCGCGCGCTTCAGGTGATACGCGGGCATCTGCGGCAGGCGCGGCGGCGCGTTGCCCTCGGCCGGCTCGCTGCCGAGGTTCGCGTTGTAGGTCACGACATCGCCCGGCTCGACGAACGCGCTGTACTGGCTGCGATACGCGCGCACCTCGGGATCGTCGCTCTCCGTCATCACCGTGCGGCCGAGCTTCACGAACTCGTCGATGTAGAACTGGTAGTTCGTGTAGAGCACGTAGTTCTGGAAATGCGTGGGCGACGTCGCCGTGTAGTGACGCAGCCGGTGCAGCGAGAAGTCGACGCGCGCGGCCGTGAACAGCGCGAGCGGATGCGGCTCGCCCGGCGCCGGCTCGAACGTGCCGTTGACGATGCGGTCGTCGAGATACGACAGATCGGGCGTATCGAAGATGTCGCGCATCGCGAGCAGGCGGTCGCGGTCGAGCTCGCCCTCGAGATGGATACCTTCCGGAAACGCGAAATGGACCGGAATCGGCTGCGACGACACGCCGATCTCAATCTTCACATGGTGGTTCTTCGCCAGCAGGCGCAGTTGCTCGCGATAGTAGTTTGCGAAGAGATCGGGCCGCGTGACCGTCGTCTCGAACACGCCGGGGCCCGCGACGAAACCGTACGAGCGGCGCGAGTCGACGTGCGTGTTGACGTCGGTGCGAATGCGCACGAACGGATAGCACGCACGCACGTGCTCGGTAATCGGTTCGTGGCGGCGATAGCGCGCGAAGGCGTCGCGCAGGAAGCCCGTATTCGTGTCGTAAATGGCGGACAGCCGCGCGACGGCGGCGATCGGATCGTCGAAAGCCTCGACTGACGGGCTCTCGGGCGTCAGCACACGGTGCCGGCGGCTCAAATCGTTCTTCATTTTCATCACCTCGTCTGATCCGACGACATTACCACGGAACCCGGTCGCCCTTATGGCTGCCCCTATGCACGCGAGGGCCGGATGGGGCGCAGTATTTGCTAAAATCGGTGGGTTCACTGGAGACTCATCATGAAGCCGCTCATTCTCGTCGCCGCTGCCGCCGCGTTTGCCGCCGCCAGCGTCGCTTACGCCGCCGGCGGCACGCCTGACGCCGACGCGCAGGCTCGGGCCGAGGCCAACGAGGCCGCCGGCCTGCCCGATCTCCGCAAGATCAACCGGCCGGGCGCCGAAGTCACGTCGAAAGTCGACTTCGCCGACATCCGCCGCACGCCGAGCTTCCACGAAAAGAGCAAGAACGGCACCGAAGTCACCGAGTACCGCGATCGCGGCAAGCCGGTCGAGATCGACGTGAAGTCGAACTTCGGCACGCGCTACCAGATGAGCTCGACGCCCGACACGTCGCCGAAGCCGCACGACGCGGGCATCCCGATCACGCGTCTGCCGTCGCTGAACCTGCGCTACTGATTCCGTGGCGCGCGGCACCGAACGCCGCGCGCCGCCTCCCCTTCACCTGCTGTCGCGCCGCACGCCGCCCGCGTGCCGACACCCTGACCTGACGCATCCCGCATGGCCGTTTTCACTGCTGTTTCCGACTCCGATCTCGCGCAATGGATGCGCCACTACGAACTGGGCGACGTGCTCGCGTTTCGCGGCATTCCGTCCGGTATCGAAAACAGCAATTTCTTCCTGACGACGACGCGCGGCGAGTACGTCCTCACGATCTTCGAAAAGCTGACGGCGGAACAACTGCCGTTCTACCTCGACCTGATGAGCCACCTGGCCGGCCACGGCGTGCCGGTGCCGGATCCGATCCCGCGTGACGACGGTGCGCTGTTCGGCGAGCTGCACGGCAAGCCGGCCGCGATCGTCACCAAGCTCGACGGCGCGGCCGAACTCGCGCCGGGGGTCGAACACTGCATCGAGGTCGGCCAGATGCTCGCGCGCCTGCACCTCGCCGGCCGCGACTATCCGCGCAACCAGCCGAACCTGCGCAGCCTGCCGTGGTGGCAGGAGAACGTGCCGGCGATCGTGCCGTTCATCACGGATGAGCAGCGCGCGCTGCTGGAAGGCGAGCTCGCGCACCAGGCCGGCTTCTTCGCGTCGGACGATTACGCGGCGCTGCCGGCCGGGCCGTGCCATTGCGACCTGTTCCGCGACAACGTGCTGTTCGCGCACGCGGCGCCCGGCACCGGCCACGACGTACGGCTCGGCGGCTTCTTCGACTTCTATTTCGCAGGCTGCGACAAGTGGTTGTTCGACGTCGCGGTCACGGTCAACGACTGGTGCGTCGACCTCGCGACCGGCGTGCTCGACGTCGCGCGTGCCGATGCGCTGCTGCGCGCGTATCAGACCGTGCGGCCGTTCACGGCCGAGGAACGCCGCCACTGGAGCGACATGCTGCGCGCGGGCGCGTACCGCTTCTGGGTGTCGCGCCTGTACGACTTCTACCTGCCGCGTGCCGCCGAGATGCTCAAGCCGCACGATCCCGGCCATTTCGAACGCATCCTGCGCGAGCGTATCGCGCATACGCCCGCGCTTCCCGAGATCCAAACCGCATGCAACTGATCGAAGTGCCCGCCAAAACGGGCTATGTCTGGTTCCGTCAAGGCGTCTGGCTGTTCCGCCGGAACCCGCTCGCGTTCATCACGCTGTTCTTCACGTACCTGCTGGCGATCACGCTGATATCGATGGTGCCCGTGATCGGCTCCGCGCTGCCGCTGGTCTTCATTCCCGGCGTCGCGGTCGGCTTCATGGCCGCGTGCCGCGACACGGTGGCCGGCAAGCCCGTGATGCCGACGATCCTCGTCGACGGCTTCCGCTCGTACGGCACCGTCGCAACCCAGCGGCTGCTCGTGCTCGGCGTGATCTACGTCGCATCGATGGTGCTCGTGTTCGCCGCTTCGTCGTTCGTGGACGGCGGCGCGCTGTTCCACGTGATGATGGGCGC
Source organism: Burkholderia lata (assembly GCF_902499025.1). Taxonomy (GTDB): domain Bacteria; phylum Pseudomonadota; class Gammaproteobacteria; order Burkholderiales; family Burkholderiaceae; genus Burkholderia; species Burkholderia lata_C. Next base: position 10,339 of record NZ_CABVPW010000011.1, on the reverse strand, counting down.
GGCGGACGAAGCGAGCACGACGCCGGAGGCGCTCGCCGCGCAAGGCACGCTCGGCGCGCTGTTCTTCGCGACGCTGCTCTACCTGCCGGTCGCGATGCTGTTCTGGTTCGCGCCGGTGCTGGTCGCGTGGCATGACGTCCCGCCCGCCAAGGCGCTGTTCTTCAGCGTCGTCAGCTGCTGGCGCAATCGTGGCGCGTTCGTCGTGTACGGCGTGTTGTGGTTCGGCGTCGCGCTCGGCACGTCGCTCGCGCTGTCGCTGCTGCTGCAGGCGCTCGGCGCCGGCGCCTACGCACTGACGATCATGATGCCGGTGACGATCATCATCGTCACGATGCTGTACTGCTCGTTCTACGCGACCTATCGCGGCTGCTTCGGCATACAGGAACCGGGCGCGACGACCACCACGTCGGGCCGCTGAAGTCTCCCCGGCCGGCGCGCGTCGCCGGCCCGTCGCTCTTCGCGCCGGGTTGCATCCCGGCGCCTCCTTTCTTCCCCCGCCTCCGTCGGCCACCGCCCTTCGCCGGCCGCCCCTGTTCATCCCGATCTTTTGCGCGCAAAATAATTTGCGTACAAATTGTTCGCGCGTTCGCCGCGCCTCCCGAATCATGGACCGCCTGCCCCCGCTGCCCCAGACGCTCGACGAGCAACTCTGCTTCGCGCTCTACTCGACTTCGCACGCGATGACGAAGGCGTACAAGCCGCTGCTCGACAAGCTGTCGCTGACCTATCCCCAATATCTCGCGATGCTCGTGCTGTGGGAGCGCGACGACATCGCCGTGAAGGATATCGCCGCGCGGCTCGACCTCGACCCGGCCACGGTCACGCCGCTGCTGAAGCGGCTGGAGGCGCTCGGCTATGTCGAGCGCGTGCGCAGCGCGACCGACGAACGCGTCGTGAACGTTCGCGTGACGCCGGAAGGCCGCGCGCTGAAGGACCGCGCACGCTCGGTACCCGCCGATCTCTTTTGCGCGATGCAGCAATCCCCCGAATTCCTGGTCAGGCTGCGCGCCGATCTGCAGCAGCTGCGCGACGCCCTATCGGCCGCCAACGAACGCTGACAGGCGAGCCGCAGCGACTTGGCCCGGCACCATCGGGCTTTTTCTTCAAAATTTCATTTGCACACTAATGATTTGTGCTCTATTGTTTACGTGTGGCCGGCGACACCCCGTTCGACCGGGCCGCTTTTCCTCCCTTTCCCAGACAGGAGCTGCACGATGAACATTCTGTACAAGACCAGTGCCACGAGCACGGGCGGCCGCGACGGCCGCGCGGTATCCGCTGACAACAAGCTGGAAGTGAAGCTGGCCGCGCCGCGCGAACTCGGCGGCACGGGCGCGGAAGGCACGAATCCGGAGCAACTGTTTGCCGCAGGTTACTCGGCCTGCTTCCTGAGCGCGATGAAATTCGTCGCCGGCCAGGACAAGAAGGCGCTGCCGGCCGACACGCAAGTCACGGCGGAAGTGGGCATCGGCCCGAACGACGCAGGCGGCTTCGGGCTCGACATCGAGCTGCGCGTGTCGCTGCCGGGGCTCGACAAGGCCGACGCGCAAGCGCTGGTCGAAAAGGCGCACCACGTGTGCCCGTATTCGAACGCGACGCGTAACAACGTGCCGGTGCGCCTGACGGTCGTCTGACGCGACACAAGGCCAGGCTGCGAATACAAAAAGGGCGCGTGCGGCTACATGCCGCACGCGCCCTTCTTTGCTGCGTGACTCGCCGGAACGGCGGACCTGACTGCCCGCCCTGCGCTGCTTAGCGCGAGCCGAACGAATACGGGCGGTTCATCGCCGCTTCGCGATCGATCTTGCGCATGCGGAATTCGAGATCGTAGATGTCGGTGGCTTCGGCCAGGTACGCGTCGGCGCGCTCTTTCGAGGCCTTTTCAGCGTTCTTGGTCAGCATCAGGAAGAGGTGGCTCAGCAGGTACATGGTTGATCTCGCAATCCAAAGGTTCTTTGACTAGGGTTTTCCCGAATTATAGGGAAAACCCTAGGCTTTGGCCAGCGTCGATCAGACGATGCGTCGTTCGGTCGCCACAGTGCGGCGATGGGTTTCGAAAAAGGCCCAGATCATCGCGCTCGCATCGGGGCCGACCGCCGCGTGAAACGGCACGGCTTCATCGCCGCCGGCCCACGCATGGTCGAGCCCTTTCACATGACAGAGCCGCACGACCGGCTCGCCGTCGCGGCAGACATCGGTGATCTGCGCACCGGCGTCGCGCGTCTCGACCCGTTCGCCGCCGCGCAGTGCGCCGCGGCTGTCGGCGAGCCCGTTCAGGCGCATGAACTGCACGGTCAACTGGTCGGCATTCTTCGGCGCGACCACGTGGTCGCCATCGCCCTGGACGATCAGCGCGGGCATGCCCGGATACGCGGCGGCATCGACCAGCGCATCGACGGCCGCGGCCGGGTTCTGCCGCACGCCGCGCCGCATCACGTCCATCGCGGTAATGCCGGAATTCGCCTCGCCGAGCGCGGGGCCCGAGTGCAGCGCCACTGCCGCGAAGCGGTCGGGATGGTGCAGCGCAAGAAGCGACGCCAGGCCCGCGCCGGCCGACAGCCCCGCGACATAGACACGCGACGCGTCGAAACCGCGTTCGTCGACAAGCGCGTCGACGAGCGACGCCACCGCATTCGCCTCGCCGCGGCCCGCGCGGTCGGTGTCTTCATACCAGTGCCAGCAGCCGTGCGCATGTGCGCGCAGCGACTGCTCCGGATACAGCACCGCGAAGCCGTGCTTGTCGGCCAGCAGGTTCATCCGCGTGCCCTGCACGAATTCGTCGACGGACTGCTGGCAGCCGTGCAGCATCACGACGAGCGGCATCGCGCCGCGCCGGCGGCCGGTCGGCACGTAGAGGCCGTATGCGAGATTCTGGACGAGACGCCCGAGCGCGGGTGCCATCGGATGTTCGCCGCGCGTCCACTCGCCGGCGGCCCAGGCAGCCGCACGCGGTCGCACACGCGATTCACGCGGCGGGGACAGATCGGATACGGCGGGAGAGGCCGCGGCCTCGAGTGCGTCGCGTGTGATGCGCTGCGCATCGCGCGCCGCGCGCTGGGCGGCCGGAGACAGCATGCGTTTCATGCCGCCCAGCCACACCTTGGTCAGACTTTTGGTCATCGATCGGGCTCGCAGTCAGGAAAAATAGGGGCACCACAACGGATGCATCGTTCGTCTTTGTGCAATGCACCATAACATTGTTTCTGGGATTTTTCCTGCACGCGGATAGTTCCCGGCCGCGCAAAAAACGGGGCTCATGCGCACGCGGCGCTATACTGGGGCTTCGCCGCTTGTATCCGTTGTAGTCGTTCTTTCCGGCTCGCGCGTTGATTTAAGCATCTTCCCCGCCTTCGTTCGTCCCCTTCCCGATGTTCGACCTGTCGTCTCACCTGTGGATCATGATCACCGCGTTCGGCGGCGCCGGCCTGACCTTGCCGCTCGCGATCACGATCGCCGTCTGGCTTGCGCTCGGCTACTCGTGGCAGCGCGCGACCGCGTGGCTCGGCGTGCTCGCCGCCGCGATCGGCGTGGTCGCGCTCACGAAGATCGCGTTCCTCGGTTGGGGGATCGGCATCCGCAAGTGGGATTTCACGGGGTTCAGCGGCCACGCGATGCTGTCGACGTCGGTCTATCCGGTCGCGATTTTCCTGGCGCTGATCCGCACGCGCACGCCGGTGCGGATCGCCGGCATCGCGCTCGGGCTCGCGGCCGGTGTCGCGGTCGGCGTGTCGCGCGTCGCGCTCGACGCACATTCGCCGTCCGAATCGATCACCGGCTGTATCGTCGGTGCAATCGCCGCGCTCGCGTTCATCGCCGGTTCCTGGCGCGCGGTGCCGCACCGCTGGTCGGTGCCCGCGGTCGTCGCGAGCCTCGCGCTCGTCACCGTGGCGCTGCACGGCATCACGGTGCCGTCGCATCGCTGGGTCACCAAGGTGGCGCTGGAGCTGTCGGGCCATGAACGCCCGTTCGTCCGCGCGCGCTGGAAGGCCAACCCGAACTACCGCCCCGCCTCGCAGCCGTCGTCGCTGCAGCGCACCCAATCGTCGCCGCAGACGCTCCATACGTGACCGGCCGCCCGGCCGTCACGCCTGCCCCTCTTCACGTCTGACCATTACATGCGCACCGTCGCATGAGCGGTATGTCGAGCGTTATAACCCGCCCTATATTACGATTACGGTTTCCACCCATTCAAAACGAATCCACCATGCGCTCAACCGTCCGTCCGCTTCGCCGCACCCTGCTTCGCCTGCTGCCGATCGCCACGCTTGCCGCTGCCGGTATCGCGTTCAGCGCGCCCGCTTCCGCTGCCGACGAACTGGTCGTGTCGGCAGCCGCCAGCCTGACGAACGCGTTCAAGGCCGTCGGCGATGCGTACGAGAAGCAGCATCCGGACACGAAGGTGCTGTTCAACTTCGGCGCGTCGGACGTGTTGATGCAGCAGATCGCCAAGGGCGCGCCGGCCGACGTGTTCGCATCCGCCGACCAGAAGGCGATGGATCGCGCGGTCGACGAAAAGGTGATCGTGCCCGGCACGCGTCGCGATTTCGCGGCGAACTCGCTCGTGCTGATCGTGCCGGCCGACAGCAAGGCCGCCGCGCCGACGTCGCTGAACGACCTGACGGCGCCCGGCGTGAAGCGCATCGCGTACGGCGACCCGGCGTCGGTGCCGGTCGGTCGCTACACCGAAGGCGCACTGCGCGCGGCCGGCGTGTGGGATGCCGTCAGCGCGAAGGGCGTGCTGGCCGCCAACGTGCGCCAGAGCCTCGACTATGTCGCGCGCGGCGAAGTCGATGCGGGCTTCGTGTTCGGTACCGACGCCGCGATCATGCCGGGCCGCGTGAAGGTCGCGCTGACGGTGCCGACGAAGACGACCATCACCTATCCGATCGCCGTGGTCAAGGACAGCCGCCACGCCGCGCAAGCGCAGTCGTTCATCGACTTCGTCGCGTCGCCGCAGGGCCAGGCGGTGCTGTCGACGTTCGGCTTCAAGCCCGCGGGCAAGTGAGCGTAACGCGATGCAAGACGCCTGGGTACCGCTGCTGCTGTCGCTGAAGGTTGCCGGCTGGGCAACCGCGCTCGACATCGTGCTCGGCGTCGCGGCCGCGTTCATGCTCGCACGCTGGCGCTCGCCGCTGCGCGACGTCGTCGATTCCGTGCTGACGCTGCCGCTCGTGCTGCCGCCGACGGTGCTCGGCTATTACCTGCTCGTGCTGCTCGGCCGGCGCGGCGTGTTCGGCGCGTGGCTCGACAAGCTCGGCATCGAGCTCGTCTTCACGTGGCAAGGCGCGGTGATCGCATCGATGGTCGTCGCGTTTCCGCTGATCCTGAAGTCGGCGCGGGCGGCGTTCGAGGGCGTCGATCCGCATCTCGAGCGCGCCGCGCGCACGCTCGGGCTCGGCGAAGTCGCGGTGTTCTTCCGCGTGACGCTGCCGCTTGCCACGCGCGGCATTCTCGCGGGCGCGCTGCTCGCGTTTGCACGTGCGCTCGGCGAGTTCGGCGCGACCTTGATGATCGCGGGCAACCTGCCCGGCCGCACGCAGACGCTGTCGGTCGCGATCTACGCGGCCGTGCAGGCCGGCGACGACAGCACGGCCAACTTCCTCGTGCTGGTGACGTCGATCACCTGCGTGCTCGTGCTGCTCGCGACCGGCTGGCTCGTGCCGTCGCGTGCCCGGCGGAGCCAGCTGACATGAAGCGCATCTCTCGTCCGTGTCGCCTGCTTCGCCCGGCAGCCGGATGGCGTCGACGGAGGCCCGCATGAGCCTCGTCGTCGACATCCGCAAGACCTACGCGAACGCCGAGCGCCGTTTCACGCTCGACATGTCCTTCACGGCGACGACGCAGCGCGTCGTGCTGTTCGGGCCGTCCGGCGCGGGCAAGAGCATGACGCTGCAGGCGATCGCCGGCCTGCTGTCGCCCGACGAAGGCTCGATCACGCTGAACGGCGAACCGCTGTTCGACGCCGCGCGCCGCATCGACGTACCGACCCGCGAGCGCCGCGTTGCATACCTGTTCCAGGATTACGCGCTGTTTCCGCATCTGAACGTGCGCCAGAACATCGCGTTCGGGCTCACGTCGGGGCTGCGCAACCCGCGCGCGAAGACGGTGCCGCCGGAAGTCGCGTACTGGCTGCAGGCGTTCGACCTCGAAGCGCTCGCGGGGCAGTATCCGTCGCAACTGTCGGGCGGGCAGAAACAGCGCGTCGCGCTCGCGCGTGCACTGGTCGCGCAGCCGCGGATCCTGCTGCTCGACGAACCGTTCGCGGCACTCGACGGCGCCATGCGCCAGCGCATGCGTCACGAACTCGCCGAGCTGCAGGCGCGGCTCGATATCCCGATGGTGCTGATCTCGCACGATCCCGACGACGTCGCCGCGTTCGGCGATCAGGTCGTGCAGTTGAGCGAAGGACGCGTGCAGGCGGCTTCGCCGCACGCCGAGTGGCCGACGCGCGTCGCGTGAGCGCGCGAGGCCGTGGTCGTGGCAGGCAGGTTGGAGCCTGAGAGAAGCCGCGCGTAGCGGCATATGCTGAAAGCGGAAACGAAGCCGGTGCCGTGCAGGCGCTGTGCGATGCCGGCTTCGCCCCGCCCGTCACACGATCGTCGAAGCGCGCCGCCCTGCCTGCTTCGTCAGCCCGTCACCGCAAGAATCACGCTCGACGCCTTGAACAGCGCGATCGCCGGCCGTCCCGCGTCGAGCCGCAGTGCATCGACGCTGTCGTTGGTCACGACGGCCGTCAGCGTCCCGCCGCCATCGAGCGCGAGCGTCACCTCGCTGTTCACCGCGCCCGCCGCGACGGTTTCCACGCTGCCGCGCAGCTGGTTCCGTGCGGACACCTTCAACTCGGGCTCGCCATCGTCGACCGCGAGCACGACCCACGACGCCTTCACCAGCGCGCATGCGTCCGCCCCAACCTGCAGGCCGAGCGCGTCGGCGCTCTCGTGCGTCAGCACCGCAACGATCGGCTGTCCGCCGGGCAGCGTGAGCGTGACCTCGTCGTTGACGCTACCGCGCACGATCGACGCGACCTTGCCGAACAACTGGTTGCGCGCGCTCGTCTTCATCCCGATCCGGCCGATCAGCGCCCAGTCGACGTCGAACCCGGCCACGGCCGCGCTCGCCGCCTCGATGAAACGGCGATGCTCGCGCTCGATCGTGCGGAACGCGGCGATCAGCGACGTCGCGCGCGGCGTCAGCGTCGTGCCGCCACCGCCCTTGCCACCCGTCGAGCGCGCGACGAGCGGTTCCCCGGCGAGATTGTTCATCGTGTCGACGGCGTCCCACGCGGCCTTGTAGCTCAGGCCGACGGCCTTCGCCGCGCGCGTGATCGAACCGGTGTCGCCGATCGCCGCGAGCAGCGCGATGCGCGTGGCGCCGCCGAGCGTCTGCTCGCCGGCGCGCAGCCACAGCTCGCCGCCCAGTTCGAGCGGTTCGGCAGACGGGGAAGAATGCGGGGCGTCGGTCATCGGGATGCGTGCGGGAATCGGGCGGCCATTATAGTCAGCACGTGCATGTCAACCCGGCTTGCCGTCGAGCTTCGGCGGCCGCAGGCTGGCCAGCAGCGTCTCGGCATCGCGCGCCGCGCGCTGCTCGAGCGCCGCGCCGTAGCCGCGCACGAAACCGAGCTGGTACGGCGGTGCCGCGAGTTTTTCGAGATGATGCAGCGCGACCATCGTGTCGTTCGCTTCGCCGAGCACGCTCTGCACGCGCGTGAGCGTCTTGACCGTCTCGGTGCGCGTGCGGCGCGACGCCAGCGACGCGAAGAATTCGAGCGCATAGCGCAGCCGCTTCGCATCGATCCGCACCTGATGGCGTGCAGCCGTGTCGAGCGACGTGAGCGACGGCGACGCGTACAGATGACCGAACAGCCGCCGCACGCGCTTCGTCGCGTGGCGCCGCAGCGAAGGTGCGTCGCTGTCTTCAGCTGGCGGCAGCGCAAGCGAGCTCAGCCATTCGAGCCAGCCGAGCGTCAGCCGCGCATAGCGGGCCGAATGCAGCGCCTGCCGCAGCTCGAGCCGCGCAGCCGCACACTGTGCGCGCGCGGCGTCGAGCGTGCCGTTCCACTCGCCATCGCCACCGTCGGCCGCGATCAGTGCGGGCAGGCTTTCGGTCGCGAACACGTCCCAGTCGCGCACCGTGCCGAGCAGCGCGGCCAGCCAGCGCAGGTCGACACCGAGCGTGTCCCGCCACTGGCGGTCGGCAAAGAGCGGGAAAAAGCGCATCAGCGTGCGCAGGCGACGCAGCGCGACCCGCATCTGGTGCACGAATTCGGGATCGTCATGCTCGAGCACGCCGCCCTCGTTGCCGAGCCATTGTGCGGTGATGTCGCCGGACAGCGCGAACAGCGCGGCGCGCTGTGTGCGCACGCCGGTCAGGTCGACGAGCTGCGCCTTGACCGGCCCGCAGGCGGCCGGCTCGGCCGCACATGCGCGATCGATCACGCTCGTCAGTTGCACGAATGCAGGCCACGCGCCGCTCAGTTCGCGCGCCGCGGCAAACAGCGCGTGCAGCGCGGCGGTGCGCGCGGGCAGGGTTTCCCAGTCGGGCGCGGCAAGTCGCAGCTCGACGTAACGGCTCGGCGGCTCGCTACTGCGATGCAGCGTGACATCGTCGAGCGTCATCTCGACCACGACGCCGCTGTCGTCGGCCCACCGCCCGCGCCGCCGTTCGCTGACGAGGCGCAGCGCCGACGCTTCCGGCTGCACGCCGGCGGCCGGGGGCACGGCATCGTCGGGTGCGACGCGATCGACCTCACCGGCCGGAGCATCGGGATCGACTGCAGCCGCCGTCACGGGTAACGGCATCGCGACGGCAATGCCCGCATGCTCCGCGTCGAACAGTTCGCGCGCCGTGACACCTGGCGCAAACGCCTTCGTGCGCGACGCGACGACCCGCCTCCCATGTGCATTCGACTCGACCCAGGTCCACCAGCTCGCGCCGGGGCTCAACTCGGCCTCCTCGATCTGGCACGGCTCGATCGTCACACGCTCATGGCCGCGGCGCATCCGGACCTGCGGACAGATGCGCCACGCGCGCACGAGTTCGGCGCCGAAATCGCGCTGCGCGCCGCGGGCGCGACTTGCAGCCTTGACCGGCCATCCTTCCAGCGACAGCGACAACACGATTTCCAGCACACGCGACATGGAGGCTCCTGCACATGAAGAATCGCCGGCGCGTCGATCGCGCCGGCGTCACCTGTGAAGCTGCTTCCATAGTACACGTCGCAAAAACTCGCAGGCGACGATCTGGCCCTGTCGTGCTGTCGCAGGTCAAACGGCGTATTGCGCGAGGCCGTTGCCGAACGACCAGTCCTCCTTCAGCACCTCGACAAGACTGATGAATACGTCCTGCTGCCGCACGCCGGGCTGCTGCGCGAGGTTGTCCGCGATCGCCCGGTACAGCGCCCGCTTCTGCTCGAGCGTGCGCGTGTTGTTCGCGGTGATCTGGATCATCACGAGATCGTCGCTGCGTTCGATATCGAGGTAGTGCCGACCGAACACGAAGTTCTCGGCCGCATGCTCGGTGACGACCATGAAGATGTCGTCCTCGGGCACGTTGAACGTGTGCATCAGCGCGCGATGCACGCCTTGAACGAGCGCTGCGCGGTAGGCGGCCGGCTTGCCTTCGCGGACGGCGATACGGGTGAATGGCATGGTCCTGCTCCTGTCGGTGAAGTTGACGTTGAAGAACGGAAACACAGCGTCAGGTTAGGCTCACCGAGCTATAATGAACAGTCATCGATGAATATTTCATCCATTTACATTGAAAATGAAAGTCCTGGACCTCGATGCCGTACGCGCGTTCGTGCTGGTCGCCGATCTCGCCAGCTTCACGCGCGCCGCCGATGCGCTCGGCACCACGCAGTCGGCCGTCAGCCTGAAGCTGAAGCGGCTGGAGGCACACCTCGGCAAGCCGCTGCTCGCGCGCACGCCGCGTGTCGTCAAGCTGGCGGCCGACGGTGAGAATTTCCTGCCGGCCGCCCGCGCGCTGCTCGACGCGCACGATCATGCGCTCGGCGCGATCTCGGCCGGCACGCACCGGCTGTCGCTCGGCGTCAGCGAGCATGTCGCCGTGCCCGACCTGCCGGCCGTGCTCACGAGCCTGCATCGGCAGGATCCGGGGCTGTCGCTCGAAATGCATCTCGGCACGTCGACGAACCTGCTCGCGCAATACGACGAACGCCGGTTCGATGCGGTGATCGTGCGGCACGAGCCGGGCGAAGATCCGCCGCGCGAAGACGGCACGCTGCTGTTTTCCGAACCGCTGGCGTGGCTCGCCGCACCGGACTGGGTCCCGCGCGCGGGCGAGCCGCTGCCGCTCGCGGTGCTGGCCGGCCCGTGCG
>NZ_CABVPW010000010.1:0-218909 GCF_902499025.1 Burkholderia lata | reverse complement strand
CCGCCGCCGAGGGCGCCGCCGATGATCGCGCCGGTGCGCTCGCGACGGTTCGACGTCACCGCGCCACCCGCGCCGCCGCCGATGGCGCCGCCGATCACCGAGCCCGTGCTGCCGCCGAGCGCACCGCCGACCGCTGCGCCGGCTACCCCGCCGAGCGCGCCGCCAAGCGCGTTGTTCATGTCACCTGCCATGGCCGGCAGTGCAGTCGCGCCGGTCAGCGCGGCGACGACGAGAGCGGGGGCGATTTTCTTCCACATTCCCGTATTTCCTTGTTCGCAATCTGGTTATTGAAGGTCCGCTCGGTATGACGATCTGAATCGATCGACGTCGGGTCAGGCATTGTGCCGAACCGCGGACCAATTCATTTCAATGAGCTTGCGGCGAAGAATAGCACCGGTCCCACACCCTTGCCGTGGACATTCTGGTAACAAGTTGTTTACGAATAAGCGACCTCGAACGCACGCACCTGAATGCCCGCAAACCCGCGCCGGCATTGGCTCCGACGAGGGTCCGGCCCTGCGGAAAAACAGGCCGGCCATGCGCGGCGTCGCACGTTTGAGACACACGTGGCAACACATCGGGAACGAATCGTGGGCGGGGCCCGAAATGACGGCCGGGAAGAAATGAAGAGGGTCAGTACACGCCGGGCAGCAGACGCCAGGTTCGCGCGCAATACGCATCGTATTCGGCGCCGAATTGCGCACGCAGCAGCGCCTCTTCGGAGCGGATGCGCGCGATGAGCGGCACCATCGTCAGCACGACCAGCAGCAAGCCGACACTCGAGCGGAATGCCAGCGCCCAGCCGACCGAATTGACGACCAGGCCGAGATAGCTCGGATTGCGGATGCGGCTGTAGATGCCGTCGGTCACGAGCGTATGGCCCGGCTGGATCGCGACGAGCCCGCTGAAGCGCTTGCCGAGCACGAATACGGGCCAGATGCGCAGCACGCCGCCCGCGATGTACAGCACGACGCCGATCCAGCGCACCGCATCGCCGCCGAAGGTCCAGAAATCGAGCCGGTCGGTCAGCGCCGGCAGGTACGCGAGCAGGAACCCGCTTACCCCGAACGCCGCGAGCACCCAGCGGTTGTCGCGGTTCTCGCGCTCGCCGCTGCTCAGGTTGCCTTCGGTGAACATCGCGACGACGGCCATCGCGAGCGTCGCGACGACGACGACGGTCAGTGGCGGATGCGAGAAGAAGGCCGCGAACCCGCCGCTGCCGAGCACCGCGAGCCCGAGATAGACGAGCGTGGAGACGCCCGACACGACTGCGACCTTGCGTGTGACTGTCATGACTGCCTCGCCGGAGTGCGCTTTCCTGTGAAGTATAGGAACCGCGCGCACGCCGCGCAGCGCACCGCCGTCAGGCGATACGCGAATCCGCGCGAGTCATCCGGCGCAACGCGGTGGCGCTGACCTGCGCGGCCAGCATCCGCGCCCGGTGCCGGATCAGCGGATGCGGAAGTTGCCGCCGATCCCGACGCTGACGGGCGGCGCGTAATACGCCGGCGCATAGCCGTAGTAGGCCGGCGCGGGCGCGTAGCCGTACGGCGGCGCAACGTAGCAGCCGGACAGGCCGCCGATCAGGGCAAGCGTGATGAGAAGTCTGGTCATGGCTCGATTCCCGGCGCGAAAGACGAATGGCACCTCGCGAAAGCCGCGCCGCCGCGGGGGGGCGGCGGACGGCACGAAGAGGCGATCCGCCCTTCCTGTCGCTCGATGAAGCAATGCGCGGAGTCTAGCGCCGGGTGGGCCGGGCCGAGTTTCGCCGGCGGTTACACGTGTTACCTCGCATGACCGCTGAAACAGGCGATGGCGCGGCGGCCGGCCAGCGGGCCGTGCCGTGCCACGCCGGGTGCAATCGATGTGTTACACGAAACGCGCACGAATGCGCTGCGCGAGCGCTTCGAGCGTCGCCGCGTCGGCAATCTCGCGCGCATGCATCCGCAGCTCGGCGCCTTCCCAGCGCGGAATCACGTGGAAGTGCACATGCGGCACCGTCTGGCCGGCTGCCGCGCCGTTGAACTGGCCGATGAACACGCCGTCCGGCTCGAGCGCCGCGCGCACCGCCGCCGCGACGCGCTGCGTCATGCGGATGCCGGCCGCGGCTGCATCGCCGGACAACTCGAAGATCTGCGCGGCCGGCTCCTTCGGGATCACGAGCACGTGGCCGTCGGCCTGCGGCATCAGATCCATGATCGCGAGGGTCGCGTCGTCTTCCGCGACTTTCACGCACGGCAATTCACCGCGCAGGATTTTGGCGAACGGGTTGTTGTTGTCATAGGACATGGCGTTTTCCGATAACGGTTGGACTGGGAAAGTGGGAAAGCAATGCCGGACGATTATCGGCCGATGGCGGGTCGGATTTCAACTTGTCAGGCTGCGTTGCCGTTACGGCGAACAATGACCGCCGGCGCGCATGCAACCGGCGTAACGGACTGGAATATCCGGCCGTCGCCATCCGTTTATTTCAAGCGCGTGTTCGCGCGGCAACAGCACGATCGCGAACCCGCGCCGGACACCCGTCGGCTGCGCAGGCCGGCAGCCGGGATGACTGCTCGCGATCATCAACCGGAGTCATGCCATGGACCCTCTCCCCTCCTGTCGTTCCCCCGCCGCGCCCGTCCTTGCGGTTGATCCGCCGGTCGTCGCGCGCGTCCGACGCACGCTCGCGCACTCGCTACGCCGCGCGGCTTGCGGCGCCGGGCTGCTCGCGTTGTCGTCGGCTTTCGCATGGGCCGGCGGCAACGACATCATCTTGCCGATTCCCTCGTTCACGGCATCGACCGTGCCCGCCAACGGCGATCTCAATCCGTACGGCATCGCGTTCGTGCCGCGCGGCGTGCCGAGCTGGAGCACGCTGAAACCCGGTGACGTCGTCGTGTCGAACTTCAACGCGGCGTCGAACGCGCAAGGCACCGGCACGACGATCGTGAAGCTGACACCCGGCAAGACGCCGGCGACGACCTTCTTCCAGGGCACCAATCTCGGCCTGACGACCGCGCTCGTGGTGCTGCGCAGCGGCTTCGTGCTGGTCGGCAACGTCCCGACGCCGGACGGCAAGACCATCGAGCCGCCGGGTTCGCTGCTCGTCATCGGTCCACAAGGCAATCTCGTCACGCAACTCAGCAGCGCGGCGCTGCTCGACGGGCCGTGGGACATGACCGTGATCGATCGCGGCCAGCGCGTGACCGCGTTCGTGTCGAACGTGCTGAACGGGACGGTCTCGCGCATCGAACTCGCGATCGGCGACAACGGCGTCACGATGCTGCCGGGCTCGCGCGTCATCGCGTCGGGCTACGTGAATCGACCCGATCCGAATGCACTCGTCGTCGGCCCGACCGGCCTCGCGTACGACCCGAACATCGACGTGCTTTACGTTGCCTCCACCGGCGACAACGCGGTGTTCGCGATCCAGAACGCCGCGTCGACGAATCGCAACGGCGGCGTCGGACGGATGATCTACTTCGACGCGGCGCACCTGCACGGCCCGCTCGCGCTGGCGCTCGCACCGAACGGCCATCTCGTGACCGCGAACGGCGACGCGGTCAACGTCGATCCGCTGCAGTCGAGCGAGATCGTCGAATTCACGGTGGACGGGCGCTTCGTCGCGCAGATGCAGGTCGACACCGTTGCGGGGGCGGCATTCGGCCTGGCGTTCGGGCGCGGCAGCAAAGGCCAGCTGGAATTCGCAGCCGTCGACGACAACACGAATACCGCGACGGTCTGGACCCTGCGGTCCGACAACAACAACAACGCGCAGTAACGCGCGACCTGGACGGGCCGCACGCGGCCCGTTCGACCCGAGCGATCGACACACACGCGTCACACACGCCGGGCACCTTGCGCGCTGCCGACGCCGCCCGGTGTCGCGCGCACCCGCGATTGCCACCGCCGGCCCGAACCTGCGACACTGCCGGTTCATGTTCTGCCTGCAGACAACCGAGGATGCTCGCGCATGACGATCCCCTTCAAGAAGCTGATCCTGCGCGGCGTCGCGCTCGCGGTCGTCGCCGCGGTCGGCTACACGGGCTACATGCTGTCCCGGCTCGCGCCGATCGCGACCGGCTATGCGGCGAAGGCGCTGTGTTCCGGCGTGTACGTATCGGGCCGCCCGGCCGCGTCCGTGATCGACGTCGACATCATGGCCGGCGTGCATCCGCTGCTGAAACTGGTGCACCCGTCGATCGATCCCGACCATCATCGCGCGACGGCGACCTTCGCCGGCTTCGCCGAACGCGAAGCGGACTTCCGGCCCGGGCTCGGCTGCACGCTCGCGATCGGGCCGTCGCCCGGCGCGTTGCCGGCCGCGCTGCCGCCCCTCCCCGATCCGCCGCCCGCCCAACCGGTACCGGCCACGCTGCCGGCCGGCATCGACGCGCAGAAGCTGCAGACCGCGCTCGACCGCGCGTTCGACGAGCCCGATCCGGCACGGCCGCGGCGCACACGCGCGGTCGTCGTGATGTGGCGTGGCCAGGTGATCGCCGAACGCTATGCGTCCGGCTTCACGGCCGACACGCCGCTGCCCGGCTGGTCGATGACGAAGACCGTGACGGCCGCGCTGGTCGGCATGCTCGTCGCGCGGCACAAGCTGTCGCCCGATACGTCGGCGCTGCTGCCCGAATGGCGCGGCAGCGGCGATCCGCGCGCGGCCATCACGCTCGACGAGCTGCTGCGGATGACAAGCGGCCTGCAGTTCAACGAGGACTACGACGATCCGCTGTCCGACGTCGCATTGATGCTGTACGCGCAGCCCGATACCGCGCGGTTCGCGTCGGCGAAGCCGCTCGCCGCGACACCCGGCACGCGGTGGTCCTACTCGAGCGGCACGAGCGCGATCGTCGCGCGCGTGATGCGCGAAGCGCTGGGCGGCAGCGAGGACGACTACCTCGCGTATCCGCGCCGCGCGCTGTTCGCGCCGCTCGGAATGCGCAGCGCGGTGTTCGAGCCCGATGCGTCCGGCACGCTCGTCAGCCCGTCGTACATGTATGCAAGCGCACGCGACTGGGCTCGCTTCGGGCAGCTGCTGTTGCAGGACGGCGTATGGGACGGGCAGCGGCTGCTGCCGGAAGGCTGGGTGCGCTACCTGACGCGCACGACGCCGCAGTCGGAGCGCCAGGAGTACGGCGCGCAGCTGTGGGTCAAGGTGCCGGAGCCGTTCAACGATCGCGATCCGCATGCGGTCGCGATGCCGGCCGACGCGTTTCATGCGGTCGGCCATGAAGGCCAGTTCGTGAGCGTGGTGCCGAGCCGGCAACTGGTGGTCGTGCGGCTCGGGCTGTCGCGGCCGGAATCCGCGTGGAATCACGAGGCGTTTCTCGCGCGCGTGCTCGACGCGGTGCCGGCGCCCGGCGCATGAAAACGGGCCCGCGGGCCCGTGCATACCGGTCGTGACGCGAGCGCGGCGGCGCTTGCAATGCCGCCGCGCCGCGCGCTACCCGCGTGGCATCACGGGTTCGCGCTGCCCGCGTACTTCTGGAAGCCTTCGCGCGTCGCGAGACGTTCGATATAGCGCGACACCGCCGGGAAATCCGGATGCTCGAACGGCGTGCCGAACCAGCGGTTCACCGACAGGCCGATCGGAATGTCCGCGAGCGTGAAGCCGTTGCCGGCCACGTACGCGCCGGTCGCTTCGAGCTGCGCGTTCAGCACCTGCATGTGCTTCGTCCAGCCCGCGATCGACTGCGCGATGCCGGCCGGATCCTGGTGATCGGGCGATTTGCGCACGAGGCCGAGGAACGCGCCGACCCACGAGCGGTTCAGGTCGGCGCCCTGCCAGTCGATCCATTGATCGACCCGCGCGCGCGCCTGCGGCTCGGCCGGATACAGCGCGTCGCCGCCGTAGCGGTTCGCGAGGTAGCGGACGATCGTGTTCGATTCCCAGAGCACGAAATCGTCGTCCTTGATGACGGGCACGAGACCGTTCGGATTCAGCGCGAGATAGGCCGGATCGTTGGTCGTGCGGAAGCCCGCGCCCCAGTCTTCCTGTTCGAACGGCAGGTTCAACTCGGTGCACAGCCACAGCACCTTGCGGACGTTGATGGACGGGATCTTGCCGAGGATGTGCAGCATGCAGTCTCCTTGTGAGGTCGGATGCGGAGCGCCCGGGACGCAGGACACGTCCCGAGCGCGTTCACGCCGAATTTATACACGACCGCGGGGCAAACGACAGGCCGTCCGCGGAAAATCCGCATGCGGACGATTCGTCAGGTCACGCAGCGCATGCTCGGCCGTCGGGAACCGGAACATGAATCCGTCCTGATGCAGACGCGCCGGCATCACGCGCTGGCCGTCCAGCAGCAGCTCGGCCATCTCGCCCATCGCGATGCGCAACGGCGCGGCCGGCACGTGCAGCCAGGCCGGGCGGTGCAGCACCTTCGACACGGCCTGCACGAACTCGCGCTGAGTCAACGGCGCGGGTGCGACCGCGTTGTAGACGCCGTGCATGCCCGGGTTCGCCATCGCACGCGCGACGATCCGCAGCACGTCGTCCCGGTGGATCCAGCTCATTACCTGCGCGCCGTCGCCGAATCGTCCGCCCATCCCGAAGTAATGCGGCAGCAGCATCGGGCGCAGCGCGCCGCCGGGGCCGAACACGACGCCCAGCCGCAGCACCACCGAGCGCACGCCGTGGCGCTCGAGCGGCTGCGCGGACTGCTCCCACTGCCGGCACAGTTCGGACATGAAGCCGGTGCCGGCGCTGCTGCCCTCGTCGAGCCGCTCGTCCGAAGGACGCACGCCGTAGTAACCGATCGCCGATGCCTGGATCCACGTGCGCGGCTTGACCTCGGCGGCCTCGACCCAGCGCATCAGCGATTCCGTCACGCCGACGCGGCTGGCGAGCAGCACCGCCTGCCGGCGCTTGCTCCAGCGCGCGCCCAGCACCGGCGCCCCCGCGAGATTGATGACCGTGTCGAAACGCTCGTGCGGCTGCAACTGTTCGACGGACGTCACGCTGCGCACGCGGCCGTGAAACAGGTAGGCCGCGCGCAGCGGATCGCGTGCCAGCAACGTGACCGCATGCCCTGCGTCGAGCAACTGGTTCACGAGGGTTTCGCCGATGAAGCCGGTCCCGCCGGTGACGAGCACGTTCCCCGGCGGCTGCCCTGCGAACGGATTGGCGACCGGCTCGCGTCGCGCGATGCGGCAGGCCGCGATTCCGTCGCGGATTCCCGATATCGTCACGCCGACGGCAAACAGGCTCAGCACCCAGCCTCGCCAGCCGAGATCGATTGACTGCAGCGCGGTCGGCTCGTGCACCCACGCGGCCAGCTGCATCGCGATCATCCCGAACAGCGCGCCGCCGTTGACGGCCAGCAGCGTGTGCAGCACGCGCTCGGTCGCAGGCAGCTTGCGGCTCTGGTCCTCGACGACGAAATCCCACAACGTCAGCACCACCTCGACGACCACCACCGCCGCGAGGGCCGCGACCCACGCGCCGTGAAAGGCGACGTTCGCGATCGATGCGAACACGAGACCGTAAAGCACCGAACGCACCGCATGAATTCCGAGCTCGAGCCGCGCGCGCGGGCTGTGCGGGAGATCCTGCGTGAGTTCATGGTGATAGAGCGTATCGAATGCACCCATCGCGCCCTGCACGATCAGCAGGTTGAGCGCCCAGTCGTAAGCAGGCAAGGTGTTCATACTGCGTCCCTCCTCCAAAGCCAGACAAGCGGCGGCACCATCGCGACGAGTGCCGCCGCGTCGATCGCCACGTGGCCCGATACATGGGCCTGCAATGAAAACAGCATGTCCTGCGGGGCCCAGATCAACAGGCCGGCCAGCAGCCAACCCCACACTTCCCGTTTCTGCAAGCGGTTGCCGAGGTGGACGAGCGCCAGCATCCAGACCGACGCGCATTGCACCGTCGCGCCGATCAGCGACATCCACCAGATCTGCTGCGCACGCGCCGGGTCGGGCGCCGCTCCCGCCCAGAAATGCAGCTCGATGACGCGGTGATATGCGTCGAGCCATGGCGCGCCGGCAACCCACGGCACGGCAATGCCGACGAGCAGGTGTGCGATCGCCGCGCCATACACCCAGGTCACCACGAGACGGCGAACGTTGTCGCGCGCCGGACGATCCGGCGGGTGTTCAGCGGCACGTTCGCCACCGCTACCGCACGCCGCCCCATCGCAAGGCGCTTCGGTGCAATAGCCGAGCCAGCGCGATACCGCATGCCGGTTGCGCGCGAAGCGGCGATACAGCGGCGCCAGCGCACGGCGCACGGCCGGCACGCGAAGCAGCCGGACGAGCCGGCGGCGCCCGGTCAGCGCATGGGCGGCCAGGAGGCTGTCCACGCCGGTCAGCATGCGTCCGTCGGGCAGACGCGCGTGCAATTCGCGATTCAGCGCGGGCAGGTCGACGCCCAGCGGCGCGGGATCGAAGCCCGGCGCGGCGATATCGACGAAGGCCAGCCGGCGTCGCGCGTCACGGGCCCCGAGACGCTTGATCTCCGCCACGCATAACGGACATCGTCCGTCGAAGTACAGCACCAGTTCACTTGAGTACATGATTCGCATTCCTTCTTTTTGTCTGTCGCATGCTTCATGAATCGATCGACTGCTTTCCGCTATGCCGCATCACCGCTCCCGTGCGGCGGCGGCGCACTTACATCGGCTTGAGCACCATCAGGAAGTAGACGGTCAGCATCGCGAAGAACGCCGGATAGCCGAGCAGTTCCCAGCGCTTCGCATAGCGCCAGTAGCGTTCCGGCAGCGCGGCATCGCCGCTCGCATGAGCGAGCTTCGCCATCGCGGCCAGCTCGACCTGCAGCCACACGACCGGCAGCCAGCACACGCCGGCGATCGCATACAGCACGATCGACGCGACGAGCCACGGCGTATCCCACGGCCAGCCGGCCGTGTGCGCGAGCCAGAGCCCCGATGCCGGCTGGAAGATCACGGCCGGCGTCGTGAACCACCAGTCCGCGCGCACCACGAGGCGCGACACGGCCGCGATCGCGGGCACCGAGCGCGTGCGGTTCGCGAAGAACAGGTAGAACGCGGTGCCGAACCCCGTGCCGACCAGCAGCACCGAGGACAGGATGTGAAGCGCCTTGATGACGAGATAGGTATTCATGCTTGTTCTTCTTCTGAAAAAAGGATCAACAGGATGGCGAGAATCGGTACGTTCTTGAGCACGGGGCCGAACGGTTCGGCGAGAAGGCCCGGCATCGTGACCGCGATGACCGCCGAATACGCGACGATCAGCGCGGCTTGCGCGACCCACAGGCGGCGCGACGGCGCGACGACCGTTGCGATACCGAACGCGAAGTCCAGCGCGCTGGCCGCATAGAGCGCGATCAGCGCGGGCAGCCCCGTCAGATGCGCATGTGCGAGCAGCGCGAGGCTCGCGTGCAGCGGATGGATGAACGCGCTGGCGATGGCCGTCCAGATCCACACGATCGCAAGCGCGCCGCGCAGCAGCGGAAGGCGCCACATCGCGAGCGCGTCGCGACGCAGCGCGGCCGCTTCCGCGCCGATAAAGCCGTCGATCCCGCGCGGCGGCCGGCCGAGCAGCGCCGTGGCGGCTGCCGGATCGCCGGTGTTCCCGCCGCGCAGCATCGTCCACGTGTCGCGCGTGAACAGCGCGCCCGGCAGCATGCCGAACAACGTGGCGGCCGCGCCGGCCAGCGGGCCCGGCAATGCAACGCGTGCGGCCGGCGAAAACCCCAGCGCCGCGCGGTAGCGGGCCAGCATCTCGCGGTATTCGACTTCGTCGCTGCCGACCACGTCGATCACCGGGCGGCCGTCCGCCGGCGCCTCAACGCACCGCGCGACGACTTCGGCGAGATCGTCGACGTGTACGGGGCGCAGCCGCTGATGGCCGCCCGCCGGCAGCACCTGCACGGGCAGGCTCGCGAGCATCCGGAAGAACCGCGCGGACGCACCGTCCGTGCCGTAGACGAGCGCGGGACGCACGATCCGGAAGTCGATCGGCAGCGTCTGCAGGAAGCGGTCGGCTGCGTATTTGCTCGCGAAGTAGCGCGTATCGCCCCGCTCGACGCCGAGCGCCGAGATCTGGATCACGCGCCGCACGCCGGCGCGGCAGCACGCAGTGAAGAGCGCGCACGGCGCGGCGCGATGCACGGCGTCGAGCGTCGCGCCGCGTCGATCGGCGAGGATGCCGACCGCGTTGATCACCACGTCGACGTCTTCCAGCCGCGCGAGCCACACGTCGGGGTCGACGTCCTTCGCGAAATCGATTGCGATGTCGCACGGGCCGGCCACCTGGCGCACACCGCGCAGCACGCGATGGCCACCGGCTTCGAGTTGCGCACACAGTGCCCGCCCGATGAAGCCGTTCGCACCGCACACGAGGACGGTCATGCTGCGCGCCCCGGTGCGGCCATGCGGGCGGGTCGACGGCAGGACAGTGTTCATTTTCATCCTCTATTTACAGTTATTTCTGTACAAACAGAAATAACAGCCCCAAAAAAAGCGGGCTGGCTGCCCGCACTGCGCTTACCGCTTACTTCGACGGCTTGCGCCTGACCGTCTGGCTGATCTTCGCGCCGATGCCGAGCGCCTTCATCAACGTATCGGGCTTGAGCCGCAGCATCTCGTCCGACCAGGTCGTGAGCGTCTCGACGAACTGCAGCGTGTCGCGGATGCGCTGCTCGGTCTCGCGACTCTCGTTCGCGATCTCGGGATTCGTCAGGCAGTCGCGCAGCACCGTGAGCGTCGGTTCGATCTCGCGCTGCCGCCGCCCTTCGACGATCAGCTTGAACAGTTCCCAGATGTCGGTCGACGTCTCGAAGTGGTCGCGGCGGTCGCCCAGCACATGCACGACCTTCGCAAGCCGCCACGCCTGCAGTTCCTTCAGGCTCGTGCTGACGTTGGAGCGCGCCACGTTCAGCGTCTCGGCGATCTCGTCGGCCGCGATCGGCCGGCCGGCCAGATAGAGCAGCGCGTGGATCTGCGAGACGGTGCGGTTGACGCCCCACCGCGAGCCCATTTCGCCCCAGTGGAGAATGAATCGTTCGGCAATCGGTGTGAGTTCCATGACGTGAAATTTAGACATTTCAGTTATTTCTGTCAAGAGAGAAATAACCGGTCGATCCGCCAGGTTCCGGCGGCGCCCGCCCGCGATCTGCCGCATCCTTTACAATGCGCGGGATTTTCCCGAATTCAGGCCGTTTCCGCCTTTCTGACTAGAGGTTTCCATGATCATCAAACCGCGCGTGCGTGGCTTCATCTGCGTGACGACTCATCCGGTCGGCTGCGAAGCCAACGTCAAGGAACAGATCGACTACGTGACTTCGCACGGCCCGATCGCCAACGGCCCGAAAAAGGTGCTCGTGATCGGCGCGTCGACCGGCTACGGCCTCGCCGCCCGGATCTCGGCCGCCTTCGGCTCCGACGCGGACACGCTCGGCGTGTTCTTCGAGCGCGCCGGCAGCGAAACGAAGCCGGGCACGGCCGGCTGGTACAACAGCGCCGCGTTCGAGAAATTCGCCGCCGAAAAGGGGCGCTATGCGCGCAGCATCAACGGCGACGCATTCTCCGACAAGGTCAAGCAGGTCACGATCGACACCATCAAGCAGGATCTCGGCAAGGTCGATCTCGTCGTCTACAGCCTCGCGGCACCGCGCCGCACGCATCCGAAGACGGGCGAGACCATCAGCTCGACGCTCAAGCCGATCGGCAAGACGGTCACGTTCCGCGGCCTCGACACCGACAAGGAAGTGATCCGCGACGTCACGCTGGAACCGGCGACGCAGGAAGAGATCGACGGTACCGTCGCCGTGATGGGCGGCGAGGACTGGCAGATGTGGATCGACGCGCTCGATGAAGCCGGCGTGCTGGCCGATGGCGCGAAGACCACCGCGTTCACGTATCTCGGCGAACAGATCACGCACGACATCTACTGGAACGGCTCGATCGGCGAAGCGAAGAAGGATCTCGACAAGAAGGTGCTGTCGATCCGCGACAAGCTGGCCGCGCACGGCGGCGACGCGCGCGTGTCGGTGCTGAAGGCCGTCGTCACGCAGGCGAGCTCGGCGATCCCGATGATGCCGCTGTACCTGTCGCTGCTGTTCAAGACGATGAAGGAAACCGGCACGCACGAAGGCTGCATCGAGCAGGTGTACGGCCTGTTCAAGGACAGCCTGTACGGCGCGACGCCGCACGTCGACGAAGAAGGCCGCCTGCGCGCGGACTACAAGGAGCTCGATCCGCAGGTGCAGGCGAAGGTCGTCGCGCAGTGGAACCACGTGACGAACGACAACCTGTACGAACTGACCGACTTCACCGGCTACAAGACCGAGTTCCTGCGTTTGTTCGGCTTCGAGATCGCCGGCGTCGACTACGACGCGGACGTGAACCCGGACGTGAAGATCCCGGGCATCATCGACACCACCGTCTGACGGTACGGCCCGCCGCCCATGCCGCCCATGCCGCCCGCTCTGCGCGAGCAGCGCGGGCGGCGGGTGCGGAATTCCGGCGGCGTCAACGCGGCGCCGGTTCTTCCAGATAGACGCCCGACGACAGCGCGGCCTTCACCTGCCGCGTGAACTCGTCGGTCGACACTTCCTCCTCCCCCGCTTCGATCGCTTCGTACGCCTGGCGCACGACATCGGCCGGCGTCGCCTTCGGCACGTCGAGGCCGGCCGTCAGGTCGGTATCGATGAAGCCGGCATGCAGCCCGACGACCTGCGTGTGCTGCTCGCGCAGCGAATGCCGCAGCCCGTTGGTCAGCGCCCATGCGGCCGATTTCGACACGCCGTAGCCCGCCAGGATCGGCCGGTTCACCCAGCTCGCGACCGACAGGATGTTCAGGATCGCGCCGCCGCCATGGCCGGCGAGAATGCCCGCGAACGCGCGCGACATCGCCAGCATCCCGAACACGTTGGTTTCGAAGTGATCGCGCAACGCGTCGGGCGCGCCGTCGTCCGTCAGGCTGCCGAGCCGCGCGATACCCGCGTTGTTGATCAGCAGCGTGACGTCGCGTGCGGCATCGGCCGCCGCGGCGACAGCCGCGGGATCGGTCACGTCGAGCTTCACCGGCACGACACCCGGCAGCGTCACGGTGGCCGGATCGCGTGCCGCCGCATAAACCTTGCGCGCCCCTCTGGCGAGCGCCTGCTTCGCAAACTCGAGCCCGAGCCCGCGGTTTGCGCCCGTGATGAAAACGACTGCACCTTCGATCTTCATGTTCGTTCCTTTCGCATGATGAATCGCATGCGCGCCGGCTCGCCGCGCGTGAGATCCGGTGGAAAACCAGCCTGCCATCGCTTGTCGAACCGTTGCGCCGCCAGGTGGCAGACGGTGAGCCTTCCGCTGCCCTTCCTGCCCCTGCGGCGCCAAAGACTCCGACCGATTGCCATCCGGTGTCCCGGCAGCGGCTTTGCTCCATCCGCCAAGTCGGCTACACTCGATGTCAATGTCGATCACCATTGTCTTTGCGGTGCATTGTGTTCGTGCAACTCGGGCATGTCAATGGTGATCGCCATTGTGTTTTCCAATCGGCGCGATCGATAAAATCAGGGAGGGATCGATGGGTGTGTCAAGACAGCAGGCTGCCGAGAACCGGAGCGCGATCGTCGCGGCCGCCGAGCGGCTGTTCCGCGTGCGCGGCGTCGACGCGGTCGGGCTCACGGAATTGATGAAGGAAGCGGGCTTCACGCAGGGCGGCTTCTACAACCACTTCAAGTCGAAGGACGCGCTGGTCGCCGAGGTGATGGACAAGGCGATGCAGGACCGCGCGGATTCGCCGAACGCCGGCAGCCTCGACGCGCAGGTGGCGCTGTATCTGTCGGCCGCGCATCGCGACAACGTCGAGGCCGGATGCCCGCTGTCCGGTTTCGCGGGCGATGCACCGCGACTGACCGATGCGGCGCGCGCGTGCTATGCGCACGGCCTCGCCACGTATCTCGATCGGCTGGAACGGATGGTGGCCGCGGAAGGCGCGACGCCGGCACAGACGCGTCGCGATGCGGTCGCGGTCTTCAGCCAGATGGTCGGCGCGCTCGTGCTGTCGCGCGCGATCGCCGGTACGGATCCGGCGCTCGCGGACGAAATCCTTGCGGCAGGGCGGGACACGCTCACCGTTGGGCGGGACGATCCGGGTGCACCGGCGTAGTCGCGCAAAACGTCATGGCGCGTCGGCCGGTGCGGTGAATTGGCGTGCCGACGTGCGCAGCGGTATTTCAGCGTCCTGCCGCGCTATTCGACCGCGCGCGCGGCATCCCACAGCGGCTGCGCACCGCGCGCCGCATTCCAGGCGGCAAAACGCGTGCGCCACGCTTCGAACGGCTCCGCCAGCGGATGGCGCGGATCGTCGCTGAGCGAATACGCCATGCCTTCGATCAGCCAGCGCGGCTTGGTCGCGACGGCCAGGTTGCCGAGCACTTCCGCCTGGCGGTGATGGATCAGCTCGTGCGCGAGAAAGTAGGTCTGCCAGCCGCGCGGCGCGACGACCACGCCGAAATTCCCGAGCGTCAGCGCCGCGCGTTGGCCGACGCCGAATGCATCGGCGCACGCGCGCGTCGAACAGAACACCACGCGCGGCGCCTCCTGAAATGCACCGACGGCTGCCGCCGCGCGCGCATAGCCGTCGCGATAGAGCTGCCGCGCATCGCCGAGCTTCGCGGCATCGTCCGTGCAGATATCCGCGCTCGGGCACGACACGCCCGGGACCAGCGCGGGCGCGACGACACGCAGCGGCTTGACGAGCGCATACGCGGCAATCGGCAGCGCGACGAGCAGGCCCGTGAGGGCGAAAGCGACATGGGAGCGTTTCATCGAGGCGGTGGTTCCGGGGTGTTCTGCTGAAGTTTTCCTGCGTGAATATATCGGACTGGAGGCGTCTCCGGCCCTGCTTCATTCCCGGACGAAGCCCGGCCGCCAGCCTGCGCTCGCCGCGACCGGGGAGATATGCCGGCGCTGACCATTGCGACCTGCCGCTTCGTCCAAATAAAGACTTTTTACGACCTAATAGCGCCTGAATAATATATTGGACGCATTACCGGTCGCACCGCATCCTTGCTCCCTACCGGCTCGCCACGGCCGCACGACAAGGACGGCACATGAACCGAAACGAACAGCTCGCCGGCATCGGCTACGGATTGCTCGCGGCGCTCATCTGGGGCGGTTTTCCGGTCGTCACGCGCCTCGGCGTCACGCACTCGGCCCTCGACGCGTACGACATCGCGTTCATCCGCTTCGTCGTCTCCGGCACGCTGCTGCTGCCCGTCCTGCTGCGCCGCGGCCTCGGCACGCTGCGGCCGGCGTCGGTCGCGCTGATGGTGACCGGTGCCGGCGCGCCCTACATCCTGACTGTCGCGGCGGCGTTGAGCCGCGCGCCGGTCGGCTACTTCGCGCTGACGCCGGGCAGCATGATCGCGTTCACCGCGATCCTCGGCTCGCAGGTCGCGCACGAGCGGCTAAGCGCCGCGCAAGTGGCGGGCATCGTCGCGATCCTGGCCGGCATCGCGCTGGCTGCGTCGGATGCGCGGCGCGGCGCGATCGGGCTGCCGGCCCTCGTGCTGTTCATGCTCGGCGGCCTGCTGTGGGCCGTCTATAACGTCACGACGAAACGCGCCGCCGCCGGCGCGCTGCACGCGACGGCCATCGTGTCGGTCGGCTCCGCGGTGCTGTACTGCCCGCTCTATCTGGCCGTGCGCGGCGGCGCGGTGCTGCATGCGCCGGTCGCGGCCATCGCGACGCAGGCGATCTACCAGGGCGTGCTGATGTCGGTACTGGCGCTCTACTGCTTCAGCCGGGCCGTCGTCGCGCTCGGCCCGGCGGTCGGTGCGACCTTCGCCGCGCTGATGCCGCTGCTCGCCACGCTCGAGGCCATGCTGCTGCTCGGCGAACGCCCGCACGCGCCGGCGCTGGCCGGCATCGCGATCGTCACGGCCGGCATGGCCCTGAGTCTCGCGAGCCGATGGCGAACGGGAAATGCGCCGGCCGGCCAGCGGCCGAACGCCGCCGCAAACGGCTGAACCGAGCCCTGCTCGTCAGGCGACGTGCCCCGCGCTCGCGCCGCCGGCCCCCGTCGCCCGGCGGCTCCAGCGAATGCCCAGCAACAGGAGCGCGACACTGGACACGAACAGGATCGCCTCGATCAACACCGTATCGACATGCCAGTACCGCGTCGCCAGCACGACGACGAGGTCGAACATGAAATGGAGCGCAATCGCATACGCCAGCCAGCGTTTCGTCCCGCGCACGAACGTCTGCAGCACGATCAACGACAGCCCCACATGCGCGGCCATCGCGCTTGCGCGCTCGAGCAGCGCGAGAAACGGCGACGCGAGCGTCATGCCCGCGAACTGCGACCCGATCAGCGACTGCACACCCTCGGGCACCACGACACCCGCGTGCGCGAGCAGATAGCCCGTGCCGAGCGCGAGAAACCCGACGCCGACCAGCAGCATCGCCTCCAGCCCGCCGTGCCCGAGCCCGAGCATCACGGCCGTCGGCGTGTCATGCCGCTTCGGCAGCAGATACCGGAAGGCGACCCAGCGCCCGCACTCCTCGAAGAGCCCGGCCGTCAGCGCCGCGAACACGAGCATCGGCACGTGCCAGCGCGGATCGTGCGCGAGCCAGCGGAACAGCGGAATCTGCCACGACATGCGCAATACCGGCTGGAACACGAAGAAGGTCAGCATGCCGTAGAAAAACACGCGAAGCGGCACCTGCGTGCGGCGTCGCCACACGGTGGCCAGCCACGCAGGCGCGAGCAGCGCGACGAGACCGGCCGCAAGCGTGACGAACACGAGCGCCGGGGCGACCGGATGCATGGCGCGCCCCGTTACGCGAGCTGCTTGTGGAAATACGTCGTCGCGCAGAGCGTGCCGTCAGGCATCAGCGCATAGTTCGGCACGACGCCGACGCGCTGCCAGCCGGCCCGCTCGTACAGCCGCTCGGCGTCGCTGCCCGTCACGGTGTCGAGCACGAGCACGGTCTTGCCGGCATCGCGCGCGGCGACGTCGGCCGCTGCCATCAGCCGGGCGGCGATGCCCTGCCGGCGCGCATGCCGCGACACCAGCATCTTCGAGATATCCGCGCGATGCGGCTGGTTCTCGGGCTGCGCGGTCACGACCTGCACGGTGCCGACGATCCGGCCGGCCGTGTCCTCGGCAACGAGCAGGATGCGCTCGCCGTTCGCGACGCCGTCGGCGACATTGGTCCAGAACGCGACGGCGGTCGGCCGCGCGATCGGCAACATGAAGCTGACGGACGCGCCGCCCTCGACGCAATCGATCAGCACGTCGGCCAGCGCTTCAACACGGCTCGTCGCTTCGTCCGCGTCGACGCGGCGGACGGTAACGGATTCGGTCATGCCCACTCCGGTAGTCAGTTGGGTCGCACGCGCGGGTTCGGCGTGCATCCGGATCGGAAGGAACACCGGCCGGCCGTCGCGGCTCGCGCAACGGCGGCAGGCGCACGGCAACGCCGCACCCGGTCGGCACGCGTTACCGCCCCATCATCCTACGCGACGAAAAATTCCGTTGCATCGCCGTTCGTCTCCCCTATACTTAGCCACATGGCTAACTTTAAACCCGGCATCAGCGACGTCTTCCACGCCCTCGCCGATCCGACGCGCTGCGCGATCGTCAGTGCGCTCGGCCGCGGCGAGCGGACCGTCTCCGCGCTGGCCGCGCCGTTCGACATGGCGCTGCCGTCGTTCATGAAGCACGTCGCGGTGCTCGAGCGCAGCGGCCTCGTGCAGACGCGGAAAGCCGGCCGCTCGCGCACCTGCACGCTGGTCGGCAGCCGGCTGACCGAAGCCGAGGCATGGCTCGCCGAGCAGCGCGCGCTGTGGGAAGCACGATCCGATCGTCTCGTCGAATTCGTCGAACGCCGTCACCAGGAGGAACAAGATGTCAGCAAGCCCCGTCGAACCCGTTGAAACCCACGATCTCGTCATCACGCGCACGCTGCGTGCGCCGCGCCACGCGCTGTGGCGGGCATGGACCGACCCCGAACTGCTGAAGGAATGGTGGTGCCCGAAGCCGTGGACCACCGAGGTGCGCGCATTCGACCTGCGCCCGGGCGGCGCCTTCCACACGCTCATGCGCGGCCCCGACGGCGGCAGCAGCGACAATCCCGGCTGCTTCCTCGAAATCGTGCCGGAATCGCGCATCGCGTTCACGTCGATGCTCGCGGGCGGCTGGCGGCCGCAGGCGCCGTGGATGGGCTTCACGGCGATCATCACGATGGCCGACGACGATGCGGGCAGCCGCTACGAGGCGCGCGTGATGCATCCCGACGCCGCCACGCGCGAGCGCCACGAAGCGCTCGGCTTCTTCGAGGGCTGGAACACCTGCATCACGCAGCTCGACGCCTTCGCGGCCGCGCTGCGCTAAGCGCGGCCGGCCGTGTGCGCGGTCGTTGCATGCCGCCTCTCGCGCGCCTAGGATTCCTGAAGGAAGCATGACGACACGCCGGCCTCCGGCGTGCACCGTCGCGCGCGCTCCGCGGGAGGCAACATGTTGCACACGCACACGCATTCGACCCGGGTCAGCCGGCACCTGAACGCCCCGCGCGGGCGCGTCTACCGCGCGCTGCTCGATCCGCACGCGGTCGAGCAATGGAAAGTGCCCGACGGCATGACCTGCCGCGTGCATGCATACGACGCGCGCGAAGGCGGCGCGCTGCGCGTGTCGCTGAGCTACGACGCGCCGTCGGCCGGCACCGGCAAGACCACCGCGCGCACCGATACCTATCACGGCCGCTTCGTCACGCTCGTGCCGGACGAGCAGATCGTCGAGATCGACGTGTTCGAAACCGACGATCCGATGCTGCGCGGCGCGATGACGATCACGATCACGCTGTCCGACGAAGCGGGCGGCACGCGCGTGGATGCCGTGCACGACGGGGTACCGCCCGGCGTGCCGGCCGCCGACAACGAGACCGGCTGGCAAATGGCACTGGCGCGGCTGGCGGCGCTGGTGGAGGCCGGGTAAGCAAACGCCGGGCCCGTCGCGGCGCGCGTCAGCCGAGCCGGTAGGCGCGCGTGACCGTGCCGCGGAACAGCGCATCGCGCTCGTCCGGGCTCGCCTGCGCGGTCAGCCGCTTGAATGCATTCCAGCCGTTCACGAACGAATACGAACCCTTGTCGACCGGGAAATTGCTCTCGAACATGCAGCGCTCGGGCCCGAACGCGTCGATGCAGGTCATCATCCACGGCTTCCACGTGTCCGCGAGCTGCACGGACGACGGCGGCCGTTCGCCCTTCTCGAAATCGAAACCGTTGATGCGCATCCCGAGGCCGCCGACCTTCACGTACACGTTCGGCAGTTGCGCGAGCCTGCGCATCGACGCCGACCAGCGCTCGAACACCTCCGGCCGCTTGTCTGCATAACTGGCGATCCGCACGACACCGCCGCAGTGATTGACGATAACGCGCGTATCGGGGTTCGCCTTCGCGAGCTCGAACAATTCGGGCAGTTGCGGAAAAAACAGCCACGCATCATACGAAAGCCCGAGCGGCGCGAGCTGCGCGACGCCTGCGCGGTACGCGGGATCGAGCAGCAGCCCGCGCGGCACCGCCGACAGCGGATTGGCGAGTGTCGGATCGGCATCCCATGTCGTCAGGTGACGAACCCCGCGGAAGCGCCCGCGACCGGCTTCGAGGTGCGTTTCGAGCACCTCGCGCACGCGTTCGCCGAGACGCAGGTCCGCGTGGCCGACGATGCCTTTCGCGACCGCCACCGGGCCGTGCTGCAGCGGCTCGGTCACGCCCGCGACGTAGGCCGTCTCGCCCACCGGTTTCAGTTCGGCCGGGCCCGATTCGCGATAGCGCGTCTGCGCCTGCATGTAGACGGACGCCTGGATGTTGTGGCCCGAGCGCGCATCCTGCAGATAGTCGTCGAGCATGTAGATCCAGCCCGGCCGTTCATAGAAATGATGATGCGCGTCGACGATCGGCAGGTCGGGCTCGAGCGCGGGTTCGAGTGCCGACGCGAGCCAGTCGGGGCGGACCGCGAGATAGTTGCTTTGCGTCGTCATGCGGGAAACTCCTTCCTGGGTCGCCGCGCGCGTCCCGGTGAACGCGGGCAGCGCGAGCGATGCGGCGGCCGCGCCGAGCAGCCGGCGTCGCTTGATCGAAATCGTCGTGTCCATGTCACTCGCTCCGGTCGAACGCATACAGCGACAGCGTGAGCAGCGTCGTGATCGCGAGCACGATCGCGAGGCCGAGCATGCCGGCGGTAAAGGTGCCGAAGCTGTCCTTCAGGTAGCCGACGAGATAAGGGCCCGCGAAGCCGCCGAGCGCGCCGATCGAGTTGATCAGCGCGAGCCCGCCGGCCGCGGCCTGGCCGGACAGGAAGCGCGAGGGCAGCGTGTAGAAGATCGTGCGGCCGGCGATCGTGCCGATCAGCGCGAGCGTGATGCCGACGAGTGCCGGCCCGAGCGTCAGGAAGTGCGTCGACACGCCGAGCGCCACCGCACCGATGAACAGCCCGATCGCCAGGTTCGCGACCGGGCCGCCGCGCCGGTCCACGCGCTTCGCCCACCACAGCAGCGCGACGGTCGCGAAGAAGTACGGCACCGCGGACAGCCAGCCCGTCTGCATCGTCGACATGCCGTGCGCCTTCAGCATCTGCGGCAGCCAGATGCCGATCCCGTAGGACCCCATCGTGAAGCCGAACGAGATCAGCGCGAGCACATACACGCGCACGTCGCGCAGCGCGACACCGAAGCGCTTCTTGCGGCCGGCGGCCGCGCCGTCGCGCTCGAACGCACGCTGCAGCGCCGCACGCTCATCGTCCGACAGCCACGCGGCATGCGCAGGCGAATCGGACAGCAGCTTCAGCACGAAAAAGCCGAGCGCGCACGCCGGCAGCCCTTCGACGATGAACATCCACTTCCAGCCGGCGAGCCCGAGCACACCGTCGAGCTGCAGCAGCCACGTCGACAACGGACCGCCGATCAACGACGACAGCGGCGTCGACACGGTGAACCACGCGAGCACACGCGTGCGGTAGCTCGCCGGAAACCACACCGCGAGGAAGAAGATCACGCCCGGAAAGAATCCGGCCTCGCCGATGCCGAGCAGCAGCCGGATCGCGTAGAAACTCGTCGGCCCGGTCGCGAGCGCGGTCGCGGCCGCCATCACGCCCCACGTGATCATGATGCGGGCGAGCCAGCGGCGCGCGCCGAAGCGGTACAGCGCGAGATTGCTCGGCACCTCGAACACGCAGTAGCCGGCGAACATGATTCCCGCGCCCCAGCCGAACTGCGTTGCGGTCAGCCCGAGATCGCGGTTCATCGTGAGCGCCGCGAACCCGACGCTCGTGCGGTCCAGGTAGTTGAAGAAGTACGCGAGCGCGAGCAGCGGGATGAAGCGCCACGCGGCCTTGCGCACGGCCCGTTGCTCGATCGACGCGTCGGTCTCGCGATCGGCGGCCAGTGCCGGGGAAGCGGATGTCATGGTTGTCTCCGTGGATGGGGCGGTCCGCGCCCGCGCGTGGCACGGCCGGGCCGCCTTTGTTCGTTCGATGAATCCCGGCCGCGCTACGCGCTCGCCAGTTCGTTCGGCGACGGCGCGCCGCCCGGTGCCGCGTCGTCCGCGCCATGCTGCCCCGCGACGACACCGGCTTCGATCAGCGCACGCGCATCGTCCGGCGTGTAGCCGAGCTCGCCGAGCAGCGCGCGCGTGTCCTGGCCGAGTGCGGGGGGTGCCGTGCGCAGCCGCAGACGTTCACCGGCAAGCGTCAGCGGCAGCAGCGCGGTGCGTGTGTCGACCGGCCGCCCGGCGCTACTCGCATCGGCCGGCAGCGTCACGGCCTCGAGACCGCCCGTGGCGAGCAGGTGCGGGTCGTCGAACAGGTCCTGCGGTTTCGTGATCGGCGCGTACGGCAGGCCGTTCGATTCGAAGATCGCGCCGATCTCCGCGGCCGAATGCGGCGCGAGCCGCGCGCGCAACTCGGGCAGCAGCCAGTCGCGCGCCTGCACGCGCAGGTTGTTGGTCGCGAGGCGCGGATCGTCCTTCAGCGCAGTCAGGCCGAATGCATCGCAGAACAGCGCCCACTGCGTGTCCGACACGACCGCGAGAAAAATCTGCTCGCCATCCCTGACGGCAAACACGTCGTAGACGGCCCACGCGGAAATCCGGCTCGGCATCGGCGACGCGGCGTGCCCCGTCACTGCGAACTGCATCATGTGCTGCGCGACGAGGAACACGTTGTTCTCGAACAGCGAACTCTGTACCTGCTGGCCGCGGCCGGTGCGCTCGCGCTGCGCGAGCGCGGCCATCGCGCCGATCGCGCCGAACATGCCGCCCATGATGTCGTTCACGCTCGCGCCCGCGCGCAGCGGCCGCCCTTCCGGGCCCGTCATGTACGCGAGGCCGCCCATCATCTGCACGACTTCGTCGAGCGCGGTGCGATGCTCGTACGGCCCCGGCAGGAAGCCCTTGTGCGACACGTACACGAGGCTCGGATTCAGCGAATTCAGCGCCGGATAGCCGAGGCCGAGCCGATCCATCGTGCCGCTCTTGAAGTTCTCGCTGAAGACATCCGCCGTCGCGACGAGCCGCAGCACGATCTCCAGCCCGCGCGGATCTTTCACGTCGACGGCAAGGCTCCTCTTGTTGCGATTGAACATCCCGAAGAAGCCCGCGCCCGAACCGCGCAGCGCACGCGTGCTGTCGCCCGCGATCGGTTCGATCTTGATGACGTCCGCGCCGAGATCGGCGAGCAGCATCCCGCAGGTCGGGCCCATCACCATGTGCGTCATCTCGATCACGCGCGTGCCTGCGTACGGCAGCGCCGAAGCCGGTTGGTGTTCGTTCATTGCGCGACTCCCGTCAGGCATCCTTCCGGTTGCGCCGCGGTCGGAGAACGGCCGTCCGCGTAACGGAAGCCCTTCGGCAACCCGGCGTCCGGCACGTGGCCGTACAACGCCTCGGCCGGCAGCACCGCGTGCAGGATCGCGCGCGCGGCAAGCAGCGCGTCGACGTCGATACCCGTGTCGAATCCCATCGACTCGAGCAGGAACACGAGATCCTCGGTGACGATGTTGCCGGTCGCACCCGGCGCATAGGGACAACCGCCGAGGCCGCCCTGGCTCGCGTCGATCGTCGTCACGCCCGCGTCGAGCGCCGCGACGACGTTCGCGAGCCCCTGCCCGCGCGTATTGTGGAAATGCGCGCCGCCCGCCTTGTCGCCGACTTCGCGGTGCAGCCGGGCGAACAGCCGGCGCACCTGCGCCGGGTTCGCATAACCGCTCGTGTCGGACAGCCCGATCTCGTCGACACCGCATTCGGCCATCGCCACCGCCATCGCGATCGTCTCGTCGTCGCTGACGGCGCCCGCGATCGTGCAGCCGAATGCGACCGACACGCCCGCCTCGATCTGCACCGACGGAAACCGCGCATCGCGCAGCGCGACGATCGCGCGCACCTCGTCGATCATCTGCGCGGGCGTCTTGCGGATGTTCGCCAGCGAATGCGCCTCCGTCACCGATACCGGCAGCGTCAGCTTGTGCACGCCTGCCTCGAATGCGCCCTCGGCGCCGCGCAGGTTCGGCGCGAGCGCGGCGACGTGCAGCCCGGGAATCGCCAGCGCGTGCGCGACGACTTCTCGCACATCGGCCATCTGCGGCAACAGCCTGGCCGGCACGAACGACCCGACCTCGATCTCGCGCAGGCCGGCCGCGGCCAGCGCGGTAATCCAGCTCAGCTTGCCGGCCGTCGGCATCACGGCCTTGATGCTCTGCAGGCCGTCGCGCGGCCCGACCTCGCTGACCAGCACCTTCGGGTATTCGGAAACGCTCATTTGACACTCCATCGTTCTATCTGAAAGAACATCGTTCTGTTTGATAGAACTCTAAGCGTGCGTCGAATGGGCGGTAAGCGGGGTATACCCGTGAAATTGCGATTTTCTGGAACTTGAGTTCTGTCAGGCAGAACGATATAGTCGACCGATCATCCTCAGAAGGAAGCAGGCAGTGGCCAAGACTCAAACCGATCACGCCGGCAGCGAGCCCGATTCGCCGGCCGAAGAAGCATCCAGCGGCGTCGCTGTTCTCGATCGCGCGTTCGCGATCCTCCGTGCGTTCGGGCAAAGCGACGACCGGCTGTCGCTCGCGGAGCTGTCGCGCCGCACCGGGCTGTACAAGAGCACGATCCTGCGCCTGCTCGCGGCGCTCGAACATGGCGGCTTCATGCGCAAGCTCGATGACGGCCAGTACGCGATCGGGCACGAGCCGCTGCGGCTCGCCGCGCTGTATCAGCGTTCGTTCCGGGTGGGCCCGGTGGTCGAGCCGCTACTCGAGACGCTGAGCCGCGAACTTGGCGAAACGGCGTCGTTCTATGTGCGCCAGGGCGACATGCGCTCGGTGCTGTACCGGGTCGAGCCCGCCCGTGCGGTGCGCGTGTCGATTCGTGTCGGTGAGGAATTTCCGGTTCGCCAGGGCGCGTCCGGGAAGGTGCTGCTGGCCTTCACCGACATGCAGGATGCGCAATGGAACGATGTGCGCGAACAGCTCTGGGCCGCGTCGTACGGCGAGCGCGACCCGGAGACGGCTTCGGCATCCGCGCCCGTGTTCGGTGCAGCCGGCGAGTGTGTCGGCGCGCTGACCGTATCGGGCCCGAAATCGCGGCTCGCCGACGCGCCGGCCATGGCGGCGGCGCTCGCGATGCTGTTGCCGCTCGCGCAGAAGGCGACCGTGGCGCTCGGCGGCACAGGCGCACGCTACGACGCAGTGGCCGTGCGTGACAGCCTCGCGCGGCTCGCGTCGGCAGCGGGCCACGGCGACGCAGCGTCATAAGCGGTCGTAAGCGCCGGTCACAAGCGGCTGCGCACCCCTGGCCACGCAACAGCGCAAAAGGCGGCCGCGTGCGACACTGGCCGCCGATGCACGTATCGCGCCGCCTGCGGGCGTGCCGCGCGTGCCACCGCCAACCGGACACGCTTGAGGGCAGCCACCATGAACGCCGCGCGCACCGCCACCTGGTATTTCGATTTCGTTTCGCCGTTCGCCTACCTGCAGCAGGAACAATTCGACCGGTTGCCGGCCGCCGCCGCGTTCGAGCCGCGGCCCATCGTGCTCGGCGCACTGCTCGCGCACTGGGGCCAGAAAGCGCCGGCCGAGATCGCGGCGAAACGCGTCTTCACCTATCGCCACGCGCAATATCGCGCGGACAAGCTCGGCATCCCGTTCCGGATGCCGCCCGCACACCCGTTCAATCCGATCAAGCCGCTGCGCCTCGCGATCGCGATGGGCAATTCGCTCGACGCGATCCAGCGGATCTTCCGGCATATCTGGCGCGACGGCCAGGACGTGTCGACGCCGGAAGGCTTCGCCGCGCTGTGCGAAGCGGTCGGCTTTCCGGAAGGCGTGACCGCCGTCGAAGCCCAGCCGGTGAAGGACGCGCTGCGCGCGAACACCGACGATGCGATCGCGCACGGCGTATTCGGCGTGCCGACCTTCGCACTCGACGGCGACCTGTTCTGGGGCGAGGATGCGACCGACATGTTCGCCGACTGCGCGACGTCGCGTGCGTGGCTCGATTCGCCGGAGGTACGCCGCATCAGCGCGCTGCCCGAAGGAATCCGGCGCGGCTGAAGCCGCTGCGGCCGCCCGCCGCCCTCCGCTCGCGGCCCATCCCGTATTCCGCGTCAGGCTTCGCGCCCTTCGACGAGCCCCGGCACGGCCTCGCGCATCATCGCGGCGAACCGCACGAGCCGCGACGGATAGAACTGCGCATGCGGGTAGGTCAGGTAGACGGGCAACGGCGCGGCCTGCCACTCGGGCGCGAGATGGACGAGTTCGCCGCGCGCGAGGTGGTCGGCCAGCATCCATGACGAACCGACACACGCACCCACCCCCAGCAGCGCCGCGCTGCGCAGCGCGTACAGGTTCGCGGTCGTGATGCGCGGGCGGATCGCAATGCGCCGCGTTTCGCCCGTGACCGAATGCGTGAGCGCCAGCTCGGTACGGTAGTACGTGCGCAGCGCGAGCCACGGCAACGCGGCGAGCGCGTCGGGGTCGGCCGGCACCTCCGCGCCGTTCAGCACGGACGGTGCGGCGACCACGAAGCGCGGTACCTTCGAGAGCCGGATCGCGACCACGGCCGGATCGGTCGGCTCACCCACCTGGATCGCGCAATCGATGCCGCTGCCGACGAAATCCCGCACTTCGTCCTGCAGCAGCCACTCGACCGACACGCGCGGATAGTCGCGCAGGAACCGCGCGAGCGGCTCGACGAAACGCTCCTGCCCGAACGCGTGCGGCACCGCGACCCGCAGCAGCCCGTCGGGCTCCTCCTGCGCACCGCGCAGATCGGCTTCGAACGCCGCCCAGTTCGCGAGCAGTTCCTTCGCGCGCTTGAAGCAGCGCTCGCCGTCGACGGTCAGCCGCATCGTGTGCGTGGTCCGCTGCAGCAGGCGCATGCCGAGCGAGCGTTCGAGCGCCTGCAGCCGCCGGCTGATCGTCGGCTGTGTCGTATGCAGTTGCGCGGCCGCGGCCGACAGGCTGCCGGCCTCGACTATGCGCACGAAGGTTTCCATCAGCTCGAAACGATAGCCGGCACCGTCCACCGGCACGGCCTGAATGCGCGCAGACCCGCCAGCAGCGGGAGAGAAAGGAGATTTTTCGGTCATTCGTGGAGCGTATAACAAATCTGCGCAGAGCGGCACTACCGTGGCCGACCGCGTGCCGCCACACTCGCGTCCATTCCTTCATCGCACCCAGGATGCACGCCATGTCCACCCCGTCCCGTCTCGACGCCGCACCCCGCGCAGCGCACGCCCCGGCCCATCCGGCCGCCCATTCGATGCCCGATCGCCGGCTCGTGCTGCTGCTCGCCGCCGCCGCCGGCCTCGGCGTCGCCCCGCTCTACTATTCGCAGCCGATGCTCGGCGCGCTCGGGCCCGATCTCGGCGCGTCGGCACGCGCGATCGGCTTCGTGCCGACGCTCACGCAGCTCGGCTATGCGCTCGGCATCCTGCTGCTCGCGCCGCTCGGCGACCGCTTCGACCGCCGCCGCGTGATCGTGACCAAGGCCGCGACGCTGGTCGTCGCGCTGCTGCTCGCCGCCATCGCACCGTCGCTCGGGCTGCTGCTCGCGGCAAGCTTCGCGATCGGCCTCGCCGCGACGATGGCGCAGGACGTCGTGCCGGCCGCCGCGACGCTCGCGCACGACGCGCATCGCGGCCGCATCGTCGGCACGGTGATGACGGGGCTGCTGCTCGGCATCCTGCTGTCGCGGGTCGTGGCCGGGTTCGTCGCCGAGACGGCCGGCTGGCGCGCGATGTTCGCGCTCGCGGCCGCCAGCGTTGCTGCGATCGGCGTCGTGGCCGCGCGCGGGTTGCCGCACTTCGAGCCGACCACGCGCCTGCCGTATCGCGCGCTGATCGGGTCGCTCGGCGCGCTGTGGCGCCAGCATCCGGCGCTGCGCCGCGCCGCGCTCGCGCAGGGGCTGCTGGCCATCGGATTCAGCGCGTTCTGGTCGACGCTCGCGGTGATGCTGCACGGCGCACCGTTCCACCTCGGCAGCGCAGCCGCGGGCGCGTTCGGCCTCGCAGGTGCGGCCGGTGCGCTCGCCGCGCCGATCGCCGGGCGTCTGGCCGACCATCACGGCCCCGAGCGCGTCACGCGCATCGGCATCGGCATCGCGACGGTGTCGTTCGCGTCGATGGCCGCCGCACCGCTGATGTCGCCGCATGCGCAACTCGTGCTGCTCGCGATCGCGACGATCGGCTTCGATCTCGGCGTGCAGGCCACGCTGATCGCGCACCAGGCGATCGTCTACCGGATCGACCCCGCGTCGCGCAGTCGCCTCAACGCCGTGCTGTTCGTCGGCATGTTCATCGGGATGGCGGCCGGTGCCGCGATCGGCAGTTTGTTGCTCGCGCAACTGGGCTGGAATGCGGTGACCGCGCTGGCCGTCGTGACGTCGCTGGCCGCGCTCGCCGTGCGGATCTGGCGCAACTGAATGCCGCATCGCACCCGCAAGGCGGGCAGGCCCACAGGGCTTGCCCGCCTTTTCTTTTATTTTCGACCGGCGCACGCATGACGCTGCGCGGCCTGGCAGATTCGTGCGCATTCGGCACGAAAAGCGTCCATTCCGTGCAAGGTCCGCACCGGCTCGAACGAATGTCCAGTTCAACCAATTATTTTTCCGGCGGCCGTGCGCGTCGATGCAAAACGTCGGACAAATCGGAGGCAGCCCGCCACGCGGCGCTCGCCCATCCGGCCCCACCGCCCGGACCCGTTTTATCAGGGGATTCCCGGTATTTTTTCGCATTTTCTTCGAAATAACGGGTGACATACTTGCCCCCCGTTGCGCTCCGGTACGAGCGCGCTTTCCGATCCTGCCGGCCGCATGTCATGCGCTGAGCGTCCGCCCGGGTCGCACAGAACATGAACGATTTCGACACTACGATCCAGCTCTTCCTCACCCACATCACGTTCGCTCCGCTGATGAATCACGCGATTCGCGTAATCGCCGGCCTGTATACGTTCAAGGGCTTCGTGCTCATTCCCGTGCTGTGCTGGCTGTGGTTCCAGCCAGGCCCGAACCGCGACCGGCAGCGCGAACTGGTCGTCGCGACGATCGCGAGCGGGCTCATCGCACTCGCGTTCGGCCGGCTGCTCGCCCAGGTGCTGCCGTTCCGCGTGCGGCCGATCTACAACCCCGACCTGCACCTGCACTTCCCGTCGGCAGGACTGCGCGCGGCCACGCTGCAGTCATGGAGTTCGTTTCCGAGCGATCACGCGATGCTGTGGATGGCGATCGCCACCGGCATCTTCATCATCGCGCGCCGCGTCGGCGTGTTCGCGCTGCTGTATGCAGTGGTGTTCATCTGCCTGCCGCGCGCGTATCTCGGCTTTCACTACCCGACCGACCTGATCGCGGGCGCCGCGATCGGCATCGCGATCGCGTGGCTGCTGACACGCGACGCGATCCGCTCGCGCTTCGCGCCGCAGGTGCTCGCAATGATCAGGCGTTTCCCTGCGCCAGCCTATACGTTCGCGTTCCTGCTGTGCTTCGAGTTGATCACGCAGTTCGACGAATTGCTGACGCTCGCGCAGTCGGCCACCCACACGATGTAACGGAGAGACGCCGCGATGCTGCCGCTGCTTACGTTCCGCCGCCCCGGCTCACGCTGCCGGCCATGCGCGGCAACGTCGCGCCGCGCGACGGCCGCGCCGATCAGTCGCGATCAGGCGCGCCCAGCGGAAAGAACGGGCGATACGGCCGCGCCTCGTCGACCGCGCGCGCAAACGACGGCCGCGCCAGCAGACGCTGGCGGTATGCAACCACGTTCGCGAACGACGGATCGATCCGGTGCGTCCAGTCCGCGTAGAACAGGAACGGCGCCGCGCCGCAGTCGGCGAGGCTGAAGCGGTCGCCGGCCGCCCATTCGCGATCGGCCATCTTCTTGTCCAGCCACGCATACGACGTCTCCAGCATCGCCCGTGCATCGGCGACACCGCGCGCATCGCGCTCGGCCTCCGGCCGCAGCGCGTCGAACACGACCTTCTGCTGCGGCGTCGACACGTAGTTGTCGAAGAAGCGATCCATCGTCCGCACCTCGAGCGCCGCGTGCGGATCGTCCGGCAGCAATCGCACCGGGCCCGGATGGTTCAGGCCGAGATACTCGATGATGATCGACGCCTCGATCACCGTGCGGCCCGCATCGACGAGTACCGGAAAGCGCTTCAGCGGCCACAGTGCGGCCAGCTCCTGCATCGGCTTCGGATCGTCGTGCGCGAGCACGCGATACGCGAACGGCGTGCCGTTCTCGTACAGCGCGGTCAGCACCTTCTGGCAGTAAGACGAAAAGGGATGGGCGTATAGCGTCGGCATCATCGTGCGGTCTCTCAGGGTTTCGGCACCGCGTGATGCGGCGCCACGTGATCGGATACCTTGACGACGAACGGCTCGCGGCCGTTTCGACAGCGATCCGGAAATTTTTTTGTACTGCGGTTCCGCCCGTTACGACCGGCCGTCCATCACGACGCGCCCTTCGGCACGCCAGCGCAGCATCCCGCCGCCGAGATTCGCCACCGTGTCGAAGCCGGCCTTCAGCAGGATCACGGTTGCCTGCGCGGATCGCCCGCCGGCCCGGCACACGGTCACGACCGGCCGGTCGCGCGCGATCTCGCCGGCGCGCGCGGCCAGTTCGCCGAGCGGAATCGGCGTCGCGCCGGGCAGGTGGCCGAGCGGGCCGGTGAATTCGTCAGGCTCGCGCACGTCGACGACCTGCACCGCCGGCAGATGATCCTCGAGCCACTGCGGATCGATTTCCCAGAACCCGGCGAACGTATAGACGAGCGGCGCCCAGTCGGGCGCGGCCTGCACATCGGGCGCGTTCGCGGCGACGCCGCACTGCAGGTTCGCCGGCACCGCGACGTCGATCTGGCGCGGATGCGCGAGCCCGAGGTTGCGCATGTAGCCCGCGAAATCGTCTTCGCTCAGGTCGCCGCCGAGACGTGGATTGAAGCGCCGCTCCTCGCCGACGCTCGTCACCGTGAGCCCGCGATAGTCGTGCGCCGGATACAGCAGGCACGCGGCCGGCAGCGTGAAGAGCCGGCCGTGCACCGCGCGATACAGCGCGCGCGGGTCGCCCTGCTGGAAGTCGGTGCGGCCCGTGCCGCGGATCAGCAGGCAATCGCCGGTGAACGCCATCGATTCGTCGTCGAGCACGAGGCTGATGCAGCCGCTCGTGTGGCCGGGCGTCGCGCGCACGGTCAGGTAGCGCGCGCCGAACGCGCAGCGATCGCCGTCGTTCAGGTAGCGGTCGGCGCCCTGCGCACCGCTCGCGGCCGAGATCGCGATCGTGCTGCCCGTGCGCTGCTTCAGCAGCCACGCGCCCGTCACATGATCGGCGTGCACGTGCGTGTCGACGGTCGCGACGAGCCGCAGCCCGAGCTCGTCGAGCAGCGCCGCGTCGCGACGCACCTGCTCGAACACGGGATCGATCAGCACCGCTTCGCGCGACGCGCGGTCGGCGAGCAGGTATGTATACGTCGACGATTGCGGGTCGAAGAGTTGCCGGAAGATCATCGCGAAGTCGCTCCGTCGGTGGTTGATGCATGTTCGATGCGTGTTGTCCGGCCCGCGCAGTTGCTGCCGCGCGGGCCGCCCCGTCGTGGTCCTGCATGGCCGGCATCCAGCCGGCACGGTGTGTCAGCCGGGCTGCGTCACGTAGCGCAGGTACGGTTTCAGCGTCCGGAAGCCGTCCGGATACTTCTGCTTCGCCGCATCGTCCGACACCGACGTCGGAATGATGACATCGTCGCCGGGTTTCCAGTTCACAGGTGTCGCCACCGTATGCTTCGCGTTGAGCTGCAGCGCGTCGAGCAAGCGCAGCACCTCGTCGAAGTTGCGCCCTGCGCTCATCGGATACACGAGCATCGCCTTGACCTTCTTGTCCGGCCCGATGATGAATACCGAGCGCACGGTCGCGTTGTCGACCGCCGTGCGCGGGCCGCCGCTCGCATTCGGATGAATCATGTCGTACAGCTTCGCGACCTTCAGTTCGTCGTCGCCGATCAGCGGATAGTTGACCGCGTGCCCCTGTGTTTCAGCGATATCCGCCACCCACTTCTGGTGATCGCTGACCGGATCGATCGACAGCCCGATGATCCTCGTATTGCGCTTGTCGAATTCCGGCTTGAGCCCGGCCATGTAGCCGAGTTCGGTCGTGCATACCGGCGTGAAATCCTTCGGATGGGAAAACAGGATCGCCCAGTGGTCGCCGATCCATTCATGAAAGCGGATCGTTCCCTCGGTGGTCTCCGCGGTGAAATCGGGCGCGTCCTCGCCCAGTCGAATCGACATGTTCGTCTCCGTCAAAGGGGAATCGTCACGACGCCCGCGCCGCGGCTTGCGCGCGACGCGCGATCGTCCGCGCGCGACACGCCGGCATGGCACATGCCGGGTTCCGCGCGTTCATATAGCGTAGTTCAAAATGCGCGCGCCACCGGCATGCGACGTGCGGTATGCATGCGTGCCGTCATCGATTCGGACGACGAATGCGGCGCGCCGGAACGCTGCGCCGCGCCCGGCTGCTGGCGCGCACTGCCTTACACTACCGGCTGTTCTCGTCTTACGTTCACAGGAATTCCACCGACATGTCGATGACGATCGATCCGAAGCAGGCCGCCGCGCTGCTGGCCGTCGCCGACACGGGCAGCTTCGAGCAGGCGGCCGTGCGCCTGCACGTGACCGCATCCGCCGTCACGCAGCGGGTCCGCGCGCTGGAGGCGAGCCTCGGCACGCCGCTCGTGCTGCGCACGCGGCCGTGCCGCCCGACGGTGGCCGGGCAGCGCGTGCTGCAGCACCTGCGCCGCGTCGCGCTGCTGCAGGCCGACCTGCAAAGCACGCTCGCGACCGAGCGCGAATCGCCGATCTCGGTCACGAT
This sequence comes from Burkholderia lata, assembly GCF_902499025.1. Taxonomy (GTDB): domain Bacteria; phylum Pseudomonadota; class Gammaproteobacteria; order Burkholderiales; family Burkholderiaceae; genus Burkholderia; species Burkholderia lata_C. The sequence goes on along the minus strand of NZ_CABVPW010000010.1, from coordinate 186,574 downwards.
CGCGCTCAATTCCGACAGCCTCGGTACGTGGTTTCTGCCGGCGCTGACGTCCGTGCTCGCGGGCGAGCGCATCCTGTTCGAGCTGATCGTCGAAGATCAGGACCATACGTTCGCGCTGCTCGAAAGCGGGATGGCGGTCGGCTGTGTAACGACCGAGCCGAAGCCGATGCGCGGCTGCCTCGCGACGCCGCTCGGCACGATGCGCTACCGGCTGCTCGCGGCCGCCGCGTTCGCGGTGCGCTGGTTTCCGCGCGGGCTGAACCGCACGAGCGCGCGCAAGGCGCCCGTCGTCGCGTATTCGCGGCGCGATACGCTGCAGTCGTCGTTCCTGAAGGAGAAGTTCGGGTTGCCCGAAGGCGCGTACCCGTGCCACTACGTGCCGGGCACCCATTCGCACTTCGCGGCGGTGCGGCACGGGCTCGGCTATGCGATGGTGCCGGAGCCGCTGATCGGCAGTGCGCCGCTCGACACGCAGGGGCTCGTCGATCTTGCGCCCGCGCATCCGACCGACATCACGCTGTACTGGCACGCGTGGACCGTGCAGTCGCCGACGATGGCGTCATTGTCCGAGCGGGTGGTCGAAGCGGCGCGCCGGCTGCTCGCGCCGCTGCCGTGATGCGCGTTTGAGCGGTGCGGCCGCCGCGGTGTGCGGCGTGCGGCGCACCTGACGACGAGAATCCCCGCCGCGCCGCCTATACTTTTTCCATCGGCCTCGCGCATGCGCCGCGCGGCCGACCACCCACATCCGGCCGTTCCCTTTCTCGTCAGGAGAACATCATGTCTCGCCGCTACATCGATTGCCGCGAGTTTCCCAGCGCGATGAATTGCTCGGTCGCGATTTCTGCCGACTCCGACAACGAACTGCTGGAGGCCGCCGTGCAACATGCGGTCCTGGTGCACCAGCACACCGACAGCGCCGAACTGCGCACGCAACTGCAAGCGCTGTTCCGCGACGGCACACCGCCCGCCGACGCACCCCGGCAAGCGTAATCCGCCGGCTCGCCCGATATCGACAGACGGGTTGCCACATCGCCCCCGTCGCCTCTCCGCCTCCTGCTTCGCGCCACCTCGCGCCGGCGGCCACGCCGGCCGGCGCATTCCCCTTACGCGCGGCGCTGCGCGAAATACGCACCGACCGCGTCGATAAACGTATCGATGTCCGCGCGCGACACGTCGCAGTGCGTGACGAAGCGCGACGCGTACAGCATCTGCGTGAGGATCCCGCGCGCCTTGAGCCACGCCTCGAGCGGCGCGCAGTCGGCTTCGGGGAATTGCGCGAACACCATGTTCGTCGCGTGCGACAGCACCTTCACGGAATCGATGCGCGCGAGACCTTCGGCGAGATGCGCGGCATTCGCGTGATCGTCCGCGAGCCGCTCGACATTGTGGTCGAGCGCATACAGGCAGGCTGCGGCGAGAATGCCCGACTGCCGCATCCCGCCGCCGAGCACCTTGCGCCAGCGCTGCGCGCGCTCGATCAGCGCGCGATTGCCGACCAGCACCGAGCCGACCGGTGCGCCGAGCCCTTTCGAGAAACAGATCGACACGCTGTCGAACGGCGCCGACAGCTCGGCGATGAAACGACCCGACGCGACGGCCGCATTGCATACGCGCGCGCCGTCGAGGTGCAGGGACAACCCGCGGCTGCGCGCGAATTCGGTGGCTTCCTGCACATAGCCTTCCGGCAAGACCTGGCCGCCGATCGTGTTTTCGAGCGCGAGCAGGCGTGTGCGGGCGAAGTGATTGTCGATCGGCTTGATCGCCGCGGCGATCTTCGCGAGCGGCAGCGTGCCGTCCGGCGCGTTCTCGATCGGCTGCGGCTGGATGCTGCCCAGCACGGCCGCGCCGCCGCCTTCGTACTTGTAGGTGTGCGCGAGCTGGCCGACGATGTATTCGTCACCGCGTTCGCAATGGGCCATCAGCGCGGCCAGGTTGCTCTGCGTGCCGCTCGGGAAGAACAGGCCGGCTTCCTTGCCGGCCCGCTCGGCCGTCACCGCCTGCAGGCGCAGCACGGTCGGGTCGTCACCCCATACGTCGTCGCCGGTTTCGGCGGCAGTCATCGCGGCCAGCATTGCCTGGCTCGGACGTGTCACGGTATCGCTGCGTAAATCGATCATCGCTGAGTCCTGGGTAAACGCGGACCGGAACCGATGCGCCCGGCCCTGCCGAAACGAGACTCAGAGTGTACGCAATTCACGCAGCGCGTGTGCACCGCCGGTCGATGCGCGCACGGGGCACGGCGCACGTGCCCGCCACGCCGCACGGCGGCGACGAGGCTGCCGTCAGTAGCGCGGCGGCGGCGGCTGGACGCCCGCCGGCGGCATCGGCGGCGCCGCGCGCGGTGCACCGCCATATCCGCCACCGCCACCACCGCTCATCCCGCCGGGCACCGGCACGCGGTTGCCGGTCGCGTACATGCATTGCAGGTAGCCGTAGTCGTAGCGGCGCTGGATGTCGTAGGCCGAGCCTTGCGCCGCACCGGCGCCCACCACGCTGCCCGCGAGCAGCCCCGCACCTGCGCCGACGGCCGCACCCGTGCCGCCGTTGAACGCCGCGCCGGCCGCCGCACCCAGTGCGGTGCCGACGGCCGCGCTGCCGACCGCGCTCGCGGTCGACGCCTGGCCCGCGCTCACGCCGCCCGATTGCTCGAACGCGTATTGACGGCAGTTCGCATCGTCGGCGCGGAACTGGTCGAACGACTTGCCTGTGCCGGGCAGCGCCATCACGCTCGGCCCGGTCGGCATGTACGCGCATGCGCCGAGCAGGCCGGCCAGCGCCAGCGCAGCCGGCACGCGCAGGGATCGAAACAGGGATTTCATCGTCGCGCCTCCGTCACTGCGGCCGCGCCGGCACCGATCGCCAGCCCGACTTGCAGGTCTTCACATACGGGTAGTAATGCTTCGACGCGTCGCAGTAGTACCAGAGGTTCGCGTCGCCTTCGTCCTGCGGCTGGCCCTTCTCGACGTACTCGGGCGGCGGACCCGGATCGACGGGCACTGCGACGACAGGCGGCGGGTAGTAGTAAGGCGCGGGAACGACGGGGTAGTAATACGGGTAGCCGGGGCCGATATAGACCCCGACCCGGGCGGCATGCGCCACGCCGCCCGTCACGATCGCCACCGTGGCCACCGCGCCCAGCGCGAGCTTCAATCCATTCACGTCACGTTCTCCGGCTGGCGGTTCGTCGATGCGAACCCGACATACCGAACGCTACGCCGCACGCGATCCGTCATCCATTACGGGCGCACGCGCCAATGTTGCGCGGCGTTACCAATGTGACAGACCCCATCGGCCGCGCCCGCCGGCGCGACCGGGTGCGTTACGCGATAACGCCTCGCAACGGTTCGGCCGCGCGCGGGCGTCGCGCCGCGTCGTGTCACGCGGCGTTTGCGTCCACGTCAAACCGTTCCGATGACGCGACGCGCCATATTGACGCACGTGCGTCAGACCGCCACGCCACGGCCGCGCGCGCCGCAAGCAGCCTTATTGATACGAATCAACGATTTACCCCGGAAATGCGGGCGACGGGCTGGACATCTGCGACGAGTTGGCGCATTTCGCGGTGCAACATCGCGGCACATACTCCAGCCAACCCCGACGCCCGTCCGCCGGGGTCCGCCGGCACCCGCCGGCGGGTATCGTCAGCCTCGGTCAACTGGTATGGACACCGCTCTTTCGGCCCTCGATCTGGCCCGCCTGCAATTCGCGTTCACCGTCTCCTTTCACATCGTCTTTCCGGCGCTGAGCATCGGCCTCGCCAGCTTCATCGCCGTGCTCGAATATCGCTGGCTGAAAACCGGCAAGCAGTACTACAAAACCCTCTGCCTGTTCTGGTCGAAGATCTTCGCGGTCGCGTTCGGGATGGGCGTCGTCTCCGGCGTCGTGATGAGCTACCAGTTCGGCACGAACTGGTCGGGCTTCTCGAGCTTTGCCGGCGCCGTCACCGGGCCGCTGCTGATGTACGAGGTCATGACCGCGTTCTTCCTCGAGGCCGGCTTCCTCGGCATCATGCTGTTCGGCTGGAACCGCGTGAGCCCGCGCGCGCACTTCGGCGCGACGCTGATGGTCGCGATCGGCACGCTGATCTCGACGTTCTGGATCCTCGCGTCGAACAGCTGGATGCAGACGCCGCAGGGCTTCGAGATCGTCGACGGCCGCGTCGTGCCGACCGACTGGTTCGCGATCATCTTCAACCCGTCGTTCCCGTACCGCCTGTTCCACATGGCGATCGCCGCATTCATCGTCGCCGCGCTGGTGGTGGCCGCGACGGGCGCCTGGCACCTGCTGAAGGGCCGCCGCGACAAGGGCGTGAAGAAGATGTTCTCGATGGCGCTGTGGCTGCTGCTCGTGCTCGCACCGCTGCAGGCCGTGATCGGCGACCAGCACGGCATCAACACGCTGAAGCACCAGCCGGCGAAGATTGCCGCGATCGAAGGGCTGTGGGAAACCGAGAAGGGCGGCACGCCGCTGAACCTGTTCGGCATTCCGGACATGAAGGCGGAAACGACCCGCTACGCGGTGAAGGTGCCGCACCTCGGCAGCCTGATCCTCACGCACAGCTGGGACGGCGAGATCCGTGGCCTGAAGGAATTTCCGCCGGAAGACCGTCCGAACTCGACCGTCGTGTTCTGGAGCTTCCGGATCATGGTCGGCCTCGGCTTCGCGATGATCGGCCTCGCCGCGCTCGCGTGGTTCCTGCGCCGCCGCGGCCGCCTGTATGAATCGAAGTGGTTCCAGCGCTTCGCGCTCGTGATGGGCCCGACCGGCTTCGTGTCGCTGCTCGCGGGCTGGGTGACGACCGAAGCGGGCCGCCAGCCGTGGGTCGTGTATGGCGTGATGCGCACCGCGCAGGCCGTGTCGCCGCTGTCGGTGCAGCAGGTCAGCCTGTCGATGATGACGTTCGTGATCGTGTACTTCCTCGTGTTCGGCACCGGCGTGTACTACATGCTGAAGCTGATGAAGGCCGGCCCCGCGCTGCCCGACGTGAAGCACGACGACATGCCCGACACGCGCCCCGACCACACCGCGCGCCGCCCGATGTCGGCCGTCGACGAGCCGCTCGAGACCGTCTGAGCCCCACCCTTTCCGCACACGAGAAAACCTATGGACGTCACCGTAATCTGGGCCGCGATCATCGCATTGGGGCTCTTCATGTACGTCGTGCTCGACGGCTTCGACCTCGGCATCGGCATCGTCTTCCCGTTCTTCCCGGACGAGAAGGAACGCGACCTGATGATGAACACCGTCGCACCCGTGTGGGACGGCAACGAGACGTGGCTCGTGCTCGGCGGCGCCGGGCTGTTCGCGGTGTTCCCGATCGTCTATTCGACCGTGCTGTCGGCGCTGTACCTGCCGCTGATCTTCATGCTGGTGTGCCTGATCTTCCGCGGCGTGTCGTTCGAGATCCGCGCGAAGGCGCGGCGCACGAAGCAGCTGTGGGATCTCGCGTTCATCGGCGGCTCGGCCGGCGCGACGTTCTTCCAGGGGATCGCGCTCGGTGCGTTCCTGCAGGGCATCAACGTGAAGGACGGCGTGTTCGCGGGCGACGCCTTCGACTGGCTCACGCCGTTCAGCCTGCTGACCGGCCTCGGCCTGATCGTGACCTATGCGCTGCTCGGCTGCTGCTGGCTCGTCGCGAAGACGGAAGGCGACCTGCAGCGGCGCCTGCATCGCGTCGTGTGGCCGCTGACGGTCGTGCTGCTCGGCTTCATCGCGGTAATCAGCCTGTGGACGCCGCTGCAGGATCCGGCCATCGCGCAGCGCTGGTTCGATTCGGGGCTGTTCTGGCGCCTGCTGCCGGTGCCGTTCCTGGTCGCCGGGTGCGCGGTGTGGATGCGCCGTGCCGTGCGCGACCGGCATGACATGACCCCGTTCGTGCTCGCGCTGGCGCTCGTGCTGCTCGGCTACGTCGGCCTGCTCGTCACGCTGTTCCCGTATGCGATTCCTCAGACGATGACGATCTGGGAAGCCGCGGCGCCGCGTTCCAGCCAGACCTTCACGCTGGTCGGCGCAGCGGTTATCCTCCCGATCATCATCGCCTACACGACGATGGGTTACTGGGTATTCCGAGGCAAGGTGCGCCATGAAGACCAGCATTACTACCACCACTGATTCCGCCGATCGCCAGCCCGATGCGCCGAAGCCGCGCATGCGCGGCTGGATGTGGTTCATCGTCCTGTGGGCGGGCGGCGTGATCGGCGCCGTCACGCTCGGCTATGCGTTCAAGATCTTCATGAACCTGACGCTGTTTGCGGTGAAGTAGGCGAAGCGGCTGCCGGGTCGAGCGACGATCCGGGCAGCCGTTTTCTTGTCGACCGCTCGAGCTTCGGCCGGAGGTACCGGGCGCTGCGCCGGCATCCGCGCCCATTCTCCGACCGGCGGCAGCGCGCCTTCCGTTCCCCGTTCCTCCTTTACGCCCCCGGCGCCGGCACGTGCGCGGCGCTCACCGCTCGCACTTCGTCGTGCACATCGCCTTGTCCACTTCCGTGAAGAACGCCTGGTAGTACTCGGGCTCCATCACGGTCTTGGTACGCGAATCGCCGGCGCTGTCCCAAACCGTGCGATCGAATCGCGCACGCACGATCGCGACATGCGCGTCTGCGACATGCGCCTGCTGCCCCGCCCGAACCGTCACGATCGCGGCCACGCGTTCATGATCGGGCTTCACCGGCAGCATCCCGATGCGGGCCTTCAGCGCACCGCGCAACAGCTGACGCCACTTCGGGATCAGCGTCTCGCTGCGCCCCGCTTCCACCAACCCCGAATCGCGATCGACCGTCACCGGCGCATAACCCTGCGCACGCAGCACGCCGGCCACCGCGTCGAGCGCGCGTGCCTGCGTCGCATCCGCATAGCGGCGGTCGCTGAGCATGCGCAGCGTCTGCTGCTCGGTATCGGTCAGGTCGACTTCGGTCTGGCTCGAGCTGTAGCGCACCAGCGATCCGCCGTTGCCGATCTGCCGTTCGTTCTCGGGTTTCGTCGCGCATCCGGTCAGCGCCGCGAACAGTCCTGCGCAGGCGAGCGCCAGCGCGCCGCGACGGCGCACCGGCGGCATCGCGGCCGGGCGGCGCGTCGCACGCCGCGCCTCGCGCCTAAGGCGAAGACGGTGGCGAATTCCGGTTGCCCGGGCGTCGGGTGGCGATATGATCGTCATCGGGGCGTTTTCTCCTGTCGGCGCCATGATAGGGAGGCGCCCCGGCCGCCACAAACGACATTTTTTGACCCACTGTGTAGCTTTTCTTCGCGATCTCACGATGCGCCGATTGCCGCCCCTGAACGCGCTGCGCAGCTTCGAAGCTGCCGGCCGCCTGCAGAGCCTCACCCTCGCCGCCGACGAGCTGAACGTGACCCAGAGCGCGGTCGCGCAGCAGATCCGCGTGCTCGAATCGTTCTTCGGGCAGAAGCTGTTCGAGCGCGACGGACGCTCGATGCGGCTCACGCCGCGCGCGCGGCATTATCTCGTCGACGTCGCGAGTTGCCTCGGCCGGCTCGCGCAGGCGACGGGGCAGATGTTCGAACCCGGCGGCGGCCATCCGGTGCGGATCAACACGTCCGTATCGTTCGCGCACGGATGGTTGCTGACGCAACTGGCTGCGTTCCAGGCCGAACATCCGGACATCGACGTGCAACTCGTCACGACGCCCGACAACGAGCGCGACCAGTTCGACGAAACCTGCGACATCGTGGTCCGCCGCTATACACCGGAGTTGCGCCGCAAGGGGTTCGTGTCGCGGCCGTTGCTCGCGACCGTCGCGGTGCCGGTGTGCGCGCCCGGCCACCCGGTGCTCGACCAGGCGCGCACGCCGGCCGACCTGCGCAACGCGCCGCTGCTGCATTACGCGGGTTTGCCGCAGGCATGGCAATACTGGTTCCACCAGGCAGGCTCGGTCGTCACCGAAACGCTGCGCGGGCCGTTCTATCGCGAGTTCTTCCTGATGACCAAGGCCGCCGCGAGCGGGCTCGGCGTGTGCCTCGCGCCGCGCGCGGTCGTGCGCGACGATCTCGAGCAAGGGCGGCTCGTCGCGCTGTTTCCGGAAGTCCACCTGGAAGCGCCGCCGTTTCATTGCCTGTATCGCGACGACGACGATCCGTCGCTGCGCACGTTCGTCGACTGGCTGTTCGCGCGGGCGGAGGCGCTGGAGGGGGCGGTGCCGGGGTGACGCGCAGCGCGGCGCAATGCGGATGTGAAGTGAAATGAAGCGAAGCCGCGCGCGGCTGTGCGCCTGCCGGGCCGCCCTCGACGGGCAGGCCGCCGGAACGGCCGGTACCCCGGCCGATCGGATCCGTCCGCGGCAGGCCGCGAATGCTTTCGTCAGCGCCGTTCGCCCAGCGCCGCCTCGATCTTGCGATCCGTCTTGTACTGGCTCAGTGCATAGACCGACCAGATCGCGGCCGGGATCCAGCCGATCAGCGTGATTTGCAGGATCAGGCAGATCAGCCCGGCGAACGGGCGGCCGATCGTGAAGAACTGCAGCCACGGCAGCAGCAGGGCGAGAATCAGGCGCATGGGCATTCCTCTTCGTGCGTCGTTGAATGATGATGCCCGACCAATATGGCGTGTTGCGCCGCGGAATTCAAGCCTGTCCGCCCACATCGCAATGCCGGGCTCGCCGCTTTCCCGCCTCGACAAAAAAGCCCGGCGCCCGCTTCACACGGGCGCCGGGCCGAATTCGCCGGAGCACGGTTGTCCGATCAGAACGTATGCCGCATCCCGATGCGCACGAGCGTCTGCGTGTCGCCGGCCGACGAGATGCCGTTGCCGACGTCGCCGACCGACGCCGTCGCGTCGACCACGTTGCCGAATGCGTCGAGCGTCTTGCCGCTCGCCTTCTGGTAGCCGACGAGACCGTACAGCGCGGTCCGCTTCGACAGGTTGTAGTACGACGCGAGGTTCAGCTGGTGGTACTTCGGCGCGGACTGGCCGCCGATCGAGCTGCCGCGCGTGAAGTCGTAGCCGGCCGCGACGCGCAGCGCCGGCGACGCCTGCCACGACACCGTGCCGCCCGCCGAGTTGTAGTTCGCCGTGCCGCGAAACGTCGAGAACGCGCCCGCGCGGTACTGCGTATTGCTGTACGACACGCCGAGCGTGACCGCGCCGATCTGGTAGGTCGACGCCGCGGCGACGATCTGCATGCTCTTCGACGACGCGAAGCCTTCGTTGATCGACGATGCGAACGTGCCGTCATACGAACCCGTCCATGCGCCGGCGTTCGCGCCGAACGCATTGGTCGCATACAGATAGGCCGCGCCGAGCGCGAACGGGCCGTTCACGTACTGGCCGCCGACGCTCCACGTATTCTGGTTCTTCACGCTGCCGGCCTGGTTGCCGAAGCCGTATAGCGCGCCGAACGTGAAGCCGCCGAATTTCGGGCTGACGTACTTGACCGAGTTGTTCTCGCGCGCCTGGTTGTCGATGTTGTCGAGATCGCCCGGATGCGCGCCCATGCCGGTCAGGAACGAGCCAGGCCCGATCGTGCCGACGAAATCGACGATCGGATCGTACTGGCGGCCCATCGTCAGCGTGCCGAAGCGCGTGCTCGACAGCCCCATCCACGCCTGCCGTCCGAACATCCGGCCGCCCTGGCCGAGCTGCCCGTTGCCGATGTTGAAGCCGTTCTCGAGCTGGAAGACCGCGGCGAGCCCGTCGCCGAGGTCTTCCTTGCCCTTCAGGCCCCAGCGGCTGCCGGACCACGTGCCGCTCGCGAAGCTGTAGCTCGACGCGCCGCGATATGCGACCGGCGTGCCGAGCGAGCCTTTGTTCGTCGCGACGCGCTGGTTGCTCGTATAGCCCAGCCCCGCGTCGACGATCCCGTATAGCGTGACGGTGCCTTGCGCGTGAGCGGTCGCGGACACGCACCCCGCCGCGCACAAGATCATGGTTAACTTCTTCATGTATAGGATTCCTATTTATACAGATGACATCAGGCGATACCGCACATCTCCAGACCTACGCCGAATCGGAGAGCCACCGCGCGACACGCGCGACGAGCGGATCCGTTTCGTCGAAGCACTCGACGCCCGCCACCGGCGGTGCGTCGCGAATCGTGAACACCGGCTTGCCCCATTGCAGCCCGAGCGCGATCTCGGACAGCGTGCCGAGCCCGCCGCCCACCGCGATCAGGCACAGCGACGCGCGTGCGATCAGCGCATTGCGCGTGATGCCGAGCCCCGTCGGCAGCGCGACGGTCAGGTACGGGTTCGCATCGCGCGCATCTTCTTCGGGCAGCAGCCCGATCGCGCACCCGCCGGCCGCATGCGCACCGCGCGCGGCCGCCTCCATCACGCCCTGCTTGCCGCCGCCGACGATCGCGACGCCCGCCGCCGCGAGCGCATGCGCGATCCGCTCGGCGACCTGCATCTGCTCACCGGTCGCGTCGCGCGGACCGATCACGCCGACCGGCATGCGATGCCGCCGCTCGCCGCGCTGCCGCCGCGCGAGTTGCGCGAGCGCGGCGCGCGTCGCTTCCGACCACTCAATGACGTCGTTGCCGTACAAGGCCTTCCCCCAATGCAAGAACGCAGGTGCAGATCGCCGTCAGCACGATCGACAGCACGGCCGCCTGCGAGAAATCGGTTTGCCCGTCCGACAGCTTCAGATACATCAGCAGCGGCAGGATGTTGATCTGCGTACCGGCCAGCGCGAGCGCCGTGCCGTAGGTGCCGAGCGCGATCGCCGTGACGAGGCACCACGCGGACGCGACCGACGGCCACAGTTCGCGCCACGCGACGTCGAGCCACGCACGCCACGGCCGCGCGCCGAGCGTCAGTGCCGCCTCGAGCGGCCGCCGGTCGAGGTTCGCGAGCGCCGGGTAGATCATCAGCGCGACCCGCGGGATCAGGTAATACGCATACGCAACCGCCAGCCCCGGCATCGTGTAGATCGCGCCGCCGAGCACGTTCGGGTCCGCGCCCAGCGACGCCGCCAGCGTGGTGACGAAGCCGGCGCGGCCGAACGCGAGGATGAAGCCATAGGCGATCACCAGCCCGGAGAACGCGAGCGGCACGCCGAGCAGCGCGAGCGACCAGTGGCGGCGGGCGGGCGACTGCCCGGCCAGCGCGAACGCGACCGGCACGCCGACGCCGACCGACAGCGTGCCGGCGCCGACCGCCAGCACCAGCGAGCGCGCGATCGCATCGGCGACGAGCGGATCGCGCAGTACCGCGGCGAACGCGCGGCCGCCGTCCGTGAAGGCCGAGCCGACGAGCGCAGCGAGCGGCAGCACGAAGCACACCGCCAGCAATACTGCCGCCGGGGCCGCGCCGAAGCGGCGCAGCGCGCCGCGTTCCGCGAGGGAGGTCTGCATCGCGCGCCCCTTAGTTGCCGAGCGTTGCCTGCGACCAGAGCTGGTCGACCTCGGCCTTGCGCGTCGCCGCCTTCGCCACGTCGAGCGGGCGCACCTGCGGCGCCTTCGGCAGCTTCGCCGCGACGTCCGGCGCGACCGGCGTGCCGGGCACGGCCGGCCGCACGAAGCCCTGCGCGAACAGCGCCTGCCCGACATCGCTCATCACGAGGTTGAGCCACAGCTGCGCGGCGGACGGGTTCGGGCCGTTCTTCACGAGGCTCATCGCATACGGTGCCGACACGCTGCCGTCCTGCGGAATCACGACGTCGGCCGCGTCACCCATGCCGTCGACGTACTTCGCCTTCAGGCCGTCGTTCTCGTAGCCGATCAGGATCGGAATCTCACCCTTCACGAACTTCGCATACGGCGTCGTGCCCTCGACGCGCAGCACGTTGCCCGCATTCTTCAGCTTGCCGAAGAATTCCGCGCCCGGCTTCGGATTCTCGACGCTCCCGCCGTTCGCATACGCGGCCGCGAACACGGCAACCTGCCCCTGCCCGGTCGAACGCGGGTCGAGGTAGACGACCGCGTTGCGATATTCCGGCTTCAGCAGGTCGGACCAGCGCTGCGGCACGTTCTTCACGAGCTTGCGGTTGACGAGGAACGCGATGTTCAGCGAATGCACCGCGAACCAGCGGCCGTCCGCCGAGCGGAACACGTTCGGCAGCTTGTCGAAGTTGACCGGCTTGAACGGCGCGACGACATCCTTGCTCTCCGCGTCGAGCGCCGACGCGGCGAAGTAGTACGCGGTATCGGCCTGCGGACGGCGGCGCGACTTGTCGAGCGCGACCACGGTCGCGGCCGAGCCGATGTCGTTGTAGGTGATCTCGACCTTCGGATAGCGCTTGCGGAATTCGGCGAACAGCGCCTTCCAGTTCGCCCATTCGGGGCCCGTGTCGAACGACACGACGAGCCCTTCGTCGGCGGCCTTCGCATACAGCGCGTCCTCGCCCGGATACAGCGGTGCGGCGTGCGCCGGTGCGGCAGCCAGCGCGGCGAGTGCGCACAGCGCCAGCATGCCGGCGCGCAGGGTTTTCACAAGGGGTTGGCCTGCAAGCATCGGGGATCTCCGTTGAATGAAAGGGGTCATTGCGCGGCCGGCGACGCCGGCAGCACGAGCAGATGGCGCGGTTCGATCGCGATGCAGCGCGTGGCCGTCACGCGGCCTTCGCACAGCAGCGGGTCGGCCGAACCGGCGGGAATGAAGTCGTAGCGCTGCGTCGCGCCGAAGTAGCGCACGTCGCCCGGGCGGCCGTCGATACGGTTCACGCCGGGCCCCGGTGGATCGGCTTCGACGTGCTCGGGCCGCACCAGCACCTCGATCTCGGCGCCCGGCCGGTGCGCGCCCGTCTCGACGCGCAGCGTCGCGAAACGCACGTCGACCGTGTCGTGCGCGATCACGCGACCGCGCAGCAGCGTCGAATGCCCGACGAAGCGCGCGACCTGCGCGGAAGCCGGCCGCTCGTACAGGTCGCGCGGCGTACCGACCTGCAGCACGCGCCCGCCGTCGACGATCGCGACGCGGTCGGCCATGCTCAGCGCCTCGTCCTGGTCGTGCGTGACGAGCAGCGTCGTCGCGCCGCACGCGCGCTGCAGCGCGCGGATTTCGTCGCGCAGTTGATGGCGGATGCCGGCATCGAGCGCCGCCAGCGGCTCGTCGAGCAGCAGCAGCTTCGGTTCGATCACGAGCGCGCGCGCCAGCGCGACGCGCTGCTGCTGCCCGCCGGACAGCATCGCGATGCCGCGCTCCGCATGCGCCGACAGGCCGACGCGGTCGAGCATCTCTGTCGCACGCCGCCGCCTCGCGTCGGCCGCGACGCCGCGCATCCGCAGCCCGTACGCGACGTTGTCGGCCACCGACAGGTTCGGAAACAGCGCGTAGTGCTGGAACACCATGCCCACCTCGCGCCGCCACACGGGCACGCCCGCCATGTCGTCGCCGCCGATCGCGATGCGGCCGCTGCCGCCGTCGAGCAGGCCGGCCGCGAGCCGCAGCAGCGTGGACTTGCCGGACCCGCTGCGCCCCATCACCGCGAGCAGCTCGCCTTGCGCCGCGGACAGCGTGACGTCGTCGACGCCGTGACGCGCACCGGGATACTGGAAACTGACGTGTTCGAATTCGAGACTCATGACGGACTCACTTCATGCGTTGTACGGTGCCGACCGACACGAGCGTCGCGAGCACGGCGAGGACGAGCAGCACGACCGTAGCCGCGCATGCCATCCCCGACGCGCCGTAGAACGCCTGCAGCAGCACGATCGGATAGTTGCGGTAGCGAAAGCCGGCGATCAGGTTCGAGATCTGGAATTCGCCGATCGACAGCGCGGCCACCATCACGAGACCCGAAAACAGGCTGTGCCGCAGGTTCGGCAGCACGATCGTGAAGAACTGGCGCAGCGGCGTCGCGCCGAGCGTCGCCGCGCAGGCCTCGAGGCGCGCGAGGCCGAGGTGGCGCAGATCGCTCAGCAGCGTCTGCAGCAGGTAGGGCAGCGTCAGCACCGCGTGGGCCCCGATCATCAGCGGCAGCGTGCCGAGCCACGGCAGCGTGTCGCCGCTGAAGATCGCGATGTAGCCGAAGCCGAGCGTCAGCGCGGGCACGGCCACCGGCATCAGCATCACGATGCGCGTCGCCATGCCGCGCCCGGCCTGCGCGCGGTGATGCAGCGCATAGGCGAGCGGCAAGCCGACCACCGTGTTGAGCGCGCAGCACGCCAGCGCCACAGTCAGGCTCACGCCGAATGCGCGGGTGAAGCTGCGGTTCGCGGCCAGGTCGGCGAACCAGTGCCCGGTGAAGCCGGTCGGCAGCAGCGTGTTCGTCCACGACTGGCCCACCGAGCCGACCAGCAGCAGCGCGATCGGCAGCAGCAGGTAGAGCCCGAACACCGCGACGAGCGCGTTCAGCAGCAGGCGTCCGGCGCTCGGACGCACGGGCCTGTTACGCGGAATCGGAACACCATCGGCCAGTGCCGGGGCGGTAGACGCAGGCATGGAAACACTCGCGGGCAAGAGAGACAAAGACGCCGCGCAACGCCCGCCGGGCGGGGCTGTCACGCGTTTTCGGGATGGCTGCAGTGTGCGGTTTCGACATGGCATCGTCATGAAAAAAACGTACAAAGCCCGCATCGATCTGTGCACGGAGGGAATAGCCGGCGATGAAGCACCTGTATCCGAACGTCGCGGAACTGCACGCGTTCGCGAGTTCTGCGAAGTACCTGAACTTCTCCTACGCGGCCCGCGAACTGGGGCTGACGCCGAGCGCGGTCAGCCGGCAGATCGCGAATCTCGAGGCGCTGTTCGGCGTGAAGCTGTTCGTGCGCGAAGGGCGCAGCCTCGTGCTCACGCGCGCCGGGCAGGTGTACCACGCACGCGTCGTCGGCCCGCTGCGCGAGATCGGCAACGCGTCGATCGAACTGCTGAGCGCACGCGAGAACAGCGACCTGCTGACGATCGCGAGCGTGCCGACGTTTACGACCAAGTGGCTCGTGCCGCGGCTCACGCGTTTTCTCGCCGTCGCGCCGAGCGTCACGCTGAGCTTTCGCCGCCATCTCGCGCACGGCGACATCTTTCCGTTCGGGCTCGACGCGGCGATCCGCTATGGCGACGGCGCATGGGAAGGAGTCCGAAGCGACTACCTGGACGGCCGGACCTTCGTGCCGGTCTGTTCGCGCGAGTTCGCGGAGCGGCACGCGTTGCGCACGCCCGCCGACGCCATGGCGGCGCCGCGACTCGTGCACGAGCAGGCGGAAATCGCGTGGTCCGCGTGGGCGGAACGCCATCGCGCCACGCAGATGAATGCGCTCGCCGGGCCGCGCTTCGAACAGTATTCGGTGCTGATCCAAGCCGCGCAGGCGGGGCTCGGGCTCGCGCTCGTGCCGCACTTCCTGATCGTCGACAATCTCGCGGCCGGCACGCTCGTCGAGCCGTTCGACGCGCCCGTCGACGTCGACGCGCAGGGGCACTACCTGTGCTACGCGCCGGAGCGCCTCGAGACGAGCGAGGCGTTGCGGCACTTCAGGGCATGGATGCTGGACGAATGCGGGACCGCATGAGCCGGACCCGCATCGTCATGTAGCAGGACGCGCACCGCCGCGCGTCCCGTGCCGGACACCGCCCGGCGGCGGCGTCCGGCAGGCGTCGTCAGTGGTCGATACCGAGACCCGGCAGCACGCGCGTGTTCTCGGCCACGACCGCATGCAGCAGGCGCGGGTTCGCACCGAGCAGCCCGAGGATCGTCGGCGCGACCTGCTTCGTGCCGACCGTGTCGGTCACCGTGCGCGCGCGATGGATGCCCGGATACGACACGAGCAGGCCGAGGTGGCTGTCGTCCGGCGCGTTGCCGCCGTGCTCCTCGTCCTTCTTCGTGCTCGACGTATAGATCACACCCGGATTCGGCTGGACGATGATGTCCGGCGTACGACCGTTGGCCGGATCGCCGAAGCGCTCGGCGAGCGCCGCGCCGTACAGGATGTACGCCTGCGAACCGTCCGCGCAGATCCCCGGTGCGTTGCAGCCGAGGTTCGCCTTCAGCGTCTGCACCACGGCCGTGCGCTGGTTGCGGTCGCGCAGCCAGATCAAGCCGACGTCGTCGGTCTGCACGAAGCCCGTGTCGACGAGGCCCGAACCGTCGTTCAGGTTGCCCGTCGTCGTGTTGTTCTGGCCGAAGTTGCCGTTCGGGTCGAGGTAGTTGTTCGTTTCGAGCAGCTTCGTCAGCGTGTCGCCGTTCTTCACGAGCTTGGTGCGATCGGTCGGCGACTGGCCATGCTTCGACGTGACGATCACGGCCGTCGACGAATACAGGTTCGCCTGCTTCAGCGCCGCGACGACATGGCCGATCGAGTTGTCGACATACGTGATCGCGTTCGCGACCTGCCCGTTCGGCGTGAAGTTCGCGTCCATGTAGCCGCCGCCCTTCGTCACCACCGCCTTCTGCGCGACGCTCAGCGTCTGGAAGTCGGCGCCGAACAGCGTCGGCACCGGCGCGCTCTTCGTGCCCGTCGAGTCATGGCCGTTGATCTGGTTGATCAGCGCCTGCACGTGCAGGTTGTCGAATTGTGCGGTGTGCGAATAGACGTCCGTGTAGTCCGTTTGCGTCGTCGCGTCGATCGAGTTGATCTCGGTGCGCATCATGTCGTCGACGCCGGTGCCCGACGGGCCGTTCAGCCAGTCGTAGCCCCACGCATGCTTGTCGGCCCACGCGGTGTGCGCATTCGGCACGCCGGCCTTCACGGCTTCGAACACCGTGTTGGTCTTCACGTAGTTGTGCGGATAGACCGGCACGCACTGGCCGTTGACCTTCGCATGCGGGATCGCCTGCGGGTTGAATCCGCCACCGCCGTCGAGATGCACGAGCTTGCCGCCGTTGAACGCGTCGATGCCGGTCGTTTCGTCGAACACGACGTTCCAGCCCGGCTTGCCCGAGCACGTCGTGTCGCCCGGCGCATACAGGCTGCGGTCATACGACACGTCGTAGAACAGGCCGGCCGTCTTCGGCGAGCCGCCCGTCACGAGCGCCGCGAGGCCCGGGAACGAATCCGACAGGCCCGGCGTGTACGCGTTCGTGTAAGTCACGCCGTGCTGCGCGAGCACCGCGATGTTCGGACACGTGTTCGCGCCGATGCAGCGCGCGAGATCCTGCTCGTGCAGGCCGTCGACGCTGATCAGCAGCACGTGCTTCACGACACGGTGGCCATGGCCGCCGTCCTCGCCCTGACTGTCGCCGTCCTGCTGCGCCGCATAGGCACCCGCGCTTGCGAGCGCCAGCGCGCCTGCCACCATCGCCACCAACTTCCGCTGCTTACCAAGGAAAGACTTCATCACCCCACCTCATCGATTGACGTTGAACTGCGTGACTTGCCATCAAGCGCGCAAAATATCGCCGGATCGTGGGGCGCTCGCATGAAGCGCGGCTTACTGTTTTCTATCAAACGTAACCAATCGCAAGCGACACGAAGCCGTCGCAATGCAAGGTGACCTGGCGCACATTGCGACGTGCGCGCTTGCCCGCCGGCACTGCTCCGGTGCATCGGTCAAAACGTACGTACGGCGCCGCCGGCCACGCGATTTTTTTCCGCGTGGCGCACGACTTATTGGCGTGTGATAAAGGGTTTTCCCTGACCCGGAGCACGAGTATGTCGACCCTGGAAGCCCTCCGGTTCGTGCTGGACGATGCACGCACCCCCGAGATCATTCGCCACCACGTCGTCGATGCGTTGCAGTACGCGTTGCGCAACTACGGACAGGTGTTCACCGCGAAGGAAGTCGAATGGCTGGCGCAGTGGGACGACGCGCGTCTGCCGCTGGCTGCAAAGAAAGAACTGGGCAAGCGCGAAGAACCGGCGATCGCCGCGCGCTGAAGGAAACGCGCCGCCGCGCCCGAACGGATGAACGGACGCGGCGGCGGATGGCCCGCTTACTGCAGGCCGAAGTCGACGCGGGTCGTTGCGCCCTTGTCCTCGATGCCCTTCGCATCGAGCTTCGGTGCGACGATGAACACGCGACTCGAATCGATCTTCCCGTCGAGGTACTGGCGCACGGCCTGCGCGCGCTGCTGCGCGAGCGCACGCAGCGCGTTGTCGTCGGCCGGCGCATGGTCGGCGAGCGCCTTCTTCATGTCGGCGTCGGGCAGCGTCTTCTGCAGGCCGATCAGGTTGCGCGGCTTCTTGAAGTCGGCGGCCTTGTACGCACGCGCCAGGTACTTGCTGTACTCGGCCGGCTCGACCTTCACCGACATCGGGTCGATGCTCTCGCCCTGCCCGACCACGTCCTTCAGCTTCTGCTGGCGCACGAGCCGATCGACGTACGCATCGCCGAGGCCCGACGTGTCCTTCGCCGGATCGACGCGGCCGATCAGGTCGAGGCGGATCGACGACTTCTCGGTCAGCATCTTCACGACCGTGTCGAGCTTCTTCTGCTGCGCGTCGTCGAGCTGGTACGAGCCCGGCGCGAATTCGACGTAGCCGAGATCCTCGCCGCCGCTGCCGAACGCATGCGCGAGCAGCGAGAACGGCGACGTGACGGCCTTCGCGATCAGGTTCAGCACCGCGCGCCAGATCAGCCCGCCGACGCTGAACTCCGGATTCGACAGCGAGCCCGACACCGGCAGGTTCACGTCGATCTGGCCGCGGGTGTTCTTCAGCAGCGAGATCGCGAGCTTTACCGGCAGCTTGGTCGCCGTGTCGTTGTCGACGTGATCGCCGAACGTGAGCTGGTCGATGAAGATGTGGTTGTTCGCCTTCAGCTGGTCGTTCTCGAGCGCGTAATGCAGGTCGACGTTGAGCTTGCCCTTCGTGATCGGGTAGCCCGCGTACTTCGCCGAGTACGGCGTCAGGTTGGTCAGCTCGATGTCGTGCGCGGTCGCGGTGAGGTCGAGCGCCGGCTTCTCGATCAGCGGGTTCACCGAACCCTTGATCGAGATCGGCCCGTTGCCCGCGAGGTTCGCGGCGACGTCGACCGGCGCGGACGTCGTCGAATCCGTACCGAACGCGCCGACCGTGCCCTTGATCGCGACGAGGTTCGCCGTGTAGTTCGGCTTGATGAAGTTGTCGGTGTACGTGACACGGCCGTTCTGCAGCAGCAACTCGCCGAAATGCATCCGCACCGGGTTCTGCGGCGGCGTCGCGGCCTTCACGACGACCGTCGCCGATGCGGCGGCCGGCGCGGATGCCTGCTGCGCGACAGCCGGCGCCGAGGCAGCCTGCGGCGACAGCGGCACCGGCTCGCCCTTGCTCGCATCACGCGTGAGCGATTGCGCGGGGCCCGATTCCTTCGCGACCACGTCCTTCAGGTTCAGGCGCCCCTGCGCGTCGAGCAGCACGCGGCCGTAGAAGTTCGAGAACGTCACGCGCGACGCGTCGACATCGGTACCCTTCTCGTCGTAGTTCGCCTTCAGGTTCGTCAGCGCGAGCGAGCGCCAGCCCGCGAACGGGTCGGAGGTCGCCTTGTCGAGCATCCGCACGTCGACGAGCGCGACGTCGCCGCGATAGGTCGCGCGCGGCGCGTCCTTCACCTGCGCGAACGTCAGGTTGCCCTGCGCGTTGAGCAGCGCACTGGCGATCGTCGCGTTCAGCGCGCTGCCGAAGTACGGCTCGAACGCGGCCGCGTCGAGGCGG
Organism: Burkholderia lata; assembly: GCF_902499025.1. Classification (GTDB taxonomy): domain Bacteria; phylum Pseudomonadota; class Gammaproteobacteria; order Burkholderiales; family Burkholderiaceae; genus Burkholderia; species Burkholderia lata_C. Next base: position 167,123 of record NZ_CABVPW010000010.1, on the reverse strand, counting down.
TTGCCGTTGATCTTCAGGCCGAGCTTCAGCGGCTGCGCGGTCACGTCGCCCGTCACATTCAGCGAACCCTTGCGGTTCAGCGTCGCCTTCAGCTGCACGGGCAGCGGCTTGGTCATGTCGTCGCTGATCTTCTGCACCGACAGGTCCAGCGGCTTGATCGCCAGCTTCACCGGGCGTGGCGTCGACAGGTCGGTGAAGTTCGCGGACGAATCCTTCACGTTCAGCGCGTCGATCCGGTAATGCCACGACGGTGCGGCGGCCTCGGCCTTGCGCGCGACCGTGCGCTTCGGCACCGATGCCTGCGCCGGCTCGGCCAGCGCCGCGAGGTCGATCTTGCCGTCCTTCAGGCGCTGCACGTCGAGCGCAAGCCCGCTGGCGTCGACACTTGCGATCTCCGCGGTACGCGTGGCCACGTCGACCTTCGCGATCTTCGCGCTCGCGTCGGGCAGCACGATCGCGGGCGCCTTCGCATCGGGCGTCGCGATCTTCAGCGACTTCAGGCTGATCGTGCTGTCGGCGACCTGCGCGGCGAGCGGCGTCTTGCCCCAGTCGGCCTTCGCGTTGACGGTCGCGCCGAGCGTGCCGTCGAGCACGCGCGCACGCGTCGCCTCGCCGAGATACGGCTGCAGCGCCGGCAGCGCGAGCGCGGCGACCGTCAGCTTGCTCTCGGCCTGCTTCTCCGCGAGATTGAACGTGCCTTCGGCGGTCACGTCGCCGCCGCGCGACAGCGACGTCGACAGCGTGTATTTCGCGGGTGTCTTGCCCTGCATCGTGAAGCCGTCGAGCGTTGCGGCGAGCTTCGTGAGCGACAGCGCGGTCGGCGTCGCCGGCACGCGGTCGTCGACGTTGACCGTGCCGCCGTCGATCGCGAAATGACGGATCGTCAGGTCGAGCGGCGGCGCCTCCTTCGCGTCGGCGCCCGCTTCGGCCTTCGCGCCGCTGGCGGTGGCTTCGGCGGCGGCGGAAGCAGCCGCGGCGCCCGACGCCGCCGGCTTGCCTTCGGCGGCCTTCGATGCGGCGGCCGGCTGCGCGGCGAGCTTCTCGACGTTCAGCACGCCCTGCTTGTCGCGCGACAGGTCGACCACCGGCTGGTCGATCCGGATCTCGTCGAAGTGCATCGCGTTGCGCAGCGGCTCGAGGCTGGCCGCCGCGACGTGCACGCCGTGCGCGGCGAACAGCGGCGCGGACGCGTGGTCCGTCACCTTCGCGTCCTTCAGGTCGACGGTGCCCGACACGCGCAGCGCGGGCGTCTCGCCGCTCATCACGAAATTGACCTTGAGGTCGCTGCTCAGCAGGCCGCTCGTCACGGCCACCGGCAACTTCGCCGGCACGTACGAGATCAGCTTCGGCACGTCGAGGCCGTCGAATTTCAGTGCGATCTCCGATTCGCGCGACTGCGCGAACGGCTTGGTCTTGCCGTCGATCGCGATCGGGCTGCCGTCGAAACGCGCGCGCAGCTTCGGTTCGACGAAGATGTCGGTCTTCGATGCCAGCGTCGCGATATACGGAATGCCGAGGGTCCAGTTGTCGACGACGTGCTTTTCGTTCAGCAGACGGTCGTCAAAATCGATCCGGCCGTTGTTGACCTGAATGTTCGACACCGAGAACTGCGTCGGCTTGCTTTCGGGTTTCGGCGACGGCGTCGAGAATTTCTCGATCAGGTCGGTGAAGTTGAAGCGCTGCGCGTCGTAGCGGACGATATGAAAGCGCGGCGAATCGAGGCGGACTTCGTTGACGATCGGCGCACCGCGGAACAGCGACGACCACGACGGCCGCACGACGAGCTTCGCGATGTCGATGAAGTCGCCCTGCCCGCCTTTGTCGCCGAGATGGATGCCGTCGGCTTCGAGGTTCAGCGTGTACGGGTTCAGCGCGATGCGCCGGATCGTGGCGGGCCGGTCGAGCTGCTTGCTCAACTGCTGTTCGGCGATATGGCGGATCAGCGGCGGCGCCGCGAAGAACCCGAGCAGTCCGAATAAAACGAGGAAGATCAGCACGCCGATGCCGATGCGCCGGGTCCGGCGCGAGCGTGCAACGCCACCGAGGGCATGGAGGGTCGAGGATACGGTTTCTTTGTCTGCGCTTGCCATGCTTGAATGCCTCGGGATTGGATGCCGGGCCGCACCGGAGAACCGGGCGGCCGCGCACGCTATCCCGAAAGTATAGGCTCAGGAGGTGACGGTACGGGGTTCGGGCGCCGTCGCGCCCGCCGGTCGGACAACGCCGCCGGTCATCCGTTCATTTCCGGACGATGACGGGCGGCATCCACGACCCGTCGCTCGCCTGCGGCTTCGGCGCGTACAGGCGCAATGCGAGGGCGAAATCGGCGCGCGGCGCCGGCAGCCAGTTGCCCGCATGCGTGCCGCCCGGCGATGCCGACACGACGATGTCGATCGAGCCGTCGTGGTTGCGGCGCAGCCGGTCGCGATCGCCGAGCGAGCGGCGTGCCGACCCGACATCGGGCAGCGCGCCGTTCGTCGCATAGGGCGTCAGCGTCCAGAACGCCCGCACCGGCGGCAGCGCGCCCGGCGCGAAATGCAGCACGTAGCGGTTCGCACCGTTCAGCGGATGGCCGTCGCTGTCGACGCGGACGACCGCGAGCGTTTCGTCGTCGCGCGTCGCGGTGCCGAACTGCGTGTAGGCCGCGTACGCGCGCAGCGTGTAGTCCTGGCCGTACTTGCCGGCCGTGTCGCCGATCCAGCTCCAGCCGTTCGCGTTCAGCAGGTTCGACGGCGGCGTGGCAAGCCGCGCGCGTGCCTCGGCGACGCCGGCCGTCGCGGCCGTGAGGCGGTCGCCCGTCCACAGCACCGGGTAGCCGGCCGACACGCCGATGTCGCCGAGCAGTTCCTGTGCATGCGCGTCGTCGGCCGGTGCCGGGTTGTCCTGCAGCGCCTGCGCGAAGCGCGCGAAGAACGCCTTCGGGTCGAGCGCGGCTACCTGCTCGGCCGGCGTGCCGCCGCCCACCGCTTCGGACGGCGCGCTGCCCGCATGGACCGCGACCGACGCGCCGCGCGCCGCGCCGGTGTAGACAGACAGCGGCACCACGCGAATCGCGCGCTGCAGTTTCTTCACGTTCGTGAGGTCGCGCCCGCCGCTCGTCTGCAGCCGGACTTCGAGCCACGCGTTGGCCGACGGCACGTCGATCCGGACCGCGCCCTTCGGCAGCGTGCCCTGCCAGTCCTTCGCGGCGAAGGCAATCGTTTGCGATCGCGCGCCGCCGCGTGTGCCGCGTGCAGCCACACTTGACGACGACCACAGCACGTTCGTCCACATGTCGAGCGCACGCGCGTCCCAGTAGCGGCCGCGCGTGTCGGGCAACGTGACGATTACGGGTTCGGTCGCGACGTCGAGCCAGCCGGTCGAGTCGAGCGTGTCGACGCCCGGCAGCGGCGGATTCACCGCGCCGACGGGCGGTAGCGCCTGCGCGTGGCGCAGCGTGTTGAGCGGCGCCTGCCCCGGTTGCGCGCCGTCGCCGCCCGTCGCCGCTTCCTTCGCGACGTCCATCAGCACGAGCGGATACGCGTAGACATAGGAGTCGGCGACTTCCGCGCGCATCCAGCCGGTTTTCCGCTGGATCGCGTCCGGTTGCGACGCGCACCCCGCCAGCAGCAGCGCCATGGCCAGCGGCGCGCACGCGCGCCGCAAAGCAATGGATTCTCGTAGGTTTTCAATCATTGATTCTGGCCGAATATTCTTTCTTTTCAGTCAACGCCCGGTTCGGCTCGATAACGGCGAACCCGGGCACCTCAGCCCGCCCGGATGGCCGTTTCGTCACGTTTCGCTACGGTGGGCGCTGATGTCAGCGCCGGTATCATAGCGCCTAAGGGCATCCCCCAATATGCCGAATAACAGGCGGGGCTTAGCTGCGGCATGGGGGCGTCCCCGATATTTCGTCCGAGCGGCCCGATAAATCGGGGCGAGATTGAATCGATTTCAGCCTGCGCCGGACAGATCCGAACGCGAAGCGAACCGCCGCCTGGATTGACGGGTGGTGTCACTATTGACACCATCCGGTATGGCACGCGAATGGAAGATCCTCGAGCAAATGAGGTGCGAGCCCGCGAATGTGCGATCCAACGATCTGTTCAAGGTTTGCGAGGCGCACTTCGGACCGGCCCGCCAATCCGGTTCAAGCCATGCGATTTTCAAGACACCGTGGCAAGGTGACCCCCGAGTGAATATCCGGAACGATCGACGGAAAGCAACGGCTTATCAGGTGCGGCAGGTTCTCGACGCGATCGATCGACTGAAGGAACAGAAATCATGAACCAAGACCACTTTACGTACCGCGTAACGTGGTCCCCGGAGGACGGGGAGCACGTCGGCCTGTGCGCGGAATTCCTCGCTCTTTCGTGGCTCGACGGAACGCCGGAAGGCGCGCTGGCCGGCATTCGCCAACTCGTCGCCGAGGTCGTGCGCGACATGGCGAGAAAGTGCCCGAGCCGATCGCCGACCGAACCTACAGCGGTGAATTCAAGGTCCGCATCCCGCCGCAGGCGCACCGCGCGCTGGTGATCCAGGCCGCCGAACAAGGCGTCAGCCTGAATCGTCTCGCAAGCGCCAAGCTCTGCGCCTGACCGCGCCACTACTCTCGCCAATATGACTTGCCCGGCGCTCCGCGTGGAGGCCGGGCATCTGCTTTTTCGGGACCGTGGCACCCTGTGTGCATCGACAACCTCGAACCGACCCGCCGACCTGCGTCACATTGTCATTGCCGCTTGACCTTACCATCATGGGAATGTTGATACTGGAATCATTGGCGGCATGAGCCGCGCATTCAGGGAATCCGACATGACTGAACCACTTGCCTCCGTAGCGCTGCATACGATCGAGCTGAGCGTCGACGGCATGCATTGCGGCGGCTGCACAGGCCGTGTGCAACGGGCGCTGGCCGCGGTGCCGGGCGTCGTCGACGCGACGGTCGACCTCGACGCACACACGGCGACGGTAACTGCGCAGGAAACGGTCGACGCCGCACAACTCGTCGAGACCGTCGGCGCAGCCGGCTACCGCGCCGCCGTGCGCGAACCGGTACGCGAAACCGCCGCAGCGCCGCATGCACCACCTGCCGAAGTGCCGCCAGCGGCAATGGCCGCAGCCACTTCCACTACCAGTTGCCCGCTTCCGGCCGGCAACACCATCGAACTCGACATCGACGGGATGACCTGCGCGTCGTGCGTGTCGCGCGTCGAGAAGGCGCTGGCGAAGGTGCCCGGCGTCTCGCGCGCGTCGGTCAATCTCGCGACTGAACGGGCCACCGTCGATGCCGCGGCGAACGTTTCCGCCGCGCAACTGGTGGCCACCGTGAAACAGGCCGGCTACGGCGCGACGCCGACCGTAACGGATGCCGGCGCCGCCGCGTTCGCGCCTGCGGCGCCTGCCGCGCCCGCCAGCATCGAACTCGACATCGACGGGATGACTTGCGCGTCGTGCGTGTCGCGCGTCGAGAAAGCGCTGGCGAAGGTGCCGGGCGTCACGCGTGCATCAGTCAACCTCGCGACCGAGCGCGCCACCGTCGACGCCGCGCCCGAAGTGACCGCCGCACGGCTCGCCGACGCCGTGAAACAGGCCGGCTACGGCGCGACGCCGGTTGCCGGCGTGCCGATCCCGCCGGCAGTCTCCACCGCCCCTGCCGATCTCGAACTCGACATCGGCGGGATGACCTGCGCGTCCTGCGCCGGCCGCGTCGAAAAGGCGCTGGCCGCCGTGCCGGGCGTCGCGCGCGCTACCGTCAACCTCGCGACCGAGCGCGCATCGGTGCATGGCGCCGGCGCCCTCGACGCCGCCACGCTGATCGCGGCCGTCACCACGGCCGGCTACCGCGCGTCGCTGACCGCCGCATCCTCAGCCGGTGCTGCGGCCGACGCCGCCGCACATCCCGCCAGCGCTGAGCAGGACCCCGACGCCCGCAAACGACGCGAAGCGATTCGCGAACGCGATCTGGTGATCTGGTCTGCCGTGCTGAGCGCGCCGCTTGTCGCACCGATGCTCGTCGCGCCGTTCGGCATCGACCTGATGCTGCCCGGCTGGCTCCAGCTCATGCTCGCATCGATCGTCCAGTTCGGCTACGGCGCGCGCTTCTATCGCGCGGCCTGGCATGCGGTGAAGGCGCGCACCGGCAACATGGACCTGCTCGTCGCGCTCGGCACGTCGGCCGCGTACGGGCTGAGCCTGTGGATGCTACTGCGCGCCCCCCTGCATCCCGGCCACCTGTATTTCGAGGCATCGGCCGTGATCGTCACGCTGGTGCGCTTCGGCAAATGGCTCGAATCGCGCGCGAAGCGCCAGACCACCGACGCGATCCGCGCGCTGAACGCGCTGCGGCCCGACCGGGCGCGCGTCGTCGAGCACGGCATCGAGCGCGACGTGCCGCTGGCGCAGGTGCGCGTCGGCACGCGTGTCAGCATCCGTCCCGGCGAGCGCGTGCCCGTCGACGGCCGGATCGTGTCGGGCCGCTCGCACATCGACGAATCGCTGATCACCGGCGAAAGCCTGCCGGTGCCGAAGGACGACGGCGACGCCGTCACGGCCGGCTCGATCAACGGCGAAGGCGCGCTCGTCGTCGAAACCACCGCGATCGGCGCGGAGACGACGCTCGCGCGCATCATCCGCCTCGTCGAATCCGCGCAGGCCGAGAAGGCGCCGATCCAGCGGCTCGTCGATCGCGTGAGCGAGGTGTTCGTGCCGGCGATCCTCGGCATCGCGTTGCTGACGCTGGTCGGCTGGCTGATCGCCGGCGCCGGGACGGAAACCGCCATCCTCAACGCGGTCGCGGTGCTCGTCATCGCGTGCCCGTGCGCGCTCGGCCTCGCGACGCCCGCCGCGATCATGGCCGGCACGGGCGTCGCGGCCCGGCACGGCGTGCTGATCAAGGATGCGCAGGCGCTCGAACTCGCGCAGCGCACGACCGTGATCGCGTTCGACAAGACCGGCACGCTGACCGAAGGCAAGCCGTCCGTGACGGCGTTCGAGGCCGTCGACGTGCCGCACGACGAAGCGCTCGCGCTCGCCGCGGCGGTGCAGCGCCAGAGCGACCATCCGCTCGCTCGCGCCGTGGTCGCCGCGCACGACGCCGACGTGGCCGCGCACGACGCCGACGTGGCCGCGCACGACGCCGACGTGGCCGCGCGCGGCAATGTACAGCCGTCAGCCATCGCGGCCGATGCGCGCGCGGTGGCCGGACGCGGCGTGGAAGCGCGCGTCGACGGGCAGTTGCTCGCGCTCGGCAGCACGCGCTGGCGCGACGAGCTCGGCATCGCGGTGCCGCCTGCGCTCGACATCCGCGCGGCGGAACTCGAACGCGCGGGCAACACGATCTCGTGGCTGATGCGCGCCGATGCGCCGCGCGCGTTGCTCGCGCTGATCGCCTTCGGCGACACCGTGAAGCCGGGCGCCCGCGACGCGATCGCGGCACTGTCGGCACGCGGCATCGCGAGCGTGCTCGTGACCGGTGACAACCGTGGCAGCGCGGCAGCCGTTGCGGCGTCGCTCGGCATTGGCGAGGTGCATGCGCAGGTGCTGCCCGACGACAAGGCGCGCGTCGTCGCCGAATTGAAGCGCACGCACGGCGGAATCGTCGCGATGGTCGGCGACGGGATCAACGACGCGCCCGCGCTCGCCGCAGCCGATGTCGGCATCGCGATGGCGACCGGCACCGACGTCGCGATGCATACGGCCGGCATCACGCTGATGCGCGGCGATCCGGCGCTCGTCGCCGACGCGATCGACATCTCGAAGCGCACGTACCGGAAGATCCAGCAGAACCTGTTCTGGGCGTTCGTCTACAACCTGGTCGGCGTGCCGCTGGCGGCGCTCGGCTGGCTGAACCCGGTGATCGCAGGCGCGGCGATGGCGTTTTCCAGCGTCAGCGTCGTGACCAACGCGTTGCTGTTGCGGAGATGGAAGGGGCGCGCGCGGTGACGTGTGCAGGTGGCGTGTGCCGAACGGCCTGATGGCCGTTCGGCGCTTTCGGCAGGCGTAAGAAGTAGGAGAGTTGGCCGGCGTTGGCCGATCGCGGCGCCCCGAATCGCCAGCGCATGACGACGCGGTGCCAGCCTGTGGCTTCAGTCAGAAATGACCGGCTTGATCAAGGTCGTCGTGATCGGCGCGAAGCCGCACGCACGATAGAGCGCACGGGCCGCCGTGTTGTGATTGAACACCGACAGCCCGATCTCGGTCACGCCGTACTGGCGTGCCTCGGCATCGAGCGCCTCGAGCGCGCGCGTGGCCCAGCCCTGGCGGCGCCGGGACGAGGCGATGTCGAGGTCGTAGATGAACAGCGTGCGGTTCGGCCCTTCGGGCACGATCGCATACCAGAGGTCGCCCACCGCGTCGCCGCTGGCGCCGTCGATGAGTACGACGAGAGTCTGGCCGGAGGTACGCAGGCCGTCCGGCAACAGCGTGTCGAAACAGGCACGCGCCCGGCTGGCCGCGTCTTCGACAGCATTTTGTCCGGATGAAACGAGATCGCGCGCGTAGCCGTCGATGGCTCGCGTGCGGTACGCGTGGAATTCGCTGGCCGTCATCGGCCGCATCTGCAGCATGGCCCGGTCACCGTGAACGGAATCGGACTTCCAGTGTAGCGGGACGGTCGCGCCGGCGCGCGATGCGGCGGCGGAAAGCGGGCGGGCCGGTGCGGTGGGCGCCGCGCTGACAGCGAATCAGCGAATCAGCGAATCAGCGAATCAGCGAATCAGCGAATCAGCGACGGTACAGGACGATCGGCACGAGGTGCGCACGGCGCACGCGCTCGGCTTCGGCACGACGCGCAGCGTACGAGTATTCGGCGTCGAGCGGCAGGTGCGGGGACACGAAAAGGTCGTCGATCTTTTGCAGCAGGGCGAGGATGAAGCTCATGTGAGACTCCTGACAGATATTTCTAGGGTTTTCCCTTAGATGGACTCCATTCTAAGGGTTTTCCCTGAACTCTGCCAGCGCGCCGCATCAGTTTGCCGCATGCGCGCAACGGCCGATCGCCGATGCAGAACGGCGATCCTTGCTCCGTCGGGCTCCCAGGATAGGGTCGAAACGATTAACGCGTGCGACGAGCACGCTTCGCGACGGCCGCCTCGCGATTCGCGTTGCGCTGAAGCCGATCGACTTGCGACAACAGCGCTTCGTGATGCTCCTCGAGCGTCATCAGCGTTGCCTGCTGCGTCGACAGATCGGCCGTGAGGCGATCGATCCGCTGCTGCTTCGTGGCCACGTCCTGCTTCAGGTGCGCGATCTGCCGCGTCTGCATCACCAGTGCGACGAGCCCGGCCAGCACGACGACAGCCAGCGCCAGCAGCAGGCGGTTGACGCGGCGCATCTCGCGATCGGCCGTGCGCGTCAGGCCGTCCACGTCAGCCTGCAGGGCGGCGAGCCGGTCGGTCAGCGGGCGCAGGTGCGTATCCGGATCGAACGCCGGCGCGGCCGGTTGCGCGCGTTCCACCGACGGCTTCGTGACAAAGGAGGCAGCGGAAGCCATCGGCTGCGTGACCGGGGATACGGTGGCGCCGGCCTGCGGTGCGGCGTCGTGGACCTTCGCGGTGTTCGCGGTGTTCGCGGTGTTCGCGGTGTTCGCGGGGTTCGCGGGGTTCGCGGCAATTGCCGGCTTGGCCGGTTGCGCCGACGCCTGTGGCGCGGCCATCGACACCGCGTCCAGCGCCGCACTCACCGCGGCCACTTCCGCCACCGTGTCGACGCTCGTCGCGACCGGCGCGGATTGCTCCGCTGTCGCGTCGCTTGCGCCGGCAGCCGCCCGGCGCTTGCCGCCCGACGACGCACGACGCTCCTTCACGGCATCGCCGGAAGATCGCCCTTCGCGGGATTTGACGGCGGCGGCAACGACAACAGCGTTCTCGATTTCACCGTCAGCCGCTTGCGATTCGGTCGCCTTCGTCGCAGCGCCATCGCCCGCAGGCACGTCGGCAGCGTTCGTTACAACGCCATCGGCCAGAGCAACATCGACTGCCGTGATTGCAACGCCGCCGGAAGCCGGCACGACGTCGACGTTTGCGACATCCCCACCTGGCGCCGAAACATCGTGTGCCGCCTTCGCGACGTCCTGCGTCACAGCGCCTTCTTCTGCGTCCGCGTGCCCTGCCGCGGTCGCCCCCTCCGATACGCTGAACCCATCCAGCGCTGCCTGGCGCCCGGAGGCTACATCGTCCGCGAGATCGACTGCCGCAACGGCGTCCGCACCCGCTTCGTCGCGAGCGGCGACCGGCGCGAGCTCACCCGGCTCGAGCACCGGATCGCCGAACAGGTCGAGCGTCCGTTCGTCCCGCGACGCGTCGCCGGCCTGCGTACTGCCGGCCCGCGCCGTCGCCCTCGCGGACGTACCGCCCGCGGCAGCAGCCGGGCGCTGACGCGATCGGGCCGACGAACGATTGGAACGGGAGCGAAGAGAGGAAACGGGTTCGGTCATGTCTGCCAAATTATCGTCCAAGAACATCTATCGAAGTCGAACTATCTTTCAACAAATCAATAACTTGCGTCATCAATCTGTCGATTTTACTCCGACACCATCCAGCCCTGTCCGGTGATTCCTGATGGGCTATGTGATGGGCCAGAAAAGCCGATGCTAACCGACAAACAAACCAAAGCGCTCAAACCAGCCGACAAACCCGCCTTCGACGAAAAGGTGACCGGACTACTGCGATCACCGGACGAGCCTGCTAGAACAACGACGACCGCTGATGGAAGCGTGGCCAGTACATGTCTGCTCTGGCTGACACGATCGATTGAACGAAGGAAGGCCCTTCCGTGTTCCCGACAATCGATGAGACGCGGCGCCTCCTTCAAGACCTGCCCGGAAGTTACGCGGTCGAAGTCAGCGCTGGTTTGATCCCGGCCAGCCGGAGGGTCGAGCGAAGCTCATCAAAGCGCAGATCGCATTGCGAAACAACGATGGTGGAGGGTTGGTTATCGGGTTCGACGATAAGACGATGCAACCTGTTCATACGGGCCGCCCGCAGGACATTCGTGCTGTCTTTGCGCAAGACGGGATACAGGCACTCCGTGAGCCGTGTCGCGTCGGAAGGTTTCGAGATCGCAATCCAGTATGCGGGTGAATGGCTGTGAGTTCCCGGCCGTCTGCGTGCCGACGGGATTATCTGCCGAGACGTTAAAGCAGATCCAGATCAAGATTCAATTCAACCCTATGCCGCTCCGCCTCGCTGAACAACCAATCCAGTTGGCCGTCCATTACCACCAAGAAGTTATCAAATACCTCTTCGGCCTCTTTTCGATCTAGCGCCATTTTCTTTCCCTATCAACCTGGGCCAAGGCAGATCCTCACATACACTTGTAAAGCTTGCTTCAGCATCAGCGACGTCTCATCTCTTTCGTGCATCTCATGCCGATAGCGCCCTTGGCCAAATTTTCCAAGCTCCTCAGGGCCAACGATATGCGAATCTATTAAGGCATCACGGGAGATTGTGAGGATTCTCGAATACTTCCCACTGTGTCCCGTCGTATCTGGCAAGCCTGCGAGACGCTAGCACCCATAAAACACCGTCCTTCGCATCCACGGTTGCAACACTGTCCAGGGAGAACTTGTCGCTAACCATCAACCTCTGCGGACCATTTTCATCGAGCTCATAGATCCCGTCGCCGGCACCGATGAAGAGCCGGTCGTTGAACAACGCCATCGAATAAAAGTCGGTACTGAGGCTCTCGCGCGCCACAGCACTAAATCCAGCCTGGAAGTTACCTTTTAGCAAGGTCCCTTTGCTTCCGGCGACCCAGACGCTGTCGGCCGAGACTGGCAGCACGCAATTGAGGTGAGCCGCTGTTGGTTTTGGTAATTTTATCCAGCTCGCCCCATCGAAAAATGCGATGTATCCATCATTACCGACGACGTAGATAGATTTCTCATCAAGGCCATTGATGTCGACGAGACCGATTGTCTCGTCGGTGGATTGAATCAATGCCGCAAGTAACTCGTTTGGATCTTCGATGCTGCCAATGCCAGCTTTTTTCTGGAGGAGCTGAGCATCAACATGTATCCAGCCGGCTGTGTCACGCTTATAGACTTGGCCACCATATCCACAAACATAAAGGTGGCTACCGATTTCTCGAATACGCGTAACGTATCCGTAGTTGGCTAACGTAGCCCCGAGACCAGCATCGGATATTTTCTCGATGACCGAACCTTCCCGACTGTAACAGTCAACGTCACCCTGCTCGCTCAGTGCGTAAATCTTTCGAACGCTATCGGGTTCGGGTTCGGGTTCGGGTTCGGGTTCGGGGTAGCAGGCGGATACAACTCGCCATGCCGGAAGATCATGGTAAAACCACTTTTCAGCCGTTTGACCCTGATAAAGCACCATCCGCGAAACTCGATTGCCTTCCGTCGACTCCAGCTCATCCAGAGTGCCAGACAGGTAAAACATATCCCGGTTGATCGCACACCCAGTACCGAACGTCAATTGCATGTTTCGCATAGGAACCACTTCACCGCAATCATCCTTCTGACGTCGCCACTGCGTTAATCGGAAGCGTGGATACATCTACGCGCCAATAGAACCTGCTATTGCGCGCCCCATCGCCTCCGATCCCAACCTGGTCAGGCCTCAAGCGACAATATCGAGAGTGTCTCCCACTTCATCTGGGCCATTAAGAAATGAGACAACTCCGACAAGGAGGCACCGTGCAGCAACCTAGCGCCAATCGATTGCAGGACCTTCTCCGAGATATTTCGCGATCCAGATCTCACGGCGCTCCGTTGCCCGCCCAAAATCCGAAATGTCATCGTAGGTCAGCTCAATTGAAAATTCGCCGTCCTCTGCCAAGATAAAAGTCGCACCCGTCCAAGGCTCTCGGCCAGATTTCTTAAATAAATTGCGAAGCTCTGCGAACTTCTCCTCAACACCATCCAGTCCAACATTCAAATACTGAAACCGACCATTCGGCTTCTTGTAGAACATCCCGCAAGAGGAGACATCGTCTATCATCTCCACACGCACCCATGCGATGCTAAATTCGTTCGGAATTGCGTCAAAAATCAGTTGCCCAAGCTGCGGGTAAATATCATCCGCACCAGGAATAATTTCTTGATTCATACGTCCTCAATTCTCAATTTAGTTTTCCACCAATGGTATTGCCGAACTTGATAGGGTCAGACGGAACGCCATCAATCCACTGCCGGACTGTGATCGCGCTCGGCCGCAAGGACTCCCCAGCATACGTGGGCGTGATCTCTACTTCAACAGATTTCCCTTGCTCTATCGAGCGTTGCCAGGAATTTTCAAGGGATTTGTAAGCCCCGTTGTTGAAGTTGCCGTTTTGCGCAAAATGATTGAAATCATCCGTTGGCCCATCAAATCGGCGTCCAATATAGTGGCCGCCCTGATCATCTGCCAACCGGTCGGTACCGCCGGCTTCGCGTTGCGCCTTCGCGTTACGCCCTTGCGTCTTATTGAGTTTGAGCTTCCCTTCCACCTTCGATACGCGCCCTTGCGCATCAAATTCGTACGAATAGCCGTTGCGCAGTATCTTGGCGCCATCTCCGGCGGCTTTACCGGCACCCGCCTCCTCCGCCGCCTTGGTCGCCTTGCCAGCATTCGCCGTCGCATCCGCAGTCTTGGTGCCCTCTGCGATAGTCCCCTCGGTCTGAAGCACTTTCCCGGTGGCTGCAGCAGTCTTACTCAGCTCAGCACCTTCAGTCGCGCCTACCTTACCTAAGGCGGCTACACCTCTAATCCCGCCTTTGACTATCCCTGCACCTCCGGCAACAAGCGACACGGCCGTCGCGATCTTGTCGCCGCCGGCCTGAGCAGCATTGCTCATCTTGAACTTAGGTAGCTCGATGGAGCCGGCGCTTGCCTTAACTTCCTGTGCCGCTTGCGACAATGCTTCGGCAGACTGCGTCTGCCCAAACGCACTTTGCATGGCGGCAGCCTGCTCCATTTCACCGGCGGATTGGAGCGTACTGCCTTTGATCAGCAGTTCACCAATATCGGACGGTATGTTGGCGATCCCTTTGACCGCCCCTTTTGTCGCCTCCCATGGATGATCTGCGGCCTCACTCAGCTCATGCTTCGTATTGCCCCACCATTTGGAGAGCCAGCCTTCCTCCTCCGGTGTTTGCGCCTGCACCGGCGGATTGGCTGACGACGCTGGAGCATTCGACATGGCCGCCTGACCGTACAGTCTGCCGACAGTATTGCCCTTATCACCCACGATGCGCTCCCCGACTTATTTCCGGCTCATCTGCTCTCGGACCTTCGCCGGCGGATCGGGGGGGAATTTCGCCCCTTTCTCGATCATCAGCGTGCGCAGGTGCTCGAATTTTTCCAACAATTCATGCCCTTCCGGTGTAGTGCCTTGGCCCGGCTGCGCCTGGGTCGTCACGACCGGCTTACCGCCTTGATCGAGCGTGACGGCAGTCGTGCTCGCAGACTTGCCATTCGGCTGTAGGTGATCAATCTCCCATTGCACCGAGTAGGCCACGCTCACACCGTTGGTCGTATGCGCATTCACGTCGGCCCCGTGCTCAACCAGATAGATGGCAAGGTCGGGCTTCGAAACATCAATGGCCTTATCCAGCGCGGCACTACCGATCGAGTCTCGAAGATTGACGTTTGCCCCACGCTCCACAAGCAATCGCACATGGTCCGGCGCTTTCTCACCTTCCAGCGCGCGTTGAAGCAACGTGGTGCCGTCCGCATCCTGGTAGTTCGGCGACAGCCCACCCTCCAGCATGGCCTGTAGAACGTGCGAATCATCGTTCGTCAACGCGACATGGAGCGCACTTCCAAGACCCTCCACGACCTGCTTGTCCGGTTCAGCACCATGCGCGACCAGCTCGCGAATGGCGTCGTAGTTCTTCTGCAGGATCGCGTACCAAAGCAACGTCATATCGTCGCGTCCCGCCGCATTGACGTTGAGGCCCGTAAGCGACTCCTTCAGCCTGGCAGTGTCGTGGTCATTGATCGCCTTTGCTGCATTCAGGTACTGCCCCTCGAAGAACTTGCCAGGAGAATTCGCGCTCATGTTGCATCCAGTGGTGACGAGTGCCCATGCGACAAAAGATGCGCCTGCCAGCTGGCGCAATGATTTTTGGCCGAAACGCACGAGTCGTTGCAGAGAAATGGTTGTATCCGTCATCGCGATGATGATCGACTGTTTGAAAGCACGGTTGTGTTCATCCGCCAATTGCCTTGAGGATCGTTGTCTGGTCTTCCGTCTTTTGCTGCTCGATTCCGTCGATCACCTTGTCCATACCGTGCTTCGCGATCGAGCCACCTTGGCCCGGCAAGATATGCGGCTCGCCCACTGCAGTAGGCATGAGCCCGTGACTCTTTTCCTGAGCCGCCGTCAGAACCTCGCCTTCGACGCGATATGCCTGAATATCCGAGGCAACCGGTGTTCCGCCATAGCGAGCGACTGTCAAGGGATTCAGGCCAGCAGAATTGAACGTGGTGGCAGCAAGCCCGCTCGTCCGTGATGCAGCAGACGCCATCCCGCCACCCAACGAGTGACCAACGATGTCGACATCCGCTCCGCTCTTCGCAAGCGCCTTGCCTATCGAGACGGCACGGCTGTAATACGCCGAGTCTTTGTTCATGCCCTGCATGAGGTTGTTTTTCCAGTCGGACAGTTTGTACTTATCCGTGCCCTGAAACACCACCTGAGGCTTGAAATCGCTCCCGAACACGTCCTTGTCCGGCTCATACACCTGCGCACGAAAGTTCGTTCCCGGAATAGAAAAATCGCCCGATTTCAGTTTGTACTGTGCGAGCTTCGCCGGATCGCCGCTGACGTTGTTCCAGCCTTCCGGCGTATCGAGCTTAGGGTTATAAACGTTCTGCGCCAGCTTGGCCTGCTCGACGACGGAATTGTTCTTTTCGAAGCGATTCGCAGCGGCCTGCAATTTGTCGCGCTCCGCACCTGGCGGCAAAGAACCCACCTTTTCCTTCGCCTCCGCGATTTGGGCCTTCCGACCTCGCCAGCGGGCGGCCTTTGCTTCCTTTCCAACATAATTGCCGTTCATCCAGAACTGGTCGCTGTGGCGCACGACCATCTTGCTTTCGACCCGGACGGTCTTGCTATGGTCGATCGGCCAGCACTTGGCACCAACGGTTCCGCTTTCGACGCCATCCGCCACGCCGGCCTGATCGCCGATCGTATCCGGTGCGAAACTGGAATCGAATCGCACGATCGGATTCCCGTTGGCAAACACTGTCTTCGACGTCATCTGGCTATCGCCAAGACTCGCCGTGACAGGATAAGGTACGGGTGGCGTGCTGCCCCCCATCGGGGTTTTACACACGTCGGGCATCATCGACACGATGGTCCACTGGCCATCCTTGCGGGCCATTACGTTGTCTGCCACGTGTCCTCCGGTTCGCTCGTTGTTTTCAGCGCCGCCATTCGCAGCAGAGGTGCATGCCGATCGAGTTCGAAACGCGCCTCGCACACGCGCACTGCCGGTTCCAACGGAAAAACCGCTCGCCATGTCGCCGATACGCGCATTTCCTCAGTATCGATCAGCAGCGTGTCGAGCTTCATCTCGAGCGGCACGATGGCTCCGCTCTCAAAGCGGAGTGCCACAAGCGCACGATGCCCGGGAAGGCGCGCACGCAGAAATCCTGCGCGCGTGTGCTCCGGCAACGCGAGATTTGCCAGCTCGAAGGCTGGCCCAGGTGCCGGCCACGCAATCTGTTGGTCTGCCGGTGCACCATTCCAGTAATGAAAGTCATGATCGACGGGGTGATACGGCCACCTCGTCTTTCTCCACGTCTCATCGTAGGTCCCGGCGAACTGAAGACGCGGCGTCCAAGCGCGGCCGACGACACCCAGACCGACAGGCGTTGCCGCATACCCTGATGCGACCTCTTTCATCTGCTTGGTGTCCAGAGCGGACGCCGAATGCTCGACAACGTCGAGACCGGCAATCGGCATGTCCCATGCCTCGACCTGCGGCGCGGGGATTTCGGCAATCTTCGGTAGCGGCCTAAGGGCGAATGCCGCGCAAGGCGAGGCCACAACGGATTGATGCGTTGCCCGATCGAGAAAACGCTTCTCTACCCATCCGCGTCCGAGAGGGTTAGTGAAGCAGACCTCGTTCAACTGGCGTTCCGCACTGGTCTCCGTTGATCCGGGTGCGAGCGTGACGCGACTCGCGCCTCCGTATGCCTGCTCCCAACGTACCGGCACTGCCGTCGCAGGTTCGGGGTCGCCGAGCTTCCATCCACGCCAGCCTTTGGTGAATGAACGCGTTCCCGTCACTCGAAGTCCTTTGTCGACAACCATATTGCCGTCGTCGAAAACTCGCACGCGAACAGGCCACGAAGCGGCTGGAGTGCCATGCGGTGCGTAAGCCGTTGCGCGAACCAGAACGTCGCACTTCGGCTTGAACGGCGCGAGATCGCTTTCCCATTTCACGCTGCTCGTGCCCGTTTCACCCTCGTACTCGTCGGCCATCGCCAATGACACCGCGTTGTCGCCACTCAGCAACACGCAGCGATGCGTATCGCCGGCAGAGTCATGCGATTGCGCTGGCTCCAGCCGGTACGCGGCCTTCAGCGCAACGACGTGAATCTCGTTGCCAGGCACGTCGACGGCGTTGTACGCCATCGCATGCAACGGCGTAAGGTTGCGAAACTCCATCGTCATCGCGCTCAGTTCAAGTCGACGGTCTTGCCGTCCACCTTCACGGCATCCGAACCGAGGATGTCGATGTCCGTGCCACTGATCGTAATGTGACCGCTGCTTTCGAGAACGATCGATGCCTTGCCGGTTCGCAATTCGATGCGATCGCCAGCCGTCACCGTATACGTCTTGCCGACCATCGTCGTTTTCGACAGGCCAACCTCTTCGGCACTCGCCAGGCCGGCTGCCGTGTTGATGGCACCCGCTACCGTCACCGTATATGCACCACCGACCGTCAAGGCTTTTGCGAGCCCAACCGTTTCTGTGGACGTCAACGCGATCAAGAGGTTTTCCATCCCCTGGATCGTCTCGTTCCGATTGCCGCCGACCGTCAGCGTTTCGTTATTGCCGACGGTTTCCGTCCGATCCACGCCGATGTGAATGGTCTCGTTGTTGTCGACCGTCTCGGTTCGATCGTGGCCGACGTGCACTGTTTCGTCATGGTCGATGTTCTTGCTGCGATCGTTGCCGACCCAGTGCGACTCATCGTGCTCGACCTCGATGCGCTGATCCTTCTCTGCGTGCAGCCACACCTCTTCCGCGCCCTTCTTGTCCTCGAAGCGAATTGCATTGGCGGTGTTGACGTTACCCGTCTTGGTTGAACGCGTGAGAATCCCGCTTTGCGTCGCATTGGCCGGCAGTTCCCACGGGGGCATGTTCTGCGCGTTGTAGACGCGCGACGTGACCAGGGGCCGGTCCGGATTTCCGTCAAGAAAACTCACGACCACTTCGTCACCGATTCGCGGAATCTGAACCATCCCGAACCCGCTACCCGCCCAAGGCTGACTCACGCGTACCCAGCATGAGCTGCCTTGATCGCGCTTGCCGAGGCGATCCCAATGGAACTGAACCTTCACGCGGCCGAGACTATCGGTATAAATCTCCTCGCCCTTCGGGCCGACGATAATCGCCGTCTGCGGCCCGACGATCGACGGACGCTCGCCGTCGAACGCAGGACGGTAGGGAATCTTCTTTCGAATGCAGGTGAAGCTGCACGAGTAGGCCGAACTTCCCTCGCCGGGCTCATAGTTGTTCGTGCCGGTGTGCGAAACAGTCAGCAGCAAAAACTGTCGGTCTTCCTGTTTGGTACTCGCATGATCGTAGTGGTCGTCCAGCTCGAAGTATCGGCATGGCATCATCCGCCGACCGGTCGTAACCCCGACGAAAGTCTTGCTGTGCGCCGCAAGCGCCTCGGTCCGGAAGCGCGTGAGCTCTTCACCGCGATCGCTGTCCGCAAAGCCATGTTCGCCGAGATAGTCGTAGATCTCGTACGAGGGCACTTCGCCCTGGTTCACTTCGGTTCCGCCCGAAACGAATCGGCGCGCCTGGGGAATTTTGTAGTCGAAGGTCTTCAGTCCGACCGTACTGGGCGCAAGATGACGTTGCGCCTGAAACGACGTGATGACGGCCAGGTTATCGAGTGGTTCATCCTGGTTGTACTGCAACGCCGGACTGCGCCCGTCGATCGGCTTGGCCGTCACCGAGTTGTCCGCGATGATCAGCTTGTGCCCATCCTTCGCGTGCTCGAAGTAGTAGAACAAGCCGTCTTCTCGCATCAGCCGTTCAACAAACGCCAGATCCGTCTCTCGGTACTGCGTGCAATAGCTGCGGTTCTTCGTTCCCTTTGAAAGACGGAACTCGAATGACGCGAGCTTGCCATATTCTCGAAATACACGTGAGAGGATGGCCTCTGTGTTCTCTTCCTGGAAGATTCGGATGTCTTGCCGACGTGAGAGCATCCAGAGCCACGGCAGAATCGTCGCGCTGTAGATCGCGAATCCGCCATCCGTATCGAGATGCGAGAACGCTGCAATATATCCGTGGAAATAACGCTCTTCCGAACTGGCGAGTGCGTCAGACAATTGCAAGGTAATTGTCACCGGCTGTCCGATGAGTTTCTTGAGCTCGATGTTCTTGTCTTGAGACGCGAGTCGAACATGGATCTCGAAATTCTGAGACAACCCCTCGGTACAATGGAAATCGACGAGCACCAAATCCGATCGACCTTTCAATGGCGTTTCGATCGTAAACAGGCGATTGCTCTGGAGCTGGAAGAAGCTCGCAATTTCTGACATTTGCATATGTAGCCTCGGAATCTCTCAGCGGAGGGGCGATTTTTTGTCGGCGGAGCCATTCTAATATGGCTGAGTGTCGTTTGAACCAGATCTCGACTCCGGAAAATCAGGGCCGGATTATTATGGATTATTGAACATTCGTCGCAAATGGACCATCTGCTGTCACATTACGAACGAGAAATCGGGATCCTGGTCCGCCATCTGGCGGAATTTGCTCAGCGCTTTCCCAAGATCGCAGCGCGCCTCGGTATCGCCGGCGCTCACGTGGAGGACCTGCATGTCGATCGAATGATGCAGACGTTCGCACTGCTGGCTGCACGCGTTGACGCGAAGCTCGACGACGACTATCCGCAATTCACCGAGGCCCTTCTCGAAGTTGCCTATCCGCAGTACTTGCGCACCATTCCGTCATGCGCGCTCGCCTCGTTCGATCCGTCGACCATGTTTGGCCAGTTGACCGAGCCGATGACCATCACACGCGGCACGATGCTTGATGCCAACGCAGCGCCCTGTCGATTTCGTACCTTGTATGACGTCAACTTGTCGCCGTTGCGCATTCATTCAGCGCGCTATTCGCCGGCGACACTCGCCCCCGCATCGGCACGCGTCCCCGCAGAAGTGACCGGCATCATTTCGATTAGCTTTGCTAGCGAGGCTGCATCCCGGATCTTCGACGGCACAATCCCGTCTGAGCCCATTCGCCTACACCTGGCCGGAGACAGGCCATTGGTCGTCGCACTTACCGATGCATTGCTGCTTCGGGCGTCGAGCGCGTATGTGGAAGTCGACGACAGCGGGCACTGGATCGGCTTGTCGAAAGTCCCGATCGAAGCAGTTGGCTTCGGTGATGACGAGCATCTATTGCCCGATGAAGAGCCAACCAGTTCACAGTCTTTCCGGAGCCTGATCGAGTATTTCGCCTATCCGGAAAAATTCGATTTCGTCGACGTCGATCTGGATCGCATCCGCCGCGCTGCACGCGCCGCCGGAGCGCGGCACCTAACCCTTCACGTTGCCGTGCGGGGTACGCCCAACGATTCTGCTGCTGCCCAGATCCTCGCGCCGCTGGGCACGGGCGCGTTCCGGCTGTTCTGCACTCCCGTCGTCAATCTGTTCGAGCGCACGGCAACCCCGATCCAGCTCACGAGCGGCGATGCGGCCTATCCCATCGTCCCGATCCCGTTGGCGACTGGAGTCCGCCTCAGCGTCTATTCGATCAAGGGTGTGTACTTGGGTGACCGTACCGAATCGGATAAGGACAAGGACCCTGCTGTCGTGCACCCAACGTCCAGAACTCAAGTATTGCCGTATCGAGCATTTAGCCACACTCAGCCCCCAGAAGCTTCCGCCGTGTACTGGGTCGCCGGCCGAGATCCGGACGCTGCACCAAGTGCCGCCCTGACAACGCCGTTACTGACCTTGCTGAATTCAAACGGTCATCCCGCGAGTCCGCGACATCCCCAGGTCGACGTCGACGTGCTGGCAACAAACGGGGAGCTGCCGTCGCGCTTGCCGATCGGCGCGCCAGATAGCGATCTTCTGTACGAGGGCTCGGCGCTCGCATGCCCCATTACCCTGCTTTCAAGGCCGACTTTGCCGGCCTCACTGCCGCGAGAACATGGAGCGCTATGGCGCGTCCTGTCAGCCTTGGCACCTCACCCGCTTGATTTGACGCGATCCGGATTGCCTGCCTTGAAGGATTTTCTCCGTCAGCACGCGCCACGATCCAGCGTAATGGCTCAACGTTGCATCGACGCTATCGTGGGTCTCGACTACAAACCGGCCATCAGGTGGATGTCCCTCGACAGTCAATTCCCGTCGTTCGTCCGTGGCGTCGAGATCCTGCTGTCATTTACGGAATCAGCAACGAGAGACGTGAGCCTGCACCGATTTGCGACTGTCATGGACCAATTCTTCAGTCCCTATGCGCAATCAAGCAGCTACATCCAACTTGTCTTGCTATCAGCTGAAACCGGCAAGGAGATTCTGCGATGCGCGCCCCGTTCGGGAGCGAAACCCCTGATTTAGGTCAGTGGACGTATCCGGCGAGGATGCCGGCCCCACCCCCAAAACCCTTGCCGCCCGGGTTCAGGCCGGCATTGACACCCATCATGATCAAAAGCGCCTTCGCCCGTTGGATCACCCATTCGAAGAGCATGGGATTGATCGTAAGCTGACTGATAGCAAGTGAAAGCAATGCCGGGTTGATCCCAAGCAACATGACCGACCCACTGCCACCCGCGAGGATGAGTTCAGCACTTCCATCCAGATAAACGGCACCACCCTGCAAGTCGGAACGATCGAGCTCCGTCCCGGAAAATGCCGATGTCATGTAGATCCAGCCGATACTAGGAAACGCCTCTGCCGAACCACTGCCGCTGATGGATTTCCCTTTGATCGCGAACTTCGGCAATCGAACTTTCGGAATCTTGACGCCGACCCCGAAGCCAACGCCCAGCCCACCGTACCAGAAGCGCTGGAACTGTCCCGAAGGATTCTTCAACAAAATCTCACCACCTGAGCCCATGACGAATTCGATGCTCGCACCGAATGTCGAGCCTGTCTGGTACTCCCATTGACTACGTCGCAAGAAAGACATGGATTTATTCCAGCAGATCAGGGTCGAGGGAAACTGAAGAAACCACCTAACACCGCACTAATACCAAAGAAACCCAAGAAGATAGGCACGGTCCAGATCGCCAAAAAACGATCCAGAGTTGCAGACGCTTTGGGCGACGATGCAAGATAGCGAACCTGCACCGCATCACCCACTTTCATACCGAACACGAGTCCGCCTTGAGCGTATGACACATGCTCGCCTGTGGACGTCACGAATGCAATTTCCGGATGACTGCCGCCGGCATTCAACGCGACGACCTGTCCATTCGCGACCTCAGCCGCTTTAAGAAAGGAGCGCGTATCAACGATCGAATAGATCATACCCGCCAGCAAGACCAAACCAAGCAGGCAAAAAAACATCGCTTTCAACGTATCGGCTGACTTCGTCATGTTCGTGTATTCGCCTCGATTCATGGCAAACGGCCCACCTAACGGATGGCCGATTTTACAGTCTGTGTTTATCGGAACACACAATCGTTGGCCCGACAAATGTAACCCTGCCCCCGCTCCTCTGCTTCCAGCTATGCCCGCGACGGCAAATTCATGATCCCGCACACGATCGCGACCACGCCTATGGAGGTAAAAACAATCGTCGAATCCCAGATCGCGGCAAAAACGTTCATCGTTGCGCTGCCGTCGGGGTCATCCGCCTGGTATCGCACTTCGACTCGTTGGCCCAGTTCAACTTTCGTGACAATTCCGCCCTGCCGATACGAAATTTGCTGTCCTGTCCGGGTGGTAAATTGAATCTCCGGATGGTATCCGCCGGCATCGAGCTTAACAACGAAGCCCGGCACCAAGATCGACGTTTTAAGGAATTCTCTAGTCGACTGCGCGTTTATTGCAGAAGCGATAAGAAGGCTCACCCCAATCGCAATGGCACTGATACCCTTGAACATCGCGCCATTTATTACATTTCTTTCATTCATTCGGGCGCCTCATCATGCTGATCGTATCAGCCAGCCAAATTCGAAAGCATCCCTGACCGGCCCTCGCGTCACCGACCGGCGGGCGTATCGATCGGGCCTTGACGGGCAGATGGTGACGTTTGCGGATGAAAATCGGATGGCGAGGCCCGCTGGCGCGGGGCCGGATGTCGAACGGAATCCGGTCGGCCTTTCTTGCATGCCCCGTCGCCGATTCAGCCTATTCGTCGCCCGACAGCCCGTTCCCCTCTTCGAAGCGGGTCACGCCCTTCAGCCCGCGCAGCTTGTCGCAGATTGCCTGGTATTCGAGTTCCGACACGCGCGCGAGCGCGATGCGCACCTCGTCGTGTTCACCCGTGCCGTCGGCGCGCTGCACGATGAACTGCTTCACGCGCGCACTGTCCGCGCCGAGCGCCGCGTGCAGCGAATCGAAGTTCAACGTGCCGCTCACGACCGTCAGCGCAAGCTGGCGCCGCTGGCGCACCGTGAAGTAGCGCCGCTCCAGCGGCTTGATGCCGGCGAGGATGATCAGGATGATGATCGTCGCCGAAATCGACGCGACGTAGAGCCCGCCGCCCACCGCGAGGCCGATCGCGGCGACCGACCACAGGCTCGCGGCCGTCGTCAGCCCGCGCACGATCTCGCCGCGCAGCAGGATCGAGCCTGCGCCAAGGAAGCCGATGCCCGACACGACCTGCGCGGCGATCCGTGACGGATCGAGCACGATGTGGTCGCTGCTGCCGAGTACATCGGCAAACCCGAACGCCGACACGATCATGATCAGCGTCGAACCGACACAGACGAGCATGTGCGTACGCAGGCCAGCCGCCCACGACAGGCGCTCGCGCTCGAAGCCGATGACGCTGCCCAGCGCCGCCGCGAGAACGAGCCGCATCACGAGTTCCAGGTTGCTCAGCATGCGATTTATCTCCTTTTTTGGTGCCGGCCGTACGGAATGTTTTATCCTTGGCCCCGGCCGCGCCGATCTTCCGGGCCGCGCCGACACGTTTCGAACCCAGCGCTCAACCCCGTCATGTCCGTTTCCGACTCCGCTTCCGCCCAGGCCGCCCAGTTGCGCCACCATTTCGCGCACGTCGTCTTGCCGATCTGGCGGGGTTCAGGGTTCGACCAGACATTACAGTTGCCGTTCGAAGCCGTCGATCCGGCCACCCACGCGCCGCTGCCCGTGACCCGTTATCGCGCCATGGCCTGCGCACGGCAACTGTTCGTGTTCGCGCAGGCCGGCGACACCGCGCACGCGGCCACGCTGTTCGACGCGCTGGGCCGGCGCTTTCGCGACCCGCGCCACGGCGGCTGGATCTACAGCGTCGACGCGCAGGGCGCGCCGCTCGACACCACCAAGGATCTCTATACGCACGCGTTCATCGTATTCGCGTGTGCGGCGTGGTATGCGGCGTCGGGCGACGCCGCCGCGCGCCAGGCAGCCGAGGAGACTGCCGCGCTGATTCAGGACCGTTTCGCGCCGCACCGCGGCGACGCGCTGCTCGACGCGGCGCGTCACGCTGATTTCTCGTCATCCGGCAGCGGTGCGCTGCAGAATCCGCTGATGCACCTGACCGAAGCCTGGCTCGCGGCGGCCGATGCGTTCGGCGACACGGTGTTCGACGACGCGCTCGCGCACACCGCGCAGGCCGTCGAGCGCACGTTCGTCGACGCAGCGACCGGCTGCGTGGCCGAGCTGCCGCTGGGCGCGGCCGACAACCGTTTCGAGCCCGGCCATCAGTTCGAGTGGTTCTATCTGGTCGACGCGGCCGGCGCGCGGCTCGCCCAGACCGGGCTCCCCGGCGCGCTGGCGCGCGCGTTCGTGTTCGCGGAGCAATACGGCGTCGATCCGCAGACGGGCGGCGTCTGTGCGGCGCTCGACGCGCAAGGCGCGTGCATCGACGGCACGCAGCGGATCTGGGCGCAGACCGAATACCTGCGCGCACTCGCGACGCACGGCGGCACGCCGGCCTCCGCGCCGCTCGCGCGGCAGATCGAGCGCTTCGCCGCGCGCTTCCTGCATCCGCGCGGCTGGTTCGAGTGCAAGACGGCGGACGGGCAGGTGGCGCGCGCCGACATGCCGTCGACGACGCCCTACCACCTCGAGACCGCTTACGCGGCGCTGCCAGCCGACGCGTAACCCGTATCGGCGAACGACGGCGCCGCGCGTTCGCCGCGTGCGGCGCGGCCATCGCCGAGTTCGAACACCGACACCGCCTGCATCAGGTGCGCGGTCTGGTCGTTCAGCGACGCGGCCGCCGCCGCGACCTCCTCCACCAGCGCCGCGTTCTGCTGCGTGAGCTGATCCATCTGCGTGACGGCCTGGTTCACCTGCTCGATCCCGACGCTCTGCTCGACCGACGCCGCCGTGATCTCGGACATCGTCTGCACGACGCGCGTGATCGACGCCGACACCGTCCGCATCGCGTCGCCGGCGCGCTCGACGAGCTCCGCGCCACCGTTGATCTGCGCGACCGAATCCTCGATCAGCGCCTTGATCTCCTTTGCCGATTGCGCGCTGCGCTGCGCGAGCGAGCGCACTTCGCCCGCGACGACCGCGAAGCCGCGCCCCTGTTCGCCTGCGCGTGCGGCTTCCACCGCCGCGTTCAGCGCAAGGATGTTGGTCTGGAACGCAATGCCGTCGATCACCGAGATGATCTCCGCGATCCGCCCCGAGCTCTGCGCGATGCCCCGCATCCGGTCGATCACGCTGTCGACCACGCCGCCGCCGTGGCTCGTCGCCTCGAGTGCCGCATCGGCCAGCGCACTCGCCGCGCGCGCGCTGTCGGTGTTCTGCCGAACCGTCGCCGTCAGTTCCTCCATGCTCGCGGCCGTTTCCTCCAGCGACGCGGCCTGCGTGCCGGTGCGCGCCGACAGGTCGGCGTTGCCGCCCGCAATTTCGCCTGCGCCGAGGTGGATCGCGTCGGACGCGTGGCGCACCGTGCGCACGGTGCCCGCGATGCTCGTCTGCATCGTCGCGAGGCCGCGCAGCATCCGGTCGATCTCGAACACGCCGCCCGCCCGCACGACTTCATCGAGCCGGCCCTGCGCGATCCGCTCGAAATGGCGGCCGGCTTCTTCCAGCGGCGCGACGACCGCGCGCCGCGCGGCCGCGTAGATCGCCGCGCTCGCCACGAGCATCGCCACCAGCAGCACGATGCCGACCGACTTGAACCAGAGCATGCCGCCGTCGATCGTGTCGAGCGCCGTGCGGCTCGATGCGCCGCCATAGTCGGTGAAGCGGCGCAGCTCGGCGATATAGGCGTCCTGGATGCTCTGCGTCGGCTGGTCGAGGAAGGCCTGGATGTTGTCGGCGTCGAGGAACTGCACGAGCTCGCCC
Organism: Burkholderia lata; assembly: GCF_902499025.1. Lineage (GTDB taxonomy): Bacteria > Pseudomonadota > Gammaproteobacteria > Burkholderiales > Burkholderiaceae > Burkholderia > Burkholderia lata_C. The sequence continues at coordinate 140,517 of NZ_CABVPW010000010.1, read as the reverse complement.
AGCGCGCCGCGCAGCGCGCGATAGCGCTCGGCCAGCGCCGCGACGCGCGCGCGGTTGGTATCGTCGACCGGCTCCGCAGCCGTCAGCGCGGCGAACGCCTTGTCCGCCTCCGCGAGCGACGCGCCGGCATGGCGGATGATGTCCTCCGGCTTCGGGCCGCCGCGCACCATCCGCGTGCCGGCACGCGACAGGTTGATGCGCGCGTCGAGCAGTTGCTGGGTCGCCTGGCTGGCCGCGTCGACCTGCGAGATCGCGATGTTCGACAGATCGTCGACACCGCTGCGCGTCGATTTGAGCGCCCAGAAGCCGAGCGCCTCGATCGCGAACAGGAACAGGCAGAACACGGTCAACACGCCGAGCAGACCCGACGCGAGCTTGATTTTTCCGAACATGGGGGAGATTCCTGGAAAGCGGACGATGAGGCAATGCCCCGGCATTAGCGGCATTTCTTCGTCGGACTTTAGGAACGGACGGCGGCAAAGTTCGCGTTGCCCGCGCATTCCCGCGGAATCGCCCGCAAACAGGGAAATCTACGGCAATCGACGCAATAATCGCGTCACCTCGCGCCGGAATTTGCACGAAATGCGGACGAATTTCCTTGCTTATCCGCATCCCCCTTCCTAGAGTTCAGCGCAAGCGGGCACTCATTTCGAGGAAAGTCGATGACCGACATCACGGACCACGCGCGCGGCGCATTGCGTGCGCAACCGTTCAGCATGCTGCTGGGCACGGAGCTGATGCATATCGGCGACAACGAAGTGTCGCTGTGCCTGCCCGTGCGCGAAGAACTGCGGCAGCAGCACGGTTTCGTGCACGGCGGCGTCATCAGCTACCTCGCGGACAACGCGCTGACGTTCGCCGGCGCGCTCGTGCTCGGCCCGCGCGTAATCACCGCCGAATACAAGATCAACTACCTGCGGCCGGCCGTGAACGGCACGCTCGTCGCCCGCGCGAAGCTCGTCTATGCGGGCCGGCACCAGGCGACCTGTCAGTGTCATGTGTTCGTCATCGACGGCGATCACGAGCGGCTCGTCGCGATCGCCCAGGGCACGATCAACCGCGTCGGCGACGGCAAGATGCCGGATGCGCCGGAGGAAACAGCGTGAGCGGCCGGCATCCGGTTTCGCGCTAACCCACCCCGTCCCCCGCCAACGGCAGAAACCGCGGCGCCACGCGCGCCCGCACGTTGCCATTGTCATCCGTCCGATAGATCCCGCGCGCCGCGTTGTGCGGATGCGCGGCCGCGTCGGCCACGCTCAGCACCGGCGCGAAACACGCGTCGGTGCCTTCGAGCAACGCACGCCAGTGCGCGGACGGCTGCTGCGCGAACACGTCGGCGAAACGCGCCTTCAGCGCGGGCCAGCGCGCGCGGTCGTACTGCGACGCCGGATCGACGTCGGTCAGCCCGAGCCGTTCGACCAGCAGCGCATAGAACGGCGGCTCGAGCGCGCCGATCGTCACGCATTCGCCATCCGCGCAGCGATACACGTCGTAGAACGGCGCATCGTGAAAAAGGCTCGGCTGCGCGCCGTCGAGCTGCCCGTTCGCGCGTGCCCACAGCGCGAGCGAGCCGAGCATCGCCACAATGTCGACGATCGCGCCGTCGACCACGCGCCCCGGCCCGCCGCCGCGCACGTCGAACAGCGCGCAGACGATCCCGAACGCGAGCCCGAGCGCGCCGCCCGCATCGCCGACGACGGTCGGCGGCAAGCCCGGCCGACCATCGCGCGGCGCGGACAGCGACAGCAGCCCCGTCAACGCGACGTAGTTCAGGTCGTGCCCGGCCGCAGCCGCCAGCGGGCCGTGCTGACCCCAGCCGGTCATCCGCCCGTACACGAGCTGCGGATTGCGACGCGCACAATCGTCGGGCCCGAGGCCGAGCCGCTCCATCACGCCGGGCCGCAGGCCCTCGATCAACGCATCGGCCTGCGCGATCAGGTCGAGCGCGGCCTCGCGGCCGGCCGGCGACTTCAGATCGAGTTCGACGATCGTCTTGCCTTCGCGCAGCAGGTCGCCGTCGCGGGCCTTCAACGCATCCGGCGCACTCGTGCGGCCGGACGGGCGTGCGATCAGCGTGATCCGCGCGCCCATCCCGGCGAGCATCCAGCCCGCAAGCGGGCCGGGGCCGAGCCCTTCGAATTCGACGATGTGGATGCCGGAAAGCGGCGCATCGAGCGGCATGCGATTCTCCTGTTTATGTCCGCGCGTCGCGGCACTCTCCGATGCCGTGCTCCTCGCATCGGATCGCGCCCGTCACGCGTGCGTCAACGCGACAAATAAAAAATCCCTGCGCCGCGGGGTCCGCTTCGCAGGGATCGGGTGAGCAGCGCTCATTCCGGCTGCGTTGCCGGAACCGGCAACGCTCAGAACGCGTCGCCCGGCACCCTCACCCAGCCTTCCATCAGCACGCGCGCGCTGCGGCTCATGATCGCCTTGGTGACGGTCCACTCGCCGTTCTCGAGCTGCGCTTCCGCGCCGACGCGCAGCGTGCCCGACGGATGGCCGAAGCGCACCGCATTGCGTTCGCCGCCGCCTGCCGCCAGGTTGACGAGCGTGCCCGGGATCGCCGCGGCCGTGCCGATCGCGACCGCCGCCGTGCCCATCATCGCGTGGTGCAGCTTGCCCATCGACATCGCGCGCACCAGCAGGTCGACGTCGCCCGCGTTCACACGTTTGCCGCTCGATGCGACGTAATCGGCCGGCTTCGCGACGAACGCGATCTTCGGCGTGTGCTGCCGCGTCGCGATTTCATCGAGCGTGTCGATCAGGCCCATGCGCAGCGCGCCATGCGCACGAATCGTCTCGAATTTCTCGAGCGCCTTCGCATCGCCGTTGATCGCGTCCTGCAGCTCGGTGCCCGTGTAGCCGATCGCTTCCGCTTCGACGAAGATCGTCGGGATCCCCGCGTTGATCATCGTCGCCTTCAACGTGCCGACGCCCGGCACCGCGAGATCGTCGACGAGGTTGCCGGTCGGGAACATCGAGCCGCCCGCGCCTTCTTCCTCGGCGGCCGGGTCCATGAATTCGAGCTGCACTTCGGCGGCCGGGAACGTGACGCCATCCAGCTCGAAGTCGCCCGTCTCCTGCACCGCGCCGTTCGTCACCGGCACATGCGCGACGATCGTCTTGCCGATGTTCGCCTGCCAGATCCGCACGGTCGCGACGCCGTCGCGCGGCACGCGCGCCGGATCGACCAGCCCGCCGCTGATCGCGAACGGGCCGACCGCCGCCGACAGGTTGCCGCAGTTGCCGGTCCAGTCGACGAAGGCCTTGTCGATCGAGACCTGCCCGAACAGGTAGTCGACGTCGTGGCCGGGCCGCGTGCTCTTCGACACGATCACCGTCTTGCTGGTGGACGACGTCGCGCCGCCCATCCCGTCGATCTGCTTGCCGTACGGATCGGGGCTGCCGATCACGCGCAGCAGCAGCGCATCGCGCGCGGCGCCCGGCGCCTGCGCGGCGTCCGGCAGGTCCTGCAGCCGGAAGAACACGCCTTTGCTGGTGCCGCCGCGAATGTAGGTCGCGGGAATCCTGATTTGAGGAGTGTGAGCCATGTGTGCGTTATCCCTGTGTGACGCGATCAAGCCGCCTGCGACGATTCGAGGAAGTCCTGCGCGAAGCGCTGCAGCACGCCGCCCGCTTCGTAGATCGACACTTCCTCGGCCGTATCGAGCCGGCACGTCATCGGCACCTCGACGCGCTCACCGTTCTTGCGGTGAATCACGAGTGTCAGGTCGGCGCGCGGCGTGCGCTCGCCGATCACGTCGAAGGTCTCGGTGCCGTCGATGCCGAGCGTCGTCCGGTTCGTGCCCGGCTTGAACTCGAGCGGCAGCACGCCCATCCCGATCAGATTCGTGCGGTGGATCCGCTCGAAGCCTTCGGCGGCGATCGCCTCGACACCCGCGAGCCGCACGCCCTTCGCGGCCCAGTCGCGCGACGAGCCCTGGCCGTAGTCGGCGCCGGCCACGACGATCAGCGGCTGCTTGCGATTCATGTACGTCTCGATCGCTTCCCACATCCGCATGACCTTGCCTTCCGGCTCGACGCGCGCGAGCGAGCCCTTCTTCACCGCGCCGTCGACGATCGCCATCTCGTTGATCAGCGTCGGGTTCGCGAAGGTCGCGCGCTGCGCGGTCAGGTGGTCTCCCCGGTGCGTCGCGTACGAGTTGAAGTCTTCTTCCGGCAGGCCCATCTTCGCGAGGTATTCGCCGGCTGCGCTGTCCAGCAGGATCGCGTTCGACGGCGACAGGTGGTCGGTCGTGATGTTGTCGCCGAGCACCGCGAGCGGGCGCATCCCCTGCAGCGTGCGTTCGCCGGCCAGCGCGCCTTCCCAGTACGGCGGACGGCGGATGTACGTGCTCTGCGCGCGCCATTCATACAGCGGCGCCGCACGCTCGCCCGCATCGGCGCTACGCGCGAACATCGGCTCGTAGACCTTGCGGAACTGCTCGGGCTTCACGCTCGACGCGACGATCGCATCGATCTCCTCGTCGGTCGGCCAGATGTCCTTCAGCGTGACCGGCTTGCCGTCCTGGTCGTGACCGAGCACGTCCTTCTCGATGTCGAAGCGGATCGTGCCGGCGATCGCATACGCAACGACCAGCGGCGGCGACGCGAGGAACGCCTGCTTCGCATACGGGTGGATGCGGCCGTCGAAGTTGCGGTTGCCGGACAGCACGGCCGTCGCGTACAGGTCGCGATCGACGATCTCCTGCTGGATCTTCGGGTCGAGCGCACCCGACATCCCGTTGCAGGTCGTGCACGCGAACGCGACGATGCCGAAGCCGAGCTTTTCCAGCTCCGGCAGCAGGTTCGCTTCTTCCAGGTACAGCTCGACCGCCTTCGAGCCGGGCGCGAGCGAGCTCTTCACCCACGGCTTGCGCGTGAGGCCGCGCGCATTCGCGTTGCGTGCGAGCAAGGCCGCTGCGATCACGTTGCGCGGGTTGCTGGTGTTCGTGCAGCTCGTGATCGCGGCGATGATTACCGCGCCGTCGGGCATCTCGCCCGCCTTCTCTTCCCACTGGCCGGCGATCCCGCGCGCGGCGAGATCGGACGTCGGCAGCCGCTTGTGCGGGTTCGACGGGCCGGCCATGTTGCGCACGACGCTCGACAGGTCGAACGTCAGCGTGCGCTCGTACTGCGCGTTGCTCAGCGTATCGGCCCACAGGCCCGCCGCCTTCGCGTAGGTCTCGACGAGCTTCACCTGCTCGTCGCTGCGGCCGGTGAGGCGCAGGTAGTCGGTCGTCTGGCCGTCGATGAAGAACATCGCGGCCGTCGCGCCGTATTCGGGCGCCATGTTCGAGATCGTCGCGCGATCGCCGAGCGTGAGGCTCGCCGCGCCTTCACCGCGGAACTCCAGGTACGCGCCGACCACCTTTTCCTTGCGCAGGAATTCGGTCAGTGCGAGCACGACGTCGGTCGCGGTGATGCCGGGCTGGCGCTTGCCGGTCAGCTCGACGCCGACGATGTCGGGCAGGCGCATCCACGATGCGCGGCCGAGCATCACGTTTTCCGCTTCGAGGCCGCCGACGCCGATCGCGATCACGCCGAGCGCGTCGACGTGCGGCGTGTGGCTGTCGGTGCCGACGCAGGTGTCCGGATACGCGACGCCGTCGTGCGCCTGGATCACCGGCGACATTTTCTCGAGGTTGATCTGGTGCATGATGCCGTTGCCCGGCGGGATCACGTCGACGTTCTCGAACGCCTTCTTCGTCCACTCGATGAAGTGGAAGCGATCCTCGTTGCGGCGATCCTCGATCGCGCGGTTCTTCGCGAACGCGTCCGGATCGAAGCCGCCGCATTCGACGGCGAGCGAGTGGTCGACGATCAGCTGCACGGGCACGACCGGGTTCACCTTGGCCGGGTCGCCACCGCCGTCGGCGATCGCGTCGCGCAGGCCGGCGAGATCGACGAGTGCCGTCTGCCCGAGGATGTCGTGGCACACGACGCGCGCGGGGAACCACGGGAAATCACGTTCGCGCTTGCGCTCGATGATCTGCTTCAGCGAATCGGCAAGGATCGCCGGATCGCAGCGGCGCACGAGGTTTTCGGCGAGCACGCGCGACGTGTACGGCAGCGTGTCGTAGGCGCCGGGCGCGATCGCTTCGACCGCGGCGCGCGCGTCGAAATAGTCCAGCGACGTGCCGGGCAGGGGTTTGCGGTTGGCGGTATTCATGGTGTGGGGCGGGAATCTGGGTATGACATCCCGCGCGCACCGGCCGCCCGCATCACGGGCGCCGGCGCGCGCGGCGGACGATCAACGCTTCTCGATCGGCACGAACTGCAGGTCTTCCGGGCCCGTGTAGTTCGCGCTCGGGCGGATGATCTTGTTGTCGATGCGCTGCTCCATGATGTGCGCGCTCCAGCCGGACGTGCGCGAGATCACGAACAGCGGCGTGAACATCGCGGTCGGCACGCCCATCATGTGATACGACACCGCGCTGAACCAGTCGAGGTTCGGGAACATCTTCTTCGCGTCCCACATCACCGATTCGAGGCGCTCGGCGATGTTGAACAGCTTCAGGTCGCCCGCTTCCTTCGACAACTTGTTCGCGACGCCCTTGATCACCTTGTTGCGCGGATCGGAGATCGTGTAGACCGGGTGGCCGAAGCCGATCACGACTTCCTTGTTCTCGACGCGGCGGCGGATGTCCGCTTCGGCATCGTCCGGCGAGCTGTAGCGGCTCTGGATCTCATACGCGACTTCGTTCGCGCCGCCGTGCTTCGGCCCGCGCAGCGCGCCGATCGCGCCGGTGATCGCCGAGTAGATGTCCGAGCCCGTGCCCGCGATCACGCGGCCGGTGAACGTCGACGCGTTGAATTCGTGCTCCGCATACAGGATCAGCGACGTGTGCATCGCCTCGACCCACGACTTCGACGGCGTCTTGCCGTGCAGCAGGTGCAGGAAGTGGCCGCCGATCGAGTCGTCGTCGGTTTCGGTCTCGATGCGCTTGCCGTTGTGCGAGAAGTGATACCAGTACAGCAGCATCGAGCCGAGCGATGCCATCAGGCGGTCGGCGATGTCGCGCGCGCCCGGCAGGTTGTGGTCGTCCTTCTCCGGCAGCACGGTGCCGAGCACCGACACGCCCGTGCGCATCACGTCCATCGGGTGCGCGGATGCCGGGATCTGTTCGAGCGCCGTCTTCAGCGCGCTCGGCAGGCCGCGCAGCGCGCGCAGCTTGGTCTTATATGCGGCCAGCTCGGTCAGGTTCGGCAGCGTGCCGTGCACGAGCAGGTGCGCAATTTCCTCGAATTCGCACGACTCGGCGACGTCGAGAATGTCGTAGCCGCGGTAATGCAGGTCGTTGCCGGTCTTGCCGACCGTGCACAGCGCCGTATTGCCGGCCGTCACGCCCGACAGCGCCACCGACTTCTTCGGCTTGAATGCGCCTGCGGCGGCCGGTGCTGCTGCGTCTTTCGTCTCGCTCATGTTTCTGCTCTCCAATGTGTATCGGGGGTATCGGTGGTCGGTTGAACCGGCGCCGCGGCGCCAGGCCCGACCGATGCAAAGCTGCCGGCCGGACCTGGTGCTTCAGCGCCTGGTGCGGCCCCACACAAAGCTGTCGGCCGGACTTGGCGCTTTAGCGCCCGGTGCGGCCCCATGCAAAGCTGTCGGCCGGACTTGGCGCTTTAGCGCTTGGTGCGGCCCCATGCAACGCTGTCGGCCGGACTTGGCGCTTTAGCGCTTAGTGCGGCCCCATGCAAAGCTGTCGGCCGGACTTGGCGCTTTAGCGCTTAGTGCGGCCCCATGCAAAGCGCTCCGGAATCGAGTCCCGGCGCGTGGGCGCTTACTTCTTGCCCTGCGCGAACAACTCGTCGAGCTTGCGCTCGTATTCGTGATAGCCGAGGAAGTCGTACAGCTCGGCGCGCGTCTGCATCGTCGGCACGGCTGCCTTCTGCGTGCCGTCGCGGCGCAGCGTCTCGTAGAAGTTCAGCGCGGCCTTGTTCATCGCGCGATACGCGCCGCAGCAATACAGCGCGATGTCGACGTTCGCCTCGCGCAGCTCGTCGAGCGTGAACAGCGGCGTCGAGCCGAATTCGGTCAGGTTCGCGAGGATCGGCACCTTCACGGCTGCCTTGAAGCGGCGGTAGTCGTCGAGCGACTTCATCGCTTCCGGGAAGATCATGTCCGCGCCGGCTTCGACATAGGCCACCGCGCGCTCGATCGCCGAGTCGATCCCTTCGGCGGCGGCGGCGTCGGTGCGCGCCATGATCACGAACTGGTCGTCGGTACGCGCATCGACCGCGGCCTTGACGCGATCGACCATTTCTTCGACCGGCACGACTTCCTTGCCCGGACGATGGCCGCAGCGCTTCTGGCCGACCTGGTCTTCCAGGTGCACGGCCGCGACGCCGGCCTTGATGAACGAGCGCACCGTGCGCGCGATGTTGAACGCACCGCCCCAGCCCGTATCGATGTCGACCAGCAGCGGCAGGTCGGTTGCGTTGGTGATCCGGTTCGCGTCGATCAGCACGTCTTCCATCGTGCTGATGCCGAGGTCGGGGATCCCGAGCGAGTTCGCGGCGACGCCGCCACCCGACAAATACACGGCCTTGAAGCCGACGGCCTGCGCCATCTTGGCCGCGTACGCGGTGATCGCGCCGACCACCTGCAGCGGCTGCTCTGCCGCGACTGCCGCGCGGAATTTCGCGCCGGCGCTCTGAAGATGCGTATTGCTCATGAACGGCCTCCTGAAGGAACGACCATTAACAGCAAGGACCGGGCCAGCTCGCGCAACGCCGCTAACCCACTGATTCTTAAGCAACTGGCACGGGCGACGGAATGCCCGGCGATTTCGATTCGGCAATTTCATGTTTCAAAAATGAAATCGCACGCGCATAATCGACCGTCATGGACCTCTCCTCGACCAAGCCCGTCGGCCCGGCCGATCGCGCGGCGCGCCCGCGCATCTGGGCGATGGGCATCAGCCGCCTGCGCGAACTGTTTCGCGAGATCGCCGGCGAATTCGACGAACGCGCCGACGTGCGCATCGTGACGCGCGCCTATGAGGATGCGCTCAGCGCGATCGCCGAGGCCGGCGCCGCGCGGCCCGACGTGATCGTCGCGGCCGGCTCGAACGGCGCCTTCCTGAAGACGCGTGCGCAGGTGCCGGTGGTGGTCGTGTCGCCGACCGGTTTCGACGTGATGCAGGCGCTCGCGCGCGCCCGGCGAGATGCGTCGCGGATCGCGCTCGTCAGCGCCGGGGAAACGCCGCCCGAAGTGCGCCGCTTCGTCGCCGCGTACGGCCTCGACGTGCAGTTTGCGTCATATCAGTCCGCACAGGAAGCGGAAGCCTGCGTGCACGAGCTGCGCGACCGCGGCATCGAGACGATCGTCGGGCCCGGCCTCGTCACCGATCTCGCGGCCAGCGCCGGCATGGGCGCGGTGTTCCTGTATTCGCACGCATCGGTCCGCAAGGCCGTCGATACCGCGCTCGAAGTCGCGTATGCGACGCACGCCGAGGCGTTTCGCCGCCAGCGGCTCGACAACCTGCTCCAGCATCTGCGCGACGGCGTGGTCGCGCTCGACGCGCGCGGTCGCGTGGAAGCGATCAACGAGCGGCTTGCGTCGGCGCTCGGGGTCGAACCCGCGGCGGCCGTCGGCCGCGCACTCGTCGACCTGCGCCCCGAGCTGCGCACGCTGCGCGGCGAGGACGGCGACGCGCTCGCGACCGTGCGCGGCGTGCGCTACGTCGTGCATCGCGGGCCGCTCGTCGATCGCGGCGTCACGTCGGGCAGCGTGCTGACGTTCCAGGAGTCGCGCGCGGTCGAGCGGCTCGACCGCGCGCTGCGTTCGCAGCCCACCACGCAGCAGTTCGCGGCACGCTACGCGCTCGACGACGTGGTCGGCGCATCGGCGCCGATGGCGCGCGTGCGCGATCTCGTGCGCCGCTACGCGAAATCCGACGCGACCGTACTCGTGCTCGGCGAAAGCGGCACCGGCAAGGAAATGATCGCGCAAAGCCTGCACGCGCTGTCCGCGCGGCGCAGCTACCCGTTCGTCGCGGTCAACTGCGGCGCGTTTCCGGAAGCGCTGCTCGAGAGCGAGCTGTTCGGCTATGAGGAAGGCGCGTTCACCGGTGCGCGGCGCGGCGGCAAGACCGGCCTGTTCGAAGCCGCCCACCGCGGCACGCTGTTTCTCGACGAGATCGGCGAGATGCCGCCGTCGCTGCAGAGCCGGCTGCTGCGCGTGCTGCAGGAGCGCGAGGTGATCCGCCTCGGTTCGACCGAGCCGATCCGCATCGACGTGCGCGTGATCGCCGCGACGCACCGTCCGCTGCTCGCCGCCGTCGAGGCCGGCACGTTCCGCGCGGATCTCTATTACCGGCTCAACATCCTGAACGTCGGGCTGCCGCCGCTGCGCGAGCGCGCCGCCGACATCCCGGCGCTCGCGGCCACGCTGCTCGTGCAGGCCGCACGACGCGAGGCACGCCTCGCCGAACGCCTGCGCGATGCCGACGACGCCGCGCGCGTGCTCGGCGCGACGCAGGCCGCACTCGCACGCTACCGGTGGCCCGGCAACGTGCGCGAACTGCAGAACGTGATCGAGCGGATCGCGGTGGAGCTGGCCGAGGAAGCCGACGAAAACGATCCCGCCGCCGCCTGCGGCGCGCTCGATCCCGACGCGCTGCAGGCGATCGCGCCCGAGCTGTTCGCGGCGTCACCCGACACGGCCGACAGCGACGATGCGCAGACACTGCAAGCGCGCCGCCGTCGCGCGGAAGCCGACGAGATCCGCGCGGTACTCGACGCATGCGGCGGCGACCGCGACCGCGCGTGCGCGATGCTCGGCATCAGCAAGACGACGCTGTGGCGAAAATTGTCGGCGAAATAGGGACGGCCGCCGCGCCGTGAACGAACCGGCCGTCAGTCGGCCTTGTGATAGTGGCGGTACGCCTTCGCGCGATTGCCGCACGACGACATCGAACACCAGCGGCGGCTGCCGTTCTTGCTGTCGTCGATGAACAGCCACTGGCAGGCGTCGTTCGCGCAACGCTTGACCTTCGCTAGCCGCGCACCGCCGAGCAGGTCGATCGCCGACCACAGCACCGGGCTCAGCAGCCCGGCCAGCGTTGCACGCCCCTCCCCGATCCGCCACGCATAGCCGCCATCGATGCGCGCCAGCGCGACGCGCGGCGCGGCTTCCGCCAGGAAGCCGCCGAGCAGCGCGAGATCGTCGGCGAGCGGCTCGCGCTGCTCGGCCTGCGCATGAAAGAGCCGGTACAGCGCCTCGCGCAATGCGAGCGCGCGCGCCAGCATCGCCGGCTCCCCCTCCTCTTCGCCGCGCGCGCGGCACGCTTGCGCGAGGCCGGCCGGCACGCCGGCCTGCTCGCGACACCATGCCAGCAGGTCGTCCATCGTGCCGAAGGTTTCCGTCGGCGGGTCGCTGCCGCGCCAGTACAGCGTGTTCGCGAAATCGATGCTCAGGGTTTCGGGCGGTGCCGGAATCAGGCAGTCCATCGTGACGGAAGGTTGCGTTTTGCTCATGACGCGATCGTATCTAACCATCATGCCGGTTGACAAGCATCCGGGTGCTTTCTAACATAACCAGCATGGTAGTTATAAAAAGGTTTGCTGCACTGACACCCACCTCAGTTCAAGGAGCCACAGATGATCGATCGCCTTTTGTCCGGCGTTATCCACAACAACCGAGGCCGCGCGTTCTACGACAGCACACTCGGCCCACTCCGCTACAAGCGGCTGGCATGGTGGTTATAAGCAGGTTTGCCGCACTGACGTCCCTCTTCAGTCCAAGGAGCCACACATGATCGATCACCTTTCGTTCGGCGTTGCACACATCGGCCGCAGCCGGGCGTTCTACGACAGCACGCTCGGCGCGCTCGGCTACAAGCGGCTGTATAGCGACGATGACTCCATCGGGTACGGCGCGACCGAGCCGCAGCTGTGGTTGCAGCACGCGGCTCACCCCGTTGCCGCCGATCCCGACTCGGGGATGCACCTGTCATTCAAGGCCGCTTCGCCCGTCGAGGTCGACGCGTTCTATCGCGCCGCACTCGAGCACGGCGGCCAGGACAACGGCGGGCCCGGCAAGCGCGAACACTACGGCCCCGGCTACTACGCAGCGTTCGTCGTCGATCCCGACGGGTATCGGCTGGAAGCGCATTGCGAACTCGACAACGTCGTGTGATCGCGCACGCGTAACAACGCCAAGGGCCCGATTCCGCGCAATGCGGAATCGGGCCCTTGTCTTTGAATCATCGATATCCGGCGATCGTTCGACGGGATCGCCGGATGCGCGCTTATCGCGCGTCGCGCGTGCGCTGCATCTGCTCGCCAAGCCCTTCGACACCGAGGCGTATCGTCTGGCCGGCCTTGAGGAATACCGGCGACGGCTTGATGCCCATGCCGACGCCCGGCGGCGTGCCGGTCGTGATCACGTCGCCCGGCTGCAGCGTCATGCAGCTCGACAGATACGCGATCAGCTGCGCGACGGTGAACACCATCGTGCGCGTGTTGCCGTTCTGATAACGGTGGCCGTCGATTTCGAGCCACAGGTCGAGACGCTGAGGATCGGGTACTTCGTCGCGCGTGACGAGCCACGGACCGATCGGGCCGAACGTGTCGAAGCCCTTGCCCTTGTCCCACTGGCCGCCGCGCTCGATCTGCCATTCACGCTCGGACACGTCGTTGACGACGCAGTAGCCCGCGACGTAATCGAGCGCGCGCGCTTCGTCGACGTCCTTGCAGGTCGCACCGATCACGACGCCCAGCTCGACTTCCCAGTCGGTCTTGACCGAGCCCTTCGGAATGTCGATGCCGTCGTTCGGGCCGCAGATCGAGCTCGTCCACTTGCCGAACACGACCGGCTCCTTCGGCACCGGCATGCCGGCTTCGGCCGCGTGATCGGCGTAGTTCAGGCCGATGCCGATGAACTTGCCGACCTGGCCGACGCACGCGCCGATGCGCGGCTCGCCTGACACGAGTGGCAGCGTGGCCGGATCGATCGCGCGCAGCCGCGCGAGACCCGCGTCGGACAGCACGTCGCCGGACAGATCCGGCACATGCGCGGACAGGTCGCGAATCCGGCCGTCCGCGTCGAGAATACCGGGCTTTTCCTGGCCGGACGGGCCATAGCGAAGCAGTTTCATCGTGGTCAACCTCTGTTGTCGAATGGGACAGGATACCGGCCGACTCGGCCTTCAGTGGCCGCGCACCGGACTGATTGTCGATCGTCGATTGCGCGCGTCGGCGCCGCATCCGGCATGCCGTCGACGCGCGAGGGTCGCGCGGGCGCAGCGATCGTGGCGCCGCACGGAAGTACGGCGCGCATCGAACGGGCGGCCGCCGGTCTGCGCATCGGCGACGACGGCCCGGCACCCGCGACATGGTCCGGCCCGTACCGGCCGGCTTCACGCGCGGCCGCACCGTCGTTGGCCCGCCAGCCTTTGTACCATCGGCCGCGCACCGTGAAATGACGCGCGACGGATACCGACTATTGGTGCGCCCGCGGACGCTGCGGCGCAGCATCGCGGGCGCCGCAGCCGCCTGATTTCCTTTCGAACACCTTGAACCGGTGCCACCTGTCATGAATAACGGGTATTCGGGGCTTCCCTGTCATCCCGAAACGGAATCGATCCGTTCTTGTCCGGTAACGATCGGTAAAAAGACGCTGCATTGCACACTAAATGTTTGTTGTTAAGCTCAAACGGATGGCGTTCGTCGCCACACGCGGACTCGACACAAGCATGTTGCAGAATCGGTCAGCGTGCGTCGCCAATCGATCGAAAGTAATCCCCCCAACTTCACACCGACAATGCAAACAACCAACGACCTGCTTCCCGGCTGCGACGCACGGGAATCGATGGGCGCAATCGACCGCTATCGCGCACCCGCGCTCGACAAGGGTCTCGACATTCTCGAACTCCTGTCGGAGCAGAAAGAAGGCCTCACCCGCACCGAAATCACGAAGGAACTCGGTCGCAACGCGAGCGAGATCTACCGGATGCTCGAACGCCTCGTCGCGCGCCGCTACGTGATGCGCTCGACCGGCGGCGACCGCTACACGCTCAGCCTCAAGCTGTTCTCGCTCGCGCACCGCCATCCGCCGATGAGCCGGCTGATCGCCGAGGCCTTGCCGCCGATGCAGCGTTTCGCCGATTCCTCCGAGCAATCGTGTCACCTGTCGGTCTACGATCGCGGCAACCTGCTCGTGATCGCGCAGGTCGACGGGCCCGGCCCGTGGGGCGTGTCGGTCCGGCTCGGCTCGCGCGTCGGGCTCGCCGATACGGCATCGGGGCGCGCGATGCTGGCGTTCCAGGGCGCCGAGCAGCGCGCGCACATGCTCGCCGAGCACCGCAAGGTCAAGGGCGAGGCGCCGCTGAACGAGCAGGAACTCGCGTATGCATGCCAGTCCGTCCGGCAGGACGGCTACCTGCGCCAGGACAGCCGCCAGGCGTACGGCGTGACTGACCTGACCGCACCGATCCTTGGGCCGTCCGGCCATGCGATCGCGGTACTGACCTGCCCGTACATGCGCCGGATCGATGCGCATATGGCGCCGCCCGTCGACACGGTCGTCGAAGGGTTGCGCGAGACGGCCGCCCATCTGTCGATGTACCGCGACGAGACCTGCTGACGCGCAGGCTCGGCGGAGCGCACCGGGCGCGGCGCAATCGCGTCGGCCCCGGTCGCTCGCCACATCTCTGCGGAGCGCGACGCACGGTGCCAGATCGTGCGTCCACGGCGCTACGCTAAAATAGCGGCCCTCTCAAAAACTACGGCGGCCGGTTGTCGCGGCCGTCGTGTCCGATGGATGTCATGGCCAAACTTCTGAACGATCAAGAATTCCAGCGTTTCTCCGAACTTCAGCAGAAGCAGGCAAGCTTCACGATCACGCCCGAAGAGGCGGACGAGCTGCGCGATATCGTCGCGCGCGCGCAGAAGAAGCGCGACGATCGTGCCACCGCAATGCAGGCGATCGAGAACTACATCGAGCAGTTCGACATCACGCCCGACGAACTCTTCTCGCCCGAGCAGATCGGCGACGCGGCCCGCACCTACGGGCTCATCACGGCGACCAAGAAGGAACGCACGCTGCCGCCGTCGATCACGTTCAACGGCAAGCCGTACCAGTGGACCAAGACACTTCCGGACGACGTGCGCGGCGCGCTGTTCGAAGCGTTCACGTCCGGTGAATCGGTCAAGCGCTTCATCGCGATGCCCAAGGACACCGCGCGCTGTGCACTGACGATCGCCCGCCTCGAGCGCGAAACCGGCGCCGTCTATGCCGATCCGCACCTCGAGGAACTCGCGATTTCGCGCGATCAGGTGAACGACGCGGCGTCGAAACTCGCTGCCTGAAAGTAATCGCGGGCACGGTTCATGCGTGCCCGCCCCCTGCGTAACGCCGGCCCGGGCCGGCACTGCGCTTGCGGGAGCCGTGCATCCGGACGCTCCCGAAAAGCCTCACCTTTGCGTCCCGCAAGCGCTCACCCAAGCCTCCCGAAAAAGCTCACCCAAGCTCCTGAATACTCTCACCCAAGTCTCCCGGATGTCCTCACCGACACGTCCCGCAGACCCTCACCGATGCGCCCCGGAAAGGCTCACCGGCGCCTCCCGCAGGTACTCACCGGCCACTCCCGGGAAGGCTCACCGAGAGCTCCCGTATCGGCTCACCAAGCGCTCCCGTATCAGCTCACCCCAACCTTCCCGGAGAAGCTCACCAGCGGCTCCCGAAAAGTCTCACCTTTTGGGCAAGTTCGAATTTTCGAGCGTGGAATACGGCGGTAAATGCGTGCGGACACCCCGCCGGAAACAGCGGTGCGGGACAGGTATCGCAGCAAGCGGCACGCTCAAGCGGTACGCTTCTCGGGTGCCAAATGAGCGTCGATATTTCCGTTGCAAACAGGCGCCGGCTCGTTCGAGGTTGCTTCGCTCAGGCGGCCGCCTCGAATGCTCTGCATTCCTGATTTTAAACAGCTGCAATGCACCGGGAGGCCGGAGACATCGGCTGCGCGCAACGTCTCCGTGCGTCAGGCCGCCGGCACACGCTACGGCTGCAGCTTCATCCTGAAGCCCACGACGCCGGGCTCCTCCGTCGTCGACACCGCAAAACCACACGCCTTCGCAAGCGAGATCATCGCCGAGTTCTCGCGCAGCGCCTCGCCGATCATCCATGCGGTTCCGCGCGAACGCGCGTAATCGATGATCCGCGCCATCATCAGCCGGCCGAGCCCCTTGCCTTTCTGATCGGGTCGTACCGCGATCGCGAACTCGGCTGTCTCGTTGTCGGGATCGGCCACTGCGCGCGCCACCGCGAGCGTGTGGTCGCGCCCCGACACATCGGTGAACGACACGATGAAGGCCATCTCACGGTCGTAATCGATCTGCGTCATGCGCGCCACCTGAGAATGATCGAAGCTGCGCACCGCGCCGAAGAAGCGCATCCGCAGATCGTCCGGCGTCATCGCGCCGAGCAGTTCGTTGTGCGCGGCCTCGTCTTCCGGACGGATCGGACGGATCGTCACCGTCTCGCCACGCCACTCGAGCGTCTGCTCGAGGTGGCGCGGATACGGCATGATCGCGAGCCGGCTGCGCCCCGCGGCCAGCGTGATGCGCGGCGCGATCACGTGTGCTCGGTCGGGCAGCACGCGCAGCGTGACCGACATCGCGACGACTTCGCGCACGTCGCAGACGACCTGCGACAGTGCCGTCAACGCGTCGAGCGTCGGCTCGATGGGCGTGCTGCGCGCATACGGCGAGCGCTCCATCACCGCGCGGGCGAGCACGGAGTTCAGCGGCGGCAGGCCATAGACGACGAACGGCGCCGATACGCCGTCCGCAGGCGGCACGGCATAGCGAAACACCGGGCCGAAGTTCGAATCGTCGTACATGTCGACCGTGACATCGACGACTTTCTTCCCGGCCGGCTCGGCGGCCGGCTCGCCCTGCAGGCCGAAATGGGACAGCCAGCGCAGCGCGGCCTCGCCGGCCAGCTCATGCTCGCCGGCTTCGACCATCCGGCGTGCGTCGGCCTGTGCGGATGCAACGCACTCGGCCGGCTGCGGCGGCGTACCCTCGGGCGTTTGCATCAGCAGTTGCCGCCCGAGGTTGTAGTCGACGAGACGCGCATACGCGCGCGCGAGCCGTTGCGGCGTAGTGTGAACAGGGATGCCGTTCGCGTGCAGTGCATCGCGCGTCGCCGCGTCGACCGCGCCGAAGAAACACGCGAGGATGCCGCGATGCGCGTACTGCCGCGATTCGATCAGCGTGTGCGCAACCGCATCGGCCGGCGCGCTGTGGGAAGTCGAATGGACGACGAACAGCGTGCCCGTTTGCGGGAACGGCGCGAGCGCCTTGATCGCCGCGGCGAAATGCTCGGGACGCGCATCGTCGCCCAGCGTGAGCGGATTGCCGGGTGACACGAGATGCGGCAGCGCGGCCGACACGGCCGACGTGGCCGCGGGTGACCAGTCGGCCAGCACGTCGCGCACCTCGGCCACCGCATCGACCGCGAGCTTCGCGACGCCCGCATCGCTCGTCACGAGCGTGGCCGCACCGCGTGCGGTGACGCGGCCGACGCCGAGCGTCTCGATTTCGTCGAGCAGATCGTCGAGCGCATCGACACGCACCATCCCCGCGCGCTGGAACGCCGCCGTATAGAGCGCGTCGCCCGGATCGGCGCGGCCGGTGCGCAAGGCGAGCACCGGCTTGTTGCGTGCGGCCGCGCGCGCGGCCGACATGAACTTGCGCGCTGCGCGCACGGTATCGAGTTCGAGCAGGATCGCGCGCGTGCCGGGATCGCTCGCGAGATAGTCGAGCACGTCGCCCGCATCGACGTCGGACTCGCTGCCAAGCGCCACGACATGTGAAAAGCCGAGGCCCCGCGCATCGGCCCAGCCGAGCACCGCGTTCGTCAGCGCATTCGATTGCGACACCCATGCAACGCCGCCCGATCGCGCCGTATAGGCCGGCGCACCGAAATGTGCATGCCGTGCAGGCGACAGCACGCCGAGGCTGCCGGGCCCGACGATACGGAGCACGAACGGCTTCGCCGCCTTCAGCGTGCGATCGAGCGCGGCGCGATCAGCATCCGTGCGCGCCTCGCCGACGATCACCGCGACGCGCGTGCCGAGCTCGCCGAGCTTGCGCACGATGCCGGCCCAGGTCGCTGGCGGTGTGCAGATCACGGCAACCGACGGCGGCGCGGGCAACCGGTCGACATCGGAAACGACCGCATGCCCGTGCAGGTCACGGTACTTCGGATTGACGGGCCACACGGGCCCCTGGAATGCACCGTCGAGCACGCGCGACCACACCATCGCGCCGATACTGCCCGCGCGCGACGACGCGCCGACAACCGCAACGGACTTGGGCTGGAACAACGCATCGAGATGGCGAACGGTCACATCGGCTCCCTGCGGTAACGAAAGACGACCCGATCGGCATGCGGCACGGAGAGGCCATACGCCGATCGACGCGAACCCAAAGCATAGGCGAAGCGCATGCGGCTGCCTATATGCCGAGCGGCCGACTATGCGACACACGTCAACGCTCGCACCATGGGTCTGCAACACGAACCAGGAAGCCTCTGCCGCACGCCGGCCGAGCACGTTCGCTCGGCACGCGCGGTGCAGGCATGCGGCGCGACGCTGCGTCCGCTTCCTCAAAGGTGAGGATTTACAGGAACCATGGTGAGACTCTTCGGGAATTGCACGGCGCCCCGCGCCAACACGCGAAAGGTGATCGGAATGCGCGGCACGCGTGCACCGCGAGAATGGCGCAGGCCCATGCGCATATGCTGCGCAATTGCACGGCTGTTTACCGGAATTCGCCGCGATATGCGGTCGAATCGCAGCGAATTCGCAAAACGGGATCCGTTCATTGCGCGGCGTCGCAGTTCAATACGCCATCGGGAATCGCGCCGGGAATGCACAAAAACAAAACGGTGCGACAGCCGCATGGCCGTTCGCACCGTCAGTCAGCACGCGAAAGGTGAGATTTTTCGGGAGTCAGTCTTTAATCAGGAAACGCGCGCGATTCTTGCCGAGCCAGGTTGGCGACCGCCCGCGGCCACTCCAGGTTTCGCCCGTCTTCGGGTTCAGGTATTTCGGCGGCGACGGTCGCTTCGGTTTTGCGGCGGCAGCGGCCGCCCCGACCGGACGAAACCCAAGCTCTTCCGGCGTAATGTCGTATTCCTCGATTTTCGCGCGGATATCGGCAATCGCATCGGCAATCGCCTTTTCACGTTCCTTGTCGATCTTTTGCTGAAGCCGTTCGAGCTGCGCGGACAGTTGCCTGTAGGTCGCCATATGGATGGGACTCCGTGAGTGTTATTCGTGAAAAATAGATGACTCTCAGCCAACAGAAAAACGCTTCGCCCGATCGTGGTCTCCTCAGCCGGCTATCTCGGGATCAATAACCGCTCTTCTTCTTGCATGCGAAGAGAAGATTTCGCGTGGCGTCATCACTCGATTGCTGAAGCACTTCGAAATCCCCGTTGCAGATCGCCCGGGCGTTGTCCGTGCAATTGCTCCAGTCGCTGCCGGTGCATTGCACCTGGGTAGTCGGACGCCCGTCCGAAGTGAACAGCGGCGCGCTGCCGCCACACCCGCCAAGCCCTGCAACCAGAGCCAACACAACGGCCGCCCGAGGCCACCGATAGACCGACGCAAGCATGTGTTTCATTGTTCTTCCCGTCAACCTTTTTTTGAATGTCGCGAGTATGCCATGCGCGGCGCTTCGGCCGTCAGTTCGGCGTGCGGCCGGGTTGCCCGCGCGCCTTGTACGGCAAGCTCTTGCGCGGATCGTCGGTGATGCGAACGAACACCTGCTCGACGTCCGGAAGCGCCTCGAGTTCACGTTGCAACGCCTGCCGATCGAACGCCGTCTCCGCACATCCTTCGACGTAAATGAAACGTCGCTGCACGGTGATCCACAGGCTCGTGCCATGCAGCCGATCGGAACCGGCAAAGTGCGCCTTCACCGCGTCGGCGATCGGCGTGTCATACATATAAGAGTTCGGCTTCGTGCAGCGGTGCGCGAGCCAGCAAGTGGTGCCGCGTTCGGCGCGGTAATGCGCGTCGTCCGTCATTTCGGCCCGGGTCATCCAGGGGCCGAGCGGCAACGGGCATTCGGCCACGTCCTGCGACAGCGCGATGAACGGATCGTTGTACCAGTTGCGCCGCGCCTCGGGCGCGTCGGCGTCGCCGAGCTGCGCGAGCGCCGAAGTCGCCAGCAACAGGGTCAGCCACCCAGCGATGCCGATCCGTTTCATCGTGATCTCCTGTTCGATGCATCACGTCCGAGCGCGTCGGCTTTGCCGATCGGCTTACCGGTCGATGCCGAGCGCCGCCAGTTTCTTGTACAGCGTCGCGCGGCCGATCCCGATGCGCACGGCCGCTTCCACCACCTTCCCGTCGCAGGCCGCCAGCGCGTCGGTCAGGAACTGGCGCTCCCATGCCGCCAATGCATCGGCATACGAAGCGGCCGGCGCAGCAGGCATATCCCCCGCGCGCCGTTCGACCGGCGACACGGCCAGCGGCTGCGCCGGCGCTGCACTGTCCGTCGATACGCGCACCGGTCCAAGGAACGGCGCGAGCGCACGCGCATCGATCACCGACCGGTCCGACAGCATCAGCGCGCGTTCGAGCGTATTGCGCAACTCGCGCACGTTGCCCGGCCACGGATACGCGCACAGCATCCGCAGCGCGTCGTCGGTCAGCTCGCAATGGGCGGCGCGCCCGTGCTGCGCCGCCAGCTCCTCGAGCGTCGCGTAGACGAGCGCCGCGATGTCGGACGCACGCTCGCGCAGCGGCGGCGCGTGGATCGTCAGCACGTTCAGCCGGTAATAGAGATCCGCGCGAAAACGCCCGACCGCAACCAGTGCCGGCAGGTCGGCGCTCGTAGCCGCGATGATCCGGACGTCCGCGCGCACGATCCGGTTCGAGCCGACCGGCTCGAATTCCTTGTCCTGCAGCACGCGCAGCAGCTTGCCCTGCAGCGGCAGCGGCATGTCGCCGATCTCGTCGAGAAACAGCGTGCCGCGATCGGCCAGCTCGAACTTGCCGACACGCCCCTTGCGATCGGCGCCCGTGTACGCACCGGGCGCCGCGCCGAAGAATTCGGTTTCGAGCAGCGTGTCGGGAATCGCGGCGACGTTGACGGTCACGAGCGGCTGGAGTGCACGCGCCGACGCCGCATGGATCGCATGCGCGAGGAGTTCCTTGCCGGTGCCCGTCTCGCCGAGCAGCAACACCGGCGAATCGACCTGCGCGGCGCGGCGCGCCTGGCGCTTGGTTTCGAGGCTCGCGGCGCTCGTGCCGACGAAGCTCGCGAACGTGTATTTCGCGCGGCGCGCCTGCGCGAGCGAGCGCTGCGTCGCGATCAGTTGCTGCTGAAGCTGTGCGTAGCGGGAAAAGATCGGCGTGAGCGTCTTCAACTGGTCGAACAGCGCGAAGCCGATTGCGCCGACCGTCTCGCCGGCCTCGTTCTTCAGCGGCAGGCGCGTGACGACGAGCGGCTCGCGGCCCGTCTCCATGATGTCGAGCAGGATCGGCTGCCCGGTCGACACGACCTCGCGCATCAGGCTGTTCGGGATCACGGCCTCGCAGTCGAGGCCGACGGCCTGCTGCGGATCGGCGAAACCGAAGCGCGCCGCGTACCGCTCGTTCATCCACACCACACGCGCATCGCGATCGACGACCACCGTGCCCGCGCTCGAATCCTCGAAAGTGCGGAACAGCGACTCGGCGGCGCGCCGCAGCACGTCGCCGTAGTTGACGGGCAGGCGGGCCCAGTCATTCATCATCGTGTCTTCGTCTCCGTGTATTTTCGACCGGTTGTCTCCGGAACGAGACGGATTATCTCACTCTGGAGACACGCCGCAATGCGTTGTCCGGGAAAGCCCTGCCCGATTCCACGGGCTGGCCGGACGGCCATTTCGTCTCTGGATCGAGACGTTTTATGTAGAATCCTCAGACAACGACCGGCGCGGGCCCGCCGGTCTCCGGCGGACCCATGTCCGGCGGCGCAATCCGGCCGATGGCACGAAACCTGCACGAACCTGAGCCGGTCCGCGGCGCGTCGCGCGATCGAACAACAACCAAAGCCATTAGGAGACTCCCTTGTCTTTCGTGATCGTCCTCGCCGCGCTGGCGTTCCTGATGTTCGCCGCGTATCGCGGCTACAGCGTGATCCTGTTCGCGCCGATCGCCGCGCTCGGCGCGGTGCTCCTGACCGAACCCGCCGCCGTCGCACCGGTCTTCTCCGGCATCTTCATGGAGAAGATGGTCGGCTTCGTCAAACTGTATTTCCCGGTGTTCATGCTCGGTGCGGTGTTCGGCAAGGTGATCGAACTGTCCGGCTTCTCCGAGTCGATCGTCCACGCGGCGATCCGGTACATCGGCCGCTCGCGCGCGAATGCGGTGATCGTCGCGGTGTGCGCGCTGCTCACCTATGGCGGCGTATCGCTGTTCGTCGTGGTGTTCGCGGTCTACCCGTTCGCGGCCGAACTCTATCGCCAGAGCAACATCCCGAAACGACTGATGCCCGGCGCGATCGCACTCGGCGCGTTCTCGTTCACGATGGATTCGCTGCCCGGCACGCCGCAGATCCAGAACATCATCCCGACCACGTTCTTCAAGACGACCGCGTGGGCCGCACCGGCGCTCGGCACGATCGGCTCGCTGTTCATCATCGTCGTCGGCCTCAGCTACCTGGAATGGCGCCGCCGCTCGGCGATGGCGAAGGGCGAAGGCTACGGCACGTCGCTCGTCAACGAGCCGGAGCGCGTCGAGACGACGTCGCTGCCGAATCCCGCACTCGCGATCCTGCCGCTGATCCTCGTCGGCGTGTCGAACTTCGCGTTCACGAAGCTGATCCCGCAGTGGTACGGCGCCGCGTCGTACACGGTCGCGCCGGACGTGCTCCCGGGCGTGCATGCACCGGTCACGGCGTCGATCAAGACGGTCGTTGCGATCTGGTCGGTCGAGGCCGCGCTGCTGCTCGGCATCGTGCTGGTGGTGCTGACCGCGTTCAAGCGCGTCAGCGATCGCTTCGCCGCCGGCTCGAAGGCCGCCGTCGGCGGCGCGCTGCTCGCCGCGATGAACACCGCGTCGGAATACGGCTTCGGTGGCGTGATCGCCGCACTGCCGGGCTTCCTGGTCGTGGGCGATGCACTGAAGAGCATTCCGAACCCGCTCGTCAACGCGGCCGTGTCGGTCAGCTCGCTCGCCGGTATCACGGGCTCGGCGTCGGGCGGCATGAGCATCGCGCTCGCCGCGATGTCGGACCTGTTCATCAAGGGTGCGCAGGCCGCCAATATCCCGCTGGACGTGCTGCACCGGGTCGTCGCGATGGCGAGCGGCGGCATGGACACGCTGCCGCACAACGGCGCGGTGATCACGCTGCTCGCAGTCACGGGCCTCACGCACCGCGAGTCGTATCGCGACATCTTCGCGGTCACGATCATCAAGACGCTCGCCGTGTTCTTCGTGATCGCCGTGTACTACTCGACGGGGCTCGTGTAACTGACCTGCCTCGATTGCATGGTCGCCCCGATGCTAGACCTTCGCTCAAGATTTCAGGGAAGTCATACCTTGGCGATCACGAGCTACGTCAGTGTGTATGAGGTCGACTGCGAGGCAATGAGCTTCGGAGGGGGGGAGCATTTGCAGATGCAAAGGTCGTCGCTTAGAGCGGCCTCGCGCGCATCAGGCCCGGTCATCGAGTGGCGCGGGCCTTCGCACTTGATCACCCCGACTGAGCCACAAGCGGGACACAGGACCGGATCGTTCTCGTAGGCTTGTTCTCGACCGTGCAGGAGGTCGCCGGAGGCGCCCCCCTGCACCACACCGCCTGCAGTTGTGGTGTCTCCCTTGACGATATCGAAGCGTTTCATGGTCGGGTCCTAATCACTTCGGTCCGCGATAGTGGAAACTTGCAAGCACCGCGTCCCATGCTTGAATGGCTTGCGCCCGGTCGACGGGAGACGTCGCCTCGGAGGCGGGCGTTCCTTCGTCGGGCGCCGCACCGAAAAGTAGTTGCACACTGAGGTTTGGCTTGGACGGATCACCTGGAACGCCTGGCGAATACAGGTAAAAGTGATAGGCCTGGATGCCATCGTCTTGGATATGCACCGCGAACTCTGCGGCTTTCATGCCGGCCACTTCGTGAGTCCCTTTGCGAAGTACATCCATATTTCCAGCGTATTGTTTGAGGGTAGCGTCGGCTTTCGATAGGTTATCCAGGGGGGAGTTTTTGCTATCTCCCTCGACAGATTCCCGCATTGTCACAATAAGGTTGGATGGCCGCCCTTGGACCAGGCGTGCGGCGATCGAAGCGTCGAAGCCGGGCATCGGTCTTCCGCCAATCGCTCCTCCTCGGAAACAGAACGCACCGTCGGAAGGAACGTCCCAATCCGATCTCGGATGGATGTTCCGCAGAATCTCGGAGGCATTCGAGATTGCCGACTGATCGTACGTCGCGCCAAATCGGTTCTTCAAGACGAAGAGGGTGCCGTTCGATTCAGCATAGCCCTCAACGTCATAGACGAGATCTTCCGGCTTGTCGTCGTAGCGACCGTAAACAAAGAGTCGCGACGCTGCACTCGGCTCGACGGTTTGATGGAGCCACGGGCTCTTCGTCGGCGCGAATGCCTTGTGCGGATCTTCACGCATTGAGGTACGTAGTTCTTGCTCGCGCGCGCTGACGCGCGACACGAACTCAGACTGGCTGACGTTGGGGACGGGCTCGATGGCATAGCCCATGTACTTGTAGTCCTGAACGTACACGTCGGTCGCGTGAGGAAGATCAACCGCAAATCGACCAATACACCAAGAGCGAGTGTCGATCATAACCGGTTGAGACATAGAGGACTCCGATGGTTTCTGCTGTGTACAGGCAACCGCGCCGAGCGCTGCGATTGCCAACGGAAGAATGCTGCGATGAACTTGACGTATCAAATTTCCCATGCTCAGGTTTCTATCGATTTCACGATCTTCACTACGCTGTATAAAGTTGCCCATCGAGCCCAAGGGTGGGTGAAACAGCCTTGATGATCGAAACCGCGTTGCTCGAAGGCGACTTGTACCTGTTGACCAGCTTCGTTTGTCGCTTAACCTTAACGATGCGCGCTTATGCGCGAGCATCTGCGACCCAGTTGTCCCTAGAAGTGGCTGGCGCGATGTCAATCAACGTTAGTGTGAACGCTATTGGAACAATAGTTCGGCAAGTCCGCGCCTTAACGGCACCACCTGTGAAGAAGGTGCCCAAGTCCGCTCGGCCGCTTTTGATAGGTGTATGCGGCCTGGCGTTACTTCACCCGACATCAAGGATATGGCTGTCTGCGAATGTGATCGGCATTCTCGACAAAACAGCGAGTGTCGCTGCAACAATGATGCCAATTCTTGCCTCGCTGCAAGAGGACCACGTCGACGCGCGTGACACCAGTAGCGCTGTACTTGCCGAACTTCAGAACGAACTGACAACGCGGTATCTAGCGGATGTCAATTTGACGACGCGGGGTTCAGACGAAAAACTAGCGTGAAACCAGGCTCGCTTCTACTTGCCTCCAATCAACCTGGAGCAAGGCTCAATGTCAGATGTGACCACACAGAGATACGGTCAATTCTAAGCAAGATGTGGCAACCCGCTCAAAAACCCGGTGCTCGGATGCAATGTGCTCGAAGGTTCGTGCAGACAGCGGCACCGCGTACAAACTTCAAGCGCGCGGCCCTTTGCGCGAACAGTCGCGACACCCTCTTCCGAGCTTAGTTCTCTTAGCAAGGCGAAGCTTTGTTTGGGCGATGAAGACCTCTCGAATTTTTCCGCATTTCGTACAGAGCACCTCGTAGGTCTCGTACTTCAGGGTGCCGTCCGTTTGCCTAATGGAAGTACCCTTCCACTTTTGGCCTTCTACCAGCCTCATGCCATGCTTCTGTAGGAGCGTATCAAACTCATTCAGTCGCGCCAATCGATCAAGCCCAATCTTCGCCGCGGTCTTCGCATCTGCTTCCCCTAGCAACCAATCAAACTCTGCGTCTATTCAAACTTAAATTAGACCGTTGTCAGCACTCCGGGCCGCCGCCCGCCGGCCGCGTCGATGCGGCCGGCTTCGCCTCCGCTCCTCCCCTTTTAGCCGCGCGCCGCCCAGGCGCTCTCGCCGGCTCACTCATTGTTGTCTGCAGCAGAACACTACGTTGGGCGTAGCGGCATTTTTCGCGCGTCGGGCGAGGCCTACACTGCTTTCGACGGTCACCGTATGCGATCGGCACCGTCGAAACCCTGGAGGTATCCGCTCATGAACCCGCTGCTCCGCACCATCGCCCTCGCGGCCGCCATCGCCGCTCCCGTCGCCGCGTACGCGCAATCCAACCCGCCGCTCACGCGCGCCGAAGTCCATTCTGAAGTGGTTGCGCTGAGAAAAGCCGGCTTCCAGCCGAGCGACTGGTTCTACCCCGCCAGCATTCAAGCCGCCGAGGCGAAGATCGCCCGGCAGCAGGGCGCGCCGCGGGCCGCGGGCGCCGGCTACGGCAATCGCGGCGCGTACGCCCCGGGCCAATAGTCCGGTTTCGGATACGCCGGCTGCGCGCGCGTCATCGCCCCGCTCCCGGCCCGCACAGCACGCACGGCACCGCCCGGTCAGCGCGGCTCGATGCTCGCTTTCGCGTAGGACTCGCGTTCCAGTTCGAGTATTTCCGCGCACAGCTGCAGGTGCGTGCCGGGCGGCGCGACGACGTGCCGCTTCAGTTCCGCCAGCACCTGCTCCGAGAGTTCGCGCTTGACATCGATCGTCCGGCCGCTCAGCACGGCGAGCTTCGCGTGGACGAACGCGCGCGGCGACGGCGACGTGCCGACCGCGAACGTATCGAACCGCAGCGCGCGGCTCTTGATGTCGAGCTCGTCGAATTGGCCGGACGCGGCAAGCGCGGCGTTGAGCGCGCGCAGGGTCGCGCCGGCGTCGAACCCGTCGAGGTTCGCGGAATATTCGAGCGTCAGGTGGGGCATGGTGTCGGTGGTCTCGTGGGTATCGGGAAAAGCGCCGGCCGGCATCCCGAAAGCCCGCGCAGCGCCACCGGATGCTATGCCTTGACCGGCTGGATCAGGCGCGTGCAGGCGCTTGCCTGCGGATCGCCGGCGGGCAGTTTCCCACAGATGCCATCGAACTGCTTCACGACCGACCTGACCGATGCATCGTGTGCACCGCCGCCGCGCCAGCGGTTCAGCTGCGTCACGACCTTGGTCAGCGCGCGCAGGTTCGCGCCGT
Organism: Burkholderia lata; assembly: GCF_902499025.1. Lineage (GTDB taxonomy): Bacteria > Pseudomonadota > Gammaproteobacteria > Burkholderiales > Burkholderiaceae > Burkholderia > Burkholderia lata_C. The sequence continues at coordinate 113,291 of NZ_CABVPW010000010.1, read as the reverse complement.
AGAACGCGTCGCGCGTCTTGTCGGCCTGTGCGAGCACGCTCGCGGCGATCCCTTCGATGCGCGCCGAATCGTCCGGCGCCAGTTCGACCGCATTCGCAAAATAAGTCGCGCCCCAGCGCAGCTTCGTCGCCGGCCCGCTCGCCGCGTCGTACGCCTTGCGGTACCAGTCGAGCGCCGCGGCCTTGTCACCGCGCGCCTTCGCATTCGCGGCCAGCCCGGACATGAAGTAGTACGGTGTGGACGAACGCGGCAACTCGGCCTTCAGCAACGCATCGGACTCGTCGTACAGACCCGCGTCGGTCAGCGTATCCGCGCCTTCACTGACGAGCGCCTGCCGCTCGTAGGCATTCGCGGCGCCCTGCACCGATGCGGCGATCTGTTTGCGCGCGGTATCGGCCAGCGCCGGCGCGGCAAGCGGCGCGCCCTTGCGCGCATCGCCGCGCGCGAGCAGCACGCGACCATGCAGCGCCATCAACCGGTCGATCGACGACAGCGTGGTATCGGTCGACAGGCGCGCCAGCGCCGCGTCATACGCGCCGCGCAATTTCGTGCGCTGCGCGTCGTCGCCGCCGAGATATGCGACCACACGTGCGGGCGCGGCGACCAGCACGTCCGAATCGGCACGCGACAACGCAGGATCCTGCAGCACCGTGCGCAGCGCATCGGCAAGCGCCGCCTTGTCGAGCGTGCCGGCCTGCGCCGGATCGTCGGACGCGGCGACCACGGCCGACTTCAGCGCAAAGCGCGCCGATTCAGCCTTCGCACCGGCCGCCCGCGCGCGTTGCGCGAGCGACTGCAGCGTCTCGGCGACGCGATCGGCCGCCACCGGCAGCGCACCGTCGGTATCCCACGAATAGTCGGCCAGCAGGCGCCATTCGTCCGGCGTCAACGATGCACCGTTCTTCAGCGCGGTCGCGAGCGTCTGCCGCACCGGATGCGCGGCCGTCATCCCGAGCGACAGCGCCTGCATGTAGCGATCGAGATCGGCCTCGCCCGGCAGCCGCGTCACTTCGGTGCCGTCGGGACGGAACAGGATCATCGTCGGATAGCCGTGCACCTTGAAACGCTCGCCGAGCTTCTGCGCGCTTTCGGTATCGCCGTCGAGATACACGGGCACGAAGAACGACGAGCGGGTCTTGAATGCCTGCTGGCTGAAGATCGTCGACTTCACCTGGTTGCACGACGGGCACCACACCGCGCCCCAGTAGAGCAGCAGCGGCTTGCCGGTGCGCTTCGCCAACGCGAACGCAGCGTCGACATCACCGTGCTGCCACGCGATGCCGGGCGGCAGGTGTGCGCCGTCGGGCGATGCGCTTGCCACCGGGGCGCCCGTGGGCGTGGCAGCGGCAAACGCCGCACCCGCGGCGGCGAGCAGGCAGGCGGCGGTCAGATTCCGGAGAGCGGTTTTCATCGAAGCGGGTCCGTTGAAAGAGACGGTTGCGGGAAGGTGCGGCGCGCGAAGCGATGGCTGTGAAGCGACAGCCATGAAGCGATGACGATGAAACCTGCCGACGTGCAACGCCGCGCATGATCGTTACGGAGAAGTGCACGCCGGCCGAGGCGACCGGCAAATCCTTCAACGATACGACGAGCACAGCCGGGTGAAAACGAACGAATTCTCGAATGAATATGACGCGCGGCATCGCGGCCGTGCGTGCTGCCGGAAACGCGTCGGCCGAGCCTTCACTGCCGTGCCTTGATCCGCGCCATGTGATACACGGACTCGTGCACGCCGTCGCGCAACGCATAGCCCGGCGATTCGCCCTCGATCCGGAAGCCGTGCTTCTCGTAGAGCGCGATCGCCGCGCGGTTGTCGGTGAACACGGTCAGCTCGAGACGCGTGACGTTCAGCCAGTTTTCCGCGAGATCGATCGCGGCCGCGAGCAACCGGCTGCCGACGCCGTGCCCGTGATGCGCCGCGTCGACCATCATGCCGAGCCCTGCCGCATGACGCCGCCGCGGATTCTGTTCGGGATGCAGGCCGAGGTGGCCGACCACCACGCCGTCGATTTCGGCGACGAGGCTCACGCCGCGCTCGGCCACGCCATCGAGCCGCTTCTGCCATTTCTCGAGCGACGGAAACGGATGCTGCAACGTATTCGCGTACACCGCGGGATGCGCGGCGATCTGCCGGATCGCGTCGACGTCGTGCGTCTCGCTGTGCCGGATCGTGATGTCGGTCATGGGTGGGCCGGTTCCGAAAATTTGCGCTGAAGGCGCGGACTGCGCGTACGCGCAGCAATGTGTCGAGCTTATCCGATTTCACGCATTTGAAACATGGTCGTCACGTCGTCGCACGTCATGTTGCATCCGCAACGAACTTCGCCACGCGATTCGAACGGAATCCGGAAAAATCTGACCGGTCACGCATGCGGCGACCGGTAATTCCTGACCTTTTTCAACCGCGCATTGCGCCTGAACGAATCGTTGCGCACGCAACGTCACACACGCGACATGCGATGTCATGCGTTCATCACGTCGACGTCACGCCGTCTCCCTAGACTGGGCGCCGCCCGACCCGGCATGCGCCGGGCCGGTGTGTGCCGACGTCCCGGCCCGCGCATCACGAGCGCGCGTCGCGCAGGGTCGCGGCGACGGCCAGCGTATCCGCGCGACACCATGCATCGCGCGCGATGCGCACCTCCGCCCCGCGCGGCCGACGCACTCGAATGCACACGCCGCGCGAATCGTCCCAAGGGGGGGGCGACGCATGGGCACCGCCAGACGAAGTCACGAACGCTCCCATCATCACAGGACCCGAACGCCATGACGTCACGCCGCAAATTCCTCCAGCAGACCGCCACTTCCGGCCTCGCCGCCGCCGCGCTGTCCGCGTTTCCGCCGAGCATCCGCCGCGCGCTCGCGATTCCCGCGTTTCACGAGACGGGGACCATCAAGGACGTGAAGCACGTCGTGCTGCTGATGATGGAGAACCGCGCATTCGACAGCTACTTCGGCACGTTCAAGGGCGTGCGCGGCTACGGCGACCGCTTTGCGGTGCCGTCGCCGAACGGCCGCAACGTGTTCTACCAGACGTACACGAAACCGACGCCCGCCACCACCGTCACGCCGTATCACCTCGACGCGAGCCAGGGCAACGCGCAGCGCGCGGGCGGCACGCCGCACACGTGGGCCGATGCGCAAGCCGCGTGGGACCACGGCCGGATGAACCGCTGGCCCGACGCGAAGACGCCGCTGTCGATGGGCTACTACGACGCGGCGGAAGTGCCGTTCCAGCGCGCGCTCGCCGATGCGTTCACGCTGTGCGACCACTACCACTGCGGGATGCACACGGGCACGATCGCGAACCGCCTGTTCTACTGGAGCGGCACCAACGGGCCGAACGGCATCAGCCCGGCCGACGGCAGCCGCGTGAAGATCGCCGCGCTGAACAACCAGTTCAACGGCGGCAACGACATCGGCCCGTCGAGCCAGGGCTGGACCTGGACCACCTACGCCGACCGGCTGCAGCAGGCCGGCGTGAACTGGAAGGTCTACCAGAGCCTGATCGACAACTTCGGCTGCAACGAGATGATGAGCTTCCGCCACTGGCGCGCGGCGATCGAGCAGATGCCGCCCGCGCGCCGGCCGGCGTACGTCGCGTCGACGGACATCACGCAGCCCGTGACGGCGGCCGGCGCGTTCTACGACCCGGCGATCGACGATCCGCTGAGCCCGCTCGCGAAGGGGTTCGGCAACACGATGCCGTACGGTTTCCTCGAATCGTTGCGCGACGACATCCGCAACGGCACGCTGCCCGAGGTGTCGTGGATCATCCCGCCGTCCGTGTACAGCGAACACCCGGGGCCGTCGAGCCCCGCACAGGGCGGCTGGTACGTGCAGGCCGTGCTCGATGCGCTGACGGCGAACCCGGAGGTATGGAGCAAGACCGTGCTGCTGGTCAACTACGACGAGAACGACGGCTTCTTCGACCACCTGCCGTCGCCGGCCGTGCCGTCGCGCAACGCCGACGGCACGCTCGCGGGCGGCCATACGCTGCCGGATGCCGACGTCGCCGCCGAGTACCACGACTTCACGCCGGCCACGTCGAGCCAGCCGGCAATCGACGGCCGTCCGTACGGCCCGGGCCCGCGCGTACCGATGTGGGTCGTGTCGCCGTGGAGCCGCGGCGGCTGGGTCAACTCGCAGGTGTTCGACCATACGTCGACGCTGCTCTTTCTCGAAAAGCGCTTCGGCGTCGCGGAGCCGCAGATCAGCGCGTACCGCCGCGCGGTGTGCGGCGACCTGACGAGCGCGTTCAACTTCCGCTCGCCGAACAACGAACCGCTGCCGACGCTCGCGGGCCACACGACGAAAAGCCAGGTCGACGCGCTGAGCGCCGCGCAGCAGGCCGCGCCGAAGATCGTGCCGCCGGCCGCGCCGTCGCTGCCCGCACAGGCCACCGGCGTGCGCCCGTCGCGCGCGCTGCCTTACGAACTGCATGCGAGCGCGCGTGCCGATGCCGGCAACGGCACGGTCACGCTGAAGTTCGCGAACACGGGCCGCGCCGCCGCCGTGTTTCACGTCTATGACAAGTTGCACCTCGACCGCCTGCCGCAGCGCTACGTCGTCGAACCGGGCAAGACGCTGCACGGCGACTGGGCCGCGCGCGCCGACAACGGCGGTAAATATGACCTGTGGGTGCTGGGCCCGAACGGTTATCACCGCCGCTTCACCGGCGACCTGAGCCGCCTGGCCGGCGCACGCGCACCCCATCCGGAAGTTCGCGTCGGCTATGCGGGGGCGAGCGGCAACCTCCACCTGAAGCTGCGCAACCACGGCGGCGGCACGGTGCGCTTCACCGTGAAGTCGAACCAGGTCTACGGGCCGCTGTCCGGCCGCGGCGCACACGACGATCGCGGTCGTGGCCAGGGCAACGAGGACGGCAACAGCCAGGGTCGCGGCCACGAGCACGGGACCGGTACCACGTGGACGGTCACGGTGCGCGCCGGCGACCAGGCCGAACTGCACTGGACGCTCGACTCGACCGGCCACTGGTACGACTTCATCGTCACCGCGGACAGCGACGCGAGTTTCTCGCGCCGCGTCGCCGGCCGCGTCGAAACCGGTCGCCACTCGGTCAGCGACCCGGCAATGGGGCTCGCCGACCGCTTCTGATGCCGCCGCGGCGACACGCGTTGCACCACGTGTCGCCGCTCGCGCGGGCCCGGCCGCGAACGGCGGTCAGGCGCCGGCCGCGGCCGCGCGCGATCCGGCTGAAACGCCCGCCCCGCGCGGCTCAAACATCAGAAGGATCGGTGGTTCATCCCTCATTTCACCCCACGAAAATGCTCCGAATTGCGGCCCGTTCGCGTTAAACTGCGTCAAGCTGTATTCAACAAAGACATCTTCGCCACTACGGCATCCACGATACGAGGATAGGTTCGATGCGCACTACCGGCTCATCCGGGGCAATGACCCTGCTCACCGAACACGACCCGGCCGACGGCCGCGAACTGCGCTCGCTCCGGCTCGAAGCAACCGGCGACGGCAAGAGCGTGCTGCTGATCGAGATCGACGAACGCAAGCCCGGCATCCATCGCGAAGTCCGCTACGAGATCACGCCGGCCGAACTGATCGCGGCGATCCGCTCGCACGGCGCCGAGCTCCCCGGCGAAAACCACGGCGCCGCGTCGCTCGCCCGCACCTCCTCCTGATTCCGAACAGTGAGCCGCGCGCAGCGCGCCGGCTCACCTACATCCCCCTGCCGCCGTCAGGCGCTTTGCGCAATTCCCTCCGCTGACTTGAAAAAGGCCGATAATCGGCCCATCTGCGTGCTTTCCGCACGCGTTTCCTTTTCGGTCAGCCGTCATGCTCCTCCGTGACCTCGTCGCCCAATACGGGCCGCTTCTCGTCTTCGCCAACGTGCTCGCGGCGGCCATCGGGCTGCCGGTACCCGCGATGCCGACGCTCGTGCTGTTCGGCGCGATGTCCGCGATGCATCCGGCGATGATCGGCTCGCAACTGGTCACGGTGGTCGCGCTGTCGGTGCTCGGCGCACTGATCGGCGACACCGTGTGGTACCTCGCCGGCCGGCGCTTCGGCGGCACGACGCTGAAGACGATCTGCCGGCTGTCGCTGTCGCGTGACAGCTGCGTGAAGAAAACCGAACGCTTCTTCGGCCGCTACGGCGTGCGCGTGCTCGCCGTCGCGCGCTTCATTCCGGGACTGTCGCTCGTGTCGGTGCCGATGGCCGGCGCGTTCGGCACGCGCTATCGCACGTTCGTCGGCTACGATGCGCTCGGCGCCGCGCTGTGGACGATCGTCGGGCTGATGGTCGGGCTGATGTTCGCTCGCCAGATCGACTGGCTGTTCGCCGGCGCGGGCCAGCTCGGCCGCGTGGCGCTGCTGGTGGCCGTCGCGGTGCTGGCGGTGTACGCGGCGATCCGCTGGATGCGCCGCCGCGCGCTGATCCGCCAGCTCGCGAGCGCGCGGATCGGCGTCGACGAGCTCGACGCGATGCTGCGCGATACGTCCGCGCCGGTGGTCCTCGACGTGCGCTCGCCCGAGCATCGCAAGCTCGACCCGTTCACGATTCCCGGCGCGCAGTTCGCGGACGAACGCCAGATCGGCGACATCCTCGCGCGCTATCCGTTCTCGCAGAAGTTCGTCGTGTACTGCTCGTGCCCGAACGAGTTCACGGCCGCGTTGATGGCGAAGCGCCTGCTCGACGCAGGCTTCACCGATGCGCTCGCGCTGCGCGGCGGCCTCGATGCATGGCGCGATACGGGCCGCCAGCTCACGTCGCTCGTGGAAGACATGCCCGCTGCGAACGATCCGGTCGCGGGGCTGCACAAGCCGGCCTGATCGTTTCGATCGAAGGCCGGCCGTGCGAGGCGGGGGCGCATGCGCCCCCTTCGATCAGAACGCGTGCAGCGGCAGGTTCACGACCAGACGGTACTCGGTGTTCGTCGCGTCCGAGTAGTGTGCCGAACCGGCGTGCCACATCGCGATGAACGTGACCTTCGTGTCCTTCAGCTTGCCGCTCTGGAACGTGTACGACGGGATGAAGCCGAACTCGTGGTGACGGCCCTGCACCGGCGCGCCGTTGCTCCAGTAGATGCTCGACTTGCTCGGGTCGTTCGCCGCACCCGCGCTGCCGTCCGCACCCCAGCCCGTCACGCCCCAGACCATCGCCTTGAAGCCAGGCAGGCCCGCTTCCTTGCCGTAGAACGTGTAACGCAGCTGCAGCGACTTTTCGTGCGGCGCGTTGTAGTCGACGTCCATCGAGTTGGTCAGGAAGATGCCGTTCGTTTCGTTCAGGTAATCGAAGAACTGGTCGCCGAGCACCTGCTGGAAGCCGAGCAGCAGCTCGTGCGGGCCATGCTGTGCGGCCAGCGACAGGCTGTATGCGTTGTTGTCGATCTTGCCTTGCAGTGCATCGCCCGTGTCATGCGTCGAGTAGACGTTGCCGAAGCCCGTCCACTTGATCGTCTGCGGGCTGCCGATGCTGTGCTTCACCGACGCGTAGTACTGGTGCCACACGTCATCGGCCTGGTTCGCGTACAGCGCGACTTCACCGTTCGGCGAGTAGTCCCACGTGCCGCCGACATACGACAGGCGATTGATGCGCGTGCCGCCGTACTGCGTCGTCAGGTTGGTGAGCGTCGTGTGACCGCGCGCGTCGGTCTTCGTGAAGCTGCCGGCCTCGAGCATCACGTTCTTGAATTCATTGCTGACGATCGTCGCGCCGAGGAACGTCGGCGGCAGCGCACGGTTGTCGTGCTGCTCCATGAACGGGTTGTCGACGGCCTGCAGACCGTACTTGACCACCGTGTTCGAGATGCGTGCCTTGATGTCGTAGATGCCCGGGTACGCCCACGCGAGCTGGTTGCCGCCACCGCCGCCCTTCGCGATGTGCACCATGCTGCCGGCGCCCTGGCCGCCGTCGAGCTTCAGCGCCGCATACAGCGATGCGTCGAAACCGATACCGATCAGGCCCGTCGTATAGCCCGACTCGAAGTTCGCCATCGCGCCCTGGACCCACGCGTGGCGATGCGGCCCGCCCTTGGCGTCAAGCACGTCCGCATAGTTACGGAACAGGAAGTTGAGGTGGCTGTCGGCAATGAAGCCCTTCGACTGCGACTGGGCCGACGGCTCGTCGGGCGGCGTGACGGCCTGGGTCGCTTCGGCGTTGACAATGGCGTTCGGGGTCGTTGCCTGCGCAACGGTTGCGCCCGGTGCGGCCTGGGCGACCGTCAGCGGTGCGGGGGCCGCGTCGTCGGCGTGCGCGACGCCCGTCAGCGAGACACCGGCGAGTGCCGGCAGCCCCCATGCGAGCAGCATTTTCGATGCCGTCCCGATCGTCTTCTGTTTTTTCATCGTAATTCTCGTCTTGTGTTGATATCGTCCACGCCGGTTGCGATCCGCTCCCGGCCCCCCGGCGCGCCCGGTTAAGGACGCGCCTGTACCCGCGGCGCGAAGATCGTTCGCGCCGCACCTACCCCTGTTGACCTGCCTTGGTTATGTTTGCTGCGTCACTTCAGCTCACGCCACACCCGCGCGGATGCACGCGACACGCGCGGCCGACCCCTGCCGAACTTCCGGCAGCGGCACGTCCTGCGCGCACGCTTCGATCGCAACCGGGCAGCGCGTGCGGAACGCGCAGCCGGACGGCGGGTTGAGCGGCGAGGGCATCTCGCCCGCCAGCAGCATCGGTCGGCGAGCACGCTCGCGCGCCGGCTCCGGCGTCGGCGCCGCATCGAGCAGCGCCTTCGTGTACGGGTGTTGGGGCACGCCGTACACGTCATGCCGCGTGCCGAACTCCATCACGCGGCCGAGATACATCACGAGCACACGCTGGCTGATGGCCTTCACCACCGCCAGATCGTGTGCAACGAACAGATAGGACAACGACAGTTCGCGTTGAAGGTCGCGCAGCAGGTTCACGATCTGCGCCTGGATCGACACGTCGAGCGCCGATACGGGTTCATCGCAGATCACGAGCTTCGGCTCGCCGATCAGTGCGCGTGCAATGCCGACACGCTGGCACTGCCCGCCGGAAAATTCGTGCGGATAGCGCAGCAGGTGATGCGCGTTCAGGCCGACGCGTTCGAGCATCGTGACCACGCGGCGGCGCACCTCGGTGCGGCCGAGGCCGCCCTGGTGCGTAACGAGCGGCTCCGCGACGACCTGTTCGATCGTCATGCGCGGATCGAGCGACGCGAGCGGATCCTGGAAGATCATCTGCACTTCGCGCCGCATCGTGGTGCCGCGCAGGTGATCGGGCGCCACGGCTTCGCCGCGCCATTTCACCGTGCCGGCCGTCATCGGCACGAGGCCGATCAGCGCGCGCGCGAGCGTCGACTTCCCGCAGCCCGATTCGCCGACGAGCCCGACCGTCTCGCCGCGCTTCACGTCGAACGACACGCCGTCGACAGCGCGCAGCGTCCCCTTCGGCGACCACGGATAGCCGCCGAGCGGCACGCGGAAATGCACTTTCAGACCGTCGACGGACAGCAGCGTGTCGTCCGTCGCGCCGGCATGGCGGCGTTCATTGACGCTCATCGCAGACCTCCCGTCAGATCGGCCACGGGACGGTGGCACGCGCGCACCGCGCCCACGGCGCCATAGGTTTCGAGCGCAGGGCGCGCCGCGCCGCAGCGTTCTTCCGCATACGTGCAGCGCTTCGCGAACGCGCAGCCGGCCGGCGCGGTGCCGGGCATCGGCGGATTGCCGGGAATCGCGACGAGCGGCGCATCGTCCGCGTCGGTCAGGCGCGGCAGCGCGTTGAGCAGGCCGATCGTGTACGGATGCGACGGCGCCGCGAAGATCGATTCGGCCGGCGCGTATTCGACGGTGCGGCCCGCATACATGACCATCACGTCGTCCGCGAGGCCCGCGACCACGCCCATGTCGTGCGTGATCAGCACGATCGCCGTGCCGCGCTCGCGATTCAGCTCGCGCAGCAGGTCGATGATCTGTGCCTGCACGGTCACGTCGAGCGCGGTGGTCGGTTCGTCGGCGATCAGGACTTCCGGCTCGGACAGCAGCGCCATCGCGATCATCACGCGCTGGCGCATGCCGCCCGAGAACTCGTGCGGATACATGCGGATGCGGCGTGCCGCGTCCGGAATGCGCACCGACTCGAGCGCCTCGATCGCGCGCTTCGTGGCTTCCTTGCGCGACAGCTTGCGATGCAGCTGCAGCGTCTCGGTCATCTGCCGCTCGATCGTCAGGAACGGATTGAGCGACGTCATCGGATCCTGGAAGATCATCGCGATGCGGTCGCCGCGCACCTTGTTCAGCGCGCGCGAATCCATCTCGAGCAGGTTGTCGCCGCGATAGCGCGCGGCGCCGCTCGTCGTGCCGTTGCCGGCCAGCAGGCCGAGCAGCGCCATCACGGTCTGGCTCTTGCCCGAGCCCGATTCGCCGACGATGCCGAGCGTCTTGCCGGCTTCGAGCGAGAACGACACGCCGCTCACGGCGTCGACCGGCGGCGCATCCTTGCGCGTGAAGCGCACGCCGAGGTTGTCTACTTCTAGCAGTGCACCCATTTCAGCGATCCTTCGGGTCGAGCGCGTCACGCAGGCCATCGCCGACGAAGTTCACGCAGTAGAGCGTCACGCACAGCATGACGGCCGGGGCCAGCAGCAGCCACGGCATCGATTCCAGTTTCTGCGCGCCGTCCTGGATCAGCACGCCCCAGCTCGTCATCGGTTCCTGCACGCCGAGGCCGAGGAACGACAGCACCGATTCGGTCAGCACGATGCCCGGCACCGAGACCGTCGCGTACACGACGACCACGCCGAGCAGGTTCGGCACGATGTGGCGGAGCACGATCGATGCCGGCGACACGCCGATCGCCCGTGCCGCATCGACGAACTCGCGGTTGCGCAGCGACAGCGTCTGGCCGCGCACCACACGCGCCATGTCGATCCACGAGAACGCGCTGATGGTCAGCACGACCAGCATGAACGAGCGGCCGAACAGGGTCATCATCAGGATCGCGATCAGCAGGTACGGGATCGCGTACATCATGTCGACGATGCGCATCATCACGGAGTCGACGCGGCCGCCCGCGAAGCCCGCGGTGGCGCCCCATGCGACGCCGAACAGGCCCGACACGAGCGTGCCGAGCAGGCCGACCTCGATCGATACGCGGCCGCCGATCAGCGTGCGCACCAGCAGGTCGCGGCCGAGCTCGTCGGTGCCGAACCAGTGCTGGTTCGCCCAGGTCGGCGGCAGGCTGATCGAGCCCCAGTCGCTCGCGGCGGGATCGGCCGCGAGCAGCCACGGGCCGACGAAACACGTGAGCGTGATCAGCACGAGCAGCACGAGGCTGAACACGGCTGCACGGTTGTGAAGGAAGCGCGCCATCGCAAGCGCGAGCGGCGAGCGCGAACGCGGCGGCGAGTCGGTCTGCACGGGCAGGCCGACGACAGGAGTAGTCGGAGTCATCGCTGTGCCTCGATCAATAACGGATGCGCGGATCGAGCCACGCGTACGCGAGGTCGACCAGCAGGTTGAACAGCACCGCGCAGACGGTCGTCAGCACGACGAGGCCGAGCACCAGCGTGTAGTCGCGGTTGATGGCGCCGTTCACGACGAGCTGCCCGAGCCCCGGCAGCGCGAACACCGATTCGGTGACGACGGCAGCCGTGATCGACGAGATGCAGACCGTGCCGAACAGCGACACGACCGGCATCAGCGCGGGCTTCAGCGCGTGGCGCAGCACGATCGTCGAGCCCGGCAGGCCCTTCGCCCGCGCGGTGCGGATGTAGTTGCTCGACAGCGTCTCGATCATCGAGCCGCGCATCACGCGCGCGAGCAGCGACATGTTGATGAAGGTCAGCAGCACGATCGGCAGCAGCCGGTACTGCCAGCCGCCGTCGCCCCAGCCGCCCGCCGGCAGCCAGCCGTTGCCGGACGACGTCTTCAGCAGGATCGCGAAGATCCACACGAGCACGGGGCCGAGCACGAACGGCGGGATGACGTTGCCGAAGTTGCCGATCAGCATCACGAAGCGGTCGATGAAGCTGTCGCGGCGCACGGCCGCGATGGTGCCGAGCAACACGCCGAACCCGATCGAGATCGGGATCGACACGCCGCCCACGCCGAGGCTCACGGGCAGCGCCTTCTTCACGAGATCGTTCACGGACCAGTCGACGTAGCGGAACGACGGGCCGAGATCGCCGTGCAGCAGCGCGTTCAGGTACATCAGGTACTGCTTCCACAGCGGCTCGTCGAGGTGATACTTCGCGTTCAGGTTCGCGAGCGTTGCCGCGGACAGCTGCTTCTCCGTATCGAACGGGCCGCCGGGCGTGAAGTGCAGGAGCAGGTAGCAGACGGTGACGACCGCGAGGATCGTCGGCACCGCCCACAACGTGCGCCTCAGTGCGTAGGCCAGCATGATCGCTCCGCTCAGTGCTTGATCAGGTACATGTCCTGCGAAGCACGCATGTCGATCACGTTCTTCAGCGAGTAGCCGCCCACATAGGGCTTCACGAGACGGTCGGCCGAGTACTGGAACAGCGGCACCATCGGCGTGTCGTTCATCGCCGTGTCGTGCGCCTGCGTGAGCAGCGCGGCGCGCGCCTTGTCGTCGAGCTTCTGGTTGCCGTCCTCGACGTACGTGTCGACCTGCTTGTTGCAGTAGCCGACGGTGTTCTGCGAGCTGCCGCAGCGGATCAGGTCGAAGAAGGTCATCGCGTCGTTGTAGTCGGCGAACCAGCCGTCGCGCGCGATCTGCACCTTGCCGTCATGCCGCTCCTTCATCAGCACCTTGAACTCGACGTTCTCGAGCTTGGTGTTGATGCCGAGCTTCGTGCGCCATTCCGACGCGGTAAACAGCGCGACCTTCTTGTGCAGGTCGTTGGTGTTGTACGTCAGCGTGAACGACAGCGGCTTCGCGTCCGAGTAGCCGGCCTGCTTGAGCAGGTTCTTCGCGGTATCGACGCGCTTGGCCATCGGCCACGACGCCCATTCCGGCGTGAACGGCTGCACGCCCTTCGTGCCGTTCGGCATCAGGCCGTACATCGGCTTCTCGCCGGCCTGCGTGAGCTTCGACGTCAGCACGTCGCGATCGATCACCATCGACAGCGCCTGGCGCACGCGCTTGTCCTTCAGTGCCGGGTCGCTGTTGTTCAGGTAGTAGTAGTAGGTCGCGAGCTGCAGGCCCGGGCGCAGTTCGCCGCCGAACTGCTTGCTGACCTGCTGGAAGATGCCCGACGGGATCGAGTAGCTGTAGTCGATCTGGCCGGCCTGGTACATGCGCATCGCGGTCTCGTCGCTTTCGATCGGCAGGAACGTGACCTTGTTGATCACGACCTTCGACGCGTTCCAGTACTTCGCGTCCTTCGTCACGACGATGCGGTTGTTCGGCTGCCAGTCGACGAGCTGGTATGCACCGTTGCTGACGATATTGCCCGGGCGCGTCCATGCGTCGCCGAACTTCGCGACGACGTCCTTGTTCACCGGCACGAGCGGCGCCATGGCGGTCAGCTCGGGGAAGAACGCGACGGGTACGTCGGTCGTCACCTCGAGCGTGTACGGATCGACGGCGCGCACGCCGAGCGTCGACGGCGCGGCCTTGCCCGCGATGATGTCCTTCGAGTTCTTCACGAACTCGACGAGGATCGTGTATTTCGAGCCGGTCTTCGGATCGACGAGGCGCTGCCACGAATAGACGAAATCGGCGGCCGTCACGGGCTGGCCGTTGCTCCACTTCGCGTCATGGCGAAGCTTGAAGACCCACGTCGTCGGCGTCTTGTGTTCCCACGACAGCGCGACACCCGGCACGACCTGGCCGGCTGCATCGATGCGGGCCAGCCCTTCGAACAGGTCGAGGCCGATCGTGTTGCCGGTCCACGACTCGATGTGCGCCGGGTCGAGCGACTCGACCTCGGCGGGCACCTGTCGCGTCAGGTCCTGTTGAGGAGCGAGCGCGACGTTCGACGGAACGGTAACGGCGTGGGCGACAGGCGTCAGGGCGAGCGCGGCCAGCACGGCCGACATGGCATGCAAGGATTTCATCGTGGCAGTCTTGAGAAGGGTTGTTCGGTGAGCGTCGCGCGGCGGATGCCGCGGATTACGCGTGAGACGCTGACGGGTGCAGCGATTGAGGAGGCCCGTGATTCTCGTATTGCATTTTAGTATTCCTTACGTTTCTTTCGACAGGTATTCCGTCTTCGAAACGAAGGAATACCTGTGCGTTAGAACAGCCTCGGTGTACCGACCCAGACCACCACCGACTCGATCTTCGCGGTGTTGACCCAGCTGTGCGGGACCGTCGACTGATAGTGCGAGCTGTCACCGGCCTGCAGGACGAACGTCTTGCCTTCCAGCGTCAGCGACACTTCCCCTTCAATCACATACAGGAACTCCTCTCCTGCATGTGTCGTCACCTCCGACCGCTTCTGCCCCGGCGGCATCCTCACGAGGATCGCCTCCAGCTGGCGCCCTTCGGACACGTTCGTCAGCCTCGCGAACAGGTTCGCCGAATCGGCAAACCCGAAGAAGCGCAGCTGCTCGCCTCGGCAAACCGAGCGTTCTTCGCTCGGCGTATCCACAAAGTACTGCACCGTCACACCGAGCGCGTGCGCGATACCGGCCAACGATGTCAGCGACGGCGACGCGAGCCCGCGTTCGACTTGAGACAGAAACGGCTTCGAAATCCCCGCGGCGGTAGCGGTGTCGTCGAGCGTGCGCTTGAGTCGTTGGCGCAACGCGCGAATCTTGCTGCCCAGTGCGGCGGTAGCGTTTGCAGACCGCGAGTTTTCAGTGGGGGGAACCATAGCAGGCCGAAAAGTGATCGTCAAAAAATGTTTGATGGAAAATAACTAAGTTAGAACGATATAGCTTAGTCTTCGGGTTCGCACACGTCTTCGGTGTTGAGCCCGGTGCACTAAACGGGACACGAAGCGAGCGAAATGACGCGCTATCTTGCCAGACTCGCCGGCTTCACAGGCAAGCTGCAAGCGGCTCTCCGGGAATATTCGGAGGGCCGGCACGAAAGCTTACAAATAGATGATGAGACGAATGTTCCTGAAAGCTACTGCCACATTGGGAGTTTCCCTAGGTGGCAGGACCCTGACGCACCGGACCGGCACCCGCTACCATGCGCGCGCCGGTCGGGGCCCCTCCCCGCCACACCCGGCGGAGTCAGACCCCGGCCCGGGCTAACCCGCCCGACTGCTCCATCGCCAGCACGAAGCCTACCCGGCCCATTGTGCACCGGCGCCAGTTCGACCCCTAGACGACGCGCGATCCGTGCCGTCCGTTTCAAACGAGATTGATGATGCAACCACCCGTTTCACAAACCCGATCGTTCACGACGGTCTTCCTCATCGAAATGTGGGAGCGCTTCGGCTACTACGGCATGGCCGCGCTCCTGGTCCTCTTCATGGTCGACCGGCTCGGTTTCACCGACAGCCATGCGAACCTGACCTGGGGTGCGTTCACCGCACTCGTCTATGCGGCACCGTCGATCGGCGGCTGGATCGGCGACAAGGTGCTCGGCGCCCGTCGCACGATGATCATCGGCGCGTCCGTGCTGTGCGCCGGCTACCTGATGCTGTCGGTACCGAACGATCACCTGACGTACATGTACGCGTCGCTCGGCGTGATCGTCGTCGGCAACGGCCTGTTCAAGGCCAACGCGGCCAACCTCGTGCGCCGCATCTATGAAGGCGACGACGCGCGCATCGACAGCGCGTTCACGATCTACTACATGGCGGTCAACATCGGCTCGACGGTGTCGATGCTCGCGACGCCGTGGATCAAGGATCACTGGGGCTGGCACGCCGCGTTCGCGGTCTGCTGCGGCGGCATGCTGCTCGCGATCCTCAACTTCATGCTGATGCATCGCACGCTCGCGCACGTCGGCTCGAAGCCGGACGACGAACCGATCCGCTGGAAGCGCCTCGGCGCGGTCGCACTGGGCGGCGTCGGACTCGCGCTGATCACGCTGTACGTGCTGCAGCACAAGCAGCTCGCCGTCGCCAGCGTGTGGACGGCAGCGTTCGCGATCCTCGCGATCTTCGCGTACATGATCGCGAAGTCGGAGCGCTCGGAGCGCGCGGGCCTGATCGCGGCGCTCGTGCTGATCGGCCAGGTGATCCTGTTCTTCATCTTCTACGTGCAGATGTCGACGTCGCTGACGCTGTTCGCGCTGCGCAACGTCGATCCGCGCTTCATGCTGTTCGGCACGACGCTGTTCACGTGGAGCGCCGCGCAGTTCCAGGCACTGAACCCGATCTGGATCATGCTGCTGAGCCCGGTGCTCGTGTGGGTCTACAACGCCGTCGCGAAGGGTGGCCGTGACCTGCCGGTCGCCGCGAAGTACGCGCTCGGCTTCGGCGCGGTGGCCGCCGGCTACCTGGTGTTCACGATCAGCGGCCGCTACGCGGTCGACGGCCGCGTGTCGTCGTGGTTCATGGTGTGGGGCTATGGCCTCTACTCGCTCGGCGAACTGCTGGTGAGCGGCCTCGGCCTCGCGATGATCGCCCGCTACGTGCCGGCGCGCATGAGCGGCTTCATGATGGGTGCGTACTTCGTCGCGACGGGTGTGTCGCAGTATCTGGGCAGCGTCGTCGCGAACTTCGCGCAGATGCCGTCGCACGAACTGCCGGCCACCGAATCGCTGCCGCTCTACCTGTCGCTGTTCGAGAAGCTCGGCTGGCTCGCCGCAATCGGCATGCTGCTCGCGCTGCTGCTGCTGCCGCTGATGAACCGCCTGTCGCGCCAGCACCAGCGCTGCACGGAAGAGCGTCGCGAAGAAGCGCTGCAGGCGCAGGCCGCCGCAGCGGCCCAGTAAGGGCTATCCCTCGGCGTGCGGCTAGCACGCCACATTCTCCCGCCGGTTGCGCGATTGCGTCCTACACTGGTTGCAAGCAGTGCATCCGCCGAGATGCGCACTGGCGGGAGAAGACCATGAAAAGCAAAACGACGCGGCTGCTGAGGATACTGTCGGACATCCGGCACGCTCAGCGCTGCACCGCGATACGCGCCGCGCGCGCCGCGGCCGAAGCCGACGCGGTACTCGCGGAGCGCGACGATCCGGCGCCCGACGAACGCGACGACGCCGAATCCGACGACGCCACCGTCGTCCCCCGCTCCCGTATCGGCTCACCTCACTGACGCCGCGCAGCACGCTCCGTGCCGCACGCGTCGTCTCCCGCGCCGCTCACGCGGCCGCGCCGCGCCACCGCGCGATCCACGTTCCCGAACCGGCCACGGCCATCATCAGCCCGAGCGCGCACGCGTCGGCCGCGAGCCCCACGCCGACATGCCGCAGATCCGCGCTGCGCACGACCGGATGCAGCAGCGAGTCGATGACGAGCGAAATCGCCGCGCCCGCGACGAAGCAGATCAGCCCGCGCTGGCCCACGGCCACGACGGGCCGCACGCCCTGCGCGATCCGCGCGATCCAGCCGAAACGCACGCAATCGGCCATCAGCCACGCAATGGCTGCGAAGCTCACGACGCGCGGCAGCGCGAGATCGCGCTTGAACACGCCTTCCGGCAGCGGCAGCCCCGAGAACAGCTTGTAGCTCGCGCAGCCGAGCACGACCGCGCACGCGACGCCCGTCGCCGCGGCGCTCCAGCGCCCGAGCGCGATGTGCCGGTAGAACGGCTGGCAGCGCGCGAGCACGCCGGCGACGAACATCAGTTGCCACGCGAACGGATTGAAACTCCAGCGGAATCCGTCGGTATCCAGCAGCTCGGGGCCGAGCCAGCCCGCCGTCAGCCACGACGCGATGCTGAGCGCGACCAGCAGCCACGGATGCCGGCGCGCGAACGGCACGAGTACCGGCGACGCGAGCGCGAACAGCACGTACATCGGCAGCACCGACGCGAGATAGGGCTGGCGCTGGAACGTCAGCAGTTCGGCGAGCCCCGTGAGCGGCGACGCGAGCATCACGCTGACGTCGTCGAGCGCGAGGTTCGGCGCATCGATCCCGTAGTGGTCGAGCACGACCGACACGACGAGCATCAGCGTCGAGGTCGCGAGAAACGCGCGGTAGATCTGCATCGCGCGGCGCACGAACCGCTTTTGCGCAGCGCGCGCGCCGTGCCGTTCGGCGATCGCGCCATAGGCGCTCGCGGTCGCGAAGCCGCCGAGAAAGACGAAAACTTCGGCCGCATCGCACAGCGCGAACGCGTGCAGCGTGACGCGCGACAGCACGCTCGCGCCGATGTGATCGACGACGATCATCAACAGCACGATGCCGCGGAAGAAATCGACTTCGATCAGGCGGCCGCTGCGCGACGGCGCAAACGTGGCGGCAGGCGGGCTCAACGACATGCGCGCACCTGCACGATGGCGGTGCAGCACGCACCAGGAAGTGAATCGGGAAGGAGAAGGCGAGCAGAATCAGCCGCGATACGCGTATGCTCGCATCGCGCCAACCCGGCCGGCCAGGCACGGAGATGACCGTTCATTGAAAGGCTGCATACGAAGGGAAGTCGGTGAGGCCAGTCTAATGGCCGATCCGGGGAGACCCTAAGTAACAAAGTGCAACCGAATCTTCTGTTCGATTACAGGCGCGAGCCGTGTCGTGCGAAGCGGGCAGCGTCGACAGACTCGCGTCAGCGCGACGCCAGCCCGCGGTCAGCATCGATGTGTTCGACCGCTGCGGTGTAGCTGTTTTCGATACACGACGCGGCACGCTGCATGCAGCCGCCGCATCGCGTTCGACGTTTATCCGCGCGTGGGCAGGCGCCGCATCAGCATCGCGCTGTGCCACGCGGTCAGCGCAACGGCGACCCAGATCGGCCCGTATGTCGCGAGCTTCGCGACGCTCAGCGTCTCGCCGAGCAGCAGCAGCGACACCGCGACGAGCAGCACGGGCTCGACGTAGCCGAGAATCCCGAACAGCGCCATCGGCAGCATCCGGCTCGCCTTCAGGTAGCTGGCGAGCGCGAGCGTGCTGAGCACGCCGAGGCCCGGCAGCAGTGCGGCCCACAGCACCGGATGGTCGGCCACCTGCGTCGCACTGGTCACGACCATCGCGAACGCGATCGGGCACAGCAGCGCGATCTCGACTGCGAATGCGGCGAGCGAATCGGCGTTGATCCGCCGGCGCAACACGAAATACGGCGGATAGCCGAGCGCGACGACGAGCGTCGGCCACGCGAACGCGCGCGTCGCCCACACTTCGTGCGCGACGCCGAGCGCGGCGCACGCGACCGCCGCCCATTGCAGCGGATCGAGCCGTTCGTGATAGTAGAAGCGGCCGACGAGCACCATCGTCAGCGGCAGCAGGAAATAGCCGAGCGACACTTCGAGCATGCGGCCGTGCAGCGGCGCCCACAGGAACAGCCACAACTGCACGCCGAGCAGCGCGGCGCTCACGGGCAGCGCAATCAGCAAGCGCCAGTCGCGCACGCTGCGCCGAAGGAGTTCGACGAGCGCGGGCAAGCGGCCGCGCAGCGCGATCAGCGCGAGCGCGCCCGGCGCGGTCCACAACACGCGCCACGCAAAGATGTCGAGCCCCGTGAGCGGCGCGAGCAGTTTCGCGTAGGCGGACATCAGCGCGAACAGCGTCGACGCCATCACCGACAGCATGAGGCCGCGCCCGGCCTCCGGATACCCCGTCATGATCGTTCTGCGCCTCTTACTGCTGCTGGAAGCGCTCGAAGCGCTTCTCGGTCTGGCGTTCCTCGAACGTCACCTCGGTCACGTGCGCGGCCGGCGGGCCGTGACGCAGCCACGCGAGCATCCGGTCGATCTGCGCGCCGGGGCCCTGGATCATCGCCTCGACGGTGCCGTCCTCGAGATTCGCGACCCAGCCGCGCAGCTTCAGCGCATGCGCCTCGCGCACCGTCGCATGACGGAAGCCGACGCCCTGCACGACGCCGCGCACCCGCACGTAGTAGGTCTCGATCCGTTCGTCCAGTTCATTGCGGCTCATCGCGTCGCCCTCCCGTTGCATTCAAGCCCGGCATTGTAGTCGCGTCGGCCGCTTCGCACACGGGCCGGGGCGCGTTCGCACCCGTCGCGGCCTTGCGTCGCCGCGCGCGCCGACCACGTACAATCTCGCCGACGCTCAACCGCCGCGCGGCCCGCGCGCGGCCCTGAAGGAAACGCATGACTGATACCTCCCGCGATCTCGTTCTCGTCACCGGTGCGTCCGGTTTCGTCGGCTCGGCCGTCGCGCGCATTGCGCAGCAGAAAGGCTATGCAGTGCGCGTGCTCGTGCGCCCGACCAGCCCGCGCACGAACGTGGCGGATCTCGACGCCGAGATCGTCACCGGTGACATGCGCGACGAGGCGTCGATGCGCGCCGCGCTGCGCGGCGTGCGCTACCTGCTGCACGTCGCGGCCGACTACCGGCTGTGGGCGCCCGATCCCGACGAGATCGAGCGTGCGAACCTCGAGGGCGCGGTCGCGACGATGCGCGCGGCACGCGCGGAAGGCGTCGAGCGGATCGTCTACACGAGCAGCGTCGCGACGCTGAAGGTGACGAGCGCCGGCGATCCGTCCGACGAAAACCGGCCGCTCACGGCCGAGCAGGCAATCGGCGTCTACAAGCGCAGCAAGGTGCTCGCGGAACGCGCGGTCGAGCGGATGATCGCCGACGAGGGGCTGCCCGCCGTGATCGTCAATCCGTCGACGCCGATCGGCCCGCGCGACGTGAAGCCGACGCCGACCGGCCGCATCATCGTCGAAGCCGCGCTCGGCAAGATTCCCGCGTTCGTCGACACGGGGCTGAACCTCGTGCATGTGGACGACGTCGCGCACGGCCACTTCCTCGCGCTCGAGCGCGGCCGGATCGGCGAGCGCTACATCCTCGGCGGCGAGAACCTGCCGTTGCAGCAGATGCTCGCCGACATCGCGCAGATGACGGGCCGCAAGGCGCCGACGATCGCGCTGCCGCGCTGGCCGCTCTACCCGCTCGCGGTCGGCGCCGAAGCGGTCGCGAAGTTCACGAAGAAGGAGCCGTTCGTCACCGTGGACGGGCTGCGGATGTCGAAGAACAAGATGTATTTCACGTCCGCGAAAGCCGAGCGCGAGCTCGGCTACCGTGCGCGCCCGTACCGCGAAGGGCTGCGCGATGCGCTCGACTGGTTCGGCTCCGCGGGCTACCTGAAGTAACACAAAGCGGCGTGCTTCACGCCGCTTTGCGCACTTTGTTACACGTCCCGCGCGGCCCGGCACCGGCGCAGCGGTTAAAATCGCGGGTCTTACGCAGAGAAGACACGCATGAACCTGAACGATCAGATCGCTTCGCTCACCATGGGCGTCGATCAGCTCCTCCACGATCACCACGCCGCGCAACAGGCGGCCCGCAGCGCGGAAGCCTTCGCGCGCGCCGCAGCAACTGAGGCCCAGGCCGCAGCAGAGCGTCACGCCGCCGCGGAAACCGAAGCGCAAGCCGCCGCGCAACGCCACACGGCGGCCGCCGCCGATGCCGAGGCCGCGCAGCAGCGCCACGCCAGCGCGACCGCCGCGGCCGAAGCCGCCGCCCAGCGTCATACCGATGCCACCGCGCAAGCCGAAGCCGCGTCGCAGCGCCATGCGGAAGCCACCGCGCTGACCGAAGCGCTCGCGCAGCGTCACGCGGATGCCGAAGCCGCGTCGCAACGCCACGCGGCAGCGATCGCCGAAGCCGAGGCCGCCGCGCAGCGTCATTACGCGGCAGCCACCGAAGCCGATGCAGCCGCGCAGCGCCATACGGCCGCGACCGTCGAAGCCGAGGCCGCTGCGAAGCGTCACACGGAAGCGACCGCCGACGCCGAAGCGGCGACGCAGCGTCAGGCAGCCGCCATCGCCGAAGCCGAAGCCGCCGCGCAACGCCACACGGCAGCGATCGCCGAAGCCGAAGCGCTCGCGCAGCAGCACACGCAGGCCATCGCGGAAACGCAGGCCGCCGCGCAGCGTCACGCCGACGCGACCGCCGAGGCCGAAGCCGTCACGCAACGCCATACCGAAGCGATCGCGCAGGCCGAGGCGGCCGCACAACGCCACGCCGACGCTACCGCTCAGGCCGAGGCCGTCACGCAGCGCCACACCGAAGCGATCGCCCAAGCCGAAGCGGCTGCGCAGCACCACGCGAAGGCCATCGCCGACGCGGAAGCGCTGGTCGAGGCCGTCGTCAAGGAAGCCGCGACGAACGCAGTTGCCGCCACCGCTGTTGCGGCGGAAGTCGTCGAACCTGCGCCGGCCGGCACGCCGGCGGCGGAACCGGCTGTGATCGCGCCTGCGCCGGCCGTGGCCGAAGCGGTGGAAGTCGCTACAACGACCGATGCCGAAACGGCCATCGTCGCGACGGCGCAAGCCGAAGCGCCGGTTGAAGGCGAAGTCGAAGCCGACGCCGTCACCACCGCGGCCCCGTCCGACAAATCGACGCTGCACGTGTCGCGCCCGACGCAGAACGAACTCACGCTGACCGTCAACGGCGAATCGATCACGCTGCAGCCGGAGCAACTGGGCCAGCTGATCGAGGAACTCGCGCACGTGCGCGCGTCGATGCAGCCCGAACCGCCGCCCGGCATCCCGGCCGGCTGGCGCTTCGTGACGACGAAGAACCCGATGATGGCCGTGCAGAAGCAGGCGAACGGCGACCGCCTGCTGGTCGCCCGCCATACCGGCTACGGCTGGGTGCCGTTCACGTTCTCGCCGGACGTCGTGGTCCAGATGTACATGATGCTGACCCAGCGGTAAGCACGCGCGCCCCGGCGCCAAAGAAACAGCCCGATCCGGCCACACCCCGAAAGTTGGATTTTTTAGTCCGGCTTTTGGGGTGTTTTGCATGACACGGAGCCGCGTGAAGATTCGGGTAATGGCCCACACCCCTCACGGACGCGAATCGCCCGACCTGGAGACGTTGCACTCGACCCGGGGCCACGGCTGATATCGACTGACAACAACCCGAAACAGTTCTGACGGATGTTTCGATATTCCGGCAAGCGCCAATTTGAATTTCAGCCCCCCAGCAGTCCCAAAGCCATTTCGATTGATTTGGAAAATCAAGGGTGTGCTATGGTGCATCGCGAATATGGTATAGCTTGCTCCGCCAGTTCAGCGGTCAGGCGCATCTGCCCTGGGAGGCGCATGAAGTTGCAGCGACTCATAGCATTGACCCTTGCATTTCTGTCGGCGACTTGCATGGCGGGCGAACCGAGCATCAACGACTCGAAAACATACTGTGTTGGCCGATATCTTGTCGATGTTCCGGCAGACATGACGCTATACGCACAGATGGGCGAATATATGTTCGGCCTCGTTCAAACCAATACAAAATATCCGAGCATTTCCGCTTTCCAACAGAGAATGAAGGCAAGAGAGAATGGACTGAAGAAGCTACAGCGCAAGAGTGATCTTGCTTTTGATCAAGCAATCGATTTGCGCGACAACGGAATGATATTCCTCAAATCTGCGGTCATGTACCGAGAAAAAATTCTCGGCCTTGAGGCATATAAGTGGATTAATGGCAGAACCTTTTTCATCGACACCGACGGATTCGATCCTGATAAATACACCCAAATTACTGAAAATCTAAAAAATAGATTTTTACCGAGCCTCCGGGCACGCCAGCCAAATCAGATTCCTCAGGATGCGGGGTTTTGCTTAAAAGATGGGTACTTTGCCGATGACGGGAAGACGCCGCAGCACGAAATTGCATCGATCACGTTCGATCTGCCAAATGCCCCGAGCCTACTCGTACACGTAACGACGATGACGGCCAAACCGGATGCGAAGTCGTTATTGCAGCGAATCGATAGCGGCGTCATTCCCGGAGCGCTGCAATCACTCGTGTTGGGTATTCGCACCTTGCAACGCGGCGAACATGACGTGAACGGGCGCAAAGGGGAGGAAGGCCTGTGGTCGCTACCGACGGATGGCGGCTTCCGCGCTTATCAGTTCCACTGGGAGGCGCAAGGAAGACACTTGTCCCCACTCGAACCTACGCTTTCCGTTGAATTGACGACGCGCGCCGACCAACCGCCCGGCTTGACCGAGGAGCAGGCAACCAGGCTGTTCGAATCGATTGTGAACTCGGTCCGGCTGCGCCCAGCGTCCGACGGCGATCAGGTAAGCAAAACGGCAACGCCGCCTGTTCCGTCGAATGCCGTCGTGCAGACGGAAGCAGCCGGTCTGCGTAGCGGCTGGTGAACGTGTTCCGAAGCGAATGGACTTCCGTCGTCGCCGATAGCCGTCAATCCGTCGAACTCGGGGCGGTCATGCCATCGATCGACATTCTGGATCGGCCCGGCATTCCGGACCGTATGCCACGGTCGGACGAATACAAACGCCCAAAACAAAACAGCCCGACCGGTTTCCACCGGTCGGGCTGTTTGCTTTCCGACAGCCGGGAGGCACGCCTCCCGGGCAATACTCAGCGATCCACCGGCGCCTGCACGCGCGCCTTCCACTGGCCGCCCTTGCCGCGCCAGTAGCGCCACGCGGACGCGAACGTCGCGCCCACGTAGAACAGCGCGACGAGCGGCAGCGCCGGCGCCCACAGCGGCGAGCGACGGTAGTAGCGCAGCATCGGCGCATACGCGGCGCACATCGACGCCCACGCGAGCCACGCCGGCCATGCGCGCGCGCCGTACGCGAGCGCCGCGACGGGCGGCACGAGGTAGATGATCGTCATCCCGAGCAGCGTGCCGGCCAGCAGCAGCGGCGAATAGTGCAGCTGCGTGAACGCGGTGCGCGCGATCATGTTCCAGATGTCGCGCCAGCTGTCGTACGGGCGCAGCGACACGCTGCGGTCGGCCAGGTCGAGCCGGATCGGATGGCGGCCTTCGCCGCGATGCTTGATCTGCGCGGCGAGGCTGCAGTCGTCGATCAGCGCGCCGCGGATCGACTCGATGCCGCCCGCTTCCTCGAGCGCCGTGCGCTTGACGAGCATGCAGCCGCCCGCGGCGCCGGCCGTCCGGTTGCGCGGGTTGTTGATCCACGAGAACGGGTAGAGCTTCGCGAAGAAGAACACGAACGCCGGGATCAGCGCCTTTTCCCACACCGAATCGCAACGCAGCCGCACCATCAGCGACACGAGATCGCGGTTCTCAGCCTGGGCGCGGGTGACGAGCTGCGCGACGGCGTCGGGCGGATGGCCGATGTCGGCATCCGTCAGCAGCAGGTAGTCGGCCGGCAGGCCGAGCGCCTGCACCGCCGCGATCCCCTGCGACTGCGCCCACACCTTGCCCGACCAGCCGGCCGGCAGCGGCTTCGCGGCCAGCACCGTCAGCCGGTCGGCGCGATTGATCGCGAGCGCGGCCGCGCGGGCTGCGTCGGCGGTGCCGTCGTCGCTGTGGTCGTCGACAATGATCAGATGAAAATCACCCGGGTAATCCTGCTCGAGCAGCGAAGTCGCCGCTCGGGCGATCACGTCGGCTTCGTTGCGCGCCGGCACGACCGCCACGACGGCCGGCCAGCCGGCCTCGGCCGCCGCGCCGCGCGCCTCGGGCGGCAGCGGCCGCGCGGGCACCGCGCGCCAGAACCCGCCACGCGCGACGAGCAGCACGATCCAGATCATCAGCGACAGGCCGGACACCAGGAAAGCAAGGACCAGCATCATCGGCACGCCTCCTGCCGGGTGCCGGCATCGGCGAAATCAATGGGGGTCAGGAACAAAACGCCCGAAACCGCACGGGCGGCCGGGCAATACGCGTAAGAATCGACGGTCATCGAATGGCCTTGAAATGAGCGCGACGCCGGGCAGCCGGAGCGGCTGCCCGCGAAACCGCATAGTTTACTGGGTTCCGCGCGCGCCAGCGCCGACGCGGCTCTCCCGCAAATGCAACACGCCAGATACAGCACCAGAGCAAGGACTTCCCGATAGAGTTAAAATGCGCGATTAATTCGGGGTTCCGGGGCCTGGCCGGCCGGTTCGTTCCTGCCTTCATAACATCAAGCCGGGGCGAGCGAGCGAGTGCCAGCTCCTCGAACCCCGGCGTCTGTCGTCGGAGTTCGCTCACTTATGCGAGTCATCCTTGCCCAGCCCCGCGGCTTTTGTGCGGGAGTTGTCCGTGCGATCGAGATCGTCGATCGCGCGCTGCAACAGCACGGTGCGCCGGTCTATGTGCGTCATGAGATCGTGCACAACCGGCATGTCGTCGAAAATCTGCGTAATAAAGGGGCGCGATTCGTTGAGGAACTCGACGAGGTGCCCCACGGCGCTGTCGCGATCTTCAGCGCGCACGGTGTCGCCCAGACGGTCGAGCGCGACGCGGAAACGCGCGGGCTCGACGTGCTCGACGCCACCTGCCCGCTCGTCACGAAAGTGCACGTGCAGGGCCGCCAGTATGTCGCGGCGGGCCGCCGGCTGATCCTGATCGGCCATGCGGGCCACCCGGAAGTCGAGGGTACGATCGGCCAGATTCCGGCCGAGGTGATCCTCGTGCAGAGCGAAGCCGAAGTCGATACGCTGACGGTGCCTGTCGATACGCCGGTCGCGTACATTACGCAGACCACGCTGTCGGTCGACGACACGCGCGGCATCATCGAAGCGCTGCAGCGCCGGTTCACCGACCTCGTCGGCCCGGACACGCGCGACATCTGCTACGCGACGCAAAATCGCCAGGCCGCCGTGCGCGAGCTGAGCGAACAGGTTGACGTACTGCTCGTCGTCGGTGCGACGAACAGCTCGAACTCGAACCGCCTGCGCGAGATCGGCACCGAAAGCGGTGTGCCGAGCTACCTCGTCGCCGACGGTTCAGAAGTAAAGGCCGAATGGTTCGCGAATGCGCAGACCGTGGGCCTGACCGCCGGGGCGTCCGCGCCCGAGGAGATGGTCGAAGATGTAATCGGCGCGTTGCGCGCACTGGGTCCCGTCGACGTCACGACGATGGCGGGCCGTGAGGAAAAAGTCGAATTCAAGCTGCCGGCGAAGCTCACGCAAGCTGTCGCCCGCGAAGTTTAAGGAGGACATCTCTTGTCTATTCCGCTGCTCCAGCAAGTCCGCGTCGGCGCGTACATCACGCGCCAACACCTGTCCGGCAACAAACGCTATCCGCTCGCGCTGATGCTCGAGCCGCTGTTCCGCTGCAACCTCGCTTGCAACGGCTGCGGCAAGATCGATTACCCGGACCCCATCCTCAACCAGCGTCTGTCCGTCCAGGAATGCCTGGAAGCGGTCGACGAGTGCGGCGCACCGATCGTGTCGATCGCAGGCGGCGAGCCGCTGCTGCACAAGGAAATGCCGGAAATCGTCCGCGGCATCATGAAGCGCAAGAAGTTCGTCTACCTCTGCACGAACGCGCTGCTGATGGAAAAGAAGATGGACGACTACCAGCCGAGCCCGTACTTCGTCTGGTCGGTCCACCTCGACGGCGACCAGCAGGCGCACGACCACTCGGTGTCGCAGGAAGGCGTGTACGACAAGGCGGTCGCGGCGATCAAGGAAGCGAAGCGCCGCGGCTTCCGCGTGAACATCAACTGCACGCTGTTCAACGATGCCGTGCCGGAGCGCGTCGCGAAGTTCTTCGACACGCTGAAGCCGATCGGCGTCGACGGCATCACCGTGTCGCCGGGCTACGCGTACGAGCGCGCGCCGGATCAGCAGCACTTCCTGAACCGCGACAAGACGAAGAACCTGTTCCGCGAAATCCTGAAGCGCGGCGAAGGCGGCAAGCGCTGGTCGTTCAGCCAGTCGTCGCTGTTCCTCGACTTCCTGGCCGGCAACCAGACCTACAAGTGCACGCCGTGGGGCAACCCGGCGCGTACCGTGTTCGGCTGGCAGAAGCCGTGCTACCTGGTCGGCGAAGGTTACGTGAAGACCTTCAAGGAACTGATGGAAGACACGAACTGGGACAACTACGGCGTCGGCAACTACGAGAAGTGCGCGGACTGCATGGTCCACTGCGGCTTCGAAGCGACCGCCGTGATGGACACGATGGCGCATCCGCTGAAGGCGTTCGCCGTGAGCCGCAAGGGCATCAAGACCGACGGCCCGTTCGCACCGGACATTCCGATCGACAAGCAGCGTCCGGCCGAGTACGTGTTCTCGCGTCACGTCGAGATCAAGCTCGAGGAAATCCAGCGCGCCGGCAAGGGCAAGCTGCAAAAGCCGGCGAAGCCGGCAGCAGCAGCCTAAGCGCGTTTCGCCACGCGGGGGCCATGCCTCCGCGCCGGCGGGAAAAAAGAAGCGCCACGGAGTCCGCTCCGTGGCGCTTTTGTTTTGGGCCGCGGTTTCGAGTCGCGCTCCGCCGTCACCGTATCGATTGCCGCGACAGCCACGCATGCGTTGAAACCACGCGATTGCGCTGGCTGCGCCGGTGCGGCCGGCCCTGTCTCCTCCATCCTCCCTGCGAAACCGGTGCGACGCTACGCGGCCAGCGATTCGGCCGCATGCATGCGCATCTTCTCCGCCGCGCTCGCGACGAGCGCCGGCTGGCCGCTCGACGCGAACGTGCAGACGTGCGCCCACAGCTCGGCCAGCCGATGCCGCGTGAGCGTCGTGACGCACGTGTCGTTCGCCGCGAGCACATGCTCGAGCACCGCGCATTCGTCGTCGCGCAGCGTCCATGCGCCGCTTTGCGCCGCACGCGCCACGCCCGCATCGAGCGCACGCTCCGCGTCGACGCACAGGTCGATGTCCGCGTCCGCGCACACCGCATCGTCGAGCGCCAGGAACACCAGGTAGACGCTCGTGCGCAAGCGCATCAGCAGCGCCTCGTTGCCATGCCCGCCACGCAGCGCGACGAGCGCCATGTGGCATTTCAGCGAGATGTCGCGCGCATGCACGGGCGGCAGCGGCAGCAGCCACTCGCGGGTCAGCGGCACGTGGCGACGGTGCTTTCGGTTGCCCTTCATGATGGGCTCCCGTCGGCGGGCGCGTCGCTCGCGTCGAAAGCCGGCCATCCGATGCGGCACACAACGACATCGCGGCGCGCATCGCGCAGGTGCTTCGCACGACGCCGCGCGCCGTGCCCGTCATTCCGCCGCTGCGTCGCTCGCGCGTCCGGCAGCCGGCTCGGCGCCGACGCGCGCACGACGCCGGCAAATCGGATCGTGCAAGGCATGCTCGTCTCCTGCATCAGAACGTGTTCTCGCCCTTCAGGTAGTACGCGGTCTTCACGAAGAACGCCTTGACCGGATGGCCGCCCTGCGCATCGCGCGCGGCGCGCGCTTCCATCTCGGCCCGCTCTTCGCGCGACCGGTCCGGCACCGGATTGTGGACACGTTCGAGCGCGCGCTGCATCGCGAGCGGATAGTTCTGGTTGCCGGCCGACGTCGCGCGATAACCGGCGCGCGTCATCTGCATCAGTTGCGCGTCGGTTTCGGCACGCGCCGCCGACCAGCTCGACAGCGAGGCATTCGATGCGCCGTCTGGAACGACCGACTGCGCAAAGCTGACGGCGGGCAGCGCAACGAGTGCACAGGAAAGTACAGCAACGGGAACGAGGGATCGCATCGTGGCCTCCAGTTGGTTGTCCCCGCATCGATCATGTTCGACGATGCGTTGAAACCATCGTATGACGCGCCGCATTCCGCTTGAATATCCGATTCCGCAATTGATATTTTCGGCTTCGAAATCCGGCGCGCAAACCGCGCCATGCGCGAATCCCGCCCAACAGGAATTTCTTTATTTCATTCAACGCCCTGCGCGCATGTGTTCAGACGATCCGAAGCAACGCATGCAGCGCTTTTTCAATTTCCGAAATGACGTGTTGCCGATGCGATCGCGGCCGGCGTACCTGCCGGCAAGGCTTCCGGCGTGATATCGCGCGTGCGGATACCTCAAGCCACGGACTTGTCGGATCGAACGGTTCTTGTGATTCAGGACAAGTCATCGCGTCCGGATTGCCGGATCGCGACACGACATGCACAGCAAGGACGCGCGATAATCATGCATCGGCCGTTTCGCACGGCATCTCATGCATTCCCATTTTTCTCGAGTCCTTCCATGGCTGCCCTCGACACCACCGCCATCCACAGTTGGCACGCGCACGTCTATTTCGATGCGGCCAGCCGCGACGCGGCCTGGGCGTTTCGCCAGGTCGTCGACGAACGGTTCGGCGCGGTCATCGAACTCGGCCGCTTTCACGAACGCCTCGTCGGCCCGCACCCGGCCTGGTCGTACCAGATCGCGTTCGACGCCGCGCGCTTCGACGACATCGTGCCGTGGCTCGTGCTGAACCACGGCGCGCTCGATATCTTCCTGCATCCGAACACGAACGACGAACTGCGCGACCATCGCGATTGCGCGGTGTGGATCGGGAAGTCGTATGGGCTGAATCTCGACGCACTGGCCGGATAACGGCCGGCACGCGGCCGCCTGCGCCGCGGCGACATCCACGTTTCGGGTTGACGTGAAACGTCCCGCGGCGGCGCGGCCATACAGTGGGTTCCGTTATCGATGCCTGCGGAACCCGCCATGACACACACCGACGCCGATGCCCGGCACATTTACGAAGGCTGGCACGCGGCCGTGGTCGCGCGCGACGTCGATGCGCTGATGGCGCTGTATGCCGACGACGCGGTGCTCGAAACCCCGCTGATCGTCGTCGCGCTGCCCGATCATGGCTCCGGCGTGCTGCACGGCAAGGCCGCGATCGGCGAATTCTTCGCGGCCGGCCTGCGCAACCCGGGCAACAAGCTCGGGCGCTGGTACCGTACCGGGCTGTTCTTCTCGAACGGCCGCCAGCTCACGTGGGAATATCCGCGCGCCACGCCGGACGGCGACCAGGTCGATCTCGTCGAGGTGATGGATCTGCGCGACGGGCTGATCGTGCATCATCGCGTGTACTGGGGATGGGTCGGCTTTCTCGCGTTGCGAGTCGCTACGCCGGCGCCCGACCGCGCATGACGGCCGCCGTGCCGAATCGCGCCGCGGCCCGCCGCGTGCTCGCCGCGACCTGCGTGAGCTACACGCTCGTGCTGCTCGACGCGTCCATCGTCAACGTCGCGCTCATCGACATCGCGCACACCTTCGGCAGCCACGTCGCCGGCCTGCAGTGGATCGTGAACGCGTACACGCTCGCGTTCGCGAGCCTGCTGATGACGGGCGGCACGCTCGGCGACCGGCTCGGCGATCGCACCGTCTATGTCGCGGGGCTCGCGGTATTCGTCGCCGCGTCGGCGCTGTGCGGCGTCGCACCGAACCTTCCGGCGCTCGCGATCGCCCGCGCGTTGCAAGGTGTCGGCAGCGCGATGCTGGTGCCCTGCTCGCTCGCGCTGCTCAACCGCGCATTCCCCGAACCGGCCGCGCGCGCGTCGGCGATCAGCCTGTGGATGGGCTGCGGCGGCATCGCGATGGCGTCGGGCCCGCTGATCGGCGGCCTGCTGATCCATCTGTTCGGGTGGCGCAGCCTCTTCTTCGTGAACCTGCCGCTCGGGCTTGCCGGCATCTGGCTCGGCCGCACGGTCGCGCGCGCTGCCGTCGTCGACGCCTCGCGGCATTTCGACTGGGGCGGCCAGGCCGCGGCCATCGTCGCGATCGCGGCGCTGATCGGCACGCTGATCGAAGGCCCGTCGCTCGGCTGGCACTCGGCGCCGATCGTCGGCGGTGCGGTGACGAGCGTCGTCGCGTGGATCGCGTTCATCTGGATCGAAGCGCGGCGCCGTGAACCGATGCTGCCGCTCGCGTTCTTCCGCAACCGGCTGTTCGCGGGATCGACGTTCGTGTCGATGGCGTCGGCGTTCGTGTTCTACGGCCTGCTGTTCGTGCTCAGCCTGTTCTATCGGCAGATCCGCGGCGCGAGCCCGCTCGACACGGGCCTCGCATTCCTGCCGATGACCGCGATGGTTGCGCTCGGCGGGCTGTGCTCGGGCCGGCTGGTTGCACGCTTCGGCTCGCGTGGCACGATGTGCGCGGCGTTTGGGCTCTATGCGGCCGGCGCGCTCGGCATGACGGGCATTGGTGCAACGACACCCGCATGGCTCGCCGTGGCGCCGATGCTCGCGATCGGTTTCGCATCGGGATTCATCTCGCCGGCCGCGACGTCGCCGGCGCTCGGGACGGTCGACCGGCGCCGCGCCGGCGTGGCGGCGGCCGCGCTGAACGCGGCACGGCAGAGCGGATCGGCGCTCGGTGTGGCAATTTTCGGTGCGTGCATTGCAACGCTGCAGCCGTTTCCGGCGGCGATGCGGGTAGCGCTCGGCATCGCGACCGGATTGTCGGCGCTCGCCGCCGCGACATGGTGGATCACGGCGCGGCCGACACCGGTATCCGGCGAACCGGCCGTGCAGTTGCGGACCGCCACGCGCCGGTAACGCCTGCTCCGGCAGGCGCGCCCGCGGCACGGCCGGCGCGCCTTCACCGGATCAACGCCGCCCTGCGCTCACGCAACGTACATCGCGACACTGACGAACTGGCACAGGCTCCCGGCCAGCACGAACAGATGCCAGATGCCGTGCCCGTGGCGGATGCGTTCATCGTTGACGAAGAAGTAGATGCCCGCGCTGTAGATCAACCCGCCGGCCACGAGCCACGCAGTACCGACCGGCGGCAGCGCATGGATCAACGGACGCACCGCGACGAGTGCGAGCCAGCCCATCGCCACGTACAGGATCATCGACAGCAGGCGCGTGCGCCGCCCGAGCGTCAGTTCCTGCACGATGCCGAACACGGCCAGCCCCCAGCTCACGCCGAACAGCGACCAGCCCCACGGGCCGCGCAGCGTGACCAGCGTGAACGGCGTGTAGCTGCCGGCGATCAGCAGGTAGATCGCCGAGTGGTCGCACTTCTGCAGGATCGCTTTCAGGCGCGGATTGCGCACGCTGTGGTACAGCGTCGAGATCGCGTAGAGCAGGATCAGCATCGCGCCGTATACGCTGAAGCTCACGACCTTGTACGGATCGCCCTCGAGCGCGCCCATCGTCACGAGCGCCACGAGACCGACCACCGACAGCACCGCGCCGACGAGATGGGAAATGCTGTTGAAACGCTCACCGACATGCACGACGTGTTCTCCTGCGGGTCCATCGGGAAAAGAGGGAACCCTATGATACCGGCCGGCGGATTTTGCCGTGCTGCGCTCGGGCAAACGGCGCAGCGCGCCGCCGGCCCGCCAATGAAAAAAGCGCCGCGACATGCATCGCGGCGCTTCCCTTTCGATTACCAAACTGCGTGGGCAGCCGAGCTCAACAGCACTTCCCCGCCCCCGACCCGTACCGCGCATTCTGACGTTCGCGGAAGAATTCCTCGTACGTCATCGGCTCGCGGTCCGGATGGGTTGCGCGCATGTGCGCGACGTAGGTGTCGTAGTCGGGCAGGCCGACCATCAGCCGCAACGCCTGCCCGAGGTAACGCCCCGCGCTGCGCAGGTCGCTGCCAAGATCGCTGAACATCGCGGCCTCCCCTTAACGTCCGCTGCCGAGCGCCTGCGCGGCCGGCATCGCTTCGTACGGCGTTTCGCGCACGGTCGGCTTCGACTCGCGGCGCGCGCGCAGCACGGCGATCACGCCGTACACCGCGATCGCCACGACGACGAAGATGAACAGCCCGGCCAGCGCCGCGTCGATGTAGTCGTTGAAGATGATCCGCTGCATCTGCGCGATCGACTTCGCCGGCGCGAGCACCTTGCCTTCGTCCACTGCGGCCTGCAGCTTCGCGGCGTGCGCGAGGAAGCTGACCTTCGGGTTCGCGTCGAAAATCTTCTGCCAGCCGGCGGTCAGCGTACAGATCAGCAGCCACACGGTCGGCACGATCGTCACCCACGCATAGCGCTCCCGCTTCATCTTGAACAGCACGACGGTGCCGAGCACCAGCGCGATCGCGGCAAGCATCTGGTTCGAGATGCCGAACAGCGGCCACAGCGTATTGATGCCGCCGAGCGGATCGACCACGCCCTGGTACAGGAAGTAGCCCCACGCGGCCACGCACAGCGCGGTGGCGACCAGGTTCGCGGGCAGCGACTCGGTGCGCTTGAGCGCCGGGTGGAACGTGCCGAGCAGGTCCTGCAGCATGAAGCGGCCCGCGCGCGTGCCGGCGTCGACGGCCGTCAGGATGAACAGCGCCTCGAACAGGATCGCGAAGTGATACCAGAACGCCATCATCGCTTCGCCGCCGATCACCTGGTGCAGGATGTGCGCCATGCCGACGGCCAGCGTCGGCGCGCCGCCCGCGCGCGCGATGATCGTCGTTTCGCCGACGGCCTTCGCGGTCTGCGTCAGCATGTCGGGCGTCAGCACGAAGCCCCATTGCGTGACCGTGTTGGCCACCGCTTCCGGCGTCGTGCCGAGCACGGCGGCCGGTGCGTTCATCGCGAAGTAGATGCCCGGCTCGATCACGCTCGCGGCGACCAGCGCCATGATCGCGACGAACGATTCCATCAGCATCGCGCCGTAACCGATGAAGCGCGCGTTGGTTTCGTTGTCGATCAGCTTCGGCGTCGTGCCCGACGAGATCAGCGCGTGGAAACCCGACACCGCGCCGCACGCGATCGTGATGAACAGGAACGGGAACAGGCCGCCCGACCACACCGGGCCCGTGCCGTCGACGAACTTCGTCAGCGCGGGCATCTTCAGTTCCGGCGCGACGACCAGGATGCCGATCGCGAGGCCGAGGATCGTGCCGATCTTCAGGAAGGTCGACAGGTAGTCGCGCGGCGCGAGCAGCAGCCACACCGGCAGCACCGATGCGACGAAGCCATAGCCGATCAGGATCCACGTGAGCTGCGTGCCCGTGAACGTGAACCACGCGGCGAGCGTCGGCGAATCGTGCACGTGCTGGCCGAACGCGATCGACGCCATCAGCAGCACGAAGCCGATGATCGACACTTCGCCGATGCGGCCCGGACGGATGTAGCGCGTGTAGACGCCCATGAACAGCGCGATCGGGATCGTCGCGGCGACGGTGAACGTGCCCCACGGCGAATTGGTCAGCGCCTTCACGACGATCAGCGCGAGCACCGCGAGGATGATCACCATGATCAGGAACGCGCCGAACAGCGCGATCACGCCGGGCACCGTGCCGAGCTCCATCTTGACGAGATCGCCGAGCGAGCGGCCGTCGCGGCGCGTCGAGATGAACAGCACGATGAAGTCCTGCACCGCACCGGCGAACACGACGCCGGCCAGGATCCACAGCATGCCGGGCATGTAGCCCATCTGCGCGGCGAGCACGGGCCCGACGAGCGGGCCGGCGCCGGCGATCGCGGCGAAGTGATGGCCGAACAGCACGTACTTGTTGGTCGGCACGTAGTCGAGGCCGTCGTTGTACTTGACGGCCGGCGTCATCCGCAGCCCGTCGAGCTGCATGACCTTGCTGGCGATGAAACGGCTGTAGAAGCGATACGCGATCAGATACACGCAGACTGCGGCGATCACGATCCAGAGGGCACTGACGCGCTCGCCGTGTGCGAGTGCGATCGTGCCGAACGCGAACGCGCCGAGCAGCGCGACCGCAATCCAGAGCAGGGTACTGGAAGCCCGATTCATGGCGTCTCCTGGTCTCCAATGTGGTTTTAGATGGCATGCGACGAGGGTGCCGCATACGCGTGACGTCGATGCGTCGTGCCACGGCCTCGCAACGGCCGCGACGATGGGCCGTAGTATTCCGTGCGACAGGGGCGGCTTACAAGCGGATAACTACGTATGCGGAGCTACGTAGAATTACGTAGACACCCGGCGCCTCCGCGACGTCGGGCGGCGATTGATCGCGACCGGCGAGCCACGTACAGTGTTCGCCTGCCTCCCTTCCGGAACCGCCATGCCGATCGGATTTCAGAAAATGCACGCGAACGGCGACGACTTCGCGATCGTCGACCTGCGCGGCACCCCGCATGCGGTCGACGGCCGCCTCGCCCGGCAAATGGGCGACCGGAAGCGCGGCATCGGCTTCAACCAGCTCGCGGTCGTGTCGGACTGCGACGACGCGGCGGCCCGCGTCGCGTTCTGGAACGCCGACGGCTCGCCGCTCGATACCTGCGGCAGCGCAACGCGCGGCGTCGCATGGCAACTGATGCGGGAAATGGGCATGGCGTCGCTCGTGCTGCGGACTCCCCGCGGGTATCTCGTGTGCTCGACGGACGCGCACGGCCTGATCACCGTCGAGATGGGCAGGCCGCTCACCGGCTGGCGGGACGTGCCGCTCGCGGAGGCACTCGACACCCTCGCGCTGCCGCTACCTGGCGCGCCGGCCGCCTGCAACATGGGCAATCCGCATTGCACGTTCTTCGTCGACGATCTCCGCACGATCGATGTCGCGGCGCGCGGCCCGGCCATCGAAACGCATCCGTTGTTTCCGCAGAAAACCAACGTGCATTTCGTTCAGGTCATCGATCGCACGCGTATTCGCCTGCGCATCTGGGAGCGCGGCGGCGGCGTGCCGCTCGGTTCGGGATCGTGTTCGTGCGGGGCGGTCGTCAACGGCATCCGGCGCGGGCTGCTGGATGAAACCGTGCGGGTCGAATGCGACGGCGGTGACGTGACGGTGCATTGGGATGGCGCCGGCAACGTGCTTCTGAGCGGGCCGGTCGCACCTGTATTCAGTGGAAGCTGGTCAGGCGAGCAGACGGCCGCGGCCTGAAGGTCCTGGCCGACGCGTGATCCTTGCAGGCGTGCGATGGGCCGGACCAAGCCCGGCGCATCGCGCGCCGGGCCGTGCAAGTCAGTGCTTGCTTACTGCTTTTCGTCGATCTTCTTCGGCTTCGGCGGCGACGGCACCTTCGCATACTGGAACGCGGGCGTCGCCTTCAGCGCATCCTTCGTCGCACCCGGCAGGTAGATGTTGCCTTTGCGCACGTCGAGCGACGCGATCGGTACCGCGACGTCGTGCGCGGCCACGCCGAGGAAGCCGCCGGCCGACACGATCGCCGCCGACACCGAGCCGTCCGGTGCGACGATCAGGTCGCGCACGGTGCCGACCTTCTGGTTCTCGTCGTTGTAGACGGCCTTGCCGAGCACGCTCTTCTTCACGCTCCAGCCTTCGAGCAGCGCCTGCGATTGCTCGACGGTCACGCTGATCGGCTGCGCACCCGCGATCTGCGCGTGTGCGCTGACGCTCGACGCGAGGACGGTTGCTGCGATGAGGGTCTTGTAGAAAGCCATGCTGTTATGTACTCCTTTTCGGTTGCTGTTGATTCCGGGAGCGAAGCGACGCAGGCGCAACGGCTGATCGGCGGGCGCCCCGCGCTTCGTCGTTGGCAGGGTGGCCGGCCGCGCCACCTCTGCGTGTGTGCGCGGCGAACCGGCATGGCCGAAGCTCGACGTGCAACACGGCTTTCATGGTAGCGACATTCGCCGGATCGTGCGTTCAACGTACGGCATCATCGACGCGGAGGATCGAACGAAGATCAACGACCGTGCGGATGGGCGGTGTGCGTGGCACGGAAGCCGACACCACAGCATCGGAATCAGGAGGTCCGGCCTTCGTCGATCATCTTGCGGGAAGCAAAGAGCTCGGCATCGCTGCGGATACCGAGCTTGCGAAATGCCGATTGCTTTTGCGCACTGATCGTCTTGCGGCTTCGAGAGAACTTCGAGGCGATGTCCGACACGGACATGCCCGCGAGAAAGCAGCGCAGAACCTCGTGCTCGCGCGGGCTGAGGCGCAGGTCACCGGACGAAACCGACTCGGGCGACAGCGTGCCGTCGCCGCTCGCCGCCTTCGTGTCGGCGATGCGCGGGTCGGGCGTTGCGCTCGACTCCATCCGCGCGGCCAGTTCGGCACTGATGTACGGACGACCGTTTGCCACGACACGGATGGCATGCGCAAGCTCGCCGAGATCTTCGCTCTTGCCGAAGAAGCCGAGCGCCCCCGCGCGCATCGTCATGTTCACGGTCGCCGGCGTATCGCTGCTCGACATCATCAGGATCCGGCATTCCGGGAAGCGTGTATTGATGAGCTTGACGAGATTGAGGCCGTCGATCTCGCCAGGACCGAGCGTGTAGTCGAGTAGCACGACATCGGCGTGATTCGCTTCGAGCCAGCGAATCAAATCGCGCGACTTGGCGAAACTCGCCGCCACTTCGATGCCTGTTTTCTCCGTCAGGTAACTGGCGATCCCGTGCTGGACGACGGCGTGGTCGTCCAGGATCACGATCTGGATCGGCTGGTGCTCAGGCCTCATTGTTACCCCTTTCCCTGTTGTAGTACCGCGGCGGACGGTCTAATCCGCTCTTGTCATGGTATGCCGTTCATGGCTATCTCGATTAGCTTACCGACTTTCCGGATAATTTTTAACCCTTTCAGCCAAGCCAGACGGATGTTGGCGGCCATGCTGCTGCGGTGCCGTCGGCAGCCCGGCATCGATGGGATGCTGCGCATGTCGCATAGGTCCGTCACGCGGCTTTGCGCGATTCGCCGATCATCGCGTTGCGTTGCGTTTCCACAACGCGCAACCTAAGATGACGGCCTTGCCGTCCGGCGTTGCCTGCGATCATCACGGCGTTCGGCATGAACTCGCGAGCCCTCCTGTAGCGGCCCGCCCAACAACCTGGTGAAACCACGTGAGCAAGGGGAATGTGAAACGACGCGCCGTCCTTGCGGGTCTGCTCGTCTGGCTGATGCCCACGTTTGGATGGGCGAGCAACGACCCGCAATTCACCGCCGAAGAGAAGGCGTGGATTGCCGCGCATCCGGTGGTGCGAACACGTATCGATTCGAATTGGCGCCCGTTCGAATTTCGTGAGCACGGCAAAATCGTCGGTGTCGTGCCGTCGTATCTCGACGCCGTTTCACGTGCCAGCGGGCTGCGCTTCGAATACGTCGATATCCCATGGGCCGGCTCGTACGACGCACTGATGTCCGGGAAGATCGACATGGTGCCCGACGTGTCGAAGACTTCCGATATATCGCGGTACCGCAACGGCGCCATCGTCGGTCAACCGTACTTCGTCGGCACGATGTTCGTCGTGGCATCGGAGCGCCTGAATCAGTTCGTCAATTTCCGAAACCTGGCTGGCCGACGAATCGCGATCAAGGGGAACGGTGGACTCGAATACGCGATTCGGCAAAGCGGCCTACCGGTGACCCTGCTGACGTATGACGACGAGCGCGACGCACTCGCGGCCGTCGCGAACGGCAGCGCCGACGTCGCCATCGGTCCTGACATGTCGATTCTGCCGCTGCTCCGCCGCCAGTTCGAGGGGGAACTGTTCGTCTCGGGCGGCCTGCCTGACCGCCCGTACGCGCTGGCCATGGCGACCCGCAGCGATACGCCGTTGCTCGCATCGATTCTCGACAAATCCCTGGCAGCAATTCCGGCACGCTCGAGCGAGCAGATTCCGCGCCAGTGGATCGAATCAGCCGATTACGGCAAGCCAACGCTCCAATCAATTCTCTACTATCACCGCTGGCAAGCCACCGCGGCCGGCGCGACCTTGCTTGCGCTGGCCGCGATCGCATTCGTTTCGTGGCGGGCGCGCGTCGCGGCGATCCGCAGCGAGCGGGACAAGGCGATGTTTCTCGCTTTCATCAGCCACGAGATTCGTACGCCCATGCATACGATCCTGTCGTCGCTGGAACTGCTGCAGCGCTCCAAACTGGCACCGAAACAGGCCGGCCGTGCCGATGCCGCCATCGCTGCATCGGAATCGCTGCTGACACTGCTCGACGACATACTCGAATACTCCCGGCTCGAATCGCGCAACGTCACACTCGCGCCAGAGCCCACGCATATCGCGCCATGGGCGCGGCGCAGCGTCGACATGGTGCGCTGGCGGATCGACGAAAAAGGCCTGAACCTCAAACTCGAGCTCGCTTGCCCCACCGATCTGCATCTGCCGATCGATCCGGTACGCACACGGCAGATCGTGCTGAATTTGCTCGTCAACGCGATCAAGTTCACGTCGGCAGGCTCGATCACGTTGCGCGTCGACTATCTCGACAACAAACCGAAGCAGGCGGGCTCGCTCGTGATCGAGGTCCGCGATACCGGTATCGGCATCCCGCCCGAGCGCCAGCGCCGCATTTTCGATCCCTACCAGCGCGTCGAACAGCCGGGAAGCCGCCGCGTAAGCGGCAGCGGACTGGGCTTGTCGATCTGCCGCGAGCTGGTCAGTCTGATGCGCGGCGCCATTACCGTCAGCAGCAGCCCCGACAAAGGCACGGTCTTCACGGTGATTCTGCCAGTACCACGTACCACGCCAACCGCAACGCCGGCCACGATTGCACACGTCCCCAGCCCCGCATTCGTGCCGCCAGCGGCCGAAACCGAACATGCAGGGAGCGACGCAACGCCACGCACCGACACGGGGCCGGTGATTCTCGTCGTAGACGACCACGAGGCCGTTCAGCACGCGGTCCAGCATCAGCTCGAGGCGCTCGCGTACCGCTCGACCGTTGCCGGCAACGGCGAGCAGGCGCTCGAGGCGTTCGAGCACACGTGTTACGGTATGGTGCTGCTCGACT
This sequence comes from Burkholderia lata, assembly GCF_902499025.1. Lineage (GTDB taxonomy): Bacteria > Pseudomonadota > Gammaproteobacteria > Burkholderiales > Burkholderiaceae > Burkholderia > Burkholderia lata_C. The sequence goes on along the minus strand of NZ_CABVPW010000010.1, from coordinate 73,098 downwards.
GCGACCTGCCCGACCTCGACGGCTACACCGTCGCGCAGCGCATGCGCGCCAGCGAACAGCGGCGCCGGCAGCCGCGCACACCCATCATCGCCATCTCCGCCTCGACAGACGATGCGCATCGCGCCCGCTGCTTCGACAGCGGGATGGATGGCGTGCTCGGCAAGCCGCTGCGACTCGACGTGCTGTACCAGATGCTCGATCTGTGGTGTCCGACCGACGATACGAATGAGATCGTGCAGCCCGATCAGGCGCTGCCTGCGTCAACGCAGGACTTTCGCGCAATCTACCGACGAAGCGTCGATGCGGATCTGGCTGCGCTTGGCGCCGCCCTGTCGTCGGACGATGCGGCTGCGGCACGTCATGCGGCGCATCGGATCAAAGGCGCCGCGGCGATTGCCGGGCACGCCGAGACGAGTGTGCTGGCCGCGGAACTGGAACAGCAACTGCACGCCGTGTCCGACGGAATTTCGTCGGACGTCCATGCGCTCCATCGTGCGTTGTTGAACCGGCATCGCACCGACACGGACACGACAGGCAGCGCGAGCGAATAGACCGGATGACCTCCGGCACCGACAACGCCCTGGCCGACCGCTGTAGAAGCCTCGATGTTCGACCATGCACGCGCGTCCCTGCAGGAGACACCGGGTCGCCTCGTGCGTCGAAGCCGGCCCGCGACGGCCTTATGCCGCCGATGATTCGTCGGCGCCGACATCCGCGTACCCCGGACACCACATCGCGATCATCTGTCTCAGCGCCTCGAGCCGCAGCGGCTTGCCGAGCACACCGTCCATCCCGCTATCGAAGCAGCGCATCTTGTGTGCATCGCCGGTGACGGCCGAGATCGCGACGATCGGAACATGCCGGAGCTGCCGCGCGGCTTCGTCCTGCCGGATCATGCGTGCAAGCGCATAACCGTCGATGTCCGGCAGATTGCAATCGAGCAGCACCAAGTCCACGCATCCGTCCGCGAGCCGCCGCAGCGCCGCCTCGCCCGACCCCTCCGCCAGCCCGATGCAGCCCAGTTCCTCGCACTGATCCAGCAATGCGGCCCGAACCGCTTCATGGTCGTCGACGATCAGGATCCGCGACGCCTCTCGGCACGCCCGCGCGTCCGGTGCGGCCCCCCGCGCGGGAACCGGAGCGGGGACGGAAGGCAGCGGCACCAGCCCGACCTCCGCCGCAAAGACCGGCAACTGCACCGTGAAAACCGTCTCCACGTGCGGCACGCTGTCGACGGTGATCGTGCCGCGCATCAGCGTGACGAGCTCGCTGCAGATCGCGAGTCCGAGCCCGCTGCCTTCGACACTCTGTTGCGCGGACCGACCCGCCTGCCAGTACGCATCGAAAACATGTCCGACGCGATCCGGCGCGATACCGATGCCGCTATCGCGCACCTCGAAGCGCAGCACGCCGCTGCGCCCGTGGCGCGCGGCCACATAGCGGACACGCAGCGCGACGGCGCCGGCCGGCGTGAAATTGATCGCGTTGACGAGCAGATTCAGCACGATCTGGCGCACGCGCACTGGATCGATGACGACACATAACGACGGTGGACCCGAAACATCGAGTGTCAACGCAAGCGCCTTTCGCTCGGCACGCCAACGCACCATGTCGACGGCTTGTCTGGCCCACGACGCGAGTTCGACTGTCTGCAGCGACAGCGTGACCTTGCGCGACTCGAGGCGCGAGTATTCAAGGATATCGTCGAGCAGCGTCAACAGCGTTCCGGAAGCCGATACGGCCGCCTCCACGCGGCCGGCCTGCTGTACGGAAAGCCGCGAGCGCTGCAGGAATTCGAGCGACGACAGGACAGTCTGCATCGGCGTGCGAATCTCATGGCTGACGAACGCGAGGAACATCGCCTTGTCGCGCTTGCTGCGGATGGCGGCCGCGCGCGATTTCCACGACAGGTAGGCGAGCAGCGCGAACGCGAGCAGCGCCACGGCAATCGCGAACACCACCGGCGCACGATAATGCACGATCGAGCGGATCGTCGGTTTGCCGTAGTCACCCAGTTCGATCGCATCCCGCGTGATTCCGGCCGTCTCGCTGACGGGGATGGCTGCGAGCGACTTGTCGATGATCGATGCAAGAATCGGCAGGTCGGAGCGTGTGAGCATCGCGAGCGACACCGGGCGGTCGGCCAGCATGCCGGACATGTAAAGCTGGCCGGTGAATTGCCGGCGCATGATGGGCAGGATCGTAACGTCGACGCCGAGCGCGGCGTCGGCTTCGCCGTTGGCGACCGCACCGAGCGCGAGTTCTTCGGAGTCGAACGTCAGCACGTCGAGCGGCACGCCGCTGTGACGGACGAAGTACTCGACCGCGCCGCGCCCCTTGATTGCAACGCGGCGGCCCTTGAGCCGTTGCAGGCCGAAGATCATTGCGGAATTGTTGCGCGTCACGACGGTCAGCCGCCCGACCAGATACGGCGAACTGACGAGCGCGCCGGCGCCGATGCGGTCCGGAACCAGTTCGCGCCAGACGCCCGGCAGCAGATCGACCTTGCCGGCGGCGAGCGCATCGTATGCGTGCCCCCATTCCGTGCCCGGCACGGTCTGGAACGAAAGCGCGGTCATCTTCGAGATCGCGTTCAGGTAGCCGGCGACGAGCCCTGCATGCCGGCCGTGGCGCATGTACTCGATTGGATGCCAGTTCGCCTCGACCGCGATATGGACGACCGGGTGCGCGCGCATCCACCGAATCTCCTCATCGGTGAAGGCCGGCTTCTGGCAGGCGGTCGCGGCGCTTGCACCGACCGATGCGCAGAGCAGCGCGACGATCCATGCGCGAAGCAGCCTGTGCCAGATCAGGCGATACCCGAAGAACCTTGCTTCCATGATCGCCCTAGAGACTCGCCGACGACGGCGTGAAGGTGATCGTCAGCTTGTTGCTGTACTTGCCCGGTCGCTTCCAGACCGACTGGAATTCGGGTGTCTCGAGCGTCAGCGGCGTCGGCGTGCAGACGACCGGCACCGAGATGCCCGGCAGCGAGACCGAGCGGCCGGCGCTGTTGTTCACGCCCTGCAGCCGCACGGTTTCGTTGTTCGGCAGCACGATCTTCTTGCCTGCATACGTCAGGCTCGCGGTGTAGTCGACGCGCGACTCATAGGCGCCGCTCTTGTCCGAGGCGAGCAGGACAGAATACTGGCCCTTGTCGCGGCGGTCGATCGTGAGGCCGTCGCTCGCCGACACGTCGAACCACGTGCTCTGCGAGTTGTAGCCGTCGTACAGGCACATGTCGACGTTCGACGTGCCCGAAATCCGGCTGCCATTCGGCAGCGTGCGCAGCTTCAGGTCGACCACGGGTGTCGCGGTCGTGAATTCGGGCAGATAGATCTGGATGTTGTTCCTGTCGGTCGTATTCAGCTTGATCGCCGCCCGGAAGATGGCAATCGTCGACACATTGCTGGCGCCCCACAATCTCAGGTTCAGCCGGAGGTCGGCCTTCCAGGTTCCACCGGACGGGAGTTTCTTGAGCTCCTCCGCGGGAATCTTGACGAAGAGGCTGCGACCGTCCCACGTAGGGGCATTGGTCGGGCAAGTGCCCACGGTAGCCGACTGCGCCATATGAACAGGCGTTCGCCCGATCGATGTGACTTCCGGGCTCGCTTTGCCGTTGCAATCCACGTGCCTGAGGTACGCGCTCTCTCCTTGAAGCGTCAGCACGGCCTTTGCACCGGTCTTTTGCTCGGTGAACGAGAGCCGGATGTCACTCGAATTGCCCGCCGCAACCCATATCGGCTCCGTTGCGCACGCACCGTCCGCCGTGGCAGTGGCCGATTGGCAGGTCCACGAATTTCGCCCCCATTTTTCCGGGTCGGCCGTGTCGTAGCCTCCCGACGCATTGCTGAATACCATCACGTCCCCCTGCGGCGCGCCACGATCCAACGTGGCCTCCACCGTCTCGTTGCGGTCCGCAGGCAGTTTCATGGCTGCCGCCGCATCAAGCGAGAGCACGCCCAGCGCGGCTGCCAGGACAATTGCCCGGCAGCTAATTCGACTGATTTGAATCATTTGAATGGCTGTTCCCTTATGTTCTCGACATCGCCAACGGCAGCGTGCGGCAATGGCCGGCTACCGTCGTGCCTGCTACCGGGCCGTACCGGCCACGCCCTCCGTCCGCTCGCGCATCGACATCACGTACCGGTGCTGCAGCAGCTTCTGTACGCGGGCCTGCTTGCGCAGCGCATCCGGCAGCGCGTCGGGGCCGGCCACATCGCAGCGCACCTTGCCGACCATCATCAGCACGTCCTGCCGGCGCTTCACGTGCAGCGGGCAACGCATCAGCGTCGGGCCATCCACGACAAACAATTCGTTTTCCTTATGGTCAAGTTCGGCAATAAATCCACCCTGGCTGTCGATCGGCGACATCGCGCCGTTGAGAATCACGCTGTCCGACAGCGGCATGCCGCGCGCCGAGAATGCCTGGCCGACATAGGTGTACGTCACTTTCGCATCGACGTCGCGCAGCGCAAGCTGCCCCGGTACCATGAACAGCGTGCGCTTGCCGAGCCCCTCGGTCACGCTCGTCGCGCCGGCGGACGCCCGCGCACCCGCGTCGCTCACTTCGGTCGTCACGGGCGTGAACGCGGACACCGGCAGCAACGCGCGCTGCCCGAACCCGACCTTGATTTTCGTGCTCGACGCGCTGCTCACCTCGGCCGCCATGCCGCTCGCATCGGCACGCTTGCCGACCCTGACGGCGAAGCCCGCGAGCGGGTCCGACTGCGACGCGGACGCGCCCAGGAACACGCCCTGCCGGGCGACCGCGAACGACGACGCATAGCTCGCCGTCACCGAAGGCTGGTTGCCGCCGCTGTCGCGGCTGTAGCTGTTCGCGACGGCACCGGCGACATCGCCGTAGCGCCCCTTCCAGCGGCCCTGCACGGTGCCCGTCAGGCTGTCGGCGCCATAGCCCGACAGGCCGAGCGCGAGTTCCCGATAGGTATCGCCCTGCCAGTTCCAGTTGCGGTCGAGCGTGTAGTTCGTCGTCGTGCTGTTGCGATCCGTGCGCACATCGACGCCCGCCGACGTATAGGCAGACGCGCGCCCCGCCTGCATCGCGGGTTCGGCCATCGACAGCGTCACGCCGACGTAGCCGCCGTACTCGCCGCCGGCGCCCGTGTTGCGGTTCGCATACGCGCCGACGCGCAGGTTCGCGCTGACCTTGCGCCATGTCACGGACCGCGACAACGCAACCTGGAGCGCGCGCGACACCTGGTCGCCCTGACGGACCACGGGTGTTGCCCACGGACGGTCCGACGTATCGACCGACTGGTATAGCGACCGCCCGACGCTCTTGTTGTACGTGTAGCCGAGCATCGCCGACCAGTTTCCGAGCGGAAACGACACGCTCGCGTTCAGCATGTCGTAGCAGCCGACGTCGCGATAGGACACCGCCGGGCCGCTGCACGCCGCGCCGCGCATCTGGTAGCGATACACGCTCCACGACACGCCGTCCGCAAATGAAATCTGCTGCGTGTTGCCGCGCGAACCGTCGTTCCCGATGAAGAACGAACCGCCGGCGGAAAGCACACCCAGCGGGAACGCGTGGCGCCACTCGAGCGCCGTCTCGCTGTATACATGCCGGCCGACGGTCGCGACGCCGCTCGTCAGCGCCATCTCGCGCAACAGCGGAATCCGCACACCGGCCGCCGCGGCCACACCGTCCGGCGCGCCCTGGTCAGCCGCGCGGCCGGCCTGCGCGAACCATTGCCGCGTGCGTGAATTGATGCCGCCGCCGGTCTTCGTGAACGGCGTCGTCTGCGTGCGCACTTGCATGCCGTTCTCGAAAATGCGCAACGTCAGCGGATACGTGCCTTCGGGAAAGCGTGACGTATCGAGCGCATTGACGCCGGCCTTCATGTAGAACGTGCCCAGCAGCTCGTTCCCGCGGTACGCGTCGATGCGCGAATCGCGCGGCAACAGCAGCGTGACCGGCGTGCCTTGTTCGGCGACTTCGGGGTTCACATAAGCCAGCGTCGTGCCGACGCGCACGCCGTCGAGCGTGCCGACCGGCAGCATCGTGAACCCGAAGTTACCCCCGAGCGCGCTCGCGAGGTTGCGGTTGTCCATTCGACCGGCCTGCGCGTAATGCTGCGCGCCGATATCGCGGCGGTAGTACAGGTCCTGCAACTGGACGTGGCTGTCCGATGCGCTCGAATAGCTCGTATGGGTAAAGTTCCAGTTCCCGCCGATGAAACTCTTCGGCGTGATGCCGAGCGCGCCCGTGCCGGACACGGACAAGCTTTCGTATCCGCGCCCGCCCGACAGGTTGATCGTCTGCTGATGGATCAGCGCATTTTCCGTCATCGGCGACGGCTCGCGAAACCGCTGGTCGCGCTCCTCGGTGCTCACCCAGTCGCGCGACAGGAACAGTTCGATATTCCCGTCGCTTTCGTCGTAGATCACGGCCGCGCTGTCCGTGTCGACATACCCGCAGCCGTTCACGCCCGCCTGTCCGGCACACGCGAGGTTGCCGTTGCGCGCCATCGGCTTCGACAGCGCATCGCCGATCAGCGATACATTCGCCGTCGAATCGATTTGCGAGCCGAGCATCTGGACCAGGCGCTCGGGATCCTCGAAGCGTACGGTTTCCGGTGTCACGAATACCCGGATCAGGCCGAGCGGCTTGCCGAGGAAATTGACGTTGATGCGCTCTTCGTGTCCCGTCACGATGTCCTCGAATCCCGGCGGCACGGCCGAGGCGGCGTGTGCGGGGGACGCGAGGTCCATCACACACAAAGCGCTCAGGCACGCGACAACGGTCTTCTTGAGATCGAATGGAATCATGCGGGAATCTGGAAGAATTGCGAAGGACTACCAAAAAATACCGGGCGCGCCGGTCAGGCGCGCCCGTCGATACGGCGGAGGACTTAGCTGCCCGACGCCGCGCTCTGCGTAAGAATCACGCTGACGAGCCCCTGGTAGTTGCCGGAAGCCGTGACGGGTTCGACCTTCGTCTGTTCGATCGACAGCGGCAGCACGTTCGAGCCTTGCGCCAGTTCGCCCGGGAACAGCTCAGCCACCTTCAGCGTCGTCGCCGTGGTGGTCACCTCGGTGGCGCCCAGCTTGACCGCCAGCGGAATCTCCGCTGCGCCCGGATTCGTCTGGTTCTTCAGCGCCGGCGTGCTCGCGAGGCGAATCTGCAGATCCTTCGCCTTGTCGTTGGTGAAGATCTTCGTGTTCACCTGCGCGGCCTGAAGGCCCGAGCCCGGCAGATATTGCATCTGCATGGTGGTCGGCAGTGCCGAGCCGTCCGCCGACAGCATTTCGAGCGTCGTGTCGACGTTGGCGGTGACGGTGATGTCCTTCTGAACGGCGTGCGCCGACATCGACATCAGGGCGGCGGCAGCGATCGGAATGAATTTCAGCATGGGTTAGTCCTTCTGGTTGGTTGAAACAATGGTGTGACCCGCCTGGGTCTCGTTATTTGCGCTCGGCGCGTTCATCGCGTCGACGGAATGCGCACGCACAACCTTCTGCTGTACGTCTGCCATTCCCCCTACTCGATATCGGATTCGCACATAAGGTGCGGCACGCAGCCCCTTCAGCGTGAATTGCTGGTCCGGGTAAACGCTGCGATCAAATTTTTTCCACTCGCACGATGCTTCGTCCTGCTCGGACTGGCACGCGCCGGCTTCGAGCAAGCCGATCCGGACGTTGCCGGTATTGACCAGTGCGCCGTTCGACACGTTGAAATCAGGCACGACCGTCTTCGGCAGCACACGGATGAGCGGCGCCCAGACGAGGCTGAAGTTGACCTTGCCGGAGACATCACCCGGTGCGCCGGATTCGTCGTCTGACGGCGCCGCCGCGGGCTGCAGATAGACGCGATACAGCGCCTCCTTCTGCGGTACGCCCAGCGGGATCACCCGCACGAGCCGCGTGCCACCGGCCGGCAACGCGAACTTGGCCGGCGAGATCACGATCGCGTCGTCGCCGGAGTTCATGCCGGCTTCCTCGCGCTCGTGATCCGTCGCCGGATCGATCACGCGCTTCGCGATCGCCTTCACGTATTGAGTCGCATCGGATTTCGAATAGATGCGCAGCTCCGCAGCCGACTCCTTGCCAGCCCCGATCGACGCCGCCATCGGATAGACCAGCATGTTCGCGCTGGCGATCGACGAGGCAAGCGACATCGCGATTGCGGCCAGCGACATCCGGTGCGGGCGGTATTTCTTGTCAAAAATAATTTGCATAACTTATCGATATAGAATCCATTTCGCGCATTCGCGAGCAGTCAAACCTCGCTCGAGTCAGATTCCAGGCGACTTGTCATGAAGCCCTTCGTCGATGCGGGCTGCAAGCAGCCCGATCATTCAGGCGACCGCGGAATCTCCAGCGCTTTGCCTATCCGGCGCCGTGTCAGGCACACCGGCTATCGCAACGCATTGCTTGATTAGGATTCTGACTAAACAGATGGGCACGGAATATAGGAATTGTCCTAAAGTTGATGCTTCTGCACCAATCAGCAGGGCTATTTCGACTATAAAGGCCCCAATACCCGCGATCCGCATAGTGAAACGGAACGCGACGAGCGACAGGAAAACACGCTCGCGAAACGTTTCCGAACGGAGCGGCTCACGAAACACCGACCGGTACTACCGGGCAATCGAGATGGGAAGACGCGCGGGCAGGACGCCGGCGCGCGATGTGACGTTGAAAACGCGGGCGAGCGCGCATCCGACGGGATGAAACAACTGACTCGGCGCCAATCGTCGTTGGCGTACCGCATATGACGACGGCGGGCGCTAACCCGCCGCCGTTACCTCACGCGTTGCGCGACTGCGCGCGCCGTTGCCGCACCGCCTCCGCCAGCACGTCGAGCACGGGCTCCGTCTGCGTCCAGCTCAGGCACGCATCGGTGATCGACACGCCGTACTTCAGCGGCACGCCCGGCTTCAGGTCCTGGCGCCCGGCCTCGAGATGGCTCTCGACCATCACGCCGACGATCCGCTGCTCGCCCTGCGACAGTTGCCGCGCGAGATCCTGCGCGACGTCGATCTGGCGGTCGTGCGACTTGTTCGAATTCGCGTGCGAGCAATCGACCATCACCTGTTCGCGCAAGCCGGCCTTGCGCAGCACCGCGCAGCTCGCCTCGACATGCTCGGCGTCGTAGTTCGGCCCGTTCTTGCCGCCGCGCAGGATCACGTGCGCGTCGTCGTTGCCGCGCGTCTCGAAGATCGCGGCCATCCCCATCTTCGTCATCCCCATGAACGCATGGCTCGCGGCCGCAGCGACGATCGCGTCGGACGCGACCTGCACGCCGCCGTCGGTGCCGTTCTTGAAGCCGATCGGGCAGCTCAGGCCCGACGCGAGCTGGCGATGGCTCTGGCTCTCGGTCGTGCGCGCACCGATCGCGCCCCACGCGATCAGGTCGGCGATGTACTGCGGGCTCAGGAGGTCGAGGAATTCGGTCGACGCCGGCAGGCCCAGCGCATTGATGTCGAGCAGCAGTTGCCGCGCGGCGCGCAGCCCTTCGTTGATGCGGAAACTGCCGTCGAGACGCGGATCGTTGATGTAGCCCTTCCAGCCGACCGTCGTGCGCGGCTTCTCGAAGTAGACGCGCATCGTGATCAGCAGGTCGTCCTTCAGCGCATCGGCGGCCACCTTCAGGCGGTGCGCGTAATCGAGCGCCTGGTCGTGATCGTGGATCGAGCACGGGCCGACGACGAGCAGCAACCGGTCGTCGCGGCCGTGCAGGATGTCGCCGATCGCGCGGCGCGTGTCCTCGACGAGCGTCTGCGTGGCGGCCGGCACCGGCAGTTCGTCCAGCAGCAGTGCCGGCGAAATCAGCGGGCGCACAGCGCCGATGCGGACGTCGTCGATGCGCGTGGTGTCCTGCGTCGCGTCGGCGCTGCCTACCTCGCGATCATGGGAAGGATTGTCGAGGTTCTGCATGGTGATTCTCCGGGGGGACGTCTGGAATGATGGGCAGGCTCGATTATGGCACCCGGGCGGGACGGTGGCGGGTTGCGGCGGGGGAACGGGTGCGGCTGCAGGGCGGCAGCGCGACGGAGATCAGCAGACGAAAAGAAAAAGGCGACCCGTGGAGGGTCGCCCGGCGATGCGCCGCATCACGTGCGGCGTTGCGGCTAGTGCAGCGTCTCGGGCGCCAGCGAATTGCTCGGCAGCAGCGACGTCAGCCAGCAGTTGCTCGGTGCGGCTTTCCCGTTGAAACGGTCGTAGAGCCACGGCAGCATGCCGGCCACCCACGGCACGATCGCGCCCGCATGTTCGAGCGGATACTCGTTGTACGTGACCGGCGTGCCGCTGGCGCAGAACTTCTGCGCCAGCGCGCGCACGTCGTACGCCATCATCACGCCGTCGCCCACCTGGCTGCTGAAGGTACCGTCCAGCGCGCCGGCCGTGCCCTGGCCGATGAACATCGGGATCGTCGGCGATGCGGCAAGCCCGGCATTCACCTTGTTCGCATACGTCACGTACACGGGAATGCTGTTGATGTCGTTCGCGTATTGCGGCTTGAACAGCGTGCCCCAGTGCAGCCCCGTGTACTTCGGCAGGATGTACGCGAGCGACTGGCTCTGGATGTCCTTGAACACGGCGACGCCGGTATCGCTGAGATAGGGCGTCAGGTCGAAGCCGTAGCCGCGCGACAGCCCGGCCAGCGCAGCCGCGGCCACGCCGCCCCACACGATGCTGCCGTCCACATAGCGCAGGTTGTGCGCGGGGTCGACCAGCACGCCGCCTTCCGCCGCGCCGACGAGCTGCTTGTTGATCTCGGGCGCATAGCTCGGCGCGAGCTGCGCGGCCCAGTTCGTCGCGATCGCGCCGCCGGAATAGCCGATCATCGCGACCTTGCTCGACGGATTCAGGCCCGTCGACGGCGTATTGAGCGCCGCGCGGATCGAATCGAGCGTCGTCATCCCGTATTCGGGGCCGGCAGCGAAGTCGGCCGTCTGCCCTTCCGTATCGGGCACGATGACGTTGTAGCCCAGCAGCAGCAGCGTCGACAGCGGGATCGATTCCGCGCTGTAGAGCAACGTGCCGATGTTGATGACCTTGGTGACGTCGCGGTCGCCGGCGATCACCTGCGACGGCTCGTCGTACGGGTTCAGCGAATCGTAGGCCGACTGGTACGAGATCGCCTGGCCGTTGCTGACCTGGCTCCGGATCACGGACGTCACGTTGACGACCGGCTGGTTCAGCGCGTTCTGGGTGCGATACAGCAACTGCTGCGCGGTCAGCGCGGTGGGGATGCCGGCCACGTGGTAGGTGACGTTGCGCGTCTTGAGCACCGTGCCAGGTGGAATCGACGCCAATGGCGTGGTGCCGGTGTACGTGTAGAACGGGTCGGATACGGTCGGCGCGGCGGCGCTGGCCGGCAGTGCGGCGATGGCCAGCGTGGCGGATACGGCCGCCGCGGCCATCATGAAACCTCTGGAGGACATGGTTGGGGCCCCTGGGATAACCTGCTTTCATCGAAGGAAGTTCGCGGTGTTGCAGACCATCTTGTGTGCTGCTTCAAAACCGGTTCCAAGCCATCGACTGTCTCCTATGAATGAGTAATCCGGCTCGTTCTGAATCTGTAATTTTAGTAGGAGTACAAACCGGATTCATTGAAGCACAACGCGCACGCGATCGAAGGGCGTTTTCCATTGTTTGAAGGTAAACGTCTAAACCGGACGCCGCGCGATGTGGGGCGCACCGGCCGTTCGGCCGACTGTTCGCGTTTTGCCGAAGTGCCGTACGATCACGGCTGTCCGGTACCTGAACGGCCGCGTCGTGCGATGTCGCCGCGCCGCACACTGCCGGTTCGTAACCGATCGTTCCCTGCCCAACCGACACGCCACGATGACCGTCTCCGAACTTCTCCGCGCCATCCGCCAACCGTATGTCGACCTGCTCGCGAAAGCGGCTGCACAACCGGCCGTGATCGTCGAGCCGGCCTACCGCCGTGCCGACGGCACGCTCGCCACCGAAGGGCCGCTCGCGCTGCCGTGCCGGGCCGACCTCATCGCGACCGAAGGTGAATCGGCGGGCCAGCCGACGATGGTCGATTCCGCCACGCAGCTGGCGTTCGAGCCGTTGGCGTTCAACCTCGAAACGGCAGCCGTGTCGATCCGTCCGTTCGTGTGGGACTGGGCCACGATCGAGGCCGACGGTCTCGACGAAAGCGCGGCGGCCGATGCGTTCAAGACGTGGTTCTTCGCGTGGTTCGATGTGGACGACGAGAACACGCCGGCCGAAGACGGCCTGCACGGGATCGTTCACTACCTGTCGGAACCGGTTCGCACGGAACAGGGGTGGCGCGTCAATGCGGATCTCGGTTCCGCGCCCGAGACGGCCGTCGAGGATCTGCTGTTCCGGCTCGTCGATGCGGGCGCCACGCGCATCGTGCTCGGTTGATGCCGCACTTCATTCCTCACCGGCCCATCATGAAAATAGCCCTTGCCGCCCTGTTGCTCTGCGCGTCGCTGCCCGCGTTCGCCAAGGTCTCCACCGAGGTGTACTGCTTCAAATCGGACGGCGACAAACCCGTGCGCTTCGAGATGCGCACCTACTACGACGATGCCGTCGATTGGTCGTGCGGCATGGTCCGCTATGCGAAAGCGAAAACAGCCCTGCCGCTGGTGGTCGAGCACGTTGACGAAGAAGTGCTCGCCGAGGGCCGCCCGCACCAGTTCACGACGACCTGGGTCGAAATGGTCGACGGCAGGATCAACGGGCGGTACGAAATGATGTCGCAGGGCGCGATGATCTATTCGATGACCTATACCAGCGCGCGCACCGGCAAGCAGACCGCGTTCGGCAGAGTACTGGACGTCGACGCATCCGAATCAACCGGGTGCCGCTGGTGATGCGCCCGCTGATCCGGATTGTGCTGGCGCTGATCGCGCTACGCGCGGGCTTCGCGGATGCCGCACCGCGCACGGTCTACGAAGGAACGCTGCAAGGCGCCGGCGCCGTCGTGATGGAACTCGACAATCGCCCGGCTGCGGATGGCACGATCTCGGGCCGCTATTTCTATACGCAGTACGGCATCGATATTCCGCTGCACGGCAAGCCCGCGCAGCTCGTCGAGCCGCTCGATCGAAGCGCTTTGCCGGACGATGTACGCAACATGACGCGAGACAGCGGCGAGGCCGACTTCGACCATCCAGCGGCAACCTGGCGCGGCACGCAGGACAAGGACGGCTATCGCGGCCAGTGGACCGACGCGCGCACCGGCAAGACGCGCGGCTTCACGCTGCGACGCATCGCTGAATACGATCCCGACGCGGTTGCGCGCAGCTCCGTCGAAGCCATCACCGACCGCATCGCCGGCGGCGTCGGCAGCGGTATCGCAAGCGGCGTGGCCATCGACATGCGGCAGGCGCCTTATGCAACGCTGAAGCTCGCCGGGCACGCGCAGCCGGCCGGCCCCGAGATCGGAAGCGGCACCGTCGCGTACCGGATGTGGCGCGACCCGCGCACGAAGCTCATGTATCCGCGGCTGAGCCGCCATCCCGATCCGGTGGTCATGGCAGGGGTCAACCGCCTGCTCGAGCAGCAGCATTGGCGGATGAATCTCGCCGCGCTCGCATGCGCGTCGACCCGCTACACCGACGACGGGCCGGCCGCCGGTTCGCTCGGTGACTACGACGACGAACACGTGACGGTCACGTGGCTGTCGCCTGCGGCGCTCGGCATCGTCGAATCGGGCAGTACGTACTGTGGTGGCGCCCATCCGAACAATCACTACGAACCGGTCACGTTCGACCTGCTGCGTGGTACGTACCTCGACTGGAATCGCGTGATCGACGCGACTACGGCGGGCAAGGACGGTGACCCGGGAACGAGCCCCGCGCTGGAGAGTTTCATTACGCGATTGCGCGACAAGGCAACACAGAGTGAACAAGTGACGAACGGCGAAGGCAATTCGCTGTCGTGCGCCGACGTGTTCCCCGAGTATCTGGCGTTCGAACTCGATGCACCCGGCAAGCTGTCATTCGTCGTATCCGGAATCGGTCATGCGGCGGGCGCTTGTCTCGGGCCGCAACTCGATGTGCCGTTTGCGGCGCTCGCGCCGATCCTGAAGCCCGACGGCGCGCGTTATCTCGTACCGGGTGTCAAGCTGAAGTAACGCGGCGGTGCGGGCGGTATCGGCACCGCGCGCCGGACCGGCCACGTGGCGACGGGGCCGGGCGATGCACATGCGCCGCCGCTATTGACGTCAGGACGCGTCGCCTTGCGTGTCGACGTCGATGCCCAGCTCGCCGGCCATCCGCAGAACCAGCGCATTCAGCCGCGCGACCTCATCCGCGAGGCGCTTCTGTTCGGCCTTCAGCGCTTCGAACTCGGAAGGCGGCACGGAATCCGCGCCGCCGGCATCCGCGCTCGCGTAGTCGGCCAGGTTCACTTCGCCGCACATCAGGTGCATCCAGCGGTTCTCGCGCGCACCCGGTGCACGCGGCAGCCGGACGACGAGCGGCTGCGTGCGCGCCGCCAGTTCGTCGAGGAACGCCTCGACCGACGAGATGTCCGCGAAGCCGTGCAGGCGTGCGCTGTTCAGGCGCAGCTCGGCGGCCGTCTGCGGGCCGCGCAGCAGCAGGATCGTCAGCAGCGCGATCGCCTGGCTCGGGATGCCGAGCACGCGGTTCGCGTTGTGTTCGAAACGCGGCACGCGACTGCTGCTGCCTTCCATCACGAGGCTCAGATGCTTCAGCCCGTCGAGCGCGGTCGTGACTTCGTCCTCGCTGACACTCATCACCGGCGAGCGCGCGGTTTTCTGGTTGCAGCCCGCGGTCAGCGCATTCAGCGACAGCGGATAGGTGTCCGGCACCGTGTGCTGTTTCTCGACGAGCACACCGAGAATGCGGGCCTCGAGGGGCGTGAGTTCGCGAAGGGCGCGTGGCGTGGGCGTATCCGGCGTGGTGTTCATGAGTGGTGTCGCAGCGTGCAGCAGGTGAAGGGAAACCGTCGCGGCCCGTCCGGCATCGCGCACGGGCGAGCCATATGATAGCTCGCGTCGCGTGGCCGGGCGCCGCACCGCGTGCCGACGCGCGCACTTGCCGCAGCCGGCTTTCGTCCAACGTATCGGCCGGCCGGTGCCGCGCGGCGGATTCCGCCTCCTTACTCCCGGCCGCGTTTGCGCGACGCGCATGCGGGCGCTACGATATGCGTCACCCCGACGTCCGCGGCGCCGCGCGACCGCCTTCGCACGCAACACCACGCATCGCCCGTCCCGCACGCCATGCCGCCACGCATGCGCACCGCTCGTCGACGCCGCTCATCCCGTTCACCCCTTCGACCCGTTCACCGCCATGACCGCATCCTCTTCCGCACCGCACGTGCGCGCCATCGTCACCGGACACACGCGCGGCCTCGGCGCGTCGCTCGCCGAACAACTGCTGCTGGAAGGCGTCGCCGTACTCGGCGTGTCGCGCAGCCGTCATCCGTCGCTCGCGTCGCAAGCCGGCGACCGTTTCGCCGAAGTCGAACTCGACCTGTCGGACCCGTCGGCCGTCGCGGCCTGGCTGGCCGGCGACACGCTGCGCCGCTTCGTCGACGGCGCATCGATCGTGCTGCTGTTCAACAACGCGGGCATCGTCGATCCGATCGGCCCGCTCGCCGCGCAGGATCCGGCGATCGTCGCGCGCGCGGTCGGCGTGAACGTCGCGGCGCCGCTGATGCTGTCGGCCGCGCTCGCGCAGGCGGTATCCGCCACGACCGAATGCCGAATCCTGCACGTGTCGAGCGGCGCCGCGCGCAATGCTTATGCAGGCTGGAGCATCTACTGCGCGACCAAGGCCGCGCTCGATCATCATGCACGTGCGGTCGCGCTCGACGCGAACCGCGCAATGCGGATCTGCAGCGTCGCGCCGGGCGTCGTCGATACGGGCATGCAGGCGACGATCCGCTCGACCAGCGAAGACAACTTCCCGATGCGCGAGAAATTCGACCAGCTGAAGTCGAGCGGCGCGCTCGCGACGCCCGAAGCGGCCGCGCGACAGCTGATCGGCTATGCGTTGAGCGACGCGTTCGGCTCGGCGCCGACCGCCGACGTGCGGGAACTGCCGAGCCACTAGGTCACGCGGTCACGCGGTCACGCGGCTCGTCATCGTCCTTCGAGCCGCTTCGTCCAGTCTTCTACCTGCCGCTCCGTCCGGCGCTTCTCGAGCATCGTGCGCCAGCCGGGCGGCAGTATCGGGACGTCGCACAGCGCATCGAGCGCGGTCATGTCGAGCGTGCGCCGGTACAGCACGTCGAGCACGGTCGACAGCGGCCATTGCGGATAGCCGCGCCGATCCAGCACCAGCACGTCGCCCGGCGCCACCCAGCCTTCCCGCAGCACACGGTAGTACCAGCCCGTCCGGCCGCTTTGCTGCACGAGCGCGGCCATCCGCGGATGCTCGAAACGCGCGTTGAGCTTCCAGCACGGCTGCCGTGACTGCGACACCTGCAGCACGGCACCGCCCAGCGTGAACACGTCGCCGAGGCACACGTCGTGCTCGGTCACGCCATGCGTCGACAGGTTCTCGCCGAATGCACCCGGTTGCGCGAGCACGTCGCGCGCACCGATCTGCGCGGACCACCACGCATAGTGATCGTGCGCATAGTGGTGGACCGCCTTGTCGGGGCCGCCGTGATGTCGCGGATCGGCCTGCTCGTCGCCGGCAAAGCCGAGCGTGCCCAGCCACAGACGCGCGTCGACCGCCTGCTTGTCGATCGCGCTGGCGTGCGGCGTGCCGGCCAGCGGCCGGCTCCTGCCGACCCGCACCGCGCCGATGGCGGCCGACATCGCCGGCCGTGCTGCGTCGCTCATGTCGTCACACCGTCCGGCAGCGCCGCGAGCAGGCGTTCGAGTTCACGCGTGCGCGCGTCGCCGAGCGGCATCAGCGGCTTCCTCGGTTCGCCCGCATCGAAGCCGCGCAAGCGCAACCCGGCCTTCACGGTCACCGGCAACCCGCCGCTGACGATGAACTGCAGCAGCGGCAGCTGCGCATGAAAGACCGTCCTGGCGTGCGCGAGGTCGCCCGCGCGCATCGCGTCGAACAGCGCGAGCGGCAACGCCGCATTCAGGTTCGGCGCGGCCGTGCACCATCCAGCCGCACCCGCCGCGAGCGCGGCAAGCGCCATCGGATTGCTGCCGTTGTAGAACGGAATCGCGCCGTCGCTCAGTTGCGCGAGCCGGTGCATCCGCCCGATGTCGCCCGTGCTCTCCTTCACCATCGTCACGTTGTCGACGGTCCGGCAGATCGTCGCGATCAGGTCGGGCGACATGTCGACGCCGCTCGTCGCGGGGTTGTTGTACAGCATGATCGGAATGCCGATCGCAGCGCCGATCGCGCGATAGTGCGCGACGATCTCGTCGTTGGCGAGCTTCCAGTACGACACCGGCAGCACCATCACCGCATCGGCGCCGGCCTGTTCGGCGAAGCGTGCGCGGCGCACCGCGCCCGCCGTGGTGAGATCGGAAATGCCGACGACGGTCGGCACGCGCCGGCGCACCGCGCGAATCGACGCGGTGGCAACGGCCTCCCATTCGGCGTCGGACAGGTACGCGCTTTCGCCGGTACTCCCCAGCGGCGCGATCGCGTGGACGCCGTCGGCAATCAGGCGCTCGATCAGCGCTTCAAGCGCTTTCAGGTCGACGCTGCCGTCAGCAGAGAACGGCGTAACCGGATAGGCAATGATGCCTTTCAACAGGATGGACACGATAGGTATTCCTCAATGATGATCGAACAACGCGAAAACGAAGAGCACATTCACGCGACGCAGTCCTGATGCGCACGCAATGCGCGGCGAGCGTAGTAGTCGAACGTCACCGCATCGCGCTTCGGCTTCGAGATCCAGTCGTGCGCTTCGCGCGCCAGCGCCGGCGGCACCGGCTTGATCTCGCCGGCCGACATCGCGAGCAGCTGCAGCTTCGCGGCCCGTTCGATCAGCAGCGCGAGGATGCACGCTTCCTCGATCGTCTTGCCGACCACGAGCTGGCCGTGATGCGACAGCAGGATCGCGCGCTTGCTGCCGAGCGCCTTCGAGATGATCTCGCCTTCCTCGTTGCCGACCGGCACGCCGGGCCAGTCCTTCAGGAACGCGCAATCGTCGTACAGCGGGCAGGTATCCATGTGCGACACGACGAGCGGCTGCTCGAGCATCGACAGCGCCGCGACATGCGCCGGATGCGTATGGATGATGCAGTTCACGTCCGGGCGCTCGCGGTAGATCCACGTATGGAACCGGTTGGCCGGATTCGGGATGCCCTCGCCATCGACGACATCGAGATCCTCGTTGACGCGCAGCAGGTTCGCGGCCGAGATCTCGTCGAAACCGAGCCCGAGCCGCTGCGTGTAGTACGTGCCGGCGTCGCCCGCGCGGCAGGTGATCTGCCCGGCCAGGCCCGAGTCGTGACCGGCATCGAACAGGATCCGGCACGTGAGCGCGAGCTTCTGCCGCGCGGACCAGCCGCTGTCGCCCACCGCGTGGTCCAGACGCCGCTCCGCCAGCGCGACCAGCGCCTCCTTCGTCAGATTCAGCGTTTCCGCCATGTTCACCTCCTGAATGGATCGGGTCGGTCGCGCCGTCCGCGGCCGCTTTCCCGGAGAAACATGACACACAATACACCACAGGACACTTTGTGTCATGCGTTACAATCGGTTTTTCGAAGGACACTTGGCGCCCCATGACGATTCGCCTGAAGCTGCTCAGAAAACAGAAGGGCTGGACGCTCGACGTGCTGGCCGACGAGACGGGCCTCACCAAGAGCTACCTGTCGAAAGTCGAGCGCGGCCTGAGCGTGCCGTCGATCGCGGTCGCGCTGAAGCTGTCGAAGGCCCTGAGTGTCGATGTCGAGCAGTTGTTCTCGGAAAGCCACAACCGCGAGCTGATCACGGTCACGCGCGCCGGCGAGCGCACGGCGATGGGCGCGGCGGCCGACAGCCAAGCGCACCGCTTCGAAAGCATCGCGGCCGGCGTCGCGCCGAAGAAGATGCTGCCGTTCGTCGTGCATCCGCCGCACGAATTCGTCGCATCGACGTTCCGCGAGCACGAAGGCGAGGAATTCCTGTTCGTGCACAAGGGGCGCGTCGAAATCGAATTTCCGAACGAAACGGTGCAACTCAAGGCCGGCGATTCAGTCTATTTCAACGCACTCATCCCGCACCGCACGCGCAGCCTCGGCACCGCGCAGGCGGAGATCCTGGTCATCGTCAGTCACGACGACTAGCATCGTCACCTCTTCGCGCAAGGATCCCCGATGGTCACGAAGGCCACCGCACCGTTCCAGCAGATCAAGACGCTCGTTCGCCAGAACGTCGAATCGGGCGACTGGCGCCCCGGGGACCGCATTCCGTCCGAGCTCGACCTCGCCGCGCAGTTCGGCGTCGCGCGCATGACGGTCAACCGCGCGCTGCGCGAGCTGACCGAGGAAGGCGTACTGAAGCGCATCGCGGGCGTCGGCACCTTTGTCGCCGAGGTGAAGCCTCAATCGAACCTGCTGATGATCGCGCACATCCGCGATGAAATCCGCGCGCGCGGGCACGAATACCGCTGCCGCGTGCTGAGCCAGTCGAGCGAACCCGCGTCGTTCGACGTCGCGGCCGCGTTCGGCCTGCCGGTCAACACGCCGGTGTTTCATGTGGTGTGCGTGCACGAGGAAAACGGCCGCCCGATCCAGCTCGAGGATCGTTACGTGAACCCGGCGGCCGCGCCCGGCTTCATCGACCAGGATTTCCAGGTCGAACCGCCGTCCGAGTACCTGTACAACAACGTGTCGCACTACGAACTGGAAATCGAGCACGTGGTCGATGCGTCGCTGCCGACCGGCGAACAGGCGCGGTTGCTCGACATGCACGCCGACGAGCCGTGCCTCACGCTCACGCGCCGCACCTGGACGAACGGGCAGCCCGTCACGTTCGTGCACTTTCTGCATCCGGGCAATCGCTACCGGCTTGGCTCGCGCTTCAAGCCGGGCGCCGGACGCCACCCGACCTGATCCTTTTCCCCCAGTACAAAAACGCACGGCGGCCGTTTCGTCAGGAAACGGCCGCCGCGTCCGTCATGCACGCCCGCCGGCGTCAGATCGCGCCGGCCTGCCCCGCGCCACGCGACCACACGACCGGAAACAGCGGGTGATCGAGCGGCGCGCCGTCGGGCAGCTGCTCGGCGAGCCCGGGGAAATCGGGCGACGTCTTCCAGCGGCGCGGCGCGTGACGGATATCGTCGCCGACGAACCGGATCGAGAACGCGCGGCGGCGATTCTGCGTACCGCCCGACGCATGCAGCGTGAGCATTCGGAAGCACACCATGTCGCCAGGCTCCAGCGCCCAGTGGCGGATCGGAAACGCCGCGCGATCGCCCTCGATGTCGGGCAGGTCAGCCAGGCTGCCTTCCGGGAACCACTTCGCTTCCTTGTCCATGAACGTGCGCGGCATCAGCCACGGCCCGAGATGCGAGCCCGCGACGAATTCCAGCGTCGATTCGAGCGGCACCGGATCGACCGGAATCCACATGCTGACGTTGTCGTCGCCTTCGATGTTGTAGTACGGCTGGTCCTGGTGCCACGGCGTGCGCTGCCGCGTGCCGGGCTCCTTCACGAGCAGGTGGTCGTGATGCAGCCGCACGTTGTCGGTGCCCATCAGCGCGGCCGCGACGGACGGCGCCGGCGAGCGCACGATGAAGTCGCGATACGCATCGTTGTGCTGCCAGTTGCAGAAATCCTCGAAGAACCAGCCCGGATCGTCGGGCCGGCTCGCGACTTTCGCGCGCTCGCTCGGCTGTGCGAGATTCGTATCGATGCCGGCGCGCAGCGCGGCGACTTCGTCGGGCGAAAAGATGCCCTTGATGCAGACCGCGCCTTCCTCGCGGAACGCGGCGATCAGTTCGGGCGTCACGGCTTGCGCGACGCGATCCTGGAGACTCGTCATGATGTGCCTGTCGATGGAGTGAATCACGGAATCACGGTGCCGAAGTCAGCTGCTGCTTCGCGCCGTAGATGTCAAAGTCGAAATATTTGGCGGCGATCTTCTGGTACGTGCCGTTCGCGCGAATCGCGACGATCGCGTCGTTCAGCCGCTTCTTCATCGCTTCGTCGCCCTTGCGCACGCCCATTGCGACGCCGTAGCCGGTGATCCGCACGTCGGTCACGTCGGGGCCCGCGAACGCGTAGCCCTTGCCGCGCGGCGTCTTCAGGAACGAGTAGCCGGCCTGCGTCTTGTCCTGGAAGGTCGCGTCGAGGCGGCCGTTGACGAGATCCTGGTACACCTGGTCCTGGTTCTGGTACGAGACGATCGTCACGCCCTTGGTCGCCCATTCGGCCTTCGCGTACGCCTCCTGCGTCGTGCCCTGGTCGATCCCGATGCGCTTGCCCGCGAGCGATGCGGCGGTCGGCAGCAGCTTCGAACCGGCCGGCGCGACGAGCGCACCCGGCGACGCATACAGCTTGTTCGAGAAGTCGATCTGCTTGAGCCGCTCGTCGGTGGCCGTCATCGCGGACATGATCACGTCGAACTTGCGCGCGCGCAGCGCCGGAATCATCCCGTCGAAGCCCTGCTCGACCCACACGCACTTCGCATGCAGTTGCTCGCAGATCGCATTGCGCAGGTCGATGTCGAAGCCGGCGAGCGAGCCGTCGGGCTGCTTCGCCTCGAACGGCGGATACGTGGGGTCGATGCCCCAGCGGATCGTCGACGCGTCCTGCGCGAACGACACGAGCGGCGCGAACGCCAGCGCGGTAACGAGGAGCTTTGCAGTGCGGTTCATGGCATGTCCTTGAGAGTCTCGACGCGGCGGGCGAACGCCGGCGTCCGGTGGGGAGCGTTGCGCGAAAGACAGGGACTTCGATGAAACTGCGTTGCAGTCTAGACCGCTCAATTTTTGAGCGCAAGCGGGAGAAACGGGGGTGGGTGGAGGGCGGGCGAGGGCTCGAATCAGGGAGGAGAAATGGGGTGGTGCTTGTTGTATGGCTGTATGACTGGATTCCTCCCGTTCTTTGGAGGTGTTTCACCCTGCGCGACGCACGCCCGCCACAGGACGTGTTTTTCCGGATATCTGTAGGGTGACGATGTCTATACCGGTGATCTCATCACGGTCTTGACCAAGCGTGTCCAGCGGTGAGGGCGATGCGCCCTAGACCACGACGGAATTCTCCGACGACGAAAACCCATTCAAAGATGTAAGATATACCTTACATCGAAGATCGCCGTACCCACGCCAGGAGGTCGCCATGCAACTCTTTGAAATTGGTCAGGCTGTCGCAAAACGGCGGGCGGAACTCGACCTCACGCAGGCCCAACTTGCAAAGCTCGCCGGCTTGTCTCGCCTCACCGTGAACCAACTCGAATCGGGCAAGGTCAAGGATCTCGGCGTCAACAAGCTGATTCCGCTGCTCAGCGTGCTCGGCATCGAGCTCCTGGCACTACCGCGGCAGCCGCAAAACGGTCTCTACAAGGCCGTTGTGAGTTCCAACGTCAGTTACAAGGGTGAATTGACCGAACGACTGCTGGCCGACGCGTTGGCTACCGGACGGATTCCGACGGGATATGAATCGCAGTTTTCCGTCATCCTCGACGAAGTGCCTCTGCCGGTGGTGGTGAAAGCCGCCGAGGAAGCCGCCGAGCGCTCAGGCACGCCCCTTCGGACCATCTGGAAAAACCTCGCCGCATGGTCGAAGGATCTTCATCTGTACCGGGAGGTATGGGCATGACGGCACCATCCACCTTGCCCGACGGCCCATGGCAAGGTCTTTTCCGTCACGCGCTAACGCTGGTCGAAGAGATACGGAAGCACGGCACGTCGAATCCATTCTGGACTTTTGGTGGTGGCACGGTCCTCATGCTGCGTCACGGCCATCGCGTCAGCAAGGATGTCGACATCTTCGTACCCGATCCACAGTATCTCGGGTACGTGAATCCACGCATCAGCGACGCGGCAGCCGATATCGCGACGAACTACGAGGAACACGCCGGGTTCGTGAAGCTCGTGCTGCCCGACGGCGAAATCGACTTCGTGGTCTCCCGGAATCTGACGTCTCCCGGCTATGACGAGTGGATGCTGATGGATCACGTCGTCAAGGTCGAGACTTCCGCGGAGATCGTCGCCAAGAAAATGTGGCACCGTGGCGATCGACCGACCGCGCGGGACCTGTTCGATCTGTGCCTGGTCATCGAGCGGGAACCAGAGAGCCTGATGGCAGCCGGCGCATTCCTCGTCCGGCATCGCGATACGTTTCTGCGTCTGCTCAAGGAGCATCGTGGGTTCGTACAGCCACGCTTCGACGACATCCAGACACTCGGCTACACACCGTCGTTTGACTATTGCGTCGAACTGGCTGAAGCATTCCTGCGGAAACTTCCCGGCGGCACACCCGCACCAAAGTCACGCCGCCGATGAACCTTATCGCGCCCCCGCCGCCAGCACCCGCTCGATCGCCCCATACCCGCGCTGCCGCGCATGCTGCAGCGGCGTCTCGCCGTTGGAATAGGCGAGATTGACGTTCGCGCGCCCGTCCACGAGCAGTTGAACGATCCGCACATACCGCTCGTCGCCGTCGCCGAGCATGATCGCCTCCAGCAGCGCAGTCCAGCCGAGCCGGTTTACATGGTCGACGTCCACGCCCGCATCGATCAGCGTGCGCACCGTGTCGACATGACCGCGTTCCGCCGCCGGAATCAGCGCGGTGCCGCGATACCGGTTCGTGCTGCGCAGGTCGGCGCCGTGCGCAAGCGTCATCTGCAGGATGTCGAGATGGCCGCGCGCACCGGCATACAGGTACGGGCTGTCCTGGATCGCATCCTTCGCGTTGACGTCCGCGCCCGCGTCGATCAGCACGCGCGCCGCGTCGACGTGATTGCCGTGCGTCGCAATCAAGAGCGCCGTGCGGCCCTGCCCGTCGCGTGAATCGATCTGTGCGCCGCGCTCGAGCAGCGTGCGCACCTCGCCCGCATCGCCGCGATCGGCCGCGCTGCGCAGCCGGCCTTCGAGCGCGCCGCCGTCGGCGGCGGCCACCGCCGACGTGAGCGGGGTCAACGCAAACGAGCCGATGATCGTGATCCGTTTGAACAACATCCCGTTTCCTCCTTGCGTGCCGCGCACGCCGAAGCGCGGCCGGTGCCCTGCATCAGGCGCCCCCGTGGCGCCGCGCGACGCCCCGCCGCGTCCGGCGAAACCGCGATTGCCCGCGGCGTCCGGCCATGTTAAAAGTCGTCGCACGCATTTGGAAATGAAATGTTCGAATCCGCAAAAGTGCAGAAATGAATAGACCCCTGTTCGACCTCGACCTGCTGCGCGCGCTCGTGATGGTCGCCGACTGCGGCAGCTTCACGACGGCGTCCGCGCGCCTGCATTCGACGCAGTCGACGGTCAGCCAGAAGGTGCGCCGGCTCGAGGAAATCGCCGGGCACCGCCTGCTCGACCGCGGCACGCGCGACGTGCGGCCGACCGACGCGGGCGTGACCGTGCTCAGCTATGCGCGGCGCATGATCGCGCTGAACGACGAGATGCTCGAAGTGCTGTCGGGCGCCACGGTCGCGCTGACGATCCGGCTCGGCGTGCCGGACGATTTCGCGGCGGGCCGCACGACGCATGCGCTCGCGGCGTTCAAGCGCGCGCATCCGCAGGTGAAGCTCGAAGTGATGTGCGGGCTGAGCCGCGACATCAGCGCCGCGTACGATCGTGGCGAGCTCGACCTCGTGCTGATCAAGCAGCGGCGCGACAGCCGCGAAGCCGTCGTGCGCTGGCCCGAGAAGCTGCGCTGGATCGACAGCGCGAAGCATCCGTCGATCGATCTCGACCCGGTGCCGATCGTCGTATTCCCGCCGCGCGGGCTCTATCGCGACGACATGATCAAGGCGATCGAGGAGCGCGGCCGCCGCTGGCGGATCAGCTTCACGACGTCGAGCCTGAGCGGCATCCAGGCCGCCGTCGCGGACGGGCTCGGCATCAGCGTGCTGCCGGCGCGCGTGGTGACGGACGAGCACGTCGTGCTGACCGCGAAGCAGGGTTTCGCGCCGATCGAGCACATGGACATCGCGATCCTGCATCGGCCGACGGCCGACCCGATGGTCAGCGAGCTGACGAAGGCGCTCGCGACGATGCTGGAGCTCGAGGAGTAGCAGGAAAACCGGATGCGGCGGCAGTGTGAAGGACGCCGCGGCGGCGCCGGCACGGCCGATGCGACGAGATCGCGGGTGCGTCGACACGCCCGCGCACCCGGTACCCGTCAGAACATCGTGTTCCCGTTCGCGGCCTGCTCGGGCACCGGCTGGTTCACATCCCAGTGCTCGACGATCTTGCCGTTCTCGAGCTTGAAGATGTCCATGATCGCGCTGCCGCGCGTGCCGGGTTCGCGCACCGCGTGCACGTGCAGGATCACGTAGTCGCCGTCGACGAACGAGCGCTTGATCTCGCTGTGCGACTGCGGATACTTGTCGCGCAGGAACGCGACGAACTTGCGGAAACCGTCGCGGCCGTCGGCCGCGTTCGGGTTGTGCTGCACATAGCGATCGCCGACATACGCGAGTGCGGCGTCCGCATCCTTCTCGTTCAGGCCTTTTTCGTAGAACGCGAGCACCGTCTGCCGGTTGGCTTCCTGTTGCGCGTCGGTCGGCCCTGCCGCCACCGCGTGCGCGGCCGTCACGGCGAACAGGGCCGCCGCCATCCATCGTGCGGCCCGTGCCGCTGTCGTGCGTCGCATCGTCGTCTCCCGCGAGATCCGGCTGAAAACCGGATCATACCGGGGCGACGCAGCGCTCAGTCTGTACTCAGACCAGCGCGCCGTTGCGCGCGACGATCTTCCCCGACGACACGACGAGCCGCCGCACCGGCCGCGCGACGACGGCCTCGGCGAACGTCAGCGCGTCGACGAGCACGACGTCCGCGCGGCTGCCCGGCTGCAGCCCGTAACCGTCGAAGCCGCAACCGCGCGCCGCACCGTGCGTCACGCAGTCGAGCGCGACTTCGAGCGCATCGTCGCGGCGGAAATCGTTGCGCATGCCGATCAGCATCGCGCGTTCGAGCATGTCGGGCGAGCCATACGGCGTCCACGTATCGCGCACGCCGTCGTTGCCGCCGATGACCGTCACGCCCGCCGCGCGGCACGCGGCCACCGGCGGTACGGGCACCGCGGCCGGCGCGGTCGTGACGAGCCCGACGCCGAGTTCGGCCATCCGTGCGAGCAGCGCATCGCGCTCGCGTTCGGCGATATCGCCGAGACAGAACCCGTGGCTGATCGTCACCTTGCCCTGCATGCCGTGCGTAGCCGTGCGCTGCAGGATCAGGTCGAGCGAGTACGCGCCCATCGATCCGCGCTCGTGCAGGTGAAGGTCGAGCCCGCGGCCATGGCGCTCGGCGATCGCGAACAGCACGTCCACCGCCTCGACCGGATCGCCTTCGATCGCGCACGGGTCGAGCCCGCCGAGCAGATCGGCGCCGGCAGCAAGCGCGTCGGACAGCAATGCATCGGTGCCCGGCCGCTTGAGCACGCCCGATTGCGGAAATGCGACGATCTGGATCTCGACCTGCCCGCGCAGCGTCTCGCGGGTCGCGAGCACGCCGTGCAGATGCCGCAGCCCGGCTTCGGTATCGATGTCGACGTGCGTGCGGATGCGCGTCGTGCCGGCCGCGAGGAACGCGCGCGCCAGCGCGAGCGACGCGACGCCGGCGTCATGGCCGCTCGTCGCGTGATAGTGGCGTTCGTTCTCGATCCGGTCGACGAGGCGCGGCCCGACCTGGTTGCGATACCACGGCATCCCCCAGTGCGTCTTGTCGAGATGCGTGTGGCCTTCGACAAGGCCAGGCAGTGCGAGCGCGCCCGCGCCGTCCTCGATCGCGCAGCCGGCGGGCGCGTCGAGCGACGGGCCGATGCGCGCGATGCGATCGCCTTCGATCAGGATGTCGAGCGCGGCGTCGGCGCTCGGGCGGACGTTGCGGATCAGCAGGTTCGTCATGTCGGTTCCGGTGGGGTCGGTCAGTGCGATCGGTGCAGTCAATGCGAAGGGGGCACGGCGCATGCCGTGCCGCCGGTCGGGTCGGTCAGCGCGTGAAACGCAACGCGGGAGCGAACGGCGCACCCGTGTCGCTCTCGCCGCGACGGAACACCCAGCGCTCGGCCGGCACGCCCGCGACGGCCGCCGCCGCATTCGGCGCACGCACCGCGACGAATGTCGCGTCGCAGCCGACTGCAATTCCGTAGTTATCCTTGCCGATCACGCGCGCGCCGGCGTGCGTCGCCATGTCCAGCGCGACACCGAGCGCTTCGTCGGTGTAGAAGCCCGACCGGTAGCCGACCATCATCGCGCGCTGCAGCATGTCGCCGTTGCCGTAGGGCCACCATGCGTCGCGGATGTTGTCGTTGCCCGCGAACACGTGCACGCCTGCATCGCGCAGCGCCTGCACCGGCGGAAACGCGCAGTCGCCCGGCGCATTCGTCAGGATCGACACGCCGGCTTCGGCCAGTGCCGCCGCGGTGCGCTGCACGTCGTCATCGCTCACCTGGCCGAGCGCGTACGCATGGCTCACGTTCACGCGGCCGCCGAGCCCCGCCGCGCGCGTGCGCGCCGCGATCCGCAGCAATTGCGCGATGCCCGTGTCGCCCGGCTCGTGCAGGTGAATGTCGATCTTCGCGCCGCGCTTCTCGGCGATGCCGAACACGATGTCGAGCTGGCCGTCCGCGTCGCCGTCGAGCGTCGTCGGGTCGATCCCGCCGACCACGTCCGCGCCTTCGCGCACGGCTGCGTCGAGAATCTCGGCGGTGCCGGGGCACGACACGACGCCCGCTTGCGGAAACGCGACGAGTTCGATATCGACGATCCCGCGCCATTGCTCGCGCGCGGCCATCACGGCCTGCAGGTTCGACAGGCCGGTGGTTGCATCGACGTCGACGTGGCTGCGCATCGCGACCGTGCCGAATGCGGCGGCCTGCGCGATCAGCGCATTCGCGCGCTCGACGATCGGCGGCGCGGCCGCGAGCTGGCGCTTCTCGACCGCGAGCCGCTCGCGCAGCGTGCCGACCGGTTCGTGCGGCACCCAGCGATCGCCGACGAAACTCTTGTCGAGGTGGATGTGGCCGTCGACGAAGCCGGGCAGCACGACGCGGCCGTCGAGGTCGATCGTTTCCGCGCCGGGCGCGGCTGCGCAATCGGCGCCGATCGCGGTAAAGCGGCCGTCACGGACGACGAGGTGGATGGGCTGGCCGCCGGCGTCGACGGCGTTGATGAAGAAGCGTTCGGTCATGGCTCGGAATGTGGGGCGGTCGCGGCACGTCACCGGCGCGGACAGCGGAAGTAACCGCAGCCGGCACGGCGCGACCGTTGGCAGGGAATCCGGCCACGATATCGGACGCCGCCGCCCGAGACCAATTAAATGTCGCGATGCCGCGCATTCGATTTCGCGATGCACGGCGCGCGCGGCCGCCGGGCATGGCACGGCGATGGGGCGGGATCGCAGGGAAAACGGGGGGAAACCGAGGGCCGAGCCGCGTCGACATCACCGGAAAGCAGGCGTCCGGAGGCTGCCTCGCGTCCATGCCGGGCGCCGCTTCAGCGCGCCGCCCGCGCGGCGATTTACGCGGCAACAGACTTTACACGTTGTTACCCGGCCGCACCGGACGCGCCACCGGCCATTCCTTATACTCACGCCGAGTTCGCCACCCGTCCCGGAATTCGTCGGCGAACCCGTTGCCGATGCAGGAAACATCATGATGCGCATGCCTTCCACGAAGACCGTTCTGTTCGCCTCGCTCGTCGCCGTCGCGGCGCTTCCGCTGACCGCCTGCGTCGCGCCGGGTTACTACGGCGCGCAGCCGGGGTATCCGCAGCAGCAGCAATACGCAACGCCCGGCTACGCGCAGCCCGCGTATTCGCAGCCGGGCTACGTGCAGCAGCAACAGCCGTATCCGAACCAGGCGCCGCAGCCGTACGACCAGTACGGCAACCAGCAGCAATACGGGTCGCAGCCGTATGACCAGTACGGCAATCAGCAGCAATACGGCAACGGCTACGGCACGCAGTACGGCACGGTCTCGAACATCCAGCCGGTCAACGGCTCGGTCGGCCCGTCGGGCGTCGCCGGCACCGTCGTCGGTGCGCTGGTCGGCGGCCTGGTGGGCAACCAGTTCGGTCGCGGCCACGGCCGCGATGCGGCGACCGTGATCGGTGCGCTCGGCGGCGCGGTGGCCGGCAACCAGATCGGCCAGCAAATGGGCGCCGCGCAAGGCCCGAGCAGTTACCGGATCGACGTGCAGGTCAGCGACGGCTCGATGCGCTCGTTCGACGTGCAGTCGCCGGGCAACCTGCGTCCGGGTGATCGCGTGCAGATCAACGGCAATCAGCTGGCACGGTATTGATTCGGATACGGTGCGCCTGACCCGGTCGGGCGCATCGTCGCGCCTTTGACGTCGGGCGCCGGTTCGGCGCGACGGCGCGCCTGTCTCACCTCATCCTCGTTCTTCGTGCCGGCGCGGCGCGCATGACGCGCCGCCGACATTTCCGCGGCGCGCTCGCCCTCAACGCCCCTGTCGCGCGATCGCTCCACCGCACCCGCACCAACACCCGCGCCCCGGCGCATCGCCGTCACACGCGCTCGACGCCGAGCCCGACCCGCGTCGATCGCGCGGCCGCCTGCAGGTGCCGCGAACGCCGGTAGATGATCGCCATCAGCGCCATCACCGCCGCACCGGCATACAGCGACCCGCGCGTCGACGGATCGACGCCGAGCATCACGAACACGAACGCGACGAACACGAGACAGATCCACGACGTAACCGACGCGTACGGCATGCGGAACGCCACCGTCTCGCCGCGCGCGGCCAGCGCGCGCCGGAACCGCATGTGGGTCAGCACGATCATCGCCCAGATCACGGCCACGTCGAACGACAGGAACGACATCAGCCAGCCGAACACGCGCGCGGGAATCACGTAGTTCAGCACCACGCCGACCGACATGAACAGCACGGTCGCCCGCACCGCGCGCGACGGCGACCCGCTTGCGCTCAGCGTCGCGAACGACGCGGGCGCGAGGCCGTTGCCGGCCATGCTCGACAGCATGCGCGCGCCGCTGAACACGATGCAGTTGAAGCTCGACAGCGCGGCCGTCACGACCACGAAGTTGACGATGCCGGCCGCCTGCCGCAACCCGAGCGACTCGAACGTCGTCACGAACGGGCTGCCATGCTCGCCGAGCTCATGCCACGGATACAGCGCCATGATGATGAACAGCGCGCCGACGTAGAAAATCAGGATGCGCCACAGCACCGAGTTGATCGCGCGCGGGATCATCTTCTGCGGCTCGCGCGCCTCGCCGGCCGTGAGGCCGATCATCTCGACGCCCGCGAACGAATACGCGACGATCGGCAGCGCGCTCACGACCCCGAGCACGCCGTGCGGAAACACGCCGCCGTGGCGCCACAGGTTCGACAGCCCGACCGGCACGCCGCCATGGCCGATCCCCGTGAACACGATCAGCGCGCCGCCCGCGATCATCAGCACGATCGTCACGACCTTCACGATCGCGAACCAGAACTCCAGCTCGCCATACACCTTCACGTTGAGCAGGTTGAACGCCGAGATCGCGGCGATCGCCGACACGACCCACAGCCACTGCGGAACCGCCGGAAACCAGAAGCCCATGTAGATGCCGATGGCGGTCGTCTCCGCGACGCCCACGCCGACCATCAGCAGCCAGTAGCTCCAGCCGACCACGTAGCCGGCGAACGGCCCGACGTATTCGAACGCATACGCACCGAACGAGCCGGACACCGGCCGGTGCACGGCCATCTCGCCGAGCGCGCGCATGATCAGGAAGATCATCGCGCCGCCGATCAGGTACGCGACCAGCGCGCCGGGCCCGGCCGCCTTGATCGCGGACGCCGAGCCGAGGAACAGGCCGACGCCGATGGCCATGCCGAGGGCCATGAACGAAATCTGGCGCGCGCCGAGCTCGCGCCGCATCGTGTGCTGTTGCATGTTGTCTCCAGTCGTTGATCGTCGCGGCGAGCCGGATCGGCCGGCCGCTGGATGGAGCGGCCGGCGTCGTGTGCCGGCCGCCCTGCTGCAGCGCACGGTCGCCGGTTCAGCGGCCGTGCAGAAAGCGTTCGACGCGAAACGGCGTCGGGTCGACGAACGGCTGCGTGCCGGTCATCAGGTCGGCGACCAGCCGGCCGGTCACGGGGCCGAGCGTGAAGCCGTGATGCGCATGCCCGAACGCGAACCACAGATCGCGGTGGCGCGGCGCCGCGCCGATCACGGGCAACATGTCGGGCGTGCATGGCCGGCGGCCGAGCCACGGCGTGCCGTCGACGCGTGCGCCGAGCGGAAACAGCTCGCGCGCGACCGGTTCGACGGCGGCGAGCTGGGTCGGCGTCGGCGGCGTATCGCGATAGCCGAGTTCAACGCCGGTCGTCAGGCGGATGCCGCGCGTCATCGGCGTGATCAGGAAGCCGCTGTCGGCATCGAGCACGGGCCCGTTCAGCCGCGCGCCCGGCTGCGCCGCGTAGTGCATGTGATAGCCGCGCTTGACCGCGAGCGGCAGCGTGTAGCCGAGCCGTTCGCACAGCAGGTCCGACCAGGGCCCGAGCGCGACGACCGCGGCGCGCGCTTCAACCGGGCCTTGCGCGGTGTCGACACGCCAGCCGTTCGCGGCCGACAGCGTCAGCGCGTCGCCGGTCAGGATGCGGCCGCCGAGCTGCTCGAAGTGGCGCGCATACGCGGTAACGAGCGCATTCGGATCGCTGATCGAATCGGAGCCCGTATAACGCAGCGCGCCGACCAGCGCGCGGCTCAGGTTCGGCTCGGCGTTGCGCAGCGCGACCGCGTCGAGCGCGTCGAAGGTCACGCCGTATTCAGTGCGCCAGCGCTCGGCGTCGCGCGTCTCGGCATCGCGCGTCGCGGCCGTGCGGAACACCTTCAGCCAGCCGCCTTCGCGCAGCAATGCGCCGGCGCCGGCCGCTTCGATCAGCGCGCGATGCTCGGTCACGCAGTGTTCGATCAGCGGCGCATACGCACGCGCGATCTCGGCATGGCGCGCCGGATGCGAGTTGCGCCAGTAGCGGTACAGGAACGGAATCAGTTTCGGCAGCGCGCCGACGTGATAGCGCACGTCGGGCGAGCGGTTGCACGCGTATTTCAGCAGCGTGCCGAAGCCGCGCGGAAACGCATACGGATACACGCCTTCGCGCTGGATCAGCCCGGCATTGCCGAGCGACGTCTCGTTGCCGGGCGCCTTGCGGTCGACGAGCGCGACCGACAGGCCGCGCTGCTGCAGGTGAACGGCAACGGACACGCCGATCATGCCGCCGCCCAGGACGAGCGTGTCGAATGTCATCGGGAATTCCTCGGGCGGGCGGCGCCGATGTCAGGCGAGCGCGGTCACGGCAATCTCGACGTCGAGACCGGGCTTCATCAGCAACGCCTGCACGCACGCGCGGGTCGGCGCGTGGCCGGCCGGCACCCAGGCGTCCCACACCGCATTGAACGCGTCGAAGTGCGCGGCATCGCTGAGCCACACGTTGGCGGTCAGCACGCGGGTCTTGTCGACGCCGGCCGATGCGAGCAGCGCGTCGATGCGCGTGAGGATTTCGGTCGCCTGCACGGCGATCGGCGCGCCGGCCGTATCGGGTACCTGGCCGGCCAGATGGACGAAGCCGTTCGCGATCACGACCTGGCTCATGCGCGTGCCGGTCTGCAGACGTTTGATTTCACTGGACATGGATTGCACCTTCGCGAGCCCGGCCGCGAACGGCCGGAAAATGACTGGGAAAGACCGCTGCCGCGCGCCGGATCGGGCAACCGCCGCACGGGCGAGCTGCGCCGATACGCACACGTGTCGTTCACGCCGGCCGCACCGGCCGCGCGAGTTTCGCGTCGTCCGATGCTAGAGTGGCCGTCACGCCCACCATCGGCGATTTCGACGAAAATTATCATATACGAGAAAATTTATTCTCGTATACGACAAAACCCGTATTCACGTCACGCACGTCGCGCCCCGTATCCGCATGCCCAAATCCACCGTCCCCGTTCCGCCGCCCACCGACGCCGCGCCGCAGCTCGACCACCAGACGGTCGGCGCGCGGCTGCGCGACGCGCGCAAGTCGCGCGGCCTGACGCTCGCGCAACTGTCCGAGCACTCCGGTATCGCGGTGTCGACGATTTCGAAGGCCGAGCGCGGCGACATCGCGCTCACCTACGACAAGTTCGCGGCGCTCACGCATGCGCTCGCGCTCGACTTCGACACGATGTTCGGCCGCCCCGCGCCCACCGGTGCGATGACGCCGTCGTTCACGCCGGCGGGCCAGCAGATGGTCTACGACACGCCGAACTATGCGTACGGGATGCTCGCGAACGACCTGACCGGCAAGCGGATGGTGCCCGTGCGCGGACGGATCCATGCGCGCAAGCTGTCGGACTTCGCGGACTACATCCGGCACAGCGGCGAGGAGTTCGTGTTCGTGCTGAGCGGCGAGCTGGAGCTGCGCTTCGAGAACGGCCATGCGTACCGGCTCGGCGCCGGCGACAGCCTGTATTTCGACAGCGCGGTCGGGCACGTGTACCTGAGCCTCGGCGACACCGAT
The DNA here is from genome assembly GCF_902499025.1 of Burkholderia lata. Lineage (GTDB taxonomy): Bacteria > Pseudomonadota > Gammaproteobacteria > Burkholderiales > Burkholderiaceae > Burkholderia > Burkholderia lata_C. The sequence goes on along the minus strand of NZ_CABVPW010000010.1, from coordinate 39,587 downwards.
GCCGAGGTGCTCGCGTGCTGCGTCGACGGCGATGCAAAGCGACCGCGCGACGCGATCTGAACCTCCGGATTCGGGCACGCGGCTGTGCCGAATGAATGCCGCCGCGCGACGACCGGATTCCTATTACGATAACGACGATGCATCCCGCGGCCGCAACGGCCCGCGCCGGCATGCACGACCCTCAACCGGAATGCCCCCGATGACGATCACGACCCGCCTGCTCGACGCGGCCGACGCCGCCCGCTTCCAGACTGTTCGCCTGCGTGCAGTCGACACCGCCCCCACCTCCTTCCTGCCGACGCTCGACGAAGAATCGCAGGTGCCGGTCGACGAATTTGCAACGCGCATCACGCCGACCCGTGAACGTGCCGTGTTCGGCGCGTTCGACGGCGATACGCTCGTCGGCATCACCGGCGTGCGCCGCGATGCGCGCGTGAAGATCGCGCACAAGGCGACGATCTGGGGCGTGTTCGTCGATCCCGCGTATCGCGGGCAAGGCATCGCACAAACGCTGCTCGAAAGCGCGACCGAGCATGCGGCGCAGGCGTGGCAATGCAAGCAGCTGATGCTGTGCGTGAACGAGGTCAATGCCACCGCGGAGCGGCTGTATGCGTCGCAGGGGTTCGTGCGGTTCGGCACGGAACCGCGCTCGATGTTCTTCGATGGCCGCTTCTATGACGAGCACCACATGGTCAAGACGCTGGCGTAACGCGATACGGCGGCGAACGGGCATCGTGGACGCCACCGGACGCGTCCCCGTGCCCGCTTCGTCTGCACCGGATTCGATGCCGGGGATGTGAGCACCCACCAACATTCCATGCAATAAAACAGGCCGGGGCAACCCGCGCCGGTTTATGCGCAAAAACTTTTAGAAAAAATAGCTGCACCTCGGCCCCGCCCCACGCTGCGTCGCCCAAGCCAACCCGCCTCCGTAATTCCGCCCCTGTTCATCCCCCCGGCGCCCGCGCTATCGTCTCCGTACCTTCACAGCCCAGGAGCTGCCTTTGCCTTCCCGCCACGGAGTCGACCTCATCCGCGCCCGCGCGCTGTTCGATCGCGAGCGCCACGCATTCACCGAAGCCATGCCGGTCTCCCGCGCACTGTCCGCGGAAGCATCCGAGCACTTGCTGTTCGGCGTGCCGTTGCACTGGATGCAGGACTGGTCGACGCCGTTCTCGCTGTACGTGAAGGAGGCGCGCGGCGCGACGTTCACCGACGTCGACGGCCATCGCTACGTGGACTTCTGCCTCGGCGACACCGGCGCGATGTTCGGCCATGCGCCCGAACCCGTCGCACGCGCGCTCGTCGAGCAGGCCACGCGCGGCTACACGACGATGCTGCCGAGCGAGGACGCCGCGTGGGTCGCACGCGAACTCGCGCGCCGCTTCAAGCTGCCGGTCTGGCAGTTCGCATTGAGCGCGAGCGACGCGAACCGTTTCGTGCTGCGCTGGGCACGCGCGGCCACCGGCCGCAACACGATCGTGGTGTTCAACGGCTGCTATCACGGCACGGTCGACGACGTGTTCGTCGATCTCGTCGACGGCCGCCCCGTGCAGCGCGACAGCCTGCTCGGGCAGTCGTACGACCTGCTCGCGAACACGCGCGTCGTCGAGTTCAACGACCTGGCCGCACTCGAAGCGGCGCTGAAAGGCGGCGATGTCGCCTGCGTGCTCGCCGAGCCCGCGATGACGAACATCGGGATGGTGCTGCCCGATCCGGGCTTCTGGGAGGCGGCGCGCGAACTGACGCGCCGCTACGGCACGCTGCTCGTGATCGACGAAACGCACACGATCAGCAGCGGCCCGGGCGGCTATGCGGTCGCGCACGATCTCGAGCCGGACATGCTGGTGGTCGGCAAGCCGATCGCGGGCGGCGTGCCGTGCGCGGTGTACGGGTTCAGCGCGGAATTTGCCGAACGCGCGAAGCAGGCGAAGCTGAACGCGCCGCCCGGCCATTCGGGGATCGGCACGACGCTCACCGCGAACATGCTCGCGATGCGAGCGACACGCGCGACGCTGGCCGAAGTCGCGACCGACACGGCCTATGCGCACATGTTCGAACTCGCCGCGCGGCTGGCGACCGGGCTCGAACAGGCGATCGCGAAACACAAACTGCCGTGGTGCGTGACGCGCATCGGCGCGCGCACCGAGTTTCAATTCGCGCCGGTGCCGCCGCGCAACGGCACGCTCGCCGGCGCGCAGCTCGACAGTGAACTCGAGCACATCGTGCACCTGTACCTGCTGAATCGCGGCGTGCTGATCACGCCGTTCCACAACATGATGCTCGTGTGTCCGCAGACGACGGCCGACGATGTCGACCGGCTCGTCGCGCAGTTCGACGCGTGTCTCGGCGAGCTGGTGTGATGGGGTGACACAACGGGCGCATGCGCGCGTCGGCTCGCGCCATGCGTCGCCCGCGGGCCATCCGGTTCGCGGGCCCGCTTACCGCCCGATCTGCTTGCCATCGCCCGCCGCCGCGGCGGGCTTGAACAGCAACACGAGAACGCCGGCATGGCGCCCGTTTCGGGCCGGCGCGTCCCTGCTGCGCTTCAGGGCATTGATCTCGCCGAAGCCGCTGCTCCACGGCCTGACCCGGGTGATCTTCCAAACGTAGCCGCCGTGCGACCGGCGCGACCTTGGGGTTGACCATTGCGAATCCCGCAGGTCGTCAGAACGTGTCAGGATTTTGATCTTGATCCGTATGCAAGCCGTGTTTATACATACGATTCAGCATTGACGCTTCATGGTCTCGGCACCATCGCGTCGATGCTGTGTCCGCGTCATGCTCGGGCGGGGTTCCCGAAACAAGTCACGCCGATGCCGTATGGCGATACCCGGTGTCTTGTTCTTCAAAATGTTTCGAATTCCGAAATGATAGGCGGCGGACAATCGATCAATCCAACGCATCAGAAACCAAAAAGGATTCAATCATGTTCCATCGACACCAGCTCGGATGTGCATGCTGCAGCCCTCATTTGGTCGCAACCGCCCTTGGCCAGGGCGAACACGAATGGCAGGATCTGCTCAAGGAATTGAACCTGCTGGAAGCGCATCGAGCGCCCGAAGCCGTGATCTTTCACGGTGGGCACATCTATCCGGACCCGGAAGACACCAGCAGGCAGGTCGGCGCGCTGGGTATCGCCGACCACAAGGTCATCGCCACCGGGACGCTGGATGACGTGCGTCGACGCGTCCGCGAAAAATTTCCCGAAGCGCGCGAGCAGGGGCTCAAGGACAATCAGACCTTGCTTCCCGGCCTGATCGACCCGCACATGCATGTCCTGCCCAGCGCGGTGTTCGAAACCAAACCCTGGATCGACCTGTCACCTTTCGAAAATCAACGGCTGCGCCGCGATTATGGCGAAACCTATATCACCGCCCGGCTGAACGATGCCGTCCGGAATGCAAGGAATCTGAATGAACAATGGGTGAGCGGAATCGGCGTCGATCCATCGCTGATGAGCGAATGGCTGGATATCGACAGTGATTGGCTGAACAAAATCAGCACGGACATCTGCCTGTTCCTGGTGAATGCGTCCGGGCATCTCGGCTACGCCAACAGCGCCGCGTTGAAAGCCGCCGGGCTTGAGGACAACAAGACCAAGGGCGTGCTGACCGAATCGCAAGTCGTCCAGGTGATGAAGTGCATGCCGCAGCCGAAGCCGGTCGACCTGTTGAGCAAGATCCGCGACATTCTGCATGACGCGAACAAGCGTGGCATCACCACCCTGTTCGATGCCGGCCTGGGAATGGGGATAGGGTTTTACGAAGTCGTCCTGATGCAGGCGCTGGCGAAAACCGGATTGATGACGGTTCGTGTGGGCGCGGCATTGTTCGGCAATAGCTACCTCCGGCAATTGTGGCTGAATCAATTCAAACCTCAACTGGACAGCCAGCCCGAGGAGTTGTTCACCATCCGGGCCATGAAACTGATTGCCGACGGCTCCAACCAGGGGTTGACCGGCCTGCAACGCCAGCCCTACACGTGTTGCGAACAACACAGCGTTCCCGGCGTGGGACCGAATGGTCTGTTCAACTTCAACCCGATCGAAACACTGGGTCAAATCATGCAGGAGGTCGTTGCAGCCGAATGGCCGGTCCTGACCCATGCCAATGGCGACGAAGCCATCGCCAATGTACTGGCTGCCTACCAGCTGGCGCTGAGCAAGGTCCCGCCCCCGCTGCCGGTCCCGCCGTCAGTCCCGCCCCACCCCACCAAGGCACCGGTCGAGTTGCGCCACCGGATCGAGCATGCGTCGCTGCTCAGCGACGACGACCTGCGCACGATGAAGCGGCTGTCCGTGTCGCCCAGTTTCCTGATCGGCCATGTCGGCTACTGGGGGCGCGCATTCCAGAAGACCATTCTCGGTGAAGAGCGCGCGCAGAAGCTCGATCGATGCAAGTCGGCGCTGCGCGAAGGGCTTCGCATCAGCCTGCACAGCGATCGCTTCGTCTCTCCGCTGGGGCCATTGCGCTATATGGACCAGGCAATCGGGCGGGTGATGGAAGCCGACCCGGAGCATGCGGTGTTGAATGAAGCCGAATGCCTGAGTCCGGCCGAAGCGCTGCGTGCGGTGACCATCGACGCGGCCTGGCAATGCCACCTCGATGATCAGATCGGCTCCCTGAAAGAAGGGAAGCAGGCTGACCTCGTGATCCTGGAACAGGATCCGCTGCAGGCCACGCCGGGGGGGAGCCCTTATCAACTGCGCGAGATCCCGGTGCTGGAGACCTGGGTCAGCGGGCGCAAGGTTTACGAACGGTCAACCCGGTAAACCGTCACGATCCGGCACTGAGCGGCTCCGATCGCCGATCACGCGTTCCGCTTCGGAAACCGGCGATCGGCTATCGTCCTTCAGCCCGCGCGGCGCGGCTCGCTTAGCGCGAGCCGCGCCACCGCCTCGAAATACCGCGCGCCGATCGGCAGGATGTCGTCGTTGAAGTCGTAGCCCGCGTTATGCAGCGGCACGCCGCCGCGCCCGGCGGCCTCTCCGTTGCCGATGAAGACGAAGTTGCCGGGCACCGCCTGCAAGAACGCGCCGAAGTCTTCCGAGATCATCATCGGCGGGACGTTCGCGTCCACGTTCTCTGCGCCCGCAACTTGCGCCGCGGCCCGCACGGCCGTGTCGACCCACTCCGGCGAATTCACCGTCGGCGCGAACTCGTGCGTGTACTCGAACGTGCAGGTCGCGCCGTGCGTGCGGCAGATCCCTTCGCTGATCTCGCGCATCCGCGTGGCCAGCAGCGCCTGCACGTCGCGCGAATAGCTGCGCGTGTCACCCTTGATCGTCACGGTAGACGGCAGCACGTTGCGCAGCCCGTCGGTGATGAACTCCGTGCACGAGATCACGGCCTGCTGGCCCGGATCGAGATTTCGCGACACGATCGTCTGCAGCGCGAGCACGACCTGCGCGCCGATCACGATCGGATCGATGCCCATGTGCGGGCGCGCCGCATGCGTGCCGCGTCCGTCGATCCGGATCACGAAATTGTCTTCGCTCGCCATGATGCCGCCGGCGCGCGTCGAGAACGTGCCCGCGCGCATCCCCGGCATGTTGTGCGCACCGAAGATCGCGTCGACCGGGAAGCGCTCGAACAGCCCGTCGGCCATCATCGCCTTCGCGCCGCGGCCATGCTCCTCGGCCGGCTGGAAAATGAAACGCACGGTGCCGTCGAAATCCTTGCGCTCGGCCAGCAGCCGCGCGGCGCCGAGCACCATCGACATGTGGCCGTCGTGCCCGCACGCATGCATCTTGCCGGGCGTGCGCGACGCATGTTCGCGGCCTGGCGCATGCTCGGCGATGTTCAGCGCGTCCATGTCGGCGCGGATACCGATCGCGCGCTTGCCGGTGCCCACCGTCAGGTTCGCGACGAGCCCCGTGCCGCCGATCCCGCGATGCACGTCGAGCCCGAGCGTCGTCAGGATGCGCGCGACGTAGTCCGACGTGTTCACCTCTTCGAAACCCGTCTCCGGATGCTGGTGCAGATGGCGGCGCCAGGTCTTCAACTGCCCCTGCAGCGTGCTTTCTTCGGTTGCGTCCATGGCGTTTGCCTCGTCAGTCGTAGTCGGTCGGGATCGGTCGGGATGTCGTTCAGGCCGCGAGCGCGGCGCGGTCCAGCCAGGCGCGCTGCCGTGCAAGCACCGCGTCGGCCGTCTCGCCGACGCACTGCCGGTACACGGACGGGGCCGTCGCGCCCTCCGTATTGATCGCCAGCACGCGCGAATGCGCATCGAGCCCCACCTGGCGCGCGAGCACCGGGTCGCGCATCAGCACTTCCAGCCCCGCGACGCCGGCCGCGCCCGATTCGCCGGCCACGAGCGGCACGTCGCGTTCGCTGCCGGCCGCGAGGCCGCGCATCGCCTGCACCGCGTCTTCGTCGTCGATCAGCATGAAGTAGTCGATGCACATCTCGAGGAAATCCCACGCAAGCGGCGACGCCTCGCCGCACGCAAGCCCGGCCATCACGGAATCGACGCTGCCCGTCGCCCTGGACGCGCGCCCCGCCAGCGCGCTCTGGTACAGGCAGTCGGCCTGGCGCGGCTCGACCACGATGAAATGCGGCCGCTGCACGCCGTCGCGCTCCCACAGGTAACTCGCGACGCCCGCGGCGAGGCCGCCCACGCCGCCCTGCAACAGCACATGCGTGAACGGCCGCCCGTCGTCCTGCGCCGCCTGCACGGCGGCCTCGGCGGCGATCACGCCATAGCCCTGCATCACGTCGCGCGGAATCGCTTCGTAGCCGTCGTACGACGTATCCGACACGACATACCAGCCGTTCGCCTGCGCGAGCTGCGCCGCGCAGATGACCGACTCGTCGTAGTTCCCCTCGATGCGCACGATCCGCGCGCCGTACGCCGAGATCGCGCGTTCGCGCTCGGCCTCGACGTTCGCGTGCAGCACGATCACGCATCCGCAGCCGATCGCACGCGCGGCGGCGGCGAGCGCCCGGCCGTGATTGCCGTCGGTCGCGCTGATCACCGTCAGGTCGGCCAGCTCCGCCGCGTAGCGGCCGGTGACGAGCCCTTGCGGATCGAGATCCTGCGTGCGTCGCAGGCGCTTCACGAGCCGCACCAGCGCGATCGGTGCGCCGAGCGCCTTGAAGCTGCCGAGCGGCGAGCGGCACGACTCGTCCTTCACGCTGACGCTCGCGACGCCGAGCCGCGCGGCGAGATCCGGCAGCGCGCGCAGCGGCGTGCGCGCGTTGCCGACGAGCGGCCAGTGCGACAGCCACGCGCCGCTTTCGTCGGCCGAAGCGATGTTCATCACGCGCCGCAGCGCGTGGGGATAGGCGGCGCGCGATGCGCGGGGGTTGGCGATCAGCATGGCGGGCTGCACTCCGTGAGTCGGTTCAGGTCGGGTCGGGCGCGCACGGGTTGCACGCGCCGCCGGTTAGAAAAATAATATTGCGCATGGCGGTCAATAAAATCGCCAATTCGGCGGCCACCACGCAAAAATTTCTCATTCTTTCGAGGCTTCACGCGCCATCATGACCACCCCACTCGATGCGTTCGATCGCAAGCTGTTGATGGAAATCCAGCGCGACGCGCAAACGCCGCAAAGCGAACTCGGCACGCGCGTCAACCTGTCGACCGCGGCCGTGAACCGGCGCCTGAAGCGTCTCGCGGACGACGGCGTGATCGAGCGCTACACGGCCGTCGTCGCGCCGGACAAGGTCGATCATCCGCTGACGATCGTCGTCAACGTCGAGGTCGAAAGCGAGCAGATCGACCAGCTCGACGCGATGAAGCGGACCTTCGAGCGCTGCCCGCAGATCCAGCAGTGCTACTACGTGACGGGGGAATGGGATTTCGTGCTGATCCTCGCCGTGCGCAACATGGATCAGTACAACGCGCTCACGAGGGAGCTGTTCTTCGCGAACAACAACGTGAAGCGGTTCAAGACGCTGGTGAGCATGAGCCGCGTGAAGGTCGGGCTCGAGGTGCCGGTCGAACCGGGCGAGTGAGTGAGCGTTTGCAAACATGAGGCGACCGGCGCGCGAATGCATGCGCCGGCCGCCTCCCATCGACGGCTACGTCAGCGACAACTGAAGCTCGCCGCCGAATTCACGTCGCCCGACCCGTTGTAGCGCGCCACCTGCGGATACGGGCACAGCGGCCGCGTGCGCCCCGCGCCCCACGAGGTGGGCACATCCGCGTTCGTCGCATCGCGCGCGGTGGCCACCACCGCACCGGGCGCCTGCCCCTGCTCGACCCACGCGACGAGCGGCGTCAGCAGGTCGAACTGGTCGGCCGCCGGCCCGCCCGAGCAGTGGTTCATCCCCGGCACCGGGTAGAAGCGCGCGAAATCCGACGCATCGCCGCCATTCGCCTGCGCGACCCGTGCGTACCAGTCGCGCGTGTCGTCGAACGAGAACACCGGGTCGCCGGTGCCGTGATAGACGAGCAGCTTCGCGCCGCGCGCCTTCAGCGCGGACAGGTTGGTCTCGTCGGGCGGCGTCATGAACGACCACGCGGATTCCGTGTACACGCCGTTGGTCGCGAAGATCGCCGGCGCGTCGTTGTCCATGTCGAAGCCGAGCGCGAAACCAGGCAGGTTCGCGAGCGTCGCGGCGGTCTTCGGCGGCGTCATGAACGTGAACGCCATCGCGGCCGGGTCGAGCGTGATCGAATTCGACTGCTTCCACGCGGCCCAGCCGCTGCCGGCGATGCCCGGATCGTACGGAAAGCCCGCGTAGAGCGCCGTGCCCGTGCTGTTGCGTGCACCCGTGAACACGTTCTCGAGCGCGGTCTTTTGCGCGGTCGTCAGGCAGGCACCCGTGCGCGTGCCGTTCGCGCAGGTCGGGATGTCCGCATCGACGCTGAAATGCGCCTGGCACGCGGCGACGTCCTGCACCATCCCGTCGACCGCGCCGTCGAGCGCATCGCATTTCTCGAGGATCTTCGCGCCGACGAACTGCCGCTCCGCATCGGTGAAGCCGCTGCGGATATCCGGCAGCCCGTTCGATCCGGTCGCCGATGCGATCTTCGCGAACTGCTGCGCGCCGTACATCTCGCCGATCGCCGCCTTCGGCAGATGAAAGCCCGGATCGCCCGCGATGATGCCGTCGTAGTCGGCCGGGTTGCGCACCGCCGTGACCATCGCGTGACGGCCGCCGTTCGAGCAGCCGTCGAAATAGCTGCGGTCGGGCGCCTTGCCGTACGCGAGCCGGATCACCTGCTTCGCCATCGGCGTGAGCGCATCGACCGCGCCGTAGCCGTAGTCGATGCGCGCCTGCGGATCGATGCCGAACAGCGGGTTCTGCGCGGCGCTGTGCCCGGAATCCGAGCTGATCACCGCGAAGCCCTGGTTCAGCGCGTCGGTCAACGGCCCGCCGCCGCCGATCTCGCCGGTGGCGGTCACGACGTTGCCGTCGAGCCCGCCGTTCGCCTGGTAGAAGAAGCGGCCGTTCCACGCCTTCGGCAAGCGCATTTCGAAGCCGATCGCATAGGTCTTGCCATCGACCGTGCTCACGCGTTCGTTCATCTTCCCTTCGATCACGCAGTGCTCGGCGATCGGCTTGCCGGCTACCGTGAGTGCGCCGGCGGCCGCGGTCGTCACCGACGTGAACGACGTGTTCGCATACGCGAGCTTCGCGGCGAGTGCGTCGCAGGTCTGCGCCATCGCGGCCGGTGTCGCGGCGCTCAGGTGCGTCGGGTCGGCGCTCACCGAATCGTCGCCGCCGCAACCGGCGAGCATCGCGGCGGCAAGTGGCGCAATGTAGAGGAATCCATAGTGTCCGTTCAAGGTATCTCCCGTTCGTCAGGCTGCCGGATCAGAACATGTGCCGCACGCCGACCATCGCGCCGAGCTGCCCCATCCCTTCGCCGGGTGTCGTACCGGCCCCGCCGCCGCTGACCGCGTAGCGCGCATGCGCGCTGTTCCACAGATACGACGATTGCGCGTAGACCGCCGTGCGCTTCGTCAGCAGATAGGTCGCGCGCAGCGTGGCCATCGTCGCGCGCGTGTCGTGCGCGCTGTTGACGATCCGGTAGCCCTCGCCGTCGACGACGAAATCCGGCTTCACCGCATACGATGCGCCGACGAAGAACAAGTCCGAATGCGCGCCGGCTGCGGCCGGCGAACCGGTCGACACGCGCCGCCCGATCCAGCCCGCGCCGATCCGCGCGCCGGCCGCCTGCGCGTACGCGCTCACGTGCGTGCGCGCGTCCTTGCCGCCGCTGCTGGTGAAAGCGACCGGCGCGATGCCGTCGAAGAAGTTCGCGGCCGCGCCGGTGCCGCCGCGCTGTTCCTCGTACGAGGCCGCCGCACCGAAATACGCGCTGTCGTACTTGAGCATCACCGACCAGTTGCGACACTGGACGGCGTCGCCCGGCACTTGCCCCGCGCACGTGCCCTGCCCGGGCGAGTTGCCGGTGCCCGCGCCGTCGCGGCCGAACGAATAAGCGGCGCCGAGCGTCACGCCGCGGTACGTGCCGAGGTAGGTCACCGCGTTGTCGGCGCGCCCGTTCGGTACGTACGCGTCGAACGAGCCGAGCCCGTAGATGTCGGGGCCGATGATGTCCGCGCCCTGCAGCGCGAGATAGGTCATCGTGTACTGGCGGCCGAACGCGAGCGTGCCGAAGCCGCCCTTCAGCCCGACGAACGCCTGCCGCCCGAACAGCCGGCCGCCCTGGCCGAGATCGCCGCCGCGCACGTTGAAGCCGCTTTCGAGCGTGAACACCGCCTGGTAGCCGCCGCCAAGATCCTCGGCGCCGCGCAGCCCCCAGCGCGACGGCAACTCGCCCGTCACGCCCGGCATGCGCACGACGTGGTCGCCGGCCGCGTTCGCGTGCGACACGAATTCGACGCCCGTGTCGATGATGCCGTACAGCGTCACGCTCGACTGCGCGTGCGCGACCGGCGCGGCGAGTGCGCAGCACGCGCCGGCGGCCAGCAGGCCGTTCCTTGTCTTCGTTTTCATTTCGTTGTGTCTCCAGACCTTGAGTAAGCGCGCTCTGACGGCGTGCATGGATAAAAACGAACCCTCAGTCGCCGGCTTGCGGGCGGCGAATCAGCAGCAGCGCGGCGACGGCCGCGACGAGCGTGACGGGAATGCTCGCGCCGATCACGACGGGTGCGCTGCGGCCGGCGGCCAGCAGCGTCGCGGCCGCGAGCGGCCCGACGACGGAACCGAGCCGGCCGACGGCCACCGCCGCGCCGACACCCGTGCCGCGCATCGCGGTCGGGTAGTAGATCGCCGCGAGCGCATACAGCACCGACTGGCCGCCGACCACGAACATCCCGGCCGCGAACGCGGCGGCCGCGAGCGACGCGAAGCCGGGCGCCGCCGCCAGTGCGGCGAGCGACAGCACGATCCCGACGTACATGCCGCCGACCACGCGCGACGCGCGCATCCGGTCGAGCGCCGCGCCGATGCCGAGCGCGCCGAGCCCCGCGCCGACGTTGAACGCGATCTGCACGAGGCCGACGTGCTCGCGATCGAGCCCGCGCGCGGCCATCAGCGACGGCAGCCAGTTCAGCAGGAAGTACAGGACGATCAGCGTGCAGAAGTAGCTGACCCACAGCGCGACGGTCGACGTCGTGCGGCCGTCGCCGAACAGCGTGCGCGCGACGCTGGTGCGCGCGGCCGGCGTGCCGGCGACGTCGAGATACGCGCGCGACTCCGGCAGGAACCACGCCAGCAGCGGCACGAGCAGCAGCGGCCCCACGCCGCCGACGTAGAAGATGTGCCGCCATTCGGTGTCGCCGGCCAGCAGCACGCCGATCAGCGACGCGATCACGCCGCCGAACGGGATGCCGCAGTACATCGTCGCCACCGCGCTGCTGCGCGAGCGCGGCTCGACCGCTTCGGACGACAGCGCGATCAGGTTCGGCATCGCGCCGCCGAGGCCGATGCCGGTCAGCACGCGCACGACGACGAGCATCGCGAAGGTCGACACCTGCGCGGTGGCGATCGACAGCAGCCCGAACAGCGCGGCCGACACGATCAGCACGCGCTTGCGCCCGATCCGGTCGGCGAGCCGCCCGCCCAGCATCGCGCCCGGCAGCAGCCCGAAGGTGCCCGCGCTGAACGCGATACCCATCTGCGACACGCTCAGCCCGAATTCGCGCGCCATGCGCGGCGCGGCGACGCCGACCGACTGCAGATCGAGCCCCTCGAGAAGGGCGATCGCGAAACACAGCGCGAGCGTGGTCGCGACCGTGGGTTTTTCGGCAACGTAAGTGTTCATCCTGTCTCCAGTCCCATGTCTTGTAGTCGGTCGGCCCGGTAACGGCCGCCGCGCGCCGTCGCCGGCCAGTGGCGAAGCGGCGCGCAAGGTGTCGTCTGAACGGCTGCCTTTATCAGGCAGCCTGATTCACTGGCCGCAAGAATGCCTGCCGGTGTCGTGGCCGGCCGGTCGTTGTGCCTGCTTGCTTCGGTATGCTTCCGGTTACGCGTACATCACGTCGGGATCGCGCCGCGCCGGGTCGTACAGCGCGTCGATCGTCGCCGCGCGATGCTGCTGCACGGCCGCCTGGTTCAGCGAACCCTTGTCGGTCACTTCACCGCGATCGAGCGACGGCGGCGTGTCGATCAACCGGATGCGCGCGACGAACGTCGAACCGCCGCTCGCATGCCGGTTCAACTCGATGAGCCATTGCTCGAACACCGCGCGCACGGCAGGCGCGCGCAGCACGTCGGTCACGGCGGCATCGGCGGCGAGTCCCGCCAACGCACGGCACGCATCGACGCGCGGAAACACCAGCAGCCCGATGTCGTCGCGATTGATCCCGGTGACGACCACGTCCTGCACGTACGGCGCGCCGCTCGACACCGCGTTCGCGCGCAGCGGCCCGACGCTGACGAAGGTGCCGCTGCTCAGCTTGAAATCCTCGGTCAGCCGCCCGTCGAACAACAGCCCGAGCTCCGGCCGCTCCGGATCGACAAAGACCCCCGCGTCGCCGCTGCGGTAATACCCTTCGTCGTCGAACACGTCGCGCGGATCGACGTCCGCGTGCCAGTAGCCGCGCATCACGTTCGGCCCCTTGAAACGCAGTTCGAGCTTGCCGCCGCACGGCACGAGCTTCGCGTCGCAGCCGGGCGCGGGCAGCCCGATATAGCCGGCCCGCATCAGCGGCCCCGTCGTGAACAGGCACGACGGCGACGCCTCCGTCATCCCGAGGCCGGCCATGATCCGGATCCGCTCGCCGCAATGCGCATGGGTCACGCGGTCGAGCCGGTCCCACGCGGCCTGCGACAGGCCCGCGCCGCCGAAGAAATACAGCTTCACGCGCGAGAGGAACGTGTCGCGCAGCACGGCATCGCGTTCGAGCGCGGCCGTCAGCTCTTCCCAGCCTTTCGGCACGTTGAAGTAGATCGTCGGCGCGATCTCGCGCAGGTTGCGCACGGTTTCGTCGAAGCGGCCCGGCACCGGACGGCCGTCGTCGATATAAAGCGTGCCGCCGTTGTACAGCGCGATGCCGAGGTTGTGACTGCCGCCGAACGTGTGATTCCACGGCAGCCAGTCGACCAGCACCGGCGGTTCGCGCGTCAGTTCGGGCATCGTCTGGCGCAGCATCTGCTGGTTGCTGCACAGCATCCGGTGCGTGGTCGGCACGGCCTTCGGCTGCTTCGTCGAGCCGGACGTGAACAGGATCTTCGCGAGATGATCGGGGCCGACCGCCGCGTGGATCGCGTCGATCGTGCGCGGGGCTGTGGCGAGCAAGTGCGAGAGCGGCACCACCCGGCCCTCGGCATCGATATCGGCATCGCTTGTGACGATCAACGCCGCATCGGCCGGCAACGTCGCGTCGAGCGCACGTGCAAACGGCGCGCGCTCGGCGACGAATACGGCGCCCGGCCGCAGCACGCCGAGCGTGTGACGCAGCTTGCCGTAGTCGGTCGACACCAGCGAATACGCGGGCGAGATCGGCGAGTACGGCACGCCGGCCAGCATCGCTGCGAACATCAACTGCAGATGCTCGAGATCGTTGCCGGACAGCACCGCGAGCGGACGCTCGACCGACAGCCCGAGATCGACGAGGCCCTGGCCGAGCGCGCGGGCGCGTTCGAGCATCTGCGCGTAGGTGATCTCGATCCAGCGGCCGTCGGCACCGCGCTTCGCGGCCAGCACGCGATCGGGATGCGCTTGCGCGCCGCGCACGAGGCAGTCGGTCAGGCGCGTCGGGTAGTCGCCGAGCGGTTCGCGCGAACTCAGGTACCACGCGCCGCTTTCCGCGCGGCGAATCTCGGCCGCGCCCACGGCGACGGCCGCCGCGCGATAGCGCACGCCGCCCGTGTCGTTCACCGGCCCGCCGGCGAGCGTCGCATCATTCATCGTCGGGTCGCTCATATCGGGTAGTGACGCGGCGTGGTCTGCACCGTGATCCAGCGCAGCTCGGTGAATTCGGCGATCGACGCACGGCTGCCGAAGCGGCCATAGCCGCTCGCCTTCGTGCCGCCGAACGGCATCTGCGCCTCGTCGTGCACGGTCGGCCCGTTGATGTGGCAGATCCCCGATTCGATCCGACGCGCGACCGCCATCGCACGCGCGACGTCGCGGCTGAACACGCTCGACGACAGCCCGAACTCGCTGTCGTTCGCAAGCGCGACCGCTTCGTCGTCGCTGTCCGCGCGCAGGATCGCGACGACCGGCGCGAACGATTCCTCTCGATACAGGCGCATGTCGCGCGTCACGCCATCGACGATCGCCGGCTGCATCGTCGCGCCTTCGACGCGGCAGCCGAGCGGCAGATTCGCGCCATGCGCACGTGCGTCCTCGACGAGCGATGCTGCACGCGCGGCGGCCGCCGCGTCGACCATCGTGCCGAGCGGATGGCCGGCCAGCGGATCGCCCGCGACCAGCGTGCGGGCCTTCGCGGCGAGGCGTTCGACGAGCGCATCGGCGATCGGCCGCGCGGCGATCACACGCTCGGTCGACATGCAGATCTGCCCCTGGTTGAAGAACGCGCCGAACGCGATCGCGTCGACGGCCGCGTCGAGATCGGCATCGTCCAGCACGAGCACGGGCGCCTTGCCGCCGAGTTCGAGGAGCACCGGTTTCAGGTGAGCCGCCGCGTGGCGCGCGATGATGCGCCCGACATGCGTCGACCCGGTGAAGTTGATGCGCTTCACGTGCGGATGCGCGATCAGCCGCTCGACGAGTTCGGGAGCGTCGGCCGCCGCATGCGTGATCACGTTGACCACGCCCGCGCCGAGCCCCGCTTCGTCCAGCACCGCGCCGATCAGCGCGTGCACGCCGGGACACGCCTCGGACGCCTTCAGCACGACCGTGTTGCCGCACGCGAGCGGCATCGCCAGCGCTCGCGTGCCGAGGATCACCGGCGCATTCCACGGCGCGATGCCGAGCACGACGCCGCACGGCACGCGCATCGCGAGCGCGAGATTGCCGGGCACGTCGGACGGGATCACGTCGCCGGCGATCTGCGTCGTCATCGACGCGGCCTCGCGCAGCATGTTCGCCGCAAGCGTCACGTTGAAGCCGATCCAGCCAGGCGTCGCGCCGGTTTCGGCCACGCCGGTCGCGACGAACGCGTCGATGCGCGTGTCCATCAGGTCGGCCGCCTTCAGCAGCAGCCGGCGGCGCTCGGTCGGCGCAAGCGCCGACCATGCCGGAAACGCGCGGTGCGCGGCGTCGATCGCCGCGTCGGCGTCGGCCAGGCCGGCCGCCGGCGCGCGTGACGCCAGCGCGCCCGTCGCGGGATTGAATCGGTCGAAGGTGCGCCCGTCGCGGGCGACGCACCACTCGCCGGCGATCAGCATCCGTCTGTCGGTCATGTTGTCTCCTGCCATGCGTGTTTCTCGTCGGTTGCGTCAGCGCTTGTAGGCCTGCAGGCCCGGCTTGATCGTCTTGTCGTCGAGGAACTGCTTCAAGCCCTGTTCGCGGCCATGTTCCGGATCGCGCAGCTGCGCCTGGTCGAGCTTCGCGTACAGGTAGTCTTCGCACTGCTCCCACGTGAGCTCGCGCGAGCGCTTGAAGCCGTGCTTCGCCGCGCGCAGCACGACCGGGTTCTTGTCCATCAGCCGCGCGGCGAGCGCGATCGTTGCGTCGCGCAGCCCGGCGAGCGGCACGCTGCTGTTCACGAGGCCCATCTCGGCGGCTTCCACGCCGGTGAACGTGTCGCCGGTCATGATGTAGTGCAGCGCACGGCGGTGCCCGACCGTATCGGCCATCGCCTTGCTGACGAGGTTGCCGGGCGGGATGCCCCAGTTGATCTCCGACAGGCCGAACACGGCTTCGTCGGCCGCGATCGCGAGGTCGCACGCGACGAGCGGCGAGAACCCGCCGCCGAAGCACCAGCCGTTCACCATCGCGATCGTCGGCTTGTTGTACATCCGCAGGCGGCGCCACTGCCATTCCGATGCGTCGCGGCGCACTTTTTCCTGCATCGCGTCGGAGCCGCCGTCGATCTCGCGGAAGTATTCCTTCAAGTCCATGCCGGCCGTCCACGCGGCGCCCGCGCCGGTGAGGACGAGCACCTTCGCTTCGTCGTCGAATTCGACTGCGTCGAGTACCTGCAGCATCTCCTGGTTGAGCGTCGGGCTCATCGCATTGCGCTTGTCCGGGCGGTTCAGCGTGACCCACGCGATGCCGGCCTCCACCTTCACTTCAACGGTCTGCCAGCGGTTGTCGTACTTGCTCATATCGTTTCCTGTCGTTCGTTCCTGTGCGATTCGGTGCGCAGCATTCCTGCTGCGGACGGCTTCATTTAATATCAGGCTACCTGATATTGCAAGCGGCACGAGCGCCGGTGTAAACCCGGATCGGAAAGCGACAGGAAGCGGCGGAATCGGGGAACGGTCAGGCGACCGGCAACGCAAACGCGGGCCGCACGGGCCCGCGCGATGAAGGTTCCGGAAGGCGGTCAGCCGCGCAGGTTGCGCGAGAACAGTTCGAGTGCGCGCTGCACGTCCGCGGCTGTGTCGGCGGAGATGTCACCGAGCATGCGCGTCTCGAGCGGGCGCAGGACGGCTTCGCATTCACGCAGCATCGCCGCGCCTTCGTCGGTCAGCGTCAGCAGGATGATGCGGCCGTGCGACGGGTCGGCTTCACGCGTGACGAAACCGCGGGCGGCCATCACGCTCATCACTTCGTTCGCCGATTGCGGCGTGATCCACGAGCGCTCGGCCAGTTGCGCGTTCGACGACGCGCCGCGCGCCTCGAGCACCGACAGCGCCGTGTATTGCGCGAGCGTGATGCCAAGCGGGGCGAGCGCGTCGGTCATGTGGCGGCGCAGCAGCCGGTCGAGACCGCCGATCACGTAGGTCAGGCGCTGCTGCACGCGCGCCTTCGGCTTGTCGCCCGTCGCGCGGGCGGTGTTCTTCGTGGCGTTCTTCGGGTGCGCGGGTTTGGTCGGTGCGGAACTCATGGTGCGGGCGGGATGGGATTGCGGGCCATCTTACCAGCACGTCGGGAGGCGAACGGGGCGTTCCAGTCATGCCGGACAGCCGCTGCGCGCTCACACGCGCGTGGCGGACTGCTGGCCTCGCCGCGAAACCCGCTGCGTCAGCGGCATCCCGTACGCAATCAGCTACGCGGCGTCCCCGCAAACCGCGCCGTAGGCAGCCCCGCATGGCTCGTCTGCGCAACGAACACGCCACCCGCATGCGGGTCGCCGGCCAGCGCATCGTCGCTCAACCCGATGCGCGCGCTCGTCACGTACAGGCGGCCTTCGCCGTCGAGCGCCGTGCAGCTCGGCTGCGCGGTCGGTACGGCGACGCGTTCCGTCTCGACACCGTCCGGCCCGTAGCGCACGACACGCCGGCCGCCCCACTGCGCGTTCCACAGGCCGCCATCGCGATCGATCATCGAGCCGTCCGGGTCACCGTCGGGATCGGTCAGGCGCGCGAACGGCCGCACGTTCGCGACGTCGCCGCCCGCGCGGTAATCGCAAACGAAGATCTCGCGCACGAGCGAATCGCAGAAATACATCTTCGACCCGTCCGGCGAAAACGCGATGCTGTTCGCGATCGCGGCCGGCGGCAACGCGAGCCGCTCCAGCGTGAGGTCGGCATTGAGCCGGTAGAACCCGCCGATCGCCTGCGGCGGCTCGCTGCCTTCGTCCTTCATCCCGAACACGAGCGCGCCGAACGGATCGCAGCGCCCGTCGTTCAGCCGCGTCGGCAGCTCGGGCTCGACGTCGACGATCCGCGTGAACGCGCCGCTGCGCAGGTCGAAGAACGCGAGATGCGTCGCAAGCCCGACGAGCAGCACGTCCGGGTCGTGCGTCAGCGCGAAGCATGCGAGCCGTTCGGGCATCGCCCACGGCGTGAGGTCGGCGCCATCCGCGCGACAGCGCCACAGTTGTGCGCCTTCGATGTCCACCCAATACAGCGCGTGCGTCCTGTCGCACCACGTCGCGCCTTCGCCGAGCGTGTTGCGGGTGTCCGCCAGCAGCGTCGCCGACGCGGCCGGATGAGTCTGTTGCATGCCGTCTCCCGATATCTGTCGCGTTCGCGGGCAGCCGCGCTTTCGTCAGATCTTCATCGCGCGCCGCTGGTTGCGACGATACTGGTCGAACAGCACCGCGAGCAACAGAATTCCGCCGCGTATCAGATATTGGTAAAACGTCGGCACGTTCAGCAGGCTCATCGCGTCCTGGACGGAGCCCATGATCAGCACACCGACCAGCACGCCGGAGATCGTCGCGACGCCGCCCGTCAGCGACACACCGCCGAGCACGCACGCGGAGATCACGCCGAGCTCGAGCCCGACCGACGTCTTCGGATCGCCGAGGCTCATCCGCGACGCGAGCATCACGCCGGCAAAACCCGTCACCAGCCCCTGCAGCACGAACACGGTGATCTTGATGCGCATCACCGGCAGCCCCGCGAGCAGCGCGGCCTCGCCGTTGCCGCCGACGGCCAGCACGTTCTTGCCGAACACCGTCTTGCGCAGCAGGAAGCCGAACACGACGAAGCCGACGATGTTGCTCCAGATCGGATACGAAATGCCGAGGAACGACCCGCCGCCGAGATCGAAGAAACGCTCCTCGGAGATCATCACCGCGTCGCCGTTGGACGTGATGAACGCGAGCCCGCGCACGACTTCCATCATCGCGAGCGTGACGATCAGCGAGTTGATCCGCCAGCGCGCGATCAGCATGCCGTTGACGAGCCCGACCGCACCGCCCGCGAGCACGCCGGCCGCGATGCCGAGCACGACGCTGTGCGTCGCGGTGATCAGCGTCGACGCGACGACGCCCGAGAACGCGACGATCGATGCGACCGACAGGTCGACCTCGCCGAGCGCGAGCACGAACATCATCGTCACCGCGATCGAGCCGATCAGCGTGACCGACAGCAGCAGGCCCTGGATGTTGCGCGACGTGAGGAAGTCCGGCACCGTCAGCGACAGCGTCGCGAACAGCACGAGAAACACCATCACGATGCCGGAGCGGTTGATCAGCTGCCACACGCCGCCGCGCGCTCGCGCGGGTGCGACGGCGGCATCGGGGGACGGGGAAGTGCGTTGGGGTTGCATTGCCTGGCTCATTTCGTTTGCATCCGGTTGATCGTTGCGGGGCGCTAGCGCGGCAGCGCGAGCTTGATCAGCGCGTCGGGCGTCGCCTGCGCCTTCGCGACCTCGCCCGCGATCCGTCCTTCCTTCATCACGATGATCCGGTCCGACACGCCGATCACCTCGGCCAGGTCGCTCGACACGAGGATCACCGTGCGGCCCGCTTCCGCGAGTTCGTAGAACAGGTTGTAGATTTCCGCGCGCGCGCCGACGTCGATGCCGCGCGTCGGCTCGTCCATCAGGAACACGTCGATGCGTTCGGCCAGCCAGCGCGCGAGCACGACCTTCTGCTGGTTGCCGCCGGACAGTGCGCCGATCGGCGTATCGCCGTCGCGGGTCTTGATCGCGAGCCGCTCGATGTAGCGTTGCGCGAGTTCGCGTTCGCGCCGCCCGTCGAGCAGCATCCGCGCCGGGCTGAAATGCCGGCGCGCGCTGATGTTCAGGTTGTCGGCCACCGACGCGATCGCGACGATGCCTTCCTGCTTGCGGTCTTCCGGGCACAGCGCGAGGCCGGCGCGCACCGCGTCGCGCGGGCTGCCGGATGCAACCCGCTTCCCGTTCAGCTCGACATGCCCCGCGCTCGGGCGCGCGGCGCCGTACAGCAGCTTCATCAGCTCCGAGCGGCCCGCGCCGACGAGCCCGAAGAAGCCGACGATCTCGCCGCGCCGCGCGGAAAACGACACGGGCTCGGACAACCCGGGCCCCGCCAGCCCCTTCGCCTCGATCAGCACGTCGCCGGCCGTGCGCGGCCGGTAGCCGTACACGTCCTCGATCGAGCGGCCGACCATGCAGCCGATCAACCGGTCGCGGTCAAGATCGGTCACGGAATCGAACGTGTCGATACGGCAGCCGTCGCGGAACACCGTCACGCGGTCGCACAGTTCGTACACTTCCTCCATCCGGTGCGTGACGTAGATGATCGCGCGGCCTTCCGCGCGCAGCGCGCGGATGATCCGGAACAGTTGCGTCGTTTCGCGCGCGGACAGCGAGCTCGTCGGCTCGTCGAACGCGATCACGCGCGCGTCGCGCATCAGCGCCTTGCCGATCTCGATCATCTGGCGCTGCCCGATCGACAGATACTTCACCGGGATGCCCGGATCGATGTGCTCGCCGAGCCGCTCCAGCGCATCGAGTGCGCGCGCGGCGAGCGTGCGTTCGTCGACCACGCCGAGCCGGCTCGGCAGTTGCCCGAGCATCAGGTTCTCCGCGACCGTCAGCTCGGGCACCAGATGCAGCTCCTGGTAGATGATCGCGATGCCGGCCTCCAGCGCCGCGCGGGTCGACGCAAAGCGCTGCGCGGTGCCGTTCAGCGTCAGCGTGCCGGCCTGCGGCTGGTTCACGCCCGACAGCACCTTCAGCAACGTCGACTTCCCCGCGCCGTTCTCGCCCATCAGCCCGTGCACTTCGCCCGCGCGCACCGACAGCGACACAGCGTCCAGCGCGCGCACGCCCGGGAACGTCACCGTGATGCCGTCGAGCGCGAGCAGCGGGCCGCCCGGCGTCGACGCGCCGGCATCGGCACCGGTGTCGCCGTCGTTACCGGATACGGCCGTCATCGTCTGCATCGTCATCGCGTTCTCGCCTCGTGCGCTCAGATGCCGAGCTCGGTGCGCACGGCCTGCCAGTTCGCGCGCGTCATCAGCTTGCCGCTCGTCTGCGTGTCGGCGGGCGGCGCCTTGCCGTTGCGGATCCAGTCGACGAGGTTCTGCGTGCTGTCCTTGCCGTGGTTCGTCGAGCTGACGGCGATCGTCCCGTAGAAGCCGGTCGGCTCCTTCTTCTGGAACTCGGCGAACGCCTCGCCCGCGCCGTTGATGCCGACGCCGATCACGTCGGCCGCCGGGATGTGCAGCTGTTCGGTCGCGCGCACCGCGCCGAGCACGGTTTCCTCGTTCAGCGCGTAGACCACCCACTTCTTGATGTTCGGATGCCGCGCGAGCACGGGAGCCGCCGCGCTGAAGCCGCCTTCGTCGTCGGTCGTCTTCTGCGGCGCGTCGAAGATGTTCTCCTTGCGGAAGCCGTTCGCGAGCAGCGCCTCGGTCGCGCCGTCGGTGCGCAGCTTCGCGGTCGGCAGCTCGTAGTTGGTGATCCGCAGCGCGCCGACTTCCTCCGGCTTCCAGCCACGGCGCTTCATCTCGTCGGAAATGGCCTGGCCGACCTGGTTGCCGATCTTGGTCGCCGACATCCCGAGGTGCGGCACGTTCGGCAGCGGCTTGCCGGTCGAATCGACGAGCTGGTCGTCGACGGTCACGAACTTCATGTTGTAGCGCTTCGCGCGCGCGGCGATCGCCGGGCCGAGGCGCACGTCCGGCGCGCAGATCACGAAGCCCTGTGCACCCTGCGAGCCGAGGTTGTCGATCGCGGCGAGCACCTTCTCGCCGTCGGGCGTGCCGATCTTCACGACCGAGAAATTCTCCTTCTGGCCGAGCGCGGATGCCGCGTTCTGCTCGTTGATGAACCAGGCCTGTTCGGGCATCTTCACCAGGAAGCCGATCTTCAGCGGAGCGTCGGCGCGCGCAGCGCCCTGCATGCCGAGCGGCGCGATGCAAAGCGCGGCCAGCAGCGCGCGTAACGTATGGCGGCGAATCGTGTGAATCGGGCGGTTCATGTGGTGTCTCCTAGATGTCGGCTTTTGCCGTAATGATTCGTCGTGCGTGATCGCGCCGCAGCGCGCCCGCGTGATTAGCGGCCGAACGCGTCCGTCTGCACGCGCCGGCCGAACAGGAATGCATCGGCGACGAGCCGCAGCGGCCGCACGTCGACGTCGCTTTCGCCACGCGCGATCAGCGCATGGAAGTGCGCATACAGCGCCGGATACTCGCGCTCGGGCCCGATCTCGACCGGCTCGCCCGCGATCGACAATTGCGCGCCGCCGCGGCTGATCGCGAGCACGCCGTCGGCCGTGTCGACCGCGATCTCCCACTGCTCGACCGGGCCGTGCCGCCAGTCGAACTCCGCGCGCACCGGCACGCCGTCGGTATCCGCGCAATCGAGCTCGGCGGCGATCGGCGTCTGCACGTCGCTCGGCACGATGAGCGTCGCCTCGCGCAGCACGAGCTCGCGCGGCAGGATCCGCGTGACGATCGACAGCGCGTTGATGCCCGGGTCGAACACGCCGAGGCCGCCCGGCTCCCAGATCCATTGCTGCCCCGGATGCCAGCGCCGCACGTCTTCCTTCCAGCGCACCTGCACCGCGCGGATCGCGCGCGTCGCGAGCCAGGCGCGGGCAGGCTCCACCGCACTCGCGCAGCGCGAATGCCAGGTCGCGAACAGCGTGAGGCCGCGCTCGCGCGCAAGCGCGTCCAGCACCGCCACTTCGCCGAGCGTCGCGCCCGGCGGTTTTTCGAGCATCACGTGCTTGCCGGCTTCGAGCACGGCGCGCGCCTGCGCATAGCGCACCTGTGGCGGCGCGCACAGCGACACGGCATCGAGCTCGCGCTCGGCGGCCAGCAGCGCACGCAGATCGCGATAGTTGCGCACCCCGGCGACTTCCGCGTGACGGCTCGCGCACGCAGTCAACTTGAAACCCGGTTCAGCGTCGATCGCCGGCAGATGCTGGTCGCGCGCGATCTTGCCGATGCCGACGACACCCAGCGAAACCTGATTACTCATCGTGCATGCCTCCTTCGCGAATCGTTCGGTGATCGTTCAGTGCGCCCAGCGCAGCACGAGCGGATCGAGCCGGCGCGCGATCGCGAGCAGCTCCGCGCGCGTGTCCGGATGCAGTTCCGGCATCGGATGCCGCGGCCGCTCGCACGCGATCACGCCGCCTTCGCGCATCAGCGCCTTCGCGGTGAGGATCCCGGACTGGCGGTTCTCGTGATTGATCAGCGGCAGCCACGCCTGGTAGCGCGCGTACGCGTCGTCGTGGCGCCCTTCGCGCCAGGCTTCGAGGATCGGCCGGATGCCGTCCGGAAACCCGCCGCCCGTCATCGCGCCGGTCGCGCCCGCGTGGAGATCGGCGAGCAGCGTGATCGCCTCCTCGCCGTCCCACGGCCCCTCGATCGCGTCGCCGCCGAGCCGGATCAGCTCGCGCAGCTTGTTCGCGGCGCCCGGCGTCTCGATCTTGAAGTACGCGACCTGCTCGATCTCGCGCGCCATCCGCGCGAGGAACGGCGCCGACAGCGCGGTGCCGCTCGCGGGCGCGTCCTGGATCATGATCGGGATGTCGATCGCATCCGACACGCGCGCAAAGAAATCGAAGATCTGCGCTTCGGGCACGCGGAACGTCGCGCCGTGATACGGCGGCATCGCCATCACCATCGCCGCGCCGAGCTGCTGCGCACGCAGGCTGCGCGCCGCGCACACCTGCGTGCTGTAGTGCGACGTCGTGACGATCACCGGCACGCGGCCCGCGACGTGCTCGAGGATCGTGCGCGTGAGCACGTCGCGTTCGTCGTCGGTGATCGCGAACTGCTCGGAGAAGTTCGCAAGGATGCACAGCCCGTCCGAGCCCGCGTCGATCATGAAATCGACCGCGCGCCTCTGGCTCGCGAGGTCGAGTTCGCCGGTGTCGGCAAACGTCGTCGGGACGACGGGGAAAATGCCGCGATAGCGCGGCGTGCTGCTCGATGTCATGGTTCGCATCCTGCTTCGGCCTCGGTGACGACCGGCCGTCATGCGTTTACGGTTTCACGAAGCGCGGACCGGGAAAGCCCGCAACCGGCTGCGGCGCAGCCGCTCAATGCGAATGACTCGGCACCTCCGCGCCGCGCGTGCCGACCAGGAAGTCGAGGTCGCACCCCTCGTCGGCCTGCAGCACGTGATCGATGTACAGCCGTGCGTAGCCGCCCTTGCCGAGCTGGCCGGCCACACCCGGCGCCGCGGTCGGATCGACGTCCGACAGGCGGCGCTGCAGTTCGTCATCCGTAATGTCGAGATGCAGCGTGCCGGCCTCGCAGTCGAGCTCGATCCAGTCGCCGTTGTGCACGGCCGCGAGCGGGCCACCGGCGGCGGCCTCCGGCGCGACGTGCAGCACGACCGTGCCGTAAGCGGTGCCGCTCATCCGCGCGTCGGAAATCCGCACCATATCCTTCACGCCCTGGCGCAGCAGCTTCGGCGGCAGCCCCATGTTGCCGACCTCGGCCATCCCCGGATAACCGCGCGGCCCGCAGTTCTTCAGCACGAGCACCGAGCTTGCGTCGACGTCGAGCGCCTCGTCGTTGATCGTCGCCTTGTAGTGTTCGAGGTTCTCGAACACTACCGCGCGGCCGCGATGCTTGAGCAGCTCGGGGCTCGCGGCCGACGGCTTCAGCACCGCGCCGCGCGGCGCGAGATTGCCGCGCAGGATGCGGATGCCGCCGTCCGCGATCAGCGGCCGGTCGAGCGGGCGGATCACCTCGTCGTCGTAGTTCGGCGCTTCGCGCACGTTGTCCCACAGCGACTTGCCGTTCACCGTCAGCGCGTCCGGGTTCGGCAGCAACCCGCCTTCACCGAGCCGGCGCAGCACGGCCGGCAGCCCGCCCGCGTAATAGAACTCTTCCATCAGGAAACGCCCCGACGGCATCAGGTCGACGATCGTCGGCGTGTCGCGGCCGATGCGCATCCAGTCTTCCAGTTCGAGCGGCACGCCGATACGGCCCGCGATCGCCTTCAGGTGGATCACCGCATTCGTCGAGCCGCCGATCGCCGCATTCGCACGGATCGCGTTCTCGAACGCCGCGCGCGTGAGGATCTTCGACAGCACGAGCCCTTCCAGCGCCATCTCGACGATGCGGATGCCGGACATGTGCGCGAGCACGTAGCGGCGCGAATCGACGGCCGGAATCGCCGCGTTGTGCGGCAGCGCGACGCCGAGCGCCTCGGCCATGCACGCCATCGTCGACGCGGTGCCCATCGTGTTGCAGGTGCCGGCCGAGCGCGACATCCCGGCTTCGGCCGACAGGAAGTGATGCAGGTCGATCTCGCCGGCCTTCAGCGCTTCGTGCAGTTGCCATACGGCCGTGCCCGAGCCGATATTCTTGCCCTCGAGCTTGCCGTTCAGCATCGGGCCGCCGGACACGACGATCGCCGGCACGTCGCAGCTCGCCGCGCCCATCAGCAGCGCGGGCGTGGTCTTGTCGCAGCCGGCGAGCAGCACGACCGCGTCGATCGGGTTGCCGCGGATCGCTTCCTCGACGTCCATCGACGCGAGGTTGCGCGTGAGCATCGCCGACGGGCGCAGGTTCGACTCACCGTTCGAGAACACCGGGAACTCGACCGGGAAGCCGCCCGCCTCGGAGATCCCGCGCTTCACGTGCTCGGCGAGCTTGCGGAAGTGCGCGTTGCATGGCGTCAGTTCGGACCACGTATTGCAGATGCCGATGATCGGCCGGCCATCGAACTCGTGATCGGGGATGCCCTGGTTCTTCATCCAGCTCCGGTACATGAAGCCGTTCTTGTCGTTCGTGCCGAACCATTGGGCGGAGCGCAGCCTGGGTTTTGTTGCCGACATCGTCAGTCCTGTGGTGACGGGATACCGGCGCAGTCTAGGCAGAATTTTGATAACTGGCTAATGACGTTTTTGGCGATTACGATATCGATTCCGATATCGATATAAACCCGTACGATGCCCGAAGCCAGCCCGTGGGGAAACCGTGGCCGCCTGAAGACGCGCCAGCTTCTGCTGGTCGTCGCGCTTGCCGACGAAGGCAGCATTCATCGCGCGGCGGCCGCGCTGAACATGACGCAGCCCGCCGCGTCGAAGCTGCTGCGCGAGCTCGAGGAATCGATCGGCGCGGTGCTGTTCGAGCGCCTGCCGCGCGGGATGCGGCCGACGCTGTACGGCGACGCGCTGATCCGCCATGCGCGCGCGGCGCTCGGCAGCCTCGACCAGGCGCACGAGGAACTGGCCGCGCTGAAGGCCGGCCATCTCGGGCACGTGGCGGTGGGCGCGATCACGTCGCCGGGCCTGCGGCTCGTGCCGCCGGCCGTCGCCGCCGTGAAGGGCACCCACGCCGGCCTGCACGTGTCGGTCGAGATCGACACCAGCAACGTGCTGCTCGAACATCTCGCGCAGGAAAAAATCGACATCGTGCTCGGCCGGCTCTCCGCCGAACACGACAAGCTGCGGCTGCGCTATGAACCGCTGACCGGCGAGCCGGTGGCCGCCGTCGTGCGGCCGGGCCATCCGCTGCTCGCGCAGGCGCCGCTGTCGCTCGCGGACGTGCAGCGCGCCGCGTGGGTCGTGCCGCCGGCCGGCAGCGTGCTGCGGCACCGCTTCGAACTCGTGTTCCAGCGCGCGAGCCTCGCGCCGCCGTCGAACCTCGTCGAGACGTCCGCGCTGCTGTTCATCACGCAGCTGCTCGAACAGAGCGACATGATCGCGGTGCTGGCCGAGGACGTCGCGCGCTACTACGCGCGGCACGGGATCGTCACGGTGCTGCCGCTGGAGATGGATTGCCGGATGGACGATTTCGGGATCATCACGCGCACCGACCGGCTGCATTCGCCGGCCGTCGCGATGATGGCCGATGCGATTCGCGCGGCCGCGCGAGACGTGTATGGCGTCGTGCTGTGACGCTGACGCCAACGCTGGGTTCGCGACGTCGTGGCCGCTGCCGTTTTCGGATCGCCCGGCACGCATGCGCATCGAGTGACGCGCATGCTGCTGCCATGACGCGTTACACCCAGGGCTGCGCGAGCCCTTCGGTCTGCAACGCCCGCTGGATCGCCGGGCGCGCAAGCACCCGCTGCAGGTAGCCGCCGAGTACCGGCCGCTGCCGCGCCGGCTCGGCAAAGCCGCGCGTCCAGCGGCACAGCATCAGCGCGTACGGATCGAGTACCGTGTAATGCGCACCGAGCAGCCACGGGCCGCCGCTCGTTTCCAGCTGACGGTCGAGCTGATCCAGCAGCGCCGCGATTTTCGTCTCCGCGTGCGCCTTCACCTGGGCGGCGCCTGCCGCATTGCCCACATCGACCCAGCGCTCCGGATAGAAATACGCGAGCAGCGTCGCCTGCAGCGTGTTGGTGAACCACATCAGCCATTTGTAGCACTGCGCGCGTTCCGGTGTGCCGAGTTCGGGCGCGAGCCGCTGCTCGGGATGCGTATCCGCAAGATGCAGGCAAATGGCGGCGGCTTCGTACAGCACCTGGTCGCCATCGATCAGCACCGGGATGAGCCCGTTCGGATTGAGCGCGAGGTAGTCCGGTGTCTTGTGCTGGTCGTGCGTGCGGTCGACGAATTCGAGGTCGAACGGCTTGCCGATTTCTTCCAGCACGAAATGCGGCGCCATGCTGGCATTGCCGGGGTAGTAGAAAAGCTTCATCGTCGATGTCATCCGGCTGGTGTCGGTATTACGCTGCGGCGAATTCGATCACGGGTTCGCAGCGGATCGGAAAATTGACCGAGTTCGCGATATAGCACTTCGCGTGCGCATCATGATGCAGATGCTCCGCCCGTTCGCGATCGTCGCCGGCCTGGATCGTCACGTGCGGGCGCAGCACGATTTCCGTGAAGCGGCCCGGCTCGGCACTGTCGACCATCGTGCCTTCCGCGTTGTCGACATAGGCGAGCACGCGAATGCCCGCTTCAGAGCACAGATGCAGGTACCAGAGCTTGTGACACGCCGATGCCGACGCCAGCAGCAGGTCTTCCGGATTCCAGCGCGCCGCATCGCCGCGAAACGCCGCGTCAGACGAACCGGGAATATCCGGCTTGGAACCGGCCCGGATCAGATGATCCCGCCCGTACTCGCGATACCCCGACGTGCCGGTGCCGCGATTGCCCGTCCACTCTACTGCGACGCGATATTTGTGTTCGCCAGATGCCATCTCGCTCTCCATTGATGTGGGTTGCTTCGACCGGGCCGGATGTCGTTGTACGAGCCCGCCTGCGATCGCCATTTTGGCACCGGATTCCCATTTGGTATACCATTATTCCAAATTGACGGAACATGCAGGCATGGAAGCCAAACTCGATTCCACCGCGGACGCGGTCGCCGCGTCGTTGCGGGACATGATCATCAACGGCGAGCTGGAAGCCGGCGAGCGGCTCGTCGAGCGCGACCTGGCCGACCGGTTCGGCATCAGCCGGATTCCGATGCGCGAGGCGATCCAGCGCCTGGAGCGCGAAGGCTTGCTGGACATCTTCAGGAATCGCGGCGCCGTCGTGCGCATGCTGAGTGCATCGGACGTGCAGGAAATCTACGATATGCGCGCGCTGCTCGAAGGCGACGCGATCTACCGCAGCGTGAAGCGGCTCGACGACGAGACGCTCGCGCGCGCCGAACTCGTCCATCGTTTGCTCGGCGATGCGGCCGTGCCGCGCCGGCAGGGCGAACTGAACCGCGAATTCCACGCGCTGCTGTATTCATGCTGCGGCAATGAGCGACTGTTGAAGACGATCGCGGAGCTGCGCAGCCAGGTCGAACGGTACGAGCGTCTGCAGGCCACGCTGCTTGCCGATACGCCGTCGTTCCAGGTCGAGCACGAGGAGATCCTGCAGGCGTGCCGCGAACGCAATGCACGTGCGGCACGCTCGATGACGGTCGCGCATCTTGAATCGGCCAGAAGGATCGTTATGCGGCTCGTCGAAGGCGTTTGAAGCCGGCGGTGCGTTTGCCGTTTGCCGTTTGCCGTTTTCGGCTTGCCACTTGCCGCACCGCGCGCGGCCCATGCCGGGTCGCACTGATCACGCCGGCTACTTCAACGTACTCGCTCCCATCACACATCAAGCCGACAGCGTCGCGCCCCCACCCGGTACGCGGCCGGTCGTACCGCGCACCACCAGCCTAGGCAGTGACGCAGTACGCACGCGTGATGCCGAGTCGCTCTGACCACCCGCCTCGCGCACCGCATTGAGCAGCTCGACCGCGAGCCCGGCGGCCTCGGCGGTCGGGATCGCCACGGTCGTCAGCGTGGGCCGCGTGTCGCTGGCCAGGTGAATGTCGGTAATTCCGACGATCGACAGATCGTCGGGCACGCGCCGGCCGCGATCGGCCGCCGCATGCATCGCGCCGATCGCCGGGAGGTCATTGGTCGCAACCATCGCGGTCAACTTCGGATGCGCATCGAGCAACCGCCCCGCCGCGCGCACGCCGCCTTCGATCGAATCGGGTTCGGCCGCGACGATCGACGCATCGAGCCCCGCTTCGCGCATCACGTCGACGAAGCCGTCGTAGCGCGCCGCCTGCACGCCGCTCGCCGACCCGCCGACGATCACGCCGATCCGCTCGTGGCCCAGCTCGAGCAAGTGTCGCGTCGCAATCCGCCCCGCCTCGCGGAAATCGATCGCCACGCACGGCAGCCCGTCGGGCGGCGCCTCGGGCCGCTCCCACAGGCACAGCACGACCGGTACGCCGCGTGCCGCCACGTCGACCAGATCCGGCAGATGCAGGTTCGCGTTCGTCACGAGAATCCCTTCGGAGATCGTGCCGGCGATCTGGTCGAGATAAGCACGCCCCTGCAACGGATCTTCGTTCGTATTGCAGACGATCAGGAACTGCCCGTTGCGACGCACCGCGCGCTCGACCGCCAGCGCGAACTCCGGATAGAACGGGTTCGCGATACTCGACACCATCAGCGCGACCGTCGGCGCGCGCCCTTCCGCCAGCGCCCGCGCGGCGAGATGCGGCCGATACCCGAGCGCCTCCACGGCGTCCAGCACCCGCGCCCGCGTCGCCTCGCCCACCCGGCCGCGGTCGCGCAGCACGTTCGACACGGTCGCGGCCGTCACGCCGGCGCGGCGCGCCACTTCATCCAGGGTTGCCATCATTTGCTCACTATATGAGACGTCTATCCAGTATTTGCTTCGCTCACCGAAGCGGCGCACTATCGGCGCACACCCTGCCGCCCGACCGACGGGCGCGACTCGGCCGCGATCGCATCGCCTCTTTTTTTGATCGCGATGATTAAGCGCTTAATCAACGATGAAAGCGCATTAGAACATGGAGCGGAGACAATGGCGAGCATCTCGATGCGACGCGTGCAGAAAGCCTATGGCGATCACGCGCCGGTCATTCGCGACGTCGATCTGGAGATCGGCGCGCACGAGTTCTGCGTGTTTCTCGGGCCGTCCGGATGCGGCAAATCGACGTTGCTGCGCATGATCGCCGGGCTCGAGGATCTGAGCGCGGGCGAGCTGTCGATCGACGGCCGCCGCGTCGACGACGTGCCCGCTGCCGAGCGCGGCGTCGCGATGGTGTTCCAGAGCTACGCGCTGTTTCCGCACATGACGGTCTACGAGAACATGGCGTTCGGGCTGAAGCTCGCGCGCGTGCCGAAGGCCGAGATCGACCGGAAGGTGCGCGATGCCGCGCGCATCCTGCAGCTCGATACGCTGCTCGATCGCAAGCCGAAGGCGCTGTCGGGCGGGCAGCGCCAGCGCGTCGCGATCGGCCGCGCGATCGTGCGCGAACCCGGCGTGTTCCTGTTCGACGAGCCGCTGTCGAATCTCGACGCCGCGCTGCGCGGCCAGACCCGCATCGAGATCGCGCGGCTGCACCGGCAGTTCGAACGCGCGAGCGTCGTCTACGTGACGCACGACCAGACCGAAGCGATGACGCTCGCCGACAAGATCGTGCTGCTGCACGCCGGCGCGGACACTGAGCAGCACGGCAGCATCGCGCAGGTCGGTGCGCCGCTCGACCTCTACCACCACCCGGCCAGCCGCTTCGTCGCGGGCTTCATCGGGTCGCCGCGGATGAATTTCCTGCCGGCCGTCGTGACCGCTTGCGATGCGCATCGCACGACCGTCACGCTCGCGCCGTCCGGCGAATCCTTCGTGCTGCCGCGTGATGGCTCGTCGCTCGGTACGGGCGCCACCGTGACGCTCGGCATTCGCCCCGAACACCTGACGCTCGGCGCCGCGCACGATGCCACGGCGCTTGCTCGCGACGTCGCGCTCGTCGAGCGCCTGGGTGAGCAGACCTACGTGCACCTCGACCAGCCCGGCGGCAACTCGATCATCGCGAAGGTGCCCGGCGACGCGCAGGTGCGCAGCGGCGAACGCGTGCTCGTGCACGCGCCGGCCGCGGCCTGCCATCTCTTCACCGAAGACGGCCGCGCGGTGCCCGCGTGTGCCGACGTCCACGTTCACCACTACGCATAAGGATCGGGCATGCGCCTCGGAGTCTGTTACTACCCGGAACACTGGCCGGAATCGATGTGGGCCGACGATGCCCGCCGGATGAAAGCACTCGGTATCGAGCAGGTGCGGATCGCCGAATTCGCGTGGAGCCGTATCGAGCCGTCGCCCGGCGAATACGACTGGGGCTGGCTCGATCGCGCGATCGACGTGCTCGGTGCGGCCGGCCTCGAAATCGTGATGTGCACGCCGACCGCGACGCCACCGAAATGGCTGGTCGATCGCCATCCCGACATCCTCGCGATCGGCGCGGACGGCCGGCCGCGCGCGTTCGGCTCGCGCCGCCATTACGACTTCTCGTCGCCGACCTATCTCGAGGCGTCGCGCCAGATCTGCACGGCGGTCGCCGAACGCTACGGCCGCCACCCGGCCGTACGCTACTGGCAGACCGACAACGAGCTGGGTTGCCACCAGACCGTCGTCAGCTACTCGCCGGCCGCGCTCGTGCGCTTCCGTGCGTGGCTGAAGGCGCGCTACGGCACGATCGACGCGCTGAACCGCGCGTGGGGCACCGTGTTCTGGAGCATGGAGTATCGCCATTTCGACGAAGTCGACGCGCCCGTCGGCACCGTGACCGAGGCCCACCCGTCGCACCGCCTCGACTACCGGCGCTTCGCGTCGGACGAAGTCGCGCGCTATCACCGGATGCAGGTCGACGTGATCCGCGCGCACTCGCCGGGCCGCCCCGTCGCGCACAACTTCATGCAGCTGTTCACCGAGTTCGATCATTACGCGGTGGCGCGCGACCTCGACATCGCGACGTGGGACAGCTATCCGCTCGGCGCGCTCGAGGAGCAATGGTTCGCACCCGACGTGAAGGCGCGCTGGCTGCGCACCGGCCATCCCGATTTCGCGTCGTTCAATCACGACCTCTATCGCGGCATGTCGAAGCTGCCGTTCTGGGTGATGGAGCAGCAGCCGGGGCCCGTGAACTGGGCGCAATGGAACCCCGCGCCGCTGCCCGGCATGGTGCGCCTGTGGAGCTGGGAAGCGTTCGCGCACGGCGCCGGCTGCGTGTCGTACTTCCGCTGGCGGCAGGCGCCGTTCGCGCAGGAGCAGATGCATGCGGGCCTGCACACACCCGATGACCAACTCGACGAAGGCGGCCGCGAGGCGCAGCGCGTCGCGCGCGAGATCGCGGCCGTGCACGACGCCGGCGCGGATGCGGACGGTGCCGTGCGCGCCCCCGTCGCACTGGTCTTCGATTACGAGGCGAAGTGGCTGTTCGAAGTGCAGCCGCAGGGCGCCGATTTCCATTACCCGCGCTTCGCGTTCGAGTACTACTCGGCGCTGCGCTCGCTCGGCCTCGACGTCGACATCGTTTCCGCGCACGCGCCGCTCGACGGCTACCGCGTCGTCGTCGTGCCGCCGCTGCCGGTCGTCCCGGACGATTTCGCCACGCGACTCGCGGCATCCGGCGCGCATGTCGTGCTCGGCCCGCGCACCGGCTCGAAAACCGTCGACCTGCAGATCCCGCCGACGCTGCCGCCCGGCCCGCTCGCATCGATCCTGCCGGTGCGCGTGTGGCGCGTCGAATCGCTGCGGCCGAACGTCACCGAGCGGATCGACGGCACGCTGCGCGACGGCGCGCCGCTCGCGGGCGATGCGCGCCACTGGCGCGACTTCGTCGAGCTGCACGACGACACGCACAGCGTCGTGCATGCGCGCTTCGCCGACGGTCACCCGGCGTGCGTATCGCACGGCACGCTGCACTACTGGGCCGCGCTGTTCGACGACGCGACCACCGCCCGGCTGTTCGCCGATGTCGCCACCGAAGCCGGCCTCGCGCCGACGCCGCTCGGCGACGGCGTACGTGTGAGCCGGCGCGGCGGCCTGACCTACGTTTTCAACTATGGCGACGCGCCGCACACGATCGACGCGGTGCCGCCGTCGGCGTTCGTGCTCGGCACGGCGCAAGTCGGGCCGCAAGACGTGGCCGTGTATCGAAGCCGTTCGTAGCACCCGCCACCGGCGCCACGACGCGCCGGTCACGCACAACGACACCCAGGACTGGAGACATTCATGACCCATCGCCCCCTTCGCGTCGCCGCCCGGCTCGCCACGGTCGCCGCTGTCGCATTTGCATCGCTCGGCATGACGGCACCCGCCGACGCCGGCACGCTGACGATCAACATCGCGTTCAAGGGCGCCAGCCAGCGCGCGGTCTGGCAGTCGACGCTCGACGCGTTCCGCAAAGCGCATCCCGACATCGACGTGAAGGCGACCTTCGTCGACGAGGAAGCGTACAAGGTGCAGCTCCCCGCATGGCTCACGACCGTCGCACCGGACGTCGTCAACTGGCACGCGGGCGAACGAATGGCGTACTACGCGAAGCGCGGGCTGTTCGAGGACCTGAGCGGCGATTGGGCGAAGAACGGCTGGGGCACGATGTACGCGTCGACGCGCGACGCATCGTCGTACAACGGCAAGCAATACGCGGCGCCGACCGTCTACTACTCGTGGGGGCTGTTCTACCGCAAGGGGCTGTTCTACCGCAAGGACCTGTTCAGCAAGGTCGGCATCGCCGACGAGCCGAAGACGTGGGACCAGTTTCTCGACGCGTGCAAGAAGCTGAAGGCGGCCGGCATCACGCCGATCGCGATCGGCGGCCGCGACGCATGGACGCTCGCCGGCTGGTTCGACTATCTCGACCTGCGCCTGAACGGCAACGTGTTCCACCAGCAGTTGATGGCCGGCAACGTGCCGTACACCGACCCGCGCGTGAAGAAGGTCTACACGACGTGGAAATCGCTGATCGACGCGGGCTACTTCATCGACAACGCGCTGTCCTACGATCTCGACGGCGCGCAGCCGTTCCTGTTCCAGGGCAAGGCCGCGATGATGCTGATGGGCACGTTCATCGCGGCGGGCTTTCCGCCGAACGTGAAGCAGGAAATGGGCTACTACCGCTTCCCGATCATCGACCCGAAGGTGCCGACCGCCGAGGACGGCCCGGTCGAATCGCTGCACATCCCGACGAAGGCGAAGAACAAGGCCGACGCGCACACGTTCCTCGCGTTCGTCGAAACGCCCGAAATGGGCGCGAAGCTCGCGGAAGGGCTCGGCTCGCTGTCGGCCAACAGCAAGTCGCCCGAGCCGGCCGATCCGATCTCGCGCATCGGCTTCCGGATCCTCGCCGACACGAAGGGCGGCGTCGCGC
The DNA here is from genome assembly GCF_902499025.1 of Burkholderia lata. Lineage (GTDB taxonomy): Bacteria > Pseudomonadota > Gammaproteobacteria > Burkholderiales > Burkholderiaceae > Burkholderia > Burkholderia lata_C. The sequence continues at coordinate 4,884 of NZ_CABVPW010000010.1, read as the reverse complement.
AGTTCTACGACCGCGACATGACGAAGGAAATGGCCGACGAGGGGATGAAGGGCATGCAGCAGTTCCTCGCGAATCCCGCGCAGCTCGATACGGTGCTCGCGCAACTCGAACAGACCCGCAAGCGCATCTACAAGAAGTGACCGCGTGACCCAACCGGCGGCCCCGTGCCGCCGTGCCCGTTCAGGAGGCTTGCCGTGTCCAGTCCGATCACGTCCACCCCGCCCGCCGGCGCGGGCGCCGCGCCGCCGCCACGCGGCGCATCCGCCGCCACCGCCCTGCCCGCACGCCGCCCGTCGCCTGCCGTGCGGCGGCAACAGCGCGCCGCGTGGCTCTTTCTCGCGCCGGCTTGCGCGATGGTTGCCGTCTATGTGATCTGGCCGATCCTGTCGACGCTGTGGCTGAGCCTGTACAACTGGGACGGGATGACCGAGCGCACCTTCGTCGGCCTCGCGAACTACGTCGAACTGCTGCATGCGCCGACGTTCTACACGGCGCTGCGCAACAACGTGATCTGGCTCGCGCTGTTCATGCTCGCGCCGCCGCTCGGCCTCGCGCTCGCGTTGTACCTGAACCAGGCGGTTGCCGGCATCCGGCTCGTGAAGTCGCTGTTCTTCGCGCCGTTCGTGCTGTCCGGCGTGGTCGTCGGGCTGATCTTCTCGTGGTTCTACGATCCGACGTTCGGGCTGCTCGCGCTGATCGCCGGGCACGGCATCCCGGTGCTCGGCGATGCGCGCTACGCGACGTTCGGCATCGTGTTTGCCGCGCTGTGGCCGCAGACCGCGTACTGCATGATCCTGTACCTCACCGGCCTCACGTCGCTCAACCCGGAACAGATCGAAGCCGCACGGATGGAAGGCGCGCGCGGCTCCGCGCTGCTGTGGCACGTGGTGCTGCCGCAGCTGCGGCCGACTACTTTCATGGCGATCGTCGTCACGGTGATCGGCGCGCTGCGCAGCTTCGACCTGATCTCGGTGATGACGAGCGGCGGGCCGTTCGAGAGCTCGACCGTGCTCGCGTATTACATGTACGACCAGGCGATCAAGTACTACCGGCTCGGCTATTCCGCGTCGATTGCGGTCGTGCTGTTCGCGATCATGCTCGTCTACATCGTGTTCCAGTTGCGCCGCCTGCTGCGCAACGAGCAATAACCTGACCGGTGGCCATCATGTTTCCGACTCCCGTTGCTCAATGGAAGCCTGTTTCGCGCAGGCTGTACAAGCTGTCGTTGCCTGTTGCGCTGCTGATCTGGCTGTTGCCGATGATCGCCGTGTTCGTCACGTCGGTACGCTCGACCGAGGAACTGGTCGAAGGCCATTACTGGGGCTGGCCGCGGCACTTCTCGATGATCGAGAACTATCGCGACGCGCTGACGACGTCGCCGATGCTGCATTACTTCTGGAACAGCGTGCAGATCACGGTACCTTCCGTGGTCGGGTCGATTGCGCTGGCGGCGATGGCGGGCTTTGCGCTGGCGACTTACAAGTTTCGCGGGAGTACCGCGCTGTTCGGGACGTTCGTTGCCGGTAACTTCGTGCCCGTGCAGGTGCTGATGATTCCGGTGCGGGACTTGTCGCTCAGGCTCGGGGTGTTCAATACCGTCGAGGCGCTGATCCTGTTTCATGTCGCGTTTCAGACGGGGTTCTGTACGCTGTTTCTGCGCAACTTCATCAAGCAACTGCCGTTCGAGTTGATCGAGGCGGCGCGGATCGAAGGCGCGGGAGAGTGGACGGTGTTTTACCGGATCGTGCTGCCGTTGATTCGGCCTGCGTTGGCTGCGCTGGCGATTCTCGTTTTTACGTTCGTGTGGAATGACTACTTCTGGGCGCTGTGTCTGACGCAAGGGGATGAGGCTGCGCCGATTACTGCGGGCGTTGCTGCGTTGAAGGGGCAGTGGACGACGTCATGGAATCTTGTGTCGGCGGGGTCGATTCTGGCGGCGTTGCCGTCCGTCGCGATGTTCTTCGCGATGCAGAAGCATTTTGTGGCGGGGTTGACGTTTGGTGCGACCAAAGGCTGAACGCGCAGCTTCGCGTATTCGTATCTCCCCCTCCGCATCGTGAGGTTGCCCGCTTCGGCGGGCTTTTTTTTTGAGGGCTGTCGAGTTCGGATAAGCAAAGCAGTTCTGAACGATTCCCATGACCTGCGTTAGCGGCTCACGCCGGGGCGGTCGTGACCGACGACGATAGACAAGAAGACGGTCAAGTGCGCACATACTCGGACTAGATTGACATCACAATTCTCAAGAAACGTAGCTGGACGTGAGCAACGGAGATAAAACGACAGATAGTGGGTGTTATGTTAAATTGCAGTCCACCCATAACGAATTAACAGGTTTAAAAAATTAAATGGCAACATGGCCCGAGGACATAGCACTCGCACTGAAACAGCTTGGCGGCATTGCCCCCCTAGCCGAGATCTACGAGAAGGTTGCGACTATACGACCCAAGCCACATCCGACGAATCTCGGGGCCTCCGTTCGAGGGGCTATTGAGCGAAACTCCTCTGATTCAACAGTTTTTTCTGGGAATGATTTATTCTTTTCTGTTCACGGAATCGGTGGCGGGGTGTGGGGACTACGATCTTTTGAAAAACCCACGCCGCTAGCGTCCGACATCGACTCACCCGGGAACGAGACACCTCAAAGAAAGCACCAAAAAACATATCGCATCCTTCGAGATACCGCACTAGCTCGCCAGATAAAGATTCTGCACAAAAACAAATGCCAGATATGCGGAGATTCCATAAAACTACCCAATGGTGAATTTTACTCCGAGGCTCATCACATACAACCCCTCGGAAATCCGCACAAGGGGCCAGACACATCAGAAAATATTCTCGTCCTTTGCCCAAATCACCATGTAATGCTTGATTATGGCGTCATCGCAATTGATTTATCAAAATTAAATCTTCATCACAAACATAAAATTGGAGCAACTTACATCACCTACCACAATGAAGTAATCATGAAGCCTGAAAATACAGCATAAAAATAGATATCCAGGCGACTCGATCCGCATACAACGTCATTTTCCGCAGTCTTTATATTCAGAGTGTTTTCGCGAGTCGCCGCGTACTTTTTCAGCAGGATATTTTTCTCGATTGAGCTTCATCTTCTCGAGCACGGCCTGAAAAAGATCGACATCCATCTTGTCCGCGAGGCGAACCAGATATACCAATACGTCAGCCATCTCGTGACGAATTGCTGTCAGGCTAGTCTCACTGAGTTCGGTTTTTTCGCCCGAAACCAGCCACTGAAATGGTTCTAGCAACTCACTTGCCTCTATGCTAAGAGCCGTCGCCAGATTCTTGGGAGTGTGGAACTTGTCCCAATCACGTTCATCGACAAACTGGCGAACGAGTTCACGCAACTCGACCAGATCACTCCGCAACTCAGAATTTTCCATATAACTGATTCCTCCCGCATACCCAGAATTACTGATGCCGTCGATGGTATATAGATACAAAATATTCGAATTGCGCCAATCCCCCTTGGAGTATGAAGGCGCAAATTAACCAAAATGATATAGGAATTTAATACCTTTACCGGAGGTCAACTCAGTCAACGAAAATCCAATCTTGTCCAGGCACCCCGAATCGTACAAATGTTTCCCCGTCAGGAAGGTGATCGCAACTACAGTTGCTCGATCCGAAGCTGTCGCTACCGGCAAATCTGGCGAGATGGTAGCGTGCAGGCAAAAGGCGACATCGACGGATCCACGATGAACGTTTCTCGACATCACCGTCACTACGCCGCGCCCGACTCGGCACCCCCGCCCTTGAGCCGCAGCAATGCATCAACCGACCCGATATTCTTCTCATGCGCCACGAGCATCTGCGTGAGCGCATGATGCATATCCGGCTGCGCAAGCGTCGGCAGCAACGCCTGCAACTTCCGCACGACCCACCGCTGTCCACGATTCAAAAACGCCAGCCGCTCCGCCAGATCATCGATCGCCATCGCCTTCTCATAGAACGCACCTGTGGCATGCGTCGGCGTCGCATCAAGTGACCGAATCGCATCAACCAGCACCGCACACCAGTGCGCCTCATCCTGCCGAATCGCAGCCACGAGCCGATGAAGTTCGGGATCGTCGATTTCGGCCGCCGTCTCCGACGCAACACGCGCACCTGCGCGCTCGGCTTCCAGCAGTTCATTCAGCAACGCGAGCAACGCGTCGCGCTGTGTATCAGCGGATTCGTCCGCTGCTTTGGCGGGGCGGGCGTCGTGCCCGTCGTCGTGGGTCCGGTTCGACATGCGATGTCCTCCGTTCAGGAAGCGTGGCGCACCGGTTCGTCCGGCGTGGTTCCGTCAGGCACTGCTCACACGACGGCGTCCACGCATCACGGCAGGCGACAGCGGGGCCACACGAAGAATGGCTCACAGTCTGACATAGCCCTGTGACACGCGTCTCCAGACGACCCACTGTGCGTGATGCGCATCAAGACACACCGCAGCGCGCAACCGACTTCACGTCCACCCTTCAAGCCGCAACGTCGACCGCACCAGCCGCTGCTCCTCCTGCTCGATCTCCCTCAGATACTCGACACACTGGCGAATATGCTCGCTCGCCGCCTTGCGCGCCTGATCCGGCAACCGCCCCGTCACCGCGTTATAGAGCCGCGCATGTTGACGATCGATCTGCTTCTTCAACGGCTCGCGGTGATAGAGATTGTTCACCGACGCAAACACCGAACTCAGCAGCAGATCCGTCAAAGATTGCAGCGTATTCACGAGCACCGGGTTATGCGACGCCTCGCAAATCGCCAGATGAAACGCATGATCGAGCTTCGCGCGCGCGGCAGGATCTAGCAGGCTGTTGAAAAGCGCCGCGGTTTGATGGCCGGGGCACTGATTAAATGGATTTGGTATGCGATTGGCCGCCG
>NZ_CABVPW010000009.1:0-232858 GCF_902499025.1 Burkholderia lata | reverse complement strand
CTGATCCGAGGATCAGCTCGCTTCCATCAAGCGCCCACACTTATCGGCTGTTAATTTTTAAAGAGCATTTCTGCGAGGAACTTCGTGTTTCTCAGCAGCGCTGCGTTTTCAGCAGCAGAGAAGCGAGATTATGAACCGTGTTTCGCAGATCGTCAACAACTTTTTTCACTACATCGTTGCGACTGCGGGGCTCAACTTCCAGGCCAGTTGCGCGCTCCTGACTGCAGCACACCGCCAACCCTGCTTTCCTCTTCCGCGCCGCGTTTCCGTTAGCGCGAAAGAGGCGTGATTCTAAGCACCCGCCCCCATCTACGCAAGCCCCTTTGTGAAAATATTTTGAAAAAGCCCCCGTGCGCTGACGCGCACAGGGGCTTCGGGCTCGACGGGCCACGCATCGCAACGCGACGCCGTCATCCATTGATATGACGTATATCGAACGCCCCTCTATATAGGCGTTCGCGGAACGGGCAAGGAATCCGGTGCGGTCGAGTATCATGCCGCGACCGAACCACGCACTCATATCGACGATGGACAGCACCACTCAACCCGGCGACGCCGATCTTCGCGACGAATATGCAGCGCTGCGCGAGCGCGCCATCATCCTGGAAGAGCAGGCTCCGCCGCTTCTGCAACGCATCTCGGATCTATTGCCGCGGATCAGCGGCGAATCCGAGCTGGCGGACGAGCATCGTGAGCGACTTGTCGGTGCACGCAACGCAGCGATGGTCTCGATCGAAAACTATCAGCAGGCGATTCCTTTCCTGCAGACGGCCGACTCGATCATCGAGCAACTGGACAAGACGCCCGAGCGCGACGAAGACATCGAGTGGCGTGAATCGCTGCTGCAACGGCTCGACGAACTGATCGACGTTGCAGTCGTGATGATCGACGATGCCGAAGGCTACTTCGAACAGGCGTACGCCTGCGATCTGTCCAGCGTACCGAAAGCCATCCTCGAGGATTGAGCGACGCCGCTCGGGATCGCGTAGCGCACCGGCGTGTGTCGTGTGCGCCGGCCATTCCGATGCTTGCCGGCCTGCAGTGTCAACCTGACGCCTTCGCCGTCACGCAGGCCGCTCCGCTCCCGCAAAAGCTCACCCTTTTCGCTACGCCCCTCGCCCGGGCCGCGCGACACAACTACGGTGCGTCGAGAACGATCGCCTCGCTCACGATCGGCACGCGGATATATCCGCCCTCCGTATCGCCATACGCGTGCGCATTCCCGTCGATCACGTATTGCGCCGTCAATGCGCACAGGGTCGCGTCGCGCGCATCGACGGACTTCAGCGTCGACACGTCGATCCCCAGTCGCTCCAGCAATTGCCGGCGCTGGTTGCGCTTCTGCTTCGCGGACGCCACGGCCTTACCCAGCATCGCGCAGGTGATCGCATAAGGATAGGTTTCGAAGCTCGCGCGCCCGCCCGCATAGCGTGCGCCGGTCAGCAGCGGATAGGCATCCGCGAGCGCGCGGTAGACGCGCTCCCCCGTGAACATCCAGTCGAAGAAGCCGGACGTGCTCGCGACCGCCTGCTCCCGTGACGGCGTCGGAAAGCACGAGATCCGTTCGCGCGCGAGCGCCTGTTCGGCCGCCCGGCGCCCGCTCCCCGTCCACCACAGGCTCGGTGCGTCGACTCCGACGGCCACCACGTCATGGGCGAGACACAGCGCGGGTACCGCCTCGGGCGCGATCCGCGCCTCGCGGCAGACGACCCTCCGCCCACGCAGGATCACGAGATCGCATTGCTTCTTTTCGCCGCCCACATCGACACCCGCCACGGCCGGCGATTGCCGCGCGGCGGACTCGATGGAGCGGGCCGATCGCATGCGGGCGCCTCAGTCCGCCGGCCGTGCGTCGTAGGCAGTGTCGAAGATCGCCTCGAGGCCGGGATGCACCCCGCGCATCGGGTCGACGACCGACTTCGCCCAGTCGAAGTACGCCTGCTTGCGCTCCAGCGGCCAGTCCGCGGGCGGATGTCGCGCGATGTCGCGCAGGTTGCAGATCTTGTCGGCCAGCTTCACGAGCTTCGCGCGCCGGCTGATGGTCGCCGCATGCTCGACCTGCAGGCGCTTGCGCTCCTCCTTCGGCAACGACTTGTCGTCGGTGACTTCCATCACGATGTCCGCCACGTCCTTGCCGAACAGTCGCAGCAGTTCCTGCTCGGTCGTCTCCGTATCCTCGACCGTGTCGTGCAGCACGGCCGCGACGATCACACGCTCGTCCTCGACGCCGGCCTCGTTGGCCAGCACGTCGGCGAGCGCGATCGGATGATTGATGTACGGCGACGCTTCTTCGTCCTTGCGCCGCTGATTGCGATGCTTGTCCGCCGCGAACGCGATGGCGGCTACCAGCTTTTTCATATTCCCCCCTCGTGTGGCCTGACCCGCGACCGGCAGAACCGGCCGCGGGCATTTCGGAACCGCACATACTACCTGCTCGCGATGACCCTGCCCGTGCGCCGGCATTCACGCAGGCCGCGCGTCACGCGCCCACCGGCGCGCGCTGCAGCTCGACCACGTTGACCCGCGCGCCGAATACCTCTCTTACGAGCGGCAGCAGGTGGTCGTGGTGCGTCAGGAACAACACCTGGGTTCGCGTCGACAGATCGCGCAACGCATCGAGGCCGGCCTTCGCGCGCGCATCGTCGAAGTTGATGAAGAGATCGTCGGCCACGAACGGCAGCGCGGTCCGGCTGCCGAGCTGCAGCTCCAGCGCCGCGATCCGCAGCGCGAGGAACAGCTGGTCACGCGTCCCTTCGCTCAACCCGGCAACCTCGACCGATGCCCCCTTCGTCCGCCGTGCGTACAGTGCGGGCGGCGTCCGCTCGGTATCGACGGTCAACCGCGCGAACTCACCCAGCGTGAGACCGGCGAAGATCTCTCCCGCGCGCCTGAGCATCGGCCCCTGCTTCTGGTCGCGATAGCGATCCGTCGCCCACTTCAGCAACCGGCTCGCCGTGGCCGCTTCCAGATACTGTTCGGCTGCATCGCCCATCGCCGCCAGCGCTTCCTGTCGCTTCGACTCCGCAACGGCCGCGTTCGCCTGGCCGTCGATCGCGCCGAACGCCTGATCGGCCACGACCTGTTGCTGTGAAAGCTCGTTCAATCGCTTGCCGACATCGCCGAGCGACTGCTTCACCGCTTCAAGATGCGCCGGTACGTCGGCGATGTCCTGCTCCGCGACCTCGGCTTCGACCGCAGATCGGGACAGGCCGTCGCCGTCGCGCACCAGTGCCTCGTGCGCGGCATCGACCGCCTGCCGAAGCTGGCGCTGGCGATCCGAGCGCTCGGCCAACGGCAGCGCCGCGTCGATCGACGCTACGCCGGCCAGTTGCAGCAGCGGCTGGATGCGCGCATCCGCACCGGCCACCGCGGCGGCCGCATCCGCGACCTTGCCGTCGGCCTGCCGCACGGCCTCGTCGGCACGATCGATCGCACGCGCAATTTCCCTGGCGGCCGCGAGGCGCATCGTCAGCCGGCGCGCAACATCCGGCCAGTCGCCGCTCGTCAGCCACTCCGGCGCGAGCGCCGCGGCAAGCCGCCGTGCGCCCGCCTCCAGCGCGGACAGCTCCGCGCGGATCGCGGCGATCCGGTTGCGCGGCGCGTCGGCATCAGCGAGTTCGGCCGTCACCGTATTGGCAAGCTCGAGCGCACCTTCCGCCGCGGCCAGCGTCGCCGCGCTCGCAGACAGCTTTGCATCGGCCAGCGCGTCGCGCCATTGCACCTGCCACGCATCGTAGGCTGTCTGTGCGTGGCCGGCGCGGGACTGCGCCGTCGCGCACCCGCGTTCGGCTTCCCGCGCGCGATCCTCGAGGCTGTCCTGCTGCGCGAGCGCTTTCTCGGCCGACTGTACGAAGGTCTCGGCGATCGCGACAAGCGCCGCCAGGCCGTCCGACTCGCCACCTCGCGACACGGTACGCAGCGCCGCACGCAGCGCGGCTTCCGCGCCGGCCCGCGCGGCGCGAATCGTGTCGAATTCACGGCGCTGCCGGTCGAGATCGGCCTGCGCGGCGAACACCGTGTCACGCTTCGCAAGCCAGTCGCCCATCGCCGCCAGCGGCATGCCGGGCACCGCGGCCGTCGTCGCAAGCGCAGCCCATGCGTCGCGATGCACGGCGAGCTCTCGCTCACGCTCGTCCAGTGCGGCCTGCCTGCGCGTCGCACCGGCACGCGCGGATTCGACCTGCTGACGCAGCGACTGCAACGTCGCCGCCGCCTGCGTCGCGCCGAGCTGCGCATCGACGAGTTCGTCCGCAAGTCGAATCGCGTCGTCGACCGCAGGTGCGCCCGTGGCGAGATCGACCGCGCCGCTGCGGATATCGCCCCACGCGCCGTCGCGCCGCGCGCGCGCCGCCAGCACGTCAGCGGTCGTGACGACCTTGTGGTTCTCCGCGAAGTGCTTCTCCTGCAGTTCGAGCCGCTCGAGTTCTTCGAGCGCGCTGCCCCGTGCATCGCGTGCGGCAGCTGCCGCGCTCGCGCGTTCGCTGTCTTCCTTCAGCAGCGCGCCGAGCCGCGCCGCCGACGGCACGTCGAGCGCACGCAGCGTGTCGACCGGCATGCGCCACTGGCCGAGCGCATCGAGTGCGCCGGACAACGTGCGTTCGGCGGCAGCGATTTCCTGTTCGAGTGCCAGCTCGCGCTGGCCGCTGTTGCGAAAGCCCTGCGCATCGGCCAGCGCCGCACGCAGCGCTTCCGGCACATCGACGGTCGACAGGCGCGCCTGTTGTTCCTGCACCTGCGCAAGCTCGCGCGTACGTTCGTCGAGCGATTCGCGCGCGCCGGCAAGCGCCTGGTGCAACGCACCGTATTCGCGCAACAGGTTCGCGACGGTCTTCAGCGACAGCGCCGTCGGCAGCGACGCACGCAGCGACGCTTCGTCCGTCGGCCAGTCGAGCTGGGCGGCCGCGGCACATGCGGCGGACAGGTGCCGCTCGACGTCCGCGCCGAGCAGCAGCAAATCCTGCGCGTGATTCATGCACGCGCCACGCAGCCGGTCGAGCGCTTCGATGTCGGCTTCGAGCGCCAGCGTGTCGGCATCGGCGTCGATCGCATCGCGCGCCTGCCGTTTCGCGAGCAGGTCGGCACGCCGTTCCTCGAGCACCTTCTGTTCGGCCGCGAGATCGCCTTGCGCCTTCAGCAGATCCGCATACGCGGTGGGCGGCAACTCGACGACCGCGCCCAGCTCCGCCAGCGCCGCGTCCTTGACCGTCAGCTCCTTCAGGTACGGCGCCAGTCGTCGCACGCGTTCGAGCTTCGAGCGCAGCGCTTCGAGCCGGCGCTGTTCCGCGCGTGCCTGCTCGATCTGCTGCTCGACTGCTTCGCGCGCGTCCTTGCGATCGACCCAGTCGCGCGTGCGCACCTGAACCGTCTTCAGCTCGGTCACGGCTTCGTTGAATGACGTTTCCGCGAGCGCAAACGCGCTACCGCTGCGACGCGGCGCCCAGAGCTCGACCGAACGCGCGTCGAGCTCCTCGCGCACCGGCCCGAGACTGCCGACACCGGCAGCCGATTCGAACAGCACCTGGCCGAGCTTGTCGGAGGCGTCGAGAATGCTCCGGCCGCCGTCGACCAGGCGCCCGTGATCGAGCCCGAACATCTGCTCGAAGAATTCGCGCGTGGCGCCGTCGAGGACAGCGGCCAGAAAGTCGTCGGGCAGTTTGTCGTCGGCGGGTGTGCGCAGCGGACTGCGCCCGCGCGCGCGGTGGAACGCGAGTTCGCCCGTGCCGCTCTCCAGCACGCCGCCGATCCGCAGTTCGGGCGTGCTGTGCAGGAAATCGAGCGGGGTCTGCAGCTTCATCCCGAACAGCAGTTCCGACACGGCCGTGCGGATCGTCGACTTGCCGGCCTCGTTCGGCCCCACGATCACATGGAAATCCTCGCCGGCCGACGGGAAACGCAGCGTCTCGTCGGTGAACTTGCCGTACTTGAACAGATCGAGCCGATTGATGCGCATCGCTTATTCCCCCCGCGCCAGCCGCGCGAGCAGCGCCGGCCCGACCTGCTCGACGAGCGCCGTGAGCTCGCCCGCGCGTGCCATCGTCAGCAACGGCACCTCTTCCTTCACGTCGCTGCGCACCTTGCCGACGAACGGCTTCAGGTCGCGTTCGAGCAGCTCGAGGAAATCCGGATCGCGCGCGGCATCGGCCAGGATCTGCTTCAGGTCCTCCAGCGCTTCAAGCTGCTCGCTTTCGCCCGGCTGATGATCGGCGGCAGACGTCGCGAGCCGGACCTTCTCGAGCCACAGCCGCTCGTTGCCGATGATGCCGATCTGGTTCAGCACCTCCGCGCGCAGCTGCGGCGCGCGGCCGAAAAAGAGGCCATGCGCGGGCGTACGCCCCGTGACCGTCACGCGCACCGCGCGCGGCACATGGCCGTCGACGGTCAGCAGCGCTTCCAGCGACTGGCCGATCTTTCTCGACAGGTCGGCGACGGTGAAGCAGTCGGACGCGTCGACCGTCACGGCTTCCCAGCGCAGCACGTCGAGATACAGCCGCTCGACCTGCGTGCGGCCTTGCTCGACCGTCACGAGCACCGCGCCGCGACGGCCCGTCTCGCGAATATGGCGCCCCTGCAGGTTGCCGGGAAACACCACCGTGGACAATCCCGACCATTGCTGGAATTCGTGCACGTGGCCGAGCGCCCAGTAGTCGTAGCCTTTCGCGTGCAGTTCGGCCAGCGTGCACGGCGCATAGTTCGCGTGCGCCGCATAGCCTTCGAGCGCCGTGTGCAGCACGCCGATGTTGTAGTAACCGGGTACCGGGTCCGGGTAGCCGATCGCGAGATTGTCGACGACGGCCTTGTCCTTGAAGCTCTGCCCGTGCAGCGCGACGTCGAATTCAGGCAGCTTGTGGGTTTCCGCCTTGCGGTGGCCGAACACGGTGACGTTGTCGGGCAACGTCAGCTTCTTCGTCATCTCGCTTTCGGCATCGTGGTTGCCGCCGAGGACGAACGCGCGGATGCCGGCCTTGCGCAGGCGCCCCATCTGCTGGCCGAAGAAGATGCCCGTGTTGTGATCTTTCCAGTCGCCGTCGTACAGGTCACCGGCGATCACGAGGAACGCGACTTCCTCTTCGATCGCACGATCCACGAGCTGCCGCAGCGCCTCGCGCGACGCGTTGCGCAACTGCGCGGCCGGCGCGTCGGGATACGCGCTCAGGCCGTGCAACGGGCTGTCAAGGTGTATGTCTGCCGCGTGGATGAACTTCACGAAGATTCCTCTGTTTCATGACGATAGGGGCCTGCGATCGCCTGACGATGCCGCCAGCCGGGCCGTCAGTCGCAATCCTGGTAGCCGCCGAGTTCGCCGCAATGGATACAGCGAAACATATACGCTGTCGGCGAGCCGTCCTTGTCGAGCGCGGCGAAGAAATGCTCCCACTCGCCGCCCTCGTCGAGTCCGGTCGATTCCCGAATCGACGCGACCGCCTGCGGGCCGAGCGCCGTCAGTTCGCCTGCACCGGCCCGGCCAATGAACTGCGCGCCATCGCCGCAATGCGTCCACCACCGTTCCTGCTGCCAGCCCTGAAAGCCCGGCGTGCGGCAGGCGATTTCGTCGACGACCGCGTCGGGCACTGCGTCCCATTCGCCGCCACCGATGCCGTACGTGTCGGTAAAAACTGCATCGAACCGCGCGTGCGCCGAGCCGTCGGCGATGCACCACGGACAGATGCATTGCTCGTACTCGTCGACCGCATACACGGGGCCGGCGTACACATAACCGCGTGCATCGCCGCAGCACACGCAGCGTGCGTCCGAGCGAATCACGCTACCCGTTGCGAGCGGGTCGGGATGGTACCTGAAAGCGGGCAGCGACATGAGGTTCTCCGTCGGACCGGAACGTGGGGAAGCACGCGATGCGAATTCGAACAGCCATTGTGCCGCAGCCCGGCCGCGTTACTGCGAAACCTCGGCCTCGACAAACGTGCCGTTCGCGAAACGATAGACGCGATGCGTTGCACCGCCGTGAGAGAGATATTCCCACCGGATGTCGATGCCGGCCGGGTCGTCGCGCCAGGCGATCGCCAGGTAGGGCGATTGCGCGCCATCCTTGGTGTCGAGCGAAACGGAGTCGATGCAGCTTTGAACCGGCAGCGCGAAACGCGGCACCGCGCGGACGCCGTGCAGTTCCAGCACGTACAGCGCCCCCTCTTCGCCCGCCCCGCAGTATCCGGTCGGACGGCTGTTCGACGAGCGGTTGACGACGACCAGCAGATAGTCGTTGCCGTCGATCCGCTTAGTATGGTCCGACGGGAAGGCAACACTCGATGCATCGCGCAATGCCCGGCGGAGCGCGGCCGGCACGATCAATGCCGATTTCCTGTGGCGCGCTGCATCGACCTCGAACAACCCCGGGCGCGTCCATTCGATCTCGTGACCGTTGGCGAGCCGCACCGATTCGGGCGCCGGCGTTTCGGCGAACGCAACGGCAGCGTTCGAGGCCAGCAGCGCCAGCGCCGCGAGCTTCAACGCAATCGATTTCGTCGGGGTGATCCGTGTCCGCATGATTCGCGCAGGATTGTCGTGCAGTTCACCGAATGCGCCGGCATGCCGTTCGGGCAGCCCCGATTCAGGATCGCCTCGCGTGCATCGTTCGTCACGACGCACGCGGCCGATCCACGACGTGCCGTCACTCGCCGCGCGGTACCGGCGGCGGAGCATAGCCGTTGTCATTGCCGGGGAACGGATTCGCGTTCCGGCGCAGCGCTTCCTCGTCGTTCTCCTTCTGCGCGAACACCGCGACGCCGATCACGCCGACGTTCGCGGCATCGCCGTACTTCGAATTCGCGACATAGCTGTCGGGCACCGCCGCGAAGCGAAACGCGGCGACTTCGTCGCGGCTCTTGCGGAAGCCCTCGATCGTCAGCGTGCGCCCCGGATACAGCACGTAACCGCCGTTCGTATAGCTGCCCGGCCGCCCCGACAGCACGTCGAGCCCGTCGACGCTCGACACGACCTCGAACGTGCGGCGCCCCTGGTTGCGCAGCACGATCATGTAGCGCGAACCTTCGACGCCCGCCATGTGCCAGCGGCCATTGCTACGCGCGAGACGCAGCGGTGCGCCCTTTTCGTCCGTGAACGACAGCGCGATGTCGCCGTTGGCGAGCGCGACGCGGGTCGGCAACCGGCGAACCTGGGAGGCTGGCGGATGTCCGGGCAACGCATCGTTGTAGTAGACCGACGCGAGATCCGTCGGCTTCGCCGGATCCGCGCGTTCGAAATCGACCTGGCGGGTTTCGGATCGCACCGACTCGCCCCATGCCGTGCCGAGCCCGCGGCGTTCGCTGGCGTCCGGTGCGGCGGCGGACGCGCTGGTGCTGCCGGACGGCGCGGGCGATGTTGCGCAAGCGGTCAGCCAGAGCGCGCAGGCGAGCGCGAGAAGACGGAACAGGGTGGTCATGACGTGAAGCCTCGGAATGTTATCGGGCCGCGCCGGGCTGGCCGGAACGGCGTTTTGGTGTCGTCTGTCGTCACGATGTCGATCGGACATGCCGGCCCGTATCGGCCGGCGCCGCGATCGCGGCGGACCGGCAACCGGGAGCCCCGCTATTTAAGCATGGCGGGCGGGCAATGGGCAGGGGGCCACCTGCCAACGACGTTGCGATGATGAGTCCGGCACCGTCCTGGATGGTCGCTCCCGCCATGGTGCGCTGCGTAACGATCGTTTCCGGCACGCACGCCTCTTCGACGACCTTGACGCCCGGAATCTTCGTCGGATCGGCGGCCGCTCGCTATTGCCGGGTGAAATCGCCCGGCGTCGAATCGTGAGCCCCATGCGACGCACGGGGCGCGTCGTGGTCCCTGCACCACGCGTCGACCTCGCGTCTGGCTATCGGCAACGATTCAAACCAACACCCATTCATGCAGTCGCCACGGAGCACGCTGTGCTCCGGGCAATCGAGCCTCTCACTTGCCGTCGCTGACGACACTGTCTGCTATCTGAGCGTCTTGCACCGCGACGCCGGTCAGGTCCGCGACCGTGATCTGCATGGCATCCCGGTCATCTCTCGCGCGCCCTCCTCGCGCAAGCACGTCGCCGAGTTCCAGCAGTGCCCTTTCCTGTATCAACCCGGCGGACAACGCGTGTGAAATTTCGCCGTACTTGCAGCATTGCTCGATCGAGTCGACGACGATTGCATTCGCTCTCGCGACAATCTGCGCGTCCAGTTCCTGTTTTCCCGGACCGTCGGCACCGACTGCGGTAATGTGAGTACCTGCAGAGATCCATTCGGACTTCAGCAAGGCTTCGCGTGACGGCGTTGCCGTCACGATGAGGTTCGCGTTTCGCGCAACCGGTTCCGGGTCGTCGTGAAACGTGACGTTGAATCCTTGCGCAGACATATCGGCCACGAAGCGCTGGCCCTGTTCGGCGTCCGGCCCCCACGCGTGGACTTCGCGGCAGGTCGTGACGGGCTTCAGGTATTCGAGCTGGAACCTCGCCTGATCGCCCGTTCCGATGATTCCGATGGCGCGCACCTCGCGCGGCGCCAATACCTGGGCGGCAAGCCGGCCGGCGATCGCCGTGCGGACCGACGTCAGCCATCCGCCATCCTGCAGCAAGGCGACCGGCTCGCCCGTTTTCGCCGAGAAGATCATCACGAGGCCGCTGTTCGTCGGCAAACCCAATGCGGGATTGTTGTAGAAACCGGCAGACACCTTGACCGCGAAAGTCTCCGCGCCGTCGACATACGCGGACTTGATGCAGCAATCACCGTTAGCCGCGGCGAAATAAAAATTCTGGATAGGCGGAACGAGCACCGCTTTCCGGGAATAGGCAATGAACCCCTTCTCGATCATTCGCACCGCGCGATCGGCGTCGAATCGCGCGACGATCTCTTCCTTGCTCCAGATCTTCATTTCACCGCCTCGACGAATTTTTCCAGCATGATGTTCCGGCCACACAGGATCACGGCCACCGCACGTCCCTGGTATTCAGGCGCGCGCTTCAGCATCGACGCCAACGCGACGCCCGCCGCGCCCTCCACCATCCAGCGGTCGGTCTGCGCAACCAGCTTCATGGCTGCCTTGATTTCTTCTTCGGTGACGAGACTCGTGTCGGTAATCACGTTCCGCGCGATGTCGAACGTGATGCTATCGGGTTCGACGCCTCCGGCCGTGCCATCGGAAATCGTGTCGAGCTCTTCGCTCTCGACAATCCTGCCCGCCTTCAACGAGCTGTAGAGTGCCGTCGAATTGGCCGGCCAGCATCCCACGACCGCCACTTCGGGAATCAGGCGGCTGACGGCCGTACCGACGCCGGAAATCAGCCCGCCTCCGCCCACCGACGCAAACACCGCGGCAAGCTTCGCATTTTCCGCGCGCGCCTGTTCATGTATCTCGATCCCGATCGTGCCTTGACCGGCGATCACATCGATGTCGTTGTAAGGGGAAACGAACGTCATCCCCTTCAGTTTCGCCTGGCGAGCGGCTTCGAGTTCGACGCCGAGACTCGAGTCGTCAAGGGTAATGACCTCCGCACCGAGCGCACGGATGGCCTCGAGCTTGACCGGAGATGCCGTGCTCGCCGCGTAGACCGTGACCGGCACGCCCGCAAGCTTGCCCGCAAGCGCGACACCCTGACCATGGTTTCCGCTCGACACGGTCAGAATGCCGTTTCGCCGCGTCTGCGCATCCAGGAGCCGCACCTTGTTCGTGGCACCACGAAACTTGAACGATCCGGTGTGCTGCAGGTGCTCGCACTTCAGATATACCTGGCATCCCGAAACCGCAGACAGCATCGGGCTGAACGTGAACGGCGTCACGGCCACCTGAGGACGAATCGCGCGATGCGCTTCCTCTATCCGGTCAAACAAATCTTCTGTCACCCTTCACCTCTTAGCTCTTTCAGATAGTTGAAAATCGTCGCGCGCCCCAACGCCAGGACCTTTGCGACATAATTCGCGGCGCTCTTTCCATTGAACGCGCCTTCCGCATACAACGCAGCAACGAGTTCGCGCTTGTGCTCCCGTGTCAGCATCGACAACGTGAGCTTGCGCTCCTGCAGCCAGTGATCGAGGAAGACATTCACCCGATCCTGCCAATCGTCGCGGAACAGCTTCTCCGGTTGCGGCTGCAGCACCGCGCTCGACAGCAACAATTCGAGCGCCTGCTTTGCCTGATCGAGCGCAGCCTGGTGAAAATTGATGCACATGACCCCGACAGGCTCACCCGACTCGGTCCGCAACACGGCACTGATCGAGCGGATCTTGCGACCGTCCCAGCCGAGCTTTTCGTACGGCCCGATCACATTCTCCCGTTCGTCGAAACCGATTTCCTCGAGCGCTGAATCGTCGCCGACCTCCCGCTTGGACAAGTTGTTCGCAACGTATGCGACCGTTTGCGTCGAGAGGTCGTGCAGCACGACTTCCGTATAAGGCTGGAACAGCAGCGCGATCGCGTCGGCAACCGCGCGGTGCGGGGCAACCTGCCCCGTACTCGCCGGTCGTTTGCCGCGCTTCGCCGTCGCGCTCGTCTTGGTCCGATCGCCCGTCTTGCCAGTGGATCCGTTGGAGGGGGGTTGTGCTCTGCTCATGTCTGTTTTTCCGAATCGATGCAGACCTGACGCAGTACACGTCCGTCTCCGGTCAATGCACGGCCAGGTCCACCGTAAAATACTTTTTCAGAAGCTGCTGATAGGTGCCGTTGCGCTTGAGTTCGGCAAATGCACCATTGAGCGCCTCGCGAAGCTGGTTGTCGCCCTTGCGCACCGCAATGCCGACACCCGTGCCGATGATTTTCGCATCATTGACGGGGTTCCCGGCGAATGCGAAATCCTTCCCGTTCGGCTTGCCCAGGAACCCGAGGCTCGCCGACGTCGCGTCCACGAACGTTGCGTCGATACGCCCCGTCACGAGGTCCGCATACGCCTCGTCCTGGGTCTGATAGCTCTGCACGCTCACATGCTTCGGCGCCCACATCTGTTTCGCATACTGTTCCTGGATCGACCCCTGCAGCACGCCGACGCTATGCCCCGCGAGTGCCTCGGGCGTCGGCCGCAGCGTGCTGCCCTTGCGGGCGACGAGCTGGGCCGGCGTCAGATACAGCGGCACCGTGAAATCCACTTGTTCGGCCCGTTTCGCGTTGATGTTCATCGCCGAATCGATTGCGTCGAACTTGCGCGCCTGCAACGCGGGGATCAAGCCGTCGAAGGCGTTCTCCACCCACACGCATTTCGCCTTCAGTTGCGCGCAGAGTGCATTCCCGAGGTCGATGTCGAAGCCCTCGAGCTGTCCGGACGTCGCCTTCGATTCGAACGGGGGATAGGCGGCTTCCAGGCCGAACCGAATGGTCTTGATGCCTTCCGCTTGAACCCCTTCTCCCCACATCGCCATCGCCGCAAGCGCAACCGCGAACACCGCGCGAACTCCTTGCTTCCTCATCGCTGTCTCCTCACACCAGGTTAGGTCCATGAAACGATCGATGCAGCGAGCGCGTCGCGTCTTCAGGAAAGAGACCGGAATGCCTGGCCGCCTTGCCGTCGACATCGATTGATCGTCATGTACTTTTTAGTCTAAACTGGATTTTATGATCCATCAAGACGAATGCATTCCGTGTCATCCGCATCCTCGCCCTCGAAACCGGGGTGCGGATCGCTGCATCCGACGTCGCCGACACGCGACGCAATCCTGTAACCGCAAGGGGTATGTCAATGACTCGACTGAATATCGACTGGCAACTCGACGGACGCCAGGCGGCCTACCTGGAACTGCCGAGCTCCACCGACACGAGCGCCTGGCAAAATCTGCGCATCCCGGTCTTCTTTTTCCGGAACGGCATCGGACCGTCGACGCTGCTGCTGGGTGGAAGTCATGGCGATGAATACGAAGGCCAGATTGGGCTATCGAAGCTCGCGCATGCGCTCGACGCGCGCGAGATCACGGGCTCGGTCATCATCATCCCGTCGTTGAATCTGCCTGCCGTATTGGCCGGCGCCCGCCTGTCCCCGCTGGACGGCTGCAACCTGAATCGGGAATTTCCGGGCAACGACAGAGGCTCGGTCACGCAGCGCCTCGCTCATTTCATTTCGCACGAACTCGTTCCGCGCGTCGACCACGTGGTCGACCTGCATTCCGGTGGTCGCACCCTGCACTTTCATCCGTGCATGTTCGTTCACGAGCAAGCCGACGAATCACGCACGGCCGCGTTCGTCGACGCCGCGAGAAGCTTCGGCGCCCCCTTCACGGTCGTGCTGCGCGAGGATCATGCCGACGTCATGATCGACGACGTGGTAGAGCGCGCCGGAAAGCTGATGCTCGCAAGCGAACTCGGCGGCAGTGCGCGGGTCACGCCGGCAACGATCAAGCTCACGCATGACGGGCTGCATCGGCTGCTGCGACATCTCGGGCACTTCCGTCACGCAGACGGTCGAACTCCGGCGCCCGCCTCCCGCGTGCTCCACGTACCCGGCCCCGCATACACGGTGCTGGCCGACGATACGGCGCTCTTCGAACCCATGGTCGAGCTTGGGGAAGCGGTTCGGCAGGGAGACGTTCTAGGGGTTCAGCATTACATCGACCGGACGACGCCACCTGCCGCGGTTCACGCGCCACGGGATGGCGTACTGCTCTGCCTGAACGGCCAGGCACTCGTGCGACGCGACGATACCGTGGCGGTCATCGCCGTACCGTTCTCTCCGCGCGGGCATGCGAATTGACCCGCGCAGCGCCCGCAAGACCACGCCGACATCGTGACTCGCGATGTGAACCCATCCGGATTGGCAGACGAAAGATGCCCCCTCGCAAACCGAAAAAAGCCATCGCCGATCAACGCGCACTCGATCGATACCGGCGTATCGCCGACGGCATCGCCGCCCTGTTTTTCCCTTTCGCGGAAGTCGTGATCCACGATCTCGCGACGCAAACCGTCGCTTATATCGCCAACAATCTCTCGAAGCGCGAAGCCGGGGACGACTCCGCCCTGGACGAATTCAAGGCGCCCGTGATCGAGAACGTGATGGGACCGTACGAGAAAACGAACTGGGACGGCCGTCAGATGCGCTGCGTCAGCGTCCTCGTGCCGGGGGAATCGCCGGAGCCGATCGGGGTCGTGTGCATCAACTTCAATATCGCGGCATTCAACGACGTCAAACACGCGCTCGACCTGTTCGTTACCGGTGCAGGCCTCGTGCGACCGCCGGAAGAACTTTTCAGGGATGACTGGCAGGAGCGCATCAACACGTTTCTTCACACGTGGCTACGCGAACGTCAGCTCGCACTCAACACGCTGTCGCGAAAGCACAAGCGCGAGCTCGTGGAGGCGTTGTACGCGCAGGGTGGCTTCAACGGCAAGAGCACCGCCAACTATGTCGCGAGCGTTCTCGACATGGGGCGCGCGACCGTCTACAAGCACTTGAGGGACATGCGCGGATTCGAATGACGGATTCGGCACCGCTCCGGTGCTGAATCCGCATGTCGGTCGCGCCGCTCGGGCGCCGCAACAGCCCACCCGAGCGGTTCGATACCCGTGCTCGTCAGCGTGCCTTCGTACGCAGGAAATCCGATACGCGCGCCAGCCCCTTCTCGAGGACATCCCGGTGGTTTGCATAACCGATCCGGATGTAGCCCTCCATCTCGAGCGCGCTCCCCGGCGTGAACATCACGCCCGTCGCGTCCAGCAATTCAACGCAGAACTCTCGCGACGGCATGTCGTACGCATATTTCAGGAGCGCGGTCGTTCCCGATTTCGGCTTGATCCAGGAAATCGCGGGCTCCCGATCGACCCACGCCTCGAGGATCGCGAGATTGGTGCGGACGATATCGAGGTTGCGCTTCATGATCGCATCGCGATGCTCGAGCGCCAGCGTTGCGAAGTAATCGTCGATCATCCCCACGCTGATGGTGTTGTAGTCGCGATGGACGGCGACTGCCTGAATCAGCTCGGTCGGACCGGCGATCCAGCCCAGACGCAGCCCTGCGAGCGAATAGGTCTTCGACATGCTGGCCGTGCTGATGCCCTTTTCGTAGAGGTCCGCGATCGATGCGCTATACCCGCTCCCCTCCTGATCCGTGCCGCGATACACCTCGTCGCAAAGGACATAGGCGCCGCAACGGCGAGCGATATCCGCGACCTTGCCCAGGAACGCTTCGTCCATCAGCGATCCCGTCGGGTTGTTCGGGTTGTTGATGGCGATGAGTCGCGTTTTCCCGTCGACGAGCGACTCCAGTTCGGCGAGATCCGGCAAGAAGCCGTTCTCTTCGCGAAGCTTCAGGACCTTGACGTTCGCGCCATAGCTCTCCGGAATCGAGTAGTGCTGCTGGTAGGTCGGCATGACCGAGACGACCGTGTCGCCGGGTTCGACGAGCGTTTCGTAGATCAGCGCATTCCCGCCGATGGCGCCGTGCGTCACGATGACGTTTGCCACCGACTGCTTCGCATACGTGCGAGCGATGGCCTCGCGCAGTCGGGATGTCCCTTCGATCGCGCCGTACGTCAGCTTCATCGGCCGCAGATCGTCGAGCACCGACTCCTGGCGACCGGTCAGCGTGAGAAGCTGGTCGACGGTCAGCGATTCGACGCACGTTTCCGCCAGGTTGTAGGTGCAGTGGTGCTCGTAAAGATCCATCCAGCGCTCGACACCGAATTCCTTGATTTTCATGTCAGTCCGTTCCTTTGATATGGATTGCGCGATCTGCCATCGGCCGCGCGTGTAGAAAGCGAGTAGGTGGGCACTTCGTCCGGCACGACATCTCCACCGCAGGCGGCTTCCGCCCGTTGCCCGATCGCGAATTCCACTGCGACCCGACATTCCTGCGGGACAACCTGCACAAAGTATCCGCTTCCTAAACTCAAATGTCCATAGTAGACTGAAAAATCCAATTTCAGCCGTGGAGCCCGACGCTCGCCGGGAGTCGCCGAACGAGCGCCCCTTCGGCGATCGCTCTCCCACGGCGCCGAACCACATTCGAGGAGACGACGCATGACCTATCGACGCACCGAGATTTCCCTGCCGTCGCCGGCACCGGGTGTTGCGCTCAGCCTGACGACACACCGGTTCGGCAATATCGATCACGGCCGCAGCATCTATTTCCACGCCGGCCTGCATGCTGACGAGCATCCCGGCCTGCTCGTCCTGCAACACATGCTCGAGGCGCTGCACGCGCTGGACCGGGCCGGGCGCATCGACGGTTGCGTCACGGTCGTCCCGTTTGCCAATCCGATCGGCCTGTCGCAGCGGCTCTTTGGTCCGGTCGTCGGGCGCTTCGATTTCGAGAACGGCGAGAACTTCAACCGGAATTTCCCGGCACTCGGGCGAGCCGTCGAGCAGCGTTTGCGCGAAGACGATGCATCGAGCCTCTCGCGTTCCGAGTGGAAGCGTTTCTTTCGCGGCCTGCTGGACGGCGGCAACGCAATGAGCCCCGCTGCCGCAATGAAGCTTGAATTGGCCAGGCTGGCGATCGAGCATGACATCGTCATCGACCTTCACTGCGACACCGATGCCATCGCCCACGTCTACGCATCGGCGCTCCAGCGCGAACGCGCAATGAAGGTGGCGCGGTGGGTCGACGCCCCGGTGGTTCTACTGGAACCGGCAGGAGCCGGAGGTGGCGCATTCGACCAGAGCCATTCGGGTGCGTGGGGTGCGCTGCAGCGAGCCGGCCTGCTCGATGGCGAGGCGAGCGGTTTTTCCGCGACGATCGAATTGCGCGGCCAGTCGGACGTCAACGACGAACTCGCGTCGACCGATGCCGGAAGGTTGCTGCGCTTCGCCGAATCCGAAGGTGTCCTGTCTTTGCCAGACCGATTCGACGATTGCGCCGGAATCGCGTCACCCGAAGCATTTCCGCTGGAAGGCGCGGCCCATGTCCGTTGCCCTTGCGCCGGCGTGATCGTGTATCGGTGCGCCCCCGGGGACCGGATTGCCGCTGGCGAGACGTTTGCCGAAATCGTTCGCCTCGACAGCACGGAGATCAATTCGCGCGTTCCGGTCGTCAGCCCGATTGACGGCGTGATGGTCGTGCGCCAGCTCCAGAAGCTCGTGCGCCCGGGACAACGCGCGGCACTGATCGCCGGCAACGCGCCGCTCGTCGATCGCGATCCAGGCAATTTGCTGCTGGATTTCTGACCGTTCGTCGACACGCATCCCGTTCGTCTCAGGCCAAGGCCAAAACATGGAAATAATGGATCTACCGCTTCCCGATCTCTCGCCCGGGACGCGGATGACGCTGCGCGAGTACACGTTCGGCCAGCAGGAGGCGGAACATTCCATCTATCTCCAGGCGGCCTTGCATGCCGGAGAAGTGCCGGGACTTCTCGTGATCCAGCATCTCCTGACGAGACTGGCATCCCTCGAGTTGAACCGGGCATTGACGGGACGCGTCACCGTCATGACGTGGGCAAATCCCGTCGGCATGCAGCAATTCGTCGGTGGGACGCTGACCGGCCGTTTTGACTGTGCGGGCAGCGGCAATTTCGATCGCCGCTTCCCGGATATCGGTTCGGAGGTTATGCGGCGGTTCAGGGCAGGAAGCTGCCCGACGAATCACGACGACGCGAAATACCGGTTGATGCAAATAGCCAGGCCAGCCGAACAGGGCTGCGATCCTGTCGAGTATCTGAAGAAGATCCTGTTGTGGCGTGCCTTTGCGCATGACATGGTGCTGGATCTGCACTGCGACAAAACCGCCGTGATGCACGTGTACGGCAACTGGGCGCACGAACAACGTGCGGTCTCGCTATCCCGATGCCTGAAGGCCTCGGTGTTGCTTCTCGAGGACAGTGCCGGTGGCAGCACGTTCGACCAATCGTTTCACGACGCATGGTCTGCTCTCCGGCAATGCGGTCTGCAATGCGGATCACGACAGGGTTTCGCCGCGGTCGTCGAATTGCGGGGCCAGCGGGATGTGTCCGACACGCTCGCAGCTTGCGACGCGGACGCACTTGTCGACTTCCTGCGGATCGAGGGTTTCGTCGTCGATGACCGGCAACCGGTGCAACACGAGCCACCGGCGATATCGGCGCTCGAGGCGGTCGATCACCTGAAGGCGACACGAACGGGGATCGCGACATGGCGCGTTCCGGTCGGCACTTTCGTCGCCAGAGGCGCGGAAATCGGCGTGATAACCGATTTGACGGACGGCCAGGCCGAGTCCCGCACGGTGATGCGATCAAGCATTGACGGAATGCTCGTCGCCCGAATGCATGTCCACTTTGTACTTGCCGGCCAGCGAATTGCAATGATCGCAGGACGAGACAAAATTCCGGGACGCGTCAGCGGGGCACTTTTACCGGATTGAGCCTGCGTGAACACGCTTCATCCGATCAGGCACGCCAATAAAAAAAGCCCGGCCCGCATCGATGCGGGCCGGGCTCTGTCGGGACGCGCGACGCTTACAGCGCGCCGCCTTGTGCCGACGCCGAACCCTTCACGCCGACCGATGCGCCACCCTGCACCGAGTTCGTCGCGCCTTCGAGCGCCTCACCGGCCTTCGCCTTCGCGCCGCCGGCGACGTCGCCTGCCGTCGACACCGCGCCTTGCGCGTGGCTCTTCGCCGTGCCCGCGACGTGCTTCACGTGCGATTTCGTCGAGTGGACGGCCGATGCGGCGGCATCCTTCGCCGTGCCCGCTGCCGAACCGACCGCATGCGTCGCACCGCCAACCGCGTTGCCGGCTGCCGAGCCCACGCCGCCGACCGTCTTGCCGACGCCGTTCAGCGCGCCGCCAATGGCGTTGCCCGCGCCCGAACCCGAGCCTGCCGCATTCGCGCCGGCGCCAGCCTGCACACCCACGCCGCCGCCGAGCAGCGGCGTCTGAACCTGCGCGCCGACGCCTGCGGAACCCTGGGCACCGGTCTGAGCCGTCTGTGCGAACGCAGCCGAAGTCGCCATCGCGGTCAGTGCAGCACCCAGCAGAATCGTACGAATCTTGTTCATGGTCATTCTCCCCAAAGACGTTGTTGCTGCGGGCCGCCTTCGTGCGGCCTGTCGCATGCCTTGCCGCGACGTGCGGCAGGTGGAGCTAATGTAGCGGCGCAGACGCCCGAATCGATTGATTTGCGGGGACTGTTACTTCCGTTGCAAATGCTGACGATTGACTCACACTGTTTGACAATCGCGGGCTTGCGGCGGGATTGAGCGGTGGACGGGGTGACGCTGGAGACGTGCCGCGCGGCGCATTCCGCGACGGCGACGCGGCCGATCGCGACGCATCGGGAAACCAGGCAGATGAAACGGCTAGCAGGGAAACCGGCCGCTTCTATAAGCATTCCAAAGAACGTGTGTCGGCCAGCCGTCGGCGCGACCCGACAATCGGCTCCTCGCGATGAGTTCGATATCGTCGGATACGCATGCCGCCACACTGGCGTTCCTCGACGCGCCGAACGCGAGCTTGAACGCCTTTTCCCTCAGCGCGCTCACGGCCGGCCGGTCGAGCGCTGCGCCTGGATCGCCGTCGACTTCATCGAACGACGTCATCCACTGCGCATCGAACGGCTCGGCGTCTCGACTGTCCAGCGCGCGGTCGCAATCCAGGTCGCCGAGGAAATCGAAAAAGCCCGGCACCGACAGCGCGACGTCCATTTCAAGCAGATGCGCGTTCGTCATTGCGGCTCCTTCACAATGCGCGGCCCCGACCGCCCGTGGGTGAATACGGGCAGGTCGGGGCCGTGTGCGTACTACCCGATTACGGCCGGAACGTATCGCCGAGCACGACGCCTTCGCGACGCGGATCGGTGCCGCCCTGCAACGCGGGCGACTGGCCGACCGTCACGCGCATCACCGTGTTGACGCCGCTCGCCTGCGCCGACGTCGACACCTTGTGCCCGAGCGCGAGCAGCCCCGTGATCAGCGGATCGTTCGCCCCGTTGTTCGCCGTGTTGACGTTCGGATGCTCGCCGCCGATCGTGGTCGTCGGGCTGTTGCTCGCGCCGAAGTCGACCAACCCCGCCGACTGCTGCGCGTCGAGCCCCCAGTCAAGCGCGCCGACGAGCGTCTTGACCACGTACTGCGGAATCGTGCCGCCGCCCGGCGAACCGGTCGCCATCACGAAATCGCCGCGCGAACCATCCGCGGCCTGCCCGAACACGATCGTCGGCGCCATCGAGCTGCGCGGCCGCTTGCCCGGCTGCAGGCGGTTGGCCACCGGATTGCCCGCACTGTCGACCGGATTCGCGGAAAAATCGGTCAGCTGGTTGTTCAGCAGGAAGCCGTTGGTCATGTGGAACGAGCCCATGCTCGACTCGACCGTGGTCGTCGCGCTCAGCACGTTGCCGTCACCGTCGACGATCGTGAACTGGTTCGTGCCGTGCTCGATCAACGTCGTGTCGACACCGAGCGGCACCGCGCCGAGATTGCCGGGCTGTGCGGTGCCCATGCTCTTGGCCGGGTCGATCAGCGCCGCGCGCGATTTCAGGTACGGCTTGTTCAGCAGCGTATTCCACGTGCCGCCCGGCAGCGGCACGAAATCCGTATCGGCCACGTACTTGTCGCGGTCGGCATACGCGAGCCGTTCGGCCTCGGTGACGAGGTGCACGCCCGCGACGGTCGGCTTGCCGCCTTCGAGATCGATCGCCGTCGGCTTCAGCGACTTCAGGTCGTAATTCTCGAGAATGCCGAGCGCCGACGCGACCGCGATGCCGCCCGACGACGGCGGCGGCATCCCGCACACCCAGTAGCTGCGATAAGTCGTGCACACGGGTTCGCGGCGCTTCGCCTGGTACGCGGCCAGGTCGGCGACGGTCGTCTTGCCCGGCGTGAGCGTCGAGCCGTCCGCGCCCTTCGTCGTCGCGATCTTCGTGACGATATCCTGCGCGATCTGCCCCGTGTACAGCGCATTCGCGCCCGACTGCGCCATCAGCGTCAGCGTGTGCGCATACGCGGGATTCTTCAGCACGGTACCCAGCGTCTTCGGCGAACCGTCGGCGTTCAGGAAATACGCGGCGGCCTCGGGGTCGCGCTTCAGGTTCGCGGCGTTCGCCGCGATCGCGTCGGCGAGCCGGCCACCGATCGGGAAGCCGTTGGTCGCGAGCGTGATCGCATCGCCGAACAGGTTCTGCCACGGCAGGCGGCCGTGATCCTGCTGCAGCGCCTCGATCAGCCTCGGCACGCCGATCGTGCCGATCGAGCGGCCGCTCGCACGTGCGTTCGGCAGCGGCGCGG
Source organism: Burkholderia lata (assembly GCF_902499025.1). Taxonomy (GTDB): domain Bacteria; phylum Pseudomonadota; class Gammaproteobacteria; order Burkholderiales; family Burkholderiaceae; genus Burkholderia; species Burkholderia lata_C. The sequence goes on along the minus strand of NZ_CABVPW010000009.1, from coordinate 210,772 downwards.
ACTGGTCGGTGGCGTCATCGACGTAGCGCAGGTAGTTCTCCGTCGCGGCGGCCGGCGCGGTTTCCCGGCCGTCGTATGCCTGCAGCGTCTTGCCGCGCGCATCGTAGTAGAGCAGCACGCCGCCCGAGCCGAGGCCCGTCGCTTCGGGCACGGTCAGGCCGAGCACGGCCTGCACGGCGACCGCCGCATCGGCGGCCGTGCCGCCCTTCTTCAGCACCGCGCAACCGGCCGCGCTCGCGTAGGCGTTCGACGTGGCCACCAGATAGGTCTTCGCATAGACCGGCTTCATCCCGGTGCGATAGCCCGACGACGCTTCCGGCAATGACGGGTCGCCCGGCTGGTTCGAGCCCACCACGACCGTTGCACCGCTGTTGTCGACCGCGAGGCAGCTCGCATCGGTGGAAGGTGTCGGCGTGCGGGCTGCTTCGTTCTCGACGTCGCCGCCGCATGCCGTCACCAGGGCGGCCGCGAGCAACGCGGACGCATACGGAAAAATCGCTGTTCTGTTCATTGTCTGCCGATGTTCTTGTAGGTCGTTGCGATGGACATCACGCTGCCTGCGACCCCCTCGGTGCGCCGGCAACGCGTTCGATAGTCCCATGAACAAAATTTTTTCCGCAATAAGGAAATGACGTAATGCGACCGGACGTTGTGTGCGCAACGTCACCGATTTCGCCTGCGGGTTCGCATGCTGCACCGCATCGCACTGCGATGCACTCGCGCAGCCGATGTCGTTACATCGTTACCTTGGTGCCCGACGGCGCTTGCCGGCTGCCCGGCCGTCGCGCGCGAAGCCGCGCTCCATCGCTTCGATCGCCTCCGAGAAGAACTCGAGGAACATCGTCATCGCGACGGTCGCGCTCATGTCCGCCCGCTGGTAGATGCAGCTGAACGAGCGCGCGCCCGCATCGGCAAGCGGCGTCCACGCAAGCCGGCCGGCGGCCACGTCGTCCGCGACGTTCTCGGCGATCAGGAAGCCGACGCCCGCGCCTTCGGCCGCGAGGCGCCGCACCATCGGCACCGAACCCGTCTCGACCAGCGGCCGCACGTTGCGCGGCTGTCGCGCATCGATCTGGTCGAACATCGCACGCAGTTCCGTGTCGGGCGTCATCAGGATCAGCGGATGCGCGAAGCAGTCGCGCAGCCGCACCTTGCCGCCGGACGCCGCGAGCGGATGACCGGGCGCCGTGACGACACCCAGCGGCTGAGCGAACGCGCGCACCTCGACGACGCCCGCCGCCGTGCGCCGGCGCAGCGCATAGCCGATGTCGGCCTCGCCCGTCTCGACCCAGCGCACGATGCTCTCGCCGTTTCCCGAACGCACGCTGTACGTGACGCCCGGATAACGCTGCATCGCGGCGAGGATCGCGTCGGGCACGAGCTTTTCCGCGGTCGACGCGGGTACGGCCAGGTTCACGTGCCCGCGCCGCAGCGCGCGCAGATCCTCGACCTGCGTGAGCGCGTTATCGAAGTCGCGCTGGCCGCGCCGCACGGCCGCGATCACGATCTCGCCGGCGAGCGTCAACTGCATGCCGCGCGGCAGCCGGTCGAACAGCGGCACGCCGACCTGCTCCTCGAGATTGCGGATCTGCTGGTGCACCGCCGCAGCGGTCAGGTGCAGCGCGTCGGCCGCCTTGCGAATCGAGCCGCGTCTCGCGACTTCGTCGAAACAGCGGAATGTCTGCGATATCGAACGCATCAAGGGTCCGTTAGATTTTTCCGAACAGGGCGTCAAGAATAATCCGATTTTACTGACCATCCGGATCGACTAGATTCCGCTGCATCCCCGTATCCGATTCGAATGGAGACCGCAGTGACGACCGTCGACCAGATTACCCAGCGCCGCCGTGGCGTCGGCCTCATCGCCCACGATCCCGCGCTGTCCGCGGGCGGCTATACGCTCATCGCGCCGCAGACGGCCGACGGCAACGTCTATCTCGTCGGCATCGACGGCGAAGTCGTGCATCAGTGGAAGATGCCCGTGCGCCCCGGCCGCCATGCGGTCATCCTCGCGAACGGCAACCTCGGCTACAACGGCAACCATCCGCAATCCGAGTCGCGCTATGCGCCGTGGTCGATGTGGCATGGCGGCGACTTCTACGAAGTCACGCCGCAAGGCGAAACCGTGTGGCGCTACGAGGATCCCGCGCACCACCACGATGCGCAGTGGCTGCCGAACGGCAACCTGCTCTACGCCGCGTGCGAACCGGTCGACGCCGCGTTCGCGCGGCGCGTGCCGGGCGGCACGCCGCACGGCGACGACGAGGTGATGTATTCGGACGTGATCCGCGAAGTCAACCGGGCCGGACAGATCGTCTGGGAATGGCATGCGCGCGACCATCTGCGGCCCGAGGATTTCCCGATCGCGGCCGGTTTCGGGCGCTATCACTGGCCGCTCGTCAACGGTCTCGCGGTCGACGCGAACGGCCGCGTGCTGATGAGCCTGCGCACGACGTCGGGCATCATCGGCGTGAATCGCGAAACCGGCCGCGTCGACCTGCGGATCGGGCCCGACGTCGTGTCGCACCAGCACGCGCCGGTGCCGCTCGCGAACGGCCACATCCTCGCGTTCGACAACGGCAATTTCCGCCACGGCGCGCATGTCGTGTTCTCGCGCGTCGTCGAGATCGATCCGGCGACGCAGCGCGTCGTGTGGTCGTATGCGGACGACGTCGTGAACCTGTTCTACACACCGTTCATGGGCAACGCGCAACGCTTGCCGAACGGCAACACGCACGTCACCGAATCGTCGACGGGCCGGCTGTTCGAAGTGACGCCCGCCGGCGAGGTCGTCTGGGAATACGTGATTCCGTGGTTCGCCGAATACCCGGACGAAGCCGCGCGCAAGACCGGGCCGGGCCAGCTCAACAGCGTGTTCCAGACGTTCCGCTACAGCGCTGCGCAACTGCCCTGGCTGCGGGCCTGACCTTCCGTTCACCGCCGGTTTCCGGCGCTCGTCGCCGTTCGCTTCCGAGGGGCCTGCCGTGTCGCACGATCCGATCTCACCGCCCGTCGACGCGCGGCTGCCCGCGTGGCAGCTCGCGCTGTTCGGGCTGCAGCACGTGCTGTCGATGGCCGCGTCCCCGATCACGGCCGTGTTCCTGATCGCCAAGGTGCTCGCGCTGCCGGCGGACCTGACGGTCCAGCTGATCGGCGCGACGTTCTTCGCGTGCGGGATCGGCACGCTGCTGCAATCGCTCGGCGCCGGGCCGATCGGTGCACGCATGCCGTTCGTGATGGTGCCCGGCGGCGCACCGACGATGCTGTTCGTCGGCATCGCCGCGCAATCGGGCCTGCCGACGGCGGCCGGCGCGGCGCTGCTCGCCAGCGCGTTCTACTGGGTGCTGCTGCCCGTCTTCACGCGCTGCCTGCGGCTCTTTCCGCGCGTCGTCGTCGGCGCGATGCTGCTGCTCGTGTCGGTCAACCTGATCCGGATCTACGCGACGATCGTCGTCGGCCAGCCCGGTTCGGCCGATTTCGCGCAGCCGCGCGCGCTCGGCCTCGCACTCGCGACGATCGTCGCCACCGTCGCCGCCGCGGGTGCGTTCCGCGGCACGCTCGGACGCCTCGCGGTGCTGATCGGCCTGATGGCCGGCGCAACGCTCGGCTGGGCGCTCGATGCGATGCCGGCGCTTGCCGACGTATGGCGCGGCCCGCTGTTCACGCATCCGGTGTGGCTGCCGTTCGGGATGCCGCGCTTCGACGTGCTGGCCGCGCTGCCGCTGCTGATCTTCACCGCGATCTCGATGGCCGAGGCCACCGCGCAGACGGTCGCCGTCGGCGAAACCTGCGGCAAGGCGATCTCGCTGTCGCGCGACGTGCCGAAGACGATACGCGCCGATGCGCTGGCGTCGCTCGCCGGCGCGCTGTTCGGCACGCCGCTGATCGTGACCAGCGCCGAAAATATCGGTGTCGTGCAGACGACCGGCGTGCGCTCGCGCTACGTGACGGCTGCCGCCGGCGCGATCCTGATCGTCATCGCGCTGTTCGCGCCGCTCGCGCGGCTCGCGTATGCGATTCCGGCCGCCGTGGTCGGCGGTACCGCGCTGGTCGTGTTCGCGATGATCGGCGTGATGGGTATCCGGCTGCTCGCCGGCGTCGACCTGCATGCACGCGCCAACCAGTACACGCTCGCGGCCGCGCTCGTCGTCGGCCTTGCGCCGATCCTGGTGCCGAACCTGTATCGGCATTTCGGCTCACCGGTGCAGATCGTGCTCGGCAACGGCATGGCGGCCGGCACGCTCGCGGCCATCGCGACGCAGCTGGCGTTCGCTGCATTTGCGCGGATAAGCGGACAGGTGGGAACGGCAGCGGTTCCGGGTTCCTCCCCTTCGCGCGACGTTTGATGGTGATGGCGGGCAACGGTGCGCGCCGCCGCGTGCCGGCGATATCGCGCTCCACTCGGCCGGTTCGTTTGCGATCGCCGGCTCAACGCTCGGCATCATCACGTGGCGAAGCGGGTTCATGTCGGTCAGCCACGGATGACTCGGGATGCGGATGTCGAAGCAATGGAGCGGTGTGCCGGACGCGTTCCGTTTCCTCATCATGCTGATGCTCACCTGCCTGCCGATGCGCAACGACGGCATCGGCAACGCGCGTACCGCTCACTGACGCACCGGCCGGGCTCCCGGCCATCGGGAGGATTGCCGGAGCCTCCGCGTTCCGGCTATAAATCGTGCATGGACACGAATCGCTGGATTGACGACCCCGTCGGCGCCTTCCGTGCGTGGCAGGAAACCGCCGCGACCGGTGCCGATCGCCGGCCGTTCGCGCCGCGATCGGTCGTGCAGCACGTCGCGATGTTCGAACGGTTCCTGCGCCATCTGATCGCACAGCGCGTGTCGCTGGCCACATTCGGGCCCGACCACGTCGCGGCCTTCCTGGCGGAACTCGAGCGCACCTGCGCGCCCGGCACGTCGACCCGCGTGCGCTACGCGAAGCTGATCGACCGGCTGGGCCGCCATCTGGTCGAAGCGGGCGTGCGCACGATCCATCCGGCCGGCCGGACGACACGTGAGCTCGCATGGCCGGACGGCGAGCCCGAGCCGTGCTACCTGCCGCCCGAGGCCGACGCGGCGCTGCAGCGCCATGTGCAGCCTCGGCCGAGCGACACGCCTGCCGACTGCCGAAATCGCGCGATCGTCGCGCTGCTGCTCGCAAGCGGCATCACATCGGCCGAGATACGCGCGTCGACGCACGACGCACCCGATCTCGACGCACGGCCGCCTGCGCTATCCGTGGCGCGCGATCGCGCGCGGCCGGCCCGCCGGATCGCGCTCGCCGAATTTGCGCTGGCACCGCTCGCCGCATGGCGCGCGTGCACGGCAGACGCACCGGCATCCGCGTTACTGTTCCCGGCGCCGCGTGGCGGTGGCGCGATGAACGACATGTTCCTGCTGATCGTGGTGCGCGACGCGCTGACCGCGATCGGCTTTCACGCGGCGGACCTGAGCCCGCGCGTGCTGCGCAACACGTATGCGCGCCGCCAGTTGCTTGCCGGCCACGCGCATGCCGACGTCAGTGCGATGCTCGGTCTCGTCAGTACGCGAACGGTCACGCGCATCCGGCAGACGCTGCCGCCCGATGCGGCCGCGGATCGCGCCGCACACGAGCGCTGATCCCGCGCCTGGCGCGGGCCGTGTGACGTCCGGTTTCCTATTCGCCCGGCTTCGACTGGATCAGCCGCAGAATCCGCGTGTCATACGGCGATTGCATGATTTCCGCGATACGGACCTCGGAAGCGGCCGGATGCAGCGGATTCAGCAGGAAGTTGTGCGCGTGCGGCACGACGACGCTCGGCACGCGCAGCAGCGCGCTCGGCTGCGTGTGCAGCCACTCGGTGCCGGCGCTGCGGGTCCAGTCGACGTTGGTTCGCCAGTCGTCCGGCGCGTCGCCCTCCGCGATTTCGGCGATGTCGACCGAATCGGCCACCTCGATGCGAAGCAACTGGTATCCGCTCGGCAATTGCGCGACCGTGGTGATTTCGAAATGAACGAGCGTCTCGAGCAGCGCGAGCGCAGGATGCTCGGCGAGATACACGACGGGCTGCCCGGCAAAGTGCCAGCGCCCGCCGGCACGCAACCCGCCGATGCCTTTCAGGTCGGCGAAATTGCTGATCCGCCACAGCGTCGTCAAGCGAAGTACCCCTCGTCGATCTGCGTGAGGACTTCCTCGACGAGCCGCGCGCCATGCTCGGTGCTCGCCATGTCGAGCGACGTGCGGCCGCCGAAGCGCTGGAGCCCGTTGCGCAGCCACGCCATCGCCTTCTCCTGGTCGCCGAACGTGGCTGTCGCCTGCGCGACGATGCGCGCGAGACGGATCGCCTTGTCGGATTCCTCCTGCGACAGGCGTTCGTGCGCCTGGCGGCGATGGCTCAGCGTGCGGCGCGGAATGATGAAGGCCAGCTCGTCGGATTTCAGCCCGCGCTCGGACAGCCGGTCGATCACCGAGACGTCGACGCGGGCACTCGCCAGCTCGGCAAGATCGGCCCCCGATCGGACGCGGATCGCCAGCAGCTGTTCGAGAATCGTGAATTCGGCCTGACGCGGATGCGCGACGCCCGAAGGATGGAAAGCAATGGTGCTCATGACCTCTCCCGGCAATTTGCCCAACCATTATAGGCGTTTTGCCGGGAACATGCGGAATGCGGTTAACGAGCGTGCCTGTGGCGTTCGTCAGGGCGTGTGGAAGGCCGGAGCGACATGACCCGCCTGCTCGGAGGCAGCCTTCCGTGGTCGCGAATCGAAGATTCGCCTGGGTGACAGGATGCAGCTATTCAGTATATAAAGTCCGGGTAACCATCGGATTGTTGTCACGTAACAACTCTTTTACTGGTTTCATTCGCTCCATCCGCCGGCCTGTTCTTCGGTGCAAGGCCGAAAGGCTCGATCAGGACATGGAGATGTACGTCGAGCGCGGCCCCCGCCACCCGGAACGCGGAACGCCGCTTCCGGCGATTCACCGTCCGTCACAACGGAAACGCATCGCCGTGCCTTCGCGCCGGATGCGTTCCCATGTCGCGCGTTTCTCGTCGTCGCTCATGAACACCCAATGCGAGACCTCGTCGGCCGTTCGGCCACATCCCTTGCAGACATCGTCGAACAACGTCGAGCACACGCCGACACAGGGGCTGTCGGGTACGTCGTGAAGCGTGGAAGCCATTGGAATGCTCGTATCGGTTGAAATTCCGGCAGCGCAACGAATTGCGCTCCCATATACGGGTACCTTTCCACCGGCGACGCGACCTGAGCCGCAGCGCCAGCCACACCCGTGTCGCCGCGATGCCCGCGCCACAAGTCGGCCGGAACTTCGCGCAGTTGTCGATTTGCCGCTGAAGGATGCCCTTCGACGCCCCGGGTATCCGACGTGCGGTGTTGCCCAGCAGGGTCTGCCACATCACGTTCGCCGCTGATCGTCGGGAAGCGTGCAGACCTCAGCGTCTGCTTGCCGATTGCCGAGAAGGTTTCCGCTCTCGTGTCTGGGCCGATGTCGTGCGTCACGGTAAACGCGCCGTACACGCCGACGCCATTCGCACGCGTGCGCTGCTCCGGGATCACTTCGCGATCAGCCAGACGTCCTGCTAATGCGCGGGGCCGCCCGGCTCGGCAGTCTGGATATTGGCGTTGTTGCCGACGGTCGCGCCGTTCGCGCGGGTCAGCATTCGATCGTGCGATTTGTCATACATGATCGCACTCCTGAATACTTTATGACCCGCAATTCACGTTGCACGCGACCTCCGCTCAGTACCCGGAATCATGCGCCATACCGCAATCCATCAACCGGCCCACGCGGACGACCGGATCACGCTGCAGAAATTGCCCGCGTGGAAATGCGGATCCTTGTCTGCGAGCACGTCGGCCTTCACGTTGCCGAACGTCGTGTCAGGCTTGTGCTTGATCCCGTCGTAGAACGCCTGAATGATGTCTTCCTTGAAATGCGGCGTACGCGGATGCGCACGAACGACGGCCTCACGCTCGATGTCGCTGTATTCCGGATACGTCAGGCCCAGCACGTCCATCTCGACGCCTGCGGTAACGAGCGCGATCACCGGGTGCATGTGCTGCGGGATGCCTGGCGTGGTATGCAACGCGATCGAAGTCCACACGACGTCGATATCCTGCTGCGAGATGCCCTTGCCCTTCAGGAAATCGCGGGCGGCGTTGGCGCCGTCCACCTCGAAACGCTCGCACGCGCTGCTGTGTTTGTGCGTGAGCCCCATGTCATGGAACATGCAGCCACAGTAGAGCAGTTCGGGATCGTATTTCAGCCCGCGCCGCTGGCCCGCGAGCGCCGCGAAATAGAAGACTCGGCTGGAATGATGGAACAGCAACGGAGACGCGGTATCGCGAACGAGTTCGGTGATCTCGCGCGTCAGTTGGCTATCGGGAATGGTGATGCCTGCAACGTTCTCAGTCATGATCGACCTCCATTGAAAACACCCTTGATTTTCCGGAGTTCGATAGCTGTCTTCAATAGACTGATTACGTCAAATCCTGCCATTTTGCGTGACAGACGGACACGGTGCCCGCGCGGCAAAAAGAACACCGTAAAGATGCTCCTCCGCCCGCTTCACGCATCGCTCGCGCCTCTATACTGCTACCCGTCACGTTCGACACGACACGCCATCGATCATGCCGAAGGTCATAGGAATTTTCGCCGTCCCGGGCGTTCAACTGCTCGACGTCTCCGCACCGCTCGATGTCTTCGCGCAAGCGAACGCCGAATGCGGGAAACCGTTCTATACGTTGCGGATCATTGCAAGCGAATCCGGTCCGATCCGCAGTTCGTCCGGTGCGCAGTTGCTGCCCGACTGGATCGTTCCCGACATGCCTGAGCGCATCGACACGCTGCTGGTCGCCGGCGCACCGAGCGCCGGCCGGATCGCACTGCGCACCGACGTCCTCGCGTGGCTGCGAGCGGCAGCCGTGCAGAGCAAGCGCTACGGCTCGATCTGTACCGGCGCGTTCATCCTCGCGGCCACCGGCCTGCTGAAAGGTCGTCACCTGACCACGCACTGGGCTGCCGCCGACGCGCTCGCCGAAGCCTATCCGTCGCTCGCCGTCGACGCGGACGCGCTATACGTGCGCGACGGCAAGCTGCGCACCGGCGCCGGCGTCACAGCCGGGCTCGATCTCGCGCTCGCGCTGGTCGAGGAAGATCTCGGCCGCGAGATCGCGCGGCGCGTCGCGGCGCAACTGGTCATGTTCTTCAAGCGCCCGGGCGGGCAACTCCAGTTCAGCCGCAAGGGCGAGGCGCGCCCCGCCGGGCGTTCGGTACTGCAGGAGGTCCAGCGCTGGATCGCGGCGAATCCGGAACTCGAACATTCGGTGGCGGAGATGGCGAAGCATGCAGGCATGAGCCCGCGCCATTTCGCACGGCTGTTTCGCGCGGAAGTCGGCATGACACCGGCCGCCTGGGTCGAGGCGACCCGCATTTCGGCAGCCCGCCAGCTGCTCGAGAACGGCCACGACACGCCGAAACAGGTCGCCGCGAAATGCGGCTTCGCGAATGTCGATACGCTCAGGCGGTCGTTCACGCGGCACGTCGGAATCACGCCCGCCGAATACCGGAAACGGCAGGCAGTCCCGGCCGAGTGACGCATCCGTGCACGCGCGATCCGGCGCGAACGATGTCAACCATCCCGCCCAAATACTTCGGCATCCGATCCAACTGATCGCCGTGCTGTCAGGCCACTGGCCGATCGACGACATCGCCCCGCGGAAAGCGTCGCCCGAGATCCCGATTAACTGCGGAACAGCCGCGCAATCATCAGACGAAAACACCCGCCTGCCCAGATCGTTTACCCAGTTGCAATAATTATTCGCTGGAACGCGTATTTCCGACCGGTAACGCGATCGCTACGATGCAATCAACCGCTGAACGCAACAAGCGAAGCGCGAAATCAATGAAACCGGAGGTCATCATGAAGTCGTTCATCTACGCTGTCGTCGCCGCAACTGCCCTGTCCGCCTCGTACGGCGCATTCGCACAATCGAACCCGTCGGGCCAGCTGACGCGTGCCCAGGTGCGAGCAGAACTCGTCCAGCTCGAACAGGCCGGCTACAAGCCCGAAGTCTCCGACCAGTACTACCCGCGCGCACTGCAGACCGCACAGGCCCGCGTGACGAACGCCGACGAAACCGGCTACGGCGCGCAAGCCGCCGCCGGCGTGCGCGCCGGCCGTGCGATCGCGGTCAAGCAGGACGGCCGCGACTCCGTGTATTTCGGCCAGTAAGCCCGGCACACGCCCGCGTATTCCGATACGCGCGCGGCAAACCGAAGCACCCCGCTCCCGTTCATCGGGGCGGGGTGTTTGCTTTTCGGACGTCCGCTTCCGGAGCGGATCGCGCGCCTCTATCGAGGCGATCGAGGCGATCGTGCGGATCGCGTGCCGCGCGGCGCCCTTCACGCCGGCAGCCGGTGTTTGCGCATAGAATGGCCGCGTGGTCGGTGCCGGCCGCAACGAACTCGAGCAGAACCACGACGCCCGGCTTGCCCGATCGTCGCCACGCCCGCAGGCCGGCCCCGATGCCGCACTCATCGCATTTTTCGAAAAGGAGCGGTTTCATGTCTCAAACATCCGGTTCCATGATCACGTTTCGACGCCCGGACGGCCAGGAACTGCAGGGCTATCTCGCCACGCCGGCAAAGACCGAAGGCGCGCCCGCGGTCGTCGTCATCCAGGAATGGTGGGGGCTGAACGACCAGATCCGCGGCGTCGCGGATCGCCTCGCGCGCTGCGGCTACTTCGCGCTCGTGCCCGACCTGTATCGCGGCAAGTCGACGGTCGAGGAAGAGGAAGCACACCACCTGATGACCGGGCTCGATTTCGGCGACGCGGCCTCGCAGGACATCCCGGGCGCCGTGACGTATCTGAAGACGCTTGCGCCGCGTGTCGCGGTGACGGGTTACTGCATGGGCGGCGCACTCACGCTGCTGTCGCTGCAGTTCGCCGATGCGGACGCGGGCGTCACGTGGTACGGCTTCCCGCCGCTCGACTACCTCGATCCGGCGAAGCTCAACGTGCCGCTGATGGGCCACTGGGGCACGCAGGACGCATTCTTTGCGATCGACCAGGTCGACACACTCGAGAAGAAACTGACCGATGCGAAGGTCGGTGTCGAATTCCATCGCTATCTCGCGCATCACGCGTTCGCGAACGAAACGGCCGTCGGCCCCGGCCGCATCGCCGGCACGCAGTTCGATCCGGTATGGTCGCAAATGGCATGGGATCGCACGCTGACGTTCCTCGGCCGCACGCTTTGGGCGAAGCAGGGGTAACGTCACACCGCGTTCGACGCACGCTGCCGCCGCGCATGCGTCGGACGGCCGCGCAAGAAAAAACGCCACGGACGAAAGTCCGTGGCGTTTTCGTTTCTGCACACCGCCGGTAACGGGTAGCCGCTTCGGTGAACGGAGCGGTCTCCCGTTCCGCCCTGCGTCAGGCTTACCCGTTCGTTGCCGTTGCCGTTGCCGTTGCCGTTGCCGTTGCCGACGCAGGCGCCGGAGCGGCCACCTTGTCGTAGTCGACCGGTGCATCCGGCGCGCGCGGCGTTTCGCCGGCCCGCTGGATCCACCCGCCGCCCAGTGCACGGTACAGCGTGACCAGGTTCGTCCAGCGCGCCAGACGTGCGCTGATCAGCGACTGCTGCGCGTTGTACAGGTCCGTTTGCGCGGTCAGCACCGACAGGTAGCTGTCGACGCCGTTCTTGTAACGCAGGTCCGACAGATCGTAACGTCGCTGCTGCGCGTGCTCGTTGCGCTCGAGCGCCGCGATCTGCTGGTCGTACGTGCCGCGTGCGGCAAGACCATCGGACACTTCGCGGAATGCAGACTGGATCGCCTTCTCGTAGTTCGCGATCTCGATGCGCTTCTGCACGTTCGCGAGGTTCAGGTTGGCGATGTTCTGCCCGCCTTCGAAGATCGGCAGCGCGATGTTCGGCGCGAACGACCACGCCGCCGTGCCGGCCTTGAACAGGCCACCCAGCGTCGGGCTCGCGGTGCCGAACGCGCCCGTCAGCGAGATACGCGGGAAGAACGCCGCGCGGGCCGCACCGATGTTCGCGTTTGCGGCCAGCAGCGTCTGCTCGGCCTGCATCACGTCGGGGCGACGCGTCAGCAGGTCCGACGGAAGGCCTGCCGGCACGTCCGTCAGCAGGTTCTGCGCGTCGAGCGGCATGCCCGCCGGCAGGTCGTCCGGCAGCGGCTCGCCGATCAGCAGCACCAGATAGTTCAGCGCCTGCGCACGATCGCGCGCCTGCGACTGCTGGCTCGCGAGCGCCTGCTCGACGACCGTCTGCGCCTGACGCAGGTCGAGCTCGGAGCCCGTGCCGTTGTCGAACCTCAGCTTCGTCAGGTCGTAGGAGGCCTGCGCGGACTTCAGCGTGTCCTCCGTGACCTTCAGCAGATCGTCGCTCGACAGCAGCGTCAGGTATTGGTCAGCCACCTGCGACACCAGCGAGATCTCCTGCGCTTGCCGCGCATACGACGTCGACAGGTACTGTGCGAGTGCCTGATCCTTCAGGCTCTGTACGCGGCCGAACAGGTCGAGTTCCCACGACGCCGCGAGCCCGACGTTGTAACTGCGCGAGATCATCGACGCGCCCGACGTCGACAGACCCTGCGGGATACGCTGGATGTTGCCCGTGCCCGTGCCGTCGAGCGTCGGAAACAACCCCGCGCGCGCGATCTGGTACTGCGCGCGCGCCGCCTCGATGTTCAGCACCGACACGCGCAAGTCGCGGTTGTTTTTCAGCGCGATCTCGATCAGCCGCTGCAGGCGCGGATCGACGAAGAACTCGCGCCAGCCGATAGCGGTCGCAGCTTGCCCGTTCGCGCTGCGCGCGCCGGCCGCACCCGGCTGCGTCGCGTAGACGCCGCCGGCCGGGTACGCCTGTGCGACGGGTGCATCGGGCCGCTTGTAATGCGGCGCCATCGTGCAGCCCGCGGCGAACAACGCGGCAGCCAGTGCGGCCGCGGTTGCAGTCAAAGCGTGTTTTTGCATCGTTACTGCCCCTTCGAATCGTGTGCGTCGTCGTGACCGCGCTGCAGGTCGCCCTGCACGAGACGCCATGCGTCGTCGACGTTTTCCGTCTCGCCGCTGAAGATCGCGCGAACGCGCACGAAGAACATCGGGATCATGAAGATCGCGAGGAACGTCGCCGTGATCATCCCGCCGATCACGCCCGTACCGATTGCGTGCTGGCTCGCCGAGCCCGCACCGTTGCTGATCGCAAGCGGCAGCACGCCCAGCATGAACGCGAGCGACGTCATCAGGATCGGACGCAGCCGCAGACGCGCCGCCTCGATCGCCGCGCGCACCGGACCCATGTTCTCTCTCGCCTGCAGCTCGCGTGCGAACTCGACGATCAGGATCGCGTTCTTCGCGGACAGGCCCACGGTGGTCAGCAGGCCGACCTGGAAGAACACGTCGTTCTCGAGGCCGCGCAGCATCGTCGCGAGCAGCGCGCCGACCACACCGAGCGGCACGACCATGATCACCGAGAACGGGATCGACCAGCTTTCATACAGCGCCGCGAGACACAGGAACACGACGAGGATCGAGATCGCATACAGGATCGGCGCCTGCGAGCCGGACTGGATTTCCTGGAACGACAGGCCCGTCCACGAGTAGCCGATACCTTCCGGCAGCTTGCTCGCAAGCGCTTCCATCGCCGCCATCGCCTGGCCGGTCGACTTGCCCTCCGAAGCCTGCCCCTGGATCTCGATCGACGACACGCCGTTGTAGCGTTCGAGCTTCGGCGAACCGTAGCTCCAGTGGCCGGTCGAGAACGCACTGAACGGCACCATGCCGCCCGCGCTGTTGCGCACGTACCAGATGTTCATGTCTTCCGGCGTCATCCGGAACGGCGCGTCCGACTGCACGTACACCTTCTTGATCCGGCCATCCGTGTCGAGGAAGTTGTTCACGTACTGCGACGCCCACGCGATCGAGAACGTCTGGTCGATCGCGGCAGCCGTCACGCCGAGCGCGTTCGCCTTCTCGCGATCGATGTCGACCTTGTACTGCGGCGTATCGTTCAGGCCGTTCGGGCGCACGAGTGCCAATGCAGGATCCTTTGCGGCCATTCCGAGCAGCTGGCCGCGCGCAGCCATCAGCGCTTCGTGGCCGAGGCCGGCGTTGTCCGTCAGCTCGAAGTCGAAGCCGGCAGCCGTACCGAGCTCGGGAATCGACGGCGGGTTGAACGGGATCACCATCGCGTCCTTGTACTGCGAGTAGTGCGCGAAGGTCCGGCCGATCAGCGCCTGGACCTTCTGGTCCGAACGCTGGCGATGCTCGTACGGTTTCAGCTTCACGAACACGAGGCCGGCGTTCTGGCCGCGGCCCGCGAAGCTGAAGCCGTTGACCGTGAACACCGAGTCGACCACATCCTTCTCGGTGGTGGTCAGGTACGTGTTGATGTTGTCGAGCGTCTTGCCGGTCGTTTCCTGCGTGGAGCCCGACGGTGTCTGCACGATCATGAACATGTAGCCCTGGTCTTCATCCGGCAGGAACGACTTCGGCAGGCGCACGAACATCACGCCGACCGCGATGAACACGGCCAGGTAAATCACGAGCCAGCGCCCCGAGCGCCGGATCACGTGGTTCACGCCGCCCGTATAGCGATCGCGGCTGCGGTCGAACGTGCGATTGAACCAGCCGAAGAAGCCCTTCTTCTCTTCGTGATGCCCTTGCGGGATCGGCTTGAGGATCGTCGCGCACAATGCCGGCGTCAGAATCAACGCGACGAGCACCGACAGCACCATCGCCGACACGATCGTCAGCGAGAACTGACGATAGATCGCGCCGACCGACCCGCCGGAGAACGCCACCGGCACGAACACCGCCGACAGCACCAGCGCCACGCCGACGAGTGCGCCGGTGATCTGGCCCATCGCCTTGCGGGTCGCCTCCTTCGGTGACAAGCCCTCCTCCGCCATCACCCGCTCGACGTTCTCGACCACCACGATCGCATCGTCCACCAGCAGGCCGATCGCGAGCACGAGGCCGAACATCGACAGCGTATTGATCGAGAAGCCGGCGACGCCCATGATCGCGAACGTGCCGAGCAACACGACCGGCACCGCGATCGTCGGGATGATCGTCGCCCGCAGGTTCTGCAGGAACAGGTACATCACGAGGAACACGAGCACGATACCTTCGAGCAGCGTCTTGACCACTTCCTCGATCGACAGGCGCACGAACGGCGTCGTGTCGTACGGATAGTGGACGACAAGACCGTGCGGGAAGTACTTCGACAGTTCGTCGATCTTGGCCCGCAGCGCGGTCGCGGTTGCGAGCGCGTTCGCGCCGGTCGCGAGCTGGATGCCGAGGCCGGCCGTCGGCTGCCCCATGTACTTCGTGTCG
The DNA here is from genome assembly GCF_902499025.1 of Burkholderia lata. GTDB lineage: Bacteria > Pseudomonadota > Gammaproteobacteria > Burkholderiales > Burkholderiaceae > Burkholderia > Burkholderia lata_C. Next base: position 195,405 of record NZ_CABVPW010000009.1, on the reverse strand, counting down.
AACGTGTAGTTCTCGGAGCCGAGCGCCGCGCGGCCGACGTCCTTCAGGCGCACCTGCGAACCGTCCTGGTTGACCTTCAGCAGGATGTTGCCGAACTGCTCGGGCGTGCGCAGCAGCGTCGATTCGGTGATCGTCGCCTGCAGCATCGTGCCCGGCTTCGCCGGCGTGCCGCCGATCTGGCCGCCCGCGATCTGCACGTTCTGCTGCGTGATCGCCGCCGACACGTCGGTCGGCGTGAGGCTGTAGTTGGTCAGCTTGACCGGATCGAGCCAGATGCGCATCGAGAACTGCGAACCGAGCAGCAGCGTCTGGCCGACGCCGTTCACGCGGCTGAGCGGATCGAGTACATGCGACGCCACGTAGTTCGTCAGGTCCTCCTTCGACATGCTGCCGTCGTCGGAGTTGAACGCGAACCACATCAGCCAGTTGCTGCTCGACTTCGTGACCTGCATGCCGAGCTGTTGCACGACCTGCGGCAGGTTCGGCGTCGCGAGCGACAGCTTGTTCTGCACCTGCACCTGCGCGACGTCCGGATTCGTGCCCGGCGCGAAGGTCAGCGTGATCGTCGCGTTGCCCGAGTCATCGCTGGTCGACGACATGTACAGGAAGTTGTCGAGACCGCTCATCTGCTGCTCGATCACCTGCGTCACCGTGTCTTCCACCGTCTTCGCAGAAGCGCCCGGATAGGTCGCCTGGATCTGGATCGTCGGCGGTGCGATCGTCGGATACTGCGCGATCGGCATCTTGAAGATCGATGCGACGCCGGCCAGCATCAGCACGATCGCGATCACCCACGCAAAGATCGGGCGATCGATAAAGAACTTGGCCATGAAACGGACTCCTTGTTATTGCGCGGCCGACGCAGCGGTCGAACGCGCGGCAGCATTGGCGGCGGTGCTCGCCGGCGTGGCGCCGGACGCATTCGCGGCGCTTGCCGGTGTGGCGGACGCAGCGTCCGGCATCGGTGCGAGTTGCGCCGCGACGGTCTTCACGGTCGCACCCGGGCGCACCTTGTCGACACCCTGCACGATCACGTGATCGCCCGCTTCCAGACCGCCTTCGACGATCCAGTCCTGGCCGTACGTGCCGGCGGTCGTCAACGGACGCGTCTCGACCTTGTTGGACGCGTTCACGACGAGTGCGACCGCCTGACCCTTCTGGTCGTGCGTGACGCCGATCTGCGGCACCAGGAACGCGTTCTCGTTCACGCCTTCCTCGATCCGTGCACGCACGAACATCCCCGGCAGCAGCACGCGGCCCGGGTTCGGGAAGATCGCGCGAATCGTGACCGAGCCGGTAGTCTGGTCGACCGTCACGTCCGAGAACTGCAGCTTGCCCGGCTCCGCATAGGTCTTGCCGTCTTCCAGGATCAGCGACACTTTTGCCGCCCCCGGGCCGCTCGTCTTCAGCTTGCCGCTCTGCACGTCCTGGCGCAGCTTCAGCCCGTCGAGGCTCGATTGCGTGAGGTCCACGTACACCGGATCGAGCTGCTGCACCGTCGACATCAGCGTCGCCTGACTCGCCTGCACGTAGGCGCCCGGCGTCACCTGCGAGATGCCGACACGGCCCGAAACCGGCGACACGACATCGGTGTAGCCGAGGTTGATCTGCGCGGTGTCGACCGCCGCCTTGCCGGCCGCGACGTCTGCCGCAGCCTGGCCTTGCGTGGCCATTGCGTTGTCGTAGTCCTGCTTGCTGACCGCATTCGCGGCCACCAGCACCTTGTAGCGGGCGACCAGCGCGTTCTGCGTGACGAGGTTCGCCTGTGCCCTTGCGAGCGTCGCCTTCGCGCTGTTCAGCGCGGCGACGTACGGCGCCGGATCGATCTTGTAGAGGCGCTGGTCAGCCTTGACGTCCGTGCCTTCGGTGAATTCGCGGCGCAGCACGATACCGTCGACCCGCGCACGCACCTGCGCAACGAGAAACGCGCTGGTGCGACCCGGCAGTTCGGTTACCGCCGGCACGGCTTGCGGCTGGACGGTGACAACGCCGACTTCCGGCGTTTGCGGCGGCGGTGCCGATTCTTTTTTTCCGCACGCGGCCAGGAAAACGGCAGCCGTTGCAGCAGTGATTAAGCGGTATGGAACCCGTTCGACGCGCATGGTGCGACCTCTCACAAATAGACGACCTTCAATGGGAATCACCAGATCTCCTCGTGACCTGCACGCGCGGCCGGAATGCTGTCGCTTCCTGTTTGCCGCGGATGCGGTCGCGTATGTCGGGCGTGCGTTGCGCCCTGCGAAGCGTTCGTTCGTCGAACTGCTTCCGTGGAAAAAGAGCCATGAGCCCGCAGCGCTGGCGGGCGGGCGTTGCTGCGGCGACCAACCGGGCCGCTAGCTCGCGGGCCGGAACGCGGCGCCGGCGAATTCGACGAATGCCCGTGCAGCGGCCGGCAGATGCGCGGTGCGCGCATGCGCGAGCTTCAGCGTCACGGGCGCGAGCGGGCGAACCGGTGCGACGCGCACCAGCGTGCCGGCCACCAGATCGGCGTCGACGAGATACGCGGGCAGCACGGCGGCGCCCATACCGGCCACGGCGAGCCGCCGTGCCATCTCGAGATGGCCGACGCCCGGGCTGGCGCCGGGCGCCGCGTCGGGTCGGAGCGCGGCCGCATCGTCATCGCCGGCCGCCGGCAGATCGAGCCGCACGGCCGTGATGTCCGGCCAGTCGCCCGACGCAGCGGCACCGCCGTGCGCAGCGACATAACCCGGCGCCGCGACGCGCACGGATTCGTAGGCGGCCAGCGTGTGCAACGCGTGTGCGCCTGTCACCGGCATGCCATCGGTCAGGAACGCGACATCGATGTCTTCGGATGTGAGGTCGGCATGCGCATCGGTCAGCGTCACGGTCGGCCGCACGTCAGGAAACCGGTTCACAAAGCGATCGAGCAACGCGCTCAGCTGGCTGAGCCCGAACGCGACCGGTGCGGCAATGCGCAGCGCGCCTTCCGGCTTGCTGCCCATCGCAACGACACGACCGTCGATCTCGTCGATCGCGCCGAGAATCCGCTCGACACGCGCGAGATACAGCTCACCGATTTCCGTCAGCGACTGGTGGCAGGTGCTGCGTTGAAGCAGGCGTGCGCCAAGGCGGGTCTCGAGCGCATCGACCAGCCGGCTCGCCATCGCCGTCGACACGCGCAACCGCGTCGCCGCCCGGCGAAACCCGCCTTCCCTTGCCACCGTCACGAATGCCCGAATCGATTGAAGTTGGTCCATTTGTCCGGATTCCCCTGCGCGGTCGACTGCGTTGACGCGCGCACCCGTCGCCGCATCGCGGCCAACCTGCAACGGCCCGGCCAATGCGGCGGCACCGACGCCAGCTACGCCGGGTCGGTCGGCACGCTCGCGCCAGACGCGCGCCGGCATGCGACGGACGCAAGCCGGCCTCGGCTGGCCCGATGCATGAACATTTGAATAGCAGTCCTGAGTCTTTTCCAGTGGTTCGCAGCGGCAACGCCGGCGGCATCCCCCGGCCATGCGACGGTCATACCCGCATCGCCGGAGTGCACTGGATCGCGTTTGTTTCAGCAGGTGCAATGGTATGAAAACCGACGGAACTTGGCTTGCCCGATCCTGCGATTGTTTTGCCTTAATTTCCGAATTTGTGCGCTGCACACCGTGCAACGACGGGCAATGAGGTCGGCCGCCGGGCAGATCCGGATGATCGGGCTAATTTCCGACAGGTTTAGGCAATCCCGCGCGCACGACTCACCGTACGATGTGACCGCCGTGCCGGCACCCTTGCCGGGACACCAACAGGGAATCGCCGCCGCGCGCCTCGCACCGACCACTCGCCATCCGCTCACGCAATATGGAAATCGACGCCCGAACGCCGCCGCTACTGCGCCTCACGCCCGATCACGACTCCGGGTCGCCGGCCCGGTCGCCCACGGCCCGGCTCGCTGCGCTGATCGCCGCGTACGCGCCGCATGACGGCACGTTCGAGCTCCCGGTGCGTGGCATGCGCATCGCACGCGCCTCCGCGTCACCGCCGCCCTGGAACCATGGTGTACACCACGCGTGCCTGAGCATCGTCGGGCAAGGCGCGAAATCGACACGGGTCGGCGACGACACCTACGTGACCGACGAATCCCGGATGATGGTCGCGACAGCGGACCTGCCCGTCACCGGCCGCGTGATACGCGCGAACCCGGCCGAGCCGTTCCTTTACGTGCAACTCGATCTCGACCCGGACCGCATCGCGACACTCACGCCGCGCGTGTTTCCGCACGGGCTGCCGAAGGCCATCGACTACGGTGCGCTCGACACGCACGATGCGCCGCCGGAAATCGTCGACGCCGTCGTGCGGCTGATGCAGCTGATCGCACAACCCGACGACATCGACCTGCTCGCGCCGCTGATCGTCGACGAGATCCTCATTCGGCTGCTGCGCGGCCCGTCGGGTGCGCGCGTCGCGCAGGTCGGCCAGGCCGATTCGACGACGCAGCGCATCTCGCGCGCGGTCGCCTGGATTCGCGACCATTACCTCGACCCGATGACGGTCGAATCGCTCGCGCGACAGGTGGACATGAGCCCGTCGACCTTCCATCACCACTTCCGTGCGGTCACGTCGATGAGCCCGTTGCAATGCCAGAAGGTGCTGCGGCTGCAGGAGGCGCGCCGCCTGATGTGCCTGTCGGCGATGGACGCGCGGCAGGCATGCCGCAGTGTCGGCTATGTGAGCGCGTCGCAGTTCAGCCGCGAATACGCACGCCTGTTCGGCGATGCGCCGGGCCGCGATGTCCTGAAGCTGCGCGACGAAGCAGTGCCGCTATCCCGCGTCGCGCCGTAGGCCGGCACCTCACGCGCGTGGCGCACGCGAACGCGTACCGCGTTTCTTCCCGCCGGCATTCGCACGCTCGGCCTGCACGGCTTCATCGATGCAGCGGACGAAGTACTCGGCCGACGACGTGAGCACCGCGCTGTCGCGGAACAGCAGATAGAGGTTGCGCGCGGGCGGTCGTACGTACGTGTGCCCGATTCCGAGCGACGTCGCGCTGCCGTTCCGCCGTTGAGCGGTTGCCGCACCATCACGCAAGTGCGGGCGGCGCAGCCTGGCTGACGTCGACGCGTTTCGGCAAGACGCCAGTCTGGTAGAACACGTCGGCAATGCGCTGCTGATACGCGAGCGTGTCGCGCGTAACGGGCTCGACGCCGAAGCGTGCGCGGCGAAAGGCGAGCGCCACCGCCGGCTCCGGAATCCCCCACAGCTTCGAGAACTCGGCCGCACCCTGCGTGCGGTTCGCATCGAGCCATCGCTGGACCGCCGTCAATTCCGACACGGCCGCGTCCAGCACGTCGGCATTGCGCTGCGCATAGGCGCGCGACGCAAAGTAGTAGCTGCGATTCTCGACGAGCCCGGTGCCGTCCGCGACGATGCGCGCGCCGAACGCCTGCTGGACCACCGCGAGAAACGGATCCCAGATGATCCACGCATCGACCGAGCGGTTCTCGAACGCGGCCCGCGCATCGGACGGCGACAGCCAGACCGGCGTGATGTCGCCATAGTTGAGCTTCGCGGCCTGCAACAGCCGGACCAGCAGGAAGTGCGTGTTCGATCCCTTCACCAGCGCGATGCGCTTGCCGCGCAGGTCCGCAAAGGTCCTGACCGGCGAATCCTTCGCGACCACCAATGCCTCGGCCGCCGGGCCAGCCGGCGTCTGCGCGTAATAGACGAGCGGCGCGCCGGCCGCGAGCGCGAAGATCGGCGGCGCCTCGCCGACATCGCCGAAGTCGATCGCCCCCGCGTTCAGCGCCTCGAGCTGCGGCGGCCCCGACGGAAACTCGGTCCATGTGACGGCCACGCCGAGGGTCGCGAGCTTGCCCTGCAGCGTGCCGCGCGCCTTCAGCAGGCTGAGCGGCCCTTTCTGATAGCCGATGCGCAACGTCCGCGCGCCGGCCGTGCTCGCCAGCGCGACGCCCGGATGCGCGGCGGCGCTCGCCGCGATCGCGAGGCCGGCCTGCAGGAGCCGGCGGCGGGTTGTGGAGTGTTGGTCTGCCATGTCGTATCGGGTTCGGTGAAGAGGATGCGGCTTTGCGCACGCATGCGATGAAGCCGGTCGAACCGATTCTATGGGGTTGGCGTCACGCACCGAACCAACGATGTCCGATATCGAAAGCAAGCGCTTTCATAAGGGCACGCCGGTTGCCCGGGCATCGTTTCCCGGGTCGGTCGTGAAGATGCAGCCGGCATCCGCGTCAAATACAGGACTGCATATTATTTGAACGATTGGTGCGCAGCCTCGGGCTCATACACCGAAGGCTCGACTTCAGGACTTGCAGGAAGCGGTCAGCGCTGCCTCGTCGGCAGCCAGCAACTCGGGCACGCATTCGCGCAGGAAATCGACGAACGTGCGGATCTTCGCGTCGAGATATTGACGCGACGCGTACAGCGTATAGACCGTCAGCTTCTGCAACCGGTAGTCGGGCAGCACGCGCACCAGCGCGCCGCTCGCGAGCCCGGGCAATGCGGCCGACATCGGCAGCGAGCCGATCCCGAGTCCGGCACGCAGCGCGGCGCCGAGCGCATCGGCGATGTTCACCTGGAAATCCGGCAATGGCAGTTCGAACGTTTCGCGTCCGTTGGGGCCGTCGAGATGCCAACGGTCACGCGGGAAGAGCGGCGTGACGATCTGCAGGCACGCATGACCCTCGAGGTCGCTCACCGTGCGCGGCGTGCCGCGCGCCTTCAGGTACGCGGGTGACGCGCACAGCACGCTGCCCACATCGCCGAGCCGCTGCGACACGAGCCCGGAATCGGGCAACTCGGTCGTGCTCAACTGCAGCGATACGTCGTAGCCTTCGTCGATGATGTCGGGTACGTGCTGCGACAGCGTCAGTTCGACCGCCACCGACGGATAGCGCTCACGGTAGCGCACGACCGCGGGCACCACGTAGGACTGGCCGAAACTCGTCGTCGCATGGACGTGCAGCCGTCCGGACGGCTTCGCCTGTGCGTCGGCCGCCTCGGCCTCCGCTTCGTCGATATAGCCGAGGATGCGCTGGCAGCGGTCGAGATAACGCTGCCCGGCATCGGTCAGCGCGATGCGGCGCGTGCTGCGGTTGAGCAGGCGCGTGCGCAGATGCGTTTCGAGCTGCGCGACCGACCGCGATGCGTAGGCCGTCGTGATGTCCAGGCGCTGGGCCGCGCTCGTGAAGCTGCCCTCCTCCGCCACCCGGACGAAAATGCGCATCATCTGTAACGTGTCCATCGACCTGTCCCCGGGATTGAGATCACGTCGCGCCACCGTGCGGCCATGGTGCCGGCGGCTCCGGCGCAGGCCGGTCTGGCGCGAATTGTGCGGAACAGTACAGCAGCAGTGCGGACGTGTCCAGTTCGCCGTACCCGGCGTGATCCGGACGCCGAATCGTGTCGCCGAGTCGCCGTGCGCGCGACTGACGGGCCGCGTGCATGGCGACCGGACGCGCAGGCACGCGAACGGCACCGGATCGGCAAAAACTACCCGCCGACCACGATGCCGCTTCACGGTTCACGTCATATATGACGCGTTACGCGCCGGCAGCCGCGTCGAACGGATTGCGCACCACGATCGTGTCGTCGCGCTCCGCGCCGGTCGTGATCATCGATACCGGTGCGCCCGCGACTGCTTCGATGCGCGCGATGAAATCCTGCGCGGCGCGCGGCAGTGCCGCACGTTCGCGTACCCCCTTCACGGTGCCGCGCCAGCCGTCGAACCGCTCGTACACGGGCTTCGCGCGCGACTGCGTATCGAGGCTCGCCGGCAAATGATCGACCCGCACGCCATCGAGCTCGTAGCCGACGCACAGCTCGATCGATTCGAAACCGTCGAGCACGTCGAGCTTGGTGAGCGCCAGCGAATCGATGCCCGAGATCCTGACGGCCTGACGCAACTGCGCCGCATCGAGCCATCCGCAGCGGCGCGGCCGGCCGGTATTCACGCCGAACTCCTGCCCACGGGCACGCAGCGTTTCGCCGGTCGCGTCGGACAACTCGGTGAGGAACGGGCCGCCGCCGACCCGCGTCGCATACGCCTTGGTGACGCCCAGCACGTGGCCGAGTTTCGACGCGCCGAGCCCCGTGCCAGCCGCCGCCGCCGATGCAACGGTGCCGGACGACGTCACGAACGGGTACGAGCCCCAGTCGATGTCCAGCATCACGGCTTGAGAGCCCTCGAACAGGATGCGCTCGCCGCGGTCGGTCGCGTCGTTGAGATCGGCCCAGACAGGCCGCACGAACGGCAGGATCCGCGGCGCGAGGTCGACCAGCGTCGCCAGCATCGCGTCGCGGGAATATTCGTCGAGCCCGAGGCCACGGAACCACGCGTTGTGATGGTCGACGAGCACGTCCAGTTTGGCGGCGAGCTGGCCCGGTTCCGCGAGATCGCCGACGCGCAGCCCGCGGCGCCCGACCTTGTCCTCGTAGGCCGGCCCGATCCCGCGCAGCGTGGTGCCGATGGGCTCGCGGCGCAGGCGCTCCTGTGCCTGGTCGATCGCGCGGTGGATCGGCAGCACCAGCGTCGCGTTCTCTGCGATCGACAGGTTGTCCGGCGTCACCTGCAGCCCGAGTTCGGCCATCCGCCCGATTTCCGCGAGCAGCGCTTCCGGATCGAGCGCCACCCCGTTGCCGATCACGCCGCGCTTGCCGCGCACGACACCGCTCGGCAGCAGTGCGAGCTTGTACGTCTTGCCGCCGACGACCAGCGTATGACCCGCGTTGTGGCCGCCGTTGTAGCGTGCGACGAGATCGGCCTGTGCCGCCAGCCAGTCCACGACGCGCCCCTTACCTTCGTCGCCCCATTGGGCGCCCACGACCACCACGTTCGACATACTCCGCACTCCGTGTGAGAAATTCAGACAATCGTTCGGCCGAGCCGGCCGTTTGTGTGCCATATTGGCGGAGCTGGAGCACCCGATCAAACGATTAAACCTGAACCATCGTGTGAGTAAATATCACACGAACGACGTAATGGCCCGACGACTCCCTCCGTTGAATTCGCTGCGTGCGTTCGAAGCCGCGGCGCGCCTCGGCAGCTTCACGCTGGCTGCCGACGAACTGTGTGTGACGCACGGCGCGATCAGCCGGCACGTGCAGCAACTGGAGGCGTGGCTCGGACAGTCGCTGTTCGAACGGCACAACCGGCGAGTCGAACTGACCGACTCGGGCCGCGCGTATCTCGCCGAGGTCGGTGCGTCGTTCGACCGGATCGCACTGGCCACGGCACAGCATTTCGGCCAAGCGCAGCAGCGCGTACTGCGCGTCAGCGCACCCGCGACGTTTTCGCTGCGCTGGCTGGTGCCGAAGCTGTCGTCGTTCCAGGTCGCGCATCCGGCCATCGAGGTGCGGCTGTCGACGTCGAACGAGCCGATCGAAAAGCTGCGCGACAAGGTCGACCTGATCGTTCGCGGCGGCCCGCAGGCCATCGACGGCTACGTTGCCGAGGAATTCCTGTCCGAAGTCCGGTTGCCTGTGTGTGCGCCGAAGCTGCTGGACGGTCGGCCGTTGAATACGCCCGCCGATCTCGCCGGCTTCACGCTGCTGCACGCGGCCACCTATCCCGGCATGTGGCCCGAGTGGCTCGCGGCCGCCGGACAGCCGAATCTCGTGCCGCGCCACTCGCTCACGCTCGAGCATTTCTACCTGACGCTGCAAGGCGCGCTCGACGGGCTCGGCGTCGCGATGGGGCCGATCGCGCTCGTCGCGGACGACATCGCCGAAGGTCGGCTCGTGCAGCCGTTCAGCGAACCGGCACTGCCGCCGTGGCGCTACTTCACGTACGTGGCCTCCGCACGCGCGAACGACGAGACCGTGCGAGCGTTCAAGGATTGGCTGAAGGTGGCGGGAAACGCGGCTGCGCCGAGCACGCGGAACTGACCGCATCCGTGTGCGGGTCGTGCGCGCCAAGACATGAAGGAATACGAATCAAATAACGTACGCGTATGGATTGCGTATCGCCTTCATCAATACCGGGGGTGCTGTTTTCGATGTGCGCCGCGGAGCCGCGACGCACTCGGCAAGCCGCGGATCGAACCGCGGCTTGCCGCCGGACGACGCTTACTGACCAGCGCCGGCGGCTTTCTTCTCCGCGTTCTGCAGGTTTTGCGGATAGTTCGGATCATTGGCCGCCGGCTTGTAACCGGCGTCTTCGAGTTTCTTCAGCTCGGCGTTGTTCTTCGCACGCGCGGCCTTGTGCTCTGCCTTGCGTTGGGCCCTGGCCGCCTTGCGTGCCTGGCTCTTCGCTGCCTTGGCGTCCTGTGCGGCGGGCGCGCTGGCGTCGGTCTGCGCAAACGCGGGAACTGCCGAGCCGAACAGGAACGCGGCTGCGGTAGCAGCCAGCGTGAGTTTTCTGATCTGGATTCGCATCGCTGAACTCTCTTTTCTGGTTTATCACGGATTGAAAGACCATCGAGATACCGCCCCTGCCCCGATCGGTTGTCATGCCGCGTTCGGGACCTGTGCATCATAACCGCGTCGAGAAAAATGTGGCGTCAACGTGGCAACGGAGTTGGGGATACACGTATGGGAGAAAACGTGGGGCCACTCGACTGTCGCCGGCAGCACAGGAACGGTGTGTCGCGTATCAGTCGACATGCGGATCGCGTCGTTGCTGCGGCAGGAGACGTTCGGTGTATCCGCACTTTGGTGCGAGGATGGGTCGTGTACCCATGATGCGATGCGAAATTCCAATGGCTGTTTCATCGATGGTGTTGCCGCCCGCTCACGCTCGATGTCGCCTTCATCCGGCCAATCGCGATCACAGCAGCGACACTCGATCCGAGCATCAAGTTGCCGGTTGCCGCAGCTCAAGTAACGGTTTCTCCCATAAACGACCACGATTTGGTGTTACAGCGATCAGTGCAAGCACGATTGCATCGCTACAGCGCGCGGCGCTCGGTCCGGCAACCAGTCGCTGCACTGTGATGCCGGCGGCTACCTGAGTTGGTCAAAATTGTCGTGGTGTGGTCCGTATGACGAAAGGCTTGGATGCGTTGCTTGCGGTGAAGAGATCCGCGTGGATCACTTCACGACTACGCTGGCGGGTGCGGACCGATGTCGCCACGCTCGTCGGTTTGATGTCGCGACAACCTCTGTGATCCGCCCGATTCTGCTCAGGAATGCATTGGGCAACGTGCGAGAACCACAGGTTTTTCATTCTGCTGTTTTGGCCGCCTGGCATCCAGGTGGGTGCCTCAGCCCGCACAGCATGTCGATACCTGTGGTCTTGTCGGGCAGGTGAGCTTTTACGGGATCCCGATGCGTCGGGAGGTGAGAATGTTCGGGACCATCCCTCGAATTCGATTGCGGTGAGCTTCGTGGTCGCCTGCGTCTTCACGTTGAGTCGCGACACAGGCTGGACCGTCCCAGGAGCCGGCAACGCATACAGATGATGCCGGCCCCCCGCTGGTCTCCTGGAAGCCGTTCCTGGACCTCTCCTCGTGACCCGGAGGCACAGCATTGATATTGGGTTGGTAGAACCAAAGGTAGAAAACTGGAAGACCCCAGGGCGGGGAACCCGGTCGCGTCGATTTCCCCGGTGCACAGCTCACAGGCTAAATTTGACGAGAAGCGTGGTTGGGCAATCGAAAAAACTTGTCCGCGGACAGGGATGCGTGAGTGCAAAAAATCCCTTCGCCCGCCGTCTCGGATGATTTCAAACTGCTGTGAACGAAACCGAAGAGATCCGTGTTTCCGGATCGCGGATCAGCTTTGGCGGTCGACAACACCTGTTCGCGGGATCGAAGAGCCGGTTTTGGATCCCATAGATGGGAACCTGTACCTGGAATCGGAGGCTTTTTCGCCGTTTTCCCCCATAGGTTTCTACGTTTGAGCGAATGTAAGTAGGTACTCACCTCTTTTGAGAGCCTTATCAGGCCTGGAGGCTGTGCGAAACAAGGACTCAGGCGCTGCTTCCCGGGCCCGAAGCGACGCAGTGCGACGCTTGGCGCACCATAGATGGCTCCCATTGGTAGCGGTTTATGGGGCTCGTCTTTCTGTGGAAGCGCACGTGTGTTTACATCTTTTGTTAACCACGTTTACTTCTTTAACTACTTTTAGACGGCTCACAGCCTTGTCCCACAAGGGTTTGACAGGTGTTCGGTACCCATTTATGGGAGCACAGGTGTAAGGATCTGGGGTTTCAGGTCTGTGGATTTGGGGTTTGGGGTACCGCGTTGTGGGGAATCGGGGTTGTGGATATGGGGCAAGCGTACCCGGTTATGGGAAATCGGCCTGGAAACGCGTTGGGTAGTCGTCTATGGGGATGCCTGCAGGTAGCCTTTTATGGGGTGCTTTTGTCGATCCGTGGATGCAGGTGCTCACAGTGATTTTTCTCTGGTAGCCGGTTATGGGGTGCTTCGAAGGTAGCCGGTTATGGGCAGCATTTGGGGCCGCGGGACGGGTTTTATCCAAGATCCCCAGTGGGGGCTTCCCATGGACAGGATCGATGCCACGGACAGGTGACCATTTATGGGGAAAACAATGGGTTGCCGTTTATGGGAGCGATTTCTGCCGTCGAGGTCAAAATCGGTGCGGCCAGCACAGCCGAGCCCGGTCGATAGGTACCCACCTGTGGGAATCCATGAAGGTAGCAAGTTATGGGAAGGAAACGCGGCTGTGCTGCAGGGCACCATGAATTCGCCCAACTATCTCGATTCAGCGCATTGGTTTCCCATGGATGGTTACCTTGCCGAGGGCAAATCTCGTGCCGGGTTTCAGTGTCCGGATGCAATAGGTAGCGGCTTGTGGGAGGCATTTTGGTCGAAAGGTAGATGGATATGGGGCTCCGCACAGATTGTCTGATCGTAAATTTCCTTTTCATATCCGATGGTTAGCCGCGATAGTGCAAGTAACGCAGGAACAGGGACGTTGCCCGTCGACGTGAAAAGGTATAAAGTCAGCCCTCACCAAGGTCACCTTATCCGGACATTACGATGCCGCGCAAGCCCGCAAGCAAAGGCTCAGACAAACAGGTTTCGCTGTTTCAGACACCCGAGCCTCCCGACTTGCTGCGCAAGGCGGTCCAGGCGATTCATATCGCGCCCAAGTCCGGAAAGATCGGCCTGCAGCAGCGCAAGATGTTCAGCTCGCTGATCAAGAACGCGCTTCGGCAAGAGGCGTTCGAGCCTGGCCGGACGAGTTTCTCGATCTCGATCGCGTCGCTTTCGCACGAGAGCGGGTTGAACAGCAACAACACGAAGTACGTGAAGGACACGGTCAACTCGCTGATCAGCACCGTCGTCAACTGGGACTACCTGGCCGCGGACCGTTCGACGGTCTGGAAAGCGTCGGGCCTCCTCGCCGGCGCGGAGCTCGAGCAATCGGTGCTGAAGTACAGCTTCTCCGACCAGATTCGCAGCGAGTTGCTCAACCCGGAGATCTACGCACTGATCGATATGCGGATCGCCCGCGAGTTCCGACGGTCGCACTCGCTCGCATTGTGGGAAAACACGGTGCGCTACGAAGGGATCGGTATCACCGCGAAGATCCCGCTGCCGAAATTTCGCGACCTCATTCTCGGCCAGGACAAGGCGTCGCAGTCGTACAAGGAATACAAGCTGTTCAAGAGCAAGGTCCTGGTGCCGTGCATTCAGGAGGTGAACGAAGTATCGGATCACACGCTCGAGTTGATCGAACACAAGTCAGGCCGGAGCGTGGAGGCCGTCCAGTTCAAGGTGACGCGCAAGCAGAGCACCGATACGGTGGAGGACGGCGACGTCAAGAACGAAGCGCTGGTCGAGGAGGTCGCCAAGTTCGGCATTCCGCGTTCGGAAGCGCGCCGGCTGATTACGCAATACGGCGTGCAGCGCATCAAGGCGGCGATTGCCTATACGCTCAATCGGACTACGAAGAAGAATGCGGCCCCGGTCGACAACGTGGCTGCGTATTTCCGCAAGGCGCTGACGCACGGCTACACGCTGGCCGAGGGGCAGGGAACGGAGGCGGCCGCACCGGCGAAGGAATCCGCACAGAGCAAGCAGGAACAGATTCGCGACAAATATCTGGCGGCGAAGGTCGAGGAAGCCGGCGCGTATTTCCGCGAACTGGAGATCGACGACCAGACCAAGCTGATCGAGCGTTACAACGAGACGGTGGCGGGCTCGAAGGACCTGACGCTGTCGCCGAAGAAGAAGGCGAGCAAGCTCGCGCAGACCAGCTTCTTCCGATGGCTCGCACTGGACACGTGGGGCGAACCGACCTCGGACGACTTGCTGGAATTCCTGCTGAAAAGCAGTCTCGCAGGCAACTGAACGAGGCCTCGCAATCGGGTGTGCGTCGCGCGCCGGACGTCGTGTCCGGCTTCGCGGTGCACACGCGGATGCGAGGCCTTCTGCTTTTGGCGCGTTACTTTTGAGCGGCCGTTGCCAGTTCGGCGACGTACGCGTCGATGACGGTCTTGAGCTTGTCGGCAAGCCCCTCCTGGTGCGATGCGTCGACGCCCTTGAGTTGCAGATCCAGACGTCCGTCCGGATAGGTCTTCAACTGGCCGATCGCGCGCGATTCGAGCGCGAAGTCGTGACGAACGCTGTAACGCGTACGCCCCGCTTTCTTGCTGCCGTCGCTCTGTGCACGCAGGAAATTCTCCAGGTCACGAACCGATTTTTTCCGGTCGATCACGGCCGTCAGCAGCCGGTCGGCCGTCGGCTCGCCCAGGCGTTCGAAGATCAGCTTCAGGAAGTACGCCGCCTGCAGGCCGACCACGTCGTTCGCGCTCGCCATCCGTTCCAGGAGTGTGTTCGGGAGCGCGTTGAGCGACAGCGTCTTGCTGATCGATGCCTTGTCCTTGCCGATCTTTTCCGCCAGCGTGTTCTGGTCGGAAAAGACCTTCTCGTCGAGAAGACGCTTCCACGCAACCGCATCGTCGAAGATCGTCTGGCGTTCGTGGTCGTGGTTCGCCCGATACGCGATCGTATAGAGCTGCTCGGGCGTATGGTCGGTGCGGAACGTGGCGTTGATGGTTTCATCGCCGTTGATGCTCGTCGCGCGGAGCCGGCGTTGCCCGTCGATCACCACGAGCTTGCCCGGAAACTCCGGGAGCCGCGTAACCTTGATCGGCTCGATCTGCCCTTCCCGTTTCAGCGTCAGGGCGAGTTCGTGCAGGCTCGACTCCGAGTAGAACACGCGGGGGTTGAACGGGTTGGGAATGCAATCCTTGACCAGTACCTTCTGCGGCGCGCCAAGCTCCGGCGAGCCGGCTGGCATGGCCGCAGCCGGCGCGCTGGCGGGCGCCGCTTCGCTGACGACATTCGGTGCGGCCGCCGGTTCGGGCAGCCGCGTTTCGAGCGCTGCATTTTCCTGCGCGAGCCCGCGCAGCAGGCCGGCTGCGAGATGCAGGTTGCCGGTCGGCTTCTTGTCTTTCGATGTGTCCTTAGCCATGGGCGGCTCCGGTAGCGCGCGTCGACGCGATGTATTGGGCCATTTCCGTGACCAGCTTTTCGATTTCCGCACGGGCCTCTTTCAGGCCCTTCAGGTATCGATTGTGATGATGGATCGTGGTGCCGAGCGCAAACGTCTGACGGTAGACCTCGCGTTGCGCGATCTGACTGTCGAGCAGATGCTCCCCTATTTCTTCAGCTCTTAGAATTTTTAAAATTTCTTCTCGCATTTTAGTTTTTCCATTAACGCTATTCAGCATTAATGCGGAAGAAAGACTCGGGTTACGGACGGACCGCATCGACTCGATCATGCGGATCATCGCAACGGTGCTGTAGAGATCGGCCGGCGACGGCGACAGCGGCACGAGGCAGAAATCGGCGACCTCGAGTACGGAGGCAATTCGCGGGTCTTCGAGGTTGCCAGGACAGTCGACGACGATCACGTCGAAGTTCGCGTCCTGTTTCTTGATCTCGCCGCCGATGCCGCGCCCGGCGGGGGCCAGCGAGAGAACCGTCATCGGCAGAGTGTTCTCGCCGCTCGTTACCCAACGAACGGATGTGCCTTGAGGGTCGGCATCGATCAACGCGACCTTGTTGCCGCCAGCTTCGAACGCAGCCGCGATATTGACGGAGATGGTCGTCTTTCCAGTTCCACCTTTTTGATTACTGACGGCGATCTTGAAAGCCATTAAATTTCTCCACGGAGTTTTGCGTAATATATGCAGTTATTATCAAAAAGTCCAGAAAAGCCTTCGACACGATGTATGTCTTGGTGATCGATACGGTTGTCACGTGACAAGTGGGCCGAATGGCCAGTCAGTCAGCGACGACCACGGATCGATTAAAAATAGAATCGCCGATCCCGATCGAAAAATGCGTGGAAGGACTGCGAGAGAAATTCAATCGAATTCATCGTCGACAGCAGAGTTTGCGCATAGTGACTGGACACTTGATCTCATGTTGTTCCTGACGGAACGTGTTGCTATTTCAGATAGTTAATTCCATGAGTGTCGCCGGGAAGCTCGGTTGTCACGTGACAAGTCGCAGGGATTTGCGCCTTTTCGGCGCTTCGACATCAGGAAATCTTTGATTCGATCGCGCTTACGGTTAAGACGAGAGCATCTCAATGCGCCGCATTCGGCCCTTGGCTTGGCACGACCGCTTCTAGTGCGGTCAGTTGTCACGTGACAATCGATTCGGTGCAGGAGGCGATGTCAGTATTGAGTCGCCCGTCAGGATGAGTTTTGATCGAACTCCATCGAACACGCTCAAGTAGATCGTGAAAATCCGATTCGCCACCGTTGGCTCGCTGCGAAATGCAGTTCTCCGGACCGGTTGGTTGGTGAGTTGTCACGTGACAACTGCCGTGATGTATAGGGGAACCTGAGTCTCGAAACGGCAGGGTGCACCGGGCGTCGTTCGGTAAGCCTCTATCCCGAAGAGTCGGAGTCAGCAATTGGATAGGCAATCCGCAGCGTCCATCGCTGAACATTCACATTCATGTCGTAGCGGAAAGCTGTCGGGCGGCTCGCGGTACTGCATCCTCGAAGTATCTCAAGCGTTCTTGATATGGCCCCATTAATGTGGGTGTCCCAATCCAACTTCGTCGCATATGTTGGCCGGCAGGGGAGGGTATGGCTTTGTCACGGGCTCCCTGCGTTGCGGCCTGGGCAGGACGGCGTTTCTACGCGACGACCACGCACTTGAGGCTCCGATTTGCGACAAACGCCAGTGTTGAAGACCATGTGACAACTCAAACGGGCCGGATCGTGAAACATTTTTGCGAAATGGCACGTTCTCGGAAATCCTTGTCCAGCAATGGCTTGCGCCACATTCTTCATGTTGTTTCACGCAAAATCAGCAAGATCGCCCCTGTAAATAGGGGCGTATGAGCATTTTATGTTCCGCGTTCCGAAATCCGTCGGATCAAGTCTCCAAACGTCGCTTTAGACACGTGATTTGTAGTATTCGATACATTTTTCGTTCGGTCCGACGGCAAAAGCAGCTCAAACTGAGGCGGATCAGATACCTCACGACGCGCCGTCGATCGTCTCATCGGACGTGCTGCACCGATGAGCCGCGGGAGTTGTCACGTGACAACGCACGTTCTGGCCGCGCAATTCGTTGAGTTGCAGAGTGACGTGCGACGCCCAACACTCGGGAATCTGTTACCGAGCGCCCGGAAGACAGTAAGGTGACTTGGCCGTTGAAGGGGAGCGAAGTCCTCAGTAGCTCAAGAGGACGGTTTGGGATGGCTTGCTTGTCGCTGAACTTTGCTCGCGAGCTTAGGGGAGCGTCGAACTTCGAGAGAGGTGCACCCGTCACTCGATACTCAACGAGCGATCCCCGGACGGCCTCCGAGCAAGCGGCCCTGAGTTGGGAGGAGGCGCACATCCCGCCGCGCTCGTCTGACTTCCCCCAGATCGATGCGTCACGCGTGAACCCGGCCCAAGTATTCTGCGGATACCGTCAAAATCGGTATCCCGCATCTCCGGCACTGTCCACGCAGTCAGTACGTCGCTGCCACGGACAGAACCACATCCGCCCCGCTGCGCAGGCTCTCGATATCTCTTCGCGGGGAATTGCCGAACAACCGGCTGTATTCCCGGTTGAATTGGGTCGGGCTCGCATAGCCGACCCTGAATGAAGCCGACGCGGCGTCGAGCCGCTCGGACAGCATCAGCCGACGTGCCTCGTTGAGCCGTATCCATTTCTGGTACTGCAATGGACTCATGCCGGTGAGCTGGCGGAAGTGGTGGTGGAAGGTCGAACTGCTCATCTGGACCTGCGCCGCCAGATCGTCGACCCGCAGCGACTCGTCGTAATGGGTCCGCAACCACTGGATCGCTCGCGACACGCGGTTGCCCTGGCTGCCGGCGGATGCGATCTGACGCAAACGGGCGCCCTGGTCGCTCGTCAGCAGCCGGTAGTAAATTTCCCGCTCGATGTACGGTGCGAGAACGGCAATGGCGTTCGGGTCATCCAGCAACGCCAGCAACCGGTTCACTGCGTCGTAGAGCGGTTCGGTCATATCGCCGATGACGAGGCCGCGGCCCGCGGGGGCTTCTTCCTGATCCGGTGCGACTTGCGCCATCAGTTCGGCCATCACGCGAAAATCGAGCTTCAGCCCGATCCCGAGAAACGGCCTTTCACGGCTGGCCTCGATGACCTGCGTCGAACCTGGCAAGTCGAGCGACGTGATCAGAAAGCGGTTGGCGTCGCAGAGATACACATCGCCGCTCTGAATGAGTCGCTTCGTGCCTTGAACGACGAGACCGAAACTCGGCTCGACCATGCAGTCCATCGGCTGCGTTGTCGCCTCCCTTCGATGGAGGCTCAGGTTTGGAATGGCCGTGGTGAGGTGGTCGGTGCTTTCCGTCCATCTCGCGACGCGCTCTGCGAGCGTCTGCCGCAGGTCGTTCTCCCGGCTCTGGCTGGGTGATCGGGAGGCTGCGGAGTTGAAGGCAGCGATGGTGGCGTCATCGTCGAATTGGCCGGGGGCGTATCGGGCGGGTGCCGGATGCATGACTTCTCTACTCAAGTAATCGGGTCTACAGGCAGGCACGCCGACGTGCGATTACGCCGGAAACGCGCAACCCGGAGCCGCGGCATTGCCGCGCTCCGGGAAAAAATGGGCAACGACCGGTGGTGGGCTTACTTCGTCGCCTGCGACGCGCAAAGCGACCAGCGGCGCGATTTCGTGGCAACGGACGTCGCGCGCTCATCCACCGTGCGCCACCAACGCTCGCCGCGATGCGGCTCGTCAAGAGCGAGGCGCTCGCCCATCCTGGGTGTCGACAGTTCGACGCCCCGCACGATCGCCAGCGCCGTGACGCGCTCGAACGGCTCCTGCCAGCGATGCATCGCGAGATCGAACGTGCCGTTGTGGATCGGGACCAGCCGGCGGCCGCGCAAATCGATGTGCGCCTGCACGGTCTCTTCCGGCTGCATGTGCACGTACGGCCATTGCGGATCGTATGCGCCGGTTTCGATTAGCGTGACGTCGAACGGCCCGAGGCGCTCGCCGATCGTCCGGAAACCGTCGAAGTAGCCCGTGTCGCCGCTGAAGAACACGCGCAAGTCGTCGTCGACGATGACCCACGACGCCCACAGCGTGCTATTGCCATCGAACAGGCTACGCCCGGAAAAGTGCTGGGCAGGTGTCGCGGTCAGCGTCAGGCCGGCCACGTCGGCACTTTGCCACCAGTCGAGCTGACGGACTTTTTTCGCGTCGATGCCCCATTCGATCAGTCGGTCGCCCACGCCCAGCGTTGTCACGAACACATCGGTCGTTGCCGCAAGCGCGAGCACCGTGTCGCGGTCGAGGTGATCGTAGTGGTCGTGCGACAGGATCACGCCGCGCAGCGGCGGAAGATCTTCAAGCGCAATCGGCGGCGCATGGAAGCGCTTGGGGCCGACGCGCCGGAACGGCGACGCACGCTCGGCAAACACGGGATCGGTCAGCCAGAATTCGCCGCGCAGCTTGAGCAGCAGCGTCGAATGACCAAGCCGGTACAGGCTGCGATCAGGGGCCGCGTCGAGTTCCGCGCGCGTCAGCGAATCGACGGGCAGTACACCTGCGGGCACGGTATTGCGCGGCTTGTTGAACAACATGTTCCAGGCGATCCCGAGCGTCTTGCCGAACCCCTCGACCGGACGCGGCGCGACATTGCTGAAGCGCTCGCCATTGTGCTGCGGCGAGCCGCCAGACAGCGCGCGGCCGCGTCGGGCAGCCGCAAAACCCAGAATGCGGTGAATCAAAACGAGAGGCGATGCCATGTCGGTTCGTCCGGAAGATAAAGTACACTAAACAGTGTAGTTTATTCCTGGGAAAAGTAAACTGCCCGGTGTAAAATTTCTGAATGGATACCAGCACTCCCCCTCAGCGCCTGACCGATCGAAAGCGCGCGGCCATCGTCGACGCGGCCATCGAGGAATTTCTCGCGTCGGGTTACGACGCGACCAGCATGGACCGTATCGCCGCGCGTGCGGACGTGTCGAAGCGCACGGTCTACAACCACTTCCCGGGCAAGGAAACGTTGTTCGCAGCGATCCTGCAAAAATTGTGGGATGCGACCCGAACCGGCAGCTCGCCGACCTATCGGGCCGACGTGCCGCTGCGCGAGCAATTGCTCGCGTTGCTGGATCGCAAAATGCGCCTGCTCAGCGACGAGGCCTTTCTCTCGCTCGCACGCGTCGCGATCGGCGCGGCCATCCATTCGCCGGAACGTGCGCGTGACATGGTCGAGCGTCTCGGTGAGCGCGAGGAAGACATGACGGTCTGGGTGCGGACAGCCGCGGCAGCCGGACGCCTGTCCGTCACCGATCCGGTGTTTGCCGCGCATCAGCTGCACGGTGTCGTGAAGGCATTTGCGTTCTGGCCGCAGATAACGATGGGCCAGCCGCCGCTCGCGGAACCGGAGCAACAGAAAGTCGCGGAATCCGCTGCCGACATGTTTCTCGCGTACTACGCGCGGCCGGAAGATACCGACGCGTCGCGCGCCGCAACGGACTGATCGTGCCTCCGGCCGGACCTGGCGCAACGCGCACGATCGATGCGTGCCTCGCAGCGACGCGCCGGCAAACCGGCAGATCCGAGGAAGCGAACGAGGAGCAGCCTCTTATGAACTCTGGCCATCCAGCGGAAACCGGCGATGCCGCCGGCATCCCTGAAACCGAACGCGAGTGACGACGAATGAAGACGCTGTTGATCGTCTATCACACGATGACCGGAGGCACGCAACAGATGGCCGAAGCGGCTGCCGGCGCGGCGCGCGAGCAACCCGGCGTCGATGTCAGGCTGCAGCGCGCGGATGCGACGAGCGCGGACGACGTGCTGGCCGCCGACGCCTACCTGTTCGCGACGCCCGAGAATCTCGCCGCGATGTCCGGGCTGATGAAGGATTTCTTCGACCGCTGCTACTACGCGGCGCTCGATCGCGTGAACGGCCGCCCGTATGCGGTGATGATTTGCGCGGGAAGCGATGGGCAGAACGCATTGCGCCAGATCGACCGGATCGCGACCGGATGGCGGTTGAAGAACGTGGCGCCGGGCCTGATCGTCTGTACGCACGCGCAGACGCCGGAACGCATCCTCGCGGCGAAGACGATCGACGGCGACGATCTCGCGCGCTGCGCCGAACTGGGCGCCGGTCTTGCGGCGGGACTTGCGCTGGGCGTTTTCTGATCGTCGGTGCGGTGGCACCCACAGCCGATCGGAGCGAAGTCGGGGCGACCTACGGTTGGGCACACAACGCAGGCATTCTGGTGTGGCGCCGATCCTGCCGGCACGGGGCTGGCCGAATGCCCGGCTTTTAGCTGTCCTTTGTCGTCGCCGAAGGCCGGTGGTATTCGGGCCAAAGACGTTTCACGAGATCACGCGATGCGCCATACGCATGGCAGCTGTCGATTTTGAGCGGCTTTCCGTCGCTGTCGCGCGCCTCGAGCGATGACGGACGCATGCCGACCATCGTCTGATAGGCCGTCGTGGCCATCGGGCCGAGCAACTCCTTCAGGTGCGTGCACGTATCGCAGGACGGCAGGCGCTTGCGAACCTCGCTGTTCCAGCCGGCACCGATGTTCAGCCCGACGAGTGCCTGCAGCGAGTCGCCGCCGCCCGGACACTGCGCATACGGATGCGACCGGAGGAATGTGGATACGGCGCGGACGACCATGTCGGCGTCGAAGACCAGCGTTACGCCGAGGTCGTGGATCGGCGACAGCGCAGCAACCGTCCGCGTGCCGCCCGGCGGGGTGAAATCGAAGGTCTTGCGGTCCGCGAGGCAGGCCGTCACTTCGAACTGGCCGTCGCTGCGCCGATAGCCGCGCATGTCGATCTGCCGGTGGTGAATCTCCTCGCGCGTGATGTCGTCGTGCGGGGTGTCGTGGGGGGGAACCATGTATCTGCTCCGTTTCGTACAACCGGTTCTTTTTGCAGGCAAGCGGGATGTCGCCGGCTCGGCGGGGGCGCGGCGAAACGGGCCGAGGTACGCTGCCGACGATATCGATCCGGCCATACTACGCACTTTCCGGCATCTTCGTACGCCACGGGATCGATGCGGACACAACGAGTCGTGCATGGGCACCGATGCAATCGAAGGAGGAACCGCATGTCGCGGCACTTATGCAGATCCATTGCCGGGCGCTTCACATTGGCGTGATCGGCGCTTCGCACGCCGCCGCCGCCCGGGATCCCGAATCGCTGCCGAGGCCCGCGACGTACCGGTGCGGCACCATCGCGTTCGACGTCCCGGGCGGGACACCACGCGTGGAGCGTCGATCTGTGCCGCCGCCGGTGCGATCGCAGTGCGCAAGATGGCCCCGATTTTCGCTGTAGAGGGTGAACGACGTGACTTCCGGAAACGTATCCATATAATGCGCAACACGACCGCACGGATGCATTTTCGTTGCCCCGAATCGGGCCAATGCAGACCGGCGAGTCAACCGGCCGTCGCGCGTACCGGTATACTTCCACTCCTGCCTTGTCCGGCATCGAGGCCGGGTGCCTGAAAACAGAGTGGCGTGCGCGATGCGGCCCCGTAGTGTTCCGCATCGGCGGCAGACGGGTCGCCCGCATGGCGGCGAAGCTTTTACGCCGCGCGGCATGGCCGCACGAACCACACCTTATATTCCTGGTGGATTGAATTTATGGGTTTTGAACAACTTGCCGAATTGCGGGCGCAGCTCGCAGCGAAGGCCAAGCAGGAGCGCAACGCGAAGCGGCCGGCAGCGCCGGCGGACACCGGCGCGAAGCCGAAGTCCGGCGACCAGCCGCAGCGTGGCGCCAAGCCGGCTGCGGCCGGCGGCAAAGCACCGCATCGCGCGAAGCCTGCTTCGGCGAAACCGTCCGCGCCGGTCGATCCGGTCATCGTTGCGATCGGCAAACTGCAACGTAAGTTTCCGCTTGCGTTCCCGAAGAATCCGGCCCCCAAAGTGCCGCTCAAGGTCGGCATCTGGGACGACCTCGCGCGCGAAGCACAGGCCGTCGGGCTCAATGAAGCCGAACTGCGCGACGCGATGTCGACGTGGTGCCGCGGCAACCGCTACTGGTCGTGCCTCGTCGAAGACGCGGTGCGGGTCGATCTGCAGGGCAACGAAGCTGGGCGCGTCACGCATGACGACGCAGCGCGGGCGCGCCGCCTGAAGGCTCGTCGCCCCGGCAACAAGGGCGCGGGGCAATCAGCCAAGGGCGCGCAGCAGCAGCCGAAGGCCGAGCAGCAGGCCGAGGCCGCCGCCGAGCCGCAACCGGCAAACGTGGAAGCGCAAGCCGACGCCGCGCCGCAGGTCGAGCAGCAAACGGCCGGAAACGCGTAACCCGTACCGCGCCGCTGCATACCGCACGGCGCGGATCCGCATGCACATCGCCTGCGGTGAATGCACGACAGACTGACCTGCCTCGACCGAGGCAGGTCAGGACTGCTCCCAACGGCGCTCGACGTGCCGTGCCCTGAGCTATCCCGCCTCGAACAAGCCACGCGATCTGACGAAGCACGTGCGTCGATCGGCGCTGCATGCGCGATGTTTCGACATGGTCGTTTCCGCGTGGACGGTACGCATATCCCGAGTGTATCGATGCTTCATTCAATTAATTCGTTTTCCTAAAATAGAGTAAGGCCAGGTGCCCTGGATTGGCGTGTGGAGGTTCGCGTCCGGCCGTCGTGACATGATGACGCGCGATAATCCCGACGGGGTCGTCGGGTCGCGTGCAAGCTGGCCGGTGCGATGCAGCTTGCATTTCGAAAGGAACGGAAAGCCAACTGCGACACGACCCGAAGCCACGGCCAGCGTCTTTCAACATCAATTCAAACCGGATCATGCACTCGAGACATTCCGCGATTCTCGTCGCGCTCACTGCGGCCGCGCTGTTCGGCGCCGCGACACCGCTCGCCAAGGCGCTGATCGGCGCGATGTCGCCGTTCATGGTCGCCGGCCTGTTCTATCTCGGCAGCGGCGTCGGGCTCGGTATCGGGATCCTGCTTCTCCGCCTGCACAATCGTCATGCACCGGCCGCGGACGCCGCGCCGCTGCAGCGCGCCGACCTGCCGTGGCTGGCCGGCGCGATTGCGGCGGGCGGGGTGGCCGGCCCGGCCTTGCTGATGCTCGGGCTGTCGAGCACGCCCGCGGCGACGAGCGCGTTGCTGCTCAATCTCGAAGGCGTGCTGACGGCCGTCATCGCGTGGGTCGTGTTTCGCGAGAACGTGGATTCGCAGGTGTTCCTCGGGATGGTCGCGATCGTCGCAGGCGGCACGCTGCTGTCGTGGACGCCGGGCCGGGCCGGCGTGCCGGTCGGCGCGTTGCTGATCGTCGGCGCATGTCTGTGCTGGGCGGTCGACAACAACCTGACCCGCAAGGTCGCCGCGAACGACGCGATGGTCATCGCGTGCGTGAAGGGGCTGATCGCCGGGCCCGTGAACATCGGCATCGCGCTGGCGACCGGCGCGACGCTGCCGGCCATCCCGGTCACGGCGGCCGCGATGCTGACGGGGCTCGGCGGCTACGGGATCAGCCTTGTGCTGTTCGTCGTCGCGCTGCGCCATCTCGGCAGCGCGCGCACGGGCGCGTATTTCTCGATCGCGCCGTTGTTCGGCGTCCTGCTGTCGCTGCTGATCTGGCCCGCGCTGCCGCCCGCGACGTTCTGGATCGCTGCGGCGCTGATGGCACTCGGCATCTGGCTGCATGTTCGCGAACGGCATGAACACACGCATGCGCACGAGCGGCTCGAGCACACGCACCGGCATCGGCACGACGAACATCACCAGCATGCGCACGATTTTGCGTACGACGGCAACGAGCCGCATTCGCATCCGCACGTGCACCTGCCGATCACGCACAGCCATGCGCATTTTCCGGACATTCACCACCGGCATCGGCATTGACCGCGCTGTGAACAGCAGACGATACGGTTCGCAAGGTAACCGTCTATGGGGTGTGCGCCGCATCGCGCGCACATCGGTTTGCAGCGCAGGCCGATCGCGGCAGCAACAGCGGGTGCGGGCCTGGTCTTCGGTCTGGATCAACCGGATCAGCGAATCGTCCGGATCGATCCGTGCGCCGACCGTGCCGCCCCAGGCTTCGCGTGTCGGCCGGTGAGCGCGTGGCCAGCTGGTCGCCTGCTCCGGAATGCCGGCTGCGAGCACGTCGTCGAAGAATGTGCCGACGTTCGCGAGCCGAAAGCAGCAACTGAACCAGCTCGTTGCCGGATCGAGTTCGCGGTGCGGAAAGAATTCCAGCAACAGGTCGCCGCGCTTGAGGATCATCCAGCCGTCGTCGCGCCAGGTTTCAGCGAACCCCAGTTTCTTGTAGAAGCGGGATGTGACTTCGAAATCGCGTGACGGCAGGTTGGGGCTCGCAATATCGGTCAACGCGGGTTCTCCGGTTGGAGATGCGATGGATCGAACGGGCAGCTCGGATCGCCGCCGCGACTATCGCGCGTGAGGAAAGCAGACGCCGAAATCCTCGCAACCCGGACACCCGGGGGCCGGGCCCGGCGGTACATCGAGCGCGGCGGCCACTTCCTGTGCGAGGAATTTCTTCCAGCGCAGGTGAGCGACGTTGCGCGCGGCCAGCGCGGGGAAATAGCGATCGAGCATCGCGAATACCGCGTCACGCCCGTCGAGCCCGAGATCGCGCCACAGATGATCGGGGCGCAGGCAGGCGTGCGCGATGATCGACGCGAGACAGCCGGCGTCGTCACGGCTGGCGGCCGGGTTTGCGTCGTCCATCAGCCGCGCGTGCAGCGTCGCGACGAATGCCGCGTGAGTGACGGGCAGCAGTGTCATCGCGGCCGTCGGCACGAGTGCGGCGACCTCGGCCGCAGGCAGGCGCGGAAACTGCCGCGCCAGCAGGCCGGCCAACTGCGGATGAGACAGGCCGAGCAGCGCGAGCTCGTCGCGGCGCGCGCGTGCCACGACGAGCGCACCGAACAGGCGTGCGTCGGGCGTATCGGCGCTGGCCGCTGCGGACAGCAGCGACTGCAGCGCCCGTTGTCGAGCGTGATCGAGTTCGGCTGTCATCGCGTGCATCGGCCCGACAGCCGCACGGCGCGATCCGCGGGGATGCGCCGTGCCAGACGGATCGCCATCGCGATCGTCACGCGTTCACTCGACGCCGACGATCACGCTCGATGCCTTGAAGATCGCGGACGCAGCCGTGCCGCTCGTGAGGCCGAGGCGATCGACGCTGTCGTTGGTGACGATCGCGACGATCTCGGCGCCGCCCGCTGCCTTGATCACGACTTCCGAATTGACCGCGCCTTTCGCGACCGACGATACGGTGCCCGCGACGCAGTTGCGAGCCGACACCTTGCTGCTGTCGACGTCGACCATCACGATGACCGACGACGCCTTCACGAGCGCGAATGCCTTCGAGCCGGCCGCGAGGCCCAGCGAAGCCGCGCTGCCATGGGTGATCACGGCGACGATGTCGAGGCCGTCCTGCGTGCGAAGCGTGATTTCGTCGTTGACGGCACCGGTCTTGACGGCGCTGACCTGGCCGGCGAAATGGTTGCGGGCGCTGGTTCGCATGATGGATCTCCGAGTGGATGCCGCTGCCGGTTCGGCAGCGGAAGATGAATGGAAATGCATCAGCAAGTTTACCGTCAACGCGGGTGTCCGTCGCCGTCGCGATGCTATGGCGCGAATCAGGAAAACCCGCCACCACCGGGCGTTTCGGCGGGCATGCGTTATGTGCTGAAGGTGATAACGCTGCTGCGATTACTTGTTGGATGCAGGTGTTGCGGCAGGCTGGGTATCCGATGCGGTAGCGGTGCCGTCCGATTCCCACCCGCCGCCGAGCGCGAGAAAGAGCCGCACCTGGTCGGCCGCGACCTGGCCTTCGGCCGCCGAGACCTGCGCCTGCACGCTCGTCAGCGTGCGCGTCGCGTCGAGATCGGAGATGAACGACTCGCGGCCGGCCAGATAGAGGCGATGCGTTTCGTCGGCGGAATTGCGTGCCGATTCATAGGCGGTACGCAGCGCTTCCGTGCGTTGCACGTCGGCCGCGTAGGTCGCGAGACTCGACTGCGTTTCGCGCAGCGCGTTCAGCACGACGCCGTCGAAGTGTGCGAGCGCGCCGCCCGTCGCGGCTTCGGCTTCGCGCACGCGCGCACGCTGGCCGTTGACGGGGAACGACCAGCTGATCAGCGGGCCGAACGACCAGCGATTCGTCGTGGACGAGAACAGGTCGGCGGCGACACCGACCGAGCCGGCCGACGCGCCGATGCTGATCGACGGGTACAGCGCGGCGGTCGCCACGCCGATGCGCGCGGTCGCGGCGGCGAGCTGCCGCTCGGCCGCGCGTACGTCGGGGCGGCGGCGCAGCAGCGCGGCGCCGTCGCCGATCGGAATCGGCTGGCGCAGCTTCGGCAGGCGCTCGCATTCGGCGACGGCCTTCGGCAGGTCGGCGGGCGAACGCGCGAGCAGCGCGGCGAGCTGGTATTGCGCGACCTTGCGGCGGCCTTCGAAGCGCGGGATATCGGCGGCGAGCGTGCGCACCTGCGTCACGCCGCGCGTCACGTCGGTCTGGTTGCCGCGGCCGGCATCGCGCAGCCGCTGCGACAGCGCGACGCGCTGCTTCTGCAACGCGAGCGACTGCTTCGCGACGGCCAGCTCGTCGCCGGCCGAACAGGATTCGACGTACGCGCGCACGACGTCGGCGACGACCGTGATGCGCGCCAGGTCGCCGGCGGCCCGGACGGCCTCGCTGTCCGCGCGCGCGGCTTCGACGCCGCGTCGCAGCTTGCCGAACAAATCGATCTCGTACGACACGTTGATGCCGACCGTGCCTTCGTTGACGACCGGCAGCTTGTTCTCGAGCAGGTATTGTTCGGCCGATTCCTGGGCGCGCTGCACGGCGGCTTCCGCGCCGCCCGAGAAGCCGCCTTGCTGGCTCGCGACTTCCAGCGCCGCGCGCGAGCGCGCGAGGTTGGCCGCGGCAACGCGCAGGTCGGTGTTCGACTTCAGCGCATCGCGCACGAGCCCGTTGAGCACAGGGTCGTCGTAGAGCTGCCACCAGTTGCCGGGCACGGCGTCGCGCGACACGAGCGTGCCGTTCGCATCGTCGAGCGCATGGTTCGCGAGCGGCGCATTCACGTACGCCTGCTGCGGCAGCGTGTAATCGGGGCCGACGGACTTGCACGCGCCGAGTGCGAGCGCAAGCGGCGCGAGCGTCGCCGCGAGGCGCAGACCGTGCCGTTTCATTGCGATGCTCCTGCCGCGCTGGCGGCCATGCCGGAAGCCGCCGATACCGGCGTGACGACCGATACCGGCGTGACAGCCGATGCCGCGCTGGCGGTTGCCGCCGACGCGCCGGCCGCCGGCTGCGCCTTGTCGTTGCGGCGCGTGTCGGCTTCGCGCATCGAGACGGTCGCAGTACGGCCCGCGATCATCCGGAAATCCTCCGGCACCTCGTCGAGCACGACGCGCACCGGCACGCGCTGCGCGAGCCGCACCCAGCTGAATGCCGGGTTCACGTTCGGCAGCAGGTTCGCGCCCTGCGTGCGGTCGCGATCCTCGATCGCGGCGACGATGCTCTGCACGTGGCCGCGCAACGCACGCGGCTCGCCCATCACGATGATGTCGACGGGCTGGCCGATGTGGATGCCGCGCAGCTTGGTTTCCTCGAAGTAACCATCGACGCGGAACGAATTGCGATCGACGACCGACAGCACCGCACGGCCGGCCGGCACGTATTCGCCGACGCGCGGTGCGCGGTCGTTCAGGTAGCCGTCTACGGGACTGACGATCGTCGTGCGCTGCAGGTTCAGCTTCGCGGTGTCGAGCGACACCTGCGCATCGGCGACGGCGGCTTCGCCCTGTTCGACGCGCGTGCGGCTTTCCTCGACCTGCTCGCTCGCGACCAGGTTGCCGAGCTGCAGGTTGCGGGCGTACTCGCGCTTCGCCTGCGCGAGCGTCGCGCGGCGCTGCGCGAGCGTGGCTTCGGCGAGCCGTTCCGCGAGCGTGTAGCGGGCCTGGTCGATCACGAACAGCACCTGGCCGCGCTTGACCTCCTGGTTGTCGGCGACCTGCACCGACGTGATGAGGCCCGCCACGTCCGGCGCGACCTGGATCACGTCGGCGCGCACATGACCGTCGCGGGTCCACGGCGAGAACATGTAGTAGTTGACGATGCGCCACAGCACGACGGCAGCCACGACGACGACGATCAGGGTGAGCAGGATTTGCCCTGCCGAGAGCCAGGTTTTTTTCACGTTAGGTAGCCACGAGATGGTGGGAAACGATCACGACGGCGGCAAACACGAACACGTAGATGCCGAGGTCGAAGATCGAACGGTGCCAGACGAGGCGGTAGAAGCCGATGCGCTCGAGCACGGCGCGCACGACGATGTTGATCAGGTAGGCGATCAGCATCAGCACGAGCGGGGCCGGCACGAATACGCCGAAGATGTCGATTTCGCCGATCATGGTCGCAGTCGGAAAGACGAATGGGAAAGCGGGATCATGCGCGTGCTCCGTCCGATGCCTGCGGCGGCTGTCCCGCCGCGGCCGGATACAACGACAGGCGCAGGCCGACGAGTGCGTGCAGCGTGTCGCGCAGCCGACGATGCGTGGCGGGCGTGGCGGGCGTGGCCGGCGCAGCGGGTGCCGTGCCGTCTTCCGCCGGCGCGGCGCCCGGCAGGTTGCGGCCCGCGACGCGTTGCAGTGCATCGTCGATCGTCGCAAGCAGCGCGGGCGGCGCCGGCTGGCGCGCGTTCGCGGCGGCGCAGCGTTCGTAGTGATCGGTGACGCCGGCCAGCACGCGGTCGATCGCATCGGGCATGTCACCCGACAGCTTGCGCCGCGCGCGGCGCAGGTCGAGCGCGTTCAGTGCGATGCGCAGGTCGCGGAAGCTCTCGATCGACGGATGACGATGGTCGTCGGATGCGCCCAGGCGCGGCAGCAGATGCGTGACGCGGTCGAGCATGCGCGACGCGTGGTTGCGCTGGTCGTCGAGCGGTTGCGTCGACGCGGAGCGCGCGACATCTTCCCAGCCCGAGCGCAGCAGGCGCCGCACCGCGAGTTCCGCGCCGAACGGCCGCGTCGCACGCGTCCACACATAGGCGAACAGCAGCCCGGCGACGCCCGCGAGGTTGCTGTTCAGGAACACGAAGAAATCGGCGTCGTACGCACCCTGGATGCTGATGAAGGTAGCCGTGTTCACGGCGACGAGCATCGTCACCATGTTGAACTGCGGGCGCGGCAGCAGCGTGCCGATCAGGATGAACGGGCCCGCGAACATCACCACGAGCATCGCGAAATCGTGCACGTGCGGCAGCACGACGAACAGGTACAGGCCCGCGAACACGACGCTTGCGGTCGTCGCGAGGAAGAACTTGAACACCAGTGGCGCCGGCTCGTCGAGCGCGGCGAAGAAGCTGCACGACACGGCCACGAGCGTGACGGCCGCGGCGCCGTCGTGCCACCCGGACGCGATCCACAGCCAGCTCGCGAACACGATCGCGGCGACGACGGTCAGCGTCGAGAACAGCATCATCCCGCGATCGAAGAAGCGCTCGGTGCCGCCGAGCCGCCAGTGCCGGTAGCGCGGCTGCCAGACGCCCGCTTCGTTGCCGATCAGCGCGCGCAGCGAGCGGCAGTCCTGCCAGATGTCGATGACCTGGCGCAGCCGCCACAGCGCGTTCGACAGCAGTGCGCCGTCCCAGCTCGCCAGCGCGTCGTCGGCCGGCTGCAGCGCGGCGATGCGTTCGCGCAAGCGTTGCGCGACCGGGTCGTCGGTCATGTCGCCGTCGGTGCCGGCCTTGACGGCCGGCAACGGCGCGTCGAACCATTTCGCGGCATCGGCGAGCAGCTCGTCGAGCCCGGCCGGCCGGACATGCAGGTCGCGCATCAGTGCGATCAACGGATCGGCAAGCGACGACATCAGCGGCAGGAACAGCTGCATCCGGCCCGCGAGCGCCTGTGCGCGTGCGAGGATGCGCGGATGTGCGTGGTCGTAGCTCAGCTGGCTCAGCAGGAATTCGAGGCCCGTGATGGTCGCCGCGAGGCGTTGCCGGCACGCGGACAGCGCCTTGCCGGCGATGTGCCCGGACAGCGTCTCGCGGCCGTAGAGCGCGGCGTCCTTGAACCACGCATCGGTGCGTTCGATCAGCGTCGGTGCGAGCCGGTTCGGGAAGATCGCGCTGCCGACCACGCTCGCGCACACGATGCCGAGCACGATCTCCTCGGTACGCGCGATCGCGACGTCGAACACGGTGGACGGATCGGTCACGGTCGGCAGCGCGACGAGCGGCATCGTGTAGCCGGCGAGCATGAACACGTAGCTGCGCGCGGTGCGGTCGGAGATCGCGAGGTAGAGCAGGGTGCCGCACCAGGTGGCGACGATGATCGCGAACAGCAGCGGCGTCTCGACGAACGGCGGCACGAAGAAGATCGCGGCAGCCGCGCCGAGCGCGGTACCCAGCGCGCGATACAGCGCCTTCGAGCGCGTCGCGCCGACGAACGGGTTCGACACGATGTAGACACTCGCCATCGCCCAGTACGGGCGCGGCAACTGGAAATACAGGCCGAGGTACAGCGCCAGCATCGACGCGGCGAACGTCTTGCCCGAGAACAGCCAGTCGCGAAGGCTCGGATAGGTCATGACGTGGTGTTGCCGGTGGGGGACGTGCGTGCGGCGGGCGTGTGCGACTCGGACGCATTGAAGGCGTCGAGCACGCGCAGCGTCGCTTCGAGATCGGCGCGGGTGACACCCTTGAGCACCTGCGCACGCAGCGCGCGCAGGTCTTCGTCCATCTTCGCGGTGACCGCGCGGCCGGCCGCCGTCAGCGAGATCGTCTTCGCGCGGCGGTCGTGCGGATCCTCGTCGCGGCGCGCGAGGCCGGCCGCGCACAGCTGGTCGAGCAGGCGCACGAGCGACGGCCCTTCGATGCCGACGTGTTCGGCGAGCGTGCCCTGCCGCACGCCTTCGCCGAGGCGCCCGGCGATCAGCAGCGGCGTCGCGCAGGCTTCGGACACGTTGTACGCGTTCAGCACGCCGTCACTGGTGCGGCGCCACTTGCGCGCGGACAGCACCAGCAGGCTGCTGACGGCGAGGCGGAGGTCGTGCAGATTGGTCATGGGCGAGATGATAGGGGCAAAATAATTCGATAGCAAACTATCGTTTTTGTCACCCACATGACACGTCGCTCGCGGCGCGGCCGGCCCGTCTGATGCAATTTAGGCGGCGTGTCGGGGATGGTCAAGCTGTAAGGTTGCCGGCCCGGTCGTGCACGTGGCGGCCGCGATCGAATGGTCAGATGAAAGGTGTCCGGCAGGGCGGCTCGGCAGGTCAGGCAGATTCGAAGCAGGGGTTCGGGAAATCCGGCTTCGCGAAACGGCGCACTGCGTGCATATTGGGGCCGTTGCAAGCATCCCGGAGATTCCGCACGTGTCCACCTCATCCTCGCAGCCCTCCGCTCCGCCGTCGCTCGACGCGTGGCTCGGCAAGACCGAAACGCTCGGCGACGACATCACCGCGTTCCCGCTGAACGCGTTGGCCGCCACGCTCGACCGCCCGTCGCCCGGCGAAGTCGTACCGCCGATGTGGCACTGGCTCTATTTCCTGCCCGTCGCGCCGCTGGCCGAAGTCGGCCCCGACGGCCACCCGAAGCGAGGCGGCTTCCTGCCGCCCGTGCCGCTGCCGCGCCGCATGTGGGCCGGCGGCCGCCTGACGTTCCATGCGCCGCTGCGCACGGGGCGGCGCGCGACGCGCGAATCGACGATCGCGAACCTCGAGGACAAGACGGGCCGCAGCGGCCGGCTCGTATTCGTGACGGTGCAGCACCGGATCGAGTGCGATGGCGTGCTGTGTGTCGAGGAGGAGCACGACATCGTCTATCGCGATGCACCGCAGCCGGGCGCCCCCGCGCCGAAGCCGGTCGCGGCGCCGGCGGGCGAGACGTGGTCGCGCACGGTCACGGCCGACGCCGTGATGCTGTTCCGCTATTCGGCGCTGACCTTCAACGGTCACCGCATCCACTACGACCGCAGCTACGTGACGCAGGAGGAGGGCTATCCGGGGCTCGTCGTGCACGGCCCGCTGATCGCGACGCTGCTCGTCGATCTCGTGCATCGCGAACGGCCCGATGCGACGCTCGCGAGCTTCGCGTTTCGCGCGGTGCGCCCGACGTTCGACGGCGAGCCGTTCACGCTGTGCGGCAAGCCGTCGGATGACGGCCGGACGATCGAGCTGTGGGCGAAGGATCGCGACGGCTGGCTGACGATGCAGGCGACCGCGACCCTGGCGTGACGGGCGCCGTTCCGTTCGTCCGCGATGCGGCAAGATGCGTACGCGGATGGCCGTCACCGCACGCTGTCGCCGCCCGGGCTGGCACTCGGGCGGGCCCCGACGTTCGTCGGCAAACCCCTGTAAGCTGCGAGCAGGTCGCGTGCCGCCCTGCCGAACGGTGCCGCGCGCGGCCGGCCCATCCACCTTCCACGCATCGCATCAGGAGCAAGTATCTTGGCCACCTACATTGTGTTTACACGTGAAAGCATGCAGGACCAGCAGGAATTCGACCTCTACCAGAGCAAGGTCGGCGCGACGCTCGCCGGGCATCCGGTGAAGGTGCTCGCGGCCTACGGACCGCAGGAAACGCTCGAAGGCGAGGGCCCGGAAGGCGTCGTGATCGTGGAATTCCCGTCGAAGGAAGCCGCGCATGCGTGGTATCACGGCCCCGAATACCAGACCGTCGTGCAGCACCGGTTCAAGGGTGCGCGCTATCGCGCGGTGCTGGTCGAAGGCGTCTGAACGACCCGCATCGGACGCCCGGCCTGCCGATGAATACACCGATCTCCGTCGCTGCGCCTGTTCGCCCGCCGATGGGCCGCGCCGCGACCGTGCTGCTCGCGATCAGCGTGGTGCTTTATCTGGTCGCCATGTTCACCGCGCCGTTCCGCACCGGTGCGCCCGCTCCGCATCCATGGGCCGACGGCTGGCAGGTGCTGCTGACGGGCTGGATGGGCGTGCTCGGCGGCATCTACGCATGGCTCGCGAATCCGCTGGTGTTTGCCGCCTGGCTTCTGACCGCGAAGCGCTACCGCGCCCAGGCGGTCGTGCTGGCCGTACTGGCGTTGCTGTTCGGGATGAGCTTCCTGTCGCAGCACCAGATCGCCGTCAACGAAGCGGGGGATGTCGAACCCGTGCATCTCGATGCGATCGGCTACTGGTGCTGGCTCGCGAGCTTTGGCGCGGCGGCGGTCGGCGCGGCGTTGTTGCCCGGGCGGACGAAAACGCGCTGATTGATTGCGGATGGTTCGATGCGGACGGCGTCAGAGGTGAAACCAACCGCCGGCATTGCAACCATTCGCAGCATCGGCACGTGACGCGACATGGCGTCATGCGTGCCGATGCTGCGAAGGCGCGCTGCCGCGCCTTCAACCTTCACCCTTTATCCGATGTGTGTCTGTAACGCACGCACCCAGTACGACACCGCCACCGCACCGCCGTCCGGCGTGCCGATCGCACGTTCGCCGAGATAGCTCGCGCGTCCGGCGCGCGGCGTCATGCGTGCGGTTTCCTGCGCGCCGTGCTCGGCGGCTTCGACCGCGGCCGCCCATGCGCCCGCGGGATCGCGATCGTTGTCGAGTGCACGCTCGAATGCCGCGACGGCCGGCACCAGCGCATCGAGCATCGTCCGGTCGCCGGCGTGCGCGCCACCCAGTTCGCTGATCGAATCCACCGCGCCGCGGAATGCCGCGGCCCAGTCGCGCGCCGACGGTTCGGCGCTCTCGGCCAGCCGGCGCGACGCGCGCAGCAATGCGGTCGCATAGAACGGTCCCGAGCTGCCGGCGATCGCGCGGCGCAACGCGGCGCCGAGCGCCGCGAGCGTGTCGGCCGGCGTGCCGTACGCGGTTTCCGGCAGTGCGAGGATCGCCTGCGCGGCGCGCAGCATGCTTGCGCCGAGGTCGCCGTCGCCGGCCGCCGCATCGAGATCCGTCAGCGTCTGCTCGTGATCGATCAGCGTTTGCGCGACTGCGTGCAGCGCCGGTTGCAGGCGCGCGGCCCACGCGCGGCCGGCCGCATCGAGCGGCGGCACCGGCGCTTCCGGCGAAGCGGCCGCGGCCACGCGGATCTGCGTATTCACGGCGCCGCCGCCCGGCCATGCGCGCGCCTGCGTCGGCGCGTCGAGCAGCACCGCGCGTTCGTCGTTCAGCCGCAGCATCGAGATCGAGCAGCCGGGCATGTTCAGCGCCGACAGGAACGTGCCGGCCCACGCGCGCGCGACGACGATGCCGCGCCGGTGCAGGTTGTCGTGCGCGGCGCGCAGCACGATCGCGAGTTCCATGTCCGGCGTTGCGCCGAGGCCGTTGACGAACAGCGCGACGCGTTCGCCGCGGTCGAGCACGAGATCGGCGACGATGCTCGACAGCAGCGTGTCGACCAGCGCGTCGGCCGGCAGCGGCGCGCGGCGTTCGACGCCTTTCTCGCCGTGGATGCCGAGGCCGAGCTCGATCTCGTGATCGGCGAGGCTGAAGCCCGACTTGTCGGCGCCGGGGATCGTGCAGCCGTCGAGCGCGACGCCCATCGTGCCGAGTTCAGCCGCCGCGTCGCGCGCGATGGCTGCGACGCGGGCGAGCGGCAGCCCGCGCGCGGCGGCCGCGCCGGCGAGCTTGTGGATCAGCACGGTGCCGGCGATCCCGCGCCGCTGGCCGCGCTCGACGCGGCCGCGCAGCGAAACGTCGTCGGCAACGATGACGGTCTCGACCGGAATGCCTTCGGCCCGTGCGAGTTCGGCGGCAAGCCCGAAATTGAGCCGGTCGCCCGTGTAGTTCTTCACGATCAGAAGCGCGCCGTTCGGGCCGGCGCTTGCGCGGATCGCGGCGAGCACGGCGTCGGTGGACGGCGACGTGAACACTTCGCCGCAGACGGCCGCGCTCAGCATCCCTTCGCCGACATAGCCGCCGTGCGCAGGCTCGTGACCGCTGCCGCCGCCGGAGAGGATGGCGACGGGGCGCTGCGCGGGCTCGGGCAGCGGCTGGCGGACGAGCACGTGCTCGTCGCCGAGGATCGCGACATGCGGCGACTGCCGCGCGATGCCTTCCAGCATTTCTCGCACGACATCGGACGGGCGGTTGACAAGCTTTTTCATGGCGACGGGTTCCGGACGGGTGAACGAGGCTCGGCCGGGCCTGCACGGGCGCCGGACGGCCTTTCGTGTTGCGGAGGATCGTGCGGGCGCGCGGTCGCCGGGGGCACGCGGTCAGGTAACGGACGACCGGATGCGGGAGGGAAACGCGGCGCACGCTTCGCGCCACGATACATCAGGTTCGGACGTTGCGGCACGGAACGGGGCGCGATCGCGCCGGAGCGGGGCGGCGGCGCGCCCCCATACGCGGCTACTTCATCGCCGCGATCTCCTTCGCGCGAATCAGCCGCGCGCGCAGCACGTTGCGGCTGATGCCGAGCAGCCGTGCGGCCTGGATCTGGTTGCGGTGGCTGAATTCGAACGCGACACGCATCACGGTGTCCTCGATGCGTTCGAACAGGTTGCCGTGATCCTCGTCGAACAGCTCGCGCAGCGCGCGCTCGAACGCGGCCTGCGCGCCGGCGGCCGGGGTCGGTTCCGGCTCTGCCGTGCGCGCGGCGGCTGTCGGCACGCAAGGCGGCGCGATGTGCAGGTCGGCCTCCTGCAGCGCGTCGTGGCGGCTCACGAGCAGCGCGTGATGGATCACGTTTTCGAGTTCGCGGATATTGCCGGGCCAGCCGTGTGCCTCGAGCCGGCGCTCGGCGCGCGGGTCGATGCTGCGCGGCCCGTAGCCGAGGCGGCTCCGGTAGTCGTCGAAGAAGTGGCGCGCGAGCGGCAGGATGTCGCCCGGGCGCTCGCGCAGCGTCGGCACCGCGAGCTGCACGACGTTGAGCCGGTAGAACAGGTCGCCGCGAAACTGGCCGTTCGCGACGGCCTGCTGCAGGTTCACGTTGGTCGCGGCAACCACGCGCACGTCGATCGGCCTGCCCGTGCGCGAACCGAGCCGCACGACCTCGCGCTCCTGCAGCACGCGCAGCAGCTTGACCTGCATCGACAGCGGCAAGTCGCCGATCTCGTCGAGAAACAGCGTGCCGCCGTTCGCGGCTTCGAACCAGCCGGGTTTGGTACTGAACGCGCCCGTAAACGCGCCTTTTTCGTGGCCGAACAGTTCGCTCTCGACGAGCGATTCGGAGAACGCGCCGCAGTTCACCGCGATGAACGGCCCGTTGCTGCGGCGGCTGAGGCCGTGCACGTGTCGCGCGATCAGTTCCTTGCCGGTGCCGGTCTCGCCGACGATCAGCACGTTCGCGTCGCTCGGCGCGACCAGGCGAATCCGTTCGAGCAGTGCGACCGAGCGCGGATCGACGAACACCAGCGCCGGCGCGCGAACCGGTGCGTGGCGTTCGGGCAGCGCGAGCACGGGCGCCACGTGTTCCGCCGTGTGCAGCCTGGCCGGGTCGCGGGGTGAGGTGACGACGTGCAGATTGAGCGGGCGCGGTGATGCGGAAATGGGCGTCATGACGGTGAACCGGAGGATGGCCGAACGAAGCGGACCCGTGCCGACGGGCGGCGTGGTCCGACTGCTGCGTGGTCAGCAGAGTGTTCAATGTTTTGCCGCACGCGGAAAGCATCGATTTCTGATAACCAAAGCGCCATTGCTGCGGAACCTGCAACGGTGCGGAAGCGCGGCGGTGCCGGGTCGTCGTGGCGTCGAATTCGACGCGATCACGTGTCGCGTGTTGCTGCCTGATCAGCAGCGCGCAAGCACGACCGCTTCACCCGGTTCATCACGCGGAGGAATATCGATGTGAGCGATGTGCGGGAACGCTTGCCACTGCAGGGAATGAGGGCGAGCGCCCTCTGCGGCGGGCCATGACGAAGAACTTCGCGATGCAGACGATCGTTATGTGACGCAGCCGCGCCGATGGCACGCTCCTTGCTGACCCGAACCGGTATCGCCGCATCGATCCGCGGCTCTACAACGGGAACGCATCGGATGAGCAACACCCTCAACGTGGTCGCGATATCGGGCGGCCTGCAACGGCCGTCGCGCACGCTGGCGCTGACCGACGCGATCGTCGCGGCGATCGGCGCCGCGCTGCCGATCGACACGCGGCTGATCGAACTCAGCGAGATCGGCGGCCGGCTGGCCGGCGCGCTGTCGCGCGCGCAGGTGCCGGCCGACCTCGATGCGCAGATCCGCGCGATCGAGACGGCCGATGTGCTCGTCGTCGCGAGCCCGGTGTATCGCGCGTCGTACACGGGCCTCTTCAAGCACCTGTTCGACCTCGTGCATCACGAAGCGCTGATCGACGTGCCCGTGCTGCTCGCGGCCACCGGCGGCAGCGAGCGTCATGCGCTCGTGATCGACCATCAGCTCCGCCCGCTGTTCAGCTTCTTCCAGGCCCGCACGCTGCCGATCGGCGTGTACGCGACCGAAAGCGATTTCGACCAGTACCGGATCACGAGCCCGGCGCTGCGCGCACGCATCGCGCTCGCCGTGGATCGCGCGGTGCCGCAGCTGCGCCCGCATGCGCTTTCCGTCGTGGCGGCGTAGGCCGCCTGCGTTTTCTCTCTCGACCAGGACACATTCATGAGCCATACCGATCCCTCCGCCGACGGCGTCAAGTTCGCCTACTGGGTGCCGAACGTCAGCGGCGGCCTCGTCGTCAGCACGATCGAACCGCGCACCGACTGGAGCCTCGAATACAACCAGCAGCTCGCGCGCACGGCCGAGGCGGCCGGCTTCGAGTACGCGCTGAGCCAGATCCGTTTCACGGCCGGCTACGGCGCCGAATACCAGCACGAGTCGGTGTCGTTCAGCCAGGCGCTGCTGCATGCGACGACGAAGCTCAAGGTGCTCGCCGCGATCCTGCCGGGGCCGTGGCATCCGGCCGTGGTCGCGAAGCAGCTCGCGACGATCGACCACATCTCGAACGGGCGCATCGCGATCAACGTCGTGAGCGGCTGGTTCAAGGGCGAATTCACCGCGATCGGCGAGCCGTGGCTCGAACACGACGAACGCTATCGGCGCTCGAAGGAATTCATCCAGGCGCTGAAGGGCATCTGGACGCAGGACAACTTCACGTTCAAGGGTGACTTCTACCGCTTCAACGACTACACGCTGAGCCCGAAGCCGGTGCAGAAGCCGCATCCGGAGATCTTCCAGGGCGGCAGCTCGCGCGCGGCGCGCGACAACGCGGCAAGCGTGTCGGACTGGTACTTCACGAACGGCAATACGCCGGAGAACCTGAAGGCGCAGATCGACGACATCCGCGCGAAGGCGGCCGCGAACGATCATCGCGTGCGCATCGGCGTCAACGCGTTCGTGATCGCGCGCGATACCGAGGAAGAGGCGAAGGCCGTGCTCGACGACATCATCCGGCACGCGCACGTCGAGGCCGTGCATGCGTTCGGCGATGCGGTGAAGCAGGCGGGCAGCGCGTCGCCGGAGGGCGAAGGCAACTGGGCGAAGTCGACGTTCGAGGATCTCGTGCAGTACAACGACGGCTTCCGCACGAACCTGATCGGCACGCCACAGCAGATCGCCGAGCGGATCGTCGCGCTGAAGGCGATCGGCGTCGACCTCGTGCTCACGGGGTTCCTGCATTTCATCGAGGAAGTCGAGTACTTCGGCAAGCGCGTGCTGCCGCTCGTGCGCGAACTCGAGGCGCAGCGGCACGCGGTGGCCGCGTGATGCGGGGGTCGGTGCGCGGCGGGCGCTCACGCGTGCTGCGCGCAGGCGGATTGAAGGGGCGACACCGACGGCTCTCGCGGTTCAGCCGGGTTTGACGTTTCGGATATCGAAACA
The DNA here is from genome assembly GCF_902499025.1 of Burkholderia lata. Lineage (GTDB taxonomy): Bacteria > Pseudomonadota > Gammaproteobacteria > Burkholderiales > Burkholderiaceae > Burkholderia > Burkholderia lata_C. The sequence continues at coordinate 155,279 of NZ_CABVPW010000009.1, read as the reverse complement.
GGAGGCTGGCGGTTGCTTCACGACGCCGCCGGCGGTTCATGAGCTTTGCCGGAATTGACATGTCGACGGAAATCATCGAAGAAAACGTACAACCGCAAGCGGGCGCCACGCCCGTTCCCGTCATCGCTTCGGATGCCGAGGCACTCGACGTCGCGCACCAGGTCGCGGAACGACTCGCCGAGCACGCCGCGTTGCGTGACCGCGAGCGGAGACTGCCGTTCGACGAGATCGAGCTGTTCTCGTCGAGTGGCCTGTGGGGCATCACCGTGCCGCGCGAGTACGGCGGCGCGGAGGTGTCGAACGTGACGCTCGCGGAAGTGATCGCGATCGTGTCGCAGGCGGACCCGTCGGTTGGGCAGATCCCGCAGAACCACTATTGCCTGATCGAGGATATCCGCCTCGAAGGCAGCGATGCGCAGAAGCGCTTCTTCTTCGATCTCGTGCTGAGGGGAGCACGTTATGGGAATGCGTTCTCCGAAGCGGGCGGCAAGAACGTGCTCGATATCCAGACGCGCGTGCATCGCGACGGTGACGCGTTCGTGCTGAACGGCCGCAAGTTCTATTCGACCGGCACGCTGTTCGCGCACTGGATTCCGGTGCTCGCGCTCGACGAGTCGGAGCAGGCTGTGCTCGCATTCGTGCGGCAGGGCGCGCCGGGGCTGACTGTCGTGGACGACTGGAGCGGCTTCGGGCAGCGCACGACCGCGAGCGGCACGGTGATCGTCGAGAACGTGCGCGTGAGCCCGTTCGAGATCTTCCACACGCAGCGTTCGTACGATCGTCCGACTTTCGCGGGCCCGTTCGCGCAGATCACGACCGCCGCGATCGACCTCGGCATCGCGCGCGCCGCGCTGCAGGACACGATCGCGTTCGTGCAGCAGCATGCGCGGCCGTGGATCGACAGCGGTGTCGAACGCGCGAGCGAGGATCCGCTGACGGTCGCGCAGATCGGCGACATCGCGTACCGCGTGCACGCGGCCGAGGCGCTGCTCGCACGCTCGGGGCGCTTCGTCGACGCGGCGAAACGCGAGCCGAGCGAGGAAACGGTCGCGCAGGCCGCGATCGCGGTGGGCGAGGCGAAGATCGCGACGACCGAGGTGTCGCTGCTTGCCGCAAGCAAGCTGTTCGAGCTTGGCGGCAGCAAGTCGACGCTCGCGAAATACAACTTCGACCGCCACTGGCGCAACGCACGCGTGCATACGCTGCACGACCCGGTGCGCTGGAAGTATCACGCGATCGGCAACTACTACCTCAACGGCGTGAAGCCCGCGCGCCATTCCTGGAATTGACCGGCTCGCGCCGGCGTATTCAACGCAACGAAACACGGGCCAGGAACGCGGGTGGCCGCACCGGCACCCGCCACCGCCGCGTATTTGGCCCACGCGTCGCCGCTTCATTCCTGACGAGGTAAATCGATGAGTCATCCAGCAAGCTCCGCGCAGGCGCTGCCTGTGCAACATGCCGCGCCGCAGGCGGGCGGCCTGCGGCGCAACTACCTGAGCCTGCCCGAGCTGATCGCGCAGTCGATCGGCCTCGTCGGCGTGTCGGGCGGGATCGGCGTGCTGATCCCCGCCGTCTTCGCGACCGCCGGAAACGGCACGTGGCTGGCGTACCTGTTCGCGATCGTCGCACTGCTGTTCGCGTCGTGGAGCATCTCGGTGTTCGCGCGCGATTCGGCGTCGCCGGGGGCGCTGTATGCGTACGTGTCGGCCGGCATCGGGCCGGTCTGGGGCGCGATCTGCGGCTGGTCGTTGCTGATTGCCTATGCGGTGGCCGCCGCGGGCATCCTGCAAGGGACGATCAACACGTTTCTCGTGCTGGGCCGCGAAACCGGGCTGCTCGGCGGCGCGACGCCGCTCGGCGCGGTACTCGGGCTCACGGTCGTCACCGCGTTCGCCGCGTGGTACATCGCGTTTCGCGACATCCGGCTGTCCACGCGCTTTACGCTGTTCGTCGAGCTTGCGACGCTGCTGCTGATTGCCGTCGTCGTGATCGGGACGATCGCGTTCGGCGGGCATCCGGTCGATCGCGCGCAACTGACGCTGGAAGGCGTGAAGCCGACGCAACTGCAGCTCGGGATGGTGCTCGCATTCTTCAGCTTCACGGGGTTCGAGAGTGCGACCGTGCTCGGTGCGGAAGCGCGCGACCCGTTCCGCGCGATTCCGCGCGCGGTGCTGATCAGCGTCGTCGGGCCGGCGATCCTGTTCGTGATCGGCGCATACGGGATGGTGAGCGCGTTCCACGGGCAGACGCCGCCGCTCGATCAGGTCGACGGCCCGCTCGCAGTGCTCGCGCATCGGCTGGGGGCTGGTTGGGTCGGCGTGCTGATCGACGCAGGCGTGGCGTTGAGTTTCTTCGCGGCGTTCTTCTCATCGATCAATGCGGCGGCGCGGATCGTCTATACGTTCGGGCGGCAGGGCGTGCTGCATGCGTCGACGGGTCAAGCGCACGAGCGGAATGCGACGCCGCATGTCGCGGTGGCGCTGATCGCGGTGCTGGCACTGGCCACGGCGCTGGTGTTCACCGCGCGCGGTACCGCGTTGCTCGATTCGTATGGCTATCTCAGTTCGATCGCGACGTATGGCTGGCTGCTCGCGTACGTGCTGGTGGCGATCGGCGCGCCGCTGTATCTGCGCCGCCAGCGCCGGCTGCGCGCGCGGCACGTGGCGATCAGCGTCGTCGCGGTCGTGCTGCTCGCGATTCCGCTGGCCGGCAGCGTGTATCCGGTGCCGGCGGGCGTCTATGCGTGGCTGCCTTATGTGTTCGTCGCGCTGCTGGCGATCGGACTCGGGTGGTTCCTGGTGCTGCGCGTCCGGTTTCCGGAACGGTTGCGCGAGCTGGAGGCCGAGCTGCTGACGAAGTAACCGGGTTGCGCCGGAGGCGGGTTCCCGGCGTTGCGGCCGGCCGGCGACGTCGCCGGCCGGCCGCTTCCGTTTCAGTTCAGGGGCGCGCTCGCGGCCGTCACGCCACGCCGGCCAGCCTCGACGCATCGACCACCATCTGCACGCCGAGTCCACCAAGAATGAGCCCCATTGCCCAGCGCTGTGCGAGCAGCAGCATCGGGCGCCCGTGCAGGAACTTCGCGATGCTGCTCGAGCAGATCGCCACCAGCCCGTTCGCGGACGCGAACGCGACGATCAGCAGCGAACCGAGAAACAGCGATTGCCCGAGCACGCTGCCGCTCCGGTAGTCGATGAACTGCGGCAGCAACGAAATGAACAGCATCGCGAGCTTCGGGTTCAGCACGCTGGTCGTCGCGCCCATCGCCAGCAGCCGAAGCGGCCGCTCGCTGGGCAACGCCTGCACCTCGAACGGCGAGCGGCCGCCGGGCCTGACGGCCTGCCACGCGAGATACAGCAGGTACGCCGCCCCGACCACGGCCAGCCCGCTGCCCGCATACGGCACGCTCATGAACAGTGTCGTGATGCCGAACGCCGCGCCGAACATGTAAAACAGGTAGCCGATCATCACGCCACCGAGTGAAATGAGCCCCGCGGTGCGTCCCTGCGCGATCGAGCGCGACATCACGTAGACCATGTTCGGCCCGGGCGTGACCGCGAGCATGCCGCCGATGACGAGAAATCCGTAGAGCGATCCGGACGTATGCATGTCTGATGATTCCTGCAACGAGTGAGGGCTGACGGGATTCATTGTCCGACCGTGGAGTGGAACAGTAAAACGGGATAAACTGAATCGATTAATCAGTTTTTCTGAATACGATGAAAAAGCTCGACCTCGATGTGCTCGCGATGGTGGTGGCCGTCGCGGAGTCCGGATCGTTCGCACAGGGTGCGCAGGCCGTGCATCGGTCGCCGTCGGCGGTGAGCATGCAGATCAAGGCGCTGGAAGACGCGCTCGGCAAGCCGCTGTTTATTCGCGACACGCGCAACGTGACGCCGACGGACGAAGGCATGATGCTCGCCGAGTACGGCCGCCGGATGCTGGCGATGCGTGACGAGGCATGGGCGTCGGTCGTGCGTCCGGAGATCCGCGGCCGCGTGACGATCGGCGTGCCCGACGATTACATCTCGTCGCTGCTGCCGCAGGTGCTCGGCAAGTTCGCCGCGATGCATCCGCGCGTGGAAGTGCGCGTGATCGGCCAGCCGAGCAGCGCGCTCGTGCCGATGCTGAAGGACAACACGATCGACCTCGCGTGTCTCACGCGGATCAAGGGCGTGACCGGCGAGTTGATCCGGATGGAACCGCTCGTCTGGGCCGGGTCGCCGAAGCGGAACGTGTGGGAAGAGCGGCCGCTGCCGGTGGCCTTTTTCACGCACGGCGGCAGCACTGCGCGCGATCATGCGGTCAAGGCGCTGAACCGGCGGAAGATCCCGTACCGGATGTCGTACGAAAGCCCGAGCCACCTCGGCCTGCTCAGCATGGTGGAGGCCGGGCTCGCGGTCGCGCCGCTGGCGCGCTGCTGCATTCCCGATCATCTCGTGCAACTGTCGGAAAGCCACGGGTTGCCGCCGCTCGGCGAAATGGAGGTCGTGCTCGCGCGCAGCGCACAGTCCGCGCGCCCGCCGTGCGACTACCTGGCCGAGCAGATTCTCGGCGAATGGCGGACCTGAGCGGCCCCCCGGCGGCCGCGTTTCAGCAGGATTTCAGCAGCCATTCGCGGAACGCGACGAGCGACGGCAGCGTCTCGTTGCCCGGCGGGTAGACGAGGTAGTAGCTGCGCTGGCTGGTGATCGCGTCGCCGATCGACACGAGCTCGTGGCGGCTCAATTCATCTTCCACCAGCACCTTCGGCACCAGCCCGATCCCCATTCCGGCCCGCACGGCCTGGATCAGGTGCGACGTCAGCTCGAAGCTCGGGCCGATGCGCATCTGCCGATGGTCGAGCCGGTAGTGCGAGAACCATTCCGCCCACGCCTGCTGGTTGCTGGTCACGCCGAGCAGCGTCTGCTTCGCGGCCCACGCCGGCGTGCGTGGGTCGGCCTTGCGGCGGCTTCCGCCGCCCGTGTCCGGCGGCGCGATCGCGATCAGGAACTCGTTGTACAGCCGGTGCGCGTGCAGGCCCGGCCAGTCGCCCGCGCCGACGGTAATCGCCGCATCGAGGTCGTCGTTGAGGAAATCGATCGCACCGATCCGCGAGTGAAGGTGCACCGTCACGCCCGGATGCGCGGCGTAGAAATCATGCAGGTGCGGCAGCAGCCATTTCGAGCCGAACGTGGGCAACGTCGCGAGCCGCAGCGTGCCGGCGCCCGCCTGGTGCGACATCGCCTGCAGCGTCGCGCCGCGGATACGCCCGAGCGCGCCGCTCAGCTCGACGAAATAGCGGCGCCCGACCTCCGTCAGCTTGACCGAGCGACCCTCGCGCCGGAACAGCGGCACGCCGAGCTGATCCTCCAGCGTCTGGACCTGCCGGCTGATCGCGCTCTGGCTCAGCGACAGCTCCTCGGCCGCGCGCGTGTAGCTTTCATGCCGCGCGGCGGCCTCGAACACCAGCAGCAGCGACATCGACGGGGTGAGGCGACGGTAATTCATGAGTTTTATGCAATATTCGCCGGAGCAGAATTCGTTTGTTTCTCGCGAAGTATCCAAAGATACTGGAATTTCCGGTCGCGTGGAAACTTGCTAAAAAATCATGTTTCGGCTACGCGAGCTGGCCGGTTCCACCCACACTGCGCTTTTACCCCATGTCGATCGCCTCGTTGCCCCGTCCCGCCAGCCCGCCCGCGCATGCGTACCGTGACTTTCTCGCCGAGCTGCAGGCCGCCGGATTCGCCGGCGAAATCCGCGCCGACCATGCGAACCGGACGGTGCAGGCCACCGACAACTCGATCTACCAGCGTCTGCCGCAAGCGGTGATCTGCCCCGCGCATGCGGACGACGTCCGGCTGCTGGCGCGGCTGCTCGCCGAGCCCGCGCATCGCGACGTCGCGGTGGCCGCGCGCGGCGGCGGCACGGGCACCAACGGGCAGTCGCTGACCGATGGCGTGGTCGTCGACCTGTCGCGCAACATGAACCGGATCCTCGAAATCGACGTCGAGCAGCGCTGGGTGCGCGTGCAGGCGGGCGTCGTCAAGGATCAGCTCAATGCGGCGTTGAAGCCGCACGGGCTGTTTTTCGCGCCGGAACTGTCGACGTCGAACCGCGCGACCGTCGGCGGGATGATCAACACCGACGCGAGCGGGCAGGGCAGCTGCACGTACGGCAAGACGCGCGATCACGTGCTCGAGCTCGATTTCGTGCTGATGGGCGGCGAGCAACTGCACAGCGACGCGCTCGCGGACGACGAACTGGAGCGTCGCTGCGCGCGCCAGGACCGCATCGGCAAGGTCTACCGCACCGCGCGGCGCATCAGCGACGACAAGGCGGCGCTGATCGAAGCGAAGTTTCCGAAGCTCAACCGCTGCCTGACCGGCTATGACCTCGCGCACCTGCGCGAACCCGACGGCCGCTTCAACCTGAACAGCGTGCTGTGCGGTGCCGAAGGCTCGCTCGGCTTCGTCGTCGAGGCAAAGCTCAACGTACTGCCGATCCCGAAGGTTTCGGTGCTGGTCAACGTGCGCTATGCGGGCTTCATGGACGCGCTGCGCGACGCGCGCGCGCTGCTCGCGCACGAGCCGCTGTCGATCGAGACGGTCGACTCGAAGGTGCTGATGCTGGCGATGAAGGATTTCGTGTGGAGCAGTGTGGCCGAGTATTTCCCGCAGGACGACGCCCGGCCGACGCTCGGCATCAACCTGATCGAATTCAGCGGCGACGACGCGGATGACGTCGACGCGCGCGTGCGCGCGTTCGTCGACCATCTGCGCACCGATACCAGCGTGGAGCGCCTGGGCCACACGCTCGCGGCCGGCGACGACGCGGTGAAGCGCGTGTATGCGATGCGCAAGCGCGCGGTCGGCCTGCTCGGCAACGTGCAGGGCGAGGCGCGTCCGCAGCCGTTCGTCGAGGACACGGCGGTGCCGCCCGAGAACCTCGCCGCATACATCGCCGAATTCCGCGCGCTGCTCGATGGCCACGGGCTGCAATACGGGATGTTCGGGCACGTCGATGCGGGCGTGCTGCACGTGCGGCCGGCGCTCGACATGAAGGATCCGAAGCAGGCGGCGCTGGTGCGGCCCGTGTCGGATGCGGTGGCCGAACTCACGCAGCGCCACGGCGGCCTGTTGTGGGGCGAGCACGGCAAGGGCGTGCGCTCCGAATATGCGCCGGCGTTTTTCGGCGAGCTGTATCCGTCGCTGCAACAACTGAAGGCTGCGTTCGATCCGTACAACCAGTTCAACCCGGGCAAGATCGCGACGCCGCCGGACCACACGATGCGGCTGCTGAAGATCGACGAAGTGCCGACGCGCGGCGACCACGACCGGCAGATCGACGAGCGCGTGTGGCAAAGCTACGGCACCGCGATGCACTGCAACGGCAACGGCGCGTGCTACAACTTCGATCCGGACGACGCGATGTGCCCGTCGTGGAAGGCGACGCGCGAACGCGTGCAATCGCCGAAGGGGCGTGCGTCGCTGATGCGCGAATGGTTGCGCCTGCAAGGGCAGGCCGGTGTCGACGTCGTCGCGGCGGCGCGTGCGCGGCAGCCGTTCCTGGCCGGCCTTGCCACGCGCTGGCGCAACAGCCGCGCGGCACGCAACGGCGAAGCCGATTTCTCGCATGAGGTGTACGACGCGATGGCCGGGTGCCTCGCGTGCAAGTCGTGCGCGGGGCAATGCCCGGTGAAGGTGAACGTGCCGGAGTTTCGCTCGCGCTTCCTCGAGCTGTATCACCAGCGCTACCTGCGGCCGCTGCGCGACTACCTGATCGGTTCGCTCGAATTCACGATGCCGTGGATGGCGCGGGTGCCCGCGCTGTACAACGGGCTGATGCGCTCGGGATGGGTGCGCACGATGCTGGAGCGGCATGTCGGCATGGTCGACAGCCCGCTGCTGAGCCGCTTCGATCTCGCGGCCGTGATCCGTCAATGGCAGGTGAAGCCGGCCGACCCGCAGGCGCTCGCCGCGCTGAGCGACGCGCAGCGCGCACGCAGCGTCGTCATCGTGCAGGACACGTTCACGCGCTATTTCGAACCCGAGCAACTGGCGACGCTGATCGAGCTGGCGGCGCGTATGGGCTTTCAGGTGTGGCTCGCGCCGCTCGCGCCGAACGGCAAGGCGCTGCACGTGCAGGGCTTTCTGCGCGCGTTCGAGCAGGCGGCGATCCGCAACGCGACGCAACTGGCCGCGCTGGCGCGCTCGGGTGTCGCGCTGGTCGGCCTCGATCCGGCGATGACGCTCACGTATCGGCAGGAGTACCTGAAGGTGACCGGGCTCACCGATGTGCCGAAGGTCGCGCTGCCGCAGGAATGGCTGCTGCAGGCGCTGCCGGAGGCCGCCACGAGCGGTGTGATCGGCTCGTACCGGTTGCTGCCGCACTGCACCGAGAAGACCAATGCGCCCGACAGCGGCAAACAATGGGCGCAGGTGTTCGCGCGACGCGGGCTGCGTTTGCAGGTGCAGGCGACCGGGTGCTGCGGGATGTCGGGCACCTATGGGCACGAAGCGCGCAATCTCGCGACGTCGAAGACGATCTACTCGCAGTCGTGGGCGGCGCACGTGGACGGGCCGGAGGACGAAGGCGAGGCGCTGGCGACCGGCTATTCGTGCCGCAGCCAGGTGAAGCGGATGTCGTCGAAGCAGGTGCGGCATCCGTTGCAGGCGCTGCTCGATCATGTAAGGGCGGCGGGGTGACGATCGGGGGAACCGTCCGTCGTCGCGGATACGCGGCTGCCGACCGGTAGCGCATTCAAGTCGAGCTTTGATTTTCCGGCGCCCGCCGGACGGTGGCGAATGTTCGGCACGGCTTCGCCTGCCGCCCCCGTGGCTTGCCCCGCGTCGGCCGGCTGCGTTATCGCCGGTTCCTCGCTTCATCCACCATCGAGGACCATCGCTCCAGCGGATGCCGGGCGAGCAGCGCTGCGCAATGAATGGCAAGCGCCGGCAGGCGGAGCAGGAAACCTTTCCATCGATCGGCCATCGTGTTCTCCGGTGTCCGTATGCGAAGCGGGCGGCGTCGGTCGCCCGCGCCCTCTATAGCCCGAGCGCCGTCCGCACGGTAGCCAGCCCGTTCCTCCCGTCGAAACTCGCGACACCGTCGAGCCAGCCATCCAGCACGTCGGGATGCTGCCGAAGGTACGCCCTTGCCGCGTCATCCGGCCGCGTCTTGTTCATCACGTCGAGCATCAAGCGGTTTTCCATGTCGGTCGTAAAGCGCAGGTTCGAGACCAGGCGCCCGGCATTCGGACAGCGCTGAGCGAAGCCGTTGGCCGTCAGCGTATACACCCTCGCTTCCCCGTAGTTCGGGCCGAACGACGCGTCGCCGCCGGCGAGATACTGGATCGGCACCTGGATGTTCATCGGGTGCGGCGCCCATCCGATGAATACCACCCACTTCTTTTCGCGCACCGCGCGCTGGACGGTGACCAGCATGCCGGCTTCGCTCGATTCGACGAGCTTGAACCCGCGCAGGCCGTGTTCGTTGTTGTCGATCATCCGCTGAATCGTGGCGTTCGCGCTGCTGCCCGGTTCGATCCCGTAGATCTTGCCGTCGAGCTCGGCCCGGTGCTTCGCGATGTCGTCGAACGACCGGAGGCCGCCCTGGTAAGCGTAGTCGACCGTCGCGAGCGTCTCCTTCGCGCCGGACAGGTTCGGCGGTTCGAGCTTGACGAATGCATGCGAGTCGAGGAACGGCTGGATCTGCGTGTCCTGAATGGGCCACCAGTAGCCGAGCGACACGTCGATCTGCCGGCTTTTCAGTCCGGCGAACGAGATCGGCACGGACGACAGCGTCGTCGTCGGGCGATAGCCGAGGCTCTCGAACAGCAGCGACGCCAGTGCCGTGGTGACCGTGATGTCGGTCCAGCCGATGTTCGAGAGCCGCACCGGTCGACACGCTGCGTCGTCTTGCGCGCTAGCCATGCCGGGCAGCGACGACGCAATGACCAGCGTTGTCAGCATGCGAGCCATTCTGGATTTCATGATCGGGCCGAGAGAAAGGGTTGAGGGGCCAAGGATGCTGAAAGGCATCCATGTTCACGCGTGACGAGTGGGACCACGCATGCACACCATGCTAGCGAAGCCGCCGGAACGGGAAACCGGCAATTGCGACATCAAGTTATGAAAATCGGCCGCATCGCGCCGCCGCCGCGCGAGCCTTCGTCCAGCCCAAGTTTTTTTGGGGCAAATGGCTTTTTTTTCATCGTTTGCGAAGGCCACGGCCGATGCGTAACTTCAGCACCGAAGCGCAACTTGCCGAATCGAAATTCCCGTCCCCCTTTCAGGAGCATGCAATGAGCGAATGTCTCGCGCAGCAGGACCTCGAGATCGCCGGCCGTGCATTCAATGCGAAGGACGTCGCCGCCTCGTCGACGCTGAATGCGAAGTGCTACACCGACCCGAAGTACTTCGACGCGGAAATGGACGCCGTTTTCCGCCGGTCGTGGCAGTGGGTATGTCATGCGGAAAAGGTGCGCGAGCCGGGCGCCTACTATGTGGCCGACGTGGCGGGCCGGAGCATCGCCGTGGTGCGCGACCGGGCTGGTGGCCTGCGCGCGTTCTACAACGTCTGCAAGCATCGCGCGCATCACCTGCTTGCCGGCGAAGGCAAGGCGCGCGTGATCACGTGCCCGTATCACGCGTGGAGCTACAACCTCGACGGCGGCCTGCGCCAGGCGCCGATGACGGAGACGCTGGTCGACTTCAGGAAAGAGGAGATCTGCCTGTCGCAAGTGCAGGTCGAGGAATTCTGCGGGTTTGTGTACGTGAACATGGACCCGGGCGCTGCGTCGCTCGCGTCGCAAAGCGGGGACCTGAAAGCCGAGATCGACCGGTTCGCGCCGGACGTCGACACGCTGACGTTTGCGCGCCGCCTGCAGTTCGATATCCGGTCGAACTGGAAGAACGTCGTCGACAACTTCCTCGAGTGCTACCACTGCCCGACCGCGCACAAGGATTTCGTGAGCCTGCTCCAGTTCGACACCTACAAGGTGACGACGCACGGGATCTACTCGAGCCACATGGCGAAAGGCGGAAATACCGGCAACACGGCCTACAGCGTGGAAGGCGCGACCTGCGACGACCACGCGGTGTGGTGGGTCTGGCCCAATACGTGCCTGCTGCGCTATCCGGGCCGCGCGAACTTCCTCGTGCTGAACATCATCCCGGTGGCGCCCGATCGCACCATCGAGACCTATGACTTCTACTTCGAATCCGCCGAGCCGACGCCGCAGGAGATAGAGGCGATCAACTACATCCGCGACGTGCTGCAGCAGGAGGACATCGACCTGGTCGAGAGCGTGCAGCGCGGCATGAGCACGCCCGCGTTCGAAAGCGGCCGGATCGTAAGCGATCCGCGGCAGTCGGGCATGAGCGAGCACGCGCTTCATCACTTCCACGGGCTGGTGCTGAAGGCCTATCAGGACGCGCTGAAGTAGCGCTTTGGCGCCCTGCCGTTGCATGCCGGCGCATCGCCGGATCGATGGCGGCGCGGTCGATCGTTTTGCGAATACCGGTGTGTCGTGGCGAGCGGGATCACCGCGACACCGGCCAACCTGCACAGTCAAGGTCATCACCATGTCGAACAGCATCATCATCACGTGCGCGGTAACGGGCGGCATCCACACGCCCACCATGTCGCCCCATCTGCCCATCACGCCCGCGCAGATCGCGGCGGAATCGATCGCGGCGGCCGAAGCCGGCGCATCGATCATCCATCTGCATGCGCGTGACCCGGAAACGGGGCGGCCGACGCCCGACCCGAAAGTGTTCATGCAGTTCCTGCCCGTCATCAAGGCGAACAGCGACGCGATCATCAACGTGTCGACCGGCGGCGGCCTCGGCATGACGCTCGAACAGCGTCTCGAAGCGGCACTCGTCGCGAAGCCCGAGATGGCGTCGCTCAACTGCGGGTCGCTCAATTTCGGGATCTTCCCGATGCTGCAGAAGCACACGGAATGGCAGCACGACTGGGAGCCCGCGTTCCTCGACATGACGCGCGACTTCGTGTTCAAGAACACGTTCAAGGACATCGAGTACACGCTGCGCGAACTCGGCGAGACGCACGGGACGCGTTTCGAGTTCGAGTGCTACGACCTCGGACACCTGTACAACCTCGCGTATTTCGTCGACAAGGGGCTGCTGAAGCCGCCGTTCTTCATCCAGATGATCTTCGGGATCCTCGGCGGGATGGGGGCCGATACGGACAACCTGAGCCATCTGCACAGCATCGCGCAACGCCTGTTCGGCGACGGTTTCGAGTGGTCCGTTCTCGCGGCCGGGCGCAACCAGATGAAATTCGCGACGCAGTCGGCCGTCATGGGCGGGAACGTGCGCGTCGGGCTCGAGGACAACCTGTACATCGATCGCGGCCAGCTGGCGGCGTCGAACGCCGACCAGGTCCGCAAGATCCGGCGCATCGTCGAGGCGCTCGGCTTCACGGTCGCGACGCCCGCCGAAGCGCGCGCGCGGCTGGGCCTGAAGGGCCGCGACCAGGTCGGATTCTGACGGCGGTCGAACATCTTTCCGGATTTCCGGATCTCAAACAGGTCGATTAGTCATGCAAACGATGAACCTGATCAATGGTGAGCGGGTAGCGGGCGACGGAGAAGCGTTTCCGGTCGTCAACCCGGCGACGGGCGAAACCGTCGTCACGATGCGCGACGCGTCGGCCGAGCAGGTCGATGCGGCCGTCGCGGCGGCGGCCGCGGCATTCCCGTCGTGGTCCGCGACGCCGCCGGGCGCACGCGCGGCACGCCTGCTGGCGCTGGCGGATGCGATCGAGCAACGCGCGGACGAGTTCGCGGCGCTCGAATCGCTGAACTGCGGCAAGCCGTTGCACGCGGTGAAGGCGGACGAGCTTCCGCTGACCGTCGACGTGTTTCGGTTCATGGCCGGCGCCGCGCGGTGCGTGTCGGCATCCAGCGCGGGCGAATACGTGGCCGGGTTCACGTCGATGATCCGGCGCGACGCGGTGGGCGTGGTGGGATCGATCGCTCCGTGGAACTATCCGCTGATGATGGCGGCGTGGAAGCTCGCTCCGGCGCTGGCGGCGGGCTGCCCGGTCGTCCTGAAGCCGTCGGAGCTCACGCCGCTGACGTCGCTGCGTGTCGCGGAACTCGCGGCCGATATCTTTCCGCGCGGTGTCGTCAACGTGGTCGTCGGCCGTGGCGCCACGACGGGCGATGCGCTGATCAACCATCGTCAGATCGATCTCGTGTCGCTGACCGGCGGCCCCGCGACGGCGAGCCGGATTCTCGAGGCATCGTCGCGCAAGCTGATGCATACGCACATGGAGCTGGGCGGGAAGGCACCGGTCATCGTGTTCGACGACGCGAACCTGGATGCGGCCGTCGAAGGTATTCGCGGCGCTGCGTTCTTCAACGCCGGGCAGGATTGCGCGCAGCCTTGCCGGCTCTACGTCGAGGACAGGATCTACGACACCTTCGTCGCGGATCTGGCGAATCGCGTCGCGTCGATCCGGCTCGGCGCACCGGACGATTCGCGTACCGAAATGGGGCCGGTGATCTCCGAAGGCCATCGCCGTCGCATCGCCGGCTTCGTGGACCGCGCGCGCGACCTGCGCCACGTGGAGATCCTGACCGGCGGGCGTGAAGTCGCCGGCGGCGGCTACTTTTACGAGCCGACGATCGTCGCGCATGCCCGGCAGGACGACGAGATCGTCCAGCGCGAGGTGTTCGGCCCGGTCATTTCCATCACGCGGTTCAGCGGCGCGGAGCAGGCGATCCATCACGCGAACGACAGCCCCTATGGCCTCGCGTCGTCGATCTGGACGGGCGACGTGGGCAAGGCGATGGCGGTCGCGTCACGCCTGCGTTGCGGCATCACGTGGATCAACGCGCATGGCGTGGCCACCGCCGAAATGCCGCACGGCGGCATGAAGGCTTCCGGATACGGGAGCGACATGTCCGTCTACGCGCTCGAGAACTACACGACCGTGCGGCACGTCCAGATCGCACACGTGTAGCGGACGATGTTCGGCGAGCGGGTATCGCTAGGCCGATGGACTGGCGACTACCCGGCATCCACTCTGCAGAGGCAACGATGACGCAACATCAAAGCGGTGCGCTGGACCGGCAAGTGCTGATCGTGCGGGCGGTGGCCGACGAGGCCAACGGTATCCGCAGCTACGAACTGGCCAGGGAAGACGATGCGGACCTGCCGGCCTATGAACCGGGCGCGCACGTGGCCGTCCATCTGGAAAACGGCATCACGCGACAGTATTCGCTTTATGAAGCGGCCGGGATCCGGAAAACCTACCGGATCGCCGTACTGAAGGACCCGGCAAGCCGTGGCGGCTCGCGCTTTCTTCATGACCAGGTGGGCGTCGGTGCGCAGGTGCGGGTCAGCGGGCCATACAACCATTTCCCGATGGTGGCCGGCGCGACGTCGTCGCTGCTGATCGCGGGCGGCATCGGGATCACGCCGATCCTGTCGATGGCGACTCGCCTGTTCGGCGAAGGGCAGCCGTTCGCGTTGCACTACTGCGCGCGGCGCGAGCAGGACGCGGCGTTCGTCGATCTCCTGCGGCGCGGTGTGCCGTTCGCGGCGCACGTGCACCTGCATTTCGACGGGGGCGATCCACGCAAGGGGCTCGACGTCCGGTCGCTCCTGTCCGACGTGGCGGAAGGTCGCCATCTCTATTGCTGCGGTCCCGGCGGCCTGATGAACGCGGTGGAAGCCGCGGCATCGCACTGGCCGGCGGGCACCGTGCATTTCGAGCGCTTTGCCGCCGCGACGGCAGACGCTGCGACGAACACGGCGTTCCGGATCCATCTGTGCAAATCCGGCCTGGACCTGGACGTGCCTGCCGACAAGAGCGTGCTGCAGGTGCTGAAGCACGCGGGGTTCGACATCAGCACGGTCTGTGAACAGGGCGTGTGCGGCGCATGCCTGACCGACGTGGTCGACGGCGTGCCGGAGCACCGCGATTGCATCCTGACCGACGAAGAGAAGCGCGCGAACGACGTGATGGCGGTGTGTTGTTCCCGGTCGAAATCGCCTCGACTGGTGCTGGACCTGTAGTGACTCCCGGCGGGCGGATAACGACCGCCTGTCTCCCGATACTCGAATTCAGGATGGAAGAGCACGATGAGCACGCTGCATGACATGCCTCATGGCATCGAAGTCGTTGGCATTCTCGGCGCCGGCACGATCGGCGCAAGCTGGGCCGCGCTGTTTCTGGCGGCCGGGCTGGAGGTCGACGTATACGATCCGTCGCCGGAAGGGGAGGCGTTCGTTCGCGACTATGTGCGTCACGCGTGGCCGAGCCTGGAGCGGCTGGGGTTGGCCCGGCGGGGCGATCCGGGACGGCTGCGTTTCGTGGCGACACCGGAGGAAGCCGTGGCCCGCGCGCAGTTCGTGCAGGAAAGCGTGCCCGAGCGGATCGAGGTCAAGCACGCGCTGTACCGGCGCATCGAGGATCATCTCGATCCTCGCGCGATTGTCTGCTCCAGCGCGTCGGGCCTGCTGGTGAAGGAAATGCAGGCGGGCTGGAAGAACCCGGGCCGCTTCATCCTCGGGCACCCGTTCAATCCGCCCCATCTGATTCCGCTGGTCGAGTTGCTGGGCAACGAGAAGACCGAGCCCGGCGTGCTGGAGCTCGCCGAGCATTTCTATGCGGCATGCGGAAAGATCACGATCCGGGTCAACAAGGAAGTGCCGGGCCACGTCGCGAACCGGCTGCAGGCGGCGCTGTGGCGGGAGGCGATCCATCTGGTGGTCGAAGGGGTCGCGACGGTCGGCGACGTCGACAAGGCCGTCTCTGCCGGCCCGGGCCTGCGATGGTCGGTCATGGGGCCGCACATGCTGTTCAACCTCGGCAGCGGCGGCCACGGGCTCGGCGTCTTCTGCGAGCGTTTTGCGCCGTCGTTCCATCGCTGGTGGGACGATCTCGGCCATCCGACGCTCGATCCGGAGACGATCCGGATGCTGGTCGACGGCGTGAAGGCGGAAGAGGACGGCCGGCAATTCCACGACCTGGCGGCGGAGCGCGACCGCAAGATCGTCGAAGCGAGCAAGGCGATCACGGACGCGGCGTATCCGACCCGCGCGATCGATGTGGTGGGCGAGCGGAAGGTCGCGGCCCGATGAAACCCGCCGGGCGCCGGTCAGGAAGCCGCTGCCCGGCATACGTCGACGACACGTCGAAGGATGGCGCCAGATGCACGCGGAACTCGTGGTCCATGAAGGACAGGTACTTGCGGAGTGGATCGACTACAACGGGCACATGAACGACGCCTGCTACGTGCGCGTGTTCAGCGAGTCGATCGATCGGTGGCTGGACTGCATCGGGATGGACGACGCGTTCCGATCGCGCGAGCAGGTGTCGGTCTACACGCTGCAGACGGTCGTTCATTACCTGAAGGAAATCGGCGTGGGCGTGCCGTTCGTCATCACGGCCCGCGTGCTCGAGCACGACAGCAAGAAATGTCGGGTTTTCCTGACCATGCGGCACCCGATCGACGACGGACACTTTGCTACGATGGAAGCCCTTTTGCTGCATGTGGACATGACGCTTCGGCGCAGCACGGCGTTTCGCGCGCAGACGCTCGCGCGGCTCGACGCGCTGCACGCGGCGCTTCGAGATACCCGCTGGCCGGTGCAGGCGGGTCGAGGCATTTCACTGGTGAAAGGGCAGTGATGTTCGCGTCGATGAACCTGCGCGGCTCGGGCGGCCATGCGCGTTGCGCCGGTCCGGCAGCCCGTCCGCTTCGACGCGCCGCAATCCGACCGACTTCCGTCCCGAGAGAAGCCCCCGAAATGGTTAGCCGCTTGAAGCACCTCCCGCCGCTGTCGTATCTCACCGCGTTCGAGGCAGCGGCCCGGCACGAAAGCTTCACGAGTGCCGCGGAGGAACTGTGCGTGACGCAGAGCGCGATCAGCCGGCAGGTCCGGCTGCTCGAGGAAACGCTGGGCTGCGCGTTGTTCGTGCGGTCACACAAGGCCGTATCGCTCACCGACGGCGGGCGGAAGTTTCAGCGGACCGTCAATGCGGCGCTGGATCTGCTGGCTGCCGCCGCGTACGAGTTGCGCGTGCAGGCGTCCACGTCGACGGTCACGGTGTCGGCGGATCTGGCGATCGCATCGCACTGGCTGATTCCGCGGCTGCCGAAGTTTCGGGCCGAGCATCCGGAAATCATCATTCACGTCGATGCGTCGGACGAGGACACGCGCAACATCCGGGAAGGCGCGGACCTGGCGATTCAGTTCGGCGACGGCTACTGGCCGGCCTGCAACGCGCGGTTCCTGCTCGAGGAAGAGATCTTCCCGGTGTGCACGCCGGCATATCTGGCGCGACTCGCGCCGATGGAATGCACGCAGGATCTGCTGCGCGCGACGTTGATCCATCTCGAGACGCGTCATTGGGACTGGATGGACTGGGCCACCTGGTTCGCGCATTACGACATCGCGTTGACCGAGCCGCGGCAGGATCTCTACATCAACAACTATCCGGCGGTCCTGCAGGCCGCGATGGGCGGGCAGGGCATCGCGATGGGGTGGCGCTATCTGGCCGACGACATGCTGGCGACCGGCGTGCTGGTGCGGCCGATCGAGACCTCGGTGCGGACCGGCCGCGGGTTTTATCTGCTGCACCCGAGCGATACCTTGCTGAGCCCGGAGGCGCGGATCTTCTGCGACTGGATCGTCGGGCAATGCGCGCAATAGGGGCATCCGGCGGCGGGTGAAAGCGGGTGCCGTCCGGCAGGCACGATGCCGGTTGAATAGCGGTTGAGAGGATCGATGCGATGAAATCGGCATTCAGTCATTTCGGATTCCTGATATTGGAAAAGTATTCGATGATCGCGCTGACGAGTGCGATCGAGGCGCTGCGAATGGCCAACCAGCTGCTCGGCCTGTCCCGCTACGCATGGACCATTTACTCGGTCGACGAAACGGCGATTCGCGCCAGCAACGGCATCGTCGCGGGGCCGGCGTGCCCGCTGGACCTGGCCGCGAGCTTGCCCGACGTGATGTTCGTCTGCGGCGGCTGGGACGTACGCGACGCCGTGGACGACGGGACGAAGCGGCTGCTCGGGACCCTGGCCGAGCGCAGGGTCGCGGTGGGCGGGCTGTGCACGGGAGCCTATGCGCTGATGGCCAGCGGGCTGCTCGACGGCTATCGCTGCGCGGTTCACTGGGAAGTGCTGTCCGAACTGCATGCCGAGTTTCCGGACGTCCGCTTCGTCGACGAACTCTTCGCCATCGATCGCGACCGCCTCACCTGCACCGGCGGCACGGCACCGCTGGACCTGATGCTGCACCTGATCGCGTCGGATCTCGGGCCGTCGATGGCTCGACACATCTCGGAGCAATTCTCGATCGAGCGGGTCAGGGCCGTGTCCGATCCCCAGCCGATTCCGATTGCGTCACGCGTGGGCTTTTCGCGCGAGGAACTGATCGAGACGGTACGGCTGATGGAGGCGAATATCGAAGAGCCGCTCACGGTACCGGACCTGGCCCGGTTGACGGGCGTATCGATGCGCCACCTGCAGCGTGTCTTCAGGGAGGCATTGGACGTGACGCCGCACGAGTACTACGTGGGCCTCCGGTTGAAGCGTGCGCGGAAACTGATCCGCTACTCGAACATGTCGATCGCGAACGTCACGAAGACCTGCGGATTCCAGAGCGTCACGCATTTCAGCAAGGCTTTTCGCACGTTCTTCGGACACGCACCGAGTCACGAACGCCGGGCACGCGAACCGGCCGGTGCGCTGGCCTGATCCCGATCATTTCAACGACGCAACGCGAGGTATCACCATGAATCGAACTGGGTTGGCGGCGCTGGTCGCCGCGCTGTGCATGTCCGCTGCGGCACATTCCGCCGGCGCGGCGGAGCCGGCGACCTGCAGAAACGTGCGAATGGCCGATGTCGGCTGGAGCGACATCGCGGCCACGACCGGGCTGGCTTCCACGATGCTGTCCGCGCTGGGCTATAGCCCGTCGAAGACCATCGCATCGGTGCCGATCACGTTTGCCGGGGTCAAGAGCAAGCAGATCGACATTTTCCTCGGCTACTGGTCGCCGTCGATGGACCCGATCATCGCGCCGTTCGTCAAGAGCGGCTCGATCAAGGTCCTTCCCGAGCCGAACCTGAAAGGCGCGAAATTCACGCTGGCGGTGCCGGACTACGTGTATCAGGCGGGGCTCAGGACGTTCGCGGATCTGCCGAAATACGCGGACAAGCTGCAGAACCGCATCTACGGGATCGAACCGGGGAACGACGGCAACCAGCTGATCGGCAAGATGATCCGGGAGAACAAGGACGGGATCGGCAAGTTCAAGCTGGTCGAGTCGAGCGAGGCGGGCATGCTCGTCGAGCTCAACCGGGCCGTTCGCGACAAGCAGTGGATCGTGTTTCTTGCGTGGGAGCCTCATCCGATGAATGCGCAATACAAGATCAATTACCTGTCCGGCGGCGATGACGTGTTCGGCCCGAACTATGGCGAGGCCAAGGTGTTCACGGTCGAGCCGCCGGATTACGACGCGCGGTGCCCGAATGTCGCGAAGTTCGCGTCGAACCTGCACTTCACGACCGAGCTCGAGAATCATTTGATGATTCCGATCATGAACCATCAGGATCCGAACCAGGCAGCGACGGAATGGCTGAAACGGAACACGCCGATGCTGGACCAGTGGCTGGCCGGCGTCACGACGTTCGATGGCAAGCCGGCGCTGCCGGCGGTGAAAGCGTATCTCGCGGCGCACTAGCGGCGGTTCGACGGCGGCAGGCGAGTGGGCGGCGCGGCGCGGAGGGGTGGCGTCGCGTCTTCCGTGCGGCAGGGTGCGACGGTGCTGTCGCGGGATCGCGATCGATGCGAATGGCGGCGCCGGGAATCCTGCGGCGACTCGCCATCAAGTGAAGTGCGGTGGCTACCGGGCGCTTGCTACGGCCATCGGCCATCGGTGCGGAACAAACCTTCCGCGGCTTACGACTCGTCGTCGTGGGGCGTTTCGGAACGTGTTTTTTCCGCCGCAGGAAACGTGCCGCCGCCGCGCGGCCGTTTCGGTTCGATCCGCATTTGCCGGATCACGCGCCGGAAATCGATCTCGTGCGCAGCCATCGTACCGATCAGTTTCGCGATCACCGCGAGATGGGATGGCACCGTGCCCTTGCTCGAATAGTTCGTGATCGAACTTTCATTCATCCGGATCAGGCGGGCGAACTCGCGCGCCGTCAACTGCGCTTTCTTCAACTCCTGTTGGAATTCCGCATACGCCATTGCACACATGATGCTTTCGTCTCCGTGAATCAGAAATCGGCCCGCACGGCGCCGGCGCCGACGGGTGGCGTTCCCGTCGTGCCGGCGCCGCGGCGGGTTACATCTTCACCTGGTCGAGGAACGTCTTCTTGCCGCTCTTGTAGCCGTAGATCGAGATGATCCCGTGCGTCAGGTCGCCCTTCGAATCGAACGTCGTCGTGCCGATCACGCCTTCGTACTTCGTCGACGGCATCGCGGCGAGGATCTTCGCCGGGTCGGTCGAGTTCGCGCGCTTCATCGCGTCGACCGCGATGTAGACCGCGTCATACGCGAACGGCGCATCGAACTTGATGCCCTGGTTGAAGCGCTTCTGGTACTTCGCGAGGAAGTCCGCGCCGCCCGGCATCTTCTCGAGCGCAGCGCCTGCCTGCGAGCACAGCACGTTGTCGGCTGCCGGGCCGGCCAGTTCGGCCAGCGAGTCGGTGCACACGCCGTCGCCGGACAGGATCTTCGCGCGCAGGCCGAGCTGCTTCGCCTGCTTCGCGAGCGGGCCGCCGGTCGCGTCCATGCCGCCGTACATGATCGCGTCCGGGTTCTCGCCCTTGACCTTGGTCAGAATCGCGCGGAAGTCGACCGCCTTGTCGTTGGTCGCGTCGTGCGACAGCACCTTCAGGCCGAGCGCCTTCGCCTTCTTCTCGAACTCGTTCGCGAGGCCCTGGCCGTACGCGGTCGAATCGTCGATCACCGCGACGCTCTTCACGCCCTTCGACTGCGCATAGCTCGCGAGCGCCGGGCCCTGCTGCGCGTCGGTCGCGACGACGCGGTAGGTCGTCTTGAAGCCTTGCTGCGTGTAGGTCGGGTTCGTGGCCGACGGCGAGATCTGCACGATGCCCGCGTCGCTGTAGATCTTCGAGGCCGGGATCGACGTGCCCGAGTTCAGGTGGCCGATGACGGCGACGACCTTGTCGTCGACGAGCTTCTGCGCGACCTGGGTGGCCTGGCGCGGGTCGGCCGCGTCATCCTGCGCGTCGAGTTGCAGCGTGATCTTCTTGCCGCCGATCGTCAGCCCCTTCGCGTTGATTTCCTCGACCGCGAGGCGCGCGCCGTTCTCGTTGTCCTTGCCGAGGTGCGAGATGCCGCCCGTCGTCGGTTCGACGCTGCCGATCTTCACGACCTGGTCGGCCATCGCGGTCGACGCGGCCGCGAACGCGGCGGCAGCCAGTGCAACGGTGATCAGGGGTTTGCAGCGCATGCCGACAGTGCTTCGTTCCATCTGCCATCTCCGATTTGAATGTCTTTCTATTGACGTCTCGACCGGCCGACGGCGAGGTCGGGGCGATCTGACGAGTCTCCATACCCATCATGGGCTTCACTGCATCGCGTCCCGCCCTTCGATGTGCGGCCCGGGTAAGCGGGCGAATCGGGGCCTGATACGGTGCAATTCGTATGAATATATATGAAGCCGATTTTGCGCGCTGCAGCGAATCGCGTAGCGGGGCCGATGCGGCACGGCCGGCGCCCGGAATTCGAAGGCACCGGATGCCGGAAATCGTGCGCCGCGGCAGGCCACAGGCTGCGATTCGCTGTCGACGGCCTTACGGCCGCATCCATTATTCGGCCGGCGGCAGGGGCGAAGCCATGGACACTGACGTGCGGTCAATCCGGAACTGTTCGGTCGATTTGTCTGCACAGTTTGGACGATTTCGATCGTGCGTCCGGTTGCAGGGTCATATGTCATCGGATCGATGCCTTCCTTTTAACGCAACTAACGGTCAAGTCTGGCCGCGTCGGCGAACTGGCGCGAGTCGACAGCCCGCGCCACGCATCCGGCTGCGCAAACCTCGGGGGTCGTTTCGACCGGTTCGCTGGCGGATCGTCGGGCCGATCGGGCCGGCCCGATTCAGCATCGATCCTAGGAGCGTCCGCGCAACGCGACGAAGATCACACCGGCAATCGCGAGCAGGCCGCCGCACACCGTCTCGATACCGGGCTGCTCGCCCGTCAGCGCCATCGACAGGACCGTCGCGACCGCCGGCGTCAGATAGAGGAAGTTGGCGGCGCGCGCCGCGCCGAAGTAGCCGAGTGCGAACGTCCAGGTCGCGTAACCCAGCGCGGCGGGGAAGATGCCGAGCGTCAGGACGGCCAGCGTCGTGTCGCGCGAGCCGTGGCCCAGCGCCACCAGCGCACCCGGCAGCCAGGGCGAGAGCAGCAGCGCGCCGGCCAGCAGCGTGTACGCGGTGCAGGCCAGCGCGCCGTACACCGGAAT
This sequence comes from Burkholderia lata, assembly GCF_902499025.1. Lineage (GTDB taxonomy): Bacteria > Pseudomonadota > Gammaproteobacteria > Burkholderiales > Burkholderiaceae > Burkholderia > Burkholderia lata_C. The sequence continues at coordinate 132,798 of NZ_CABVPW010000009.1, read as the reverse complement.
CAGCCGCCGCTGCAGCACGAAATAGCTGGCTGAACACAACGCGGCGCCGAGGATCAGCGTGCTGCCCGCACCGAGGACGAGGCCGCCCGGCTGCCCGCGCGCGATCACCGCGATGCCGGCGAGGCTGACCAGCGAACCGACCCAGCCCCAGCGATTGAAGCGCTCGCCCAGAAACACGGCGGCCAGCAGCGCGGTGAAGATCGGCAGCGTGTTCACGATGAAGCTTGCCGCGCCGGCCGAGACGGTCTGCTCGCCGGTATTGAGCAGCGCGTTGTAGAGCGCGATGCCGAGAAAGCCGCACAGCAGGAAGCGCAGCGCGTCGCTCCGGGTCGGCACGCGCGGCCGCCGCACGATCAGCCACGCGACGATCAGCACGGCGGCCGTGGCGAAGCGCGCCGCCGCGAGCTGGAGCGGCGTCAGGCCATGCAGGCCGATCCGGATGAAGGGGAAGGCGGACGCCCACGAAACGATCGTGAAGGCGACCGCGCCGGCCGCGATCAGCGGCTGCCGCGCAGCGCGCGACGACGGTGTGGAGAGCGTGTTCATGCGGCAATGATGCGGCGTGGCAAGATGCTAAGCTAGCGCACAGATCAGCACGCAGATATGACCATGATTCACAGCTCGAGCCGGCGGCCGGCCGGTGCTTCAACCCGTGCGAAGCGCGCGCCGGCGGCGTCGCCCGCCACAGCGCCGGCGCCGGGATCGCGGCCGCCGCTCGCGAGCCTCGAGACGGTGTGCACGGTCGCGCGCGAGGGTTCGTTCCTGGCCGCGGCCGACGTATCCGGCGTGACGCACGGCGCAATCAGCCGGCGGGTGGCCGCGGTCGAAAACTGGCTCGGCCTGCGGTTGTTCGAGCGCCATGCGCGCGGCGTGCGGCTGACGCCGGACGGGCAGCGCTTCGTCGGCCGGATCGAACAGGCGTTCGCGATCATCGACAGTGCGGCCGATCAATGGCGCTCGCCGCGTACGCCGCGGCTGGTCAGGATGAGCGTGGTGCCGGCCTTCGCGCAGCTCTGGCTGTTCGAGCGCCAGCATGCGCTCGAGAGCGAGGCGCCCGCATTGCGGATCGAGCTCGGCATCGATCTGCGCAACGTGGATATCGCCGGCGGCGAGGCGGACCTGTCGGTCCGGTACGGGCGCGGCAACTGGCGTCAGCTCGAAACCCGCGCGTTCATGCCGGAGCGGCTTTATCCGGTCGCGCATCCGCGGCTCGCCGCGCAACTGGCGAAGGAGCGCCGCCGGCGCGGCGATGCCGCGCTGCTTGACATGCCGTTGCTGCACGATTCCGATGTGACCGGCTGGCGCACCTGGTTCGATGCTTTGGGCGTGCCGTTCAAGCCGCGCGCGCAGGATCGCCGATTCGAGGATTACAACCTCGTGCTGGCCGCGGCCGAGGCAGGGCTCGGCGTGGCGCTGGCCCGCGTCCCGCTCGCCGACGCCTATCTGAAGCGCAGCGACCTCGTGCGCGTGAGCCCGCACGAGGTCGATTCGGTGCTCCGGTATTACTTCGTGCACGCGAAGGGGGAGAATCGGCCGGAGGTGCTGGCGCTGATGGAGCGGATGCGGGCGGCGGTGGGGGCAGGCGGCTAGCCCTGGCCAGCGCGTTGCGACGGCCCGCCACGGTACGCGGGCGGCGACGAAGAACGCGGTGTGCGATACGCGGCACTAGGCCCCGGCCGCAGGATCGACGACAATGCGACCGCGAAAAACGATGAGGTGGAGAGATGAACGAGATTCGAACATGTATGCATCCGTGCGGATGCAAGCGAGGTCAACAATGAACAAGCCAGACAAGTCGTCGAAAGCGCGTGCCGCGCTCGACCAGCTGTTTTCGGGCATGGCGCCGGCGGATGCAACGCGCGCGACGCGTCCGGGCAATCCGTTCGAAGCGAACGCAGACGACGCATCCGGCGGCACCGGCGGGCGCGGCGGTATCGAAGTCACGCTGTCGACCCGGATCCAGTTGCGCGGCTATCCGAATGCGAACGCATTCATGAAGCGCATGGCCGAAGCGTGGGGGCTGGAGTGGGGGATGTACGACAGCGTCAAGGCCATCGCGACGCTGCCCGCCGGATGGCGCGCGCGCCGGCTTCCGGAAGTCACGCAGATCGTCGACGGGCACGACGTGCTGCGCGCGGAGAGCAGCCTGCAGGGCGGCGAGATGTCGTATCTGAAAGTGCATCCGCGATACTACATCGACGCACGCAAGGGCTTCGGCTGGGGCAAGTCGTCGAAGGCGTCCGACGATCCGGATCTCGATGGCCCCGACTGGAACTGCTTCGTGATCGATCGCGAAAAGTCCGTCGAAGTGCACGAACTGACGACTTCGTCGCTGAAAGCCGACATGGACAACGCGCGGGCGACGTTGCTGAAATGGCTGGACGAAAACTATCCGAAACATCGCGATCCTTTCGCGTACTGGTCGGATTGCGAAGGGGCGTCGTAATTTTGCCTGGCCGCCCGGCTCGGTATCGCGGGCCCACGCCGCCCGACCGGCGCCGGAGCGGGCGGGGCGCACGTCGCCTCGATGCAGCGGCCGGTTGTGACGGGAGCGCCAATTGAAACGAGCCAGTGTCGTCCCGGTTCTCTGGGCAGCATTCGGTGCGGCGGCCGGTTCGACCGTCGTCGAGCTGCTGCTCTGGCCGATCGTCGGCGACGACGCCATCGGGAACCTGTTGCGCGACACGCGCCTCACGGCGGCCATCGTGATGGGGCGCGGCGTGCTCGGTGCGTCCGCCGGCTTCGATCCGCAGGTCATGGCGGTGGCGACCCTCGTGCATCTGGCACTGTCGCTGGTCTATGCGGCCGTGCTGGCAAAGGTGATTCGCAACCTGTCGCTCGCGGCGGCGCTCGTCGCCGGCGGTGCGTTCGGCCTCATCCTGTACGGCGTCAACCTGTACGCCTTCACCGCGATCTTCCCGTGGTTCATTCCGGTTCGTGGCGCCGTCACGCTCGTGGCCCATCTGGTTTTCGGGATCACGGCTGCGGCTACCTACCGCTTCGCCAGACGCTAGGCCGGGCGCAAATCGCGGCAAACACTGGCGAAGGCGCCCGCGTCGATCATTCGCACCAGACCCCTGGAATAAGCTGGCGCGCTGCATCGTTTAGCCGTCAGGAGACCCTGCACGAAGCGGCGGCACGTGAGCGCCGCGCGATGAATCGTGCGCGAGCAATCCGATCTGCCGGGCGCCGTCAGCCGCGCCCGCGATCGAGTGGTCGGGGGTAATCAGGCAGGAGCCGATCATGTGCAACTGGTTTCGATCCGGGATAGGTATCGTCTGTCTCGGCTGTTCCGCAGCGGTCTGTGCGCAAACGTATGACGATCTGGCGGATGCCAGTACGAACTGCCGTGCGGTCGTCGCGCAAGCGAACATCGACGGCACGGAGCAGCAAATCGTGGGGCGTGCGTGCCTGCAGGACGACGGCACCTGGCAGTTCGTGCAGAGCCCCGACGGCAGCGTGATGTGGTACCCGGCGACGGACTATCCGTATGCCGACCTGTGGTACTGGGGGCCGCCGCTTTTCATCGGCGCGGGCGTGGGCTTCGTCTTCGTCGATCGCTTCCACCACTTTCACCATTTCCACCACGTCGATCACGTCGTCCACTTCAACGGGATGGAGCATCGCCGCTTCGGCATGCCGATCGGCGCCGGTTTTCACCATGGCGCATTCCCTGCCAGCACCGCCGGCCACGGATTCGGCGGCATGCATCAGTTCGGCGGCGCGAGCGGATTGGGTGGCATGCGGCGCCATTAAGGCGGCGTCTACAGGATCGATGCGAGCCTGGGCACGCGAAGCAGGAGGCCGGCGATCAGATAGCACGTGACGCACGCGATACCGCCGGTCACGGCGAACTTCAGGAGCGGAGCCGCCGGCACGTTTTGCCATGCGAGTGCAACACCGACCAGCACCGGCGGATGGATGATGTAGATCGTGTATGCGCGTCGCGCCAGCGGCTGCCACACGCCCGCCAGTCGATTGAAGCGTCGCTGAAAGCGGCTCGCGAGCAACAGTATCGTTCCCCATGCGACCAGCGGTTCCCAGAACGCGTAGACCACGTCGACCGGGCGGCCGCGCAACGCGGGAACGTGCTTCGCGAGAAGGTAGACGATCGGCAAGACAGGGAGCGTCAGCAGCGCGATGCGCGACCACGTGCCGACCTGCCGCGGCGGAAGATGCTCGAGCCAGCGTGCGCGCGCTGCCCGGCAACCCGCTGCGTACAACACGACGTAGCTGGCGAAATACCCGAGCTGCAGCCCCCATACGTTGACACCTACCGGCCATCGGGATCGCAACGCCAGTGCCGCGAGACCCGTCAGCCATGCCGCCGTGGCGAGGGTCCTGTCGGAGGGAAACGGATGCTGCACGGGTCGGCTCGCGGTGCGCGCGAACGCGGTGTTCCAGAGTGCCGCAGCCGCACTGAAAATCAGCAGCGCCTTGGCGAACCACATCGGGCCGTTGTCGAACGTGCCGTGGCGCCACAAGTGGCCGAGCGTATCCGCAAACGGACGGCCGGCGGCGGACTGCGCCAGTGCGATCGTCGCGGGGCCGATCAGAAATCCGTACACCAGCAGCGGCAAGCCGAGCCTGAGAAACCGGTCGGCGAGGAAGCGGGGGGCGCCCTTGCGATCGATGGATCGCGGCGTGTAGTAGCCCGCCAGGAAAAAGAACAGGCCCATGAAGAATGCCTGGTTGATCGCGCAGAAGAGCGTCAGCAGGGCGGATTCCACCGACGGCCCCGCGGCCACCTCGTGGTAGTACCACCCGCCGAGCGCGCCGTACGTGATCGCGCAATGGTGGAACACGACCAGCAACGTCAGGCAGGCGCGCAACGCGTCGAGGCCGGCGTCGCGATGCACGGCAACCGCCTGGTCCGTCCGGAACGAGACTTCGACCGCAATGTCCTGAGCGCTCATTGCATTGCCTGTGGGGTGGGTCAGTCATGACCCGCATCGTGCACATCGGGCGGGCGTACAGGTCGGCACCCTACACCGTTGTCATTACAACCTTCCTACAAGCCGTTGCGCTGCCGGCGCGCTGCCCGATTGCCTAATCGAGCCGCCCGCGCAAGTCGTCGAACGGAATCATCACGTGTGTGCGATACGCGGGCCGCGCTTTCAGCCGTTCGTACCACGCTTGCACGTGCGGGATGTCCGGCCGGGCGATGTCGAGTTCGAAGTAGCGGTACAGGTGCGTGCCGGCCGCGATGTCGGCGAGCGTAAGTGCGTCGCCCGCGAGAAACGGCTGCCCGGCCAGCGCCGCATCGAGCGCCTGGAAGTGCTGCGCGCACTGCGCGATGCTTTGCTCGACGCGCGCCGTGTCGCGCTGCTCGGGCGGCGTCCGGTAGTAGCCGCGGAACACGCCGTTCAGGAACGTCGGCTGCAGCGTGGTTTGCGACCAGTCCATCCAGCGGTCGGCGCGCGACTGTTCGGCCGGGTCGTCGCGCCAGAAGCCGGGGCGTCCGTAACGCGCGGCGAGGTAGCGCAGGATGCTGTGCGATTCCCAGACGACCGTACCGCCGTCGTCGATCACGGGTATGCGCCCGTGCGGGTTCATCGCGAGAAAAGCGGGCGTGTCGAGCACGCCGAATTGCCCGCCGGCCGGCACGTGTTGATGCGCGAGCGCGAGCTCGTCGACGAGCCACAGCACCTTCTGGACGTTGAATGCATTGCGGCGCCCCCATACGGTCAGCATGCCGGCCTCCTTGTGTCGTGTGGAACGGGATCGCGGACAGTGTAAACGCCGCAGGCGCGCACCGTGGTGCGCGCCTGCCGGCTGTCGTCGTGGTCGATGTTGCCGTGCGGCGACGCGATCAGAACTTGTGGCGAATCCCGACGATCGCGAGTTCCTGCGTATCGGTGCCGGAGTTCACGCCGTACGCGCCGACCGACGCGGCGGCCTTCACGACCGCGCCGTTCGCGTTGAGCGTGTTGCCGCTCGCCTTCTGGTAGCCGAACAGCGCATACAGGTCGGTGCGTTTCGACAGCGCGTAGTCCGCGCCGAGGTTGACCTGGTTGTAGTGCGCGGAAGCCGGGCCCGTCAGCGACGTGTAGTTGTAGCCGACGCCCGCGCGCAGCGCCGGCGAGAACTGCCAGTTGAAGAACGCCGAGCCGTTGTTGAACTTCGCGTTCTGGCTGAAGGCCGACAGCGTGTCCGCACCGTATTGCGTATTCGAATACGCGAGGCCGAAGGTGGCCGGCCCGGCCACGTACTGGCCGGCCACGCGCACGATCTGGATCGACTTCGCGCTCGAGAAGCCCTGGTTGATCACGGTGTTGAACAGCGTGTCCGAGCTGCTCGACCACGTGCGCGCGCCGTTCGCAACGGTGGAGCCGCCGTTCGCGTAGAAGAAGCCGGCGCCGAGCGACAGCGGGCCGTTCGCGTAGCTTGCGCCGAAGCTGTACGTGCGGCCGCTGCCGGTAGCACCCGCGACGCCGCCGAAGCCGTACAGGCCTTCGAACTGGAAGCCCGAGATCAGCGGGCTCGTGTATTTCACCGAGTTGCTGACGCGCAGGCTGTTGTCGTAGTTGTCGAGGTCGCCCGGCGTCGCGAACACGCCGCCGAAGTAGTTGTCCTGCGTGAGGCCCTGCACGAGGTCGACGATCGGATCGTACTGGCGGCCGAGCGTGACGGTGCCGTACGTGCTGCTCGAGAGGCCGACGACGGACTTGCGGCCGAATTCGCGCCCGCCCTGGCCGAGTGCGCCCGTGCCGATGTTGAAGCCGTTCTCGAGCTGGAACAGCGCGGCCAGGCCGCCGCCGAGATCCTCGGTGCCGCGCAGCCCCCAGCGGCTGCCCGACAGGTTGCCGCTGCCGAACTTGACGAGGCTCGACGCGTTGCTGCCGTTCGCGTTCTGCGCGTTGTGCACGTACGCGATGCCCGCATCGACGATGCCGTACAGCGTGACGCTGCTTTGTGCGTGAGCGCCGCCGGCATAGAGCGCGGCCGGCAGTGCGAGCAGTGCGAATGAACGGATCTGTTTCATTGCTGGATTCCCCCGTTGGTCGATTGGTCTGACGAGTCGGTGAACGATACGGACAGCGCATCGTCGAGGGAACCAACAAATTGTCGGATCGTTATGAGGCGGCGCGGGGATGGGTGCGCGCGCAACCGGCCGGCGGCCGGTGCACCGGGGCGCTATGCGTCGTGCCGCCGCGACGCGTTTCTCAGCACGAGCGTCATCAGCTGCCGGCGCGAATCGACACCGAGCTTCGCGAATGCGCGCTTCGCGTACGTGTCGACGGTGGATGTCTTGAGCCCCATCGATTGTGCGATGGCGGCCGAGGTCATGCCCTGGATGAACGATGCGCACACGTGCATCTCGCGCGCGGTCAGGCGTTCCTGCCATTCCGGCAGCCATTGCGCGACGAGGTCGAGATCGAGCTCGTCGCGTGGCGCGTCGTCTGCCGAGATCGCGCCGAGCAGGCGCTTGTGCGCGGACGCCAGCGGCAGCACGACCTGCGACAGCTGCTTCAACAGGCTCAGCTCCTTCAGCGAAAACGGCGGCAGCCGCCGCGAGCGCGCGATCGAGATCGAGTAGCGCGTGCCGAGCGTGACGCCGGCGATCACGCATTCGTCGTGAATGTCACCGATGTCGAAGAACTGATGGCGGATCTCGCTTGCGACGCGCTGCGCGGACACCTGTACGAGCTGCATGTCGCTTTCGCTGTCGATGGCCGCGTAGGTCGCATCGTCGCTCGCATAGCTCCGGTAGTAGTGGCGCATCACCTGCGTGACGAGTTCGGGCTCGCGGCCGAAGCTGCCGATCCAGCCGACGCTGCGCCGGCCCGACGACGCGACCCGCTCGTAGTCGAGGTGCACCGCGTCGAAGTCGACGTAGCGCACGAGCGTGTCGTAGACGGCGCGCATGAACTGCGGCGTGCCGACGGCCTGCGCGATATCGCCAAGCGTTTCCGTCACGAACGCGACGTGACTCAGCGGCAGATCGGGGGAGGGGAGCGCAGCGTCCATGGCCTCGGGTATCGGGAAATATCAGGTGGCGCTACTGGTATCACGACGATTTTCGATTGCCTAGATGGGAATCCACTCAAACGGCCCCGGCACATGACATCGCTTGTCCCGGTTTTCGGGACTGACGGTGCGAATCGCAATCTCTACATTGACCCCTGTGCCGCAACCGTCTGACGGCGTTGCCGCGAGTCCACCCGCTCGTGGCGCAACGGCCGATTACTACTCTCTGGAGATCCCCATGCGTGTCCGATTTCGCTGTCGTCCGGCCGTCCGCGCCGTGTTCGTCATGTCGGCGGGCCTTGCCGTCGCGGCAAGCCAGCCGGTGCGTGCCGGCGATGCCAACCTGAACGTCTACAACTGGTCCGAATACATCGCGAAGGACACGGTGCCGGTGTTCGAGAAACAGGCGGGCATCAAGGTGCGCTACGACAGCTACGACAGCGACGATACGCTGCAGACCAAGCTGCTCGCGGGCAGCTCGGGCTACGACATCGTCGTGCCGACGTCGAACTATCTCGCGCAGCAGATCCAGGCCGGCGTGTACCAGAAGCTCGACAAATCGAAGCTGCCGAATCTCGCGAACCTCGACCCGGTGCTGATGAAGATGGTCGCGAAGGCCGACCCGGGCAACCAGTACGGCGTGCCGTGGGCGTGGGGCACGACGGGGATCGGCTACAACGTCGAGGCCGTCAGGAAGCGGCTCGGCGACACCGCACCGACTGACAGCTGGGCACTGCTGTTCGACCCGGCGAACGCGGCGAAGCTGAAAGGCTGCGGCATCTCGCTGCTCGACGCGCCGGACGCCGCGTTTGCGGCGGCGCTGCAGTACATGGGCAAGGATCCCGAGAGCAAGAACCCGGCCGACTACCAGGCCGCCTACGACGTGCTGAAGAAGATCCGCCCGTACGTCACGCAGTTCAGCTCGGCCGGCTATGCGGACGACCTCGCGAACAACGATGTCTGCGTCGTGCTCGGCTGGTCGGGCGACGTCGGGATCGCGCGGCGGCGCACGCTGGACGCGAAGCGCTCGTACGAAATTCGCTACGTGAATCCGAAGGAAGGCGGCCTGTTGTGGTTCGACGTGATGGCGATCCCGAAGGATGCACCGCATCCTGAAGCCGCGCTGAAGTGGATCAACTACATCGAGGACCCGAAGACCAACGCGGCGATCACGAACGAGATCTTCTACCCGAGCGCCAACAAGGCCGCGCGCCCGTTCGTGACGCCGGCGATCGTGCAGGACCCGAGCATCTACCTGTCCGACGCGACGATCGCGAAAACGTCGCTCGCGATGCCGCGCAGCGCCGACATCGCGCGGATGCAGAACCGCCTGTGGCTGCAGCTGAAGTCGGGCGGTTGAGGGAGGCGACGATGATCCATACGCTCCCTGCCGCCCCAGTTGCGGCCGATGCTCGCCGCGATGCGGACGCGTTCGTGCGCATCGAAAACGTCGTGAAGAAATTCGGCGACAGCACGGCCGTCGACAACGTGAATCTGACGATCGCGAAGAACGAGCTGTTCGCGCTGCTCGGCAGCTCGGGCTGCGGCAAGTCGACGTTGCTGCGCATGCTCGCCGGGCTCGAGACGGCCACCTCCGGCAAGATCTTCGTCGACGGCGAGGACCTCGCATCGCTGCCGCCGTACCGCCGCCCGGTGAACATGATGTTCCAGTCGTACGCACTGTTCCCGCACATGTCGGTCGAATCGAACGTCGCGTTCGGCCTGAAGCAGGAAGGTACGCCGAAGCACGAGATCAAGGAGCGCGTGGCCGATGCGCTCGCGCTCGTGCAGATGAGCAAGTACGCGCAGCGCAAGCCGCACCAGCTCTCCGGCGGCCAGCAGCAGCGTGTCGCGCTCGCGCGCTCGCTGGTCAAGCGCCCGAAGCTGCTGCTGCTCGACGAGCCGATGTCCGCGCTCGACAAGAAGATCCGCCAGAAGACCCAGCTCGAACTCGTGAACATCATCGAGAAGGTCGACGTGACCTGCGTGATGGTCACGCACGATCAGGAAGAGGCGATGACGATGGCCAGCCGCCTCGCGGTGATGAGCGAAGGCAAGATCGTGCAGATCGGCGCGCCGGGCGAGGTGTACGAGTTTCCGAACAGCCGCTTCTCGGCCGAATTCATCGGCTCGACCAACCTGTTCGAAGGGCGCGTGGTCGAAGACGAACCCGATCACATCTTCGTCGAAAGCGACGACCTCGAAGCGCGCATGCATGTGAACCATGGCATCACGGGCCCGCTCGGGATGCCGGTCGGCATCTCGGTGCGCCCGGAACGCATTCACGTGTCGCGCGACAAGCCGGGCTCGAAACACAACTGGGCACGCGGCGTCGTGACCGACATCGCGTACATGGGCAGCTATTCGCTGTACCACGTGCGCCTGCCGAGCGGCAAGACGGTGGTATCGAACCTGTCGAGCTCGCACCTGATGAACGACAACGCACCGGCGTGGAACGACGACGTGTTCGTGTCGTGGTCGCCGGCCAGCGGCGTCGTGCTGACGCAGTGAGGACGACATGACGAGAACCTCCGTTTCCACTCCGTCCGCGCCGGTGTCGAGCGGCGCCGCGAGCGCCGGCGCCGGACGCTCGCGCCCGGGCCGCTTCGCGATGCTGTCGCGTTTCCTGCCATCGGGCCGCAGTGTCGCGATCGGCGTGCCGTTCCTGTGGCTCGCGATCTTCTTCGCGCTGCCGTTCGTGCTGGTGCTGAAGATCAGCTTCGCCGACCCGATGCTCGGCATCCCGCCGTACACGGCACTCGCGCGGCTGGAGGCCGGCACCGTGCAGGTCGTGCTGTCGCTGAAGCATTACGCGCTGCTGCTGCAGGACGACCTGTACCTGAACACCTACGTCAGCTCGCTGAAGATGGCCGCGGCGTCGACGCTGATGTGCCTGCTGGCCGGCTACCCGATCGCGTACTTCATTGCGCGCTCGGCGCCCGCCCGCCGCAACCTGCTGATGATGGCCGTGATGCTGCCGTTCTGGACGTCGTTCCTGATCCGCGTCTATGCGTGGGTCGGGATCATGAAGGACGACGGGCTGCTGAATCACGTGCTGGCGGCGCTCGGCGTGATCGCGACACCGCTGCGCCTGTATCACACCGACGCGGGCGTCTACATCGGGATGGTCTATTCGTACCTGCCGTTCATGGTGATGCCGCTGTACGCGCACCTGGTGAAGATGGACCTCACGCTGCTCGAGGCCGCAAACGATCTCGGCGCGACGCCGTGGTCCGCGTTCTGGCGCATCACGCTGCCGTTGTCGAGAAACGGCATCGTTGCGGGCAGCCTGCTCGTGTTCATCCCGGCGGTCGGCGAATACGTGATCCCCGAGCTGCTCGGCGGCGCAAACACGCTGATGCTCGGCCGCGTGATGTGGGACGAGTTCTTCAACAACATGGACTGGCCGATGGCATCCGCGGTGACGGTGACGATGGTGCTGCTGCTGCTCGTGCCGATGGCGCTGCTCCATTACAGCCAGACCGAAGCGGAGGCGAGGCCATGACCCGCGCGAATCGCATCCTGTCCGCGTGCGTGCTCGGCGCGGGCTTCCTGTTCCTGTACATCCCGATCGTCAGCCTGGTCGTCTACTCGTTCAACGCGTCGAAGCTGGTGACGGTGTGGTCGGGTTTCTCGCTGAAGTGGTACGGCGCGCTGCTGCACGACGACGAACTGCTCACGGCCGCGTGGCTGTCGCTGAAGATCGCATTGCTGACGGCCACCGCGTCGGTTGCGATCGGCACCTGGGCCGGCTTCGTGCTCGCCCGCATGGGGCGCTTTCGCGGTTTCACGCTGTATGCCGCGATGATCAACGCGCCGCTCGTGATTCCGGAGGTGATCCAGGGCATCTCGCTGCTGCTGTTGTTCGTCGCGATGCAGCAGACCTTCGGCTGGCCGGCCGGGCGCGGCTGGCTGACGATCTGGATCGGCCACGTGATGCTGTGCCTGTCGTTCGTCGCGGTGATCGTGCAGTCGCGCGTGAAGGAGCTCGATCGCTCGATCGAGGAAGCCGCGCTCGATCTCGGCGCGCGGCCGTGGAAGGTGTTCTTCGTGATCACGCTACCGCTGATCGCGCAGGCGCTGGTGTCCGGCTGGCTGCTCGCGTTCACGGTGTCGATCGACGACGTGATCCTGTCCGCGTTCCTGTCGGGCCCCGGTTCGACGACGCTGCCGCTCGTCGTGTTCTCGCGCGTGCGGATGGGGCTCAACCCGGAGATGAATGCGCTCGCCACGGTGTTCATCACGGTCGTGACGATCGGCGTCGTCGTCGTGAACCGCGCGATGCTGGCCCGCGAGCGGCGGCAGGCGCGCGACACGCGGATGTGGCGCGCGGCCTCCGCGTCCGAGGTATCCGGCACCACCGCGTCGCCCTCCACCATGCCGCCCGCGCGCCCGCCGGCCGCGCCGCCGCTGCACGACCGCATCCCGCATCCCACGAAGTGACGAACGACAAGGAGACATTCCATGAAAAAGAAAATGCTCTGCGCGCTGATCGCCGGAGCGCTACCGGGGCTGGCCGCGGCGAACTCGAGCGCCGACCAGATCCGGACGCTGCAGCAGCAGATCGCGGTGTTGCAACGGCAGATGAGTGCGCTGCAATCGCAGCTCGGCGCGAAACCTTCGACCGCACCGGTGGCGGCGAACGCGTCAAATGCGTCTAATGCGGCGACCGCCGCGGCGGCTGACCCGTCCGCGCCCGGCTACGGGCAGGCACCCGCCGTGCTGACCAACGACGATGTGTCGGACCTCCGGCAGCAGGTCGCGAACCAGCAGCTGAAGGTCGATTCATTGACCGATGCCGCGCGCACGGGCCCGATCGCCGGGCTGTCGGTGACGGGCTACCTCGACCCGACCTACGTGGTCAACCGGGGCGCCGGCACGTCGTCGTTCCAGTTCGCGAATCACGAGAACGCCTACACCTACTACAACAGCACGTTCGGCGACGTATTCCTCGACATCAAGAAGACGTTCGGCGTCGGCCCGACCGCACCGTCCGCGGAAATCACGCTGATGCCGAACCGCGGCGCGGGCCTGTCGATGATGACGGGCAGCGGCGCGAGCGGCCTGGACATCATCAACACTGCGGTCCTGACCGTGCCGCTGTCGGGCACGACGGCGCTCACGGGCGGGCTCGTGACGGGCTTCGGCGGCTACGAGTACCAGCAGTCGAGCCAGATGCTCACGCTCACGCACAACCTGCTGTACGACTTCTCCGATCCGGGCTCGTCGATCGGCGCGGGCGTCAACTACCAGAGCGCGGACGGCCACTGGGCGTGGAAGTTCTTCGTCGGCAACGAGCAGTTCCGCAGCGCGGGTGCGGTCACGCAGACTGGCGTCAACGCGCTCGGCGACCCGATCACGACCAGCAACAAGGTGCCGACCGTCACCGCGCGGGTCGATTACATGCACGGCAGCGCGCTCGACGTCGGCGGCTCGATCAGCATCGGCCGCCAGACACTGCCGAGCGCGTTCGTTCCGGCGACCGGCAACGTGCGCTACGGGGTCGGCGGCAACGCACCGAGCGCGTACGGCGGGTTCTTCTTCGGCGAAGCCGATGCGACCTACACGCTCGCCGATGCGCAGTACAACGCCGAGTTCGACTACGGCCAGCAGCAGCACGGCGCGTTCAACGGCGGGCTCGCACAGTGGTTCGGGTTGTCGCTGCTCGCGCACCGCAAGTTCAACGCGCCGGTGGTCGGCCGCATGGGCGCGACGCTGCGCTACGACCTGCTCGTGAACCGGAAGAACGGCGGCGGCGGGTCGTCGATCGGCCTGAACGGCAATGGGATGGACCCATACAACGGCTTCGGCATCGATGCCGACTGCCTCGCGCTGTCGAAGGCGAATGGCGGCGTCGGCTTCGAGTGCAAGGGCGCGACGCGGCAGGCCGCCGCGTTCGACTTGCTGTTCTACCCGACCCAGCAAGTGACGGTGAAGGTCGAATACCGGCACGACTGGGCGAGCAACAAGGTCTTCCTGCGTCACGACGGGTCGTACGAGAAGTCGAACGACCTGCTCGCCACCCAACTCATCTACGCGTTCTGACGCGACGCCGTTCGCGAGTCTTGCACATGCTCAAGTTCGAAAATCAGCAACATGTTCAGTCCTACTACGCAGCGACGGCCAACAACCGTACACGGTATCCGTCGCTCGACGAGGCCGCGACGGCCGACGTCTGCGTGATCGGCGGCGGGCTCACGGGCCTGTCCGCGGCGCTCGAGCTTGCCGAGCGCGGCCATTCCGTCGTGCTCGTCGAGGCGTCGAAGATCGGCTGGGGCGCGAGCGGGCGCAACGGCGGCCAGCTGATCGCCGGGTACGCGTGCGACATCGATACGTTCTCGGCCTACCTGCCGGAAGACGACGTGCGGCGCGTATGGGCGATGGGGCTGGAATCGGTCGAGATCGTCCGGCAGCGGGTCGAGCGGTACGGCATCGATTGCGACCTGACCTCCGGCTACCTGACCGCCGCGAACAAGCCGCGCCATCTCGATGCGCTGCGCGCGTGGCGCGATACCGCGGCGAATCGCTTCGGCTATCGCGGCTACGAAGTCGTCGAGCGCGCCGACATGCACCGCTTCGTCGCATCGGATCGTTACGCCGGCGGCCTCCGCTACGAAGGCAGCGGCCACCTGCATCCGCTGAACTACACGCTCGGCCTTGCACGGGCGGCGCGCGAAGCCGGCGTGACGATCCACGAGGACACGCCCGCGCTCGCGCTCGATCGCGCCGCGCCGCATCACCGCGTCAGGTGTGCGCGCGGGCACGTGGATGCCCGTCATGTCGTGCTGGCCTGCAACGCATATCTGGGGCAGCTGGCGCCGGCGCTCGCGCGCAAGATCATTCCGGTCGCGACGTACCTGATCGCGACGGAGCCGCTCGGCGACGCGCGCGCGGCCGAGACGATGCCGGCCGATGCGGCGATCTGCGACACCCATTCGGCGCTCGACTATTTCCGGCTGACGCGCGACCGCCGGCTGCTGTGGGGCGGCAAGGCCAGCAGTTCGACGAACACGCCGCGCGACCTCGCGGCCGCGATGCGGCGCGACATGCTGAAGACGTTTCCGCAGCTGGCCGACGTGCGGATCGACTACGCGTGGGGCGGCCTGATCGACGCGACGATGAATCGCGCGCCGCATTTCGGCCGGCTCGAACCGACCGTGTATTTCGCGCAGGGCTTTTCCGGGCACGGCGTCAACGTGACGGGCCTCGCGGGGCGGCTGATCGCGGAAGCGATCGACGCGCAGGCCGCGCGTTTCGACCTGTTCGGCCGGATTCGCCATCGCGACTTTCCGGGCGGGCGGGCGCTGCGCACGCCGATGCTGGCGCTCGCGATGACCTGGCACCGGATGATGGACCTGCTCTGACCCGCGCGGGCAGCTCGCCCGTTCGCGCGGCACCGAAACGTTTCGAATCACTCAAGCCCTGGAGGCAACCATGACCAACATCACGAATCTCGTCGACCTGATGCGGGCGCCTGCGAAGCTCACGCAGAGCCGCGTGCCGAGCGGGCTGCTGCTCGACGGCAATCCGCTGCAGACACTGTCGCATCACTACATCAGCCCGTGCGGGCAGTTCAGCTGCGGGATCTGGGCATGCACGCCCGGCCGCTGGACGATCGAGTACGACGAGTCGGAGTATTGCGAGATGCTGAGCGGCGTCGCGATCGTGCGCGACGCGGACGGCCGCGAACGCGTGCTGCGCGCCGGCGACCGCTTCGTGATCCCGCCGGGTTTTCGCGGCACCTGGGAAGTCGTCGAAACGTGCCGCAAGATCTATGCGTCGCACGCACCGCATGCCCCGCAGGCCGGACAGCCGGGCGCGTAGCGCGCGGCCGGTTCAGGACAACCATCGAGATCAACGAGGAGCAACCCATGACCCAGGAATTGTGGCGTCTCAGCGCGGCCGAGATGGCCGAGCGCGTCGCGCATCGCGACGTGTCTGCCACCGAACTCACGCGCAGCTGCCTGCAGCGGCTTGACGCGGTGAACCCCGCCATCAATGCGATCGTCGACGTGATGGCCGACAGCGCGTTGCAGGCCGCATCCGATGCCGATGCCGCGATCGCGCGTGGCGCACCGGTCGGCCCGCTGCACGGCGTGCCGGTGACCGTGAAGATCAACGTCGACACCGCCGGATACGCGACGACCAACGGCGTGCGCGCGTTTTCGGACCTGATCGCGCACGAGGACAGCCCGGTGACCGCGAACCTGCGCAAGGCCGGCGCGATCGTGATCGGGCGCAGCAATGCGCCGGCGTTCTCGTATCGCTGGTTCACCGACAACGACCTGCACGGCCGCACGTCGAACCCGTGGGATGCGTCGCTGACGCCGGGCGGTTCCAGCGGCGGTGCCGCAGCGGCCGTGGCCGCCGGCATCGGCGCGATCGCGCACGGCAACGACCTGGGCGGCTCGATCCGCTACCCGGCCTACGCGTGCGGCGTCGCCGGGCTGCGGCCCAGCACCGGGCGCGTGCCGGCGTACAACCCGACGCAGTCGAAGGACCGCACGCTCGCGGTGCAGCTCGCGTCCGTACAGGGGCCGCTCGCGCGCACGGTCGGCGACCTGCGGCTCGCGCTCGACGCGATGGCGGCAGGCGATGCGCGCGACGCATGGTGGATGCCCGTCGCACCGACTGCACACGAAGCCGCGTTCCCCGCGCGCGTGGCCGTGTGCCCGGCGCTGCCGGGCGTGCCGTCCGATCCGGTGGTGGTCGACGCGATCCGGCAGGCCGCGCGCTGGCTTGAAGAAGCCGGCTGCATCGTCGAGGAAGCGGCGCCGCCGCGGATCGCCGAGGCATGCGAACTGTGGCTGGACCTGGTGACCAACGAAGCGCGCGGCGGCCTCGGCGACGTGATCATGCAGCACGGCGACGCGGCGATCCGTACCGCGTTCGCGAGCCAGCGCCGTCTCGCGAAGCCGCTGGATCTCGAAGGCTACATGAACGGCCTCGCGCGGCGCACCGCGCTGCTGCGCGACTGGCAGCAGTTCTTCGCGCGCTATCCGTTGCTGCTGATGCCGGTGTCGTGCGCACAGCCGTTCGCGATCGACGCCGATCAGCACGGCGACGACGCGATGCGCGCGATCGTCGAGCAGCAGGGGCCGCTGCTCGCGACCGCGCTGCTCGGGCTGCCGGGGCTGTCGGTGCCGACCGGCATCCGCGCTGGCGTGCCGACCGGCGTGCAGCTCGTCGCCGGACGCTTCCAGGAGGCTCTGTGTCTCGCCGCGGGCGAAGCGATCGAGGCGCGCGCGGGCATCTTCACGCCGATCGATCCGCTCACCGGGTCGTGATGCGCGACTTTTCACGAGGAAACACATGAATCAACCGACATTCGAAGACTGGCAGGCTCGCGCGGCCGTGCTGCGGATCGAAGGGCGCGCGTTCATCGACGGCGACGCGCGCCACGCGCAGACCGGCGCGACCTTCGCCTGCGTGAGCCCGATCGACGGTGGCGTGCTTGCGCACGTGGCCGATTGCGGCGCCGACGACGTCGACCTCGCGGTGGCGGCCGCGCGCCGCGCGTTCGATGCGCGGAGCTGGGCCGGCATGAACCCGCGCGCCCGCAAGGCGGTGCTGCAGCGCTGGGCCGCGCTGATGCGCGAGCATCTCGACGAACTTGCGCTGCTCGAGACACTCGACACCGGCAAGCCGATCGCCGATACCACGGCGATCGACGTGCCGGCCGCCGCGCATTGCGTCGACTGGTATGCGGAAGCGATCGACAAGGTCGGCGGCGAAGTCGCGCCGGTCGACCCTCATCTGGTCGGGCTCGTCACGCGCGAGCCGATCGGCGTCGTCGCGGCCGTGGTGCCGTGGAATTTTCCGCTGCTGATGGCCGCGTGGAAATTCGCGCCGGCGCTCGCGGCCGGCAACAGCGTCGTGCTCAAGCCGTCCGAGAAATCGCCGCTCACCGCGATCCGCGTTGCGCAGCTCGCGTGCGACGCCGGCGTGCCGCCCGGCGTGTTCAGCGTCGTGCCGGGCGGCGCGGAGCCGGGCAGGGTGCTCGCGCTGCATCGCGACGTCGACTGCATCGCGTTGACGGGGTCGACGCGCACGGGGCAGCAGATCATGGCGTGCGCCGCGCAGTCGAACCTGAAGCGCGTGTGGCTGGAGCTCGGCGGCAAGTCGCCGAACATCGTGCTGCGCGATTGCCCCGATCTCGACCGCGCCGCGCAGGCCGCCGCCGACGCGATCTTCTTCAACATGGGCGAAGTGTGCACGGCCGGCTCGCGCCTGCTCGTGCATCGCGACATCAAGGATGCATTCGTCGCGAAGCTGGTCGATGCGTCGCGACGTTTCGCGCCGGGGCATCCGCTCGATCCGTCGGTGACGATGGGGGCGATCGTCGATCGCATGCAGCTCGACCGCGTGATGGGGTATATCGGCGCCGGGCGCGACGAAGGCAAGCTCGTCACGGGCGGCGCGCGCGTGCGCGAGGACACCGGCGGGTTCTATGTCGAGCCGACGGTGTTCGAGGTGAAGCCCGATGCGAAGATCGCGCGCGAGGAGATTTTCGGGCCGGTACTGTCGGTGATCGTGTTCGACGATGTCGACGAGGCCGTGCGGATCGCCAACGACACCGAGTATGGACTGGCCGCGGCTGTCTGGTCGGCCGACGTCTCGACCGCGCATGCGGTGGCGCGGCGGCTGCGCGCGGGCACCGTGTGGGTCAACTGCTACGGCGACGGCAGCGACGACCTGAACTTCCCGTTCGGCGGCTACAAGCAGTCGGGCAACGGTCGCGACAAGTCGCTGCATGCGCTCGACAAGTACACCGAGCTGAAATCGACGATCGTGCGGCTGTAGCCAAGGGCGGCGCGGTACGCTTGCGGCATGCCGCGCCATCCGGTACGCAGATCAGTGTCGATCGTCGCCGCATACGAACAGCCGCGGCTGCGCGGCATTCAACGCGTCGTCCGCCTCCGGCTGCCACGGAAAGATCCCGTTGCGGTCGGGCCACATCAGCTGGACACACGGGAAGTCGTCGTTGCCGTAGAACCAGCGGTTCCAGCCGAGATGGGCTTCGTAATGGGCTTGCTCGACCGGCATGAGGAGCGCGTTTGCGTTGGCGTAGACGGATGCGGTGACTTCGCCGACCGGGGGCGGCGTGCCGGCCGCGACCATCCGGTAGACGTCCCACAGCACGTCGTGGACGATGCGCGCCGGCAACGAGAACACGATGATTTCCGGAAAACCGTGGTTGACCCACAGCCCGGTCGTGAACGAGAACCCCGGAGCGCCCCCTTCCGCGAACACTTCCGTGCGGAACCACCCGTGCTGGCGAATCTGGTTCACGAATCGCTGCTCGGCTTCGTCGAGCACCGAATCGGGCGCGTCGAGCGCAGTGGCGATATCCGGTCGCGTGGTCATGGGAACTCCCGAGATCTTTGTGGAGCGACAGGGAGCCGGGCGATAGCGTCCGGCCGGTGGGCAAGCGATCGCGGCCGAATCCGCCGCCGATCGCTGCGCCGCCATGTTGCCACAGCGGTTCCGGCTACTGCTCCGCGCCTTCCGCGTCGGCCGTTTCACCGAGGAACCCGCCGCTCTGGTGCGCCCACAGCCCCGCATAGATGCCGCCGGCCTGCAGCAGCTGCTGGTGCGTCCCTTCCTCGACGATGCGCCCTTCGTCGAGCACGATCAGCCGGTCCATTGCCGCGATCGTCGACAGCCGGTGCGCGATCGCGATCACCGTCTTGCCGCTCATCAGGCCGTCGAGGCTGCGCTGGATCGCGACTTCGACTTCGGAATCGAGCGCGCTGGTCGCTTCGTCGAGCACGAGGATCGGCGCATCCTTGAGCATCACGCGCGCGATCGCGACGCGCTGCCGCTGGCCGCCGGACAGCTTCACGCCGCGCTCGCCGACCTCGACGTCGTAGCCGCTGCGGCCGTGGCGGTCGCGCAGCCGGTCGATGAACTCGGACGCTTCCGCGCGCACGGCCGCGTCGTGCATCTCGCGCTCGGTCGCGTCGGGGCGCCCGTACAGCAGGTTCTCGCGCATCGTCCGGTGCAGCAGCGACGTATCCTGCGTGACCATCCCGATCGCGCTGCGCAGGCTGTCCTGCGTCACGTGCGCGATGTCCTGCCCGTCGATCCGGATCGCGCCGCCGCCCACGTCGTAGAAACGCAGCAGCAGGTTCACGAGCGTCGACTTGCCGGCGCCCGAGCGGCCGATCAGGCCGATCCGCTCGCCGGGCCGGATCGTCAGGTTCAACCCGTCGAACACGGCACGGTCGTTGTCCTCGTGCACGAACTGCACGTTGTCGAACACGATCCCGCCGCGCTGCACCGCAAGCGCCTTCGCATCGGGCGCGTCGACCACGCTGCGCACCTTCGTCAGCGTATTGATGCCGTCCTGGATCGTGCCGACGTTCTCGAACAGCTCGGTCATCTCCCACATGATCCAGTGCGAATAGCTCGACAGGCGCAGCGCCATCGCGATCACCGCCGCGACGACGCCCGCGCTCACCTCGCCATGCATCCACAGAACCAGCGCGAGGCCGGTCGAGCCGACCAGCAGCAGCGTCGACAGCAGGTGGTTGACGACCTCGAACGCGCTGACGAGCCGCATCTGCGCGTCGCCGGTCGCCTTGAACGCTTCCATCGCACGGCGCGCGTGGTCGGCTTCGCGCCGCGTGTGCGAGAACAGCTTCACGGTCGTGATGTTCGAGTACGCGTCGGTGATGCGGCCCGTCATCAGCGCGCGCGCATCGGCCTGGCGGCTGCCGACGGCACCGAGGCGCGGCACGAAAAACGCACACGCCAGCCCGTAGCCGAGCGCCCACAGCGCGAGCGGGATCATCAGCCGCCAGTCGAAGCTGGCCGCGAGCGCGAGGATGCCGATCAGGTACGCGGCGACGCCGATCACGACGTCGACCGACATGAACAGCGCATCGCGCACCGCGAGCGCGGTCTGCATGATCTTGGTCGTCACGCGGCCCGCGAATTCGTTCGCGTAGAACGACAGGCTCTGGTCGAGCATCAGCCGGTGAAACAGCCAGCGCAGCCGCATCGGGAAGTTGATCGCGAGCACCTGGTGCTTGACCATCGTATGCAGCGCGATCAGCAGCGTACTGCCGGCGAGGATCGCCGCGAAACCGGCGAGCGTGCCGAAGTGCCGGCCGCCGAATTCGGCCGGCGTCGCGGACGCGAGCCAGTCGACCACGCGGCCCATCATCGCGAACAGCGCGGCTTCGTACGCGGCCAGCGCGGCCGACGTCAGCGCGATCAGCAGGATCCAGCTGCGCGCGCCTTTCGTGCACGCCCAGACGAACGAGAAGAATCCCCGCGGCGGCGTGGCGGGATCTTCGAGCGGGAAAGTCGGCAGGCGCCGTTCAAACCACGAAAACATTGAAACCTCTCCTTGATGCGGCCACGCCGACCGGCGCGGCCCGTATTGCCCGTTTCATGCGCGACGCCCTTCGCGGCGCCGCCGTGTTGCACACGTGTTCACTGCGCGCGGATCCACGCCTCGATCGGGCCGAGCGTGCCCGGTGCATACGCATCGCGCCCGAGCGCCGTGTACAGCCACTGCTTCCACGTCGGCCAGTCGGACTCGAGCTGGTAGTCGAACCAGCCGGCGCGCAGCAGCGCATGCGTCGCATCGGGCACGACCACCACGCGCCGGTCGGGCCGGTTCGCGAACGCATGCGTGTACGTGTTCGCCTCGTCGACCGGATCGACATTGCGGTCCTGCGCGCCCCACACGGCCAGCACGGGCCCCTGCATGGTCGCGAGCGCCTGTGACGCGTCTTCCAGGTAGTTGCGTGCGATGAAGCCGAAGCGGCGCGGCTCGATGTCGGGGCGGCGGCGCGGATCGGCCGGCACGTCCGCCTGGCCGAAGATCGCGTCGTTGTCGCGTCGCTCGGCGGCCAGTGTCGCATCGATTCGATCCGGCTGCAGGCCGGTTGCCTGGAGCTGCTGCCGCGTCAGGTAGGTGCCTTGCCGGCGCCAGCTGACGGCCCCGCCGACGATCACCGAGAACGCGGGCCGCACCGCATTCGCGACGCGCGGAATCACCCAGCCGCCTTGCGAGAAGCCGAGCAGGCCGATCTTGTGCGCAGGACCGGCGGCGGCGCGCACGCGCGCCATCGCGGCGATCGTTTCGTTCGCGCGGTCGTGCATCGATTGCGCGAGCCAGTCGCCGCTGCTGCGGCCGGTGCCCTGCTTGTCCCATGCGAACACGCCGATGCCGGCGTCGAGCAGGCTGTTCACGAGCGGCAGCATCGCGTCGTCGGAGAAGCGCGTACGCGGCCCGTCGCCGTGGACGAGCAGCACGATCGGCGCATCGGGCGCGTGGGCCGGCAGCGCGAGCGTGCCGACGAGGTCGGCGTCGCCGGCGCGGAATGCGAGCGTAGAAATTTCCGCGCCCTTCAGCTCGAAATCGGACAGGCCGCGCAACACGATTGCACCCACTGCGGCCAGCAGGAGCAGGGCGAGCGCGATGCCGGCAATGACGATTCGTTTCAAGCGGCCCTCGGAGCGATGGTGCGAGCGGAGGTCGCAGGCGGCACGGACACGATGCCTTGACGCCTGCAGGACTTCGCCACGATAATAGATCGACTAATCAGTCTAATAAAGATTCGAGTGAACGTCTAGCACGGAGTTCCTGTTGAGAAAGATCGACCCTGAAAGAGTGGAAGCGAAGCGGCGCCAGATCCTGGACGCCGCGATCGACTGTTTTGCGCGCGACGGCTTCCATGCGACGTCCACCGCCGCGATCTGCAAGGCGGCCGGCATGAGCCCCGGCAACCTGTTCCACTATTTCCCGACGAAGGCGGCGATCATCGAGGCGGTCGCGCAGGAGGACCAGCGCGAGATGGCCGAACTGTTCGCGCGGTATGCGGACGCCGACAATGCGCTGACCGCGATCGAGGAGATCGCGCTGGCATTGATGGAATTGTCGAGCGATCCGGTCTATGCGCGCATCAGCGTCGAGACCGCGGCGGAGGCGACGCGCAATCCGGACGTCGCCGCGCTGTTCGCGGCGAACGAGGCGCAGGTGAAAGGGCGGATGGTCGCGCTGATCAAGCGCGGTGTCGCGCAAGGGAAGATCGACGGCAGCCTGAAGCCCGATCTCGTCGCAACGTGGCTGCTCGCGCTCGCGGAAGGCGCGGTCGGGCGCGTCGTGTTCGAGCCGGGGTTCAAGCCGCGCGCGCACCGGGCGATGCTGCGGACGATCATTCAGCGGATGCTGAAGCCGCAGTAAGTGTGGCGGGGCCGGCTTGACGCACGTCGGGTTCGGGCGCTATCCGAACCCGGCGCGCGCGTTGGGCGGCCTTTAGCCGGTGAGCGCGGGCGGGACGCCTGGCAGGGCATAGATCGTGCCCTTAAAAAATCCCTTGACTCTCTATCTATGAGTAGATAAAGTTCGATCCATGGAAACGAAACCGACCGTCCGCGAACAGATTCTCGACCACGCGATCACGCTGATGATGCTGCGCGGTTACAACGGTTTCAGCTATCGAGACCTGTCCGACCTGGTGGGCGTGAAGACGTCGAGCATCCACTACTACTTCCCGTCGAAGGACGACCTCGTGCTGGAAGCGGTGTCGGTTTATAGCGACGACGTCCTCTCGGCCATGCGGGCGATCGATCCGGCGCTGCCGGCCGACGTGAAGCTGAGCCTGTACACGAAGATGTTCGGCCGCACGCTCGGCGACGGCAACATGATCTGCCTGTGCGGGATGCTGGCGGCCGATATCGAATCGTTGCCGGAGAACGTGCGGCAGGCCGTGCAGGCGTTCTTCAAGGCCAACGAGAGCTGGCTCGCGGAATTGCTGGCGCAGGGCGCGAAGGAAGGCACGCTGCAGTTCAGCGGCAAGCCCGAAACGGCCGCGCGCACGTTGTATGCGGCGTTCCAGGGCAGCGTGCTGGCCAGCCGGCTGTTTCACACGCGGGCGCGCCTCGAGGATGTCGAGGCGGTCTG
The DNA here is from genome assembly GCF_902499025.1 of Burkholderia lata. Lineage (GTDB taxonomy): Bacteria > Pseudomonadota > Gammaproteobacteria > Burkholderiales > Burkholderiaceae > Burkholderia > Burkholderia lata_C. Next base: position 108,905 of record NZ_CABVPW010000009.1, on the reverse strand, counting down.
GAAAACGCGGTCCTGACGGGCGGCGCAAGCAGTCAGGCGGTTCGCCGCCTTTTGTTGGGTCTTGTTGTCTATCTGGGAGTAGATAGATTTTTTGGGCAGGTGGATCAAGCACCTGCATTTTTTGGGGATGTTTATCTATCTATGAGTAGATAAATAAACGCGACGCCGGCTGCCGGGCAGCCGGCAAGCGGTCCCGGGTTGGAAGGCTGTTTCACTCACTGATTGAAAAAGGAGTCTGTCATGTCGATCGAAAAAGTGCTGTACCGCGCCCATGCAAAAGCCACCGGCGGCCGTGACGGCCGTGCGACGGTGCCCGACAGCGGCCTCGACCTGAAGCTGACCACGCCGCGCGAGCTCGGCGGCGCGGGCGGTGCAGGCGCGAACCCCGAGCAACTGTTCGCCGCCGGCTACAGCGCGTGCTTCATCGGCGCGATGAAGTTCGTCGCGGCCCGCGACAAGATTGCGATGCCCGCGGACGCCGCGATCGAAGGCAGCGTCGGCATCGGCGCGATCCCGAACGGCTTCGGCATCGAAGTCGAACTGAAGATCTCGCTGCCGGGCCTCGACCGCGATACCGCGCAGACGCTGGTCGAGCGTGCGCACCTCGTGTGCCCGTATTCGAACGCGACGCGCGGCAACATCGACGTCACGCTCACGCTCGTCTGATCGTACGCATTCCAAATCATCCATCGTCACATTGTCATTCACAGGTTGAGCCAAGGAGTTACACCATGAAGATCGTCAAGCCGCTGCTGATCGCTGCCGCCGTCGCCACCGCACTGTCCGCCGCGCCCACCGTGTTCGCCGCGGGCGCCGGCGCCGAAGCCGTGCGGCCCGATGCGACGACGAGCGCCTTCCTCGCCGCGCTGAACGGCCAGAAGGGCCCGGGCCTCGAAACGCTGAGTCCCGCGAAGGCGCGGCAGGTGCTGGTCGATGCGCAGAACGGTACGAAGGTCGACCTGTCGGGTATCGACGTGTCGAACCGCACGATCGAACAGGACGGCGTGTCCGTGCCGGTCACGATCGTCCGCCCGCAAGGCGCGACGGGCACGCTGCCGGTGTTCATGTTCATTCACGGCGGCGGCTGGGTGCTCGGCGATTTCCCGACGCACGAACGTCTCGTGCGCGACCTCGTCGTGCAATCGGGGGCCGTCGCGGTGTTCGTGAACTACACGCCGTCGCCGGAAGCGCATTACCCGGTCGCGATCAACCAGGCGTATGCGGCGACGAAGTGGGTGGCCGCGCACGGCGCGGAGATCGGTGTCGACGGCAGTCGCCTCGCGGTGGTCGGCAACAGCGTCGGCGGGAACATGGCGGCCGTGGTGGCGCTGATGGCGAAGGACAAGGGCGGCCCCGCGATCCGCTTCCAGGGGCTGATGTGGCCGGTGACGGACCACAACTTCAACACGGGCTCGTACAACGCGTATCAGCAAGGTCACTTCCTGACGCGGCCGATGATGAAGTGGTTCTGGGACGCCTATACGAAGAACGAAGCGCAACGCAACGAGATCTACGCGTCGCCGCTGCGCGCGAGCACCGCGCAGCTGAAGGGCCTGCCGCCCGCGCTGATCCAGGTCGCGCAGTTCGACGTGCTGCGTGACGAAGGCGAAGCGTACGGCCGCAAGCTCGACGCGGCCGGCGTCGACGCGACGACCACGCGCTACGACGGCACCATCCACGATTTCGGCCTGCTGAACGCACTGGCCGCGGATGCGCCGACGAAGGCCGCGACGAAGGCGATGGCGAATGAAATCGCGACGCGGTTGAAGTAAGCGACCGTTCACGCGCGCGCCGCGCTCGAGGCGGTGCGCGTGCGAAGACACGGCGGCGGGCACATGCCCGCCGTTTTTGCGTGCAGCCGGCGGGCGGGATGCGAAAGCGACGCAGCGCGCCGGCGACTATCCCGCGCTCGTCCGGGACCGCTGTCCGGGTGGCTGCGCATGCAGCAGGCGTGCGATCGCCGCGCGCAGCTTGTCGCTCGGCACCGGCTTGTGCAGCAGCACGAACCCGCCGTGCTTCAGCCGGCCGGGCCGCCGCGCGGTCGTGTCGCCCGTGATCAGCATCGCGGGAATCGCGCTGTTGTACTCGTCGCGAAGCCGCGCGATCGCACCGATCCCGTTCTGGTCGCCATGCAGGTGCAGGTCGCAGATCAGCAGGGTCGGCCGGACGTCGCACGATGCCAGGCACGCGATCGCGTCATCGACCGACGCGGCCGTGACGACCTGGTAGCCCCAGCGCTCGAGCAGCATCGACATGCCGACGCGAATCGCGCTTTCGTCGTCGATCACGACCACGAGGTGTGCAGCGGCAGTCGCCTCGTCGACGGCGATCTCGTCGGCGGTGGCGCTCGGCGGCACGGCCGTGTCCAGCCGCGCCAGCTGCAGTTCGAAGCACGAGCCCCGCCCGGGCTCGGAGCGCAGCGTCAGCGGACAGTCGAGCAGCCCCGCGAGGCGCCGCACGATCGCCAGTCCGAGGCCGACGCCCCGTTCGGGTTCGTCGCCGCGATGGCGCAACTGGTAGTAGTCGTCGAATACGCGCGCCTGCTGGTCGGACGGAATGCCGCGCCCGGTGTCGATGAATTGCAGGCGCACATGCCGGCGCGTGCGCCTGCAGCCGACGACGATGCGTCCGGCGTCGGTATAGCGCACCGCATTCGACAGCAGGTTGCGGGCGATGCGCTCGATCAGCACCGGATCGGAATCGACGATCGCGGTGCTGCGCACGTACGACAGCGACAGGCCTTTGCCATGCGCGTCGGCGGCGACCTCGCGGCACACGCGCTCGAGCACCGCGCCGATCGCGAATGGCCGGCGATGGACGGGCACGACGCCTGCGTCGAGCCGCGAGATGTCGAGGATCGCGGTGAACAGCGCATCCATGGCGTTGACGGACTGGTCGATGCGATCGACGAGCAGCGTGCCGTCGGCCGGCATCGGGACGTGCCGCAACGCGCCGACGAACAGGCTCAACGCGTGGACGGGCTGGCGCAGGTCGTGGCTCGCCGCGGCGAGAAAGCTCGACTTGACGTGCACGGCCTCGGTCGCGAGATCCTTTTGCCGCCGGAAGTTCTCGGCCAGCTGCGCGGCGCGCTGGCGTTCGCGCTCGGCAATCCGCTGCGCGCGCATCAGTTGCAATTGCATCTCGATCTGGTCGCGGAATTCCTCGACGAGCCGGATGTAGCGCTCCGAATACGCATTCTCCTTGCAGTCGAGCAAGCAGATCGTGCCGAATGGCGTGTTGTCGGGCCAGCGGATCGGCAGGCCGAGATACGAGACCATGTTGACGCGCAGGTCCGGGTTGTTGCGCCACTGCGCCGATTGCCGCGCATCCGGCACGACCAGCGTATCGCCGCTCGCAATGACCGCCTCGCAGTAGAGTCCCGAGCCGTGCAGTTCGGCCGATTCGCCCGGATAGAACGGATTGCCGGTGTTGCGGCTCGCCACCAGCACCTGGATGTCGCGGCCGACGTTGCGCATGATCAGCCCGGCCGGCACGCCGACGATTTCCGCCATCAGGTCGACGAGGCGTTGCCAGCGCGCGATCACGTCGGCGGCGAGGTCGAACGACGCATCGTGCTCGTCCGGCGCTTCGGGCGGTTCGTCGACGCGCGTCATGCGCAGGCTCCTCGAGCGGGCGGAAGGGATGAGAAAAATCTAGGCGATTCGCGCCGGCATGGCAATGCCGGGACGCGCGCACCGGCATCCGGTCAGATGAGGCCGGCCTTTCTGCCGGCCGCCGCTGCCTGGGTGCGGTTGATCACGTTCAACGTCTTGAAGATCGCGGTGATGTGCGCCTTGATGGTCTTTTCGGACAGGCCCAGCTTGTCGGCGATGACCTTGTTCGGTACGCCTTCCGCGAGATAGCGCAGCACTTCGATCTGGCGTTGCGTCAGCATCGAACCGCGTGCTGCAGCGGCGCCGTCCTGATGCTGCAGCGCGGGGTCGTCGAGCACGAGCGGCGGGACGTAACGCTCGCCGTTGAGTGCGATCCGGATGGCGGACAGCAGCGTGCGGGGGCTCGCGGACTTCGGCACGTAACCCATCGCGCCCTGCGCGAACGCGCTGCGCACGGCACCGGGATCCTCGGACGACGACAGCACGATGACGGGGAGCCCCGGGCGCATCGTCGCGAAGACGGCGAGCGCATCGAGGCCGTCCATGCCCTGCAGCTTCAGGTCGAGCACGATGGCGTCGAGGTCGGCGTGCTCGTCGAGCAGCCGCACCGCGTCATCGGCGCTGCTCGCCTGGACGACGACGGTGTCGTCGTCACCCTGACGCAGCAGCATCTCCACGCCATCCCGCAGGATCGCGTGATCGTCGACGATCAGAATTTTCATGAGGACGCTTGAATATGTGAATCCGGAAGCGGACCGCTACGAACGAACCGGATTGTACAAGACGAAAGTCTTAATACTAAAGTCGCGTTTGTCCCGCATCTGTCTTGCGTCTAACGTCGCATTTACATTCAGCGGAATATCGCCGAGACTCAATCACGACAGTTCGCAATGCAGGCGAATGCGGGCGCGCCATTCGATGCGCCGCCGGCATCGCGGCGATGCGAGCGACGAAGCAGGCGGCCGCCTCGGGACTGAACGACGGCGCGATGCACGCACACGATGCGCGTCGTTCGGCAGCAGTGAATGTCTGTTATCCACGCCGAACGGAAAAAATAACGGTTCGTAACAACCGGATGACCGGCACGCGTTTTGACGGCGAATCATTGATCCTGATCGCGCATGAATCGAGGTGAACGATGAAGGTTGCCAACGACAGTGATGCAATGTGGGAACTGAACATGTCGTATCTGTGGCTTGCGCAGCGACTGCTGCAGTCGGATCGCGCAACCGGCATGTTCCGCCTGGGTGTGACCGCCGACGTCGCCGCCGCGCTGGCCGCGCTGTCGATGAAGCACATGAACGAGCTCGCGTCTGCGGGGCAATTGATCTGCGCGTTGCGGCCGGGCCGGTACGGCGTGCTGTCGGCGCTGACCCGCGCGACGCCGCCGGTCGATCTCGTGCGCGTGCATACCGCGATGGTGCTGGCCGGCCTTGCGCTACCCGACGAGGAAACATCGTGAACGGCCGGGCAGCGCGGCACGGCCTCGCGGACGATGCGCAACTGACGATGCACGCGGCGGCGCTGATCCGGCTCGGCGCGCGGCTGCAGATGCTGGAGATCGAGTGCGGGTTGCCGCGCGACCGCCTCGTGCGCCTGTATCGCGAAGTGCGTGGCGTGGCCGCGCCGAAGGGGTTGCTGCCGTCGTCGATCGACTGGTACATGACGTGGTTCGCCAACCTTCATGCATCGCTGTTCCACAGCATCTACCGCTTCCTGCGCAACCAGGCGGGCTGCCCGCGACTCGAGGCGCTCGTCAAGGCCTATACGCTGTACGCCGAACAGGGCGATGCCGCGTGCTGCGCGTTGCCGCTGGACCTGACACGCGCGTGGATGCTGGTGCGCTTCGTCGACGCCGGCGCGCTCGACATCGCCCGATGCCGGGATTGCAGCGCGGCGTTCATCACCTACCGCTACGCGCTGCGCCGGCATCCCGTGTGCGTCGCGTGCCGCTTGCCGGCGCGTGCCGGCAAGCGCGCGGCCGGTACGCCGCCGCGCGTGGCGCCCGGTACGCGTCATACGCGACGGCAGGACCCACATGCCGCCGTCGCGTCCTGTCGCGGCAGCGGAAGCGCCGCAGACGAATCATCGGGAGAATGGTGTGCAGTCTAGCGGGGCAAGGGCGGCCGCGGCAGGGCCCGCGCGGCCCGCGACGCATGGCGCCGGCCGGCACGTCGCGTCGGCCGGGGCGGCGCGCTCGCCCGATGGCGAAGGCGGCGCGCCTCCTTCGCGCAACGGGCCGGTATCGTGAACCTGCGCGGCCTCTCGATCCGGCAGCGGATGCGTGCCGGCTTCGTGCTCGTCGCGATGCTGACGGCGGTCGCGTGCGGCACGAATCTGTGGGAAAGCTATCGGCAGTACCGGCAGGGAATTCTCGATCTGCGCGATTTCGCGCTGGTCGAGTGCGTGATGATCGCGTCGAACCGGATCTCGGCCGAACGCTGGCCGGCCAACCGGGTGCTGGCGCTGCGGCGGCGCGATTCGGCCATGGAAGCGCAGGCCCTGCGCGAGGCGCGTGCGCACACGGATCGGGCGCTCGATGGGCTGCGGCACGACCTCGCGCGGGCGGCGGCGCCCGGTGCGTCCGAGCGCGGGGCCGCGTTGCACGCACTCGAGTCGATTCGCGCCGAGCTGGCCGGCGCGCGCGGCGAAGTCGACGCGCTCGCCGCGCGGCCCGCGGCGGCGCGTGCGACGTGGCAGGTGCAGGCCGCGCAGGACCGCATGTTCGCAGCCGCCGACGATCTGGCGGCGCTGACCAGCGGCGTGATGGCGGGTACGGCGATGCGCCATCCGGACACGGCCGGCGCGCTGGTCCTCGCGCGCCTGCTGGGCGACCTGCGTGAATACACGGGCCGGCTCGGCTCGCTGTTCGTCGCGCCGCTGGTCAGGAGCGAGGCGCTCGACAACGATCGGCTTGCGCGCATCCTGCAGATGCGCGGGCGCATCGTGCAGCTCCGCGCACTGATCGCCGGCGCGTTCGCACCGCCGCTCGACGACGCGATGCTGTCGAACGACCTGGTGCGGTTGAACGACACGATGGACGGCAGCTTCCTGCCGCTCGTCGCCGCGACGCTCCGCGCGGGCCGCACGGGCGCGTATGCGATGAACGCCGAGGATTTCTCGTCGCGGGTCATGCGGGACCTCGAAGCATCGGAGCGGTTGCGCGACCACGTGCTCGACCTCACGCGTGCGCGTGCGGTCGAGCTGCGCGATGCGGCGCGCGTCAGGATGGCGGTGTCGGCCGCCGAGGCCGCCTGCTGCATCGCGATCCTGTTCCTGCTCGTGCGCGGCACGCAGCGGACGCTGTCGAAGCCGCTCGATGCGCTGAGCCGGCGCATCGTCGCGTTGAGCGAGGGCGACGTATCGCCGATCGTCCGGATTCCGGGCACGAGCCCCGAGATCGTGCACGTGAACGACGCACTGGACGCGCTGCGCGGCGCCTACGTCCATCGCACGTTGCTCGAGCGGCAGCGCAACGACATGCTGACGCTGTTCTCGCACGACATGCGCGCACCGCTCACCTCGGTCATCGTGCTCGTGAACGCGCCTGCCGCCTGCCCGCCCGACTGCACGGTGCGCGAGCGCCTTCACGAGATCGACGGGCTGGCGCGTCATACGCTGGCGATGGCGGACGGCTTCGCGCAGGTGTCGCGGGCGGAGGCGGGCGAGTACGCGTCGGAACTCGTCAACGTGGCCGACCTGATGAATCAGGCGCGCGACGAAATCTGGCTGCGCGCGCGGGACAAGCACATCGCAATCGACGACGTACCGTCGTGCGACGACGCGCTCGTGCGCGGCGATCCGGCGCTGCTGTCGCGTGCGCTGGTCAATCTGCTGGGGAACGCGGTCGACTACAGCGCGGCGCATACCCGCATCGAGTGCAGCGTCGAACTGGCCGACGGCGGCGCGTCGGTGAGCTGCGTGATTCGCGATCGCGGCTACGGGATCGCGGCCGAGGATCAGGCGCGCCTGTTCGAGCGTTACCGGCGCTTTCGCCTGCAAGGGCAGCCCGACACGAAGGGCGTGGGGCTCGGCATGGCGTTCGCCAAGGCGGTCGTGGACCGGCACCGCGGCGAGATCAGCGTGCGCAGCGCCCCGTGGCAGGGCACGACCGTGACGCTCACGCTGCCCGTGGCCGGCGCATCGGGCAACGCGCACGACCCGGGCCGGACGGTGTCGGCCGAGCCTGCGCTGGGGTGACGCGTGGCGGCGGGAGGCCGCATGCCGTGCAGCCGGTGGTGTCTTCCCGCAACCGCACTCGGCGATGTCCGATATCGTGCGAAGTTGGTACGATCGCCCGTATCGTTCACGCCGGCGCCGCAAGCCGCCGGCCATCGGTCGCGCGGCCGCCCGGCGGCGCGGCTCCGTTCGGGAGAAGCGGTTCATGCTGCAGGCGTTCGCGGTCTTGCTGACCTTCCAGTGTCTCGGGGAAGGCGTGTCCTACCTGTTCGGCCTGCCGGTGCCGGGCCCCGTGATCGGCATGCTGCTGCTGTTCGGCTTCGTGATGCTGCGCCCGCAGGTGGCCGATGCGATCGAGCCGACCGCGCTCGAGCTGCTGCGCCACCTGTCGCTGCTGTTCGTGCCGGCCGGCGTCGGCATCATGGTGTCGGCCGACCGCGTGCGCGGCGATGCGGTCGCGGTCGTCGTCGCGCTGGCCGTCAGCACCACGCTCGCGATCGCGGTGACCGCGCTCGTCACGCGTGCGCTGCTGCGGCGCCAGCGGCGCGCGGGCGGCGCGGCGGAGGGCACGCGATGACGGCCTTCCCGAAGCTCGGCGCGATCTGGGTCTATCTCGCCGCGACGCCGCTGCTGGGCCTGACCATCACGCTGATCGCGTACCTGTTCGCGCAGGCCGTCTATGCGCGGGCGCGCTTCAACCCGCTCGCGAACCCGGTGCTGATCGCGGTCGCGCTGATCGTCGTGCTGCTGACGATCACCCATACGCCGTATCCGACGTATTTCGAAGGCGCGCAGTTCGTCCACTTCCTGCTCGGCCCCGCGACCGTCGCGCTCGCGCTGCCGATGTACCGCCAGTGGTCGAAGCTGCGTCGCGCCGCGGTGCCGCTGCTGGTCGGCCTGCTCGCGGGTTCGCTGACCGCGATCGTGTCGGCGGTCGGCATCGCGGCGCTGTTCGGCGCGTCGCACCAGACGATCGCGTCGCTCGCACCGAAATCGGCGACGACGCCGATCGCGATGGCCGTCGCGGCCGAGATCGGCGGGATTCCGTCGCTCACCGCCGTGCTCGTGATCTCGACCGGGATTTTCGGGGCCGTGTGCGCACGCGGGATCCTCAACGTGCTGCGCGTCGACGAACCGGCCGTGCGCGGCTTCGCGCTCGGCGTCGCGTCGCACGGGATCGGCACCGCGCGCGCATTCCAGGTCAGCGAGGAGGCCGGCGCGTTCGCCGGGCTCGGGATGGGGCTGAACGGCGTGCTGACGGCCTTCGTCGTGCCGATCCTGCTGCCGGTGCTGTCGCGCTGGGTCTGAGCGCCGGCCGGGCCGGGCGAGGCCGGGTTATCGGTTTCCCTGATGGCGCGGGCGACGCGCCGAAACGACGGCGCATGCGGTACGCACCTATCGTGGCCGTTATCAGGAGAATTCAGGAACGCACACGGACAACGGAATACTGATCGGCTAACGTTGCATCGGCGCCGATGTCGCAAGCGGTCGTGTGCGCGCCGGTGTTCGACCCACAACCAACAATCGACAAGGAGATCCGGCCATGAAGAAGTCTCGCGTGGTTTCGGTGGCAGTAGCAGTAACGGCGTCGTTCGGTCTGCTGTTGACCGCCGCGCCGGCGGCATACGCGCAGGATCCGGCGTCCGCGCCGACGCAGAAGCAGCTCGACAAGGCGCAGAAGAAGGCGGCCCGCAAGGCCGCCCGGGCGCGGCACGCGTCGGACCTGAAGGCGATCGGCACGGGTAGCGGCTACCGGTTGACCAACGACCAGAGCAACTATCCGCAAAACGCCGCAGCGAAGGCGCCTGCGAAGAAGGCAGCACCGGCCGCGCCGGCGTCGGGCCAGTAACGGCCGGGCGTCGGGCACAGCGCAAACGGCGCCGGATCGACCGGCGCCGTTTGCGCGTGTGCGAGGCCGACCGAACGGCCGGGCCGCCGCGTTACGACGCGAGCTTGCTCGCGATTTCCGCGACGTGCTTGCCCTGGTAGCGCGCGATGTCGAGCTCGTTCGCGCTCGGCTGGCGGCTGCCGTCCGCGCCGGCGAGCGTGGTCGCGCCGTACGGCGTGCCGCCGGTGATTTCGTTCATGTTGACGAGGCCGCTGCATGCATACGGCACGCCCACGATCACCATCCCGTGGTGCAGCAGCGTCGAGTGGAACGACGTGATCGTCGTTTCCTGGCCGCCGTGCTGCGTGCCGGTCGACGCGAACACGCTGCCGATCTTGCCGACGAGCGCGCCCTTCATCCACAGGCCGCCGGTCTGGTCGAGGAACGTGCGCATCTGGCCGGCCATGTTGCCGAAGCGGGTCGGCGTGCCGAAGATGATCGCATCGTAGTCGGCGAGTTCGTCCACCGTCGCGACCGGGGCAGCCTGGTCGACCTTCACGCCGATCGCCCGGGCCTGGTCGGCGGGGATCGTTTCCGGCACGCGCTTGAGCGTGACCTCGACACCCGCCACCGATTGCGCGCCTTCCGCGATGTGCTGCGCCATCGTTTCGACGTGCCCGTAGGACGAGTAGTAAAGAACGAGTACCTTGGCCATGTTGCGAATCTCCGATTAAAAGGGCCCCGCGTTCAGCGGGGCCCGGTTTCCCGAACGGGCGTCATGCCCACTCGGCCGTTACTTCGACCGGACGCAGGTCGAACACCAGCACTTCGGCATCCTTCCCGTCGGCGATCGTCAGCGCCTGTTCGTCGCGGATGCGCACGCCGTCGCCTTCGCCGAGCGTCACACCGTTGACCGTCACGCTGCCGCGTGCCACGTGCACGTAGGCAAAGCGGTTCGGCGCCAGTTCCAGCGTGGCACGCTCATCGCCATCGAACAGGCCGGCGTAGATCCGCGTGTCCTGCCGGATCTTCAGCGAACCGGCGTCGCCGGTCGGCGATACGACGAGCGCGAGCTTGCCGCGCTTGTCGCCGGCCGTGACGTTCGTCTGCTGATAACGCGGCTCGGCACCCTTTTCGGACGGCCCGACCCAGATCTGCAGGAAGTGGACCGGCACCTCCGGCGAGTGGTTGAACTCGCTGTGGCGCACGCCGGTGCCGGCGCTCATCAACTGCACGTCGCCCGGCACGATCACCGAACCGGTGCCCATCGAGTCCTTGTGTTCCAGCGCGCCGTCGAGCACGTACGACAGGATCTCCATGTCGCGGTGCGGGTGCGTGCCGAAGCCGCGGCCCGGCGCGACGCGGTCGTCGTTGATCACGAGCAGGTCGGAGAAGCCGACTTGCTTCGGATCGTAGTAATTCGCGAACGAAAACGTATGACGGGAGCTGAGCCAGCCATGCTCCGCACGGCCACGTTGGTTTGCTGCACGGATTTCGATCATGATTTTTGTTCCTCAAGACGCCGGACCTCGGAAGTGGGCCCGGCCGTTCGTTGAGATGAATCTTAGGTCAATCGATTTGACAAATAAATGGCTGTAGAGATAATGACTGTCGCTATGGAGTGGACAATATGGAACTCAACGATCTCAGGATCTTCGTCGCGACGGTCGATGCGGGCAGCTTCACGGCGGCGGCCGACCAGCTGATGCTGTCCAAGCAGTTCGTCAGCCGGCGCACGATGGCGCTGGAGGCGTCGCTCGGCGTGCGGCTGTTGCACCGGAACACGCGCAACCTCGCGGTGACCGAATCGGGGCAGGAGTTTTATGCGCGTGCGCAGCGGATCCTCGCGGAGATCGCCGACGCCGAGCAGGCGATGTCGGTGCGCAGCACCGAGCTGCACGGGTCGCTGAAGATCAGCGCGCCGCTGTCGTTCGGGATCACGCACGTGTCGCCGCTGATCGCCGAATTCCTGTCCGCGCACCCGGCGGTGCGGCTGAACCTCGACCTGACCGACCGGCGGGTCGACCTGATCGGCGAGGGCTTCGATCTCGTGCTGCGGATCGGCTCGCTCGAGGATTCGACGCTGATCGCGCGCCCGCTCGGCGCGTGGCGGATGGTCGCGTGCGCGAGCCCCGCCTACCTGAAGCGGCAGGGCACGCCGCAGACGCCGGCCGATCTCGCCGGCCATACGTGCGTGCTGTACGGGCGCGAGCGGCGCATCGGCTGGGAATTCCGCGTCGACGGCGCGGCGCGCACGTTCGACGTACAGGGGCCGCTCGTCGCGAACAACGGCGAAGTGGTGCGCGACGCGGCAATCGCGGGGCTCGGCATCGCGCTGCTGCCGGATTTCATCGTCGGCGGGGCGCTCGACAGCGGCGCGCTCGTGCCGGTGCTCGACGCGTATGCGCCGTCCCCGATCACGCTCAATGCGGTGTTTCCGCAGCATCGGGAAGGGTTCGTCACGCTGCGCACGTTCATCGGGTTTCTCGCGGAGCGCCTCGCGGAGGCTGCGCCGGCGGTGAAGGGCGGCGCGGGCCGGGCGCGGTAGCGGGCCGGTTTGCGGGGAATGACGGTGTTATTCTCCGCATGATTTGCGGAGAATATTGAGTCATGCGGTGAATCGGTGGGATAATCTCCGCATCATGAGCGGAGATTACACCTACATCTGGGAGTCGGCCGACTGGCCTGCGTGGCGCTTCGACCTCCCTGCACTGGCGACGCCACTCGCCGACGTCAGCCGTGCGCAAGGCATGCTGGCCGGGCGGCTGGCGGATGTCGGCCTGGCGCTGCGCGACGAGGCGAGCCTGGCCGCGCTGACCGAGGACGTCGTCAAGACCAGCGCGATCGAGGGCGAAAGCCTGAACGTCGCATCGGTGCGGTCGTCGATCGCGCGCCGGCTCGGGGTCGATATCGGCGCGCTGGCGCCGGTCGATCGTCACGTCGAGGGCGTGGTCGACATGGTGCTGGACGCGACGACACATGCGGCGGTGCCGGTCACGGACGCCCGTCTGTTCGGGTGGCACGCGGCGCTGTTCCCGACCGGCTACTCGGGGATGTCGCGGATCACGGTCGGCGGCTGGCGCACCGATGCCACCGGGCCGATGCAGGTCGTGTCCGGGCCGATCGGCCGGCAGCGCGTGCATTTCGAGGCGCCGCCCGCCACACGCGTCGCCGGCGAGATCGCGCGCTTTCTCGCGTGGCTCAATGCCGCGCCGGTCGAGCCGTTGCTGATCCGGGCCGGCCTGGCCCACCTGTGGTTCGTCACGCTCCATCCGTTCGACGACGGCAACGGCCGGATTGCGCGGGCGCTCGGGGATCTGCTCCTCGCGCGCGCCGACCGCAGTCCGCAGCGCTTCTATAGCCTGTCGGCGCAAATCCAGCGCGAGCGCAACGCGTATTACGACGTGCTGGAGCGTACGCAGCGCGGCTCGCTCGACGTCACGGAATGGCTCGCGTGGTTCCTGACCGCGCTCGGCAGGGCCATCGATCACGCACACACGACGCTCGACGCGGTGCTGATCAAGGCACGCTTCTGGCAACGCTGTGCCGGTTTCGCGATGAACGAACGCCAGATCAAGGTCATGAATCGCCTGCTCGACGGTTTCGAGGGGAAGCTGACGACCACCAAGTGGGCGGCGCTCGCGAAGTGTTCGCAAGACACCGCGCTGCGGGACATCACGGAGCTCGTCGAACACGGCGTGCTGCGCCGCTCGTCGTCCGGCGGCCGGAGCACGAGCTACGAGCTGGCGCCGGTCGACGGCTGACGCCGGCCCGGGGCGTGCCCGCGAGCGTTGGCCGAGGCGGAGCGAAGCCGCGTTGCCGCACCGATCGCTTCCGCATCGACCGGCCTGCGGCCCGCACCGATCCGCAGGCCGCTAGCCGCTGGCCCAAGCGATTGCCCGCGTCTGGCACTATCCCGCGCCTTTTTGTCTTCGAATACTGGATTCGACGGCGGATGTCGTCCACGCGACATCCGCCGCCACCGGTACGACCCTTCCGTACGAACCCGCTTTCGAGGAGACGCGCATGCTCAGGTACCTGATCGGCATCGGTATTCCGTATCTCGGCGTGATCGGCGTGCTGCCCTGGGTGGCCGCGCAGGACCGCTACGTGCTGGGCGTGCCGTTCATCTTCATGTGGATCTTCGCGTGGTTCGTGCTCACGTCCGGCTGCCTGTTCGCGTGCTGGATGCTGTTCGACCGCCGCGCGGGCGGCACCGCGTAGCGCGCATTCGCTGTCCCGCGGAGCGCCGGCCGCCCGCATGCTTTCCGGCGAACCCTACGCATTCCTTTCCTTCGCAGAGGTGCGCATGTCCACGGTCGTCTTCGCCGCGCTGATCGCGCTGTCGCTCTATCTCGCCATTCGATCCGGCCGCGGCAAGCAGAGCGTGCATGACTTCTTCGTCGCGTCGCGCCAGTTCGGCACGGCGCTCGTGTTCTTCCTGACCGCCGGCGAGATCTACAGCATCGGCACGATGGTCGGCTTCCCCGGCGGCATCTACGCGAAAGGGCCGACCTACGGCGTGTGGTTCCTCGGCTACATCCTGCTCGCCTACCCGATCGGCTATTTTGTCGGCCCGAAGATCTGGGAGGCCGGCAAGCGTCACAACGCGATCACGCTGCCCGACCTGTTCAAGGGCCACTACCGCAGCCGCGGGCTCGAGCTGGTCGTTGCGTGCGCATCGATCCTGTTCCTCATCCCGTGGGGGCAACTGCAGTTCACCGGGCTCGTCGCGGCGCTGAAGGGGCTCGGCTGGCATGTCGAGCCGCTGTACCTGATCTTCGTGTGCGCGGCGCTCGCGTTCACCTATATCGCGATCTCCGGCGTGCGCGCGTCGGCGTACATCGCGATCCTGAAGGACATCCTGATGCTGCTCGCGATCGTCGTGACGGGCGTGGCCGTCGCGTGGCAGGTGGGCGGCGTGCATCCGGTGTTCGACGCCGCGAGCCGGCAGGTCAGCAACACGATGAGCGGATCGCAGCTGCGCTTCTCGATGAGCACGATGCTGTTCCAGTCGCTCGGCTTCTACCTGATGCCGTTCGCCGCGCAGAATTTCTTCACCGCGCGCGGGCCGAACGCGATCCGGCGCACGCAGGTCGTGATGCCGCTGTACATGCTGATGTATCCGTTCCTCGTGATCGCGTCGTACTACGCGATCACCGCGAACCTGAAGCTCGCGTCGCCGAACGACGCGTTCTTCGCCGCCGTCACGCACCTGCTGCCCGGCTGGCTGATCGGCCTCGTCGCGGCCGGCGCCGCGCTGTCGGGGCTGCTCGTGCTGGCCGGCATCTGTCTCGCGATCGGGCCGATCGTCACGCGCAACCTGATGCCGAACCTGCCCGAGTCGCGCCAGAAGCGTGCGGCGAAATACGTGATCGTCGGCTACCTGCTGCTGTCGATCGCGACCACGATGCTCACGCCGAACCTGATGCTCACGCTGATCAACACCACCTACTACGGCGTCACGCAGTTCCTGCCGGGCGTGCTGATCCTGCTCGCGGGGCGCCAGGTGCGGCCCGTCGCGGTCGGGGCCGGGATGATCTGCGGCCAGGTGCTCGCGATGATCTTCTACGTGTTCCATATCGACTTCGGCGGCATCAACCTCGGCCTCGTGTGCCTCGTCGTCAACGTGCTCGTCGTCGCGGCCGTGCATGCGATGCTGCACGGCCGTCCCGTGAAGCAATACGCCGTATCCTGAGCCATCGGCGTTCCGCCGCAAGGAGAACCGCATCCCATGCAAGCATCCGCAATCCCGGCCGCGCCCGTGACGGTGTTCGCGGCGCGCCGCATCCTGACGATGAACCCGGCGCAGCCGTCGGCCACGCACGTCGCCGTGCGCGACGGCCGCATCCTCGCGGTCGGCGATGCCGCCGACGCCGCCACGTGGCACGCGCGGTTCGGCGCGTGCACGACCGACGACACGCTGCGCGACAAGGTGCTGATGCCGGGGCTCGTCGAAGGGCATTGCCACCTGATGGAAGGCGCGATGTGGGACGCCGCGTACGTCGGCTACTACGACCGGCGCGGCCCCGACGGCACACTGTGGCCGGGGCTGCGCTCGCTCGACGCGGTGCTCGAACGGCTTGCCGAAGCCGAGCGGGCGATGACCGACGACGGGCCGCTGCTCGCGTGGGGCTTCGACCCGATCTTCTTCGGCACGACGCGGCTGACGACGCGCGAGCTCGACCGCGTGTCGTCGCAGCGACCGATCGCGATCCTGCATGCGAGCGTGCACCTGATGAACGTGAACGGCGCGATGCTCGCACGCGCGGGCATCGACGAGGACACCGACATCGACGGCGTGACGCGCGATGCCGACGGCCGCCCGACCGGCGAGCTGCAGGAGTTCGCGGCGATGCTGCCGGTGTATCAGACGATCGGCGGAAAGCTCGCGATTTCCGCGAGCGAGAAGCCGCACGCCATCTGGAATTTCGGGCGCGTCGCGCAGCTCGCGGGCGTGACGACGGCCACCGATCTCGTCAACGACCTGTCGGCCGACGGCAACCGCACACTGCATGACGTGACCGCCGATCCCGATTACCCGGTGCGGATCGTGCCGGCGTTCGCGCCGCAGCGCAATCCGGCGCGCTCGGCCGACAGCGTGCTCGCGGAGATCGAGCGCAATACCGACAAGCTGCATTTCGGGCCCGTGAAGTTCATCGTCGACGGCTCGATCCAGGGCTTCACCGCGCGCGTGCGCTGGCCCGGCTACGTGGGCGGGCAGCCGAACGGGCTGTGGCTGATTCCGCCCGCGCAACTCGTCGACGTGTTCGAACCGTTCCATCGCGCGGGGCTGCAACTGCACGTGCATACCAACGGCGACGAAGCGACCGACGTCGTGCTCGACGCGATGGTGACGTTGCTCGCGCGCCATCCGCGCCCCGAACATCGCCATACGCTCCAGCATTGCCAGATGGCGGACGTCGCGCAGTTGAAGCGCATCCGCGCGCTCGGGATGTGCGTGAACTTCTTCGCGAATCATCTGTACTACTGGGGCGATGCGCATTACAGCCAGACTATCGGCCCCGATCGCGCGAACCGGATGGACGCGGCCGGCTCCGCGCAGCGGCTCGGCATTCCGTTCGCGCTGCATTCGGATGCGCCGATCACGCCGCTGAATCCGCTGTTCACCGCATGGTGCGCGGTGCAGCGCGAGACGGCGTCCGGGCGCGTGCTCGGCGAAGGCGAGCGGCTTTCAGTTGACGACGCGCTGCATGCGATCACGCTCGGCGCGGCCTATACGTTGCGGATGGATCATCTCGTCGGCAGCATCGAGATCGGCAAGTTCGCGGATTTCGCGGTGCTCGACGACGACCCGTCAGTCTGCGCACCCGCCCGCCTGAAGGAACTCGCCGTGTGGGGCACCGTGCTCGGCGGGCGCGTGTTCCGGTCGCCGCGATGAGTACGCCGGCCGAGGCCGTCATGCCTGCCGCGGCTGCGCGCGCGCCGATCGACCTCGCGGTGATCGGCGGCTATCTCGGCGCCGGCAAGACGACGGTCGTCAACGCGATCCTGCAGGCGCCGCACGGCCGGCGCATCGCGGTGCTCGTCAACGATTTCGGCGCGGTGAACATCGATGCGCGTCTGGTGCGGGCGCGTGGCGACGACGTGATCGAACTCGACAACGGCTGCATCTGCTGCACGATCGGCGGCGCGCTCGTCGATGCGCTGACGCGTGTCGCGACCCGCGACGTGCGCCCCGAACTGCTGCTCGTCGAAGCGAGCGGCGTGGCCGATCCCGCGAAGATCGCGCAGATCGGATTGCTGAACGGTGCCTTCCGGCTGACGTCGGTGCTCGTCGTCGCCGACGCGCTCGCATGGCGCGACACGCTCGCCGATCCGCTCGTCGGCGCGATGGCGCAGCGCCAGCTCGACGGCGCGGGCGCGATCGTCGTGACCAAGCTTGACTGCGTTGATCCGGATCGGCGCGACGCGGTGCTCGACGACGTGCGCGCGTGTGCGCCGACCGATATCGTCGTCGCCGCGCGGCATGGCGAGATTCCGCTCGCGCTGCTGTTCGATGCGGCGGTGCCCGATCGTGGCGCGATGCCGGCGGGTTTCGCGCGTTCGCGCCGGCCGATCGGACATGAAGCGATGCCGGCGTTCGCGAGCGTCACCGTCGCGGTGCCTGAGGTGCTCGACAAGGCGCGGCTGCGTGCGTGGCTGAAGGCGTTGCCGCGCACGATCCTGCGTGCGAAGGGCATCGTGCGCGTGGCCGACGCGGAGGGCGCGATTGCGACGCGCGTCTGCCAGGTCGCCGCGCGGCGCATCCGGTTCTCGTCGATGGAAGACGAAGGGCTGGCCGCGCACGAAGGTGACGGCGTGATGGTGTTCATCGGGTTCATCGATGCCGCCGTCGAAGCCGCATTGCGTGACGGCATCGTGCAATGCAGCGTGACCACTGGAACGGTTGCACTGACATCGACCATCGATTGATCGGCGCCGCGCATTCGGGTTAGGCTTCGGCGAGCAACGGCATGCGCCACGTGCCGGGCCGGGCGTTTTTACCTCGAATGCCGCGTGCAGGTAGCTTCTACAGGCGCGCGATCCTGCGACGAGCCAAGCCGATGACCATCCAGAACCGATCGAATCCGCGCGGGCCAACCGCGACTCCCGCCCGTGATGCGTCGCGCACGCATCTGCGATCCATCGTGGCTGCTGCACTGGTGACGTTGCTGCCGGTCGCCGTGAATGCCGCCGGCTTCGACTGCGCGAAGGCCGCCTCGCCCACCGAGAAGGCGATCTGCGCGGACACCACGCTGTCGAAGCTCGACGGCGACCTGGCGACGGCGTGGAAGCAGGCGCTCGCAAAAGGCGGCGATACGGCCGCGCTGAAAGCCGCGCAGCTGAAGTGGCTCAAGCAGCGCGACCGGTGCGGCGGCGACGAACAGTGCCTGGGCGACCGCTACCGCGAACGTCTCGCGAGCCTGAACGGCAAGCCGCTGGCTGCCGACCGCTGGCAGCAGACGTGGTACATGACGAGCGACAACCCGTCGTTCGGCGGCGTGCTGACGTTCACCGGCACGGCGCCGCGCCTGCATTTCGAGCTGGGCGGCAACAACGGCGCGAATACGGGCGGGCTCGACGGCGACATCGTGCTGCACGGCGACAGCGGCACCTACCGCAAGGACAAGTGCCGGCTCGATTTCGAACGGAAGGGCGGACGCATCGGCGTCACGCAACACGGCGCCGATTTCGATTGCGGTGCCGGCGCGGGTGTTGTCTACGCCGGCCAGTATGTGACCGCGTCGCAGTTCCAGGCCAAGCCGGTGGCCGACCTGCTGAGCCTCAAGGTCGTTGACGACGCGACGCAGAACGCGACCGCGCACACGCTGCTCGGCGCCGATTACCAGACGCTCGTCGACAACGTCAATTACAGCGCCGACGAGAAGGATCTCGACGGGCTGAACGCGCACGTGAATTCGTACTGGGTGCGCGGTATCGCGACGACGAATGCGGCGATCGTGATGCGCCGCGGCAACGATTTGTGGATCGGGCTGCTCGTGTTCGACGCGAAGAACGATGTCCGGATGCGCTATTACACGAACGTGCCGGCGTGGAAGAAGCGCGTGCCGAAGACCATCCAGGCGTGGCACGACAATCTCGACAAGACGCTGCCGGTCGACGTGATGCAGTGACGGGCGGGCCGGGCAGCCGAAGCCGCCCGGCGCATCTTCATTTCTTTCGCGCTGCGCGCACCTGCGCCGGCGCCGCAGCCGATTCCCGCGTGCGCAACTCCGGCAGCACCGCATGCCCGGGCCCCGTTGCGCCGTTTTCCAACGCATCGAGCAAGGCCCGGGCGGCCTGGCGGCCGATTGCATTGGTGTCGACCCACATCGTCGTCAGCGGCGGCTGGATCTCGCGCGCGAGCGCGATGTCGTCGAAGCCGGTGATCGACAATTGCGCGGGCACGTCGATGCCGAGCGCCTGCGCCTCGAGCAACGCGCCCAGCGCGAGCGCGTCGTTGCCGCAGATTACGGCCGTCGGCCGCGTGGCCGCGTCGCTGTCGGCGATCGCCCGCAGGCTCGCCCGCCCGAACGCGATCGTGGCCGCGCCTTCGTGCTGATGGACGGGGCGTACCGCGAGCCCGCGCGCGGCCAGCGTGTCGTGAATGCCGCGCAGGCGGGCCTGCACGCGGTCGTTGTCGGCCGACGGCTGCATGATGATCGCGAAATCGCGATGGCCGAGGTCGAGCAGGTGGGTGGTGAGCCGCGCGAATGCCGCGCGGTTGTCGAAGCCGATGCAGCAGTGCGGGCTGTCGTCGCGGTACGCATAAGTGACGACGTACGGCACACGGTGCATCGCCAGCAGTTCGAACAGTTCCGGCGGATACGCTTCGCCGACGAGCGACACGGCTTCCACGCCGCGCGACAGCATCGCGCGCACCTGGTCCAGCGCCTGCACGGGATCGTAGTTCGAGCAGCCGAGGAACAGCGTGATGCCGTGCTCGGCCATCACCGTCTGCATGCCCGCGACCTGCGACGCGAACACCTGGTCGTCGAGCGTCGGAATGATCGCGCCCGTGATGTGGGTGCGCGTGGACGCGAGCGCACGGCCCGCCGCATTCGGGATCCAGTTCAGCGCGCGCGCCGCGTCGCGCACGCGCTGCTGCACGTCGGCCGACACCTTGCCGGGATCGTTGTACACGCGCGAGACGGTCGCGGTCGACACGCCGGCCAGTTTCGCGACATCGCCGAGCACCGAGCGGCCGCTGCCGCGGCGCGCGCGGGGTGTACCGCCGCGGGACGGAGGCGTGCTCATCGGCCGGCTCCCGGCGTGGCGGCGGTGGCGGCGCTACGCGTTGTCAAATGCGTCAATGTTTACCCTCGATTCATGGTGGCACCGCTTGCATTCCCGTTCGACCCTGTGAGAATGTAAGCGCTATCTTGAAGTGCTTCCGCATTATGTCAGACACATATTCTATCCATTTCGTGAAATTTTCATCGACGACGGCCCTTTCGGCCGTTTTGTCCGTCGCAAATGTAAGCGATTACATTCGGAAATGAGCTACACCTATCCACCGCGCATCGCCGTCGTCGGCAGCGTGAACATCGACCTCGTTACCCGTGCGCCGCGCCTGCCGGTGCCGGGCGAGACGCTGCTCGGCACGGATTTCCAGACCGTTCATGGCGGCAAGGGGGCGAACCAGGCGGTCGCGGCCGCGCGCCTGGGCGCGTCGGTCGCGATGATCGGCTGCGTCGGCGACGACGCGTTCGGTGCGCGCCTGCACGACGCGCTGGCGGCCGAGGGCATCGACGTGGCGCACCTGGGCAGGATCGGCGGCACGGCGACCGGGGTGGCCACGATCACGGTCGACGAGGGCGGCGCGAACAGCATCGTCGTCGTGCCCGGCGCGAATGCGCGTCTCGATGCCGACCGGATCGACGCGGCACGCGACGCGATCGCCGGCGCCGCGATGCTCGTGAGCCAGCTCGAAGTGCCGGTGGCTACCGTCGCGCGCGCGATTGCCTGTGCCTCCGCGCACCACACGCCGGTGCTGCTCAATCCCGCGCCCGCGCAGCCGCTGTTCGACGCACTGCTGGCGCGGGTCGACTACCTCGTCGTCAACGAAACCGAAGCCGAGTCGCTGACCGGCATCGCCGTCGGCGACGACGCCTCCGCCGTGCGTGCCGCCGACGCGCTGTGCGCGAAGGGCGCGGGCAACGTGCTGGTCACGCTCGGCGCGCGCGGCGTGTGCTGGCGCGGCGGTGCGGGCAACGGCCGCCTGCGGGCGATGTCGGTGACGGCCGTCGATACGACCGCGGCCGGCGACACGTTCGTCGGCGGGTTCGCGGCCGCCCGCGCAGGCGGCGCGTCGATGAACGACGCGATCGGCTTCGGCCAGCGCGCGGCCGCGATCAGCGTGACGCGCTACGGCGCGCAGACCTCGATTCCGACGCGCGACGAAGTGGCGCGCGTGGAGCCCTGAATTCCGCATCAGACGGACAGGCCGGAACCGGCCAATACCAGTGACATGGAGACAACCGCAATGAACGAAACCCCGACCGTCCCGCCCGCTCCGCCACGTATCCGGCGCGGGCAACGCATCGCGCTCGCGCTGTTGATGGTGAGCGGCATCGTCAACTATCTCGATCGCGGCACGCTGGCCGTCGCAAGCTCGGCGATCCGCGGCGATCCGCGGCGATCTCGGCCTGTCGCTCGCGCAGATGGGGCTGCTGCTGTCGGCCTTCTCGTGGAGCTATGCGCTGTGCCAGTTTCCGGTCGGCGGGCTGGTCGACCGCATCGGGCCGCGCCGGCTGCTCGGGATCGGCCTGATCGTGTGGTCGTTCGCGCAGGCGGCGGGCGGCATCGTGTCGACGTTCGGCTGGTTCATCGTCGCGCGCATCGTGCTCGGCATCGGCGAGGCGCCGCAATTCCCGTCGGCCGCGCGGGTCGTGAGCAACTGGTTTCCGCTGCGCGCGCGCGGCACGCCGACCGGCATCTTCAACGCCGCGTCGCCGCTCGGCACCGCGCTCGCGCCGCTGCTGCTGTCGATCCTCGTCGCGTCGTTCGACTGGCGCTGGGCGTTCATCGCGACGGGCGCGGCCGGTCTCGTCGTCGCGGTCGTCTGGTTTGCGCTGTACCGCGATCCGGTGCGCGCGCAACTGACTGCCACCGAGCGCAATTATCTCGACGCCGGCGCGCAAAGCGCGGTCGCAGCGCCGAAACTGACGTTCGCCGAATGGCGCGGCCTGTTCTCGCACGGCACGACCTGGGGGATGCTGATCGGCTATTTCGGTTCCGTGTACCTGAACTGGGTGTACCTGACCTGGCTGCCGGGCTACCTGACGATGGAGCGGCACATGAGCCTGATCCGTACCGGCTTTGCCGCGTCGGTGCCGTTCCTGTGCGGGTTCGTCGGTTCGCTGCTGGCCGGCTGGCTGTCGGACCTGGTCACGCGCCGCAGCCGTTCGCCCGTCGTGAGCCGGCGCAATGCGGTGGTGGTCGCGATGCTCGGGATGGTCGCGTTCACGATTCCCGCCGCGCTGGTTCAGAGCAACGCAGTGGCGCTCGCGTGCATTTCGGTCGTGATCTTTCTCGCCAACGCGGCGTCGGCCTGCTCGTGGGCGCTCGCGACGGCGGCCGCGCCGCCGAGCCGCATCGCGTCGCTCGGCGCGATCCAGAATTTCGGCGGTTTCATCGGCGGCGCGCTCGCGCCGATCCTGACGGGCATCATTGCGCAGAAGTGGTCGTTCGTGCCGGCGCTGCTGGCGGCCGCGGCGATCGCGTTCGCCGGCGCAATGGCCTATCTGCTGCTCGTGCGCAAGCCGATTCCCGAGCAGGCCGCGAACGCCGCGTCCGGGCCGTTGCCGGCCTGAGCACGCGGCTCGCGCCACGCATTCATTGAAGGAAGGAGAAACAGATGCAACACCCGCAGCAATCGAACGTGACCATCGAGGGCATCGTCCCGGTGATGCTGACGCCGTTCGACGACGCCGGCGCGATCGACTACGCCGGGCTCGAGCGGCTCATCGAGTGGTATCTGGCGCACGGCGCCGATGCGTTGTTCGCGGTCGCGCAGTCGAGCGAGATGCAGTTCCTGAGTCTGGCCGAACGCGCGGAACTCGCGCGCTTCGTGGTCGAACGGGTGGCCGGGCGCGTGCCGGTCGTCGCGTCCGGGCACATCAGCGACGATCTCGACGCGCAGGTCGAGGAGCTGTGTGCAGCAGCCGAGTCGGGCGCGCAGGGCGTCGTGCTCGTGACCAATCGCCTCGATCCGCAGCGCAAGGGCAGCGCTGCGCTGCTCGACCATCTTCACCGGCTGCTCGCGCGATTGCCGTCGGATCTGCCGCTCGGGCTGTACGAGTGCCCGGCGCCTTACCGGCGGCTGTTGTCGGATGACGAACTGCGCGCGTGCATCGACACGGGCCGGTTCGTGATGCTCAAGGACGTCAGCTGCGACCTGGCGACGGTGAAGCGGCGCGTCGCGCTCGCCGAAGGCTCGCCGCTGAAGATCCTCAACGCGAACGCCGCGATTGCGTGGGATGCGATGAAGGCCGGTTCCGCCGGCTTCAACGGCGTGTTCACCAACTTCCATCCGGACCTGTACCGGTGGTTGCGCACGCAAGGGGAGTCGAATCCGGCGCTGGCCGACGAACTCTCGACGTTCCTGGTCGTCTCGGCGGTGTCGGAGGCGCTGGGGTACCCGGCGCTCGCGAAGCTCTATCACCAGCGGATCGGTACGTTCGCGTCGATCCGCTGCCGCGCGATCGACTACGACGTGCGTGAACGATTCTGGGCGCTCGACGCGGTGCTCGACAAGATCGTGGCCGGCACCGAGCATTTCCGGCGAAGGATCGCTGCGCAATAGTGTGCGCGGTATGCCGTGCGAGTTTTGCGGTGCGCGACGGCAGCGCGTGCTGCACGGGCGGGTGCCTTCGGATGGGTTCGTCCGGAAGCGCATGCTAGCGGCGTAGGGTGGCCGCCAGCGCAGTTCGCTTGTCGCGATGCGCCGCGTGCGTGGCGCGACTGGCGGCGTTTGCCTCGTACCTGCCGTACCTCGGATGAGGTGAGTCCGGCGCCGCGTATGGGTCGGACGTGTCACGCGGCGACTCCATCGGAATTTCAATGCTGTCGACGGCGGCCAAGCCGCCTGTCGCGGCCCGACTCCCGCATTGGCTGGCCGGTCACAGGTTGCCCGTTGCCACGCACGACGGCGTGCCGCAAGCGCGACGCAACGCCGGCCCCGGCTTTATTCCCCCCCATCGCATCATCGGGCCGCTCGCAAGCGCCAAGCGCCAAGCGCCAAGCGCCAAGCGCCAAGCGCCAAGCGCCAAGCGCCAAGCGCCAAGCCCCAAGCCCCAAGCCCCAAGCCCCAAGCCCCAAGCCCCAAGCAGACCGCTCGCTCGTCCGCCCCGTTGCGTCCCCTTGATTCGCCGCCGTCGCTGCCGACCGATCGGCGCATGTTCATACCAGAAGACAAAAGCACACAAATATGATCAGACCGTTCTATCGTTCCCGTAACGATTCGTAATATTATGCCGCGGAGCGTTTTTTACCGACGAACCGTTGAATCCGCATCCGCTTTCCATGCACCACGTAACGACGACAAGCCAGCCACCGATCCTGGCGGCACCGGTTGATGCCATGCTGCACGCCGTGATCGACGAGGTCGTCCACCGCAGCGTGTCGGAAGCGACGACGCGCAGCGGTTACATGCGGTGTGCGGACTACGCGATCGTCGGCGCGCAGGTGCTGACGCTGCTGACAGGTAAGACTTACCGGCCGTACGCGGGCGGCGAGGTGCTGGATTTCGGCGGCGGCAACCTGTACGCGCTGTGTACGACGCGCGAGCGTCGCCGCACCGCGCGGCACCTGTCGCAACTGGCGAGGTATCACTGCTGGATCGAAGCGCGTCACGACGACATCGGCGGCCGCACGCGCAAGGAAATCGTCGATTTCACGCTGCGCCACGACGAGACCGTGGCGAGCAACCTGGGGATGCCGTTCGACCGCGCATACCAGGCGTATTTCTGGGGCTGGGACGACGAACACACGGTGCCGGCCGAACTGCACGATCATCCGGTCTTCGCGAAACAGGGCCCCGTGTGGCGCTGGGCCGAGCGTGAATGCACGTCGCTGCTGCGCGCGTACGAGCGCGAGCGGCCGAGCTATTTCGGGCGTCAGGTGTCGCGTGCGATCGATCTGTTTGCCGATCGCGTGGAAGGGCTCGGCTGACCGCACGCCTGCATCGGGCGAACCGCGGCAAGGCTACCTGCCGCAACGGCGTGAGCCAGGGAAGGGAGCCTGGCGCGCTGGCGCACCGCCGGGCGTGAGTGATGTTGCCAGGCGAGCCGCCGTGCGCGGCGGCGCGAGCCGGTCGATCCATTGACCGGCGGCGGCCGCCACGATCATCGGGCAGCCCCGGCGTTCGTCACTTGTTCGCCA
Source organism: Burkholderia lata (assembly GCF_902499025.1). Taxonomy (GTDB): domain Bacteria; phylum Pseudomonadota; class Gammaproteobacteria; order Burkholderiales; family Burkholderiaceae; genus Burkholderia; species Burkholderia lata_C. The sequence continues at coordinate 83,396 of NZ_CABVPW010000009.1, read as the reverse complement.
GCGTGCCGGCGCTGTTGGCGCCGCCGAACAGCTGCGTCAGGTACTTCGTGTTCGAGTTCATCTTGGCCATCAGCGAGTTGAGCGCCGTGAACTGCGCCCGGTACTGCTTGGTCAACTGGTCGGCGAAGTCCGTCAGGTCCGACTGCTGCTTGGTGACGCGTTTCAGATCGGCGCTCAGCGCGTTCGTGCGCACGTCGATCATCCCGTCTTTCTTCGTGAACGGTGCGATCTGCTCGGCCAGGTGCGCGCCGATCCCGTTCTTCGAGTTGAACAGGCGCGCGACTCCCGCCTGGTTGGACGACAGCGCACTGTCGAGCTTCGCGCTGTCGATCTTCAGCGTGCCGTCCTTCTCCAGCGTGATGCCGAGCGCCATCAGGTTCGTGTGCCCGTTGCCGTTCTCGTTGGGGACGCCGAGCGCGACACTCGACGCGAGCGAGTTGCGGATCGTGTTCAGCGTCGAATCGCCGATCAACGCACCCTGCGAGTTCGCGCCCGGCGTGAAGTTCGTCAGCGTGCCCATCGTCTTGACGACGGTGTTGTACAGGTTCACGAAATTCGTGATCGTCGTCGCCTGCGCCTTCGTATCGGTGCTGATCGTCAGCGTCTGCGATCCGGTCGCGTTGATCGCATCCGCCGACAGGTTCAGCGTGACGCCGGTCAGCACGCCCGACACCGCGTTGCTCGCGCTGGTCGATGCGATGCCGTTGAGCGTGAATTTCGCGTCCTGCGCGGCAGTGCTCTGCTGCCACGCGGCCGCGCTGTTCGCCGATTCGATCTTCGACGCGCCGCCGGACGTGTCGGCCGTCGACTTGACGCCGAGGCTCGACAGCCCGTTGTCGCCGGACACGTCGCCGACTGCGACGCTGATCGCGTTCGCCGAGCCGGTCTTCGTCGATGAGAGCACGAGGTGCGCGCCGTCGGTGCCCTTGATGACGGTTGCGCTGATCCCCGGGTTGTCGGACGCCGTGTTGATCGCGGCCGCAATGCCCGACAGCGTGTTGTTCGTGCTGCCGACCGGGACCTTGAACGACTGGCTGCCGAGCGACAGCGTCAACGTGCCGGTGCCGAGCGCCTTGCTCCCGTCGAAGCCCGATGACGCGAGCGCCTGCGCGGTTGCGATCTGCGTGACGCCGACCGTGTAGGTGCCGGCGACCGCACCGACGGCTGCGGTTGCGGTCAGGCCCTTGCCGCTCGCGACTGCGTTGAACGTCGACTGGAGGGCGCCGTTCTTCAGCGACGCGAGGCCTGCCTCGAGCGCGCCCAGCGCCGACGACAGCGCACCGAATGCCGAAATCTGCGTCGTGCCGGTGGTTTGCGCCGACGTCAGCGCGGCCGCGCGGCCGGCCGTCTTCGCGTTCACGAGCACCTTGACGAGCGCGTTGACATCCGACGTATTGCCGGTCGAGCCGCTGATGAGCGATTGCACCGCATCTTGCATCACGCTGTTCATATTCGCGTTGCTGTTCACGGGCGTGTTAATTGCCATGGATGGTCTCCGGTTGGAAAGCGATCCCGTGACGAGCGGCTGTCGGGACGCCCTGCGGCGATTCGCCTGCAGGCCGCGTCCGGCGACATGCGTTCCGGGGTTCACGGGAATGTCGGGAAAACGTAAGGACGTGCGCTATCGTATATTTAAATCGGTATTGCTTGGTAATTTTTTGTAATGCATGTTGAGAAAAATGCAGACGGAAGTGGCGCGATGTAGTGCGGACTAAAGGTTTGCGATTTTTTGCCGTTAACACACCGTTTTGATTGTATTTATTCAAGGCTTTTTGCCGGCATTTAAAACTTGCTGATGGCGCGAATGTTTGATCGGGTTATTTCGCTTGCTCAGCTAAACATCGGATCGATCGACGGCATGCGGAAGATGCTTCTCCTGGTGGGCATCGGGATGAAATTCTTGTCCGTTGGGCGTACCCGCCGGGGATGGCATCCACCCGCTTGCCCGCGAAACGTTTTCGTTTGGTAGTCGCCGTTTCCGGGCCATGTGTCTTTTTCTGAAACACGAAGCACCGTCGATTGCAATTTCTGTCGAGTTGCGGGAATGAAATCAGCCTGCGTGAATCGCATATCGAAAATGCTGCGAAATGACAGTGCGTGATGCACGGTTGTGACCGATTCGTGTCAATTGAAGTCGGAAATAACGATTGAATCAGGTAGCCTGAAAAAAGCGGGAGTTTTCGTGTCCTTGAAACAGGGGGCACGGCGCTGGGCGCGACGTTTGCCGGCGCGCCTGGCTATCGCGACGGCACCGAGGTTCGAGGCAGGGCGCTGGGCGCGGAGTCGGCCCAGGCATTCGGATCAGGGGGCGTGTCTGTCAGTGGCGACACCGCTGCCATCCGCGCAGCGGCACGCACGGGCATCGGCGGGACATACACGCCGAAAGGGGGCGCCTGAACGGGGCCGGCGCAACCGCTTCAATTCGAGCGTTGCGCCGATGCCGCCTTGCGGCGCGTCGGCGCGACGGCCGTCGATTCCCTGACCACGAGTTCCGGTGTGCCGCATACGCGCGTGCTTTCGCCGGGCGGTTCTCCGTCGATCATCTCGATCGCCGTGGCAATCGCCTGCGCGGCGATCAGCGGCGTCGGGAACCGGACCGTCGTCAGCGCGGGGCGGAACTGGTGCGCGAGCTGGATATCCGTCATGCCGACGACCGACAGGTCGTCAGGCACGCGCCGGCCCAGGTCGGCCGCCGCCTGCAGCGCGCCGATCGCCATCAGGTCGTTGGTCGCGAACAGCGCGGTGAGATCCGGATGCGCGCGCAGCAGCGCCATGGTGGCGTCGTAGCCGCCCTCGATCGAATCGTGCGTCGACACCGTCGTGACCGCACGTTCGGCATGGCCGAGCGCCACGAGCGCGTCGACGAAGCCGCGCAGCCGCACCGACTGCGGGCCGCCGGAGCCCTTGCCCACGAGCGCGCCGAAGCGCCGGTGCCGCAGCCCGGACAGGTGCGCGGCGGCCAGCGCACCGGCCGCCGCGAAGTCGACCGTCACGCAGGGCAGCGTGTGCGATGCCGGCACGTGCTCCCACATGCACAGCACGATGGCTGCGCCATGGCGCGAGAGGTCGGCCAGCTCGGCTTCGGCGAGATCGGTGTTCATCACGATCGCGCCGGCTGCGAGCGTGCCGGCAATGCGTTCCAGGTAACTGCGGGTGATCGCGGGGTCGTCGTCGGTGTTCGTGACCAGCAGGTAGTAGCCGCGCTTGCGCGCCTCGCGCTCGGCCGCCAGCACGAACTCCGGATAGAACGGGTTCGTGATGTTCGACAGCATCAGCGCGAGCGTCGGCGTGCGGCCTTCGGCCAGCGCGCGGGCCGTGAGGTTCGGCCGGTAGCCGAGCTCACGGATGACCGCCATCACGCGCTCGACTGTGGACGTCTTGACCTTCTGCGGGTTGCGCAGCACGTTCGAGACGGTCGCGGCCGTCACGTTCGCGCGACGCGCGACTTCGGCGAGCGTCACCATCGGCTGCGGCCGGCCGAGGCCGGCAGGGTCGGGGAAAACGGATGCTGATGCATATATTGGGATAGCGTCCCACAAGTTGCGCAGCGATAATCGGTGCGCTAATTTCTCGACACACCCCGAACAGGCAATTCGACGGTTCGACAGCGGCCTGGCGCGCAATGCACGCGCCGGCGTATCGACGCCGATGAACAGGAGACATCATGGTACGGCGAATCCGGCGCGTGGCGCCACAAAAATTTAAGCGTTTAAATTTCGCGCAGCGTGCTGCGTGACGCCGACGGAGACCACCGATGACCGCCATTTCATTGAAGGATGTATCCAAGCGCTACGGCGACCATGCGCCGGTGCTGCGCGACGTGAACCTGGAGATCGCGTCGCACGAATTCTGCGTGTTCCTCGGGCCGTCGGGCTGCGGCAAGTCGACCTTGCTGCGCATGATCGCCGGGCTCGAGGAGGTGAGCGAAGGCGAGCTGCGCATCGGCGGCGAGCGGATGAACGACACGCCGCCGGCCGAGCGTGGCGTCGCGATGGTATTTCAGAGCTACGCGCTGTTTCCGCACATGACGGTGTTCGACAACATCGGCTTCGGCCTGCGGATCGCCGGCGTGCCGAAGGATGAAATCCGCCGGCGCGTGACCGAGGCCGCGCGCGTGCTGCAACTCGAAGCGCTGCTCGATCGCAAGCCGAAGGCGCTGTCGGGCGGCCAGCGGCAGCGCGTCGCGATCGGCCGCGCGATCGTGCGCGAGCCGCGCGTGTTCCTGTTCGACGAACCGCTGTCGAACCTCGATGCGACGCTGCGCGGCCAGACGCGCGTCGAGATTGCACGCCTGCACGCGCGCTTCGGGCAGTCGAGTTCGATCTACGTGACGCACGACCAGGTCGAGGCGATGACGCTCGCCGACAAGATCGTGCTGCTGCACGCGGGCGACGACGTCGCGCGCTTCGGCAGCATCGCGCAGGTGGGCGCACCGCTCGAGCTGTATCACCGGCCGGCGAACCGCTTCGTCGCGGGTTTCATCGGCTCGCCGCGGATGAACTTCCTGCCGGCGACCGTTGCATCGGACGATCCGGATGCCTGCCGGCTGGTGCTCGACGGCACCGGAGAGCGGCTGACGCTGCGGGGCCGTGCGCTGCCGCGCGGCATGGCGGCCGGCACGCCGCTGACCCTCGGCATTCGGCCGGAACACCTGGCGGTCGGGACAGGCGCCGCACTGGACGCGCCATCGATCGTGCGCGAAGTCGCGCTCGTCGAGCAGCTCGGCGAGGCCGCGTATGTCCACCTCGACCAGCCGGGCGGCACGCCGCTGCTCGCGAAGGTGCCCGGGCAGGCCACGCTGCGGCGCGGCGAGCGGCCTGCGCTGCAGGTGCCGGCCGAACACTGCCACCTGTTCGACGAGACCGGCACGGCGTTACCGGCCGTGCACGCGGCGCCGACGTTCGCGTAGCGGCACACCGATTTCCCGCGCATCCCGCGCGCGGCGCATACCACGCAAAAACCAGGAGACAACGATGAGATTTCGCACGAGCAAACTGCTGCTCGCCCTGACGACCGCCGCCGCGCTCGTCGCGTCCGTCGCGGCCGATGCGGGCACGCTGAAGGTGAACGTCGCCGCGCGCGGCAACCAGCGCGCGACGTGGCAGAGCGCGTTCGACCAGTTCCGCAAGGCCAATCCCGACATCGACCTGAAGGTCAGCTACGTCGGCGAAGAGGCGTTCAAGGTGCAGATGTCCGGGTGGCTCGCGACCGATCCGCCTGACGTGGTGAGCTGGAACAACGGCGAGCGGCTCGCGTATTTCGCGAAGCGCGGACTGATCGAGGACCTGACGCCGGACTGGCAGAAGAACGGCTGGAACGACACCTTTGCAGCGGTGAAGCAGTCGTCGACCTACGGGGGCAAGGTCTACAGCCTGCCGCTCGGCTATGACGCATACGGCCTGTTTTACCGCAAGGACCTGTTCGACAAGGCCGGCATTCACGGCGAGCCGGCCGACTGGGCGCAGTTTCTCGACGCGTGCCGCAAGCTGAAGGCGGCCGGCATCGCGCCGATCGCGGTGGCCGCGCGCGATGCGTGGACGCTCGCCGCGTGGTTCGATTATCTCGACCTGCGAATCAACGGCTACGCGTTCCACCAGAAGCTGATGGCGGGCGACGTTGCCTATACCGATCCGCGCGTGCGCGCCGTGTATGCGGCATGGAAGAAGCTGATCGACGACAAGTACTTCATCGACAACGCGTTGTCCTACGACGTCGATTCGCTGAGCCCGCTGATCGTGAACGGCCAGGCCGCGATGACGCTGATGGGCACCTGGTACTCGGCGGGCCTGCTGAGTGCGGCGCGCAACCCGATCGGCTTCTTCCGCTTCCCGGTGATCGACGCATCGGTGCCGCTGGCCGAGGACGGCCCGGTCAACGTGCTGGTGGTGCCGGCGAAGGCGCACAACAAGACGGATGCCCGCCGCCTGCTCGCGTTCATGGGGCAGCCCGCGATCAACGGCGAGTTCTCGAAGGGCATGGGCCAGCTGCCGTCGAACAACAAGGCGCCCGAGCCGCAGGATCCGATCTCGAAGATCGGCTTCCATACGCTCGCGACGACGACGGGCGGCATCGCGCAGTTCTACGACCGCGACATGACGAAGGAAATGGCCGACGAAGGGATGAAGGCGATGCAGCAGTTCCTGTCCGACCCGACGCAGCTCGACGCGGTCCTGCAGCGCCTCGAGCAGACGCGCAAGCGCATCTACAAGAAGTAGCGCGCGTCGAACGGGCCGGCCGCGCCGGCCCTCGAGACCGCTTTCGTTCGCATTGCAGAGGGTTTCCCGATGTCACTCAGCCTGTCCGATAACGTATTGCCGCGAGGGGCGCGCCGCCGGCCGCGCACCGGCGCATCGCTCGCGCGTCGCCGCACCCGCGCGGCGCTGCTGTTCGTGCTGCCCGGCCTCGCGCTGTTCAGCGTGTTCGTGCTGTATCCGATCGTCAGCAGCATCTGGCTCAGCTTTCACGACTGGGACGGGATGACGCCGCCCGTGTTCATCGGTCTCGGCAACTACCGCGAACTCGTGCAATCCGACACGTTCTACGTCGCCCTGAAGAACAACCTCGCATGGCTCGCGCTGTTCCTCGCCGCGCCGCCGCTCGGGCTCGCGCTGGCGCTGTACCTGAACCAGAACGTGCGCGGGATCCGCCTCGTGAAATCGCTGTTCTTCGCGCCGTTCGTCTTGCCGGGCGTGGTCGTCGGGCTCGTGTTCTCGTGGTTCTACGACCCGACCTTCGGCCTGCTGAAGCTGATCGTCGGCCACGGCATCCCGGTGCTCGGCGATCCGCGCTACGCGACCTACGGCGTGATTGCCGCGGCGCTGTGGCCGCAGATTCCGTTCTGCATGATCCTCTACCTCACGGGGCTGACCGGCCTGAACGGCGAGATCGTCGAGGCCGCGCGGATGGAGGGCGCGCGCGGCTTCACGCTGCTGTGGCACATCATCCTGCCGCAGCTGCGGCCCGCGACGTTCATGGCGATCGTGCTGACCGTGATCGGTGCGCTGCGCAGCTTCGACCTGATCTCGGTGATGACGGGCGGCGGCCCGTTCGACAGCTCGACGGTGCTCGCGTATTTCATGTATGACCAGGCGATCAAGTATTACCGCGAAGGGTATTCGGCCGCGATCGCGGTCGTGCTGTTCGCGATCATGCTCGTCTATATCGCGTGGCAACTGCGCAAGCTCGTGCGCACCGAATCCTGATCCCGCACCGGAGCCCGACGCTCATGTATCCCATGCCCGTTTCCCGCTGGAGCCGGCCGTCGCGCTGGCTGTATGGCGTCTCCCTGCCATGCGCGCTCGCGCTGTGGCTCGCGCCGTTGATGGCCGTGCTCGTCACGTCGATCCGCTCGAGCGACGAGCTCGCGGCCGGCCATTACTGGACCTGGCCGCGGCACTTCGCGCTCGTCGCCAACTACGGCACCGCGCTGACGCAGACGCCGATGCTCCACTACTTCGCGAACAGCATCCTGATCACGGTGCCGTCGGTCGTCGCGTCGATCCTGCTCGCGTCGCTCGCCGGGCATGCGCTCGCGAACTACCGGTTCCGCGGCAACGCGGTGCTGCTCGGGCTGTTCGTCGCGGGCAACTTCGTGCCGATCCAGATCCTGATGATCCCGGTGCGGCAGATCATGCTCGGCATCGGGCTGTACAACACGGTATGGGCGCTCGTGCTGTTCCATACCGCGTTCCAGACCGGCTTCTGCACGCTGTTCCTGCGCAACTTCATCCGCGAGCTGCCGTTCGAGCTGATCGAGGCCGCGCGCGTCGAAGGCGCGAGCGAATGGACGATCTACCTGCGTGTCGTGCTGCCGCTCGTGCGGCCCGCGCTCGCGGCGCTCGCGATTCTCGTGTTCACGTTCGTCTGGAACGACTACTTCTGGGCACTGTGCCTGACGCAGGGCGACGATGCCGCGCCGATCACGGTCGGCGTCGCCGCGCTGAAAGGGCAGTGGACGACCGCCTGGAATCTCGTGTCGGCCGGCTCGGTGCTGGCCGCGCTGCCGTCGGTCGCGATGTTCTTCGCGATGCAGAAACACTTCGTCGCCGGCCTGACGTTCGGCGCGACCAAAGGATGACCCGATGACCTTTTCTCCTGCCGGCAAGGACACCGCGATGCGTCTCGGCGTCTGCTATTACCCCGAACACTGGCCGCGCGAACAATGGGCGAGCGACGCGCGTCGCATGGCCGAACTCGGCCTGAGTTGCGTGCGGATCGCGGAATTCGCCTGGAGCCGGATGGAACCGGAGCCGGAACGCTACTGCTGGGCGTGGCTCGACGAGGCGATCGACACGCTCGCGCGGCACGGCCTGCGGATCGTGCTCGGCACGCCGACCGCGTCGCCGCCGAAGTGGCTCGTCGACCGCCATCCCGACATCCTGCCGATCGGCGCGGACGGGCAGGTCTGGCAATTCGGCTCGCGCCGCCACTACGACGTATCGAGCCCGATCTATCGCGAGCACTGCGTGCGGATCGTCGACGCGATGGCGCGCCGCTACGGCACGCATCCGGCCGTGATCGCGTGGCAGACCGACAACGAGCTCGGCTGCCACAACACGCTGCCGAGCCATACGCTGGCCGCGCTCGCGGGCTTCCGGCGCTGGCTGGCCGCGCGCTATGGCGAGATCGCGGCGCTGAACCGCGCGTGGGGCAACGTGTTCTGGAGCATGGAGTACCGCAGCTTCAGCGAGATCGAATTGCCGCGGCACACGCCGACCGACGCCAATCCGGCCCATCGGCTGGATTTCATGCGCTTCCAGTCGGACGAGGTCGCGCGGTTCCATGCGCTGCAGGTCGAGCGGATTCGCGCGCACTCGCCGGGCCGCGACGTGCTGCACAACTTCATGGGTTTCTTCACCGAATTCGATCACTACGCGTTCGCCCGCTCCGGTCTCGACGTGGCCGCGTGGGACAGCTATCCGGTGCCGCGCACCGAGGTGCTGCCGCTCGACGAACGCGACAAGCATCGCTGGGCGCGCACCGGGCATCCGGACGTGTCGGCGTTCTCGCACGACCTGTATCGCGGCATCGGCCGCGGGCGGATGTGGGTGATGGAGCAGCAGGCCGGCCCCGTGAACTGGGGGCCGCACAATCCGGTGCCGCACGCGGGGGCGGTGCGGCTGTGGACCTGGGAGGCGTTCGCGCACGGGGCGGAACTCGTGTCGTATTTCCGCTGGCGGCAATATCCGCATGCGCAGGAGCAACTGCACTCGGGGCTGAATACGCCGGACGACCGGTTGTCCGCCGGCGGGCGCGAAGTCGCACGGGTGGCCGCCGAGCTCGCGACGCTCGATCCTGCGCTGACGAACGCGCGCCCGGTGCCCGCGCGCGTGGCGCTGCTGTTCGACTACGAAGCCGACTGGATGATCCGGATCCAGCCGCACGGCGCGGACTTCGACTATCAGCAGCATGTGTTCGACTGGTATCGCGCGCTGCGCGAGCTCGGGCTCGACGTCGACCTCGTCGCGGCGAACGCGGACCTGGACGGCTACGCGCTGGTCGTTGCGCCGACGTTGCCGGTCGTGCCGGACGGCCTGGTCGAGCAGGCGGCGCGCGGCGGTGCGCACTGGCTGTTCGGCCCGCGCAGCGGCTCCCGGACCGCCGAGTTCGCGATCGTGCCGGGGCTCGCGCCCGGCCGGTTGAGGGACGTGTTGCCGGCCCGGATCGAACAGGTCGAATCGCTGCGGCCGTCGCTGGCGCCGCGCGTGCGGGTCGACGGTGTGGAGGGGCATGCGGTCAGGTGGCGCGACCACGTCGAGGACACCGGCGAGGTCGACGTGCTCGCCTCGTTCGACGACGGCGTGCCGGCACTCGTCGCGCACGGCCGCGTGACCTATGCGCCGGCCTGTTTCGATCCGGCCGTGCTGCGGGCGGTGATCGCCCGCAGCGCACGCGAGGCCGGGTTGCCGGTGCAGGCGTTGCCGGACGGCGTGCGACTGCGCCGGCGCGGCCGCCTGACGTTCGCGCTCAATTACGGCGAAACGCCGGTTCCGGCACCCGCGCCGGCGGATGCGACCTTCGTACTGGGCGGGCCCGTGATCGGCGCGGTCGACGTCGCGGCGTGGATCGCGCCGGACTGACGTCATGCGATCCCGGTTTGCCGGCCTGGTCCGGATTCCGCATTTCGTCGCGCTGTCGGCCGCCGCGTTGATGCTGGGCGTCGCGATGTCGTTTACCGCGCCGTTCCTGTCGCTGTTCGGCGTCGAGGCGGCCGGGATGTCGCCCTGGATGGCCGGGGTGTTCATGACCTTGATCGCGGCGAGCGGCGTGGTCGCGAGCACGTGGGCGGGCCGCTGGTCGGATCGCCATGCGCGGCATCGTCCGCTGCTCGTCGCGTCGCTCGCCGCCGCCGCACTCGGCTTCGCGCTGCTGTGCCGGCTGCGCGCCCCGGTGCCCGTCATCGTCACCGGCACGCTGCTGCTCGGGGCGGGCGCGGTGTCGCTGTCGCACATCTTCTCGTTCGCGCGCGCGGTGCTGCCGGCCGCGAACGACGCCGAGCGCGAACTCGCGGCGGCGGCACTGCGCACGATGCTGTCCGTCGCGTGGGTGTTCGGGCCGGCGCTCGGCGCGCTGATCCTCGCGCAAGCGGGCTTCTCCGGTCTGTTCGTGGCCGCCGCGCTCGGCTTCGCGGCGTGCATGGCGATCGTGATGCGGATTCCCGAGCCGGCCGCGCGGCCCGTCACTGCGGTATCGGCGTCGTTCGCCGCCGGTGCGCCGGCGGCGGCTTCTTCGCAACCCACCGCGCCGCGTGCGGTCGTCATGCGCACGCTGGCCGCGCTGACGCTGATCGGCCTCGCGGCGAACGCGACGATGATCGTGCTGCCGCTGTACGTCGTGCGCGGGCTGGGCGGCTCGCCGGCGGACGTGTCGGCCGCGCTCGGCGTGGCCGCACTGCTGGAGATTCCGATGATGCTGTGGCTCGGGATCCGCTCGACCCGGCTCGACAAGGCCCGCTGGCTGACCGGCTGCGCGGCCGTGCACGCGATCTATTTCGCGGGGCTCGCGGCGGTGCCGCACGTCGGCGCGGTCCTGCCGCTTCAGTTGTTGAGCGCGTGTGTCGTCGCGATTACGTCGTGCCTCGGCATGACGCGCGTGTGCGACATGATGCCGGCGCGGCCGGGCACCGCGACCGCGATGTTCTTCAGCACCGCACGCGTCGGGTCGATCGTGTCGGGGATCCTGTCCGGCGCGCTGCTCGACCTGTTCGGCTACCGCGCGACGTTCCTGTGCTGCGGTGCGCTGGCGCTCGTGGCATGGGGACTGCTGCGTGCGGCGCGCGACCCGGGCACCGGCGTTGCGGGCGATGCACGGCATTCGCGCGGACGCTGCGATACGACGGGCTGACGCACAACGACACGCCTCGGGCCGGCCGCCGCGCACGAATGTCACGTGGCGGCCGGCATGCCGTCAGCGTCGCCGGAACGCATCCAGCGACGGGAGCGCGTTGCCGTGGAAATCGAACAGCGTGTTGTTGTCCCACTGATCGCCCGCGCCGATCTTCCAGCCCGCACCCGGTGTCGGAATCCATTCCGGCTCCCACCAGAACACGCCCTTGCCGCGTCCGCCCGGGATGCCCTTCACGATGTCGGTCACCGCCGCGAGGAACTGCGCCTGCCCGGCGGGCGACGGCGGGAACGTCGTCGAGCCCGTGTTCGTCATCGTGTTCGGTTCGCTGTCGCCGTCGCTGGTGGTCCACGGATAGGCCGTCTCGACGACGATCAGTTCCTTGCCGTAGCGCACGGCGAGATCGTTCGCGTTGTTGCGCAGGTCGTCGAGCGAGCCTTGCCATTGCGGGTAGTACGACAGGCCGATCACGTCGAAGGCGACCCCGCGCTGCGTCGCGCTGTCGAACCACCAGCGGCTCTTCGCATTGTCGCCACCGCTGTCGATGTGCAGCATCACCTTGATCCGGGGATCGAATGCCTTGACGGCGTCGTGCCCGGTCTTCAGCAGTTGCGCGAGGTTGTCCCACTGGTCGTACTTGCCGAGCGGCCACAGCATGCCACCCGTGATTTCGTTGCCGATCTGCACCCATTCGGGACGCACGCCGACCCGCGCGAGCTGCGTCAGGACGTCGGTCGTGTACGCGGCCAGCAGCGCGCAGGTGTCGGCCAGGTTCTTGCCCGCCCACGCGTGCGGCGGATACTGCTTGCCCGGATCGGCCCACCAGTCGCTGTAGTGGAAGTCGACCAGCACGCGCAACCCGAGGGCCGCTGCCCGCCGCGCGAGCGCGCACACATGCGCGGCATCGTTGTAGCCGCCCGGCTCGCTCTGGTTGGCCGGGTAGAAGGCCGGATTGCCGGGATCGTTCCAGACCTTGATCCGGATCGAATCGACACCGTGCGCGCGCAGGATCGCGAGGCAGTCGCCGGCCTGGTTGCGGTCGAAGAAGCGTGCGCCGTGCGCCTCCAGCTGCGGCAGCGTCGACACGTCTGCGCCCATGGCGAACGAGCCGGGTGCCGACCCGCGCATCGCGGCAAGCGCCGGCACCGCGCCGGCGAAATCCAGGCCGGCAAGCGCCGCGGCCGAGAGGCTCCAGCGCAACATCGATCGTCTGTCCATCGTCATCCTCCTGAACATGGATGCCGAACCCGTCGGCTCCAGTAAAATTTAAGCGTTTAAATTTTCGATGCTTTTTTTGACGCCGGTCAGGCGTCGAAACGAGCGTAGCAAAAGCGCCCGTCGATGCCCAAGGACAATGTGTCGTGCTTAGTATTTGGCAGGAGAGGGGGGAAGGGCGGCGGGCGCGGCCGGTCGTGGACGCGCATCGCGACTGCGGATGGGCTTCGCGCACAAGGCCGGCAGCCGTGTCGTCTTGATCGACGTCGGTGGTCATGTCCCGGAAAACTGTCGCACCGAACGGAAATGGCATCGACGTATGTCAGGCCGGCCCGCGGTGGCCCGTGGTTCGCACCGAGCCGCCGGGGTTGCCGGCTGGTGGCAAGCGCGAGTGCCCGGACTTCTTCTTCAACAAGGCCACCACGGCATCGACCATCGGGTGGTAGCGGTTCGAGTTCCAGACCAGTGCGGCCGTGACCACCATCACCTTTTCCTTCAACGGTCTCACGACGACGTTCGCGGGCACCAGCTTGCGCATCGACGACGGCACAAGCGCAACACCCTGGCCGCAACCGACATAGGCGACTTGCGACGTGATCGAACGCACCTCGTGCATGACGCGCGGTGTCAGTCCGTGGGAGCGGCAAACGGACATCAGCAGATCGAAGTAATCCGGCGCGACCTGTCGCGAGGAGATGACCATCTGCTCGCCCGCCAGGGATCGCAATCGCACGCTCGGCAACGAGGCGAGCGTGTGATCCCTGGGAAGCGCGACGGCCAGGCGATCTTCGGCAAGCGGCATCGTCAGGATCCCGTTTCCGGCTTCTCGGTCGACGCGCACGAACGCGAGGTCCAGTTCTCCCGCTTCGAGTGCGGGAATCGCGTCGACGCTGTCGATTTCATTGACGAAGACCGTCAGATCCGGATGGGCCCGCTTCAGCTCGTCCAGCAGCGGCGGGACGGTGTCGAGCATCGCGGACGTAATGGCGCCGACGTGCAGCACGCCGGACTGACCCGCGGCGACCTCTCGCACGACGCGCTCCAGCCGTTCGACCTGGTGCGTGAATTGTCGTACCGCAGGCAGGATGGCGGCGCCGGCGGGGCTGAGTTGCGTGCCCTGTCGCGAGCGATAGAAGAGCTGAAGCCCCAGCGATTGCTCGAGAACCTTGATCTGTTCGGTCAACGGGGGCTGAGACATGTTCAGGCGCTTCGCTGCGCGCCCGAAGTGCTGTTCTTCCGCAACCGCGAGAAACATCCACAACTGCCGGATCAGCCTGAAATCGATCGTATTGCTCATGCGGGTTTGCCTCCGTCCGGAATGCTCCGCGAAATGCGAGATGCGTCGAGGGCGCTCATTTTCCGCTTGTCTGGCGCCATCGCCCGTTTTTTTGCTGATCCGAAAATGGTATCAGGCAGATACGAAATAGGAAATTTACATATCAACGTGGCGACGCGACGATGGCGGCACTTGCCTACGGAGCCCAACGTGATGAACCCGACCTCCATCCTCGAGCGCCTCGCCGCGCTCGACACCAACACCGTTGCCGATGCGCTCGATTTTCTCGATCTGCCGGGCGCGACCTGTGGACTGCGTCCACTGTGGGATTGCCCGAAGATCGTCGGCCGCGCGAGCACGATTCAGCTCGGTCCGAAAGCGGATGCGAAACCCACCGTGCACCTGATTTCGCCCGTCATCGACGCGGTGACCACGGACGACCGCGTGCTGGTGATCGCCGGCGGCGCCGACGGCATCTCTTGCTGGGGCGACATCCTGGCCAACGCCGCCACGGCAAGACGGATCCGCGGATCGGTCATCGACGGCCTGAGCCGCGATATCGACGGCAGCGAGTCGATCGGCTACCCGGTCTACGGCCGCGGCGTGACGATGATCAGCGCACGCAATCGCGTGATCCAGGTCGACTCGGGCATCCCGGTCCGGATGGCAGGCGTCACCGTGCACGACGGCGACTACGTCATTGCCGATCGCTGCGGCACGGCGTTCGTGCCGGCCGCGCGTATCGAGGCGGTGCTGGATCTCGGCGAGCGCATCGCGCGTCGGCAGGATGGCATGGTGGCCGCCGTGCGCGCCGGCCGCTCCGTTGCCGAGGTCATGCACGACACGGAATTCGAGGCCATCGCGGCCCGCTGACCCGACATCATTTTTGGAGTTGTCTCGTATGACGCATCCGAACAGGGCAAGCGCGGCAGACCGGGAACTGGTCGCGTTGTTCGCCGGGCTGGACACCCCCGGTGTCTCCGACGCCATGGACAAGCTGGGCCTGCACGGGCAGTCGCTGGGCATCATGCCGCTGGCGAACTACACGAAGGTCGTCGTGGGGCCGGCATTCACGGTCAAGTACGTGCCGGCCGGCCATCCGCCCGGCACGGTCGGCGACTTCATCGATGACGTCGCGGAAGGCGACGTGGTCGTGATCGACAACGACGGTCGCACCGATTGCACGGTCTGGGGCGACATCATGACCCAGTATGCGGGGCTGCGCGGGATCGCGGGCACCGTGATCGACGGCGTCTGCCGGGACGTGAACCAGGCGCTCGGCGACCACTATCCGCTGTTCACGGCGGGTCGTTTCATGCGAACCGGCAAGGACCGCGTGCAGGTCGAATCGGTGAACGCCACCGTGGGGATCGGGACCGTCCGCGTTGCTTCGCGCGACATCGTGGTGGCGGATGCGAACGGTGTCGTCGTCGTGCCGCGCGGCCGTGCACGGGAAGTCGCCGGGATCGCCCGCAAGATCGAGGAGGTCGAATCGCGTATCCGCGAGCAGATCGCGGAAGGCAAGTCGCTGGGTGACGCGCGCGCCGCACTCGGTTATCACACGCTTCAAACCAGGGGCTGAGCGATGACCCACGTGCCTTTCTACGACCCGCATCTGCTGGCGCAAGCCTGCAAGCTGGGTACATCGACGCTGTACGAAGCATCGGGTCTCGCTACCAGTTCGGTCGATCCCGCGATTCACACGGTATGGCCGGGTGCGTCGATTGCCGGCCCGGCGTATCCGCTCGAATGTTCGCCCGGCGACAACCTGTCCATCCACATTGCGATGGAGCAGGTGCCGCGCGGCAGCGTGCTCGTCGTATCGACCGGCGGCTTCGTGTCGGGCTACTGGGGCGAAGTGCTGACCGTCGCAGCCGAAGCCGCCGGTGTCGTCGGCCTGGTCATCGACGGCGGCGTGCGTGACATCGCGGCCCTGACCGCCCGGCGCTTTCCGGTGTTCACCCGCGGCATCTGCATGCGCGGCACGATCAAGGCGAGCGCGCCGTCGGTCGGCCAGCCGATCAGCTTCGCCGGCACGCCGGTGGCGGTGGGGGATCTCGTCGTTGCGGACGACGACGGTGTCCTCGTGATCCCGGCGGCGCACGTCGGCGAGACGCTGGCACAGGGGCAGGCCCGTGCCGACAAGGAGGCGAAGATGATGGACGCGTTGCGTGAAGGCAGTAGCACGCTGGAGTTGATGGGGCTCACGCGCTGGAGGGCAGCGCAATGACCGCACCGGCAGAAGGTCTGAATCGTTTCCTGGTCGCAGCCCGCCCGTCGGCAACCTATCAGGTGATGGATCGCGTGGCCGCACGACGCGCCAGCGGTGCGGCGGTGATCTCGCTGAGCGCCGGGGAGCCCGATTTCGATACGCCGGAGCACGTTCGCGAAGCCGGCATCGCGGCGATCCGGGCGGGCCACACGCGTTACACGCAAGTCGCGGGTTTGCGTGCGCTGCGTGAGGCGATCGCCGCGAAGTTCCGGCGCGAGAACGGCCTGGACGTCGACTGGCGCGACACGCTCGTGTGCAGCGGCGGCAAGCAGGTGATCTTCAATGCACTGGCGGCCACGCTCAACGAGGGTGACGAGGTCGTCGTGCCGGCGCCGTATTGGGTCAGCTACCCCGAAATCGTGCAGCTCTGCGGCGCGCAGTCCGTGATCGTCCGGTGCGGGGCAGAAAGCGGCTTCAAGCTGACGGCGGACGCGTTGCAAACGGCGATCACGCCGCGCACGCGCTGGCTGATTCTGAATTCGCCGTCGAACCCGACCGGCGCGGCCTACAGCCGTGCGGAACTACGGGCACTGGCCGAGGTGTTGCTCGTGCATCCGCAGGTGCTGGTGCTGTCCGACGACATCTACGAGCATTTGATTTTCGATGGCATCGAATTCTTCACGCTCGCCCAGGTCGAGCCGCGGTTGCGCGACCGCGTGCTGACGATGAACGGCGTATCCAAAGCGTATGCGATGACGGGCTGGCGCATCGGCTTCGGTACGGGGCCCGGCTGGTTGATCGACGCGATGGAGAAGTTGCAGGGGCAGCAGACGTCGGGGGCATCGACGATTTCGCAGCATGCGGCACTGGCCGCATTGACGGGGCCGCAGGATTTCATCCGGCACGCGCGTGGTGTATTCCAGTGCCGGCGTGACCGGGTCGTCGATCGGCTCGGCCAGGCGCGCGGCCTGCATTGCGCGGTACCGCAAGGCGCGTTCTACGTGTTCGCTTCGTGTGAAGGCCTGATCGGCAAGACGACGCGTGGCGGCGTCCATCTGGACGGCGACGAGGCGGTGGTCAACGCGTTGCTCGACGAGGCCGGTGTTGCGACCGTGCATGGCAGTGCGTTCGGCCTTGGGCCCTACATTCGCATCGCGTATGCGCTGGACGACGCGTCCCTGGCGTGCGCTTGCACGGCTATTCAGGACTTCTGTTCGACGCTGGTGGATTGAACGTCGCCGCAGTACGCGGCCTCGGTTGCCTTCGATGAATCGAGGTCGCGTTGCGGGGACATGCGTGCAAGGTGATTGAGATGACGCGTGAATTTATCCGGTCGCAGTTCCGGTTCAACGTCGACGGCACGGCGCTGGACGTCGCGGCCATTCATCGCGATGGCGACAACGCGCCGATCGTGTTTCTGCACGGCTTCGGTTCGACGAAAGAGGACTATGCCGATATCGTGCGCCACGCCGCATTCGACGGGCATCCGTTCGTCGCTTATGACGCGCCCGGCTGCGGCGAAACCCGTTGTGCCGACCTGTCGCAGGTCAGTATCCCGTTTCTGGTGAAAACTGCGCGGGCCGTGCTCGCCCATATCGGGTTCGATCGGTTCCATCTGGTCGGGCATTCAATGGGCGGGTTGACCGCATTGATGCTTGCCCACCAGCAGCCTGAGCGTGTGCTGAGCTTCGTCGATATCGAAGGAAACATCGCCCCGGAAGACTGCTTTCTCAGCCGGCAGATCGTCGACCATGCGCGGGACGACGCTCACCGGTTCTTCGAGGACTTCATCGAACGGACGCTGCATGCCCCCGCCTATGCGAGTGCGCTTTATTCGGCGAGCCTGCGTCACAAGGTTCGCGCCGAAGCCGTCGGCGGGATTTTCCGGTCGATGGTCGACCTGTCGGACAACGGCGACTTGATGACGAAGTTCCTCGGTCTGCCGTTTCCGAGGATGTTCATGTTTGGCGAACAGAATGCATCGCTTTCCTACCTGAAGCACATCCAGGAGCAGGGCGTCGAACTGGCTGAGATCCCGGATTGCGGCCATTTCCCGATGTATTCGAATCCGGTGTCGATGTGGGACGCAATTGCCGCGTTTCATCGGCGATCAAGCTGACCTTTCGGCTGAAGGAAAAGACGCCGGATGGCAATGGACGAGCGGGCGTGCGCGCCGTGCAGGACGGATGCAGGCGATTTTCGTTTCGCGATACCCCACTGGGCGCGTTCTACCGGCGTTGTCGTCTTCAATTGTCCACTATTTTGAGACAGCAAATCATATTTTGACGGATTGATGATTTATGAGGAGACAGTAGACTGCATCCGTGCTTCGCCAGAACCGATTCGGAGTGCACCCAAAACGGTGCGACCGGACGGATTCTTCGGCGGCGGGCCAGCCGGCTTGCTGTCCGATTGCGCGAGGAGTAGTTCGTTGCCGACCTGGCGCGCCGATTCGGCGCGTATCGGCACCGGATGCATCAAACCGTCAATTCAAGGGTGATTGCCATGCGTTACGTTTCACTGGAGTCGAAGAAGGACGAGCTGCTGCTGGCGGCTCGCGTGCTGATGATGATCCTGTTCGTGCTGTTCGGCTGGCAGAAGCTGAACGGCTTCTCGGGCACGGTCGCGTACATGGCGTCGACGGGGAACCCGGCGCCCGAGCTGGCAGCCGCGATCGCGGTCGGGGTCGAGCTGGCCGGTGGCCTGCTGATCGCGATCGGCTTCTATACGCGTCCGCTCGCACTGGTGTTCGCCGCCTATACGCTCGCGACCGCGCTGATCGGCCATCGCTACTGGGCGCTGCAGGGGATGGAGCAATACATGGCGATGATCAACTTCTACAAGAACGTGAGCATCATCGGCGGGCTGCTGTTGCTCGCGCTGACCGGGCCGGGGCGGTATTCGCTCGACCGGAAGTAACGCGGCACGAAGTTTCCTGCAGGTGTGACGGCCCGGTGCGCGCAAGTGCACCGGGCTTTGCCTTTTGGCGATGATCGCGGTGCGGCGGCTCCGCGGATCGCACGTGCACAAGGGCGGCCACGCGGCGTGTCGACGTCGCCGGCAGCACGGGTGCCGTCCGGGCGGACGATACGCCGTGCCGGGCGACGGCCGCCGGTCGCGGCGAAAGACGCACGTCGGTCGCAGGGCGGCCGATCTGCCATCACGATGAACCGGCTGTCATACTCGGCTATTCTCCCCACGACCACGGCGCGAACGTCGAACGCGATCTCGCGCGCTCCCCAGTCACCCGAATTGCCGCTCATGCCAAACCCGACCTCGTCGACCGATCTCCCGACCGTCCTCCTCATCGCCGCCGCCGGCCTCCTTGGCCGCGCGGTTGCCGCATCGCTGGCCCGTGAATCGTCGTTGAATCTCATCGCAACGATCCGGAACCCGCAAGGCGCAGGCGCGAAACGCCTGGCGCTGCCCCCGGAAAACCTCGCCGAACTCGACGTCCTCGACGAGCCGGCCCTCGAACACCTCTTCGCCACCCGCCAACCGGCCGCCGTGATCATCTGCGCGGCCGAACGCCGCCCGGACGTCTGCGAACGCGACCCTGACGGCGCCCGCGCGATCAACGTCACCGCCCCGGCCCGCATCGGTGCGCTCGCCGCGCGCCACGGCGCGTGGACGCTCGGCATCTCCACCGACTACGTGTTCGACGGCAAGGCCGCCCCGTACCGTGAGGACGCCACGCCGAACCCGCTGAACATCTACGGCCGCACGAAGCTGGAAGGCGAGGCGGCCCTCCTCGCCGCGTCGCCGCTGTCGTGCGTGCTGCGTCTGCCGCTGCTCTTCGGCCCGATCGTCGACTGGAGCGAATCGGCGGTCACGAGCCTCGTGCCGGCGATTGCCGCCTCCGCGCGGCCGGGCGCCGACGCGGTCGGCATGGACGCATGGGCGATCCGTTACCCGACGTATACGCCGGACGTCGCGGACGTCATCCGCGACCTGACGCTGCGCCATCTCGCGGGCGCATCGATCACGGGCCTGCGTCACTGGTCGGGCGAGGAGCCGATGACGAAGTACGACATCGCGCAGCGGATCGCGGCCGCGCTCGGCATCGACGCATCGCTCAAGCGGATCGACCAGCCGACCGACGCGACGCCACGCCCGTACGACTGCCACCTCGACGCATCGCGCGTGCGCGCCGCCGGGATCGATCACGCGACCCCGTTCGATACCGCGCTGCGCGCCGTGCTGCGCGATGCGCCGCAGGTGCTGTAGGATCGGGCGCCGCTCGCGGCGCGCGCCGCACGGCCGCATCTGCCCATGGCGGCGGCCGCGCCATGAGTGCCGTTCGCGAGCGGGCACCGACCCGCACCTCATCGCCCCCCAAGGAGCCCGGCCATGCAACTGAAATGGCTCGAAGACTTCGTCGAACTCGCGCGCACGCGCAGCTTCACGCGCGCAGCGGAGAACCGCTTCGTCACGCATCCGGCGTTCGGCCGCCGTATCCGGTCGCTCGAGGAGTGGGTCGGCACGCGGCTGATCGCGCGCACGAAACCGCTCGAACTGACGGCGGCCGGCACCGTCTTCCTCGATGCCGCGTCGAACGCGCTCGACATCCTGCACGGCGCCCGCACGCAGCTTCAGGAAGCGGCGCCGGTGCTGGAAAACAACCTCCGGATCGCGACCGGCCGCACGCTCTCGGCCACCTTCTTCCCCGACTGGTACGACGACGCGGTTGCGCGCGCAGGCTTCTTCACGGCCACCGTGTCGACCGGCAGCGCGGAGGAAGCGATCCTGCAGCTCACGGCCGGCGACGCCGACATGCTGATCGTCTATTCGAGCCCGCATACGCGGCTGCTGATCGACCGCGACCGCTTCGACTGGCTGTCCGTCGCGCGCGAGGTGCTGGTGCCGGTCAGTGCGTTTGATGCGCGCGGCGGTGTGCGCTACCGGCTGCCGGCCGGGCAGGCGCCGGTGCCGTGGCTCGCGTTCGCGCGCACGCTGACGCTGCGCGCGGTGCTGGCGCGGCATCTCGCCGAAATGCCGAACCGCCCGACGCTGCGGCCCGTGTACCAGGCCGACTCGTACGAAGCGATCCTCGCGATGGCGCGTCGCGGGCTCGGCCTCGCGTGGCTGCCGCAGCGGCTCGTGGCCGACGACGTGCGGCGCGGCGAGCTCGCGATCGTCGGCGGCGCCGACTGGCAGATCGGCTTCGACATCGCGCTGTACCGGCGCCGGAACGATCCGCATCCGGTACTGGACGCGATCTGGCGCACCGCGCCGTCACGCGACGACGGCGACGCATAGCGTCCGCAGGCAGCGGCGCCGGGGCCCGCGCGCCGATCGGCACGATTGCGTGCCGAAACGGCACGAACGCCCGCTCCGCGTTGCCTACACTCCGCGCTTGACTGGCCCGAACGGCCGCCGGCAACGCCGCGCGCCGTCTTTCAAAATCCTGACGGCCAGCATTACCGGAGGAGCACAGGGATGACCCGCAACACGCACGCCGCAACGCCGGCCCCGCACAATCCGTGGCGCGAGATCTGCGCCGCGAGCATCGGCAACGCGCTGGAGTTCTACGATCTGCTGATCTACGGCTATTTCGCGATCGTCATCGGCCAGCTGTTCTTCCCCACGCACGACGCGGCAACCTCGCTGCTGCTGTCGGTGGGCACGTTCGGTATTTCGTTCATCACGCGTCCGCTCGGCTCGATCGTGCTCGGCAGCTATGCGGACCGCGCAGGCCGCAAGGCGTCGCTGACGATCTCGATCGGGCTGATGATGCTCGGCACCGCGATGATCGCGTTCGCGCCGACCTATGCGCAGATCGGCATCGCGTCGCCGCTGCTGATCATCGTCGCGCGGATGCTGCAGGGCTTCTCGACGGGCGGCGAATTCGGCGCGGCCACCGCGTTCATGGTCGAGCAGGCCGATGCGAAGCGGCGCGGCTTCTTCGCGAGCTGGCAGATGTCGACGCAGGGGCTCGCGACGGTGCTCGCGGCCGGCGTGTCGGCGCTGCTGAGCCTGCTGCTGACGGCCGACCAGCTGCATGCGTGGGGCTGGCGCGTCGCATTCTCGGTCGGGCTGCTGATCGGCCCGGTCGGGCTCTACATCCGCCGCAACATCGACGAACCGGCCGATTTCCGCCGGCTCGGCGAGAAGGGGCGCGCGAAGTCGCCGCTGCGCGACGTGTTCGCTCGCGATCGCGCGAACCTGCTGCTCGGCGCGGGTGTCGTCGCGACGGCCACCGCGTTCAACTACGTGCACAAGCTGTACATGCCGACGTATGCGGTCAAGCAGCTGCATATCCCGGCCACGTCGTCGTATCTCGGCGCGGTCGTCACGGGCTCGATGCTGATGGTCGCCGCGCCGGTCGTCGGGCACCTGTCGGATCGCTTCGGCCGCATCCGCGTGATGTTGATCGCGCTGATCCTGGTCGGCGTGACGACGTGGCCGCTGTTCGTCCTGCTGAACCGCTATCCGACGGTCGAGACGCTGCTCGCGGTGCAGGCGCTGGTCGGCCTGCTGATCGCGGTAAGCCTCGCGCCGCTGCCGGCGCTGCTCGCCGACATCTTCCCGACGAGCACGCGCGGCACGGGCCTCGCGCTGTCGTACAACTTCTCGGTGACGCTGTTCGGCGGCTTCGCGCCGCTGATCGTGACCTGGCTGATCGACGCGACGCACAACAAGCTGGCGCCGAGCTTCTACGTGATGGCGACGGCCGTGCTCGGGATCACGTCGGTGATCTCGCTCGGCCGCCGGATGCGCGGCGCGGCTGCCGCCGCCGCGCCGTCGGCGCGTGCAACCGAGGCGTGATGCACCGGCCCCGAACCCGATTCCGGCGCAACCGGCCCACGCCGGCTGCGCCTTTCCCGAACCCTGTTGAGCCTTTCCGACATGACCACGCTTGAAGCCATCCGTGCCGCGTTGCCGGCCTATCCGATCGAAGTGGCCTTTCCCGACATCTCGCGCTGGCGCGCGGGCAATACGGGCATCGACTATCTGCATACGTTCGACAGCGGCCGGCCCGGCAAGCACGTGATGATCCTCGCGCTGACGCACGGCAACGAAGTGAGCGGCGCGATCGCGGTGGACACGTTGCTGGCCTCGGGCCTGCGCCCGGCTGCGGGCCGCCTGTCGCTCGGCTTCGGCAACGTCGGCGCCTACGAGCACTTCAGCGCGGAGAACGCCGATGCGACGCGCTATCTCGACGAGGACATGAATCGCGTATGGACGCCGGCCGCGCTCGACGGCACGCGCGACAGCCGCGAGCTCGCACGCGCGCGCGCGATGCGTCCGCTGCTCGATACGGTCGACCTGCTGCTCGACATTCATTCGATGCACGAAGCGTCCGCGCCGCTGATGATGACCGGCCCGCTCGAGAAGGCGATCGCGCTGGCGGCCGCGATCGGCACGCCGGAGCACGTGATCGTCGATCGCGGCCATGCGAACGGCACGCGGCTGCGCGATTACGGCGGTTTCGGCGATCCGGCGAGCACGAAGAATGCGCTGCTGATCGAGACGGGCCAGCACTTCGCCGCGAGCGCACGCGATGTCGCGCTCGACAGCGCGGCGCGTTTCCTGCTGCATGCGGGCGTCGTCGCGCGCGACGACGTCGCAACGTTCCTCACGCAAGCCGCGCCGGTGCGGCAGAAGTTCGTCGAGATCACGGAGCCGGTCGTCGCGCGTTCGATGGACTTCCGGTTCTCGCAACCGTTCACGGGGCTCGAGGTGATCGAGAAAGCCGGTACCGAGATTGCCCGCGACGGCGACGACGTGATCGTCACGCCTTACGACAACTGCGTGATCGTGCAACCGTCGATGCGGCATCTCGGCGTGAACGTCACGATGATGCGGCTGGGGCGATTGCTGGATCGCTGACGGTGCCTGCCGGCGGGCCGGGTCGCGCATCGCGACGACACGCCCGGTCGACCGCTACGGTGCGAAACCGATGCCGCAGTGGCCGGTGAGTACCGTCGTCACGCCGTGGTTCGAAGCAGGTGACGGCCGGTTTTCCCGCGTGAGGTGCCCATCGTCGTGCGTGTGGACATCGACGAAGCCGGGCGTCCCGATCTGGCGGGCCGCATCGATTTCATCGATGCGGCGTGTCTGCCATCAGGCAACAGAAACGTGCAGGCGCACGTCCACATTGCCGCGCGTCGCGTTGGAATACGGGCAGGTGCGATGGGTGGCCTCGACGAGCTTGCGGGCATCGTCCTCACCGAGCCCCTGCACCTCGACGTACAGGTCGATGTCCAGCGCGTAACCGCCCTCGGCCGCCTGGCCAATGCCGACCTCGACCGAGGTTTGGCTCCCCGTGATCGGCAGTTTCATCTGTCTGGCACCCAGTGCCAGCGCGTTGTCGAAACAGGCCGCGTAGCCGAGCGCGAACAATTGCTCGGGGTTGGCCCCGGCCTTGCCCGCCCCCGGCATGGCCAAATCCAGCGCGAGGCTGCCATCGTCAAGTGCGGTACGGCCGGAACGCCCGCCGGTGGCGGTAGCGCGGGTTTTGTAGAAGATTTTCATGATGAGCTTGCTGGTGGAATCGGATGAGCGGCAATGAACAGCGGTCCGTGGGCCAGGTGTCCGCCCGCTGCCGGCGGCCGCAGTCGAACGTGCTTCCGTTCGGCTGCGCCCCGGGACGTCATGCCGTGCGATGCGCGGCGGTGGTGAGTACGATCTTGCCGATGTGAACACCCGAATCGAGCAGCTCGTGTGCTCCGCGCGCGTTCTCGAGCGCGAATGTCCGGTAGACGTGTGGCTTGACCCGGCCGGCTTCGATGTGCGGCCACATGGTCTGTTCGAGCTCGGCAATGATCGCGGCCTTTTCCTCGCTCGTACGAGAACGCAGCGTCGAGCCAACATGGGTGAGGCGCTTGATCATCAACGGCCACAGATCGAGCTCCTTCGCTGGCCCCTTGAGCACGCTCACCTGCAGGATGCGGCCGTTCATTGCCGCGGCCTGGTAGTTGCGCGCCACGTAGTCGCCCGCAATGATGTCGAGGATCACGTCCACGCCCTTGCCTTCGGTGAACTCGTCGACCTTCGCCACGAAGTCGTCTTCGAGATAGTTGATCGCGTGATCCGCGCCAAGGCTCAGGCTTGCCTCCTGGTGCGCCTGGGAGGAAACGGTCGTCATGATCTTCGACGCGCCCATGGCCTTCGCGATCATCGTCGCGGCCGTACCGATGCCGGAGGCGCCGCCATGAATCAGCACCGATTCGCCACGGCTCAGCTTGCCGCGCTGCATGAGGTTGAGCCACACGGTCATGAACGTTTCCGGCATCGCCGCCGCCTCGGTCACGTCGAGACCGGCCGGCAGCGTCATCGTGACGGCGTGGTTGGCAACCGCATACTCCGCGTATCCGCCGCCCGTCACCAGTGCACACACCAGATCGCCACGCTTGAAGCGCTGCACGTCGGAACCCACCGCGACGACCTCGCCGGCGATCTCGAGGCCCGGAATGTCCGATGCGCCCGGCGGCGGGTTGTACAGTCCCTTGCGCTGATATACATCCGGGCCGTTCACGCCCGCGGCGTGAACCCGGATCAGCACTTCATCCGCCTTGGGGCTCGGGATGGCGCGCTTGACGGGCACCAGCACCTCTGGGCCGCCGGGCCGGCTGATTTCGATCGCCGTCATCTCGGCGGGCATGGGGGAGAGCGCATCTGACATGGGGAAACCTCACTTCCGGTTTGGGGAGTAATCGTCGGGCATGCTTTAGCCCGTCGTTTAGTTGAATTCAGTATATGCTTGGCCCGTGAAGCTCTGGTGCAGCGATTTTCACAACAACATATGCAAATTTGCATCACATCGGGAGCCCATTCTTGAACTGGGATGACGCACGAATCTTTCTTGCCATCTACCGGGAACGCAGCCAGCGCGGTGCGGCGCGGATCGTCGGTCTCGACCAGGCGACTGTCGGCCGGCGCCTCGCGACGCTCGAGCGTGCACTCGGCGCGACGCTCTTTTTGCGTACCTCGAACGGGTATGTGCTGACTTCGGCGGGCGAAGTCGCACTACGTGCGGTGGAAAAGATGGAGCAGTCCGCCATCGATCTCGCGCGGCAGGTGCAGGGCGTGGACAAGCGCCTCGCGGGCGAAGTTCGCGTGACGACGACCGATTCGATCGGGGTCGAATTCGTGATGACGGCGATGCGCAACCTGCATGACGAGCACCCTGACGTACGCGTGCTGCTCGACACGTCCACGCAGGTGCATAACCTGGCAAAGCGCGAAGCCGACATTTCGGTGCGCACGATCAAGCCCGACAACCCCGACCTGCTCACGCGGCGCCTTGCCGCGTGGCACATGGGGCTGTTCGCATCGGCCGAGTATCTCGAGCGGCATGGCGAACCTGTTCCCGGCACCGGCTTTGACGGGCACGACCTCGTGTTCTACCTGCCGCACATGCAAACGCCCCGGCTGCTCACGCTGGTTGGAGAGCCGATTCACGCGGGGCGGATCGTATCCGGGCTGAATTCGAGCCTGATGCTTCGGGCTGCAGTGCGTGCCGGGCTCGGCATCGGTGAGCTGGCGGTGCCGATCGCGGAGCGCGACGGTCTCGTGCGCATCTGGCCGGACCGCGTCAGTGCCGTGACATATGAAGTGTGGATGGTGACGCACAAGGATCTGCGGCATACCGCACGTGTCAGTGCGATGATCGATCACATCGTGCAGGTTTTCGAAGAGGCACCGCAGGCACGTCGCACGCGGCGCTGAACGCCGTGAGCGTCGTGGCGTTTCAGCTGCTGGTCGGCTAGGGCGAGCCTGGAAAGGCACTGCCCGGTAGCGGCCTCGGAAACGCTGGTGCGTGACCGTCAGCCAGGGCCGATGATCAGTTCCGCACGGCCCGCGCATGAAGGTCTGCCGTTCGATGCGGAGCAGCCACTCGAATGATCGCGTGACACCGATGGCGGACGATGGCTTCCGGGCCGTACCCTGACCGACGACGAAAGGCGCGCTGCATCGTTCGAGTTCACCCATGCTGACGGCCGATGCCGAGCTATCGGGGTCATTCGTACGATATCCGGACCGAAGCCGCTATCGCTGGTGTAGCGGCCGTCCGGTACCCGTCGCGTTGCTCGCTCCGCTTTATCGGAACCGGCCCGGGATAGCGTGGCCATCCTGCTGACGCGGCTTGCACATCAGACCGAATCTGCACTCAAATTGCACGAATCTGCACTCGCTCGTGGGTGCGCCGGCGGCCTAAGATGCAGGCAAATCGAGGTGCCGCCGACGAGCCGATGCGTGACGTGGCGTGCGCCGAATCCCTTCCGATATCGGCATCCCGCAACGCCGCAACAGCAGAGGTACACCATGGCAGACTTGTTGACCGCATTCCTGAGCGAGCAGCAGATCATGATCCGCGACGCCGCGCGTCGCCTGGCCGTTGAAGTCGTAGAACCGACGGCCGCCGAGCGTGACCGCACCGCCGCGTGGCCGCACGCCGAACTGCAGACGCTGGCGGAAGGCGGCTTTCTCGGCATGCTCATCCCTGAACAATATGGCGGCGTCGGCGCGGGAATTCTCGAATTCTGCGTGGCGCAACAGGAGTTTGCGGCAGTCGATGCGGGGCTCGCCACCATTGTTCATGTTCACAACATCACCGCGATGTGCATTGCCACCCACGGCACGGAAGCGCAAAAGCGCGACCTGCTGCCGGCAATGGCAGGCGGCAAGGCGATTGGCGCGACGCTGATCACCGAACCGCAAGCCGGCTCCGATACGGCGGCGCTGCGTGCCACGGCACAGCGGGACGGCGATGTCTTCGTGCTGAACGGCACGAAGCAGTTCATTTCCAACGGTAGCGAAGCAGGCGTCGCCGTCGTGCTGGCGCAGACCGACAAGGCGATGGGCAAGAAAGGCTGGAGCGCGTTTGTCGTCGATCCCGGCCAGCCAGGCTATGAAGTCAGCCGCATCGAAACCAAACTCGGTCAGCACACGGCGCATACGGCGCAGATCGTGCTCGACCACTATCGTGCGCCGGCAAGCAGCTTGCTGGGCGAAGAGGGTAGCGGCTACGGCACCATTCTCGGAAGCCTGTCGGACGGCCGCATCGGGATCGCCTTCATTGCGGCAGGCGCCGCGCGAGGCGCGCTTGAAGCCGCGCTCCGCTATGCACGCGAGCGCGAAGTTGCCGGCAGACCGATTATCGAGCTGCAGGGCGTCGCGTTCGATCTGGCCGACATGGCCACGCAGGTCGAGGTGGCGTTTCAGTATTGCCTGCACGCCGCGCGCCTATGCGAAGCCGGGCTGGAATGCGGCAAGGAAGCGTCCATCGCGAAACTGTTCGCCAGCGAGATCGCGGAGCAAGTCTGCTCGCAGGCACTGCAGATTTTCGGCGGCTACGGCTACCTCACGGATTTCCCGGTGGAGCGCTATTACCGCGACGTGCGCGTCACGAAGATCTACGAAGGCACCAGCCACATCCAGAAACTGATCATCGCCCGTGCGCTCGCCTGAACGCCGATAACGCGCACGTTTCCGGAGGGGACATGCCATTGCCGCTTGAAGGTATCCGCATTCTTTCGCTCGCGGAACAGTATCCCGGCCCGTTTGCAACGCTCATCCTCGCGGATCTGGGCGCGGAAGTCGTCCTGGTCGAACGTCCGCCCGCGGGCGACCCGGCACGCGCGCAGCCGAATTTCCATGCGGCGCTGAACCGCAACAAGCGCGCCGTTGCCGTCGACCTGAAGACCGAGGCAGGCAAGGCGGCGCTACGCGGCTTGATCCCTGGCGCAGACGTGCTGTTCGAGGGGTTTCGTCCCGGCGTCATGGCGCGCCTCGGCTTCGGCTACGACGACGTCGCCGCGATCAACCCGCGTTGTGTGTACGTTTCGATATCCGGTTTTGGTCAGCATGGCCCCTATCGAAACAGGCCGGCACATGACCTGTCGTACCAGGCGATTTGCGGCCTGCTCTTTCGCCAGGCTGCAACCGGCAATCCCGAGCCGTTGCCGGAACTGGCCATCGGTGACCTGACGGCCGCGATGTTTGCCGTGGCGGGATGCCTCGCGGCGCTATATCAGCGTGCCGGGACGGGAAGGGGGTGCTACGTGGACGTGTCGATGACCGACGGGCTGGTGTCGTGGATGGCGGCGTCGCTCGGGCCGTTGATGAACGGCGGCCGGCCTGGTCTTGCCGAAATCAACGCGGAACCCGCATACGGCATCTATCGTTGCGCGGACAACCGTTTGCTCTCGCTGTCGATCGCTTATGAAGACTGGTTCTGGAAACCGCTGTGTGGGTTGCTCGAGATGCCGGATGTCGCCGATGCCGTGCACAGCGAGCGGGTGCAACACGAAATCCCGTTGCGCGGCCGGATCGGCGACGCTATTTCGCGGCGCTCGCGTGACGAATGGGCGGCGTTGCTGGACGGCGCCGGCATTCCGTGGGGGCCGGTCAACACGCTCGACGAGGTGGTGGCCGATCCGCACTTCAAGGCACGCGGCTTGTTTGCGCACGCTGCCGATCGCGATGGCCGACAACGCTGGCATGTGGCGCAGCCGTTGATGTTCGACGGCGTGCGTCCGGGCCCGGTCAGCGGTGTGCCGGTCGTCGGTGAGGACGATGAGGTCTTGTTGCCGCCGCAATAGCTGTGCTGCGACGTCTGCGCCGGTGCGCAAGTAGTTTTTTTCAGGGAACAAGGAGGAGAGTCGTCTTGAAAGTACTGGTAGCTGTAAAGCGCGTTGTCGATTCGAATGTGAAGGTTGGCGCGAAGTCGGATCAGTCGGGTGTCGACATCGCGAACGTGAAGATGTCGATGAACCCGTTCGACGAAATCGCGGTGGAAGAAGCGGTGCGCCTGAAGGAAGCGGGCGTGGCGACCGAAGTGATCGCCGTGTCGGTAGGCGTCGCGCAAGCGCAGGAAACGCTGCGTACGGCGCTGGCGATCGGCGCGGATCGCGCGATCCTCGTCGAGTCGAACGACAGCGTCGAGCCGCTGGCCGTCGCGAAGATCCTGAAGGCGCTGGTCGACAAGGAGCAGCCGCAACTGGTGATCCTCGGCAAGCAGGCCATCGACGACGATTCGAACCAGACGGGCCAGATGCTGGCTGCGCTGGCAGGCCTGCCGCAAGCGACGTTCGCATCGAAGGTGACGATCGCCGACGGCAAGGCAACCGTTGCGCGCGAAGTCGACGGCGGCGCGGAAACGCTGTCGCTGACGCTGCCGGCCGTGATCACGACCGACCTGCGCCTGAACGAGCCGCGTTACGTGACGCTGCCGAACATCATGAAGGCGAAGAAGAAGCCGCTGGAAACCGTGAAGCCGGAAGACCTGGGTGTCGACGTCGCGCCGCGTCTGAAGACGCTGAAGGTGGTCGAGCCGCCGAAGCGCGCAGCCGGCGTGAAGGTGCCGGACGTGAAGACGCTGGTCGAGAAGCTGAAGACCGAAGCCAAGGTGCTGTAAGAGGGAGCGGAAAGAAATGACGATTCTGGTGATTGCCGAGTACGACGCCCCGAAGGAAGCCCCCTTGGGGGGCAACGCGTCGATCAAGGCCGCGACGCTGAACACGGTGGCGGCGGCAGCCGAAGTTGGCAAACTCGTCGGCGGCGATATTCACGTGCTGGTCGCGGGCCACAACGCGCAAGCGGCAGCCGATGCGGCAGCGAAGATCGCAGGTGTGTCGAAGGTCCTCCTGGCCGACGCGCCGCAACTCGAAGCCGGCCTCGCGGAAAACGTCGAAGCGACCGTGCTGAACATCGCGAAGGATTACTCGCACATCCTCGCGCCGGCGACCGCCTACGGCAAGAACATCGCGCCGCGCATCGCCGCGAAGCTGGACGTCGCACAAATCTCTGAGATCACGGCGGTGGTGTCGGCCGATACGTTCGAGCGCCCGATCTATGCGGGCAACGCGATCGCGACGGTGCAGTCGGGCGATTCGATCAAGGTCGTCACGGTGCGTGCGACGGGCTTTGATCCGGTGGCAGCGGAAGGCGGCAATGCAGTTGTCGAGAAAATCGAAGCGGCAGCCGACGCCGGCAAGTCGCAGTTCGTGAGCCGTGAAGTGACGAAGCTGGACCGTCCTGAGCTCACCAGCGCGAACATCATCGTGTCGGGTGGCCGCGGTCTGGGCAGCGGCGAGAACTACACGAAGGTGCTGGAGCCGCTGGCCGACAAGCTGAACGCAGCGCTGGGCGCATCGCGCGCGGCAGTCGACGCCGGCTACGTGCCGAACGACTACCAGGTCGGCCAGACCGGCAAGATCGTCGCGCCGCAGCTGTACATCGCGGTCGGCATCTCGGGGGCAATTCAACATCTGGCCGGCATGAAGGATTCGAAGGTGATCGTCGCGATCAACAAGGACCCGGAAGCACCGATCTTCGGCGTCGCGGACTACGGCCTGGTAGGCGATTTGTTCGAGAAGGTGCCCGAACTGGTGAGCGAGCTGGGCAAGACGGACTGAATCCGGAAGCGCGATGCATTGGAATGGCATCGCGATGTATCGAAGGTTAGCCGAATTTCCATTCTGGTTAATTCGGAATCCTTTTAATAATGGTCGGGCAGTATAGAAATGCCGATTCGGCGGCTGGCCGACTCAGGAACGTCTCGACGCAGGAGGAAGGCAATGACTGACATTTATATCGTGGGCGTGGGCATGACCCGGTTCGGACGCCTGGTGGAACTGAGCGTGAAGGATATGGTGCGTCAGGCGACCGAGGCCGCGCTGAACGACGCGGGCCTCCAGAAGGGCGCGATCGAAGCGGCGTTCTTCGGCAACGCATCGCAAGGTCACATGGAAGGCCAGCAGATGATCCGTGGCGAGATTGCTTTGCGTGAGATGGGTATCGGCCGCATTCCGGTGGTCAATATCGAAAACGCCTGCGCCAGCGGGAGCAGCGCGTTCACGCTGGCGGTCAATCACCTGCGCGCCGGCGCCGGCGATTTGGCGCTGGCGGTAGGCGCCGAGAAGATGTTCTCGACGGATCGCGACCGCATGTTTTCCGTCTTCGACAGCGCGCTGGACGTATCGCGCGCGGCTGAAGTGCATGCCGACTTGCTCCGCATGGGCGACGGTGTCGACGTGCCGGCCGGCTCGACTTCGCCCAAGCCCTACAGCGTGTTCATGGACGTCTATGCAGCCTTCGCCCGCGCTCACATGAAGCGCTTCGGCACCACACAGCGCCAGGTTGCCGCGGTATCGGCCAAGAATCACCGGCATTCCGTGCACAACCCGCTGTCGCAATACCGGATGGCATACACCATCGAGGAGGTACTGGCCGCACCGCCCATCACCTACCCGTTGACGTTGCCGATGTGCTCGCCGGTGTCGGATGGTGCCGCCGCCGCCATTGTGTGCACCGGCGCCGCGCTGCGTCGACTGGGTCTCGATGCGAATCGTGCCGTGCGTGTGCTGTCGTCGGTCATTCAGACCGGTAGCGATCGCGACCATACGGACATCGAGAACCATCTCACCGTGCATGCGGCCAGACGGGCGTACGAGGCGGCTGGAATCGGGCCGCGAGACGTGTCGGTCGCGGAAGTGCACGATGCGACTGCCATGGGCGAAATCATCCAGATCGAAAACCTCGGCTTCTGCGAATTCGGCGAAGGCGGCCCGATCTCCGAGCGTGGCGAGACGGCCCTTGGCGGTCGTCTCCCCGTCAATCCGTCCGGCGGGCTGGAGTCCAAGGGACATCCGGTTGGCGCCACGGGGATCGCGCAGCTGCACGAACTGGTCACGCAGTTGCGTGGCGAAGCCGGGCCGCGTCAGGTCGACGGTGCGCGAATCGCGGTGGCCGAGAATGGCGGGGGACTGTACGGCGTGGAAGAGGCGGTGGCCTGCGTGACCATCCTCGGGCGCTGATCGCAGAGCGCCCCCGTGTGTTCTATTCGCGGCGACGATACGAGCCTGGGGTGCCGCCGGTCCATACCTTGAAGGCGCGATTGAAGGCCGTCGTATCCGCGAAGCCGAGCTGGGCAGCCAGCTCGGCTATCGGCGTCGAGCCTGAGCTCAGCCGCTCGATGGCCAGGTCGCGTCGCAATTGATCTTTCAGTGTCTGGAAGGTGATGCCCTCCACGGCCAGCCGCCGTTGCAGCGTACTGATCGACATGCAGAGGCGACGAGCCACGGCGTCCATGTCGGGCCACTCCGGTTCGCTTTGCAACAGCACCGCGCGCACGTGCGCGCGCGTGGCGTAGTCGCTCGGCTGCGGCAGAACGAAATTTTCCGGCGCGTGGCGGATCAGCGTGCGAAGTGCCGCTTCGTCGCGCCGCACCGGTGCATCGAGCGCGGCGGCGTCGAACCAGACCGCGGAGCGGGGCCGGTCGAACTGCACCCGGCAAGGAAACATGATGGTGTGGAAAGCGTCCCACGGTGACGACGCATAGCTGAAATCGGCGCGCTGCGGTGGCAACCGCTTTCCGGTGAGCCACGCGAGCATGTGCCAGAACACCCGCATCAACATGTCGTGAGCGATATGCCGGCGGGCTACGTCGTCGCGGGCGAACTGGAGCGTGAAGCCCGCAAGTGCGCCTTCGCGCGCGCAGTGAAGTGCGACGTCGTGCTGCAGCAGCCTGAACGTGTGGGCGGCGCGGCGCATCGCGATCTCGAGGGTGGGCGCACCGAGTGCCGAGCGGATGACCAATGCAAAGCTGCCGGGGCGCATCGGATGGGACAGGAACCCGATGCACTCGTCATTCAGTGCCTCGATCGATTGCCTCAACAGCAGCCCGTATTGCTTTGCGGTGATCCTCGCTCCGGGATCGGCCAGCAGAGCGTTGTCGATGCCGCTGGCTTCCAGCACGGCGGCGAGCATCGTGTCCGACAGCTTCCCCTGCTCCCTGGCGCCCGCCAGCGTACCGAGCAAGAGGCTGACCGGAATAGTATGTGAATCGGTAGGCATCCACGCAATTTAACCGGTTTTTCTGGAAATGGACAGTCGGATTGACCGGATCTGCAAAGAAGATGAATTGAAGCGCCACCGCTGGACGCCGCCGCTGCCATAAGATTTTTCATGAGCACTCGAACAGCGGACGGAGACCATGAACACGCAAGTACCAGCCGTACTCACGGCACATCGCAGTGGCGCGATCTGGATGACATTGAATCGCCCCGAGGCGATGAACGCCATTTCGCCGGAGATCATCCAGCGACTCATGCGAGGACTCGATCTCGCTGAAACCGCGAGTGACGTGCACGCCGTCGTGCTGACGGGCACGGGGCGAGCGTTCTGCGCCGGAGCCGATCTGAAATTTGTGCGCGGCACGGCCGATGCAGATGGCGCAGGGCGTTTCCTGGCGGATCTTCTGGTGTTGCTGAACCGGCTGGAAACATTTCCGAAGCCGGTGATCGGCGCCATCAACGGGACCGCATTGGCGGGCGGCCTGGAATTGATTTTGTGCTGCGATCTCGTCGTGGCTGCGCGCTCCGCGACTTTTGGCGACGCACACGCCAACTACGGCCTGTTGCCGGGGGGAGGCGGATCGGTGCGGCTGCCGCGCAAGATAGGGCCAACGCGCACGAAGTACCTCATGTTCACCGGCGAATTCGTGTCCGCCGAGTACATGCAGTCGGCCGGGCTCGTCAACGAGGTGACCGACGAAGCGGAGCTGTCGCAGGCCGTCGGCCGGATCGTGGCGGCCATTGCCGCAAAGAGCCCGATTGGTCTTGCCCGAATGAAAGCGCTCGTGAACGACGGGCTGCAGCAGCCGATGGAGGTGGCGTTGCGGCAGGAGTTGCTGATGAGCGCACTGCATGAACACAGCCACGACATGCGCGAAGGTCTGGCGGCCTTCGCAGAAAAACGCATTCCGCGGTTTGCGGGGCATTGACGGAACGGCCGGTCACAACCCGGCCGCCCAGGAGAGACGATATGAACCTGAAAGACAAAGTCGCCATTGTGACCGGTGCGGCATCCGGCCTTGGGTTGGCAACGAGCAAGGCGCTGGCCGCGGCCGGCGCGACCGTGGTGGGATTCGACCTCGACGGACGCACACCCGATAACGCCCCGGTTGCCGCGGTGACGAGCCTCGCCGTGGATGTCGCCGACGAGCCAAGCGTCAAGGCAGCGATCGACGAGGTTGTCCGCACCCATGGCGCCGTGCACATCGCGATCAATTGTGCCGGCATCCTCGGCCCCTGTAAGACGATTTCCAAAGGTGAGCTCTTCCCGACCACGCTGTGGAGCCGTGTGCTTGCCGTCAACCTGACCGGCACATTCAACGTGATCCGGCATGCCGCTCTGGCGATGACCGCCAATACGCCCGATGAAAGCGGCGAACGCGGCGTGATCGTCAATACGGCGTCGGGTGCGGCGAAGGCGGGACAGATGGGGCAAGCGGCATACAGCGCCAGCAAGGCCGGCGTGATCGGGATGACGCTGCCGATCGCGCGCGATCTGGCGGAACACGGCATTCGCGTCATGGCCATTTCGCCGGGGCTGTTCGAGTCGGGCATGTCGGCCGGCATGCCTGAAAAGGTGTCGGAGGGACTTGTCGGCAAGATGCTGTTTCCGCGTCGCATGGGTCACGCAGCCGAATTCGCCGGCCTGGTGCGTCACGTGATCGAGAACGGCTATCTGAATGCGCAGACGCTCGACATCGACTGCGGTACGCGCTGACCGGGCATCGACGTCCGGTTCGTCACGCGCCGGTCAGTGAGCAGAATCCGTAGCGCAGACGCTACGGCAACAAGAGGAGACAGACATGCAGTTGTCCGACTATTTCGACGCGGCAGTGTCGCGCAGCCCGACCGGTGAGGCGTTCGTCGATGGCGACGGCACCGTGCGCATCAACTTCACGGAAGCGCAACGGCTCGTTCATGCGGTTGCGCACGCGTTGAACGCAGACGATGCGTTGCGCGCCGGCGCGCACATCGCGATCTATGCGCCGAACGATTACCGCATCAGTGTGCTGCAGATTGCCGTGAACCGGGCAGGCATGGTCTGGGTTTCCGTGCATACGCGCAATGCCGTCGAAACCAATATTGCGGTGCTCGACTATGCGGATTGCGACCTGGTTTTTTTCCACAGCAGCTACGAGTCGCTGGTTCCCGCGCTGCAAGCCGGCCTGCCGCGCGTGAAGAAGTTTGTCTGCATCGATCGTGCGTCCGATCATGGCGAATGCCTGGTCGACTGGATCGACGCTCGTCGCGACGTGGTCAAGCCCGAGCCCGCTCCGGATCAGGATCGTCCGGCGGTGCTTCAGCCGACGGGAGGCACGACGGGCCCGTCGAAAGGGGCACTGCATACCAACCGGTCGCTTGAAATGAGCTTGATCTCGGTATTCGACGCGCTGGGGATGGACCACACGACGCGGGTTCTGGCCGTGGCGCCGCTCACTCACGCAGCCTGCTACGTGACGCTTGCCGCCACCGTACGAGGCGGCGCCACGGTCGTCTTGCCGAGCTTCGATGTCGACCAGGTGCTGGAGACCATCGCGCGCGAACGCATCACGCATCTGTTCCTGCCACCGACGATTGTTTACGCATTGTTGAGCGCAACGGCGCTCGACCGGACGGATGTCTCGTCGCTTCGTTGCATCGCCGTCGGCGCAGCGCCGATCGCACCCGAGAAACTGAAGGAAGCGGTACGCCGT
The DNA here is from genome assembly GCF_902499025.1 of Burkholderia lata. Lineage (GTDB taxonomy): Bacteria > Pseudomonadota > Gammaproteobacteria > Burkholderiales > Burkholderiaceae > Burkholderia > Burkholderia lata_C. The sequence continues at coordinate 46,853 of NZ_CABVPW010000009.1, read as the reverse complement.
TTCGGTCCGCTGATCCATGAAGTCTACGGGCAAAGCGAATGTCTCTTTCCGGTGGTGGCCAAGCGACCGTGCGACTATCTGCTCCCGTCAGGCGAGTTCGATGACGATGTGTTGCGCTCGGCCGGTCGCCCCGTGCCGTTCGCGCGGGTGGAAATCATGGATGACGCGGGCAATTGCGTCGGCTCCGGCGAACGCGGAGAGATTGTCGTGCGCTCGGCCATGGTGATGTCCGGCTACTACAAGCGGCCGGACGATACGGCGGCGATCTCTGCGTTCGGCTGGCACCATACCACCGACATCGGCATTCGCGACGCACGTGGCTTCATTACCATCGTGGATCGCAAGAAGGACATGATCGTCAGTGGTGGCTTCAACATATTCCCGGCGGAGATCGAAGCCGCGATCAATGCGCATCCGGCTGTGCTGGACTGCGCGGTGTTCGGTGTTCCCGACGAGAAGTGGGGCGAGGCGGTCAAGGCCATCGTCCAGCTCAAGCCGGGCCAGCATGTCTCGGAAGCGGAGCTTGTCGATCTGTGCAAGCAGACGCTGGGAAGCGTGAAAGCGCCGAAGTCGGTGGAATTCTGGGGTGATCTGCCGCGCAGTGCCGTCGGGAAAGTGCTCAAACGCGAGATTCGTGCACGCTTCTGGGAGGGGCGGTGGCGATCGGTTTGAGGTGTCGCGTCATTGAACGGATGCCCGGCACGCATTCTGACGCTCGGAGAATCGGGTCCGCGCCCATGGCCCGGATTCGCAATCGGTGGCCGAGGCGCCATGATGGTTGTCCAGCGCATGCCTGGCGTTTGAATGTCTCGCAACGCGCAGCGCCGAGAGTCTCCCCATGGCCGAACCCGGACTGTCTGGCGCTGCGACCTTGCAAACGCGTTCATGATCCGTGCATGCAACGAGGCACGTGCACGGCGCAACGAACCGCCGCCACCTCGACCGCTACGCCAACCGCAGATTTCGCGGCCCATCCCGCTCGTGGCGCGGGGCGTGAGGCTTGAGGCTTGAGGCGATCGCCATGGGTGCCGCGGCGGGAGGGTTGGGGGATCGTGTAGCGGGCATGCAGGTGTCATGTTGCTCGGTGTCGACACCGCAGCCCGCGATGGCGCCGGATTCAGGATGTCAATCCAGCTCCGAGCTCGACGCACGGTTAATCGTCGAGCGTTCTAAGGATGATTAGCGAACGGCAAAGCGGGTCGCCGGCGAGCCGTTCGCACAATTATTTCCATAGATAAACAGATTCCTGTTTTCCGAATATACCTGGTAAATAATTGGATAAACTTCCTTGGCGCTGAACGAGTAGACCCCGTCGTTAATGGTCACCAGCAGGTTGCCGGTGGTGTCGGTTTCGATCTTGTCGATCTTGCCGGCTTTGCAAAGCGCCTGTGCGGACGCGCACGTGGAGGCGAGCATCAGTGCTGAAAACAGCACGGTTGCAATCTTCTTCATGACTTTCCTTTGGTATTGAATGAGTGAATGCGATTTGACGACGTCGGTCACGCCCGGGAAGACGTGTCTGTCTTTCCGGATTGCTGATTCACAAATGCGTGGAAACCAACGGTGACCTGATAAGGCGGAAACTTTGCGACAAGGCACGAATGAAATGATTCGTGCTGCGCCTCCGTATTTCGTTGATCTTTGATTCGCGGTGTTGCGGCGCACAACACAGACTATTTATTTGATTTTGATGGCGCCAATCGAATTAATTTATCGTTAATCAAATTCGATAATTTTTTGTTTGAATGTGATTTCATTGAATTCTGCGCGTGGTTATTTTTGTTTTTTGATTGTTTCGATATTTAGATGATCGGCGATGAATGTTGATTCGTGGCCGTCCGGAAAGACGCTACACTGCGCGGGTTCCCGAGCGCATCGGGAGCGTCAGGACATCGTGCACACGTGTCAGGAACCGGCAACGCATGCTGCCGAGTCCCGCCGCAGCGGCCGTGTGCTTTCTCGCGTCGCAGGCCGCCTCCCTCATTGCCGGGGCGGACCTTCTGGTCGATGGAGGCTGGGTTGCGAAATGAACCGGTCGATCACGCGTTCGGGCCGGCACGGTCCGGCGTGACGGGCTTCCTCGCGGCACCCGCCGGTCGCTTCGTGACGGCACTGACCGCGACTTGCCTGTGGGGCAGCGCGTTTCCGGTCGTGAAGGTCGGATACGGGATGCTGGGCATACGGCGCGACGACACATTCCGGCAGATCGAATTCGCGGGCTATCGCTTCGTCCTGGCGGCACTGCTGCTGTTCGCGTTGATGGCCGTCGCACGCGTTCCTCGGCCACCGTTGAGCCGGACTACGGTCGTGGCGATCGTGCGGGTGGGCGTCGTACAGACCTTCCTGCAATACGTGTTCTTCTACGCGGGGATTGCGCTCAGCAGCGGCATGGAAGGCTCGATCATTGCCGGCACCCTCACGTTCTTTCAACTGGGCCTCGCGCACGCGATGCATGCCGACGACCGCATGACCGCGACCAAGGTCGTTGCCGCCGTTCTGGGTTTTGCCGGCATCGTCTTCTACCACGTGATGGCCAATGGCTACGCATTCACGATCGGAAGCGGCGAGGCACTGATGTTGTCGGCGATGTTTTTTGCCGCGTTGGGCAACATGCTGAGCAAGCAGGCGGCTCCCGCGATCCTGCCCGTCCTGCCGCTCACCGCGATGCAGATGCTGCTCGGCGGTGTTGCCCTGATCGCGGTCGGCGGCGCGAAAGCGGGCGTCGCGCCGTTCGACTTCTCGCCCGGGTCGGTGCTCGTGCTGGCGTATCTGGCGTTCGTATCCGCCGCCAGCTTCCTGTTGTGGAACAGCCTGATGTCCTACAACAAGGCGGGCGCGGTATCGATCTACCTGTTCCTCGTGCCGATCTTCGGCGTCCTGTTGTCGTCTGCGCTGCTGGGGGAGCCCTTGCGGTGGTACGTGGTGCCGGCGCTCGTGCTGGTCGTGATCGGGATTGCGCTGACGCACGCCGGCACGGCCGGCCGCGCAATCGTGCCGAGCAGCGCCGGGCACGGCGATCGATCGTGACGCGGCGCCCGGCCGCGTTCATCTTGACGTCAATGGAAAAGCGCTACACTGCGCGAGTTCCCGGGCACACCGGGCGCATCAGGACACCGGGCCCGCGTATTGCAAACACGTGGCGATGTAATCGCCCGCGCCCTGACGCATTCGAACAAATCACGAGAGAAAGAGAGGGCCCATGCTGACACGTCTTCGTATCGGACTCGATCGCGCGCGCGACCTGCGCGAAGCGGGACGACCGTCTCCCATCCAGCCGCGGCCGCAGCCGAGCGAGCTGGTCGACCTGAGCGCGAAACGCGCGATGTGGCGCGTTGCCGTTCCGGGCCAGGCCGACTGCTATATGGCGGCGACGCCCGCCGAAACGGAGCGCTTCGTCGTACATCTCGACGCCCAGAAGTTCTACGGCCTGTGGCTCGGCACGAGCCCGACGTTTCCGCAACTGAACTCGCAGGACTGCGTGCCGCGCCGCGTCATGCCGCTCGACAGCAAGTTCGCGTCGGCCGCCGCCGCGTTCCGGGCCGGCCGCCTCGAACCGGTGGCGCTGCCGCCGGTCGGCTACTGGCTCGAGGGAAGCGGGTATGAAGTCGCGATGAGCAACGGCATGACGCGCACCTTCTGGCTGCTCGCCAACCGCGTGCGGTCGTTTCCGGTCAGCGTCGACAACGCGACCTGGGCCACGATGCTGAACAACATGACCGGTGTCGGCGTCGCGCCGATCGCGTACCGCGAACTGTTTTCCCGGCACGCGTAGGTCGTTCGCCGCGATCCGGCGCGCCGCTGCGGCGCCGGATCGCCAGCGGGTTTGACACGCCGCGTTCGCGGCCATTAAAGTCGCATCGCGGGCCGGTGGGTCAAGCACACGCCCGGAACAGGCAGCCGATGTTCCAGGACTACGGGGCTACCCCGTGGATCAGATCGACACCCCGATGCGTCGCAAGGAGGAACGTTGCGCGTTGCGCAACGCCACTCCTCGCAGCACCAGTCACGTTGGCTCATCGTCCCGCCCATCGATTCCCATGTCCGGTTCCCTGTTCGACACCACCCGCACGATTGCCGAAGCGATGCTGGCCGGTGCGCCCGAACGCGCCGGCGTCCTGTCCCGGATGGCGGCCGTGCTCGGCGGCGCGCCGCCGTGGACGCACGAAGTCGCGGATGCCGCGCTCGCACGCTTCGGTGCGCGCTGGGCCGACGTCGACATCGATGCGCTTGCGGCGGACCTCGCCGATGCACCGGCTTTCGTGCTCGCCTGGTATGGCAGCGATCGGCCTGCCGCGATCCGCGTCGTGCGGCGGCCGCTCGTCCAGCGGGCGTTGCCGGCGCCGCTCGCCGGCTGCGACGTGCCGCAATGGGCGACGCCCGGCGATCTTGCCGGCTGGCTCGGCGTGAGCGTGGCGGAACTCGACTGGCTGTCCGACCACCGGCGCGTCGACGCGCGCAGCAGCGCCACGCCGCTGCATCACTACACGTACGTCGCGCACGACAAGCGCAGCGGCGGCAGCCGCCTCGTCGAAATCCCGAAAGGCCGGCTGCGCGAAGCGCAGCGTCGCATCCTGCACGGGCTGCTCGATCGCATCGCGCCGCACGGTGCGGTACACGGCTTTCGCAAGGGGCACGGGATCGTGTCGTTCGCGTCGCCGCACGCGGATCGCGATGTCGTCGTTCGTTTCGATCTCGCGGATTTCTTCGTATCGGTACGCGCCGCACGTGTGCACGCGCTGTTCGTGACGCTCGGGTATCCGGCCGAAGTCGCGCGCACGCTCACCGGGCTGTGCACCAACCGCGTGCCGTCCGCGCGGCTGCTCGCGCCGGACCTGCGCGACCGGTTCGACTGGATCGGCCGCCAGCGCTATCGCGAGCGGCATCTGCCGCAGGGGGCGCCGACGTCGCCGGCGCTGGCGAACCTGAGCGCGTTCCGGTTCGACCTGCGGCTCGCCGCGCTCGCGCGTTCGCTCGGTGCGACCTACACGCGCTATGCCGACGATCTCGCCTTTTCCGGCGACGGCACGCTGGCGCGCGACGTCGAGCGGCTGCAGGTCCGGGTCGCCGCGATCGCGCTCGAAGAGGGCTTTGCGCTGCAACTGCGCAAGACGCGTGTCATGCGGCGCGGCATGCGCCAGCACCTGGCCGGCGTGGTCGTCAATCGTCATCCGAACCTGGCGCGCGATGAGTTCGATCTCCTGAAGGCCATCCTGACCAACTGCATCCGGAGCGGCCCGGCATCGCAGAATCGCGATGCACATCCGGACTTCCGCGCGCATCTCGCCGGACGCGTCGCGCATGCGGCCGCGCTGAACGCGGCGCGCGGCGCGAAGCTGCGCGCGTTGTTCGACCGGATCGCGTGGGAAGCCTGCGACGTCGGCCGGTAAGCGGCCCGTTTCGCATCGACGCCGGCCGACGACTTCTGCAATACGACGCCGAGCACTGCTATCATTCGCGCCATGCCGCGCCAGTGCCATGGTGCGGCGCTTACTTGCCGCAGCCGTTCGCCGTACCTTCGTACGCGGCGGGCTGCGCGTTGCCGGCCCGGTCCTGTCTGTCATTGATTGACGCGCGACGTCGTTTAGTGCGTATTGCGCAAGCCATGCCGGCTCAGGCAAACGATTCACACATGCGACAGCCCCCATCGGCGGAACTTCGTGGTAGGTTCCGCCATCGGAGCTTTTTGCGAAAACATGCCCAAAGAGGATGAATACATGACCCAGGCCCTGCAGGAACTCGAAGCACAACTTCGGGACCTGAACATCAAGCTGTCGGATGCGAAGCAGAAGGAGAAGCAAGCCGCGCTCGCGGCATTCAAGGAACAGGTCGAGCTTTTGGGAATTTCGCAGCAGGAAGTGCTGAGCGCGCTTGGCTATATCGTCCAGCGCAAACGCAAGGCCCCTGCCAAGTACTACGATCCGACGACCGGCCGCTCATGGTCGGGTCGCGGCCCGCGACCGAAATGGCTCGAAGGCAAGGATCTCGACACGCTCGTCGTTGACCGCGAGGCCAAGGCCTGGTGGCCCGGAGACGATCAGGGCTGAAGCCGGCCCGGCCGCCAGGCCACCCGGCGCCGTCCGGTTCGCGCTAGCGGGCCGGCCGGCAACACGCCGCCGGCATGCGGCTTTTCATCCGGTGTCCGGCCTGACCGCGACATCGCCGGGTTCGCCGCCGACACCGGCCCACCGTTTCCCCGTTCATTGCCCGCCGATTCCCGCCTGCCGCTCCGCAAGCAGGCGCCGACGCATGTGCGGACCGCCGCCGCCGGCCCGCGCGCCGGGGCGCCGCTCGCGGGCCCAGGCCTTAGAATGTCGCCGGACAATCGTGGCAGGACACCATGGCAGCAAACATGAAATCTTCGTCGCTCGGCGGCCCGTCGGCCCCGCGCGTGGAGCAGGTCGGCGCGTACGCGTGGAAAGCGCTGGCCGGATCGGCGATCGGCTATGCGATGGACGGCTTCGACCTGCTGATCCTCGGCTTCATGCTGCCGGCGATCACGGCGGCGCTGCATCTGACCTCCGGGCAGGGCGGCGCGCTGGTCACGTGGACGCTGATCGGTGCCGTCGCGGGCGGCATCCTGTTCGGTGCGCTGAGCGACCGTTACGGGCGCGTGCGCGTGCTGACCTGGACGATCCTGCTGTTCGCGATCTTCACCGGGCTGTGCGCGTTCGCGCAGGGCTTCCAGGATCTGCTCGTGTACCGCACCATCGCGGGCATCGGGCTGGGCGGCGAGTTCGGGATCGGCATGGCGCTCGCGGCCGAAGCGTGGCCGGCCAGCAAACGCGCACGCGTGTCGTGCTACGTCGCGCTCGGCTGGCAGGCCGGCGTGCTGCTGGCCGCACTGCTCACCCCGTTCCTGCTGATGCACATCGGCTGGCGCGGGATGTTCCTGGTCGGCGTGCTGCCCGCGGTGCTCGCCTGGGCGATGCGCAACAAGCTGCACGAACCGGAAGCGTTCGTGCAGCGCGCGGCACAGCCGCAGGCCAACGCGTTCCGCCTGCTCGTCGCGGACGGCCGCACCGCGCGCACGAGCCTCGGCATCGTGATCCTGTGTTCGGTCCAGAACTTCGGCTACTACGGGATCATGATCTGGTTGCCGACCTTCCTGTCGAAGCAGATGGGCTTTTCGCTGACGAAGTCGGGGTTGTGGACGGCGGCGACGGTCGTCGGGATGATGATCGGCGTCTGGGTGTTCGGGCAGATGGCCGACCGCATCGGGCGCAAGCCGACGTTCCTGCTGTACCAGCTCGGCTCGGTCGTGACGGTGCTCGCGTATGCGCGGCTGTCGGACCCGACGGCGATGTTGTGGGCCGGTGCGCTGATGGGCATGTTCGTCAACGGGATGGTCGGCGGCTACGGGACGCTGATGTCGGAAGGCTATCCGACGGCCGCACGCGCTACCGCGCAGAACGTGCTGTGGAATATCGGCCGTGCGGTCGGCGGCTTCGGGCCGGTCGCGGTCGGCGCGCTGGCCGCGCACTACTCGTTCCAGACGGCCATCGCGCTGCTCGCCGGCCTCTATGTGCTCGACATGGTCGCGACGCTGTTCCTGATTCCCGAGTTGAAGGGCGTCGAGCTCGAATGAGCGCGCCGATCGCGCGCAACACAACGACTTCACTAAAAACCACGATGCAACAGAAGAACAGGACGATCGGCGTGATGGGCTCGGGCAAGGCGCCGTGGCTCGCGTTTTCGGAGCCGCTGGGCGCCTGGCTCGCGCAGGCCGGCTTCAACCTGCTGACGGGCGGCGGGCAGGGCGTGATGCTGGCGGTCGCGCGCGCGTTCGCCGGCGTGCCGGAGCGGGCCGGCCGGTCGATCGGCATCGTGCCGACGCAGGCCGATCCGCTCGCGGGCTTCGTGCCGCTCGACGGCTATCCGCATCCGTTCGTGGACATCCCGATCCTCACGCCGCTGCCGCGCCGCGAGCCGGACGCCGCCCCCGATACGATCAACCGCAACTACGTGAACGTGCTGAGCAGCGACCTGATCGTCGCGCTGCCGGGCGGGCACGGCACGGCCCAGGAGATCGCGCTCGCGCAACGCTGGCGCAAGCCGCTCGTCTGCTTCGGGCCGGACGGTGCGTTTCGCGAACTCGCGGCGGGGGCGACGTGCACGTCGTCGCTCGACGAGGTGATCCGCTTCGTGGAACATGCGTTTTCGGCGGAGCAGGCGCTGCGATAGTTCACGCGGCAGCTGCCGGTCGCGCGCCATCACCGCTCATGAAGTTGCCGTGCCGCCGGCGCGAGCAAGCCACCGCCGGCACGACCCGTTACTTCGGCGCGTGGCTCAGCGGCCCGTCTTCAACTGCGCCCACAGCCGGTTCTGCAGCCGGCGGATCTCGGGCGGCATCGGCTTGAGCAGCGTCATCTTGCTCAGCACCTCGTCGGCCGGATACACCGACGGGTCGCGCGCGATCGCAGGCTTCACGTACTGGCGCGCGGCCTTGTTCGCGGTCGGATAGAACACCGCGTTGGTGATGCCGGCGTTGACCTTCGGATCCTGTACGTAATTGATCCACTTCAGCGCGGCGTCGCGGTTCGGCGCGTCCTTCGGGATCACCATCATGTCGAACCACAGCAGCCCGCCTTCCTTCGGGTTCGCGAAGCCGATCTCGTACGGGCGCTTCGCTTCGGCGGCGCGGCGGTGCGCGATGCCGACGTCACCCGAATAGCCGAACGCCACGCACAGGTCGTTGTTCGCGAGATCGTTGATGTAGCCCGACGAATTGAACTGCGTGATGTACGGGCGCACCTTCTTCAGCACCTCGTATGCGGCGCGGTAGTCGGCCGGGTTCGTGCTGTTCGGATCCTTGCCCATGTACTGCAGCGTGGCCGCGAACACGTCGACCGCCTGGTCGAGGAACGACACGCCGCAGCCCTTCAGCTTCGCCATGTTGGCCGGATCGAACACCAGCGCCCAGCTGTCGACCGGCGCCTTGTCGCCGAGTGCCTTCTTCACGGCCTGCACGTTGTAGCCGATGCCGTCGGTGCCATACGCCCACGGCACGCCGTACTGGTTACCCGGATCGGCATCGGCGACCATCTTCATCAGCAGCGGATCGAGGTTCGACAGGTTCGGCAGTTTCGACTTGTCGAGCGGCTGGTAGACACTCGCCTGGATCTGCTTGGCCATGTAGTTCGACGTCGGCACGACGATGTCGTAGCCGGAATTCCCCGACAGCAGTTTCGCCTGCAGCGTGTCGTCGCTGTCGTAGTTGTCGTAGCGGACGTGGAGGCCCGTTTGCTTCTGGAAGTTCGGGATCGTGTCCGGTGCGATGTAGTCGGACCAGTTGTAGATGTTCAGTTCGCCGGCCGCGTGGGCGGTCGTGCCGGCGGCCGCGGCGGCCGACAGGATGGCGGCGGTGGCAAGGGCGCGGCGAAGCGTGCGGATTCGCATGACGAAGTTTTCCATTTCGGTGCGCGTGGCGAGCCGCGAGATGCGGGTCGTTGCGCGACGGTTCATCGGATGAAGCGGGCGTGCGCGACCGCCGTTCGCGGTGAGCGAGCGTGGTGCACATCGATCAGGAGTCCGTTTGAATGCAGGCCGGATCGCGTGGAGACGACGCGCGAGCCGATCCCGTCACCGGTCGGGCGACATGGTGGGCAGGTCGAACGGAGTCACGGAAAGGGGCGGGGCGCTAAGGCAGCAGCGATGCCACGTCGTCGGTATGGATCGCGACGTACGCACGCGCGGCGACGGCGTTGTGGCGGCGAACGGAGCGGCGGGACAGGATGGTGTAGATCGACAGAGGCAGGCGAGGGCTTTGCCAGCCGTCACTGTCGCCGGAGGACGCGATCGCGGCGCGCAGGTTTCGCGCATCGCCTCGTCTCCACCGCACCAGCGGGCCACGGAATCTCACGATTACTCTCGACCGGGTTGTTGAAAGTATTTAACACCTGACGATTCGCCAGCGGCTGCCGTTTCAGGTTCCGGTCATTGCGTTTGCCGCGCGGCGGCATCGGCTTCGTGACGCGAATTGAAAGCTTGGCGGACAGCTGGATCGTTGAAACATGACGCTTCCATGAATCATCAGGTAAATCGCTGTAAGGATGTCTCCGGATTTTCCCTAGGCATTCGCCGGCCGATGAACGCATTCGGAGCGATGGCGATGACGGGAAAATCGCGCAAGCAACGCTGTATTTGCCGGTCGGGACACGCTCGAAGTGATGAGAATATTCGACGGCTGGCAGCCCGGATCGCCCTCCGATGATGGCCGGAAAGGCAGTCGAAAGACCCTGATGACAAGGTTTGTAAAGTCGGACAGAATGCGTCGGCCTGTCGTGCGTTGGCGAAAGTCGTTCCGAAAAAGACAACCATCCGATCATCCCGACTGGGGGCCTGCGATATGTCCCATCCCGTGTTTCTGGAGAGCCCGCCGTGGGCGCGCATGCCTGAAGGCCGCAAAGGCGAACTGAACGCCTATTTCGCGGCGGGCGGCCCGTCGCTCGAAGCGAACGCGTTCGTCCCGCTGTTCTGGCGCGTGCTGTTCGGGCCCGACGATGTGCGCTTCGCGTATCGCATCGACGATTTCGATCCGGAAGACCAGGCCGACGAACTCGATGAATATCTGGAAGGCGCGACGCCCGAGGAACGTGACACGCGCTATCCGTACCTGGTCACGACGAAGGCGAGCGCGCTGGCGCGTGCGGCCGCACGCCGCGACAACCTCGTCGATCTGCTCGGCGAGCGCTACCGTTCGATCTACGATGCATTCGTCGACTACGTCGCCGCTGCGTTCGGGGAATTCGTGCTGGTTCGCACGAGCGGATTGCCGATCGCGCACGACGACACGAACGCGTTCGCGACCGAACTCGCTCAGGTCGCATTGCTGGAGCGGCAGAGGGAACCGGACGCTGGCCTCGCCCGCGAGATCCAGGAACTGCGTCGTGCGCCGGATGCCGACGCCGTATGGCGAGTGTCGGGGTCGGGCGACGCGCATGCCGATGCGCACCCGTGGCCGAGCCGTGCGCTGGCCGAAGCGTTTCCCGCTTGCGCGCCGCGCGCAACGCAGGCGGCGCCGACGCCGCGCGACACGGCCGACAAGCCGCGCTATCGGCCGAGAAACCGGCTGGACAACGTGCTCGAATGGGGCGCGGCCTGCATCTTTGCTGCCGCGTTCATCGGGACGTGGATCATGACGAAATCGATCTGGCTCGCGATCGGGGTGACCGCCGTCGTCACCGCGATACTCGTCTGGGGCATCGTGCGCGTGCAGCGCATCAAGTGATGCGTCGGCCACGCGTCGCGTGGACGCTCGAGTGCCGTTATCCTGCGCGTCCGTTTTTTACATCGATAACGACGCGTTCATCCTGTTCCGACGACGTGGTCTGCCGCAACTCCCGATGCATTCCTGGAATGACGTGCTGATTGCAGCCGATCTGCTCGTACGATTTTGATGAGTCCATTTTCATTTTTGAGCCTGTGTGTCGCCATCGCCTTTGCCGTCGGGTGGTCGATCGTCTTTCTGACAAGCATGTTCAGGAAGAAGGAAATCACCTGGGGTGACGTCAAGACGTGGATCAAGAACGTCTTCGATTCGCTCTTCGGGATGGGGTAGTGCGACAAGCGTGTGGGCGGGTTGCGGCAGACCATCGGGCCCATACACGTTTCGCCGCGCCTCTTGAACATCGTGGCAAATTGCTGGCGGCGCGGGAAGGTCGTTTCGACAGACTATAAAGGTATGCGCAGTGAAGACGGAGGCGTCCCGCCGACCTTCAAGCGCCCGATGGCCCCGCGCGGCTGAAGCGTTGCTCGACCACCTCGGTGCCCCATTGCGTGCCCGCGGATTCGTCGGTCAGCGTGAAGCCGAACGATTCGTACAGATGGCGCGCCGAGTCCAGCCCCTTGAACGTCCACAGATAGGTTTCGCGAAACCGCTGCGCGTCGACGAAGCGCATGGCTTCCGTCATGAGCCGACGCCCGATGCCCGACCCGCGCAGCGCGTCGTTCACGATGAACCAGCGCAGGTGCGCAACGCCCGTTGCCGGGTTGCCATCGATCGCGAGCGACGCGAGCGTCCGTCCGTCTTCCTGGCACAGCCAAAGCGCCTTGCCGTCGGCCGGCAGCGCACCGGCGAACTCGGCCAGCTCGGTCGCCACGCGCTTTTCGAAAAAGGCGCCGAAGCCCCAGTGTTCCGAATAAAAGCGCGCGTGAAGACCGGCGATATCGCCGATGCAGCCCGGTTGGTAGCCTTCGCGGATCGTTGGCGCATCGAGTGCCGCGGCGGGCACCTTCGCGGCATTGTCCTGGGCGAGCGCATCGGCATACAGCGCCAGCGAGCGCAGCAGCGCCTGCTGGTCGGCGGGCACCATGCGGCGCAGCGCATTCGACACCTGGTCGGTCGCGAAGGTGTCGATTCTCTTCTGGAGCTTTTTCCCTTCGGCGGTCAGGTAAAGCTCGATCGCGCGCGCATCGTCGCTCGATACGCGCCGTTCCACGACACCGGCCGCCTCGAGCCGCGCGAGTTGCCGGCTCGTGTTCGATTTGTCCAGCCGCAGGATGTTGCCCAGATCGCGGGCGTTGATGCCGGGCGCCATCCCGATCTCGAGGATCGCGTGAACGGCGGAAGGCGCCCAGTCGCTGTCGGCCAGCGTCGCGCGCATGAAGCCGAGCTCGCGAACCAGTTTGCGGGAGAAGTCGCGCAGCTCGAGGATGGTGGCTTCGCGAGGCTTGGCGGGAGCGTCGATGAGGTCCATGGTTGGCCCGAAAAGGTTGCGGATCGCAATCAATAATAGTTGCGAGTCGCAACTTGATCAAGGCGGATTTTCATGGGGACGGGTTGTGCCGAGGGGCGCTTCCGATCGCCGGCGTCGGAGTGAATCCAGGCGCGGGCGGCGCGTGGTACTGGCGCGGCTGGCGGAGTGCCACGAACCGGACGCATACTGGGTGCATCCGGCCTGCCTGCCATGCGAGCACGGTCGTCGCCGGTCATCGATCCGCGGCCGCGGACAACGGAGCTCACCATGAACCATCTGAAGCCGATGACGATTGCGTTGCTTGCCGGATGCGGCATCAGCGCCGGCGCGGTCCACGCTGCCGGCGGCACGGATGCGCCGCCGCCCTGCAGCGTGGGGCAATTGGCGGATCAGGACGGCGGTGCCGCGACGCCGGGCGGCACGTCGGTCCGCGGTTTTTCGCTCGGCGGGTGTTCGAGCGCGGTGCTGCAGGGCGACCGGGCGACCGCGATGGTCAACGGCGATCACATCGAGGTGCGCGACGGCACCGTCTATGTGAACGGCCGTTCGTACGGCGCCGTCACGCCCGCGCAGACGGTCGAATACGTGGCCGCGCCTGGCGGGCGCACGTTGAAGGTCGACGGGGCAATTCGCACGCCGGTGCGCTGAGTGCCGGCCGGGGCCGAAACCCGGGCGCGCGGCAACCGCGCCGCGCTCATTCGACCAGTGTCAGCCGGCCGTCGCTGAGCCGCACCTCGCGCCCGATCCACGCCGCATCGACGCGCGGCAGCACGGCCGACGGCTTGCGCAGTTCGCGCAGCAGCGTCGCGCCGTGCGACAGCCGGCCGCCCATGCGTGCGATCACGGCGCGCGCGGCCTGGTACTGCGCGTGCCGGCCCGGGTCGAGCGAGTCTTCCAGCAGGATGTCGTGGCCGAGCACGCCCTGCGTGTGGCCCGGATAGATCATGAAGCCGGCCGCCTCGTCGGTGCCTTCGCTGCCGTCCTGCCAGAAGCTGCCGTTGCGTTCGCGGCGCTCGGGATGCGGCGCGAACCACATGTCGCGGTCGGCGGCCGGCATCGCGTGATGCAGGCGGAAGAACACGCGCATCAGGTTGTCGCGATACCACTCGCGCACCTGCAGATACCAGCCGCGCATGCCGGGTGAACCGAGCGCGTGGAGCACGCGAACCGGCAGCGGCCAGTCGGGAAACGCCTGCAGCGGCAGGCTGGCGGGCGCGGGCCGCGCGGTGCCCGGATCGGTTTCCCACGGCAGGCGATGCGGGCTGTCGTCGAGCTGGCCGTAGGCGGTCGGCGGACGGCCCCACAGTGCGCCGCCGCTGCTTGCCAGCGATGACGCGATGCACAGGTTGCCCTGCACGACGAACACGTAGAAGCGCGTGAACCAGTCGGCCAGTTGCTGGCCGTCGGCGCGTTGCTCGACGAGCGTCGCGAGTTCCCGGTCGAAGCGCTGCAAGCCGCGCTCGAGCGTCGGCAGGTGTCCGCGCGCGACGCGCAGCATGCGCCAGAACACCGGCAGCGAGCGCAACAGCCGCAGCGGGCGCCAGCGCAGCGGCGGCGTCGCGCCGCCGATCTCGCCGCTGTAGTTGCCGGCCGACACGCCCCAGTCGGCGAGGCGGGCGAGGAACAGGTCGTTGTTGATGTACGATGCGCCGCCGTAGAGCGCGGTGAATGGTTCGTTGTCCTGCAGTACGCGTGCATCCCAGCGTGCCATGATGGCCGGGATGCTGCCGGCCGCGCGCCGTTGCGCATACTCGACCAGCCGGCTCGGCTGCGGCGGCAGGATCTCGGCGATGTTCGCGGCGGTCAGGTGCCGGTGCCAGCCGTAGCTGCTGATCGGGCGGTATTGCAGCAGCCACAGCTGCCGGCCGTCCCACGCCCATTCGACATCGCCCGGCACGTAGTGGAACGCGCGCAGCACGCACTGCAGGAAATCCCACAGCTGCGACGCGCGCAGGCCGTGCGCGGTCGGGAACGTGCCGCGCTGCCAGGGCTCGCCGAGTCGCGACAGGATCGCGCGTTGCGGGCTGGCCTGCCCGTCGGCGAGCGTTTCGAGGTGGCCTTCCACCCATTCGACTTCGACCGCGAGATGGCGCACGAACGCGATGCCCGACAGCACGGGCGTGATGAAGCGCTGCACGACCGTTTCCTCGAGGCCGCCGTCGAGCAGCTCGGCCACGCGCGCGGCCGCCTGCGTGGCCGGTACGCGCAGGAACGTGGTGTGCAGGCCGGCGTTGGCCGCATCGGCCTGGTCTTCTCCGTGGCTCGACGAGCGGACCGCCCACTCGGCGTCGGGCTGGCTCGCGAGAAAGCCGGGCAGGCGCGGATCGTCGGCGCGAGTCAGCGACAGCGCGGGCGGCACGGGCAGGCCGGCCATCGTGGCGAGCGCCAGGCGCCCGCCCTTGGTGTGCGCAACGAAACCGGCGTCGCCCGCTTCGAGCCACTGTACGAACGCCGCCGGTGCATCGATCCACGGATAGTGTCCCCAGCCGGCCTGCAGCGTGACGGTGAGGTCGGCGCGCGCGAGGATGGCCGACCACGCGGCGGCCTGGCGCACGCCGAGCACGTTGTCCTGGTCGCCCCACACGAGTTCGATGCGATCGGTGACCCACTCGAGCAGCGGCAGCGCGGTATCGGCGCGCACGAGATCCCAATGCGGCAGGAACGCGCGGCAGCGCGCATAGCCGGCGCCCATGCGGCGGTATTGCGCAGGGGGCCAGGTCAGGTTCGAGAACTTGCGGGCGAACAGCGTCGGGTAATGTGCGAGCAGCCAGTGGATGGACTTGCGCAGCGGTTTCGGCGCCATCAGTTTCGGCAGGCGCCGTTCCCACAGAAATGCGCCGACGGGCGCGAGCAGCACGCTGCGGCCGAAGTGGCCGGGGCGTCGCTGCAAGGCGTGCAGTACCAGCAGCGCATTCACGCCGACCGCCATGATCGCGTGGCCCGGTTCGGTCGTGTCCAGCAGCGCTTGCGCATACGCGGCGAGATCTTCGCAAGGCGGCGCGGGGTTGTCGCCGAAGCCCGGCAGTTCCAGCGGCACGGGCCGGTAATGCCGGAAGTGGGGCAGTGCATCGTCCCACCAGTCGGCCGCGCTGCCGTTGCCGGCGAGGAGGTACAGGATCGGTTTGCTCATGGAGGCGTCGTCGGCGGGCGATCGTCGCGGTGGCGCGCGCGGTCGAGGCGGCGCGGCGCCGTTTGCGGATGCCACGGGTCTTGTCCGTGTTGTCTTGTTCGCGTTGCGCCGGTGCGAGTGGAATGGAGGGGCGGCCCGCTCGGCTTGATGCTGGATTGTTGCGGGCATTCTACGCGAGTCGATTTCATTTAATTCGCGATTCATTCCGCGCGTCGGATGTTTCGATACGCGCTCGATATACATGACCGGATGTCGATTGAACGAAATGAGTCGAAGCCGGTGAATGATCCGGATCGAATCGCACACTTCGCGCGAACCGGGAAAGTAGAATCGGGCCGCCGGAATTCACCGGGCCGGATTCGAGGAATGCAAATGAAAAGACACTGGATCGCGGGGGCATGGCTTGCGCTCGTCGCCAGCGGAGCCTGGGCCGGGAGCTGGATCACGCTTGGCCCCGGCCCGGCTGTCGCGCTCTATGTGGATCCCGCTTCCGTGGAGCGTCACGAGATCAATTCGTGGGTGACGGTCAAGATCGTCTATGCCGAGCCGCGCCGTTACTCGGCACCGTTTCCGGTGAAGCAGATCGTTTCCGACTGGTCGTTCTCCTGCGGGAACAAGGCCTGGGCGATGGGCAAGACGAGCATGGTCGGAACGCAACCGGGCCAGGTCTACGTTTCTCGCGAAGATGCGGATGATTACCGCTATGTCGAGCGCGACTCGATTCAGACGCTGGTCATGGATTACGTCTGCGGGAAATCCGGATGACGGAAATGGCGTCGGTTCGCCGGTTCCGGTTTGACGAGGTTCGGTTGACGGCGGGTCAAGCGGCGTTTAATCGCCGGACCTGGCCGCACGTTTTCGCCATCGAGCACGGCATCGATTCGCTTGCCCGGGCCGGTGCGGTGGCGCACCGGCCCGGCGACGAATCAATGCATGGCGGTTGCAGCGATCGCATCGGCAGGGCTGCCGGGCGGCTGGCCCGTCTGCCGGCGCGAGCGGCCCGAGCTGAGGTACGCGGCGATCGAGTCCTGCGTGATCTCGCCGAGCCAGGCGCCGTCGGGGTCGAGCACCGGCATCCACGACGCGCTGTACTGGTACATCTTCGACAGCACGATGCGCAGGTTGTCGTCCGCCGCGACACCGGCGGGGAACGGCGTCACGCGCTCGCCGCACACGCCGCCGTCGGTGCGCGCCGCGCGGCGCGTCACGTAGCCGAGCGCGCGGCCCGCATCGTCCAGCACGGTCAGGTAGCGGCAGTCGGTTTCGTCCATCACGGCGAGCGCGTGCGCGAGCGGCGTATCGACCCGCGCCGTTTCGGGCTGCGTGGCGGCGTCGCCGGCCTTCACGAGCAGCAGGCGCTTGAGCGTGCTGTCCTGGCCCACGAACTGCGCGACGAATTCGTCGCGCGGGCGTGCGAGCAGCGTGTCGGGGTGGTCGTATTGCACGAGCTGGCCGCGCCGGAACACGGCGATGCGATCGCCGAGCTTGATCGCTTCGTCGATATCGTGGCTCACCATGATCACGGTCTTGTTCAGTTGCCGCTGCATCTGGAAGAACTCGTTCTGGATCGATTCGCGATTGATCGGATCGACCGCGCCGAACGGCTCGTCCATCAGCAGCACGGGCGGATCGGCGGCCAGCGCGCGAATCACGCCGATACGCTGCTGCTGCCCGCCCGACAGCTCGCGCGGATAGCGTTTCAGGTACAGCTTCGGATCGAGCGCGACCATCGCCATCAGGTCGCGCGCGCGCTCGGCGCAGCGCTTCTTGTCCCAGCCCAGCAGGCGCGGCACGACGGTGATGTTTTCCTCGATCGTCATGTTCGGGAACAGCCCGATCTGCTGGATCACGTAGCCGATGTGGCGCCGCAGGTCGACCTCGTTCAGTTGCGCCGTATCCTCGCCGTTGATCAGCACGCGGCCGGACGTGGGGGCGATCAGCCGGTTGATCATCTTGAGCGTGGTGGTCTTGCCGCAGCCCGACGGGCCGAGGAACACGCAGATTTCCCCCTCGGCCACCGACAGGCTCACGGCGTCGACGGCGCGCACGGCCTGGCCGTCCTTGCGCGTGAAGGTCTTGGTCAGTTTGTCGAGTTCGATCATGTCTTCTGCACTCCCTTCGGTGTCAATGCCCGCTGCAGCATCTGCAGCAGCCGGTCGGCGACGATCGCGAGCAGGCTCACGAGCACCGCGCCCACCAGCAGTTTCATCATGCTGCTCTGGCCGATGGCGCGCAGGATCAGCGTGCCGAGCCCGCCTGCGCCGACCACGGCGGCAATCGTCATCACGCCGATGTTCATCACGACCGCGGTGCGCACGCCCGCGAGAATCACGGGCACCGCCAGCGGCAGGTCGACGAGCCGCAGGCGCTGCCACGAGGTCATGCCGATGCCGGTGCCGGCTTCCTTGATGCCCGCATCCACGTTGTGCAGCGCCAGGTAGGTGTTGCGCATGATCGGCAGCAGCGAGTACAGGAATACGGCCGTGATCGCGGGGGCGGCACCGATTCCGTGGCCGAAGCGCGAGAAGAACGGGATCATCAGGCCGAACAGCGCGATGGACGGCAGCGTGAGCACGATGGTCGCGACACCGAGCAGCGGCCCGGCGAGCCAGTCGTGGCGGTTGATGAGGATGCCGAGCGGCACGCCGGCCACGATCGCGCAGCCTACGGCGATGCCGACCAGCCAGATGTGCTGCAACGTGAGTTGCAGCAGTTCGGGCCAGCTCGACGCGAGATAGTCGAATACGCTCATCGGTTCTCCTTCAAGGCAGCTTGTGCGTGCGCAGGAACGCGTCGGCGACGTCGCGCGGCGACTTGCCGTCGAGATCGACCTCCTTGGCCATCGCCTGCATCACGTCGTTGTCGAGCACGGCTGACAGCGCGTTGAGCTGCGTCGCGAGCTTCGGATTGCGATCGAGCGTGTCCTTGCGTACCACGGGCGTCGCGTTGTACGGCGGGAAGAAGTGCTTGTCGTCCTCGAGCGGCACGATGCCGAAGCCCTTCACGCGCCCGTCGGTCGTGTAGACGAGGCCGATCTTCAGCTGGTTGTTGTGCAGCGCCGTGTAGACGAGCCCCGGATCCATCTGCTTGAGCTGCGCGCGGCTGAACTGCATGCCGTAGGCGGCGAGCAGCGGCTTCAGCCCGTCGGGGCGATTCGCGAATTCGGCATCCATCCCGAACACGTAGTGCTTCGCGGCCGGATCGGTCTTCAGGTGCTCGGCGAGCTGCGAGACGGTTCGAATGCCGGTGGCCTGCACGAGCGGGCTGGGCAGGCCGATCGCGTAGGTGTCGTTGAGCGGTGATGCGTCGAGCCAGACGAGCCCGCGCGGCACGTCGAGCGCCTTGACGCGCCGGTACATTTCGTCGGGCGACAGCTTGTCGTTGATCTTGTTGTAGACGAGCGCGGCAGTGCCCGTGTAATCCCACATCAGATCGAACTGGCCGTTTTCCAGCGCGCTGCGCGCGAGCGTGCTGCCGAGGCCCGATCGGACTTCCACGTCGTAGCCGCGCGAGCGCAGGTATTGCGCGGTGACTTCCGCCAGCACGTATTGCTCGGTGAAGTTCTTCGCGCCCAGCACGAGCTTCGCCGCGCATGCCGGTGCGCTCGCCGCCACGCACAACGCGGCTGCGGCGCACAGGCGCGCGATCGATCGAATGGTGCGGTGGAGCGTCATGCCGCACCTCCGTGGCGTGCGAGCCAATGGCGGCTGCCGGCCGCGACGATGCCGTCCAGCACGAGCGCGAGGATCGCGGTGAGCGACGCGCCGAGCAACAGCAGCGGCTGGTTGTCGAGATAGATGCCGGGGAAAATCAGCGAGCCGAGACTGTCCGCGCCGATCAGGTACGCGAGCGGGGCCGTCCCGACGTTGATCGCCAGCGCGGTGCGCACGCCGCCGACGATGATCGGCAGTGCATCGGGCAACTCGACGCGCACGAGCGATTGCCAGCCCGTCATGCCGATGCCCTTGGCGGCTTCGCGCAGCGCGGCCGGCACGTTCTTCATGCCTTCGTAGGCGTTGCGCGTGATGGGCAGCAGCGACGCGAGGAACAGCGCGACGATCGCGGGCACGTTGCCGATGCCGAAGATGCCGAGCGCGATGGCGAGCACGGCGAGCGACGGAATCGTGTTGCCGATGTTGAAGACCTGCATGAAGCGCTCGGCCTGATGCTGGAAGCGCGGCCGGCTCAGCAGCACGCCGGCCGGCACGCCCACGGCGATCGCGAGCGTCATCGAATAGACGACCAGCAGCATGTGCTGGCCCGCGTAGTACGCGAGATCGTCCGCGCGCTGGCTGAACGTGTCGGCGCCGATGCCGCGGGCGAGCGCCCAGGCGATGGCGACGATGGCTATCAGGCTGCCCAACAGCTGGACAGTGCGTCGAGTCATGAAGATACACCCCCTCAATCTCGGTGCGGCACACGCGCAGGCACGCGCCGCGTTGACGCCGGATGGCGCCGCGATGGAAGTTCGTGATCCCGGCATGGCCGCGATTTGAACTGACGGAAACAGTCATGCCGGCCGCAACGAGGTGCGACTGGCGGTCGAGTGAACGCAACGCTGCGTTCGTCTGATTGTCATGTTCAGCCCGGCGGCGCCGTAACGGCGAGACGCGTTCGGGCAGGGCACCGTCTCGTGAAGACGGCATGGATGCGGTGGGCGTGAAGCCGACCGCTGGAGCCGGAGGCCCCCTTGATGTGGCGGAACGGATGCATGCGCAACGAATTGCGAATTGGCATCACGTTGCACACGAGATCATGCATTTTGTGATGAAGTTGGGGCGAGTATAGAGTAATCGAATGATTGCGTCTACCTTGTGGGCGATCGCGACTGCGCGCCGTCTATCGTGCGGTGGCGATGAAGCAGCGCAGGATCGGGTGTGCGGCAAATGATTCGAATTCCGAATCGGTTGGCGAGGCTATCGTCTCGAAATGAATGTCGCGAGCGGCCCCGCGTCGTGCTCCACGATCACGCACTACCGCGTGTCCGCACGAAGTCCCGGCAGGGGCCGACTTACGCGTTGACGTCCGGATCGGCGCGCGGCGTCCTGCCGGTCCAGCGCCGATACGCATGACGGAAACTGCGCGGCTCGCTGTAGCCGAGACGTTCCGCGATGGCCGCGACCGTCAGCTCAGGGTCGTCGAGCATCCGCTGCGCCTCGTCGCGGCGCACGTCGTCGAGCAGCGCCTGGAACGTGAGGCCGTCCTTGTCGAGCCGCCGGCGCAGCGTGCGTTCCGTCAGGTGCAGCGCGTTCGCGAGCGACGTCATCGACTTGAAGCGCGCGAGGTCGCGCGCCATCAGCTCCTTCGCGCGATCGGCAAAGCGCGTGCCGACCGACGCGGCCCACTGCCGTTCGAGCGCCTCGCACTGGCCGTGCAGCGCGTTGAAGCTGACTTCGTTCGCGAGCAGCGGCATTTCCGTGCCGTTCACCGACGTGAACACGAGGCGGTTGTCGCCCGCATTGAACGCGATCTTGCAGCCGAAGTGGCGTGTGTAGTCGGCCGCATTGCGTGGCGTGCGGCGCGCGAGTTGCACCTGCTCCGGCCAGACGGGTTTGCCGACGAGATCGGACACGATCAGGCGCAGGCTCGACAGGCACATGTCGACCTGGAACACCTCGAGATCGGGCTCGCCGTTGTAGCGGCTGATCGTCACGCTCATGCCGTCCGCGTGCGCATCGATACGCACGTCGAAATACAGTCCCATGAACAGCGGAAACTGGCTCATGCACCGGAATGCCTGCATCACGGAGCCGCTGATCAGCATCGCGTAGCCGGCGAGGCCGAGCGTCGACACGTGCAGCCGCGCACCGATCGACAACCCGATCGACGGCACGCCGCTGCGCTGCAGCAGGTTGTGGAAGCAGCGCTGCTCCTGGCCGCGATTCACGTGCAGGTTCGGCGACGCGACTTCGTCCGCGCCGAGCCCGGTGCCTTCGAGCAGCGCGGCACCGTCGATATGCCGCACGCGGCACTCGTCCAGCGCGACCGCAATCGCATGGACGGTGGCGGGAATGTCCTCCTGGCGCCCTGCCGGACGCGCGAGACCGAGCGACGAGCGCAGGCTACGCTCGGCCCGGCTCTGGTTTGGATGGGAGCGGCTGTTCATGGTGCTGACGGGGCGACGGGGTCGCGTAGAACATAGCCGGAATGTCCGCAAAACGCCAGTGCGGCACAGCAGCATGCATGACTCGCCGGCGCGACAGGCGGCAGCGTGTCCGGAAATATCCCCTGATTACGTCCGCTTTTCTCATTCGTGGCCGATTTTTTGGCGCACCACACTTTGCTCCAGTCGTGCGCCGCCGGCCGTGCCGGGCGAACGAGTGTTGAAGCCGTGAACGCCACCCACGTGAGGACAGCATGGACAACGACAGCCCAGGTCGATACGCATCGGCCGCCGCGACGCATGACTTCGGCGCACACGCGCTGCGAGGCGACGCGGACGAACGCCGCAAGCCGCATCTGCTCGGGCTCGCAACGCTGGTGATCTTCGGCCTTGCTTACATGCTGCCGATGACGGTGTTCACGACCTACGGGATCGTCACGAGCGAGACCAACGGGCACCTGACGGCCGCGTATGCGGTCACGCTGGTCGCGATGCTGTTCACCGCGCGCAGCTATGGCCACATGGCGAAGCTGATGCCGAGCGCCGGGTCGGCCTATACGTTCGCGAGCCGCAACTTCGGCACGTCGGCCGGCTTCATGGTCGGCTGGGCATTGCTGATGGACTACCTGTTCATCCCGATGATCAGCTACCTCGCGATCGGGATCTACATGAAGCAGATTTTCCCCGGTGTGCCGGCCAGCGTGTGGATCGTCGGGAGCATCGTGCTGATCACCGGGCTGAACATCGTCGGCATCCGGCTCGTCAATCGCGTGAACCTGATCCTGATCGCAAGCCAGCTCGTGTTCATCGCGATCTTCTTCATCGCATCCGCGCGGGTCGCGTCGGGCGAAGGGTTGTCGATGGCCGTCGCGCTGCCGTCGTCGGGCGATGCGCGTGCGATCTTCGCCGGTTCCGCGATCCTGTGCCTGTCGTTCCTCGGCTTCGACGCGGTCACCACGCTGTCGGAGGAAACCCGCGAGCCGAAGCGCACGGTGCCGCGCGCGATCCTGCTCTGCACGCTGGCGAGCGGCATGCTGTTCATGCTGGTCGCGTACGTCGGGCAGGTGGTGTTTCCCGACTGGCATGCATTCAAGGATCTCGATTCGGCCAGCCTCGAACTGATGCGGCGCATCGGCGGCGGCACGCTGTCGGCGTTCTTCGTCGCGGTGTACGTGGCCGGCTGTTTCGCGAGTGCGATGGCCGGGCAGGCGAGCGTGACGCGCGTGCTGTTCGCGATGGGCCGCGACCGGGTGCTGCCCGAACGCGTATTCGGCCACCTGCATGCGCGGCTGCGCACGCCGGTGCGCGCGACGCTCGCGGTCGGCATCGTGTCGCTGTCCGCGCTGTTCATCACGCTCGATCTCGCGTCGACGATGATCAGCTTCGGCGCGCTCGTCGCGTTCGCGGTCGTGAACCTGTGCGTGATGCGCAGCTATCTGTGCCGCCCCGAGCATCGCCGCTTCGCGGGCTGGATCACGTTCGGCGCGATGCCGGCGATCGGCTTTGCGATGAACGTGTGGCTGTGGTCGGGCCTGTCGCGCCAGACGTTCTACGTCGGCATCGGCTGGCTCGTGCTCGGGCTCTGCCAGCTCGTGTGGCTGACGCGCGGCTTCACGCGCCCGGCGCCGACGCTGTCGATGAATTGAATGACCGGTGGCCGACTGCCGGCCGCCGGCCCTGAAACCCTGAAGGAGGAATCATCCATGAACGCTGTTGACGTCAATCTCGATGCGGACCTGCAGGCCATCGGCAAGCGCCACCTGCTGATGCATTTCACGCACGCCGATGCGTATCGCGACAAGGCGCTGACCGTGTTCGACCGCGGCGAAGGCTGCTGGCTCGTCGACCGCAACGGCAAGCGCTACTTCGACGGCCTGGCCGGGCTGTACTGCGTGCAGGTCGGCTACAGCCACGGCGCGGAAATCGGCGACGCGATCCGCGAGCAGATGGTGCGGCTGCCGTTCGCGACCAACTGGGGGGTGGGCCATGAGCCGGCGATCAAGCTCGCGCACAAGCTCGCGGCGCTCGCACCGGAGGGCCTGAACCGCGTGTTCTTCACGTCGAGCGGATCGGAGTCGAACGAATCGGCGATCAAGCTGGTGCGCCAGTATCACCAGTCGCGCGGCGAGCCGCAGCGGCGCAAGTTCATCGCGCGGCGCGTCGCGTATCACGGCACGTCGTTCGGCGCGCTCGCGCTGAACGGGATGACGAACTTCCGCAAGCATTTCGAGCCGCTGATGTCGGGCGTGCGGCATGTGGGCAACACGAAGCGCTACGGCCGCCCGGTGGGCGAGACGGAAGCGCAGTTCACGCGCCACCTGCTCGACGAGATCGAATCGCTGATCGTGCAGGAAGGGCCGGATACCGTTGCCGCGATCGTTGTCGAGCCGCTGCAGAATGCGGGCGGCAGCCTGACGCCGCCGGCCGGCTACGCGGCCGGGCTGCGCGACATCTGCGACCGGCACGGCGTGCTGCTCGTCGCGGACGAAGTGATCTGCGGGTTCGGCCGGCTCGGCGAATATTTCGGCTCCGCGCGCTACGGGCTGAAGCCGGACATCATCACGTTCGCGAAAGGCATCGCGTCGGGCTACGTGCCGCTCGGCGGCGTGATCGCGAGCGACGCGGTGGTCGACACGGTGCTCGACGGCCCGCAGCAGATGTTCCTGCACGGCGCGACCTACGGCGGGCACCCGGTCGCGTGCACGGCCGCGCTCGCGAACCTCGCGATCATGGAGCGAGAAGGCGTGCTCGAGAATGTCCGCAGCAACGAAGCGGTGTTCCGGCAGACGCTCGACGGCCTGCTCGAACTGCCGTGCGTCGGCGATGTGCGCGGCGACTGCTACCACTACTCGCTCGAACTCGTGACCGACAAGGCCGCGCGCCGCTGGGCGGCCGGCATCAGTGCGCAGGCGTTCGTGTCGACGCTGCTCGCGCCCGCGATCTTCGACGCGGGGCTGCTGTGCCGTGCCGGCGTCGATCACGAAGGCACGCCGATCGTGCAGTTCTCGCCGCCGCTCGTGATGTCGCGCGACGAGATCGTGTGGTTCGTCGCGAAGATCCGCGACATCCTCGTCGACACCTATGCACGGGCGACGCGCTGAGCGCGGCGTCCTTCATTTCAGGAGCATTCGATGCGAACGTCACAACAGTCCTATATCGACGGCCAGTGGCTCGATCCGGCCGATGCGAAGTCGATCGACGTGATCGACCCGAGCACGGCGCGGCCGTATGCGCAGCTCAGGATCGGCGGTGCGGCCGACGTCGACCGCGCGGTCGGCGCGGCGAAGCAGGCCTTCGACACGTATTCGCGCTGGCCGGTGGACGAGCGCGTCGCGTTGCTGCGGCGCGTGCTCGAGATCTACCAGCGCCGCTACGAGGAGGTCGCGCAGACGATCAGCCAGGAGATGGGTGCGCCGATCGCCTTCGCGCGCGCGGCGCAGGCCGCGGTCGGCACCG
Organism: Burkholderia lata; assembly: GCF_902499025.1. Taxonomy (GTDB): domain Bacteria; phylum Pseudomonadota; class Gammaproteobacteria; order Burkholderiales; family Burkholderiaceae; genus Burkholderia; species Burkholderia lata_C. The sequence goes on along the minus strand of NZ_CABVPW010000009.1, from coordinate 21,469 downwards.
CGCACCTCGAACAGACGATCCGCGCGCTGCAGTCGTTCCGCTTCAGCACGCAGACCGATTCGCTGCTGGTGTCGCACGAGCCGATCGGCGTATGCGCGCTGATCACGCCGTGGAACTGGCCGATCAACCAGATCGTGTGCAAGGTCGCGCCGGCGCTCGCGGCCGGCTGCACGATGGTGCTCAAGCCGAGCGAGATCGCGCCGTTCAGCGCGATCCTGTTCGCGGAGATCCTGGATGAGGCCGGCGTGCCGCCCGGCGTATTCAATCTCGTACACGGCTACGGGCATGAAGTGGGCGACGCGCTGTCGCGGCATCCGGATGTCGACATGGTGTCGTTCACCGGTTCGACGCGCGCGGGCGTCGAGGTCGCGAAGGCGGCTGCCGACACCGTGAAGCGCGTGCACCAGGAGCTCGGCAGCAAGAGCCCGAACCTGATCCTGCCCGACGCGGACATCGAGGATGCGGTCACGCGCGGCGTGCGCAGCTGCTTCAGCAACAGCGGCCAGTCGTGCAATGCGCCGACGCGCATGCTCGTGCATGCCGACCATCTCGCGCTGGCGGAACAGGCCGCGCGGCGGGAGGCGGAGCGCACGGTCGTCGGCGATCCGCGGTCGACGGAAACCGGCATCGGGCCGGTGGTCAGCCGCACGCAGTTCGATCGCATCCAGCACTTCATCCGGCTCGGGATCGAAGAAGGCGCGACGCTCGTCGCCGGCGGCCCGGAGCGGCCGGACGGGCTCGGCGACGGGTTCTACGTGCGGCCGACGGTATTCTCGAACGTCACGCCGGACATGACGATCGCGCGTGAGGAGATCTTCGGGCCGGTGCTCGCGATCATGACCTACCGCACCGAGGACGAGGCCGTCGCGCTCGCGAACGATTCGGTCTACGGGCTCGCGGCTTACGTGCAGTCGAAGGATCCCGAGCGTGCGCGCCGGGTGGCGGCACGGTTGCGGGTCGGCAACGTCCACATCAACTACCCGCCGTGGAATCCGGCCGCGCCGTTCGGCGGCTACAAGCGCTCGGGCAACGGCCGCGAGTACGCGGAGTTCGGCCTCGTCGAGTATCTGGAGACGAAGGGCACGACGGGGTACGCTTGAGCGACGCGCGGATGCGCTGAGCGGGGTGCGGCGTCCTGCGGGACGCCGTACCCTTTTCATCGATGGCGAGGAATTCGACGATGCGGAGCATGGAGACGATGGAGACGACCGAAGGCATGCGCGGCGCGTTTGCGCTCGCGGAGGGCCGCGCGCGATGAAGATCCTGATCGCGCGGATGAACCACGAGACCAATACGTTCTCGCCGGTGCCGACGCCGCTCGCCGCGTTCGGCCGCAACGGCCCCGACTGGGGCGGCGACGCGTATCGCGCGAATCGCGGGATGCGCACCGCGATGGCCGCGTTCCTCGACGCGGCCGAGCGTGACGGCGCCGAGATCGTGACGCCCGTATCGGCGGCCGCGAACCCGAGCGGGCCGGTCGCGGCCGACGCGTATGCGGCGATCTGCAACGCGATCGTTGCGGCCGCACCGGGCTGCGACGCAGTGATGCTCGACCTGCATGGCGCGATGGTCGCCGAGCAGAGCGCGGACGGCGAGGGCGACCTGCTCGAACGCGTGCGCGCGGCGCTGCCCGGCGCGCCGATCGCGGTCGCGCTCGACCTGCACGCGAACGTCACGCAGAAGATGGTCGATCACGCGGACGTGATCGTCAGCTTCAAGACTTACCCGCACGTCGACATGTACGAGACCGGCGAGCATGCGGCGCGCGTGCTGCTCGACCGGCTGCACGGTCGCGCGCGGCCGGTACTCGCGTGGCGGCAGCCGCCGCTGATGACGTCGACGTTGCGCAGCGCGAGCGCGGAAGGCGCGATGCGGCGCGCGGTGGAGGCCGCGCGCGCGGCCGAGGCCGACGGGATGCTCGCGGTCTCGGTGCTGCCCGGCTTCTCGCTCGCGGACATTCCCGCGCCATGCATCAGCGTCGTCGTGGTGGCCGATGGCGACCGGGCCGCGGCCGATGCGGTGGCCGAGCGCATTGCACGGCAGATCTGGGACGAGCGCGACGACTTCGTTTACCGTAGCGCAACGCTCACTGATTCAATTGAGCAAGCTGCAACGCTCGCGCACGGCGCGGATCGCCCCGTGCTGATGCTCGATCATGGCGACAACTGCATGTCGGGCGGCCCGTGCGACACGATGGACCTGCTCGAGGCCGCGCTCGAGCACGGGCTGGACGGCATCGTCAGCGGGCCGCTGTGCGACCCGCAAGCCGTCGCGGCGCTGATCGACGCCGGTGTCGGCGCGACGGTCACGGTACCGGTCGGCAACCGCCTGCCGTCGCACGGCGGGGTGCGGCGCGAGCCGTTTCGCGCGACCGGCATCGTGCGTGCGCTCACCGACGGCGAATACGTGATCACGGGGCCGACTTACACGGGCCAGCGTGCATACATGGGCCGCACGGCCGTGCTCGATATCGGCGCGGCCACGCTCGTCATCACCGAGCGCACGCAGGAGCCGTGGGATCTCGGCGTGTTCGAGAGCGTCGGCGTCGATCCGCGCCGCGCGCGTTTCCTGCTGCTGAAGTCGCGGATGTATTGCCGGCCGGTGTTCGTGCCGATCGCGGCCGCGCTGGTCGAGTGCGACAGCCGCGGCGTGACGGGTTCGGACTACGGGCTGTTCCGCTACGAGCGGCTCGTGCGGCCCGTGTATCCGCTCGACGACGTCGGCGAGTGGTCGTCGTCCGGCGCGCGACGGGCGAATTGACGGAAGCGGACCGGGCGCGAGACGCCGGATTCGCCGGCTTTCGGGCATCATGCGGTGGCATCGACCCGTCGAGCAGCAGGGTCGAGCCATCCATTGCGTCCGCAACCGATCCGGAGAACCGACCGCCATGCATTCGAATGCTTTTCGCCCGCGCAGCGCGCGCCTGCTCGCCGCGCTGACCCTCGCCACGACGGCCGTTGCCGTACATGCCGCCGACTGGATCGTGTCCGGCAACGACGGCAAGTACCAGCGCGTCGAGGGCCGCGACACCTATCTGGCTTCCCCGCCCGCCGACACGCTGACACTGCTCGACGCCAGCACGTTCCCGCCGAAGGTCGCGCTGCAGGTCGACGTCGAGAACGGCATCCAGGGGCCGCCGCAGGCCGTCGCGATCACGCCCGACGCGAAGCTCGCGCTCGTCGGCGCGCCGACGCGCTACGACACGGCCGCGAAGCAGCTCGTGTACGACACGTTCCTCCAGGTCGTGACGCTCGACGCCGCGCCGCCCGCGGTCACGCGCATCGAGCTCGGTGCGCATCCGCAGGGCATTGCGATCGACCGCTCGGGCAAGCTCGCGCTGGTCGCGAATGTCGACGGCAGCGTGTCGATCCTGCGCATCGACGGCACGCAGGTGACGCTCGACGGCAACCTGAAGATCGGCAAGAAGCGGCTGGCCGGCATCAGCTTCACGCACGACGGCAAGCATGCGCTCGTGTCGCTGCGCGACGAGCAGGGCGTCGCGGTGCTGAACGTCGACGACGGCAAGGTGACCGACAGCGGGTCGCGCCTGAGCACGGGCGTCGCGCCGTACACGATCGACGTGTCGAGCGACAACCGCTGGGCCGTCGTCAGCAATGTCGGACTCGCGGGGCTGCCGGGCTATACGGGCACGCTGGCGGGTGATGCCGATTCGATCGCGCTGATCGACGTGTCGCGCGTGCCGTTCCGCACGGTCCAGTACCTGCCGGTGCCGTCGCTGCCGGAAGGCGTCGCGATCTCGCCGAACGGCAAGTGGATCGCCGTGCAGGCGATGGACGGTTCGAACCTGACGCCCGACAACCCGGGCCGCCACAAGATCGGCAAGGTGCTGCTGTTCGAGATCCGCAACGGGCAGGCCGTGAAGGTGAGCGAGTTGCCCGGCGGCGAAGCCGCGCAGGGTATCGTGTTCACCGCCGACAGCCGGCACGTGATCGTGCAGTTCAACGTCGAACGGCAACTGGCGCTCTATTCGGTCGAAGGCGGCAAGCTGCGCGATACGGGCAAGCGGATCGCGCTGACCGGCGGGCCGTCGTCGTTGAGGACGTTGCCGCGCTGACGCGCACGGCATCCGTTCGTACCGTTCCGCCAGTCCATGCGGCGCCCGGGTTCGCCGGGCGCCTGTCAATGCACACCCCCGTGCGCCGCCGTTGCAACGCAACAAATGGCGGAAATTTGTACCCAAAGCCACTTAACGCCGGATTGTTTAGTTAAACAAACTGAAAATTCGGGAAACTTCTTGTAGTGAATAAACAGTCGTTGCGGCACTGTAAGCCCCTGGGAAGCATGTGACGTTCCCGGAGGCAGGGCGGTGGAGGCGACGGTTGCGGTGGCAACGATCGTCGCCGGCGGTTCGCATGTGAAAGTCAGCGTGGCGTCGCTTGGGGGGACCAGTCGACGTCACGCCGCGCGGCATCGATGTGCCGCGCAGGGCCGCACGCGAGGCGGCGCGCCGGAATATCGTCGGCGCCGGATCAATCGTTTTAATTAACGGTACTAAACGAAAAATGAATAATCCACGACTCTTGCTCGTCGCCGCGCTGACTTGCGCGGCGCTGGCCGCGTGTGGCGGCGATGACGTGAACGGTGTGAAGACGGCCAGCAACGGCGCGGGAGACACACCGTCGACCGTGCCGCCGACCTCGGGGCCGTCCCAGCCATCGCAACCGGATCAACCGGCCCCGCCGAAGCGCATCAACATGCCGTTGACGCAGTTCGTCAACCCGTTGATCGGCACGCAGGTCAACGACGATTCCGGCTACGCGGGCAATGTGAGCCCGGGCGCGATGGTGCCGTTCGGGATGGTGAATTTCGGGCCGAACACGCCGCGCTACAACTTCAACGGCTCGGGCGGCTACCTGTCGACGGGCGGGTCGGGCGGCACGATCGACTTCTTCAGCGTGACGCACCTGAGCGGTGTCGGGTGCCCGGGGCAGGGCACGGTCGCGATGCTGCCGACCGATGCGGCGACGGCCGTGGCATCGGCCGGCCGGCCGATCGGCATCGGGTACAGCTACGCGGATGAAACGGCCGAGCCCGGGTACTACAAGGTGCGCCTCTCGAACGGCATCGTGACGGAGCTGAGCGCGACCGCGCGTGCCGGCATCGCGCGCTTCACGTACACGAACAAGGACAAGGGCTTCTTCTCGATCGACGCGAAGCTGAACGGCAACAGCGATTCCGGTGCCACGAAAGTCACCGCGAACAACGTCGCGCTGGCGCTCGCGAGCGACGGCAAGTCGATGAGCGGGCAGGCGGTGGCGCCGGCGTTCTGCACGCCGTACGGCACGGTGTGGAATGCGCCCGTGTATTTCTATGCGACCTTCGACAAGCCGCTGCGCAAGCAGGCGGGTACTTCGGCGGTGAATACCGCCAGCAACGGCGCGGCGACGCTGCAGTTCGACCTGACCGACGCGGACCGGACCGTCACCGTGAAAGTCGGGGTCTCGTCCGTCAGCATCCGGAATGCGCAGGCGAACCTGAAAGCAGAAGGTGAAAAGCTCGCGTTCGACGACGCACGCAAGAACGCGTCCGGCTTGTGGAACGACCGGCTCAACACGATCCAGATCGACCAGGCCGCGACGCCCGCAGCGCTGAACGCGACGCAGAAGGCGAACCTGACGAAGTTCTACACCGCGCTTTACCGCGTGTTCGGCACGCCGACGCTCTACAGCGACACGAACGGCGAATTCCGCAGCATGCGCCAGCCGAGGAACGCGGACGGCAGCTATCCGAAGTCGGTCGACCAGACCGGCACCATTCCGCCGCGCGCGACGGCGAAGGTCGGCGACTATGCATTCCGGCGCGCCGACGGATCGCAGGGCGGCGCGGGCAACCACTACACGGGTTTCTCGCTGTGGGACACGTACCGGTCGCAGGCGCAGCTGCTGGCGCTGCTCGCACCGAAGGAATCGAGCGACATGATGCAGTCGCTCGTCGTCGACGGGTTGCAGTGCGGCGCGTTCCCCCACTGGGTCGACGGCAGCGACGACTCCACGCCGATGGCGGGTGACAACGCGCTGAACGTGATTGCCGGCGCATACAAGTTTGGCGCGACCGATTTCGACCTGGTGTCCGCCGCCCGCCTGACGAAGCAGTCCGTGTTCGATCCGTCCAGCGCATGCAACGACCGCACGAGCGCAGCGGGCCTCGCCAATTTCCTGACGGCCCACTACCTGTCGCAGAGCGACGACGGCCACTCGTCGTCGGCGACCATCGAGCGCGTGCTGAGCGACCGCTCGGCGGCCGCGTTCCTGCAGGCGCTGCCCGCCAGCGTGCTGAACGCGCCGTCGGTCGGTGTCACGCCGGACAACATCGGCACGCTGTACACGCGGGCCGGGTGGTGGCGCAACATCTTCGACTACACGAACAAGGTGATCGCCGCGCGCAACGCACCGCCGGCCGGCTCGGCACCCGGCACGCTGGGCACGCTCGTGCAGGGCGCGTTCCACGAATCGACGGAACCGAACTACTTCTGGACCTTCGCGCAGGACTGGAGCGCGCTGATCGACGCGATCGGCGGCAAGCAGGCGGCCGTCACGCGGCTGAACAACCTGTTTGCGATCACGACGCCGTTTTCGACCGTGCCGTCCTCCGGCAGCCTGAACGGCGGCGAATCGTCGAACAACCTGTACATCGGCAATGAGCCGTCGTTCCAGTCGCCGTGGGGGTACAACTGGGCCGGGCAACCGAGCGGTGCACAGTACGTTCTCCCGATCATCATGTCGAAGACGTTCACGACCGACCGCGACGGGCTGCCGGGCAACGACGACATGGGCGCGACGTCGAGCTGGTACGTGTGGGCGGCGCTCGGGATGTTCCCGGTCATTCCGTCGGAAGCGGGGCTCGCGCTGTCCACGCCGCAGTTCAGCGGGATCACCGTCTGGTTCGGCAACGGCAAGACGCTGCGGCTCGAAAGCGACCAGCAGGTTGCGATCGACAGCGCGGGGCGCCCGTCGTTTGCGTATATCCAGTCGCTGAAGGTCAATGGCGGGGATTACGCGGGTTCATGGCTGCCGCTGGGCAAGATCGCGAATGGCGGCACGATGAACTACACGCTGTCCGCGACGCCGACGCAATGGGCGGCCGCCGACAACCTGACGCCGCCGTCCGGGCCGAACGCGGACTACACGCAGATGACGGCCGGCGGGTCGTCGGCGGCGACACGCATGCGCCAGGCCGGCGCACGATAAACCCAGGCAGACACGAGGCGCAGGGGCCACCCTGCGCGCCTGTCGAGACGACGCCATCCGGGAGAACGACACCATGCAATCGAAATCGCGCCGGAAATTCCTGTCCTACAGCGCAGCACTCGCCGGCTCGGGTTGGCTCGCGGGCTGCAACGGCGATATCGATCCGGCGTCGGGTGCGGCCGGCACGCCGGGCGTCGACGGCCCCGCGACGGTCTCGCCCACCGTGCCGGGCGTGCCGAACGACCCGGAGCACAGCCTGCTGGCCGCGCAGGAACTCACGACGAACTGGACGTTCGCCTCCGCGAGCAGCCTGCCCGGCGCCGGCGGGGCGCAACTGTCGGGCGCGGCCGGCGTGACGGGCATGGCGCCGGCGACGGTGCCCGGCACCGTGCTGAACAGCATGATCGTCAACGGCAAGTATCCCGATCCGTTCTACGGCCGCATCGTCACGGACACCATTCCCGATACGCTGAAGGACACCGACTACTGGTACCGGACGACCTTCGCGGCGCCGGCACGGCAGCCGGGGCAGCGGCTGTGGCTGCGCTTCGGCGGCGTCAATTACTGCGCCGAGGTCTGGCTGAACGGTGCGCTCGTCGGCCGGCTGGAAGGCGCGTTCAAGCAGGGCGCGTTCGATATCTCGAGGCTGGTGCCGCAGGCGGGTGGCGCGGCCAACCTCGCGGTACGCGTGGTCAAGCTGGATTTCTCCGAAGGCCCGCTGCTGCCGAGCTACCAGAGCGGTGTCACGCGCGGCGGGCGCAACGGCGGCCCGACCGGCGTCACGCTGAAGGACGGGCCGACGTTCTTCTGCTCGGCGGGCTGGGACTGGCTGCCGACGATCCCCGATCGTGAGCTCGGCATCTGGCAGCCCGTGACATGGTTCACGACCGGCGCGGTGCGTATCGCGTCGATCAACGTCGCACACACGCTGTCCGCCGATCTGTCGCGCGCGGAGCTGCGGCTCGATCTCGAACTGGACAACGGCTCGGGCGCCGATCTCGTCGCGACCGTCGTCGGCACCATCGGTAACGGCACGCCGTTCAGCCACGACATCAGGATCCCGGCATCGAGCACGACGACGAAGGTGTCGCTCACGTCGTCGGATATCGCGGCGCTGTCGATCAGGCAGCCGCGCCTGTGGTGGCCGAACGGGTATGGCGAGCCGCATCTCCATGCGGTGACGGTCGGCGTCAAGGTGGGGCGCCTGCTGTCGGACGCGCGCACGCTGAACGTCGGCCTGCGTCGCATCGAATACGCGCGCGACATCGGCATGGGCAAGCAGTTGAGCATCACGGTCAACGGCCTGCCGATCCTCGTGATGGGCGGCAACTGGGGGCTCGACGAAGCGCTGAAGCGCATTCCGCGCGCGCGGCTGTTCAGCCAGGTGCGGCTCCATCGCGACGCGAACCTCAACCTGATCCGCAACTGGAACGGGCAGAGCACGAGCGACGATTTCTTCGACGCATGCGACCGCTACGGGATCCTCGTCTGGCAGGATTTCTTCTTCTCGACCGAAGGAGACGGGTCGGGCCCGGCCAACGTGCCGCGCGATCTCGACAACATCCGCGACGTGATCGCACGCAACCGTCATCGTCCGTCGATCCTGCTCTGGTGCGGCGGCAACGAAGGCTCGCCGCCGCCCGCACTCGTCAAGGGGCTCGACGCGCTCGTCGCCGAGCTGGACCCGCAACGCCTGTGCCTGACGAGTTCGGCCGGCGATACCGGCGCCGGCGCGGTGAACGGCTATTCGTCCGGCGGCCCGTACAACTGGGCCTCGCCGCAGGCCGCGTTCGGCCGCGGCTACGGCACGACGTCGGTCGCGTTTCACAACGAAGTCGGCTCGCATTCGATCCCGACGCTCGAATGCGTCGAATCGATGCTGCCGCCCGGTTCGTACGAATGCCCCGACGACTTCTGGGCCGACCGCGACATGAACGGCAACGGTGCCTACTACCCCGCGGTCGGCAAGCAGGGCGGCGCCGGCTACATCGCGATGACGGCGCTGCGCTACGGCGCGATCCGGAATCTCGCGGATTTCGTACGCAAGGCGCAGATGATGAACTACGAATGCATCCGCTCGATCTACGAGGCGAACGCGGCCGTGATGATCGGCCCGGTGGCGGGGAAGATCACGTCGCCGGCCACCGGCGTGATCATGTGGATGACGAACCCCGCGCAGCCGAGCTTCGTGTGGCAGATGTACAGCCACGATCTCGACACGCATGCGTCGTTCTTCGCGGTGCAGCACGGGTGCCGTCGCGTCAATGCGATCCTCGATGCGAGCACGGCCGACGTGACGATCGCGAATCACACGGCGGCGGCCGTCACCGGCCGCGTCGAGATGCGCGTGTACAACCTCGACGGCACGCTGAACAGCCGGACGACCGCGGATGTCGGCGGCGTCGCGAAGGCGTCGTATCGCGTGGTGGCGAACCTCGCGTCGGCGCTGGCCGCCGCGAAGTCGGACGTGTGCATCGTCGCGCTCGCGCTGACCGATTCGGGCGGCAATCCGCTAGCCGAGAACGTCTACTGGCGGCAGCGCGATGGCGGTGACGCGTCGTACACGTCGCTCGACACGATGCCGGGCGCGGCCGTGTCCGTCAGCGCAGCGTCGGCCGAGGCCGACGACGTGACGACGCGCATCACGGTCGACGTCGCCAACCTCGGCGCCGCCGTCGCGCTGATGACGCACCTGCAGGTATTCGATCCGTCTACCGGTGCGCGCATCTTGCCCGCGTTCTACAGCGACAACTACCTGAACCTGGTGCCGGGCGCGAAACGGCGGATCACGATCGACCTGCCGCATGCGGGCGGCGCGGCGGTGTCGCGCGTCGCGCTGCGCGTCGACGGGTGGCGGCTCGATCGCCCGAACTGCCGGCTGGGGCTCGGCGGCGTGCCGGTCGTGTTCAACGAGCGCGCGCTGGCGGTCGCGCCGGCGGTGCCGACGTTCGGCGCATGCTGACGGCGGCGTGCGCGTGATGCCGCGCGAGCGGCGGCGAGCTGGTGAAACGCAGTGTGAATGCACGCGGCGTTCGTTGCCTGCCGGATAGCCGGCAGTCTGCTACGGCTTGAGGAATGTGTCGAGCCAGCGCGGTGTCGCCGCGCGATCGAAGACAACGTGCAGCGACGGATTGAACGTGCCGTATTCGAGCCCATGGCGTTCGGCAAGCAGCGTCAGGGAGCGGGGCGTGTAAAACGAGATGTGCCCGTTGCGCGGCATGCAGTACCACCACTGATCGATGCCGTGGTCGAGGATCTCCTGGGTGATCAGCGACGTCTGGAACAGCAGCGCGCCGTCGGGCTTCCGATAACGCATGATCTGGTCGAAGAGGTCGAACGGCGCCGGATGATGCTCGAACACTTCGAACGACAGGATCGTATCGAACTGGCCTTCCGGTGGAACAGGGTGCGAGAACGGATCGTACGACGTCACGTCCGTGAAGCCGCGCGACAACAGTTTCCGTTCCAGCAAGCCCAGCCCCGAACCGAAATCGAGCACCCGGTCTTCCCGCATGTCCGGAAAGCTGCTGCAGATCAGGTCGGCCTGTTGTTGCGGACGGATCTCGAGATACTCGGGGTCGTGGCGCGCATAGTCGTCGTTATAGACATGCCGCGCGAAATCGTCGTGGGTCCAGCTGTCGAACATCGGTGCCCACGTGAAGCCGCATTGCTCGCAAGCGTGGTAATAGACCGGAACCCCCGCATACGGGTCGACTTTTTTCCCGGCCATGCAGTCGGCGCCGCCGCGCGAGAAATCGACCAGGCCGCAGATGGGTGCGTGGGCCGCACACACTTTGCAGGCAATGGCCGCCGGGTGGCGATTCAGGTCGTGATTCAAATCCCGTTCTCCTGTTCGCCGGCGAGGCGTGCGTGTGACGGATGGTGCGGGAGAGGCTATCACAGTCGCATCGGCCGTCGCGACCGTGCGCGGCGGTGTCGCCACGCGCGCCTACGGGCGCAGCAGGTCGAACCCGCCGAATACGACGACACCGCTCAATACGATCATCGCGACCGAGTGCTGGCCGAAGTAGAGAATCGCGGCGGCAAGCCACGTCGTCATGCAGAAGGCGCCGATGCGGGCCATCGTGTGTTCCTCGAATGCGTGATGAAGTGAGTGCGCGCCGCATGGCGCGCGCCGCCCGAATCGGCGAGCGGGGCACGCCATGCGGACGGAAATGGCGACCCGCGCAGCGGCAACCGCGGCGCCGGCACCCGTTGCATGCCGCGCCCGGAAGGGCGGGAGTCGAGACCGGCGGCGTTGCGCACGCATGCCCGAGGGCGGTGGCGCGCGAATCCCGCTGGCGAAGCCGCGATTTTACCAGCGCCGCGGTGCCGCCAATCTGGCCCTTTCGCTGCTAAAACCCGGCGATCTTCGGTTAAATCAGTCCGTCCCCGATACTCAAGTTTCGTGTGACGAATGCCGTAAACAATCTGGAAGGCGTTTCCTACTCCGTCATGACGCCTCCCAATACACGGACCGACATCATGCAGATCGACTTTTCCACGACGACGCTATCCCCGCTGGCCGGCAGCAGCGCGAGCGCAACCAAGCCCGCCGCGACGTCGTCCACCGGCGACGCCACGAATGCCACGAGCACCACCGGCACCACCGGCACCGCCGGCGCTACCGGCACGACTGACGCGACCGGCACCAAGGGCACGAAGGATTCGACCGGCGCCACCGGCGAAACGCTCGGCGCGTCGGGTGCGTCGTCGGACAGCCCGGCGGTCAGCCAACTGAAGGCGCTGATCGACCGGCTGCAGAAGCAACTCGCGGCACTGCAGCAGCAGATGGCCAGTGCGGGCCAGCGCGCGAAGGACGACCCGGCGGCGGCGATCGAACAGCAGTCGCTGAGCGCGGAAGCCAGCGCGATCTCGGGGGCGCTTTCGACCGCGATTTCGCAACTCGCGGCGGCGATCGAGAAATCGGGTGGCTCGCAGGCGGGCGGGCTGGTGTCGACGCAGGCCTGACCGGTCGCGGCCGGATCGGCCGCCCGCATTACAATCGCAAGCGCGTCTCCCTCGACAGGACGGCTCAACGATGAATGCGGAACTCGACGACGACGACCTTGCCCGCTTCGAGTCGCAAGGCGGCACGCCGCTGCCGGCGGCCGACGAGCAAGGGTGGCTGGAACACGATGGCGCGCGCATCTGGCACGCGTCGTTCGGCCAGGGCCCGCCGGTCGTGCTGCTGCACGGCGGCCTCGGCCACAGCGGCAACTGGGGCAACCAGGTGCCGGCGCTGCTCGCGGCCGGCTACCGCGCGATCGTGATCGACAGCCGCGGCCACGGCCGCAGCACGCGCGACGATCAGCCCTATTCCTACGAACGCATGGCGTCGGACGTGCTCGCGGTCCTCGACGCGCTGCGCGTCGACCGTGCGCGCTTCGTCGGCTGGAGCGACGGCGCGTGCATCGCGCTCGTGCTGGCCGATCGCGCGCCGGAACGGGCGGCCGGCGTGTTTTTCTTCGCGTGCAACATGGACCCGAGCGGCACGAAGGAGATCGAGCCGAGCCCGCTGCTCGACCGCTGCTTCGCGCGGCACCGCAAGGACTACGCGGCACTGTCCGCGACGCCGGGCCAGTTCGATGCGTTTGTCGCGGCGGTCAGCGACATGATGCGCACGCAACCGGATTACCGCGCACAGGATCTCGCGGCGATCGCCGTGCCGGTCACGATCGTGCTGGGCGAGCACGACGAATTCATCCGGCCCGAGCATGCGGCGTACCTGGCGCGCACCATTCCGGGCGCGACGCTGACGACCTTGCCCGGCGTGAGCCATTTCGCGCCGCTGCAGCGGCCCGAGCGGTTCAACGCGGCGATGCTGGCGTTTCTCGACCGGCTGCCGCGCTGATACACGGCACGACCACGGGCCGGCATTCGGACTGACAGGCGAGCGGCCCGCGCGGCACGGCCACGGGCACGCGCGTTCGCCGTGCGGGGCTCAGACCATCGCATTGTCGGCGCCCGGAACCTCGTGGGCCTTGATCTGCTTGCGGTGCAGCTTGTACAGCAGCTTGCCGAGCATGCCGTCCTCGTGGCGCAGGCGCGTGATGTTGCGCACGTATGCGTCGTCCGGCGCGATCGCCTGGGCGCCCATGATCCAGCGCACGCTTTCGCGATAGTTGTAGAGCGACTTGTCGCGGCTGTCGGCCAGGATCGACGACAGCGCAGCCATCGCCGACGGGTGGCCGGCTTCCGCATGACGGCGCAGTTCGTCGACGTACCGATGGCGCGACGGGAGATCGTCGACGTCGGCGATGAACATCAGCATCGTTTCGAGCCCCTGGGAATGGCCCATCTCGTGCGCCTTGCGCGCGGCCTCGACCGCCTCGACCTGCATGCGCATCCGTTCGGCTTCGTCCTTGCTGGCCCCCGCGATGTGGAAGTAGGCATACCCGAGCTTGTACGCAGCCATGTTGCCGTCGTCGGTCATCGACTCGCGGTAGTAATGGGCGGCGCGGTACAGATCCCGGGTGACGTGCATGCCCTCGTCATAGAAGCAGCCGAGCAGGTAGTCGCACGAATCGCCGCCGGCCGCGTAGCCGAGCTCGCACAGCGCGACGGCATCGGCCGGGCGGCGGCCTTCGTCGCGCATCGCGGACGCGAGCTGGTTCCATGCGAGCGAGCCGGGCTCGTTCACGCGTGCGGCCTCGAGCCACGCCGCGCCGCGCGCATCGTCCTTTGCGAAACCGAACGTGCCGGTGCGGTGGGCGTAACCGCGCAGAATCAGGGCCGACGTGCACGCGCGCGCATCGGATGCACGCTCGATCGCACCGGTCAGCCAGGTGCCTTGCGGGTCGAGGTCGAGCATCAGGCGCAGGCCCATCGCCAACGCATGGTTGTCGCTGATCGGCTCGTTGCGTTCGGCTTCCTGCAGCCGAGCATAGGCCTGCTCGTATTCGCTGCGCATGAAATGGCTGTGCGCGAGCCAGTGCAGCGTCTCCCAGCGGTGATACGGATGCAGCGCGGCTTTCGCGCGCGCGAGCGTCGCGGCCATCGCGCGGCGTGCATCGTCTTCGTCGTCATCCGCATCCAGCGTGTTGCCGTAGTATTCGTCGCGCCAGATCTCGTGGCGCAGCCGGTCCTTCTCGACCGCATCGAGGTGCGCGCACGCGTCGGAATCGACGAATGCGTGGACGTGGTCGTGCGAGCCGCCCCAGCGCGGCTGCATGTACCAGATGAACGTGCGCATCGAGAAGTACTGGGTCGGATGGATGTGCAGCGTTGCCTCCATCCAGTACCACTTTTCCTTGCGCAGCTTCTTGCCCTGGACGGGGCCGGGCAGCGCGTCGGGAAATTCCGCCGGGCAGGCGACCGGCACGTCGGGATTCAATCCGGAGCGCGCGAGCATGCGCTGCAGTTCGGCGCGCGTGGCTTCGTCTTCCGCGCCGGCGTTCAGGTGCAGTTCGGTGACGGGCCAGCGGCGCTCGCGCACGAGCTGCGTGAGCCACTCGGGCTCGCCGAACGACGACACGCTCGTGAAGATCACCTTCGGCGCGCTCCACATCGTCGGCGCGAGCACCAGCGCGCGCAGCGCGGCGACGATCGTCAGCGTCGCGCACGCATGAGCGCAGATCCAGCCGGCTTCGGTCACCGTCTCGGCCCAGCCGCTGCCGCGATACTCGTACGCCCAGTGGTGCCAGTAATGCGCTTCGCACAGCCAGGCGTGTGCGGATCGCGGATTCGCGGCCTGCCAAGCGCGCAGGCGCGCGAGGCCTTCGGCGCCGGCGTCGAGGCAGGGCTGCACGTCGGCCGGCAGTGCGTCGACGTACAGTGCTTCGGCGGTGCGATCGGTTAGGCTGGCCGCGAGCGCGGCGTCGAGCTGCGCGTCGAGCGCGGCAAATTCGCCTGCGCGCAGCAGCGCGTCGACGTCGCAGATGAACCAGCGGGATTTCGCGGGCGGAATCAGGTCGGCGGGAACGGAGGACATGTCGGTGTCGGCGGTCATGACGAAACGGGTTGGGGATCGAAGATGCGGTAGCGCTTCCACGGCAGCGAAAGCCAGTTTCCGGACGGATTGCGCAGGTGCTCGCGCACTTCCTGCGTGGCGCGCGACGACGCGGGGCCGTCCTGGCCGCTGCCGCGCAGCCAGTGCTGGCGCGCCCGCGCATACGCGAGCCCGAAGTCTTCCCAGCTGTCGAAGCTGTCCTGCGCGCGCTGCGCATTGAGCAGCAGCACGACCCACGCATGCTGTTCGGATGCCCAGCCGAGCAGCGCGATGCAGCGCACGAGGAACGCGGTGCGCGCGCAATCGAACGCCAGCGCGTCGCGCACGCGCCCTTCAGCGGCGAGCTGTTCGTAGAAGCCTTCGTGCGAGCGGCCGACGCCGCGTATCCAGCTGGCGAGGATGGCCGGCACGCGCTGCACGATCTGCCACTCGGGCAGGTCGGCCGGCAGGTCGAGTTCGCGCCGCAACTGGGCGGCGAGCTTGTCGCGCTGCGCGTCGGGCAGCGTGTACACGAGGTCGTCGCAATCGCAGCGCAGCCCGTTGCGGATCAGCAGGATGTCGGCGAGTGCGAGCGACCAGCGGCGGCGGTTCGGCGGCGCCTGGTCGGCCAGCGTATGGGCGAGCTTGACGGCCGCGGTCTGCCGGACCGTGACCGCGGCGTCGGCGCCCGCGGCCTGGTCGGCGTCGACTTCGTGCACCATCCGCCGGGCGATACGGAACGAGCGCCACAGGAACCGCACGAGCCACAGCACGGCGAGGCCGATCAGCAGTTTCAGCATGACGGGCTCCCGTCCACCGGCGCGGGAAACACGAGCGCGGCACATAGCGCGGGATCGATCGGAATGCCTTCGATCGCGAAGGCCGCCGTATCGGCCGGCGGCGCGTCCGGGTCGCGCGCGGCCGGCAGCGCATCGGCCGGCAACCCATGCCGCGCGGCCGCCGCGACGGCCGGGTCGATCTGCCTGAGCTGGCCGAGCGCATAGGGCGCGTTGCGCAGCAGCAGCCATTGCAGCACGGCGGGCGGTTGCGGGAAATGCTCGATCAGGTGAAAGTTCTCGCTCATCACGCTCAGCAGATGGTCGGGCGAACGCACGTCGGTGACGAACGTCCATTCGCCGACGGCCGCGCCGGTCGTCTCCGGCTCGAACACGAGCCCCATGCCCTCGCAATCGGGATGCCGTTCGCCGCGCGGCGCGAGCGCGCGCAGGAACTGGCGGACGTCGTCCGCGTAGCGGCGCACCGGATGGCGGTTCTGCTTGCCCTTGATCTGGTCGATGCGCAGGCCGTTGCCGGTCACCTGCAGGCTGATCGTCACGTGCGGCTGGTTGCCTGCGCCGCGCAGCGTGAACAGGCGCAGTCGTCCTTCCTGCGCGGCTTGCGCGTACTGTTCGCCGTAGCCGCCGCGCAGCCGGCGGCGATCGGCGAACTGGCCGAGGCAATGCTGCATGTAGTACGACTCGTACGCGAGTTCCTCGCGCAGCGCTGCGTGGTCACCCGCGAATTCGAACACGATCCCGTTCGACGTGCGCAGCACCTCGCGCAGCGCGAGGCCGCTGCTCGGCACCCAGCCCTTGTCGCGGCGCGCCTGCATCCGCTGGTGCTCGCGCTCCCACATGTCGAGCGCCATCGTGCACGTGATGCGCTGCAGTTTCTGCGCGAGCCGCGTGCCGGCGCGCGAGCGCAGGAATTCGACCAGCACGCGCTCGCGTTCGGTCAGCAGCATGTGCTCGGGATCGATGAAATAGAGCGGCTTCGGCTCGACGGCCGGCAGCGGCGCCGGATCGGCCGCCGGGCCGGATGCCGGTTGCGGCCGGAACCGGCGCACGAGCCAGTCGGGCGCCGGCCGGTCGGCGCCGGCGAGGGCGCGATAGTCGGCGAGCGAATCGAGCGGCTGCGCCTGCTCGAACGCGCCGACGACCCAGCGGAAGAAATGGTTGCCGAGCCACGCGCGGATGTCGGCCGGATCGCCGCGCTCGGTGCTGCGGCGTGCGATGGCCGCCTTGATGTCGGGCGCATTGACGACATCGCGCGGCCGATAGGCGGACGCGGCCACGGTTTCGGTCACGGGGTTACTCTCCGGTCAGGCAGGGCGTGCGCGGGTGGTGCGCGCGGGACCCTGGCGGTTCTTTCGGCTGGCGGGGGAAGCGGCGAACGGGCGCGCAAGCGGGGCGCGGCGGCGTGGCGTGTTCCCGCTGCGGAGCGGTCGATGCGTGAAAATCACGCGACCGGGCAGCAGCCCATGACGCGGGAGCGGGCGATCAGCGAATGGCGATTCATTGTTTCTCTCAGGATGGGTCTTATTTTTTGCTTCCGCGAGTCTACTGCGATCCGCGCGGGTGAATCAATCGCGCGATGTGCCCGCGTATGGGTATCTGACAAGACTTATCTCTTTTTCACCGATTTTCGGTGCGGTGCGATTCGGCTGCCGGATTGCATGCTGTTAAGACCGACAGGTTTTTCCGTCTAAACGACGAGCGGCGCGGGAGTGGCGTCGAGGCAAAGCAGTGCTTCGCGTATCTCATAAGTTTTTCTTTCGGCTCGCGCAACATATCGTCGATTGTTGGCGGCGGGCCGGCAGGGGATAGTCCTGCTTCAACAGGCCGGCCGCCGCGATCTTTGCGCGGCGTGGCCGGAACCGTTGTCCACGCAACCATCAGAAATCAAAGGAACCGCAACCATGCGATTCAACGCGACACGCTTCGCCGCGACCCTGTTCGTCGCCGCGTGCGTCACCGCCACGGCCGGCCGCGCGGCCGCCGCCACGCAGGACGACCTCCGCGACACCGTGACCCGCTACATTGCGCCGCTGATGAAGCAGCACGCGATTCCCGGCATGGCGATCGGCATCGTTGCCGACGGCAAGCCCTACGTGTTCGACTACGGCGTGATGTCGACGCAAACCGGCAAGCCCGTCACCGGCGATACGCTGTTCGAAATCGGCTCCGTCAGCAAGACGCTGACCGCGACGCTCGCGGCCGACGCGCAGGAGGGCGGCGAACTGTCGCTGGCCGACCCGGCGGGCAAGTACCTGCCCGCGCTGCAGGGCAAGCCGTTCGGTGTCGTGACGCTGCGCGATCTCGGCACGCACACGTCCGGCGGCATGCCGGTGCAGGTGCCGGACAGCATCCGCGACGACGCGGGCCTGATCCGCTATCTCGACGCGTGGCGGCCCGCGCATGCACCGGGTACGTACCGGACGTATTCGAACGTGTCGGTCGGCATGCTCGGGTGGCTCACCGCGAAGGCGATGCACAAGGATTTCGCGGTGCTGATGGAGCAGCGGCTCTTTCCCGCGCTCGGCATGACGCACACGTACATCAACGTGCCGGAAGCACGCGCGGCCGACTACGCACAGGGCTATACGCAGGACGGCAAGCCGATCCGGATGACGGGCGGCATGCTGTGGCAGCCGGCGTACGGCGTGCGGACCACCGCGGCCGACCTGCTGCGCTTCGTGCAGGCGAACATGGGGCTGATCGAAACCGCGCCGCGGCTGCAGCGTGCGCTCGAACGCACGCACACCGGCTATTTCCGCTCGGGGCCGCTGACGCAGGACCTGATCTGGGAACAGTATCCGTATCCGGTCGCGCTGCCGACGCTGCTCGACGGCAACTCGATGAAGATGCTGCGCGACGGTTTGCCGGCCACCGCGATCAAGCCGCCGCTCGCGCCGAGCGCCGATACGTGGATCAACAAGACGGGCTCGACCAACGGCTTCAGTACCTATGTCGCGTTCGTCCCGTCGAAGCGGATCGCGATCGTGATGCTCGCGAACCGCAGCTATCCGAACGAAGACCGCGTGAAGGCCGCGTACGGGATCCTCGGGGCGCTCGACGGCGGGCGGTAACGTTTCCGGCGGGCCGGTCATTCGACACGGCCGGCCCGCCCCAAAAAAGCTGATACCTGTATCGGCGCGCTTCTGCAAAACGAAATACCTGCATCGCATCCCCTGAGCAGAATCCGGGCAGATCTCCGGGCGTGTCCGGATAGTCCAGTCAGGGGGAAACATGCGGAAGACCACTCTCGCGCGGCTGCTGTGCGGGCTGACCTTGGTCGGCGCGCTCGGCGCGTGCGGCGGCAACATGGATGGCTCGGGTGCGGCCGGCGCAGCGGCGAACGCGGCCGGCGGGTCCGGCGGCACCGATAACGGCAAGGGCAACGGCGGTAACCCGCCGGGCCAGCAGGTCACGAACCGCGCGCTCGTGATCGAACTCGACGGCGTCACCTATGCGGCACTGCAGGCCGGCATCGCGGGCGGCACGCTGCCGAACCTCGCGAAGCTGCACGTCGCGCCCGCGTACAGCGGCGGCGTCAACGGCCTGCTGTCGCAGCAGCCGAATCTCGACACGCCGAGCTGGGCCACGCTGCTCACCGGCGCGTGGGGCAACCGTCACCAGGTGCTGTCCGACGCACCGAACCAGGCGCTGCAGGCGCCCACCACCTTCGACACGCTGAAGACCGCGAACGCGGGTCTGCTCGGCGCGGCCGTCGGGTCGCCGGCGCTCGCGTCGCTGCTGACCGCCGGGCGCAACGCGGGCAGCCTCGACACGCTCGCGAACTGCGCGGCAGTCGACAGCTGCGTCACGCAGCAAGGCGCCACGATGATCCAGCAGGGCTACTCGCTCGTCGTCGCGCAGTACCACTCGGCGCAGGATGCGGCGCTGAACTACGGCCTCGGCGCGTCGGCGTACGCGAACACGCTGCAGCAACTCGACGCGGCCGTCGGCGCGCTCGTCGCCGAAACCGCGAAGCGCAACAAGGAGAACTGGCTGGTTGTCGTGACCGGCGGGCACGGCCTGAACGCGGCCGGCGGCAGCGACGGCCTGCCGCTGCTGTCCGAATCGACGACCTTCATCGCGATGAACCAGGCCGACAACGGGCGGCTGGGCAGCGCCGCGCAGCCGGCATCGCTGGCCGACCTGCACACGCGCGCCAGCATCGCCGATATCGCGCCGACCGTGCTCGCGCAGCTCGGCGCGCTGCCCGCGCCGTCCGCGTATGAAATGGACGGCGGCGAACTGATCGGCACGCAACCGGTGTCGCAGCTCGCCGGCGCGGCGAGTACCGATGGCCACAGCGTCGTGCTGACGTGGGCGGCGCCCGCGAGCGGCGCGATCACGGTGTACCGTGCGGGCCAGCAGATCGCGACGCTGCCGGCCGGCACGACGACCTATACCGACAGCAATCTCGGCCTGACCGCGGCCGGTACCTACAGCTTCGACTACGTGGTGACGGCGGGCGGCGCGCCGCTCGGCAATATCGCGCGGATCGCGTACGTGCCTCCGCCGCCCCCGCCGCCGCCGCTCGCGACGACGCTGAAGAACGGCCTCGCGTCGTACTACCCGTTCGGCGCGCTGCCGGCCGTCGATGCGCTGAACGCGAGCACGATGGGCCCGTTCTCGGCCGCCGCGAACGGCGGCTCGCTGACCGCCGATCCGTTCGGCGGGCAGGCGCTGCAGGTGACGACGCAGACCGTCGACACGAACGGCTACGACGGCTACAAGCTCGTGCAGAACGCGGATATCGCGACGCAGGCGCAGTTCACGATCGGCATGTGGCTGAAGACGCCGTGTACCGACGTGGTCGGTTTCGGCACGCCGGTGTTCGCGAACAAGAACTGGCAGAGCGGCAAGAACGCGGGCATCGCGATCGGGCTGTTCCCGCAGGCGTCGGGCGCGCCGTCGGGCACCTGCAACCTCCAGTACAACGCGGGCGACGGCACCAACCGCAACGACCTGAAGACGATGAGCGTGACCGCGAACCAGTGGGTGTACGCGGCGTTCGTGATCGACACGGTCGGCAAGACGATGACGGCCTACACGTTCGACCCGGTGCTCGGCGAGCAGAAGCAGAGCACGCCGCTCACGGTGTCGGTGGCCGCGCTGCCGGGCCTCGGCACGAAGACGTTCGGCGTGAACGAGGACGGCACGGGCCAGTACCACATGCTCGCGTGCGGCTACCCGGCGAGCCACTACAGCGGCGGCTACACGGTCAACGCGTGCACGACGGTCAAGCCGAACGTGGAAAGCTTCTCCGACGTCGCGATGTGGAACCGCGTCGTGACCGAAACCGAACTGCAGTCGGTCGCGGGCTCGGGCAAGCCGCTGTCGACGATCCTTCACTGACGGAGTGCGGACATGAACATGACCAACCTGCGCCGCGTGCGCGTCGCGCTCGCCGCCTGCGTGCTGAGCGCGCTGGTTGCCGGTTGCGGTGGCGACGATTCGGGCGGCGCGGCCGCCAGCGCCGCGAAGGCGAATGCCGCGCCGGCTGGTGCGGGCGGCGCGAGCGCGCCCGTGCCGATCGTCGT